>NZ_JAXCFO010000006.1:0-508299 GCF_056150165.1 Micromonospora xinjiangensis | reverse complement strand
GCCCACCGGGCGACACCCCGGCGGTGGTACCCGGGGGGGGGGGGGGGGGGGGGGGGGGCGGCCCCCCCCCCCCCGCGACCCGGACACCCGCCCGGACGCGTTCGCGACCTGCCCACGTCCGTACGAACGAAAGGTTTTCCGATGAGCGTCACCGCACCGTCTCGCTCGCCCAGTGCGGCGATGCGGGGCCGGGGCCGTGCCCGCGGCCGCAAGGCGCTGCTCGGCTGGCTCTACGCGACACCGACAGCGGTCTTCGTCGCGGCGTTGTTCGTCGTGCCGCTGCTGCTCGTGGTCAGGATGTCGCTGTCGAGATGGCCGTTGCTCAGCGGCGACCAGGGGATCAACGCCCCCGACAACTTCGTGAAGGCGGTCAACCACCGCTTCTTCACCGACTCGGTGGTGTTCACCGTGAAGTACACCGTCCTCGCCACGGTGCTCCTGCTGGCTCTCGGGCTGGGGCTCGCCCTGCTGGTGCAGGAGTCGAGCCGGTGGAACAACCTGCTCCGCGCGTCGTTCCTGATCCCCAGCGCCCTCGGGCTGGCCTCGGCGTCCCTGCTGTTCTACGCGCTCTACTCGCCGTACGCGAGCCCGCTGGCGCCCGTCATGGAGAGCCTGGGCTTCACCTTCCTCGGCTCGCCCACGGCGGCGCTGGTGTCGACGACCTTCCTCATCGTGTGGCGCTACGCCGGCTTCTACATGGTGCTCATGCTCGTCGGCCTGCAGGGCATCCCCGCGGACGTGTACGAGGCGGCCCGCTCGGACGGCGCCAGCCGCTGGCAGATCTTCCGGAAGGTCACCCTGCCGCTGCTGCGCCCGACGCTGGCCCTGACGACGGTGCTCTGCGTGACGGGCTCCCTGCTCGCCTTCGAGCAGTTCTACATCCTCACCAAGGGCGGCCCGGACAACAGCACCATCACCGTCGTCCAGCTGATCTACATGGTGGCGTTCCAGGGTCAGAACGACCTGGGTCTGGCGGCGGCCATCTCCGTCATCGTGCTGCTCGCCCTGATCCTCATCAACGCCCTGCAACTGCGCGCCTTCCGCACCGAGGAGAGCTGACGCCGATGGCCGTCGTATCCCGATCCCCCTCGACCGCCACCGACGGGTCCCCGCCCCGGCACGGCGGAAGACCCGGCCCGGCGGCCAGGTCGACAGGTGTGACCATCGCCGGCATCGCGCTGCGGACGCCGTACTGGGTGTTCACCGGGGCGGTGGGTCTGATCTTCCTCGCCCCGCTGCTCTGGACCGCGGTCGCCTCGGTCGCCCCACAGGCCGGCACGAACCAGGTGGACGGCTGGGGGTTCGGCAACTACGAGACGCTCACGAGGTATCAGGCCGGCATCTGGCGCTACCTCGCGAACTCGGCGTTCGTCTCCCTGCTCACCGTCGCCCTGACGCTGGTGATCTCCCTCCTCGGCGGCTACGCGTTCGCGCGCTTCCGCTTCCCGGGCCGCAACATCCTGTTCCTGGCCACGCTGGCGATCCTCATGGTCCCGTACGCGACGTTGCTGATCCCGCTGTACGTGCTGCTCAACGAGGTGGGCCTGCAGAACTCGCTGGTCGGTGTGGCCCTGGTGCTCACCATGTTCCAGCTGCCCTTCGCGACCTTCCTCATGCGCATCTCGTTCGAGGCGGTGCCGCGTGAGCTCGACGAGGCCGCGATGGTCGACGGCTGCTCGTCGTTCAGCGCGCTGCGGCGGGTGCTGATGCCCGCGGTGAAGCCGGGCCTGATCACCGTGGGGCTGTTCGCGTTCCTCGCCGCCTGGAACGACTTCATGGCGCCGCTGATCCTCATCAACGACACCGAACGCATGACCCTGCCGCTCGCGGTGTCCAACCTGCGCGGCCAGGTCCAGGGTGTCGTCGACTACGGGGCGACCGAGGCGGGGGTGGTCGTCCTCGCCCTGCCGTGCATCGTCCTGTTCCTCCTGCTCCAACGCCACTACGTCCGCGGCTTCATGTCCGGGGCGATGAAGGGATGACCATGAGCGGCACCGCTCTTACGGCCGCACCCGTGCTGCCTGTCCGCGGACGGCTCCGGCCGCTGGGCCTCGACGAGGTCCGGATCACGGACGGGTTCTGGGCCGAGCGCCAGTCGATCAACGGCGTCGCGACGCTCGAACACATCGCGCACTGGCTCGAACGGGAGGGGTGGATCCGGAACTTCGACCTCACCGCGCGAGGCGGCCCCTCGCACGAGCGCCGGGGACGCGAGTTCTCCGACTCGGAGATCTACAAGTTCCTCGAGGCGTTGGCGTGGGAGATCGGCCGGACGGGCGACGCCGGCCTGGAGTCGACGTTCCGCGACACCGTCCGGCGGGTGGCCGCGGCGCAGCAGCACGACGGCTACCTCAACACCAACTTCGACCGCCCCGGCCAGGCGCCGCGGTGGTCGGATCTGGAGTGGGGCCACGAGCTGTACTGCGTCGGTCACCTGCTCCAGGCGGCGGTCGCCCGGGCGCGGACGCGGCCCGGCGCGGACGACGGTCTGGTCGAGGTGGCGCGTCGTGCCGCGGACAACGTCTGCGCGACGTTCGGGCCGGACGGCATGGACGGCATCTGCGGCCATCCGGGGATCGAGACCGCCCTGGTGGAGTTCTCCCGGGTCACCGGGGACGACCGCTACCTGCACCAGGCCGCTCTCTTCGTGGACCGGCGCGGCCACGGGCGGCTCGGTGACGTGGAGTACGGCCGGGAGTACTTCCAGGACGAGCAGCCGGTCCGGCAGGCGACGGTGCTCCGCGGGCACGCGGTGCGGGCGAACTACCTCGCGGCGGGCGCCGTCGACGTCGCGGTCGAACTCAAGGACGCCAGCCTGTTGGAGGCGGTGCGCACCCAGTGGCGGAACGCGGTGCAGCGCCGGACGTACGTCACCGGCGGTCAGGGCTCCCGCCACCAGGACGAGGCCTTCGGCGAGGACTGGGTGCTGCCCCCGGACCGGGCCTACTCGGAGACGTGCGCGGGGGTCGGCTCGGTGATGCTCGCCTGGCGGCTGCTGCTCAGCGACGGCGATCCCCGCTACGCCGACCTCATCGAGCGGACCCTGTTCAACGTGGTGTCGACCTCGCCGTCGGCGGACGGGCGCAGCTTCTTCTACGCCAACACGCTGCACCGCCGCCGGCTCGGCGCCCGCCCCGAGGACGACCGGCCCAGCATCCGCGCGGCGGCCAGCCTGCGGGCGCCCTGGTTCGAGGTGTCCTGCTGTCCGACCAACGTGGCCCGCACGCTGGCCAGCCTGGGCGCCTACGTCGCCACCACCGACGACGAGGGTCTCCAGCTGCACCAGTACGTCCCCGGCACGGTCGCGCACCGCCTCCCCGACGGGCGCAAGGTCGGCCTGACCGTCGCCACGGAGTACCCGCGTGACGGGCAGATCCGGGTGCGGATCGACAGCGACGACCCCCGCCCCTGGTCGCTGTCGTTGCGGGTGCCCGGCTGGGCGACGCGGGGCGCGACGGTGACCGTCGACGGGGCCACCCGGCCGGTGGGGCCGGGCGTCGTCACGGAGCACCGGTCGTGGCGCCGCGGCGACGAGATCCTCCTGTCCCTGCCGACGGCCCCGCGCTTCACCTTCCCCGACGAGCGCGTCGACGCGGTCCGCGGGTGCGTCGCGGTGGAGCAGGGCCCCCTCGTGCTCGCCGTGGAGTCGGTGGACGTGCCGGGCGTCGAGACCGTCGACGAGCTCCGCGTCGACACCGGGCAGCCGCCCCGCGTGGTCGACGGCCGGGTGACCGTGCGCTGCCGCCGCGTGCGCCACCGCGACCACGACTGGCCCTACCGCGCCGACGGGGCCGAGGCGGCACCGACCGCGGGCGAGGTGCTCGACGTGCCGCTCGTGGAGTACCGCGCCTGGGCCAACCGGGGGCCCTCGACGATGCGCGTCTGGCTCGCCACCGACGCCGGGCAGGGCTGACGGCCCGCCGGCATGGCACCGCGACGGACCCGATCCGTCCGGTCCCGGATGTTAACGCTCACAACGTCCCGTCACCCGCTCCCGCACCGACGACCGACAGTCCAGCCGCACCGACGACAGGGAGGAAGGCCATGACCCGTAGACGCGTGAGGAGGGTGCCCCTCGGGGCAGCCCTGGCCGCGCTCGTGCTCGCAGGGACGGTCGCCGTAGGCTCACCGGCCCACGCCGACGGCCCGGTCCTGCCCGGCAACGAGGGCGACGTCGGGGTCTACACCGACGGGCGGAGCCACGCCATGGACATCGGCGACCCGGTCTACAGCAACCTCGGCGACGTCGCCGACCAGCTCAAGCCCGGTGTGCCGTTCACCGCGGGGAACATGCACCAGTCGATCTTCGAGAAGGACCTGGCCGCGGGTGGCACGGACTACTACCTCGACCGGATCCTGGGAGTCCAGGGCACGATCGGGTCGCCGGTGCTGATGACGCGCGGTCGCAGCCTCTACCTGCGCGGCTCCAGCAACACCAACTTCACCGTCATGGGCTTCGCCGGCAGCGCGTACGTCGGCGGACCCAACAACCTCGGCAACCTCTACACGGTCACCGTGCCGGGGCAGACCGTCACCGAGGTGAACGCGAACCGGTTCAACGCGCCGAGCCACGCGAAGAGCCGCTACACCGTCGGCGGCACCGGGGTCACGGCCAAGCTGACCAAGTTCATCACCTACGACAACGTGGCCGTCACCGCCGTCGAGTTCGACAACCCCGGCGACGCCCCGGCCACGTTCACCGTCCGCGCGGCCTCGCCACTGGCCACCCAGCCCGGTCGGAGCGCGGCCGAGCTGACCGGCACCCGCACCATCACGAGCGGGTCCAACAACGGGCTCGTCGACACCGCGTGGGACTCGATCCGGATCGACCTCACCGGCGCCGGCTTCACCCGCTCCGGGACCAACCTCGACCGGGAGGTCACCGTGCCCGCCGGCGGCTCGGTGTCGGTGTCGGTCGTCGGCGCCGTCTCCTCGGCCACGCTGCCCGAGACGGTGGAGAGCTACCAGGAGTACGCCGCCCTGTCGCCGGCCGAGGCGGTGCGCGCCGGCATCACGGCGTTCCACCGCCGCTGGGCTCAGGACGTCCCCTACATCGACGTGCCCGACCCGGCGCTGGAGAAGGCCATCGTCTACCGCTGGTGGGGCGAGCGCTACAACAGCCTCGACGCCAACGCGTCCGGCCACGTCTACCAGTACCCCACCACGATCGAGGGGGTGAACCTCTACCAGAACGCCGTGGCGCTGACCCAGCCGATGCACCTGCAGGACACCAAGTGGCTGCGCACGCCATACCTGCCGTACGGCCAGGTGCTCAACATCGGTGAGCTCTCCGGCTCCTCGGCGTTCCTGGACAGCCCGGGCCACACCAGCTGGAACAACCACTACTCGCAGTACCTCGGCACGGCCGGGCTCGAGGCGTACAACGTGCACGGTGGCGGCAAGGAGATCGCGCGCAAGTTCGCCGGCTACTTCGAGGGCGACGGCGTCGGCCAGCTCGAGCACTACGACGGCAACGACGACAAGCTGATCGCGTACGACACCAACTACATGCCCGGCAACGACGCCGACGCCATCACCTTCGGCTTCCCGAAGGCGAACGCCGGCGCTCCCGGGGCGCGGACCATCGAGCGCCCCGAGTCGGCGTACGTGTGGGGCGCCTTCGACGCCGCCCGCCAGCTCTACCAGCTGGCCGGCGCCGACCAGGCCAAGGTGGACCAGATGGCCGGCAGCGCCGACGAGATCCGCACCGCGATCCTCGACCGGCTGTGGAGCCCGGACATGCGGATGTTCCTGGCCGGGACGTCGCACGGCGCCACCAGCGCCGCCACCGCCAACGGGCGGCCCAACCCGCTGCCCGCGACGGCCCGGGACCTGATCCCGGCGCGGGAGTCGAACCTCTACGACGTCTACGCGGAGAACCTCATCCCGTTCGACCAGTGGCAGACCTACGTCGACGGGTTCCGCTTCCTGACCTACGGGGACAACTTCCCGATCTTCCCGTTCTACACCGCCAACCAGTACGACCGGACGGCCTACGGCATCGGCGGCTCCAACAACTTCTCCAACATCAACTTCACGGTCCAGTACCGCGGTGTCCGCTCGGCGCTGCGCCACTACGACCCGGAGCAGAAGTACATCGACCCGGCGTACGCCAAGCGGCTGCTGGACTGGATGGCCTGGAGCATCTACCCGAACGCGGACCTGCGCGCGCCGAACCAGGCGGAGTACTACTCCAACTGGAACCCGAGCACGAAAACCTACAACCGCAACAACCCGAACCACGTGATGCTCGGCAACATGAACTACATCTTCGTCGAGGACATGGCCGGCCTCCAGCCGCGTTCCGACGACAAGATCGAGCTGTGGCCCATCCAGTTCGGATACGACCACTTCATGGTCAACAACCTGCGGTACCACGGGCAGGACGTCACCGTCGTGTGGGACCCCGACGGCAGTGAGTACGGCCTGGGGGCCGGCTACAGCCTGTTCCTCAACGGCGAGAAGAGGGTCAGCACCGACAAGCTCGGCAAGCTCACCTACGACCCGAACACCAACCAGGTCCAGGCCGGGGAGGGCCTGACCGTCACGTTCACCGCCGAGGGCGGCACCGAGTTCCCGAGTGCGGTGGACACCCCCATCACCGACGAGCGGGTCGTCTCGTACCTCAAGACGGCCGGCATCGACCTCACCGAGGACGCGCCGAACCTGGCGGCGGGCGCCGACCTCAGCTCGTCGTACACCCAGCAGGGCATGCGGCCGACGCCGTGGCGGCAGTTCCACACGCCCGGCTGGAGCACCACCTCCATGAACTACACGCCCGGCGCCGTCAAGGAGACCGAGCGCCCGGTGTCGCTGGCGGCCGTGACCGACGGCGTCACCGCCAACGAGCCCTACTGGGGCAACTACGGCACGAACGAGAAGAACGGCTACGTCGAGCTCGACCTCGGCTCGGCCCGCTCCTTCGACAACGTCAAGGTGTTCTTCGTCAGCGACCGGCAGGCCGGCGGCTACCGCGAACCCGCACGCTGGTGGGTGCAGGTGCCCGACGGCGACGGCGGCTGGAAGGAGGTGCCGGGCCAGTTCAAGAACCCGACCGTCCCGTCGGCGAAGTTCAACGAGGCGCTGTTCCGGACGGTGACGTCGGACAAGCTGCGCATCGCGTTCACGAACAACCCGACCCACTTCACCGCGATCTCCGAGATCCAGGTCTTCGACTCGGGCCGCGACGTGCCGGAGGTCTCCAACCGGGCGCCGGTCGTCACCGCGGCACGGGACGGCTCCGCGGACGGCAACCTCTCCACCCGGCTGGTCGGCACGGCGACCGACGACGGCATCCCGTACGACGACGAGCTCACCTTCGGCTGGGAGACCGTCTCGGCCCCGCAGGGCGCGGGCGTCATCTTCGCCGACCAGAAGGCGTTGGCGACCCGGGTCACCGGCACCGTCCCCGGCGACTACGTGTTCCGCTTCTTCGCCACCGACGGGGAGAAGCGGACGGAGGCGACCGTCGCCGTGACCCTCGCCGAGCGCGACATGGTGGCGGAGTTCGGCGGCTCGGCCGCGATCACGACGAGCGGCACCGCGTCGTGGGAGAACCACCAGCGGGTCAACGAGAGCACCACGCCGAGCAGCTCGAACCCGGGGGCCGGCAACGGCTGGGGCAACTGGGGCCAGACCCAGAACGGCACCAGCCTCGAACGGGCGGCGTGGATCCAGTACCGCTGGACGGCACCGGTGCGGCTGTCGTCGACCGACGTCTACTGGTACGACGACAACGGCGGCACCCGCCGGCCCACGGCCACGACGTACGCCGTCGAGACCTCCGCGAACGGCACCGACTGGACGCCGGTCACGCTCGTCAACGGCTCGACGTACGCCGGTGGGCTCGCCACCAACACCTACAACCGCTTCGAGTTCGAGCCGGTCACCACCAGCTACCTGCGCATCCGCATCTGGGGGGTGCAGGGCGGCGGCGCCGGCACCGGCGTGCTGCGCTGGCGCGCCAACGGCGAGACGGTCGACTCGGTGCGCTCCCCGGTGCTCATCCGCACCGGCGTCGGCCAGGTGCCGACGCTGCCGAGCACCCTCGACGCGGTGTACGCCAGCGGCGCGCGCGGCACCGTGTCGTTCAACTGGCAGCCGATCACACCGGAGATGGTCGCCGAGCCCAACGTCGACCCGTTCGTGGTCTACGGCACGAACGACGCGTACGGCCTGATCGCCGAGGCGCGCGTCTACGTGCGGCCCGAGATGTCCAGCGGCGGCATCTCGATCCAGGGCGCCGAGACCTTCGAGCAGGCCGTCGACGTGGGAGAGCTGCCCTACCTGCCCGACAAGGTGGAGGTCTCCTACAACGACGGGTCCCGGGACAACCAGGCCATCGGCGTCGACTGGAACTTCGACGAGAGCGTCGTCGACACGCCCGGTCGTTACACGATCATCGGCGACCTGATCCTGCCCGACTACGTCAGCGAGGCCGGCACCACCCGGACCACACTGACCCTCACCGTGGGTGACCCACCGCCGACCTGGGACGTGGAGGTGCAGGCCCGCACCCAGTGCACCGGCGGCAACGTCTACGTGGCGGTCAGCGCCCGCAATGCCGACGACGTGCCACTCACCATCGAGCTGGTCACGCCGTACGGCTCGCGCACGGTGACCGACGTGGCACCGGGCAGGTCCGCCTACCAGGCGTTCAACACCCGTGCCAAGACCGTGTCGGCCGCGACCGCGACGGTGAAGGCCACCGGCGTCGTCGACGGTGAGCCGGTGACCGCCGAGCTGCCGGCGCCCTTCGGCGCCCTGAGCTGCGGCTAGCCCTCCGGGGTGGCGGCGCTTCCCGGCGCCGCCACCCCCGGCTCGACAGTGAGGAGATCGACACCGTGAACACCAGCGTGGTGCCCGGCGGCGCTCCACCCACGCCCCGGCGGTGGGGCCGGTTCCGCAGGGCGGCCGCCACGGCGGCGATCGCCGGCCTCGTCGCCGGCGGCCTGGCCGGGGTCGCGACGCCGGCGCGGGCCGCCGACTCGTACACCTTCACCAACACCACCAACCCGATCCTCGGCGACGGCAGCTACTACTCGGCCGACCCGGCGCCGCTCGTCGTGCCGGCCGGCGCGCCCGGCAACGACGGCGGCGCGGACCAGCTCTACATCTACACCGGCCACGACCAGGCCGGACCGTCCACCAACGACTTCGTCATGAACGAGTGGGGCGCCTTCCGGACCACCGACGTCGAGGCCGGCGAGTGGACCCACTACCCGTCGCTGATGCGGCCGGAGCAGGTCTTCGCCTGGGCCACACCGGGCCGCGCGTACGCGGGTCAGGTCGTCCGGGGTGTGGACGGCCGCTACTACTGGTACGTGCCGATCAACGAGCGCGACAGCCCGGCGTCGGACAGGTTCGCGATCGGCGTGGCCGTCTCGGACAGCCCGACCGGGCCGTGGACCGACCACGCCGGCGGGCCGATCATCTCGCAGCGGGTGCCCACGCCCAACACCATCCACAACATCGACCCCACGATCCTCATCGACGGCACCGCCCCGAACCAGCGGGTGTACGTCTGGTGGGGCTCCTTCAGCCAGCTGCGGATGCAGGAGTTCCAGCAGGACATGAAGACTCCCGTGGGCCCGCAACGGACGGTCACCGGGCTGACGGGATTCTTCGAGGCGGCCTGGATCTTCAAGCGCGGCGCCACCTACTACCTGGCGTACGCCGGGAACAACGCCGGCCCGACCTCGCAGTGCACCCCGGCGAACTACCACGCCTGCATCGCCTACGCGACGGCGTCCTCGCCGGAGGGCCCGTGGACCTACCGGGGGACCATCCTGCGCCCGGTCTCGTCGACGACGAGCCACTCCGGCATCCTGGAGTTCGACGGCCGGTGGTACATCGCGTACCACACGGCCGACGCGGTCGGCGGCGGCCACTTCCGCCGCTCGGTGGCCATCGACCCGATCGAGTGGGACGACACGCAGAACCCGCCGCGGATGAGGCCGGTCACCGCGACACCGGTCAGGGGACGTGACCTCACCCCGCGGCCGAACATCGCCCAGGAGGCGCGGGTCACCGTCTCCAACGAGCCGGTACCCACCCAGTACTGGGTGAAGGCCCTCAACGACGAGATCGTCCGCGCCAACCCGCTGCCACCGGACATGTGGGGGACCTGGACCGGCAACAACCCGCCGCAGCAGTGGGCGCAGTACACCTGGGACCAGCCGATGCGGATCACCGGTTCCGAGATCGACTTCTGGAACGACCAGCCGCAGGGCACCGGTGTGGGCGTCGCGGCGCCCGCTCGCTGGCGCCTCCAGTACTGGACCCTCGACACCGGCCAGTGGGCCGACGTGCCCAACCCGAGCGGGTTCCCCACCGGCACCCAGGGCCCGCAGACCACCACGTTCGATCCGGTGACCACCACGCAGGTACGCGCGGTCTTCGATGCCTCGACCAACGGCAGCACGTACTCGGGGGTCGCGGTGGAGGAGTGGCGGATCCTGGCGGCGCAGCCGGAGTCCGCCGTGGTGGCGCCGCCGGTGACGGTGGAGGTGGGGGAGACGGAGCTGCCCGACGGTGTCCCCGTGTCGTTCGGCGCAGAGACGCTGCGGGTGCCCGTGTTCTGGGACGCGGTGACGCCGGCGGACGTCGCCGCGCCCGGGACGTTCACGATCCGGGGCACAGTGCTCGGTTACGCCGCCGAACGGGTCTCCGCCCAGGTCACGGTCATCTCACCGGGTGACACCGACGGCGACGAGACCCCGCCGACGCTGACGCTCACGCCCAGCGGCAGTGCGGGTGGTGCCGGCTGGTTCCGGTCCCCGGTGCGGGTCCGCGTCGCCGGTGTCGACGACCGTGGCGGTCGGATGACCATCTCCTCCAGGGTGGACGACGGCCAGCCGAACGTCGCCACCGACGTGCGGTTCGTGGACGTCACGGTGTCCGGCGACGGCCGGCACACGGTCACGGCGACCGCGACGGACCGCGCCGGCAACACGTCGGCGTCGGCGGACCTCGCCGTACGAATCGACGCCACGGCGCCGGTCAGCACGGCGACCGTGAACGGTGCCACCCGTGCGGTCACGCTGGCCGCGAGTGACGCGACCTCCGGGGTGGCCCGGATCGAGTACGCCATCGGCGCGGGTGCGTGGGCGACCTACACCGGTCCGGTCGCCGCGCCCGACGCGAACCGGAACACCCTGGCGTTCCGGGCGGTCGACGCGGCCGGCAACCTGGAGACGGCGAAGACCGTCACCATCCCGGCGGACCTGTCCGGGCCGCTCACCGGCAACATCGGGCCCATCGGAACGCCGACCGCCTCCTACACGGCGGGCTGGAACAGCGTCACCGCGCTCAACGACGGCGCCGACCCGCCGAACCCCAGCCAGGCCCAGATCTGGGGCACCTGGTCCGGCACCCGACCGGCGACTCAGTGGGTGCAGTACGACTGGGCGCGCCCGGTGCGCCTCACCGGCACCGAGCTGAAGTTCTGGCGGGACTCCAACCGGGGGACCGGCGAGGGCGTCGCCGAGCCCGACGGCTGGGTGCTGCAGTACTGGGACGAGACCGGCGCGACCTGGCGGGACGTGCCCGGCGCGTCCGGCTACGGCACCAGCACGACGGCGTTCAACACCGTCACCTTCGATCCCGTCACCACGCCGCGGGTGCGCGCCACGATCCGGGCCAACGGCAACGGCACCACCTACTCCGCGGTGGCCGTCACGGAGTGGCGGGTCTTCGCCGACGACCCGGGTGTCCGAACGGAGCTGCCCGTGACGGTCAGCGCCCAGGCACGGTGCGTCGCCGGCAAGGCGTACGTCGCGGTGCGGGCGCGCAACGACCACGACGCACCCGTGGACGTCGTCCTGGAGACCGCACACGGGAAGCGGACATTCGAGGACGTCGCCGCTGGCGGGAACGCGTACCAGTCGTTCGCCACCCGGGCCGCCTCCGCGGCCGCGGGAGAGGCGACGGTCCGCGTCACCGGGTCCCTCGACGGCGCGGAGCTGACGACCGTCCGCACCATCCCGTACCCCGGCGTCAGCTGCGCCGGCTGATCCCTTCTGCCCAGTAACGACAACGGACGATGGAGCATCGAATGAACAGATGGAGTCGTAAGCGGTTGCTGGCGGCCGGTGCCACGGGCGCGCTCCTGGCCGGGGCGGCGGCGTTGCCGTCCCCGGCGGTGGCCGAGCCCGGGGACAGCGCGGACGTGGAGGTCACCGTCGACATCGAGGAGATCGAGGAGCCGGGTGTGCTCGCCATGTCCATCGCCGGTGACTCGGTGGCGCTGGCGGAGGACGGCTCGACGCTGCTGGTGCGTCAGTTCGTCGGTCGGCTGCCGACGGTGACGGTGACGGACACGCGGACGCCGGAGGAGGTGCCGGAGAACGCGGCGTGGGCGGTGCTCGGTAACGCCACCGACTTCGTGGGCAGCGCCGGCCAGGCCCCGATCGGCGCCGGTCACCTCGGCTGGAGGCCGCGGTTGATCGACGGCGGTGACACCGGGCTGGTCAGCGAGGGCGAGGAGGTGGTGACCGTCCTCGACGAGCCCACCCAGCCCGGCAACAACGTCGGTCTGGTCGACCAGGAGCTGCTGGTCTCGACGTTCGACTCCGGGGCGGTGGCGGGTGACGCGTACTCGGTCGACGCCGACCTGTTCCTGCGGACGCCGGCCGACGTCGAGGCGGGGTCGTACACCTCGACGTTGACCTTGTCCCTGTTCGAGTAAAACGATGGTGGGGACCGCCCCGGCGGTCCCACCCCACCCCGCCGCGTCGGAGGCGCCGCCATGATCCGAACCGTGCCGCGGACACTGGCCGTGCTGGCCGCGGTGCTCGTCAGCGTGTTCCTCGCGCCCCACCCGGTGACGGCGCAGCCGGCGAACCCGACGCTGACCTGGGCGGTGCAGCCCGCCGACGAGAACGGGCCGGACGGGCGCCGGTGGATCGAGGTGACGCTCGACCCCGGCCAGGTCGTGACCGAGCACCTGGCGGTGCGCAACCTCAGCGACAAGCCGGTGGTCTTCGCGTTGAAGGCGGCGGACGGCTACCTCACCGACAAGGGCCGGTTCAACATGCTTCCCTCCGACCGCCGGTCGGTGGACGGCGGCACCTGGATCACGGTGCGGGAGACGGTCACCGTCGGCGCCAAGCAGACCACGGTCGTGCCGTTCACCATCACGGCGCCGCCGGACGCCACGCCCGGGGACCACCCGGCCGGCATCGCGGCCACGGTCACGAGCAGCGGAGGCACGGTCGCGGTCGAGAGCCGGGTGGGGTTCCGGGTCATGCTGCGGGCCAGCGGCACCGTCACGGCCGCCGTGGCGATCGGCGACGTCCGGGCCACCTACGAGCGGTCGTGGAACCCCTTCTCGGCCGGCACCCTCCACGTCCGCTACACCGCGCGGAACGAGGGCAACGTGGCGGTGACCGGCGACGGCCGGGCGAGCGTGGCCGAACTCTTCGGTCTCTCCCGGTCGGAGGCGCCCGCCGACGTGGCGGAGCTGCTCCCGGGCGACAGCCGGGCGGCCGAGGCCCGCGTGAGCGGCGTGTGGGGGTGGGGTGCGCTCCGGACGACCGTCGAGGTGACCCCCGCCGTGGTCGCGGGGGGCCGGGCCGGGGCCGAGATCAGGGCGGGCTCCGCCACGGCGACGGCCTGGGTGCTGCCGTGGCCGCAGCTGGCCCTCGCGGCGCTCCTCGTCGCGCTCGTCCTGGTCTACCGGGCCGTCCTCCGCCGACGGCGGCGGCGGTTGGCGCGACTGCTCGCCCGCGCCCGGGACGAGGGTCGGGAGGAGGCCCGCAGGTCCGCCCTCGCGGGCGACTCCTCGACGGCCTCCTGATCGACGCCCAGCTTTTGCTGAGAAATCAAAAAGTTTCGTTCTATCTATCTAAAGTGGTAGTGTCAGCGATCGATCTTTCGTGTCGGGAGATCGTACTGACCGGTCCACGGGAGAACGTGGCACGGCTCCTCTCCGGCCGGGACCCCCACCCACAGGAGGAACCTTGACCGCACCCAGCCGACGGCGCCGACGCCGTCGATCCCTGCTCGCCACCGCGGGCGCCGCCCTGGCGACCCTGCTCGCCAGCGCCCCCGTCACCCCCGCCGCGGCGGCACCCGCCGCCGACGTCCCGCCGCAGGAGCCGGGCGTCACCCTGCGCTCGTACGACATGGGCGTCCCCCTCTCGGCGCTGTGCACCCTGAAGCCCGCGCAGACGCCGAACGTGGACCGGCTCATGCCGCAGATCAACTGGACCACCACCGACGAGTTCGGCCTCTCCGACCGGTTCATCACCCACGCCATCGGCAACCTCGCCGTGCCCACCGACGGCACCTACACGTTCCGCCTCACCAGCGACGACGGTTCGCGCCTGACCATCGACGGGCAGCGCGTCATCGACCACGACGGGCTGCACGGCGAGACCTCCAAGGAGGGATCGGTCACGCTGAGCGGCGGCCTGCACCCGCTGTTCGTCGAGTTCTTCGAGAACGGCGGCGGCCAGGTGTTGCGGCTGGAGTGGCGGCCTCCGGGCGCGGACACCTTCTCGCTCGTGCCGACCACCGCGCTGAGCACCGACGCGGGCGTCGTCCGCGTCACCGCCCCCGGGTGGAAGTACTGCGAGGGCGCGACCGACTCGGCCGGCGACGGCCTGCCGCTGGACCGGGTGCACCCCGGCTACACCCTCACCGACCTGCGCCCCGAGGGCTTCCAGCCGCAGGTCACCGGCATGGCGTTCCGGCCCGACGGCGACCTGGTCCTCTCCACCTGGGGCGGCACCGACAACGCCACCGGCGAGATCTACGTCGTCGAGAACGCCACCGGCCCGACCGGGCCCGAGCGGGTCACCTACCGCAGGTTCGCCGACGGGCTGCGCGAACCCCAGGGGGTGGCGGTCGTCGACGACACCGTCTACGTCAGCCAGAAGCACGAGCTGACCGCCCTGCGCGACACCGACGGCGACGGCGTCGCGGACACGCGGCGGACGGTCGCGACCTGGCCGTGGGGCGGCAACTTCCACGAGTTCGCCTTCGGCCTGCTCTACCGGGACGGCTACTTCCACCTCAACCTCTCCGTGGCCATCAACCTGGGCGGCGCCACCACCGTGCCCCAGCCCGCCCCGAACCGCGGCACCTCGATCAAGGTGAACGCCCGGACCGGCGAGATCACGTACGTGGCCGGCGGGCTGCGCACGCCCAACGGCATCGGGTGGGGCCCGCGCGGCGAGGTCCTCGTCACGGACAACCAGGGCGGCTGGCTGCCCGCGTCCAAGCTCGTGGAGATCAGGAAGGACGCGTTCTTCAACCACTACACGACCCCCGACGGGCCGTTCGACGACCAGCCGGTGACGCGCCCGATCGTGTGGCTCCCGCAGAACGAGATCGCCAACTCGCCGTCGACCCCGGTGCTGCTCACCAAGGGGCCGTACGCGGGCCAGCTGGTCGTCGGCGACGTGACCTACGGCGGCCTGCAACGCGTGTTCCTGGAGAAGGTCGAGGGGCAGTACCAGGGCGCGGTGTTCCGGCACACGCAGGGCCTGGAGGCCGGCGTCAACGAGGTCACGCTCGGCCCGGACGGCGCGCTCTACGTGGGCGGGCTGGGCGCCGGCGGCAACTGGGGGCAGGAGGGCAAGCTCACGTACGGCCTGCAGAAGCTCACGCCCAACGGCACGTCAGTGTTCGAGGTGAAGCGGATGCGCGCCACGCGGGGCGGGTTCGAGCTGGAGTACACCGAGCCGCTGTCGGCCGAGACCGCCGGGGACCTCGCCGAGGCGTACCGGGTCACGCAGTGGCGCTACGGCGCGACGAGTCAGTACGGCGGGCCCAAGCTCGACCAGGAGACGCTCACGGTGACCAGGGCCGACCTGTCGGCCGACCGGCGCACCGTGCGGCTCACGATCCCGGGTCTCAAGGAGAACCGGGTGGTGCACGTGCGGTCCCCGCGTCCGTTCTCCTCCGCCGACGGCGAGGAGCTGTGGAACACTGAGGCCTGGTACACGCTCAACGAGATCCCGGGCCGGGTGGTGCAGCCCCAGACCTTCTTCGAGGCCGAGGAGGGCCGGACGGTCGGCGTCGGCATGGCGACCGACCACGCGGCCTACTCCGGCTCCGGCTTCGCCGCCGGGTTCGCCGAGGACGGCTCTTCCACCCGCATCTCGGTCGACGTCCGCAAGACCGGCACGTACGACCTGGCGATGCGCTACAGCAACGGCCCGAACCCGTACTCCGGCGAGAAGCAGCTCAGCCTGTACGTCAACGGCCGGCGGGTGGAGCAGACCGTCTTCCCGTCGACCGTGACCTGGGAGGAGTGGGGCACGGTCACCACCACGGTGCGCCTGAAGAAGGGTCGCAACGTGGTCGAGTACCGCAAGGAGGCCGCCGACTCCGGGCACGTGAACCTCGACGTGCTCGCCGTCCGGCCGCACGGCGAGCGCATCAGGCTGTTCGACGGCGGTGACCTCACCGAGTGGCAGCACACCGACGGCCGGGAACCGGAGTGGTCGGTCGCCGACGGCGCCATGACGGTCCGCAACGGTGACCTGCGCACGGTGGAGGCCTTCGGCGACTTCCGGCTGCACGTGGAGTTCAACCTGCCGCTGTACCCGCCGGACGTGACCGGCCAGGCCCGCGCCAACAGCGGCGTCTACCTGCAGGACCGCTACGAGATCCAGGTGCTCGACTCGTTCGGCATCGACCCGCCGCAGGTCAACGACGCCGCGGCGATCTACAACCAGAAGGCCCCGGACGCCAACGCGGCCCTGCCGCCGGAGACCTGGCAGACGTACGACATCGTCTACCGGCAGGCCCGCTACGACGCGGCGGGCAACAAGGTCGAGAACCCGCGCGTCACCGTCGTGTGGAACGGCGTCACCGTGCAGGACGACGTCGAGATCCTCGGCCCGACCGGCGGCAGCCGGCCCGAGGGTCCGGCCGCGGGCGCCATCCGGCTCCAGGACCACGGCAACCCGGTCCAGTACCGCAACATCTGGATCGAACCGCTCGACCGGTAGCTCCACCGACGGTCGGACCTGGACGGCCGGGCACCGCTTCGCCGGGGCCCGGCCGTTCGCGTTGCCGGCGGCGGGCCCCGCCGCCCGCCGTTCTCGCGCTGCGTCGAAACTTCCCTTCCGGAGAGTGAACCCGGCCGGCCTTGGGCGCGTGCCTCCCAGTGGGGCCAACGGTCCCGGCGCGGCCTCGCCGGGGCCGCGCCGACAGGTGAGCCGGCCTCTGGTCCGGCCGGTCCAGCGGGGCACGGGCTCGGTCGTCGCCGTCGGGCCCGCCCGGCCGTATCACCCCGGGCCCGCGCCCGCGTTGGACGAGAGGGGGTCGCCACACCGCACCGCGTACTCGGCGGCGCCGGCTCCAACCGGCCGGCGCCGCCCCGGAACACTCTCTGCCACCCGGCAGGAAGGAGCTCGGCATGCACGTACGACATGTCCGCACCGTCCATCCACGTCGCACGGCCGCGCACGCACCGGAGGGATCACCGGGCGGGAGCGGGGCGGCGCGGCCGGCCCGCCGTCGCGCGCGAGCTACCGTCACGGTGCTCGCCCTGGCCGCGTCGGTGCTCTCCGCCACCGCGTTCGGGGCCCCGGCCAACGCCGAGGCGGACGGCCCGACGATGCTGGACCCGCGGCTCGCGGTGCGTACCACCGTCACGGGCCTGGTCACCCCCACCGGTATGGCGTTCCTCGGCGACGACGACATGTTCGTGATCGAGAAGTCGACCGGGCGGGTCCAGCACGTCGTCGACGGCGCCATCGTGGGCACGCCGCTGGACCTGGCCGTCAACTCCGCGTCCGAGCGAGGTCTGCTCGGGATCGCCCTGCACCCCCGCTTCCCGGCCGACCCGGGCGTCTACCTCTACTGGACGGAGAGCACGACCGGGGCGGACACCACGGCCGTCGCCGAGACGCCGCTGCTCGGCAACCGCGTCGACCGGTTCGTGTGGAACGGCAGCACCCTCACCTTCGACCGCAACCTGATCCGCATCCGTGCCGTGCAGGAGGACGCCGGCCAACCCGCACGCGGCAACCACAACGGCGGGGTGATCACCTTCGGCCGGGACCGGAAGCTGTACGTCTTCACCGGCGACCTCGGTCGCCGCGGCCAGTTGCAGAACCTCACCTGCGGCCCGACCGCCGTCTGCCCCGGGCCACGGGTGCCCGACGACCAGTTCGGTGGCCCGAAGCCGGACGCCGCACACCTCAGCGGCGTCGTGCTGCGGCTCAACGACGACGGCAGTACGCCGTTCACCAACCCCTTCTTCCGGGTCGGGGCGGTGATGGGCGGCGAGGTCGGCGCGACCGTGCAGAAGATCTACTCGTACGGCCACCGCAACGGCTTCGGCATGGCGGTCGACCCCGACACGGGGAACGTGTGGATGCAGGAGAACGGCGACGACAGCTTCAGTGAGCTGAACCGGCTGGAGCCGGGCATGAACGGCGGCTGGATCCAGATCGCGGGGCCGGTACGCCGCGTCGCCGAGTTCAAGGAGATCGAGACGACGTTCGGCGGGCAGAACCTCCAGCAACTGCGCTGGCCGCCGAGCAACATCGCCGACACCCCGCGCGCGGCGCTCAGCCGGCTGTTCCTGCTTCCCGGCGCCCACTACAGCGACCCCGAGTTCAGCTGGAAGTGGGAGGTGGCGCCCGGCGGCATGGGCTTCCTCGACAGTCGGGCGCTCGGCCCGCAGTACGACGGTGACCTTTTCATGGGCGCCGCGACGCCGGCCCTCGACGGTGGGTACCTCTTCCGCTTCAACCTGACGGGCAACGGCCGAGCGATCGCCGTCGACGACCCGCGGCTGCGGGACCGGGTGGCCGACAACCTCGCCAAGCACGACATCACGGAGAGCGAGAGCCTCCTGATCGGCCGGAACTTCGGGGCGGTCACGGACGTCGAGACCACCCCGGACGGGGAACTGGCCGTCCTCTCGCTGACCAACGGCACGATCTACACCATCCACCGCCGCTGACCGGTGACGGCCTGCCTGCCGCACCACGGGGCGGGCAGGCCGTCACCCGGCCGCACAAAAGGGATGCCGTCGGTCCGCAGCGGGGCGGGGCCTCCCCGGCCACGCCTCGGTCACGGGCTCCGCGGCGGAGCCGACCGCCGCGGAGCCCGTGACCGCCGACGGTCAGACCGCCGGTTGCGCCGCCTGGCGCGGGACACGCTCGCCCGGCCGGTAGCGCCGCTCGACGTGACCCCGCAGGTCCTCCGGGTAGAAGTAGACCGGCCGGAGGTCGCCGCTCGCGTAGCGTTCGGCCTGGTCGTTGAAGTGCGGCGAGTCGGGGTGCCCGCTGGCGCCGCCGGCCGTCACGGCCCACGCGCGCACCCGCTGCCCGAACTCGACGACCGCCACGAAGCTGTTGCCACTGGTGCCGTAGTACCGCTTCGTCCCGGGGTAGCGCCGCGCGCCGAACGAGGCGAGGGAGCCCCACTGCGCGGACGTGAAGGGCACCGGGATGCTCGGCTTGGTGTCGTCGAAGGTCTGGACGATCTCACCGTCGTTGCGCTGGAACCGGTTGATCTCGCCCCAGGGCACCTGCCAGCTCCCGAAGTCCTGCGTGAGCCGGTCCACCGCCGCGTCGAGCGCGGTGAGCCGCTGCGGGTCGGTGGCGCGCTCGGCCAGGTAGTCCCACATCGACATGCCCGCGTCGCGGGCGGCCTGGGCCAGGGGTGCCCAGAGCGCCTCGCCCCAGAACACGGCCAGCGACGTGGCGGTCGACTCCGCGCCCCACCGGTGGTCCCAGTCGCGCAGCAGGCCGACCGGCCCGGCCAGCCTGGCCCGCTGCGGGTCGCCCTCGGGCAGCGCGTCCCAGGCGGCGACGACCTGCGGCACGAGCCGGGCGAAGGCGGTGAGGTAGCGGTCGAAGGCGGCCTCGATCAGGGTCTGCGGGGTGAACCGGCGGCGGGCGGTCAGCACCCGGATCGCCTGCGGCCCGCGCGGGTTCTCGCCGGCCTGGTCGAAGTAGCGCGGGTAGTCGGCGGCGTCGGGACTGTCCGGGCCGGCGGCCGTCCAGGGCCAGTTGTTCGTGTTGAACGCCCAGCCGGTGCGCGGGTTCACCGCCTGCGGCAGGCTCCGCAGGGTGTGCAGCCCGCGCCAGTCGGTCGCCGGGTCGCTGCCGTCGACCGGCCTGCGGTAGTCGAAGCGGTCGTCGCGGACGGGCATGAACTGCGGCACCAGGAAGGCGATCTCGCCCTTCGAGTCGGCGAAGAGCGTGTTGTTCGAGCTGTTCGCCTTGAGCCCGGCCACCTGGATGAAGTCCGCGTAGTCCCGCGTCTTGGTGCGCAGGAAGCTCTGCTGCAGCGCCTCGACGGGCCGGTTCATGAGCGCGAACGCGATCCACTTCCCGTCCGCCTCACGCACGATGGGGCCGTGGTGGGTGGCGAAGGTGGTGAAGGTGCGCCGGGCCCGGCCACCGTCGGCCGTGCGGTACGACAACGTGATCGTTTTCTTGGTGACCGGCCGTAGGTCGTCGCCGTAGCGGTAGAAGCGCCTGCCGTCGGCGCGGGTCACGATCGTCTCGGCGAACTCGTCCACGTTGTCCACGCCGCTCGACGTGTGCATCCAGCCCGTGTGCTCGTTGAAGCCCTGGTAGATGAAGAACTGGCCCCAGGTGGCGGCGCCGTAGACGTCGAGCCCTTCCCGGCTGGTCACGTGCTGTTCGGAGCGGAAGAAGAAGCTGGTGTGCGGGTTGATCAGCAGCAGCGCGTGGCCGTCGCGGGTGTGGCTCGGCGCGATCGCCATGCCGTTCGAGCCGCTGGGCTCGCGGAACAGCAGCCCCCGCTCCTCGTCGGTCATCTCCACCGGGCGGTTGTCGTAGAAGGCTTCGAGCTGGGTGAGCGGCACCCGCTCGATGTCGCCGCCGATGCTGCCCTCCGAGAAGCTCAGCGGCATCCACGGCTCGAACCGGGTGATGACCCGCGGACGCACCTCCGGGTGCGTCGCGAGGTAGTAGTTCAGCCCGTCCGCCCACGCCTGCATGAGTGTGCGCAGCCAGGCCGGGCACGCCGCGTACTCCCGCTTCAGGGCGCCCGGGTCGATGAAGAGTCGCTGGCGCAGGTCCTGCCAGATGGCGCTCTCGCCCTCGGCCTCGGCGAGGCGGCCGAGGCTCACCAGATAGTTGCGCTCGATCCGGTTGAAGTCGTCCTCGGCCTGGGCGTACATCATCCCGAACACCGCGTCCGCGTCGGTGCGGCCCGTCACGTGCGGGATGCCCCAGTCGTCGCGCGTGATCGTCACGTCTGCCGCCTGCCGACGCCAGCGGGCGAGGTCGGGCGTGGTGCGCGGGGGAGTGGCGGACGCGGCGCCGGGGTGCAGGCCGGTCGCGGCGGCCGCGGCTCCGGCGGCCAGCCCGGCCGCCGCGCCCAGCACGCGGCGCCGGCTCAGTGCTGGCTTCTGCCCGTGGTTCATGCGTTGGTCACCTTCCTCGGCGTTGCGGGATCGTGCGGGATCTCCGGGCGCCGGTGCGGAGCGCCGACCGGTCTGTCCACCTCGGCCGGCCCCGCGCCCGTGGGTCGTGAAGAGGTCGGGGCATCGGCGAGCGTATGTTGTATACGACGACAGGCGCAAGACCTGCGTCGATGCGACGACGAGGCCTCCTACCGGGGCGGGGCCGGTGCGCCCGCGGTGACCCGCCCGTCGCGGAGCACCGCGTGCGCGCCGACGGTCTGGTTGACGATCTGCGTCACCCGCACGTCGACCGCGACGCTGGCCAGCGCCACCGCGTCCGGTCGGCTGATGTCGTACCGGCGCTGCATCAGCGTCAGCATCGAGTCCAGGGCCATGAACGTGGCGTCGTCGAGGGTCGCGCCGACGCCGAGCGTCAGCCAGGCGTCCGCGGTCCGGGCCACCGGCCCGGTGACCGGACAGTCGTCACGGATGTCGAAGGTCAGGGTCACCTCGTCCATCGGGCACTCGATCGCGGTGCCGCCGACCTCCCCGTCGCCCTGCGCGGCGTGCCCGTCACCCACCGAGAACAGCGCGCCGTCGACGGGGATCGGCAGCAGCAGCGTGCTGCCCGCGGTCAGCTCCCGGCAGTCCAGGTTGCCGCCGAAGGGCCGGGGTGGGACGGTCGAGTGCCGCCCCGGCTCGGCGGGTGGCATGCCGAGCACTCCCATGAAGGGACGCAGCGCGACGGTGTGACCGTGCTGGTTGCGCCCGGTCATCCCCACCGGGTCCAGGTCCCACGCGTGCACGACCCCGTCCTCCTCGACGCCGTACCGCTCGTTGAAGCCGCTCGGCCAGCCGCCGGCCACTGTCGTGCCCCAGCCCGCCGGGACGATCGCGTCGATGCGTACCTCGAGGGTCTGGCCGGCCCGGGCGCCGCGGACGGCGACCGGCCCGGTCAGCGCGTGGCCGCAGTCCGGCTGGTACTGCGGGACCCGGGGACGCTCCCGGTGCCGCCCGCCCGCGTAGGGGCCGGCCGACCACCAGCAGTCCAGGGTGCGGTAGGTGACCGTGTCGCCGGGATCGATCGTGAGCACCGGCGGAAGGTCGGGGGAGAAGTGGCCGTGCAGGGTGTCGTCACCCGGTACGAGAGTGTGTCGCATCCGGGCAGGCTAGTACCGGAGCCGTCGATCGTCGTGCGCCCCCGGCCCCCGGTCTCCGCCACCGGCGGTTGCCCGCCCGGTTCCCGGTCGCGACCGTGGTCGTCGGCGGGCTCCACGCGGTCCTCGTGGCGCGGGGCATCGGTGCGCTCACCGTCCGCCAGCTCTCGGCCCGCCTGCCGGAGGCCTTCGCGCGCCCGCGCCGTCCGGGGCTGGCGCCGCCCCGGCGCCGCGGCGGCCGGCTCGCCGGCCAGACCGGGACCGAGGCGGTCAAGGCCGCCGCCGCGAGGGCCAGGACGGGAGGCTGAACCCGCCGTCCGCGCCGACCGGCGCTCCTATCCGCCGAAGCTCGACCTCGGCACGGTCGCGCGTCGCGTGATCCGGTTCGGCCCGGCCGGCGAGGGGCGTACGTCGAAGTCGAACATCGCGGTGGGGAGGTAGACCGTCGCGCACGAGTTGGGGATGTCCACCACGCCCGAGAAGCGGCCCTCGATCGGCGCGGCGCCGAGGATCAGGTACGCCTGCTCCGGGCTGTACCCGAATGTCGTCAGGTAGTCGATCGCGTGCAGGCAGGCCCGCTGGAAGGCCAGCTGCGAGTCCAGGTAGCGCTGTTGGCCGTCGAGGGTCACCGAGACACCGGAGAAGGCCAGCCACTCGGAGTACTGCGGCGGCGTGTTGCCGGGCAGGAACATCACGTTCTCCGTGATGCCGTACGTGCGCATCCCGTCCTTGAGCACGTCGACGTGCAGGTCGATGAACCCACCCATCTCGATCGCGCCGCAGAAGGTGATCTCGCCGTCGCCCTGCGAGAAGTGCAGGTCGCCGACCGACAGGTTGCCGCCGGGCACGTAGACCGGGTAGAACGCCCGCGAGCCCTTCGTGAGGTTCTTGATGTCCTGGTTGCCGCCGTTCTCGCGCGGCGGGGCGGTCCGCGCCGCGACGGCGGCCGCGCGCTCGTAATCGGCGCCGGTCAACGAGCCGAGGATCGCGTCCCGCGCCAGCGGCGGCAACGACAGGGGTGGCACGCGGTCCGGGTCGGTCTCGGCCAGCGCCCGCTCCCGGCGGTTCCACCGCTCCAGCAGCTCGGCGGAGGGCGCCGTGCCCATCAGGCCGGGGTGGATCATCCCGGTGAACGAGACCCCGGGGATGTGCCGCGAGGTCGCGCGCTGCCCGGTGAAGTCCCAGATCGCCTTGTACGCGTCCGGGAACTGCTCGGTGAGGAATCCGCCGCCGTTGCGGGTGGCGAAGATGCCGGTGTATCCCCAGCCCTGGCCGGCGAGCGGGCCGGAGTCCTCCTGCGGGATGGGTCCGACGTCCAGGATGTCGACCATCAGCAGGTCGCCCGGTTCGACGCCCTGCACGGCGAACGGCCCGCTCAACGCGTGGACGATGGACAGCGGCGCGTCACGCACGTCGTCGGCGGAGTCGTCGTTGTGGATCTCACCGTCGAACCACTCCCGGCAGTGCACCCGGAAGATCGCGCCGGGCTTGACCGTCGCCACAGGCGGGATGTCGGGATGCCACCGGTTGTGGCCGATCTTCTCCTGCTCCCGGAACCTCTTCGTCGAGTCGAGCGGAAAGATCACCTCAGGCATCGCAGCTTCCCTTCGTGCCACCCCGGGCCGCGGCGCCGGCCGGCCGGCGCCCGCCCTCGGCGGCGTTCCTCGTGCCCGACGGTGACGAGCCCACGCGCTGGTGTCTCGGTGGTGTCAGATCCGGGGCAGCTGGGCGCGGCCCGGGTGGCGGGACGCCGTCGCCGGCGGCCCGCCGGGGATCCGTGACACCACCTCGGGCGCCTCCGCGCTCCGCTCGGCCCGGTCGACCGCGGCCCGCAGACCGCGCGGCACGCGGGCCAGCCGCGGCGGGGACCAGATCCGAGAGGCCTCGCCCTGGCAGGTGCCGCAGCGCGCGACCCGGGCCGCCTCGCCGAGGGGGAACCGGAGTTCGAAGTCGCCGTCGACGGGACAGCGGTACTCGTACGTCGCCACGCCGTCTCCTCCCGGGCATCACCGCCGCCGGTCGACCACCGTCCGCCCGGACGCCGCGCCCGGGCAGGTCAAGCATCCGACGCCCCGGAGCGCCCCGCAGGCCAACCTTCAGGTCGGCCGCCCGGGCCGCCCGATCGGGTGACCTGTCACGACCGGCTCCGGGCACGTCTTCGACGCGCTCGGCACGGTCCGGCGGTGAAGAGGCGCGACCACCGCGTGCCGAGGCGACGGAGCCGGGCTGCCCGGCGGCCGGTCAGCCCGGCGGCGCCGGAGGCCGGGCGGAGGGGCGGCCGGCCGGCACCCGGGCGAGGTGCAGGCGGACGCCCTGGCCGGCCAGCTCGTCGAGGACGTCGCGGGGGGCGGTCTCGTCGGTCACCAGGTGGTCGATCTCGTCGGCGGGGACGGTCTGCGCCATGGTGTCGACTCCGATCTTCGTGTGATCGGCGAGCACGACGACCTCCTCGGCGGCGCTCGCCAGGGCACGGTCGACGTGGGCGACCTGGAGGTTCGGCGTCGAGAGCCCGCGCAGGGCCGTGAGGCCGTTGCCGGAGATGAAGGACCGGCGCACCCGCAGCCGGGCCAGCGACTGCTCGGCGGCGCTGCCGACGAGCGCGTGGATGGCGCCGCGCAGCGTGCCGCCGGTGAGGACGACCTCGACGCGTGGCGCGTCGGCGAGCGCGTGGGCCACCAGGAGGGAGTTGGTCACCACGGACAGGTCGGTGTGCCGGGTGAGACGCTGGGCCAGCAGCTGGGTGGTGGTGCCGGCGCCGATGACGACGGCGTCGCCGTCCTCGACGAGGGAGGCGGCGAGTTCCGCGATGGCGGCCTTCTCGGCGGCGGCGACCTGGGCCTTCTGGGCGTAGGTCGGTTCGCGGGACAGCGCGCCGGGCAGCGTCGCGCCGCCGTGGTGGCGGTGGAGGAGCCCGTCGGCCGCGAGGACCCGCAGGTCGCGCCGCACGGTGACCTCGGACGAGCGCACCGCCCGGGCGAGGTCGCGCAGCGAGGCCGCGCCGTTGGCGCGCATCAGCTCGAGGATGCGCTGCCGCCGTTCCGCCGCGAACATGCTGCGCCGGCCCTCCGTCGCCGCCCGGCCGTCGTCGCCCGGTGTCACGGATTCTCCGCTCCCGAGAAGAAGAGTGGGGTCCGATCGTACGCGTCCGGGGCCGATCGCGGGGATGCGCGTACCGGACCGGTTCTGACCGATCGGGGATCGAAACTGATCGGATGATATTGACTACGGATCGATGACAGTGGTTGATTGGTAACCCACGGCTATTGACGGGTGTCTACCCGACGCGGCCGGCGCCCTCGGGCCCGCTGTCCTGGCTGACCGGCCTGCCCTCACGTCCTCCGTGAGAAAGGGGTCCTGACCCATGAAGGCATTCACGGCGCTGGTGGCCGCCGCGCTCGTGCTGACCGGCGCGCCCACCGTCGCGCGCGCCGACACCACCTGGCAGCCGGGCACACCACCGATCGCCACACCGTGGACCGACGAGGTCTCTCCCGACAACGCCCTCCCCGAGTACCCCCGCCCCCAACTGGTCCGGGCGAGGTGGCAGAGCCTCAACGGCGTGTGGCAGTTCGCCGGCGCCGCCGAGGGCGAGGCCCCGCCGCTCGGCGAGCAGCTCGCCGAGCGCGTCCTGGTGCCCTACCCGATCGAGTCGGCGCTCTCCGGCATCCAGCGGCACGAGGACCGGATGTGGTACCGGCGCACGTTCCAGGTGCCGGCGAGTTGGCAGGTCGGGAAGGGCGACTCGCGGCTGCGGCTCAACTTCGGCGCGGTCGACCACGAGGCGACGGTCTGGGTCAACGGCGTCCGGGTCGCGGAGCACCGCGGCGGGTTCGACGGCTTCAGCGTCGACGTCACCGACGCGCTGCGCGGCCGGGGCAGCCAGGAGCTGGTCGTGGGCGTCACCGACCGGACCGACCAGACGTGGCAGCCGGTCGGCAAGCAACGCAACGTCCCGGACCGCGGCATCTTCTACACCTCGGCGTCCGGCATCTGGCAGAGCGTCTGGCTGGAGCCGGTGTCGGCGAGCCACGTCGAGCGGTTGCAGATGACGCCGGACCTCGACGACCAGAGCCTCCGCCTCACCCCGCACCTCGTGGGTGGCGACGGCACCCGGGTCGAGGCCGTCGCGTACGACGGCAACCGGGTCGTCGGTCGCGCCTCCGGGCCGGCCGGCGCCGAACTCCGCGTTCCGGTGCCGAAGCCGAAGCTGTGGTCGCCGGACTCGCCCCACCTGTACGACCTGAAGGTCCGCGTGCTGCGCGGCGCGAAGGTCGTCGACGGGGTCGACTCCTACTTCGGCATGCGCGAGGTGGGCAAGGCCAAGGGCGCCGACGGCAAGCTCTACCTCACCCTGAACGGCAAGATCCTGTTCAACATGTCCACCCTGGACCAGGGCTACTGGCCGGACGGCATCTACACGGCGCCCACGGACGAGGCGCTGCGGTTCGACATCGCCGAGACGAAGCGGCTCGGCTTCAACACGATCCGCAAGCACATCAAGGTGGAGCCGGACCGCTGGTACTACTGGGCCGACCGGCTGGGCCTCATGGTGTGGCAGGACATGCCCTCGATGCGCACCGGGGGCACGCCGCCCGCCGACGCGCAGCAGGAGTTCGAGCGGCAGCTGCGGGAGATCGTGACCGAGCACCAGAGCTGGACCTCCATCACCGTCTGGGTGCCGTTCAACGAGGGCTGGGGCGAGTGGGACCGCGCGGCCACGGGCCGGATCGCCGACGAGCTCCGCGCCCAGGACCCGAGCCGACTCGTCAACGCCCACAGCGGCGTGAACTGCTGCGCCTCCAAGGGGGACTCCGGCCGCGGCGACATGATCGACTTTCACCAGTACGTCGGTCCGGCCGCCCCGTCACCCACCGCCGACCGGGTCGCCGTGGACGGCGAGCACGGCGGGTTCGGGCTGGAGGTCGAGGGCCACATGTGGTTCGGCGAGGGCCACGCCTACGAGATGACCCCGGACAGCGCCACCCTCACCCGCCGGTACGTCGAGAACCAGCGGGACCTGCTGACCGTGGCGAACCGGTGCGGGCTCTCCGGCGGCGTCTACACCCAGACGACGGACGTGGAGCACGAGGTCAACGGGTTCTACACCTACGACCGGCAGGTGCCGAAGATGGACTTCGCCCGCGTACGGGACGTGAACCGGGCCATCATCCGCTCGGTGGACGGCACCGGTGAGAACGTGCCGCCGCCCGCGCCCGGCACGCCGGGGCTGACCGGTGTGGGGTACTGGCCGCTGGACGAGGGCAGCGGCACGGTGACCGAGGACCGGGCCGGCGACCACGACGGGACGCTGGTCAACGGCGTCGGCTGGACGGCGGGCCGGACCGGGAACGCCGCCCAGTTCAACGGCGTGAACCAGTACGTGGACACCGGCGCGGCGATCCTCGACACCACGGGCAGCTACACGGCGTCGGCCTGGGTGCGGCTGGACAGCCTGGGCGGCTTCGCCACCGCCGTGAGCCAGGACGGTGACCGGACCAGCGCGTTCTTCCTCCAGTACTCCGGCGCGGACAACCGCTTCGCGTTCAGCTTCGCCGGGGTGCGGGCGCTGGCCCCCACCGCGCCGGAGCCCGGCCGCTGGTACCACCTGGTGGGCGTGCGCGACGCCGCCGCCGGCTCGCTCACGCTCTACGTGGACGGTCAGGTGGCGGGCACGGCGAGCTCCTGTCTCGGCGAGGCGTCCACCGGCCCCACCGTGATCGGTCGTGCCCGGTTCAACGGCGGGCCCGTGGACCACTGGCGGGGCGCGATCGACCAGGTGCACGTCTACGACCGCGCCCTGACGGCCGGCGAGGTCGCCCAGCTCCACGCCTCCGGCCAGTGACCGGCTCGGGCAGGGGGTAGGGCGCCGGAGCGTCGGGCCGTGGTCACCACGGCCCGACGCCCGCCGTCGCGCCCGAACACGTGCGCGGGGGCCGGCCGGTCGCGCGTCTGCCGCCGTCTCACCCGGGACGTGCACGGGGCACGGCGGCGATGTGGTGACCCGGCGCCGCGCCGACGGCTCAGCCCGCGGCGTCGACGGGCCGGGCCGCCCATTCCGCGGCGACCCGCCCGGGGTCGCCGACGCGGAACTCCGGCTGCTCGTGCATGAGGAAGCCGTGGTGGCTGATGTTCCAGGCGTACGCCCCGGCCATGCCGAACGCCAGGACGTCACCCACCCCGATCGGCCCGGCCCCCGTCGCCCGCGACAGCACGTCCTTGGGGGTGCAGAGCTGCCCGACGACGGTGACCGGGCCGCCGTCGGTGCGCGGCCCCGCGGCCACGGCGCGGCGGTGCACGGTGAACGGCTGCGCGTGCCCCTTCGCCGCCGGGGTGCGCAGGTGGTGGGTGCCGCCCGCCACCACGACGAACCACTCGCCGAGAGACCGCTTCACGTCGACCACCTCGGTCAGGTACGCCGCGCAGTAGACGGTGACCGACCGGCCGGGCTCGACCCGCAGCACCAGCTCCGGGTGCCGGCCGAGGACGCCGGCCAGCCGCCGGCCGTAGCGGGCCCAGTCGAAGCGGGTGGTCGGGTCCGCGTAGTCGACCGCCATGCCACCACCCACGTTCACCTCCGTCGCACCCGCCTCGGACACCGCCCAGTCCACCACGGACTCGGCGACGGTCGCCGCGGTGTCGGCGTCGAGCCCGCTCGCGAGGTGGGCGTGCACCCCGCGTACCCGCACCCCGTCCGGTGGCCGGCGCAGGCACCGCAGCGCGTCGTCGGGTGACATGCCGAACGGGCTCGGCGCACCGCCCATCACGAGCACCGCGCCGGTGACGGTGACCGGCAGGTTGACCCGCAGCAGCACGTCGGCGGCCGTGCCCGCCGCCCGGGCCAGCCGGGCGAGCCGGTGCAGCTCGGTGGGGGACTCGACGTGGATCCGGCGCACGCGCGCGGCCAGCGCGGCGCAGAGGTCCTGGTCGGTCTTCCCCGGGCCGGCGAGGGCCGCGGGCGCGACGCCCGGCAGCACCCCGCCCAGGTGTCGCAGCTCCCCGCGGCTGGCCGCCTCGAAGCCGTCGACGATCGGGGCGAGGGTCCGCAGCATGCCCGGATCCGGGTTGGCCTTCGTCGCGTACAGCAGCTCCACCCGGCGCGGCACCGCGGCCCGGATCGCGGCGGCGTGCGCGGCCAGGGCCGCGAGGTCGTGCACGTAGACGGGACGGGTCACCGGGCACCGCCGAACGGGTTGGGCACCGGCACGTAGGGCGCCTCCCGGTCCGGGGCGCGGTGCCACCGCACCAGCAGGTTGGCCTTCGCCACCAGCGGCGCACCGGCCAGCAGCTCGGCCAGCTCCGGCGGGCCGCCGAGCCCGTCGGCGACCTCGGCCACGACCTCGCGCACCACCCGCCACAGCCGCGGTTCGACCCCGGGCCGGGTGTCGGCCAGGGCGGTGCAGAGCGCGGCGAGGTGGTTGACGAAGAGGCAGTAGAGGACCCGCCGCCGGGCGTCGGCGGGCGCGTACGCGACCTGCCGGGGCAGCCCCTCGGGCCACTCCGGCCAGCGGCCGGTGTCGAGCTTCACGCCCTCCAGGTCACGCAGCAGCAGCCCGACCGGCCGGCGGTGGGCGTCGAGCACCACGAGGACATTCTGCAGGTGGGCCTCGTGCACCACGCCGTGCGCGAGCCAGAGCCGCAGCACCGCCGGCACCAGCAGCCGCACGTACGCGCGCCACCACCCGACGGGGTCGGGCACGCGCAGCGCGGTGGCCGCCAGGGCGCCGGCGAGCACCGGCGTCTGGCCCGGTCGCAGGTGCGGCCGCAGCCCGGCGCGCAGGAGCGTGCCGTACGCCTCGTCGGCGCCCGGCAGGTCGACGGTGCGATAGGCCGGCTCGGCGAGCAGCCGTACGCCGGCGGGCAGCGGCAGGTCCGCGAGCAGGCGGCTCAGCGCCACCGCGCCGGTCAGCTCGTAGCGGGCGTTCTTGCGCAGGCAGTTGGTGATCCGCACGTGCAGGCTGGTCTTGCAGAACAGGTCGGCGTCGGGTGCGTAGCAGGTGCGCACGCTGGCGGTCGGCCGCACCTGCACTCCCGCCAGGCCGAGGACGCGCAGCCGCCGGTCGCCGGGCGGCACCAGAGCGAGCTGCCACGGGTGCACCGGCAGCGCCCGGTGCCCGGCCGGCACGGCGGGTGGGTCGAGTGCCGCGATCAGCTCGTCGAACGGCCCGGCGCCGGCCGCCAACTCGTCCGGCACCGCCAGCCAGTGCAGCCGGAACGCGGCACGCAGCTCCGGGGCGTACCGCCGCCAGTGGCCGACCGCGCCGGTGCGCCACTTCGGGGTCGGGTGCTGTGGGTGCCCGAAGAGCAGGGACTGCTCGGAGTCGACGTACGCGTCGATCACCGGATCGCCGGTCGGCGTGGGGTCCCGGTGCGGGCGCTCGGCCAGCAGCTGCGTCGTCGTGGCGCGGCTCTGGGCGACCTGGTCGACGAACTCGTCGTTGCCGACGCCGGTGCGCGCGGTCAGGTCGGCCGCGAGCAGGCCGGCCAGGTCGGTGGCGGTGATCGGCTGCCAACCGCGGTGCGCCCCGCCGGCCGCCGCGGTCGCCCCGCCCGGCGGGGACGACGCCGGGTCCGCGTCGCGCCGGTGCACGGGGCCCTCGTACCGGTGGGCGTGCACCGGTGACACCCGCGCGACCGCGCAGCGCAGCACCACCCCGAGCTGCCGCAGCCGGATCCGTGCCTCGCCGCCGCCGACCTCGGCGTCGCCGGCCGGGACCGCCACCTCCCGGAGGTGGCAGCCGAAGAGGGCGTGCGCTGCCGCCAGGTCGGCGATCCGCTCCGGCGCGTCCGGCCGGTCGTGCCGGGACCGGCACGCCGCTGTCCGCGCGGCGGTCACGCGCCCACCCGCAGGTAGTTCGGGCCGGTCCGCCGGTAGTACTTGTTCACGTCGGCGCAGCCGAGCCGCTGTTTGGGCAGCAGCGTGCCGGCCGTGAGCATCGCCTTGACCGGCAACGCCTGCGCGTCGAGCACGCGGTCGACGAGCCGACGGTCGCGCGGGCTGTCGGCCCACCGGTCCCGCGCGGCGCGCAGGAGCGGCGGCAGCGCCTCACCCGGTGACGGCACCCGGAGGCCGCGCTCGGCGAGCGCGCGCAGCGGTGCGGCAGCGGCCAGGTGCAGGGTGATGGTGACGAACATGTCGGCCAGCTCCTGGAGATCGTCGACCCACATGCGCCGGTCGTGCAGGGCCGGCCCGCCCGCCCCCGTGGCGTGCCGGCTGTGCAGCCGGGCACCGTCGTTGTCCTTGTACAGCAGGCGGACCCCGCCGTCGGGGTCGATGAGCAGGTGGACGTTCTGCGGGTGAGCCTCCAGGGCCACGCCGTACCGTAACCAGAGGCACACGTGCCAGTCGAGCAGCAGCTCCAGATAGGAGCGCAGCACCGGCAGCGGGTCGCCGCCGCTGACCCGTTCGACGACCGTGCCGCCGTCGGGATCGGCGGCGGCCAGCGCGGCCACGGGAACGACCCGCGAGCCGGCCAGCTCCGGCGGGAACCGGCGCAGCAGGAACGCGCGCAGGTCGTCGGTGCCGCAGTGCCCGTACGTGCGCTCGTCGGCGTGCAGGATCCGGCCGGTGAACGTCGGCTCGGCGGCGGCGATCCGGTCGAGCAGCCCGGCCACGGCGGCGCCGTCGTCCAGGGTCTCCGGGGCGAGGGCCCGCCGGTTGCGGGCGCCGAGGGTCGCGGTGGCCAGCGGCAGCTTCAGATGGGTGTACGGGTCGCAGGCGACCGCCACGGTCCGCATGGAGAGGGTGGGGCGCACCGCGATCCCGGGCCGCGCCACGACCGGCAGGCCGGCGCGGACCGCGGTGACCGGGTGCACCGGCAGCAGCAGGTCGCCGTCGCGCTCCGGCGCCGGCCACCAGCCCGGCAGGTCGCCGGTGAGGCGTACCGAGGCGGCCGGCACCGGCAGCCAGCGCAGCGGGAAGGTCGGGGCGTGCTCGGGGGCGTACCGGCGCAGCTCCTCGGCGTCCAGCCCGTGCCGGCACCGGTCCGTGGGATACACCGGGTGCCCCGCGTGCGCGGCGAGCACGTCGTCGTCGAGCGCCCCCGCCATGCCCGTCGCGACGCGGCGACCGGCGACCTCCGCGTACACCCGGGGGCGGCTCGCCGCGGCGAGCCGGCGGGCGAGCAGGTCGTCCCGGCACTCGGCGGCGAGCGTGCGCCAGCCGGCCTCGGCCTCGGCGTCGCCGGTGGGAGCGAGCAGGTCGAGCAGACCGGCCACGGTGTCCACCCGGTACGCGGGCCCCCGGTCGGGGTGGACGTGCACCCGCGGCGCCGCCGCGCGGACCGGGTGCTGGAAGCCGTCGGGCCGCACCGGGATGCGCAGCCGGCCGGTCGGGTGCGCCACCTGCCACCAGTCCGGCCCGTCGGAGTGGCCGCGGCTGGTGAGCCCGAGGTGGTCCTCGCGCAGCAGGGCGTCGAGCACGCGGGCGAAGAGTTCCCGCTCGGCGGCGTCGGTCACGGCTCGATCCGCCAGCACAGGTCGTCGCGGAACTCCGCCAGCGCCCGGCGCACGGCCGCGGCGTCGGGCCCGACGCCGTGCAGCGCGGCCAGGTAGTCCCGGTTGGTGCCGGTCCGCTCGGCGGTCACCCCGGTCGCCCGCAGCGGCCGGCAACCGAGCCGCACGCCGTGACGGTGCGCGTCGACGGCACCGGGAGCCGCGACGAGGGTGCCGGAGCGGTCGGCGCAGACGTACTCGACGCGGGCGTGCCGGTCGACGGCGACCGGGTCCGGCAGCGTGAGCGCGGTGAGGGGTTCGCCCAGGTGCAGCCGGATGACGGCCGCGAAGAGGGGGACGTCGATCAGTTCGGCGAGGACCAGGTCCATCCGGTCGCCGATCAGCCGGTAGTTGACCTCGATGAGCCGGATCCGGCCGTCCTGCACGACGTACTCGGTGTGGCAGGCCCCGAGGCCGACGCCGAGGGCGTCGAGCTGCGCGCGCAGGCCGGCGGACGTCGCGGCGGGGGGAGGCGCCCAGTCGAGGGCGAGTTCGGTGAAGGTGGGCGGCGGGCCGAGCGTCGTCCGCCAGCCGCCGATCACGCACAGGTCGACGCCGTCGCCGAGGGTGTCGTGCGTGCGTACCTCCCCGTCCAGGTACTCCTCGACCACCAGCGACACGTCCGGCCGCCGTCCCCGGATCCCGGCGACCCGAGCGGCCAGCTCACCGGCGTCGGCGACCAGGTAGGCGTCCTCGCTGGCCACACCGTCGCGCGGTTTGACCACGGCGGGGAACAGGTCCGCGTCGACCGCGGCGGGCGCGCCGGGCTCCAGTACGGCCGTCCGCACCACGTCGAGACCGGCGGCGGCGAGCGCCCGCCGGGCGGCGGCCTTGTCCTTGCACCGGCGGGCCGCGTCGGGGTCCTTGCCGGGCAGCCCGAGCCGACGCGCGGCGAGGGCCGTGGCGGCCTGGAGATGGTCGCTGTTGGACAGCAGACCCGCCGGGGGAGGGCCGGCGCGGACGGCCGCCTCGACCGCGCCCGCGTCGCGGACCTCGCACGGCGTGACGGGCGTGCCCGCCGGCCACCGGTCCGGTCGGTCGGTCAGCACCGTGACCGGCAGGCCCAGCGTCTCGGCCGCGGGCAGGAAGCCCTCCCGCACGGCGTCGGTCGGGTTGAGCGCGGTCAGGTACAACCGCCCGGTCGCCCCGCTCACCGCGACCTGCCGGCGGGCGCCCAGGCGGCCGGGTACGACCCGGCCCCGGCGGCGACGGCGGGTAGCGCCGCGCCGAGCTGGGCGAGGCACAGTACCGCGAGGATCAGCCACCGGGAGGGGAGCCGCGCCGCGGTCGTCGGGGCCCGGCCGCTGTGGGCCGGGCTGGCGACGCCCGTCACCGGGCACCGGCGGCGTCGCCCACGACGGCGGGTGCCGGCGCCGCGACCGTGACGTCGAGGGACGGGCGGCGGTAGCGGCGCTGGTGCGCGACCCCCACCACCACGCCGGCGGCCACCAGCACCGTCGCCGCCACCGCGACCGCCGGGTAACCCGTCCGGCTCGCCACGGCGAGCCCCACCGAGGACGCGAGGAACGAACAGATCAGCCCGAACGACGACAGCACGGTGAAGTCGGTGCCGCCGGTGCCCGGCCGGGAGTAGTCCATGTTGACCGTGTAGAGCACCACGTTGGCGGCCGTGTAGGCGGCCATGAAGCAGCCCAGGGCGGCCACCGTCAGGCCCCAGGGCGCGTGCCCGTTGAGCAACGGCAGCATGAGCACGGTGGACAGTGCCAACCCGGCGCCACCCGTGACGAGGACGCCCGCCCGGCCGATCCGCGAGACCAGCGCCCCGGCGAGCAGTCCGGCCAGGATCGCCGGGACGCTGATCACCACGCCGGTGACCACACCGATCCGCTCCAGGGACCAACCGGCGTCCACCAGGGCTGGCGTCACCAGGGCGTACGCCGCGCCGGCACCCACGTAGACCAGCGGTACGGTGCCGAAGGTCCACCAGCGACAGCCGGGCTGGCCGAGCACCGACAGCAGCGCCCGGTAGGCCTGACCGGCGGTCACCGGCCGGTCCTCGCGGGTGGGCTCCCGCAGCCGCAGCACCACGACCAGCGCGACGGCGGTCAGCGCCGCGAGCAGCCCGATCGCGGCGACCCACCCGAACCGGTCGTAGACCACCACGCAGGCGCCACCGCCCAGCAGGGTGCCGACGTAGCTCGCGGCGACCTGGATCCCGTTGCCGGCGCCCCGTTCACGGTCGGCGAGCAGGCGCACGGCGACGGCGTCGACCGCGATGTCCTGGGTCGCGGAGAGGAACACGTACGCGGCGCTGACGGCGACGACCGGGCCGAGCTGGTCGGCCGGCCGGCCGAACGGCAGCAGCGCGAGCAGCGCGACCACCAGGCCGGTCTGCAGCACCAGCAGCCAGGACCGGTAGTGCCCGCGTCGCCGGGAGCCGAACCGGTCGAGCAGCGGCGCCCAGAGGAACTTGACCGGCCAGACCAGGCCGATGACCTGGAGCAGGGCGAGGGTGTCGAGCGAGGTGCCGCCGTCGCGGAGGATGGCGACGAGCCCGACGGTGATGAAGCCGATGCCGAGGTACTGGCTGACGTAGAGCGCGGCGAGGGTGCCGAGCCGGGAGGTCATCCGGCGCTCCAGTAGCCGAGGGAGCTGACCTGCTGCTTGCCGACGCCGAGGCCCCGGCGGATGTGCTTGGTGATGGTGCGGGTGCTGGCCGCCTCACAGGCGACCCAGTAGTAGGAGTCGTCGGCGGCGGGCAGCGCCGCGCAGACCGTGTCGACGAGGTGCCGGCCGTTGTCGCGACGCGGTACCCACACCACCTCGTGGTGCGGGCGGGCGCGTGGTGGCAGCGCCTTCTCGCCCTCGTGGGCGAACTCCAGCCAGATGGTGGCGGGGATGCCGTCGGCGGCGTCCAGCAGGCTGTTCACGGCGGGCAGCGAGGCCGCGTCGCCGATCAGGTAGAGGTGCCGGGGCGCCGGGTCGGGCAGGCTGAAGGCGCTGCCCTGCACCGTGGCCTCGATGGTGTCGCCGGCGCGGGCCGAGGTCGCCCAGCGTGCCGCGCAGCCGTCGTGCAGGGCGAACTCGAGGTGGAACCGCCCGGTCTCCGGATCGGGGTCGACCAGCGTGTAGGCCCGCTGGTGGGGGCGGCCGTCGTTGTCGAACCAGAGCCGGACCCACATGGTCGGGTGTACGCCGCAGCTCTCCAGCAAACCACCGCCGTCCACAAGCACGCGCTGGTAGTGCCCGTTGACCGCTTCGGAGTCGAGCACGGTCAGCTGGAAGTCCCTGCCGCCCATGGCCTTGAGCACCAAGGCTTCCCAGTTCCGCTTCATGCACCCCTCCAGTACCGTCGCAAGTTAGGTGAGGGTAACCTAACTCGCGGGTTCTGGGGAGACGTGGACAGCGGGCGCCGCGGCGGCGCACCGATCACGAAAGAAGGCACGCGTTGTACCAGGAGAAGATCCCCGACTTCGGCACGTTCTCCCTCGCACCGGTGGACCCCCGCGCGCACGCCGAGCTGCTTCACGGCTGGGTCACCCAACCCCGCGCCGTCTACTGGGGCATGGGTTCCTACACGGTGGACGAGGTCCGCGAGGTCTACGCGTTCCTCGACGGGTTGTCGACGCACCACGCGTACCTGATCCTGCTGGACGGCGACCCGGTGGGGCTGTTCCAGACCTACGAGCCGGACGCCGACCCGGTGGGTGAGCGCTACCCGGTGCGGCCCGGCGACATCGGCATGCACCTGCTGCTCGCGCCGGGCGCGCGTACGCCCCGCGGCCTGACCGACGCGGTCGGCCCGGTGCTCGTCCGCTTCCTGTTCCGCGATCCCACCCGCCGGCGCATCGTGGTGGAGCCGGACGTGCGCAACCAGATCGCGCTGCGCCGGCTGGAGCGCTCCGGCTTCACCTTCGACGACGAGATCGACATGCCCGACAAGCGAGCCCAGCTGGCCTTCCTCACCCGGGCGCGGTTCGAGGCGGACCACGCCGAGGCCCGCTGAGCCGCGCGCCGCTCACCGGCGGCCGGGGACCTCACCGGCGGGAGGCCCGTCGTTCGAGGAGGTAGCCACCGAGCGCGAGCGCGATCAGGGCGTCCTGGGTGACGAGCGACGCGGGCAGTCCGAGCAGCCGGATCGGCGGCCCGCCCTCCTCGTACGGAGACGTGCCGGGCACGGCGAGGGTCACGTTGAAGGGGCCGTACCGCAGCAGCGGCAGCAGCGCCGCCACGCCGGTCGCCAGCCGCCGGTCCCGCCGTACGCCACGGGTGAGCAGCCACAGCATCACCAGGCCGCAGGAGCTGGCACCGATCACCTCCGACGTGCCGTGCCACCGGGCGTGCGGCCCGTACCCCGGTCCGAAGGTGTGCCGCCGGTTCCAGTCCGCCAGCCACGGCACCACCGTCATCGCCCCGGCGCCGGCGGTGAGCAGGTACCGCCCCCACCGTGATCGCATGCGTCCCCCCTCGCGGTCCGCGCCGACGCGGCGCGCCTCCCGGTCCCCGGGGGAGACCGGGAGGCGCGATCGTCAGTCGAGGGCGTCCTTGACCTTGCGGACGACGTTGGTGAGTCCCTGCGCGTGCGCCCCGCCCGCGTCGCCGGCCATGCCGGGGCCGCGGGAGCCGTCGTAGGTGGCGTACAGCTTCGGGTCCGGCGGCGGCGGCAGAGCGGTGTCGTCGGTCAGTGGCACCGGTTCGGGCAGGTAGGTCAGGTCGGGGCCGCCGATGAGGCTCGGTCCCTGCGCCCAGCGGCCCTCGCCCGCCTGGCTGTCCGCGCTGAAGCTCCAGAAGGTGTGGTTGTGGTCCTTGTTCTCGATGTCGCCGTTGGAGTTCTCGATGCCGTGCTCGACGAAGCCGTCCTCGATGAGCTGTTCGATGCCGAGCAGCCACTGCTGCTGGTGGTAGGTGTCGCGGGCCAGGTTGAACCGCAGCATCTCCTTGACGCCGGGGTCGTCGGTCATGTTCATCACCCGGCTGGTCTGCAGCCGGCTCTGCGCCTCGGCGGCGACGTTGGAGCGGAAGTCGGCCAGGAGGTTGCCGCTGGCGACGATGTAGCCGGCGTTCCAGGGCACGCCCTGGCTGTCGCGCGGCAGGGGGCTGCCCCCGCCGACGATGGCGTGCTGCGGGTTCATGCCGCCGATCACCGCGGCGAGGACCGGGTTGGCGGCCACCGCCTTCTCGGTGGTCTCGGCGGGGGCCCCCTCGAGCAGCCGGGCGAGCATGGTCGTGAGCATCTCGACGTGACCGATCTCCTCGGTCCCGATGTCCATGATCATGTCCTTGTACTTGCCGGGGACGCGGCAGGTGAAGCCCTGCCACAGGTACTGCATCATCACGGTCATCTCGCCGAACTGGCCGCCGAGGACCTCCTGCAGCTTCATCGCGAACAGGGCGTCCGGCTTTTCGGGCTTGGCTTGGAACTGCAACTGCCGGTGATGGCGGAACACGGTGGGCCTCCGATCGGTGATCTGGACGCACCGCCCCAGGCGGCGCGCTCTGCGCATTTCCCGCGTCGGTGGCCCCGCGGTGCCGACCCCTGACCCGTCCGGGCCACCCCGCCCCGGCCCGAACGGGCCGCGCGACCGACAGTCGCCTCCGGGTCCGCGCCGTAGCCGCGCGCCGCTCGGCATGTTCGGAGCGCCCGGGGGTAGGTCGACACGCACCCGAAGCGGAATGAGGTGGACGATGGCGGGATCGTGGTTGCTGGGATCCAGGCCGGGCGTGGAGCGCCCCACGGCGGTGCTGGTGGCGGTGCGCGGGGAGGACGGCGTTACCGGCAGCGGACCGGGCTCCGACACCTCGCTCACCGAGCTGCGCCGGCTCGCCGACACCGACGGCCTGGCCGTCGCCGACGAGGTCGTCCAGAACCGGCCGCACCCCGACCCGGCGACCTTCGTCGGCTCCGGAAAGGTGGACGAGCTCGCCGCGCTCGCCGAGCGGTCGCGGGCCGATCTGGTGATCGCCGACGGGGAGCTGACCCCGGGCCAGGTACGCAACCTGGAGGAACGGGTCGGGGTGCGGGTGGTCGACCGCACCGCGCTGATCCTCGACATCTTCGCCGAGCACGCCCGCACCAGCGAGGGCCGGGTGCAGGTGGAGCTGGCCCAGATCGCCTACCAGCTCCCGCGCCTGCGCGGCGACGGCCGGTCGATGTCACGGGTCGGTGGCGGCCGGACGGCCGGTGGCGCGGGCATGGGCGTGCGCGGTCCGGGTGAGATGCGGCTGGAGACCCAGCGTCGGACCCTGCGGCAACGCGCCACCCGGCTGCGCCGCAGCGCCGCCGAGCTGGCCCGGCGCCGGGACCGCACGCGCAGCCGCCGCGCCCGCAACCAGGTGCCGTCGGTGTCCCTCACCGGCTACACCAACGCCGGGAAGTCCGCTCTGCTCAACCGCCTCACCGGCGCCGACGCCCAGGTGCAGGACGTCCTGTTCGCCACCCTCGACCCCACCGTGCGGCGGATCGGCACGGGCAGCCTCACCTACACGGTGACCGACACCGTGGGCTTCGTCCGACACCTGCCGCACCAGCTCGTCGACGCGTTCCGTTCGACGCTGGAGGAGATCAGCCGCAGCGACCTCGCGATGCACGTGGTCGACGCGTCCGCGCCGGACGCGCTGGACCAGATCACCACCGTGCACGGCGTTCTGCACGAGATCGGCGCCGGGGACGTCCCCGAGCTGCTGGTCCTCAACAAGATCGACGTGGCGCCGCCCGAGTGGGTGGACGCGCTGTGCCGGGCCCACCCGGACGCCGTCCCGGTCTCCGCGTTGACCGGCCAGGGCGTCGACCACCTCCGCGATCAGCTCGCTCGCCGCCTGCGGCAACGCTGACCCGCCCGTCCGCTCCGGCGTCGGCCCCGGTCCCGGTACGACGCTCCACTGTGGGATCATGGCGGCGATGTGCGCGATCTTCGCGCCGGAGCATCTGGAGGACTGTGTGCGCGGACTGACGCGACGACTGGCCATCTCGATCCTCTCCGCGACTGTCGCCGCGGTGACGCTCGCCTCGCCGGCACAGGCCGCGGCGAACCCGTTCACCGGGGCGCAGGCGTGCAACAACGACTTCGGTGGCTCGTGGGCGTACGCCAGTGACGGCCACCGGTCGATCACCGCGCCCGACGGCACCAGGGTGGGCGACGTCTACCTGCTGTACAACAGCGCCACGGCGTACAACTGCGTCGTCACCCTCAAGCGGGTGTCCGTCGGGTCGACGACCGGCGTCTCCGCGGGGATCCGGGTGGAGGGCGGGTCCTGGGCCTACGACCCGGGGAACTACAAGTACTACGCCGCGATCCAGCGCTCGGCCCGCGACAAGTGCGTGATGTACAGCGGCGAGGTCCTCTACGGCACCAGCTGGCAGGGTGCCGGCCGGTCCAGCTGGGGCAACTGCGGCTGAGCGGCCCCCGGCCCGTCGTACCGATCGCGTGCCCCCGGTCCCGTCCGGACCGGGGGCACGCGCCGTCTCCCCGCCCGCGACCGGTTCCACCTAGGGGCCGAAGGTGAAGACGTACGCCCGGAAGCCGGGTTGGCCGCTGACGACGCTGAGCAGGTGGTCGTCGCGCGACGCGCCGGCCACGAGCCGGACCATGGCCGCCCGGTCGACGTGCACCACGCCGTCCGGGTCGACGTCGGCGCCGCCCGCCTCGCCGACGGGCCGCCCGTCGAGCAGCACCCGCACCTCGGCCCGCCCCGACGGCCCCGGGTGGACCACGAGGTTCACCTCGCCGGCGTTGAAGGGCAGGGCGATCTCGCCGGTGCCGCCCGCGAGCTCGACGTGGTCCCCGCTGTCGCGCCAGCCGCCGGTGAGGGTGAAGGCGCCCGGCACCCGCCGGTCCACGCCGAGGTACGTCTCCTCGGTCACCCCGGCGTACGACGGCGGCTCGTTCGCGCTGAACGCCGTCACCTCGGGCGTCACCGGGGGCAGGGCGGCCTCGGGCACCCGGGCGGCGAGCAGCTGCCGGATCATCGCCTCCGTACGGTCGTAGTCGCCCTCCCCGATCCACCGCTGGACGAGCGCGCCGTCCGCGTCGAAGAGGTACCGTGCCGGCCACGCGATGTTGCCGAGCGCATCCCAGACCGTGAAGTCGTTGTCGAGCGCGATCGGGTGGGTCAGCCGGTGGTCGCGGATGCCCTGGTCGATGTTCTCGGCGTACCGGCCGAACTCGAACTCGGGCGCGTGCAGGCCGATGACCGTGAGCCCCCGGTCGGTGTAGTCGCGGTGCCAGGCCCGGACGTAGGGCGAGGTGCGGATCCAGTTGACGCAGGTGTACTCCCACACGTCGACCAGGACCACCCTGCCGCGCAGCTCCCCGGGGGCCAGGGGCGGGGAGTTCACCCACCGCTGGACCCGGAACTCCGGGAGCCGCACGGTCATGTCGTCCATCCACGGCACCGCCGACTTCGACATGGGACTCCCCATCCTCGTGGTCACCGGAAGATGCCGGGGGCCGGGCGACCGGACGCGGTCCGGCGCGGCGAGCGCGAGCCACGGCGTCGGGCGGGCGGCATCCGGCGGGCGACCGTCCGGAGGCTCTGCGGCACGTCAGGCCCAGCCTAGCGACGGCCTCCGGGCCGGGGAGCCGGATCGCGGACATCCCGGTCGGCGCGGCCCGCGCACCGGGACGGAAGCGTGGCCCGGGGCACATCGGGTACCCACGGGGATGAGTGTCGTCGCGCGGGGGCGCATCTCGCCCGGAGCATCCCTGGTCCTGCTCGCCTCGATCCTCGTGTCGTTCCTGGCCGCCTCGTCGGCCCCGACCCCGTTGTACGGCATCTACCAGGAACGCTGGCACTTCTCGCCGATCGTCACCACCGTGGTGTTCGCCGTCTACGCCCTCGCGGTGCTGGCGTCGCTGCTCACGTTCGGCAAGCTCTCCGACCACGTCGGGCGGCGGCCGGTCCTGCTCGTCGCGATCGCGGTCCAGATGGTCGCGCTGGTCATCTTCGTCGTCGCCAACGGGGTGCCGACGCTGCTGGCCGCCCGCGTCGTCCAGGGGCTCGCCGCCGGCGCGGCCACCGGCACCATCGGCGCCGGCATGCTCGACATCAGCCGCGCCCGTGGCACGCTCGCCAACTCCCTGGCCCCGGGCATCGGCACCGGCACCGGCGCGCTGCTCTCCGCGCTGCTCATCCACTTCCTGCCCGCGCCCACCCGTCTCGTCTACCTCGTCCTGCTCGGCGTCCTCCTGCTCCAGGGCATCGGGGTCCTGCTGATGCCGGAGACGGTCACCCCGATGAGCGGTGCGCGGCGGAGCCTCCGGCCGGACGTCACGCTGCCCCGCGAGGTACGCGGGCCGACGCTGCTCGTGGTGCCGGTGGTCTTCGCGGTCTGGGCACTGGCCGGCTTCTTCGGCGCGCTCGGACCGGCGCTCGTACGCACCTTCATGAACACCTCGATCGTCATCGCCGGCCTGGTCCTGTTCGTCTTCGCCGTCTTCGGGTCGCTGGCCGTCCTGCTGCTGCGCAACGCCCCCGCGCGAACCGTGATGCTCACCGGCATCATCGCCCTCATCCTCGGGATGATCACCACACTGGTGTCCGTCATGGCCGAGTCCGTCCCCGGCTTCTTCGTCGGGCTCGCGCTCGGCGGCATCGGGTTCGGCGGCGGCTTCCAGGGCAGCCTCAAGACCGTCCTGCCGCTCGTGGAGCCACACCAACGCGCCAGCGTGCTCTCCGTGCTCTACATCGTCTGCTACGTCGGTTTCGGCGTGCCCACCGTCATCGCCGGGTTCCTCGTCGTCTACGGCGGTGGTCTACCGCGCACGGCCGACGAGTACTCGGTGGCCGTCATCCTGCTCGCCCTGGTCGCGCTCCTCGGGCTGCGCCGGGCCACGAAGTCGGCACCCGCCTGACCCGCCCGCCCCGCCGGGTGGCGAGCCGGTCACCGGCGACTGTCGACGGCGCGGGTCAGGGCTGCGACCAGGCGGTCTGGACGACGGTCGGATCCTCCCGGCGGCGCACCAGGATGCCCCGGCCGGGCGGCATCGGGCGTGCGCGCTGCCCGCCGAGGAGCACGCCCTCCTCGCGGCTGCCGGACATCAGCAGGCCCGGCGCCTCCAGCTCGCGCAGGCGTTGCAGGACGGGCTCGTAGAGCGCGCGGGAGGCGCCGCCGGCACGGCGGGCGACGATCAGGTGCAGCCCGATGTCGCGTGCCTGCGGCAACAGGTCCAGGAGCACGCCGAGCGGGTTGTTGCCGGCGGAGGAGACCAGGTCGTAGTCGTCGACCAGGAGGTAGAGGTCCGGTCCCTTCCACCAGCTGCGGTTCCGCAGCTGCTCGCGGGTGACGTCCGGGCCCGGCAACCGGTTCACCATCGCCTCGCGTACGGCGCTCAGCCCGTGGGTGAGCGCCGCCTGGGACGGGACGTGGTCGAGCAGGTGGCCGGGGTCGACCGCGTCGAGCAGACTGCGCCGGTAGTCGACGATCATCAGGCGGGCCTGCTCGGGCGTGCGCCGGGCGGCGATCTGCCGGGCGACGAGGCGGAGCAGGTTGCTCTTTCCGCACTCGGAGTCGCCGAACACGATGAGGTGCGGCTCCCGGTGCAGGTCGAGGCTGACGGGAGCCAGCGAGGACTCGTCCACCGCGATCGGTATCCCCGGCGCGGCCGGGTCGGCCAGCGCGTCGAGTTCCACGACCGTCAGCCGGCGTGGCAGCAGGCGTACCCGCGGGGCCGGCGGACCGGGCCAGGCCTCCGCCACCGCCCGCACCAGCTGTGCCGTCGCGCCGGCCAGGTCGTCCACGCCGTGCCCGCCGTCGACGCGCGACAGGGCGGTGAGGAAGTGCCGCTTGTCCGGCGACAGGCCGCGGCCGGGCGAGCGGGGGAGGTTCGCGGCGGCACGGCGGTCGAACTCGGACTCGCTCGGGTCGCCGAGCCGCAGTTCGAGGCGGGTGCCGAACACGTCCCGCAGGGGTGACCGCAGCTCCGCCCAACGGGCGGCGGTGAGCACCACGTGCACGCCGAAGGGCAGGCCGCGCTGGGCGATCTCCGTCACGACCTGGTCGAGCTCCTCGTACTCCTGGCGCAGGGTGTGCCAGCCGTCCACGACGAGGAAGACGTCGCCGAACGGGTCGTCGGCGAACTCGCCGGCGGCACGACGGGCCCGGTAGGCCGCCATGGACGGGACGTCGTGCGCCAGGAAGTGCCGCTCCCGGGCGTCCAGGACGGAGTTCACCTCGGCCACCGTGCGCCGCACCGCCTCGGTGTCGCGGCGGGTGGCGACCCCCGACACGTGCGGCAGCCCGGTGAGGGCCTGCAGCGCCCCGCCGCCGAGGTCGAGGCAGAAGAGCTGGACCTCCCGCGGCGTGTGGGTGAGCGCCAGCGCCGCGGCGACGGCGCGCAGCACTGTCGTCTTCCCGGACAGCGGTGCGCCCACCACGGCGACGTTGCCGTCGCCGCCGCCCAGCTCCAGCCAGAGGGGCTCGCGGGCCTGCCGGAAGGGGACGTCGACGATGCCGACCGGCACGCGCAGCGACCCGGCCCCCCGCTCGGGGGTGAGGCCGCGGGCGGGATGCCGGCGCAGCGGTGGCAGGAGCTCGTCCAGGCTCGGCGGCTCGGCCAGCGGCGGCAGCCAGACCTGGTGCGCGGGGGTCTGCCGGCCGCGCAGCCGTTCGACGACGATCTCCAGGAGGCTGCGGTCGAGCAGCTCCGGGGGCGCCAGGTCGTCCGGGTCGGCGAGCGGGCCGGAGACGTACGAGGCCCGGAAGGCGCGCATCTCCGCGCCGGCCTTCAGGTAGCCGTGCCCCGGTGCGCGCGGCAGTTCGTACGCGTCCGTCACGCCGAGGACGGCCCGGCTCTCCATGGCGGAGAAGGTCCGCAGACCGATCCGGTACGACAGGTGAGCCTCCAGGCCCCGCAGCCGGTCCTCGTCGAGCCGCTGGCTGGCGAGCAGCAGGTGCACCCCGAGGGAACGGCCGACCCGGGCGATCTGCACGAAGGTGTCGATGAAGTCGGGCCGGGCGGTGAGCAGCTCGACGAACTCGTCGCAGACGACCAGCAGGCTGGGCAGCGGTGGCAGCGAATCGTCGGCGTCGCGGGCGCGTTCGTAGGCCCACCGGTGCGGGTGGTTGCCGGCGACGCGCAGCAGGTCCTGACGGCGGTGGAGTTCGCCGCTGAGCGCCTCGGCCAGCCGGTCGACGAGGGCCAGGTCGTCGGCGAGGTTGGTGATCAGCGCGCTCACGTGGGGGAGCCCGGCGAACGGACGGAAGGTCGCCCCGCCCTTGAAGTCGACCAGGACGAGGTTGAGCTGCTCGGTGGTGTGCCGGGCGGCGAGGGCCACCACGATCGTCCGCAACAGCTCGCTCTTGCCCGAGCCGGTGGCGCCGACGAGGAGCCCGTGGGGACCCATGCCCTCCCGCGCCGACTCCTTGAGGTCGAGCAGCACGGGCCGGCCGCGCTCGTCGAGGCCGATGGGCACCTTCAGGTGGTCCACCTCCGGGCCGCTGCGCTGCCCCTGGAACCGCCACAGCGCCGCCCGGTCGCGCACGCCCAGCACGAGCAGCGCCTCGTCCGGCCGGTCCGCGGCGGGTCGGTGGACCGGCGCACCGCCCTCGGACGCCGTCTCCCACGCCTGGGCGATGGTCGACACCATGGCGCCGGTGCCCTCCAGGGCCTCGGCGTCGGCGTCCGTCTCCGGGTCGGCGGCGCTGGGCGCGAGGTCGGGCAGCGCGATCCGGAAGGTGCGCCGACCGTGGATGGCCCAGCCCGGCAGGTTCATCGGCAGGCGACCGGCCTGGTCGGGGTTGACCAGCGACTCGTCCGGCTGGGACAGCCGGGTCTCGATCCGGATCTGCGGCAGCTCCCGCAGCTCCTCCGGGATGACCCGCCAGCTGCGCTCCACGACGACGACGTGGAGCCCGTACCCGAGGCCCTTGTTGGCGAGGTCGACCACGCGCGGGGTGAAGTCCGGCAGCAGGGCGGCGAAGTCCTGCCAGCGGTCGACGATCAGGAACACGTCCGGGCACGGGCCGGTGTTGAGGTCGGCCCGGCGGGCGCGCAGGCTGGTCGGGGATTCCAGCTCGTGCTGGCGGAAGAGCTGCTTGCGGTCGCGTACGTCCTGCTCCAGCCGGTCGAGCAGCTCGCGGACGGCGTCGACCTCGTCGTCGCCGAGCACCGCGTCGACGTGTGGCAGCCGGCGCATCGGGCCGAGCCGGTTGCCGCCCGACTCCAGGCAGTGGATCGCCACCTCGTCGACGGAGTGGGTGAGGGCGAGGCCACCGATGATGGTCCGCAGCAGCGTCGTCTTGCCGGTGCCGGCGCGCCCGACGACGAGCAGGTGCCCGTCGGAGGACGCCAGATCCAGCCAGATCGGCTCGCCGACCGGCTGGTCGAGCCGCTGCACCCGGCCGACCGGGATCTTCAGCAACCCGCGCCGGCGCCACTCGGTGGCCTGCAACTTCACGGTCTCGGCCGGCTCCAGCGGGCCCAGCAGGTCGCCGAGGCGCGGCCCCCGGTGGTCGCGTTGCCGCCGGTGCCGCTGCTGGCCGTCGCGGGACAGGGCGATGTGGATGTCGTCGCTGGCGCTGCCGAAGTGGCACGGCGTCTGCGCCGACCGCTTCGGCAGCTCCAGGTGCACGTACCGCCAGAGGTCGCCCGGGGTGATGCGGCCCTGCCCGGAGATGTCGGCGGCGCCGGTGCTGAGCCCCTGGATGATGGTCTCGGTGAAGGCGGAGCGCTGCCGCGGCTCGGTCGCCGACGCCGGGCGCCCGTCGTCGGCGCGCTCCACCGAGTTCGTCGCGGTGATGACGTAGCGGCCGTAGCCGGTCTTCAGCTCGCCGTCGATGGCCGGGTCGTCGGTCGTCTTCAGACCGTGGCCCTCGAACGCGCCGCTGTAGCAGCAGTCGAGCAGGATGACCGAGCTGGCCGCGTCGCACTCGTCCAGCAGCTCGCGGATGAACGAGGCCGAGATCGCCGTGGAGGAGAGGTGATCCACCTCGGTGTTCGCCACCGCGAGGTGCAACCGCCCGCGCTTGCTGCTGCGGACGCCGTGACCGGAGAAGTAGAGCAGGACGAGGTCCTCCGGCCCGGCCGCCCGCAGCATCGACTCGATCGCGCGCTCGATGGAGCTCTTCGACTCGTTCTCCAGCAGCACCGTCTGGTCGAACGCGCCGACGTCCGCGTCGGCGAGGAGGCTGAGCAGATCGCGGGCCTCCTCGCGCGGCGCGTACAGGTCGGAGAGGGACTCGTCGATGTAACGGTCGTTCGCGATCAGCAGGGCCCGGCGCTGTCCCATTGTCAGCTCCGGGCGGGGGCGCTCCCGCCGTCGCCGGACGTGGCGGGCAGGGCCGTGGTGGTGGGGTCGGTCGCGGCCGCGGGCTGGCCCAGCAGCCGTGCCAGCTGCTCGACGAGCTGCGGGTCGACGCGGGTGGCGCCGGTGAGGACCAGCTCGTTGTCGCCGCTGCGCAGCCGGATCGAGCGGGCCTTGACCCGGTCGGCGTAGGCGATGGCGATCTGGGCGAGCGCCCGCATCGTGGTGGCCGAGAAGAGGCCGCCGACGACGAGCATGCCCAGCTCCCACGCCTGCTGCGACTTACCGGGCGCGTCCGTGGGACGCTGGCCGTGCGCGACCCGCAGACCGCGCACGGCACGCAGGTCGTCGGCGAGCCCGGTGGTGAGCGCGTCCACCCGCTCGGCGGGGAGCGCCGCGGTCGGCTCGATCAGCAGGGTGAGGTCGGACACGGGCACCTCCATCGGCACGGGTGTCTACATTCAACACCACGCGGGCGTGCGGCTCGGACCGCCAGCGAGGTCGACGACCCGGTCGGCCCAGCGGTCCATGAGGGTGCGGTCGTGGGTGACGACGAGGACCCCGGCGTCGTGCTGCCGCTGGTAGTCGCCGATGACGGCGGCCACGTGGGCCTGGGTGGAGGCGTCGAGCATCGCGGTCGCCTCGTCGCAGAGCAGGTAGTCGGGCCGGTGCACGAGGGCGCGCGCCAGGCAGGCCCGTTGCAGCTGCCCGTCGGAGACCGCGTGCGGCCGGCGGGTGAGCAGGTCGGCGGTGAGACCGACGAGGTCGGCCAGTTCGGCCACCCGCTCGTGGACCACGCCCTCGGGCGTCCGGACGGCGCGCAGCGGCTCGGCGACCAGGTCGGCGAGGCTCAGCCGGGGGTCGGCGGCGGCACGGGGGCTCTGGAAGAGGACGGCGACCCGGGTGCGCAGGGCGACCGGTACCGCGTACCGGACCCCGGTGACCTCCGTGCCGTCGACGTTGACCCGACCCCGGTACGGGCGGTGCAGGAGGGCGAGCACCCGGACCAGGGTGGACTTGCCGCAGCCGGAGGGGCCGTGCAGCCCGACCGTCTCGCCCCGGCCGACGCGCAGGGTGGCGCGGTCGAGCACCACCTGACGGCCGTAGGCGACGGTCACCTCGTCGGCGAGCAGGTGCCTCGGGCTGGTCACGTCACGGCTCCCGTGGAGATCGGGTGGTGGCAGGCCACCGTGCCGTCGCCGGCCGGCGCGGGCCGCGGCAGGGTGGCGCAGCGGTCGCTCCGGCGCGGGCAACGGGGCGCGAAGGCGCAGCCGGCGGGCAGGGCGGTGAGCATCGGCGGGTGCCCGGGGACCGGCCGGAAGGCCCGGTCCGGCAGGGCGTCGATCAGCGCCGCCGCGTACGGGTGGGTGGGCGCGGCGAAGAACGGTTCGGCGGCGCGGTGCTCGACGACGCGGCTCGCGTACATGACGGCGACGGTGTCGGCCACCCGGCGTGCCGCGGCCAGGTCGTGCGTGATGAGAACGACGGCGGCGCCGGCGTCGCAGCGGCGGCGCAGGAGGTCGAGGGTGTGGTCGACGAGGGGCCGGTCCAGGCCGGTGGTGGGCTCGTCGGCGATCAGCAGCGGCGGGTCCGGCGCCAGCGCGAGCGCGGTGACCAGCCGCTGGGCCATGCCGCCGGAGAGTTCGTGCGGGTAGCGGTCCAGGTCCGCCGGGTCGAGCCCGACGTCGGAGGCGAGGCGGTCGGCGTCGGCCCGGGGCCGGCCGTGGGCCCGCAGGGTCTCGGCCAGCAGCCGGCGTCCCGTGCGGACCGGGTTCAGCGCGGTGGCCGGGCTCTGCGGCACCAGCCCGAGCCGGCGACCCCGGACGTGCCGGGCGAGGTGACGCTCGCCGCAGGTGACCAGGTCGACCGGCTCGGAGTCCGGGTGGTGCAGCACGGCGTGGCCCGTGACGGCGGCGTTGCGCGGCAGCAGGCCCAGCAGCGCGTGGGCGAGGACGGACTTGCCGCAGCCCGACTCGCCGACGACCGCCACCAGCTCGCCCGCGCGCACGGTGAGGCTGAGGTCGGTGACGGCGTGGACGGTCGCCTCGCGCAGCCGGAACCGGACGCCGAGCCGTTCGACGGCGAGCAGGGGAGGGCGGGTCGCGTCAGTGGGACGGGCCGGTGCGGCGGTGGATTCGGTGGTGGTCACAGCTGCAGCTCCGCTCGTACCCGGGGATCGAGGCGGTCGCGCCAGCGGGCGGCGAGGACCGCGATGGCGAGGGTGACGACGACGATCACGGCGCCCGGCGCGAGGCTGGCCCACCACGCCCCGGTCAGCAGCGACCCCTGCCCGTCGTTGATCATGTTGCCGAGGGAGGCGAGGTGCGGTGGCAACCCCAGGCCGAGGAACGACAGCGCGGTCTCGTGCCACACCGCGTGCGGGATCATGAGGGTGGTGGCCAGCGCCAGCCGGGGGAGCACGTGCGGCAGCAGGTGCCGCACCAGGACCCGCCCCCGGCCGGCGCCGCCGTTGACGGCGGCGTCGATGAACGGCCGGGTCCGCAGGCTCAGCAGCTCGGACCGGACGATGCGGGCGGTGGAGAGCCAGTGGGTGAGCCCCACGGAGGCGATCACCGCGCCGAGGCTGGGCCGCAGCATGGCGACGACGAAGATGCCCAGGAGCAGGTGCGGCAGGGCGGCGATGGTGTCCACGATCCGCATCAGGGCGCGGTCGACCCGGCCGCCGAGCGTGCCGGCCAGCCCGCCGACCACGCCGCCGATGACCGTGGCGACCAGCGCGGCGACCACGCCGACGAGCAGCGAGACGCGCAGGCCGTAGACGGCGCGGTGGGCCACATCCCGGCCGAGGTCGTCGGTGCCGGCGAGGTGGCTCCAGGACGGCGCGAGCCGCGTCCGGTCCAGGGCGACGGCGCTCTGGTCGAGCGGCCACACGACCGGGGCGAGCAGCGCGCCGACGACGGCGACGAGGAGGACGAGGCCGGCCACCACGGCACCGGCCCGGCCGGAGCGCGGCCGGGACCGGAACGGCCGGAGCAGGGGCCGGCGGGCGGCGAGGTCAGCCATCGAGTCGTACCCTCGGGTCGGCGGCGGCGTACGCGAGGTCGGCGGCGAGGTTCGCGGCCAGCACCACCGCGGTGGTGAGCAGCGTGATCGCCGCCAGCAGCGGGAAGTCGCCGCCCAGCGCGGCGGAGACCGTGACCGCGCCGAGGCCCGGCAGGGAGAAGACCGTCTCCACCAGCACCGCCCCGCCGACCAGTTCGGGCAGGTGGGTGCCGACCAGGGTGAGGAACGGCAGCAGCGCGGTGCGCAGCGCGTGCCCGAACAGGACGGTCCGCCCGGGCAGCCCGCGGGCCCGCGCGGCGAGCACGTGGTCGTCGCGCAGGCTGTCGGCCACCGCGTCGCGGACGAACAGCAGGAACCACGGCGCCTGGGACACCGCGAGCACCCCGACCGGCAGGATCAGGTGGTGTGCCACGTCCGACCAGGACGTGCCGGTCGCCGTGACGTCGGTGAGCCCGCCCGCCGGCAGCCACCCGAGCGCCAGCGCGAACACGGCTATCGCCGCGAGGCCGAGCCAGAAGACCGGCATCGACTCGACGGCGTAGGCCGCCGTCCGCAGGGCGCGGTCGAACAGGCCACCCCGGCGGTACGCGGCCAGCGCCCCCAGCAGCAGGCTCGCGACCAGGACCACGGCGAGCGTGACCCCGATCAGCAGCAGCGTCCAGCCGGCCCGCGCGCCGAGCACCGAGGCGACCGGCTCGTGCCGGCTGGTCGACCAGCCCAGGTCGCCCCGGAGCAGGTTGCCGATCCAGCGCAGGTACTGCACCGGCAGCGGGTCGTCGACGCCCCAGTTGGCACGGATCTGCGCGAGGTTCTCCTCGCTGGTGGTGAACGCCGCGGCGCCCGCGTACTGCTTGGCGGGGTCGACGGGCGACGCGGCGCCGAGGGCGAACATCCCGACACTGGTCGCGGCGAGCACCGGCACGGCCACCAGGAGCCGGCGGCGGACCACCGCGCCCGCCCCGGCCAGCCGCCGGCGGCGTGCCGGCGTCGTCGCGGTCACGCGCGCGTCCAGGTGTCGATGTTCCACCAGAGGCTGTTGGCCGCGCCGTGCTCGTGTGGTTCGACCCGGGGGCTCACGCCCCGGACCGAGGACTTCAGCACGTAGGTGTGCCGCAGGTAGGTGAGGAACAGCCACGGGACGTCGGCGGCGAGCTGCTTCTGGAACCGCGCGTACGCGGCCTTGCGGCGCGCGGGATCGGCCTGGTCGCGGCCCTCCTGGAGGGCCTGGTCCACGATCCCGGAGCGGTACGAGCCGGGGTTGAAGTAGCCCTGCCCGGCGAAGCGCGAGCCGAAGAGCTTGTACGACACGAAGTCCGGGTCGTACGGCGTGCCGTAGCCCATGAGCAGGGCGTCGGAGGCCATGCGCTTGTCGATCGCGTCCCAGGTCAGCCCCTCGGGCGTCACCTCGATGCCGACCTTCTTCGCGTCGGCGGTCACGGCCAGGGCCAGGTCCTTGCGCAGCGTGTCGCTCGCCGGGTACATCAGGGTGAACCGGGCCGGGTGGCCGTCCTTGGCGCGCACCCCGTCGCGGCCGGGCGTCCAGCCCGCCGCGTCGAGGATCGCCGCCGCGCCCGCCGGGTCGGCGGTGGGCCGTCCGACGATCGACGGTTCGGCGAACTCGGACGTCGGCGGCACCGGGCCGAACGCCGGGTCGCCGGCGCCGCCGAGGATGCCGGCCACCATCGCGGACCTGTCGACGGCCAGGTTGAGCGCCCGGCGGACCGCCGGGTCGGCGAGGACGGGGTTGCCCATCGGCAGCATCACGCCCCGGTAGTCGGCGGTCGGCACCCGCTCGACCCGGTAGGCGCCGTCCGGCTCGAAGCCGGCGGCGAGCTTCGGCGGCAGCTCCGCCGCGTCGAACTCGCCGGCCCGCATCCGCTGGGCGCGGACGTTGTCGTCCTCGACGAACGCGACCACCACCCGGTCGTTCTTCGGCCGGCCGGCGAAGTAGCGCTCGTTGGCCGTGAGCACCAACCGGTCGCCCGGCGTCCAGGACTCGACGCGGTAGGGGCCGGTCCCGACGGGCTTCCGGTTGAACGCCGCGGTGTTGATGTCCTGCCCGCTCAGGAGCTTGGCCGGCACGATGCCGAGGGTGAGGCGCTGGAGGAACGGCGCGTACGGGTAGCGCAGCCGGAACACGACGGTGCTCGGGTCGGGCGCGGTGACCGACTCCACCATGTCCAGGTCGGACCGGAGCGTCGAGTCGACCTTCGGGTCCAGCACCGCCCGGTAGGTGAAGACGACGTCCTGCGCGGTCACCTCGCCGCCGTCGTGGAACACCACGCCGTCGCGGAGCCGGGCGGTCACCGTGCGGCCGTCCGGCGACACCGTCGGCAGGTCCGCGGCCAGGCCCGCGACGAGCCGGTTGCCGGCGTCCCGGGCGACGAGCCCGTCGAAGATCAGCGAGGCGCCGTCGACGCCGTAGTTGAGGACCGGGTTCAACGTGTCCGGCTCGCCGGCGGTGGCCACCACCAACGTCGCGCGCCCGGCCGTGCCGCCGGGGGCCGTCGGGGCCGAACAGCCGGCCAGGGCGAGCAGACCGGTCGCCGCGGTGATCGCCGCGAGACGCCGGAGAGTCGTACGTGTCCGGATCACGGAAGGGCTCCTCAGGGCGCGGGAGTGGGGGAGGGCGGCACGGGACGCACCGCCGGTCCGTTGGTGATCACGGTGGCACAATTGCCAAGAGTTGGCAATTACCAACATGGTGCATCACGGTGTTCCCGGCCGCCGCTCGACCGCCCGCGTCCGCTCCCGCCGCGGCGCCGGCCCACGCCCGGCCGCCCGGGTTCCGCGAGCGACCGCATGGCGTTCGTCACCGTGACTTTCGCGCCGGCCTGTGGCTAAGGTGTCGCTGCCGTGGTGTTCGGGAAGCCGGTGCGATGCCGGCGCGGCCCTCGCCACTGTGATCGGGAAGTCCGCGGCCCTCGTCGTGCAGAGGTCACTGGGTGGGAAACCGCCCGGGAAGGCCGGCCACGGACGGCACCTCCCGTCAGCCAGGAGACCGGCCACGGCACTGTGACGACCCGTCCACGAGGTGCTGGAAGGCGGTCCCGATGCGCACGCGCGCTCTGCGGCCCACCCTGTCCCGGCGCGTTGCCGCGCCCCTGTCCGTCCTCCTTGTCCTGCTCGCCGGCTGCGCCGCGGGCGGAGAACCCGCCACGGCCCCCGCGGGCCCCACCGCGGGCGTCACGCTGACCAACTGCGGGACCCCGGTCACCGTGGCCGACCCGCCGAAGCGGGCCGTGACCCTCAACCAGCCCGCCACCGAGATCGTGCTGGCGCTCGGCCTGGCCGACCGCATGGCCGGTACGGCCTACCTGGACGACGCCGTCCTGCCCGAGTACGCCGCCGCGTACGCCTCGGTGCCCGTGCTCTCCGACGCCTACCCGTCGAAGGAGAAGCTGCTCGAAACGGAGCCCGACTTCGTCTACGCCTCCTTCGTGAGCGGCTTCGGTGACGAGGGCGTCGGTGACCGGGGCGACCTCGCGGGACTCGGCATCGGCACGTACGTGTCACCGGCGGGCTGCGCGAAGGAGCACCGACCGGCGAAGCTGACGGTCGACGACGTCTTCGGCGAGATCCGGGACATCGGCGCGATCTTCGGGGTGCCGGACCGGGCCGACAGGCTGATCGCCGAACAGCGGTCCCGCGTCGCGGCGGCCGCCGCCGGTGCCGCAGCCGGCCGGGACGCCTCCGTCCTCTGGTGGGACGCCGGCACGGACGCCCCGAGCGTGGGAGCGTGCTGCGGCAGCCCTCACATGATCATGTCAGCGGTCGGCGTCACGAACGCCTTCGCCGACCTCTCCGGCAGCTGGGCCGACGCCAGTTGGGAGGCGGTCGTCGACCGCGCCCCCGACGTCGTCGTCCTGGTCGACGCGAGCTGGGACGCGGCCGCCGCGAAGAAGACCTTCCTCACCGGGCACCCCACCCTCAGGCACCTCCCCGCGGTCGCCGGGCAACGGTTCGTCGTCATCCCCTTCTCGTCCACCGCCGCCGGGATCCGCGCCGTGCTCGGGATCGAGACGCTCGCCGCCGGCGTCGCGGCCGGATCCCCCCGGGTGGACCGCTGACCACCGTCACCGACCGGCGACCCCGGCGCACCATCCGGCCGGTACGCCCGCCCGGCCCGGCCATCCTGCTCGTCGCGTTGCTGGCCGCGCTGATCGCCTCCGTCGGCGCGGCCGTCACCGTCGGCCCGGCCGACATCTCCGTACGGACGGCGTGGACGGTCGTCGCCGACCGCCTCGGCCTGGCGCACGGCGACGTGCCGCTGCTGCGCGAGCACATCGTGTGGCAGCTCCGGCTGCCGAGGGTGCTCGCCGCCGCGCTGGTCGGTGCGGGGCTGGCCGCCGTCGGCGCGGTGATGCAGACCGTCACCCGCAACCCGCTGGCCGACCCGTACCTGCTCGGGGTCTCCTCCGGCGCGTCGCTGGGCGCCGTCGCGGTGCTCGTCGTCGGTGTCGGCGGTGGCGTCGCCACGCTGACCGGGGGCGCCTTCGCCGGCGCGCTCGCCGCGTTCACCGTCGTGGTGCTGGTGGCCGGCCGGCGGGCCGCCCTCAGCCCCACGAGAGTGGTGCTGGCCGGGGTCGCGGTCGCGCAGCTGTGCGCCGCGGCGACCTCGTTCGCCATCATCTGGGTCGCCGACCCGCACGCCACCCAGAGCATCACCTTCTGGCTCTCCGGCTCCCTGGCCCGCGCCGACTGGGCCGCCCTGACGTGGGCCGCACCGGTGCTGGCCGCCGTGCTCACCCTCGCGGCGGTGCACGCCCGCACGCTCAACGCGTTCGCCTTCGGCGACGACGCCGCCGCGGCCCTCGGCGTCCCCGTCGCGCGGGTCCGGTGGCTGCTGCTGGTCGCCACCGCGCTGCTCACCGCGGCGCTGGTCGCGGTCAGCGGCGCGATCGGCTTCGTCGGGCTGATCCTGCCGCACGGGGTGCGGTTCCTCACCGGCGCGGACCACCGGCGGCTGCTGCCCGCCGTGGCCCTCGCGGGCGCGATCTTCCTGGTCTGGGTGGACACCGCGGCGCGGACGGTGTTCGCACCCCGGGAGCTGCCGGTCGGCGTGCTCACCGCGCTGCTCGGCGTGCCCGCCTTCGTGGCGCTCCTGTACCGCGGGGGTGCACGCGGCTGATGCTCACCGTCACCGGCGTGTCGTGGTCCGTCGCGGCCCGGCGGATCCTCGACGAGGTCACCGTCGCCGTGCCGGCCGGCCACCTCGTCGGCCTGCTCGGCCCCAACGGCTGCGGCAAGACCACCCTGCTGCGGGCCGTGGCCCGGCTCACCACACCCGACGCCGGCCGGATCCACGTCGGCGGCGACGACGTCACCGCGCTGCCCCGCAGCGCGCTGGCCCGGCGGGCCGCGCTGCTCGCCCAGCACGCCGACACCGACCTGGACCTCACCGTCCGCGAGGTGGTGCTGCTGGGCCGCACCCCGCACCGCCGGTCACGGTGGTCCGACAGCGCCGCCGACCACGACGCGGTCGCCGACGCGCTGCGCCGGGTCGACCTCGACGGGTACGCCGACCGCCGCTGGCACAGCCTCTCCGGTGGGGAGCGGCAGCGGGCCCAGCTCGCCCGCGCCCTGGCCCAGCAGCCACGGCTGCTGCTGCTCGACGAGCCCACCAACCACCTCGACATCGGCCACCAGCTGCACCTCCTGCACCTGGTGCGCCGGGCCGGGATCACCACCCTCGCCGCCCTGCACGACCTCAACCTCGCCGCCATGTTCTGCGACACGGTGGTCGTCCTGGACGCCGGCCGGGTGGTCGCCGCCGGTCCCCCCGCCGAGGTGCTCGTCCCCCGGCTCCTCGCCGACGTCTACGGTGTCCGCGCCGACGTCGCCACGCACCCCACCACGGGGCGGCCCACCATCACCTTCCACCCGCCCTCGTCGTGACCCGGCACGTGCTTCTGGTGGTCCGCCCCGTCCACGTCCCGGTCGCGACGGTCAGAAGTCGTCGTCGAACGCGACGCTGCCGCTCACCCCCACCTGGTAGGCGGAGACCCGGCGCTCGAAGAAGTTGGACAGCTCCTGCACGTCCTGCAGCTCCATGAAGGCGAACGGATTGGCGGACCCGTACCGGACGCCCACGCCGAGCTGCGCCAGCCGGCGGTCGGCGACGTGCTGGAGGTACTCGCGCATGTCGGCGAGCGTCAGCCCCGGCACGCCCTGACCGAGGAGATCCTCGGCGAACTGCACCTCGCAGTCGACCGCCTCGGCGACCATCTCCCGGACCTGCGCGGCGAGGTCGTCGTCGAAGAGGTCCGGCTCCTCGGCGCGGACCGTGTCGACGACGTCGAAGGCGAACGCCATGTGCATGGACTCGTCGCGGAAGACCCAGTTGGTGCCGGAGGCGAGGCCGTGCAGCAGGCCACGGGAGCGCAGGAAGTAGACGTAGGCGAACGCGCCGTAGAAGAACAACCCCTCGATGCAGGCCGCGAAGCAGATCAGGTTGAGCAGGAACGCCCGCCGGTCCTCCCGGCTCCGCAGCTCGGTGAGGTCGTGCAGGGAGTCGATCCAGCGGAAGCAGAACTCCGCCTTGCGCCGGATCGACGGGATGTTCTCGATGGCGGCGAACGCGGCGGAGCGTTCGACCTCGTCGGGCACGTACGTGTCCAGCAGGTTGAGGTAGAACTGGACGTGCACCGCCTCCTCGAACAGCTGCCGGGACAGGTAGAGCCGTCCCTCCGGGCTGTTGACGTGCTGGTAGAGGTTGAGCACGAGGTTGTTGGCGACGATGGTGTCGCCCGTGGCGAAGAACGCGACGAGGCGGCTCACCAGGTGTCGCTCGGCGGGGGAGAGGCGGTCCAGGTCGGCCAGGTCGGCGTGCAGGTCGACCTCCTCGACCGTCCAGGTGTTGCGGATCGCGTCGCGGAACCGGTCGAAGAAGTGCGGGTAGCGCATCGGGCGCAGGGTGAGGTCCATCCCGGGGTCGAGCAGCATGGGCGTGTTCTCCGTCGTGGTGTCGGTGGGCGCGGTCACTGGCAGGCCTCGCACGTCTCGGGGTTCTCCAGCGAGCAGGCCAGCGCCTCGTCGGCGGCCGCCACCGGCGTCGCGACGGCGGTCGGGACGGTGGCCTGCTGGATCCGGGTGGCCGGCCGCGAACGCAGGTAGTAGGTGGTCTTCAGCCCGGACTTCCAGGCGTGCAGGTACATCGAGGAGAGCTTGCCGATGGTGGGGGTGGCCAGGAACAGGTTCAGCGACTGCGACTGGTCGACGAAGGGCGCGCGGGCGGCGGCGAGGTCGATCAGCGCGCGCTGCGGCAGCTCCCACGCGGTACGGAACAGCTCGCGTACCTCCGCCGGCAGCTCTCTGATGCCCTGGACGGAGCCCTCGGCGCGCTTGATCGCGGTGCGGATCGGCTCCGTCCACAGCCCGCGCGCCTTGAGCTCCGCCACCAGCGAGGTGTTGACCTGGAGGAACTCGCCGGAGAGTGTCTCGCGCTTGAACAGGTTGGACACCTGTGGCTCGATGCACTCGTAGCAGCCGGCGATCGAGGCGATCGTGGCGGTCGGGGCGATCGCGACGAGCAACGAGTTGCGCAGCCCGTGCGCCGCGACCCGCTCCCGCAGCGCGGTCCACCGCGCCGTCTGGGTGCCCGTCACGCCCCACAGGTCCGGTTGCAACCGGCCGCGGGCCGCCCGCGTCTCGGCGAAGGCGGGGTGCGGGCCGCACCGCTGCGCGAGGTCCGCCGAGGTCTCCAGGGCCGTGAGGTACAGCTCCTCGCTGATCCGGGTGGAGAGTTCCCGGGCGGCCGGCGAGTCGAACGGCAGTCGCAGCGCGAAGAAGACGTCCTGCAACCCCATGAGGCCGAGACCGACCGGTCGCCACCGGGGGTTGCTCGCCGCCGCCTGCGGTGTGGGGTAGTAGTTGATGTCGATCACGCGGTCGAGGAAGGTGACCGCGGTGCGGACGGTGGCGCGCAGCCGTTCCCAGTCGACGCCGCCGTCGGCCAGGTGCGCCGCGAGGTTCACCGAGCCCAGGTTGCACACGGCGGTCTCGGTGTCGCTGGACACCTCGATGATCTCGGTGCACAGGTTGGACAGGTGCACCACGTTGCCCGGCTCGGCGGTCTGGTTGCACAACCGGTTGGACGTGTCCTTGAACGTCATCCACCCGTTGCCGGTCTGCGCGAGGGTCCGCATCATCCGCCCGTACAACTCCCGGGCCGGCACCTGCCGCACGTAGCGGCCCTGCGCCTCGGCCGCCCGGTACGCGGCGTCGAACTCGTCGCCCCACAGGTCCGGCAGCTCGGGCACCTCGTCCGGGTCGAACAGCGACCACATCCCGTCCGTCTCGACCCGGCGCATGAACTCGTCCGGGATCCAGTTGGCCAGGTTCAGGTTGTGCGTGCGTCGCGCCTCCTCGCCGGTGTTGTCCCGCAGCTGGAGGAACTCCTCGACGTCGGGGTGCCACGGCTCCAGGTAGACGCAGGCGGCGCCCTTGCGCCGACCGCCCTGGTTCACCGCGGCCACGCTGGCGTCCAGGGTCCGCAGCCACGGCACGATCCCGTTGGACCGCCCGTTGGTGCCGCGGATCAGCGCCCCACGCGAGCGCACCCGGGAGAACCCGATGCCGATGCCGCCGGCGAACTTCGACAGGTTGGCGACCTGCGCGTACCGCTGGTAGATCGAGTCCAGCTCGTCGCGGGGGGAGTCGACGAGGTAGCAGGAGGACATCTGGGTGTGCCGGGTGCCGGAGTTGAACAGCGTCGGCGAACTCGGCAGGTACGCCAGGCTGGACATCAGCCGGTAGAAGCCGATCGCCTCGTCCGCCGTGCGTGACAGTCCACAGGCCACGCGCAGCAGCCAGTACTGCGGTGTCTCCAGCACGAGCCGGCTCGTCGGGTGCCGCAGCAGGTAGCGGTCGTGGACGGTACGCAGCCCGAAGTACTCGAACCTCAGGTCGTTCGCGGCGTCGACGGCGTCGTCGAGAGCGGCCGCGTGGGCCGCGACGAACGCGGCGGTCCCGTCACCGATCAACCCTTCGGCGTGGCCCTGCCGGATCGCGCTGCTGAACGAGCCGATGCCCTGCCCGCGCACCTCCTCGTCGATGTACGCGGCGAGCAGGCGGGCAGCCAGGCGCGAGTACTGGGGCTCCTCGCCGATGAGTTCGGCGGCCGTCTGTATCGACAGCCGCGCCAGCTCGTCGGCGGTCGCGCCGTCGTACAACCCCCTGATCGTCCGGCTCGCCACCCGCACCGGGTCGACGTCGGCGAGGTCCCCGGTCCACCGCTCGATCGCCCGGACGAGCGTGTCGACGTCGACCGGCTCGGCCGCGCCGTCCCGCTGACGGACGGACACGTGGTGCGGGACGCGGGGACCCGGCGCCACGGTGGCGACGGGACCGACCTCGGTGACTGTCACTTCTCTCTCCTCGCGAGACGAAGACCGGATGGCCTTGGGCGCGCGGGAGCGGACACCGACGGACGCCGCGGTGGCGGCCGTCCGGTGGCGTCGGCCGTCCCGCGCGGCCTCGGACCGTCACACGCCCGGGGACGGGCGTGCGGCGTGCTGGCAGGTCTTCGGACTCGCGGGCGTGACCGGCACGGCCGGTCGCCTACTGGCCGTCGCTTCCCAGGCCCCTGTCGGCCCAGTGCTGATGACGGCGGTCGTTCCCACTCACCGCTGCGGGGCAGTCCCGGATTCCCACCGGGTTCCCTCTTGCCTCGACCACCGGAGGAGGTGGCCGAACCAGCTGCGGTCGACACCATATATGGCTGCACCGGGTGGAGGGCAACACCAGATATCGGGTCGGCGTGTCGGCTTGGTCTCACCATCGAGGGCTGCGCCGGGCCGGTCGGCAAGGCGCTGTCGCCGTCGGCGCACGACGGAAGGGCCGGCGCGCGCCCGAGGCGCACGCCGGCCCTCCGGGCGCCGGGAGGGGGGTCAGCAGTTGCGCAGCTCCGGCGACTGGTTGAGCAGTTGGTCGCGGGTGGAGACGAACCTGCGGTACGTGTCGGAGTCCACGGCCGACGGTCGGAACGCCGCGACCCGGTGGCAGTTCTGGAAGGCGAGCCGCACGCCGAAGTGGCGTTCGAGGCTGCCGCGGATGGCGTCGCTGGCGAGGGCCCGCAGCAGCTGCCCCCGCTCCACCTCGCCGGGGGGCGGCACCACGTTGTCGGCGAAGTCGGCGTCACCGGCCTGCAGATCGGCGACGACCCGGCTCACGGTCTGCCAGGCGTAGGGCAACGAGTCGCGGACGCAGGTGACGAACTCCGCGTCGTCGACGGGGCCGGCCTCGGCGGCCTCCAGCAGGGTGGGTGGCACGGTGAGAGACATAATCCTCCTCCATCTCGCTAACGATTACGATTGTCATTAGCGCTACGCACCGAGCAGACCACGTCACCGCCCGTACCGTCAACAGGGCGCGCGGCGATGGCCGCGATTCCTGCGTCTGCGGCCCGTGCGGCAGGGGCGCCGGTGTCCGGGTCGATTACGGCGAGCGGCCTCGCCTCGCCGGCTTCGGTACGCCCCCCGGCTGACATCCGTCTCATCGATGTGCGAGTCTCTGCTGGACACGCGCCCAGGCACCGGAATGGAGTCGCGGATGGCCGACCTCACCATCCGACCGATGACCGCGCGGGACGCCGACCGGGTGTTGGCGATCTACCAGGCCGGTCTCGACGGCGGCGACGCCAGCTTCGAGACCGTGGCGCCGACCTGGGCCGCCTTCGACGCCGGCAGGCTGGCCGACCACCGCTTCGTGGCGGAGGACGGCGACGGGACCGTCATGGGGTGGGTGGCGGTCTCCCCGACCTCGACCCGGGCCGTCTACGCCGGGGTCGTCGAGCACTCGATCTACGTCGATCCGGCCGCCCAGGGGCGCGGGATCGCCCGCCGGCTCCTGGCGGCCCTCATCGCGTCGACCGAGGCGGCCGGCGTCTGGACCATCCAGTCCGGCGTCTTCCCGGAGAACACCGCGAGCCTCGCCCTGCACGAGCGGGCCGGCTTCCGGGTGATCGGCGTACGCGAACGGGTCGGGCGGCACCACGGTCGCTGGCGGGACGTCGTCCTGCTGGAGCGCCGCAGCCCCGTCGTCACGTGAGTTTGACCGGCTCCCTCCGCCCGGCCCTCACCCGCCGGCCCAGCCGCGCGTCCCGACCGCCTCTCGCCTACCGGCACGCCGACCGGGTGGCCGAGGCCCGAACCCGCCGGGCAGCTCGGGACGCCGCGCGACAGGCGTAGGAGGCATCCACGACAATCTTTCGCCACTCGTCGGATGAACGGCCGGGCGACCGCCCCGTAGCGTCGATGCACTTCGCCCCGTACCGGCCTGACTGCTGACCGTCATGGACGGTCGGGCGCCGCGCACCCGCGCGGTGGACCGCGGCGGCGGTCGTGAGGCGTCACGCGGTCTCTCCAACCTCCCGAAGGGAGCAGGCGGTGCTCCGATCTCCCCGTCCGTCCCGCAGCCGACGCAACGGCGCTTTGCTGCTGTCGACGGCCCTCGTCGCGTCCCTGGCCCCACTCGCCGTGGACCCCGCCCGGGCCGAGCCGGCCGGTGCCGGCCCACCCAACCCGATCTTCCTGACCGGCCCGAACGAGGGCGCGCCGAACCAGATCGCGGTCGACTACCTGCGGGCGCACCCGGGCGACCACGGTGTCCGGGCGGCGGACCTCACCGACCTGGCGGTGGCGTCCAGCTACACCAGCCGCCACAGTGGCGTGACCCACGTCAACCTGAGCCAGCGCCACAAGGACCTGGAGGTCTTCGGCGCGACCGCGACCGTCAACATCGCGCGCGACGGGAGCGTCGTGTTCGTCGGTGACACCCTCGTCGCCGACCTGTCCGACAAGGCCGCCGGGGCGGCCACCCTCGATCCCGTCGACGCCGTCGAGGCGGCCGCCGACGCCCTCGACCTCGCCGAACCGGCCAACCCGCGGGTGATGAGCCGCGGCGCCGGCCCGGCCCGCAGCAGCGTCGTCTCCGGCAGCGGCATCTCCGACCAGCCCATCCCCGCGAAGCTCGGCTGGCAACCCACCGCCAAGGGGCTGCGGCTCGCCTGGCAACTGGTGATCGACGACTCCTCCGACGTCCACCTCTGGAACGCCACCGTCGATGCCGAGACCGGCGCGCTGCTCGCCGCCGACGACTGGACCCACCAGGACAGCCCGGACGACCTCGCGAGCACGCTGGGCCGCCGGGAATCCCCGGCCGCACCGGCCGTCGCCACCACGACCATCGCGGCCCCGAAGGTCACTCCGCCCGACCCTGTCGAGGACGGATCGAGCTACACCGTCTTCGAGTTCCCCAAGGGCGACCCGAACGATGGCCCGCGCAGCCTCGTGACCAACCCGGCGGACGGCACTGCCTCACCGTACGGCTGGCACGACACCGACGGCGTCCCGGGCGCCGAGCACACGACGACCCAGGGCAACAACGCGCACGCGTACACCGACCGGGACGCCAACAACCAGATCGACCCCGGCAGCCCGGCCGACGGGGGTGCGGGCCTCAGCTTCAACTTCCCCGCCGACCTGAACGAGCACCCGCAGACGTACCGCCAGGCCGCCGTCGTGAACCAGTTCTACTGGTGCAACATCGTCCACGACCTGACCTACCGCTACGGCTTCGACGAGGCGTCCGGCAACTTCCAGGTCAACAACTACGGGCGCGGCGGCAACGGCGGCGACGACGTGCAGTGCGAGGCGCACGACGGCTCCGGCCAGAACAACGCCAACTTCTCCACGCCGGCGATGGACGGTGGCCGTCCCCGGATGCAGATGTTCCTGTGGCCGGGCAACCAGTTCGGTCTGCCGAACGCGGTGACGGTCGACGCGGGCTCCGCCGCCGGCACGTACGAGGCGGAGTACGCACGCTTCACCCCCGCCCCCACCAGCGCCGGCTTCGCCGGGCCGATGGTGCCGGTCGACGACGGCGTCGGGACCACCGGCGACGGCTGCACCCCCTACCGCCTGCCGGGCGACGCGATCGCGGTGGTCGACCGGAGCAGCGCCTGCAACTACCACACCCAGGTGGTCAACGCCGAGGCGGCGGGCGCCACCGCGGTCGTGGTGGTCAACAACGTGGCAGGCGCCCCGGTCGTGATGAGCGGCTCCATGAACCCGGCGGTCGGCATTCCCGCCGTCATGGTGAGCCAGGCCGACGGCGCCGATATCAAGGCGGGCCTGCCGGCCACGGGCCGGGTGCACCGCAACCTCACCCGACCGGCGATGCGGGACGCCTCGTTCCGCTCGGAGACGATCTTCCACGAGTACGGGCACGGCGTCTCGAACCGGCTCACCGGTGGCCCGACGGTCAACTGCCTCACCGGGCAGGAGCAGATGGGCGAGGGCTGGAGCGATTTCCTGGCGATCGTCTCGCTGCTCAACCCGGCCATCGACGACCCGGAGCAGGCGCGCGGGTACGGCCAGTACGCGCTCTTCCAGGACAGCCGGGTGGGCGGCGGGATCCGGCCGCGGCCGTACTCGCGGAACATGGAGATCCAGCCGTTCACCTACGACAGCATCAAGACCGGCGGCTGGCTGGACGGCACCTCCCTGGCCGCGCCGCACGGCATCGGCCACGGCTGGGCCGCCATGCTGTGGGACATGACCTGGGACCTCGTGGAGCGGCACGGGTTCAACCCCAACGTCTACGAGGCGTGGAACACCGGCGGCAACAACCTGGCCCTGCAACTCGTCATCGACGGGTTGAAGATGCAGGGGTGCGGCCCCGGCTTCGTGACCGGCCGCAACGCCATCATCGCGGCGGACGCGGCGCTCACCGGTGGCGAGAACGCCTGCACCCTCTGGGCGTCGTTCGCCCGCCGCGGGCTCGGCTACAGCGCCGTCCAGGGCACCACGAACCGGGACGACAACAGCGAGGCGTTCGACACGCACCCGTCGTGCCGGGCCGACTTCACCGGCCGCGCCGCGCAGCCGGCCCTCAACACGGTCACCGCCGGTAGCGCCGTACCGATGAAGTTCACCCTGGCCGGCAACCGCGGCCTGGACATCCTCGCCAGCGGCTCGCCCTACTCGCGGCTGGTGGACTGTGACACGCTCCAGACGGTCGGCCCCGACGGCGCGGTCACGCCGCGCCCCCTGCCGGTCGCGGCGGTGAACCCCGGCGGATCGCGGATGTCGGTCAACGCCCAGGGGCGGTACAACTACCCGTGGAAGACCGACCCGGCCTGGGCGGGCACCTGCCGTGAGTTCGTCCTCACGCTGGACGACGGCTTCCAGTACCGGGCCTACTTCCGGTTCGTCGACTGACGGGGACACCGCCGGAGGGAGCACGCTCCCTCCGGCGGTGCGTCGCCGCACGGGCCGCTACCTGGACCACGTCCGCCATCTAGGGTGGACCGGTGAACGACGCAGCCCCGAGGTCCGGCCGGGCCCGGCGGGAGCCGATCTGGCAGCGGCCCGAGCGCGGGACGCGGGGACCGGCGCCCGCGCACACCCGCGACGACATCGTGACCGCCGCGATCGCCATCGCGGACGCGGACGGGCTGGCGGCGGTGTCGATGCGGGCGGTCGCGACGCGACTGGAGACGGGCGCGGCCTCGCTTTACCGCTACCTGTCCTCCCGGGACGACCTGCTCGACCTGATGGCCGACCGGGTGGCGGGTGAGCTGCGTCCGTACCCGCCGCCGGACGGCGACTGGCTGGAGGTGCTCCTGCGGATGGCCCGCGCCCAGCGGGCGGCGCACGAGCGTCATCCCTGGCTCTTCGAGCTGAGCCAGCGCGCGTCGGCCATCGGCCCGGAGACGCTGGCGTACTTCGACGCGTGCCTGAAGGTGATGGCGGGGGTCCCGGCGGCGCCGGCCGCCAAGTTCGAGGCGATCGCCATGATGAACGGGCTCGCCATCCTGTTCGCGCGCCAGCGGACGGCCGGCGACGAGGTGCCGTTCGCCGGCCTCGACCTGACGCCGTACCCCCATCTGGTGGCGGCGTTCAGCCAACCGCCGGCCGCGCCGCCGCCGACGGACCTGTTCGACCGGGCCCTGCGAAGCCTGCTACGCGGCCTGCTCACCCCCGACCCGGCCTGACCGCGGCGCGAACCCGTCCGGGTGTCCGGCCCGTCGCCGACGCGATCGACGACGGGCCTCGCACCCGGACGGACGAGACCGTGGACCGCGGCGAACGCGGACGGCCCGAGATCCGGCCGGTCGTCGCGACGCCCGTGGCCGCCCGACGCGTCACCGCGGCGCGGCTCGCCCGGGGACGACCATCCGGGACGTGTCGACCAGCGCGAGGCCGAGGACGCCGACGACCGGCAGGATCGTCAGCTGCCAGAGCCCGGCGCCGCCCCAGCCGAGCCCGTCCACCAGCCGGGCGAAGAGCAGCCCGGAGAACGCCGCCGCCACGTAGTAGAAGAGCATGAAGAGCCCGGCACCCCGGCCGACGTGCTCGGGGCGTACCGCCCGCTGCATGGCCGTGGTGCAGTTGGTGAAGAGGAAGCCGCTGGCGAAGGTGCCCATGAGGAAGGCGAGCGCGTACTGCGCCGGCGCCGACGTCGCGACCTGGTAGGTGAAGTACGCCGTCACGGCGGTGGCGACGAAGGCGGCGGCGAGCAGGTTGCGCTGGCTGACCCGGTCACCCAACCAGCCCGCCGGCAGCGCCATCATGGCGCCGAAGCCGGAGAACGAGACGGCCAGGGCGGCCTGGCCCGCGCTGAACCCGAGCTCCTCGCGCAGGAACGTGGGGTAGAGGCCGAGGAAGCCGTAGAAGACCAGCCCGGACACCGCGCAGGCGATGCCGAGCCCCAGCGTGTTGCGGTTGTACGGGCTGGCCGGCACGTGGTCGAAGCCCGCTGCGGTCTGGACCCGGCCGCCGGTCACGGACTCGGTCATCCGCCGGTTGACCGTCGCCGCGATGAGCAGGCACATGACGAGGCCGGCCGCGGCGAAGACGAAGAACGGCGCCCGCCAGGTGTCCCACGTACTGGCGAGCCGCTGCCCGACCAGCGGGCCGAGGAAGATGCCGGCGCCGAAGGCGACGCCCACCACGCCGGCGGCGACCGCCCGGCGGTGGAAGAAGAACGCGCCGATGACGGCGTAGAGCGCCGTGGCCTGCACGCCCTCGCCGATGCCGGAGAGCAGGCGGTACGCGCTCATGTCGACGAAGCCGGACGCGAGCGGGATCGCCAGGGTGCCGAGCGAGTACACCAGGACGCTGACCAGGATGATGGTCTTGCGGGAGATCCGGTCGACCAGGTAGCCCGCGCCCAGCCCGGCCAGGGCGAGCCCGAGCGTGAAGCCGGTCGCCAGCAGGCCGCCCTGGTCGAGCGAGAACCCGAACTCGGCGCGGATCTCGGGCAGCAGGGGGTAGAAGACCTGCCGGTCCATCGCGTTGAGCATGTACGAGGCGCACAGCACCGCGAAGCCGACGGCGACCGACGCCCGCGTCAGCTCGGTGGTGGGACCGGTGGCCGAGGGTTCGGCCGGTTCCTTCAGGGTCTCGGTCATCTGAGTCTCCCTTCGGTGACGGCGACTGCACGCCGTCCCGCGGTGGGGGTGGGGTGGGCGCCGCCGGTGCGGCGGGGGAGGGCCGCCGGCCGGAGGGACCGGTCGCGGCCTCCCCGGGGGTGGTCGCCCGGCGGTCGCTGCGGTACGGGGTGGTGACGGGAGCCGACTCACGCCGCGATGTCCGGACTAGTGTCCGTCTGCCGGGCATCGAAACGTTGGCGTAACGATGCGGCCTGCCCCGGAGGCTGTCAAGAGGTCATCTCTCGGCGCCGCTGGCGCGTGGAATCGCCCTCTGTCCACTGTGCGGACACAGCGTCGACTCGCGCCCGAGTCCGAGGTGGCGCGAGGTGCCACCCCGAGCCGGAGCGGGCGTCGCGGGAGGTCCGGCGCCGGGGCGGTCGCCGACTGGCGAGGGCCTGACGGCGGGATCCGTTCGGTGGTGTCCGGTCCACGGTGCGCGCTGCCGAGACGCGTTCGATCACCCCGGTGGCCAGCACCCGCCCCCACTCCGGCAGGCATTCCAGCGGGATCACCGCCCACGTCGCCCGCTGCGACGCCGTTCCACGCGCGTCCGCCTCCCGGCTACCCGGCTCGTGTATGGACTGCTGTCCGCACAGCGGACAGCGCGCCGTTGGCAGTTACGTCTATAGATGTTGTGCGCGCGGGTTCCGGTGACCGGTCGCACCCGGCGACGCCTCACCGGGGCGCCGCTCGGCGGATGGCATGTTCTGCCCAGGCGGCATGAACCGGTCAGGCGAAGGCCTCGCGTCGGTGCCGATCGATTGCGATCATGCTGCGCGATGCTCCCCCTCGAACGGAGACCTTCCTTGACCCTCCGCCCCCTCCGCCGACCCGGGCTGGTCCTCGGTGTCGTCGTCAGTCTCGCGCTGGGCGCCGCCGCACCGGCCTCCGCGGCCCAGGCGACCGGCCGCCCGGCGGCGGGCGTCACGCGGGACGCCACCCCGGACCGCGCATCGCACACGGTCACCCTGGTCAACGGCGACAAGGTCACCGTCACCGCCACTCCCGGCGGTGTCGCCACCGACGTACGGGGACCGGGCGGCCAGCCGGTCGGCGCCCGGATCGTCACCTACGGCGCGGACACCTACGTCTACCCCGACTCCGTCGCACGCTACGTGGCGGCCGGGCTGCTGGACCAGCGGCTCTTCAACGTCACCCGGTTGATCGAGGACGGCTACGACGACGGGCACCGGGACCGGCTGCCACTCATCCTCGGCTACGGCGACGGGACGGCGCGGGCCACCGCGGCGCCCGCCGGTGCCGTACGCGTGCGCGACCTACCCAGCGTGCAGGCCGCGGCGGTCGAGGAGGAGCGCAGCCAGGCGAGCCGGTTCTGGAGCGTCCTCACCGGAGCGTCCGCCGGGGCGCCGGGCGTGGACCGGAGCCCCGGCGGACCGCCCCGGTTCACCGGCGGCGTGACGAAGGTGTGGTTGGACGGCAAGGTGCGCGCCGCGCTGGCGGACACCACGGCGCAGATCGGGGCGCCGCGGGCGTGGGCCGGCGGGAACACGGGAGCCGGCGTACCGGTCGCCGTGCTGGACACCGGCGTCGACGCGGACCACCCCGATCTGGTCGGCCAGGTCGCCGAGGCCCGCAGCTTCGTCCCCGGCCAGGAGGTCACCGACCGCAACGGACACGGCACCCACGTCGCCTCGACGATCGCCGGCACCGGCGCGGCGTCCGGGGGCACCGAGCGGGGCGTCGCGCCCGGCGTGCGGCTGCACGTGGGCAAGGTCCTCGACGACGCCGGCGAGGGCCAGGACTCCTGGATCCTCAGCGGCATGGAGTGGGCCGCCCGGGAGGCCGACGCCAAGGTCATCAGCATGAGCCTCGGCGGCGCCCCCAGCGACGGCACCGACCTGCTGAGCCGGTCGGTCAACCAGCTCAGCGCCGAGACCGGCGCCCTGTTCACCATCGCCGCCGGCAACTCCGGGCCGGACATGCAGACCGTGGGCGCGCCGGGCAGCGCCGACGCCGCCCTCACCGTCGGGGCGGTGGACAACCTCGACCGGCTCGCCGTCTTCTCCAGCCGCGGCCCGCGTACGGGCGACAACGCCCTGAAGCCCGACATCACCGCCCCCGGGGTCGACGTGCTCGCCGCCCGGTCGCGGTACGCGGCCGACGGCGAGGGGCCGTACCTCACCATGAGCGGCACCTCGATGGCCACCCCGCACGTCGCCGGCGCTGCCGCGCTGCTGGCCGCCGCCCACCCGACCTGGACCGGGCGGCAGCTCAAGGACGCCCTCATGAGCACCAGCCGGGTCACCCGCCAGTACGACGCGTACTGGGCCGGCACCGGGCGGGTCGACGTCGCGGCGGCCGTCGCGGCGACCGTCGTCGCCACCGGCAGCGACTTCACGGGAGTCCGCTGGCCGTACCCCGCGGACGCGCGGGTCGACCGGACGGTCACCTACACCAACACCGGCGCGACCCCGGTCACCCTCGCCCTGACCGTCGAGGCGCCCCATGCGCCGGCTGGGCTCTTCACCCTCGCCGCGGATCAGGTGACCGTGCCGGCGGGCGGCACCAGCACGGTCACCGTGCACGTCGACCTGGACCGGATCGCCGAGGAGAGCTACGCGTACGCCACCGTGGTCGCGAGTGGTGCCGGCGCGGCCCCGCTGCGCACCCTCGTGGGGGTCGACAAGCAGGGGCAGCGCGTCGGGCTGCGCATCACCACGAAGGAACGGGACGGCACCGGGCTCGCCGGTCAGCTCCTGCTCAAGGACATCACCCGGGACCGCGTTCCGGAGTTCTACGAGGTCGACGACAGCGGCCGGCTCGACCTGCGGGTGCGGCCCGGCACCTACAGCGTCCTCATGTACGCCGACGTGCCGGGCGTGCACGGCCCGCACTCGGTCGGCCGGGCGGCCTTGGCGGCCCCCGAGATCGTCGTCGCCGACGCGGACCGCGGCGTCACGCTGGACGCCGGGGCCCTGCGCCCGGTCAGCGCCGTCACCCCGGAGCGGACCAGCCTCGCCGGGCTCGGCGTCCACTACTTCCGCTCCTACCCGCAGCGGTACCGGCTGTCCGACTACTACGTCCTCGACGCACGCTACGACAGCCTCTGGGCCACCCCCACCGGCAGGAGCGTCGAGCAGGGCTCCTTCACGCTCGCGTTCCGGTGGTCGCTGATCCAACCGCCGCTGACCCTGCGGGGCCGGGACGGCGACTACGACGACCTGCGGATCCAGAGCGGCTCTGCCATCGGTCCGCAGGGGCGGCACACCCTCGACGCCGTCGTCGTCGAGGGCGGCGCGGCGGCCGACGTCAGCCGCGCCCGGGTGCACGGCAAGGTCGTCGTGGTCCGGCACACCGACACCGCCACCGTGCTGGCCCAGGCCGACGCGGCGGCCAGGGCCGGCGCCCGACTGCTGCTGATCGTCAACGACGGGCTCGGACGGCTGGACGCCTGGGCGGAGGTGCCGGACCCGAAGACCCCGCTGCCGGTCGCCTCGCTCGGCCGCGACCAGGGCGAGGAGCTGATCGGGCGGATCCGGCGCGGCGACACCCGCCTCACCGTCGAGGGGCACCCCACCCCCGACTACCTCTACGACCTGGTCGACCGGCACCCCGGTGCGGTCCCGGCGGACCTCACCTACCGCCCGCGCGGCCGCGACCTGGCCCGCGTCGACGTGTCGTTCCGCAACCCGACCCCCGGTGGCGGCACGTGGTCGCGCTACACCGTCTCGCCCGACGAGCCGCAGAGCGCGCTGAGCGGTGCCCCGGTGCCGTTCCCCGCGCAGGGCCGGCGGACCGACTGGCTCTCCGCCGACGCGGGCAACGAGTGGCTCGAGATGGCCAACCTCTTCCCGCTGGTGCTGACCTCCACACCCGTCTCCTACCCGGCCGGGCGCCACACCGAGCAGAGCTGGTTCGCGCCGGTGGGCCGGCCCCGGGTGCCGCACCGGTCGCTCCTGTCCTCCGGCGCGCCGGTGCTGGTCGGCACCGAGCTGGCCGCGTACGGGCTGCCGAGCTGGGGTGACGCCGAGCCGCACCACCACGGCATGACCTGGGGCGCCGAGATCGCCCAGACGACCAGCGTCTACCAGGGCGGCGAGCTCGTCGCCTCGACCCCCGGCGGCGGGTTCGGGGCGTCGGTCGAGCCGGGTGAACCGGTGCGGCTGGTCACCGAGGCGACCCAGGAGGGCATCTCGCCGTACTCGACCCGGACCGTGACCGACTGGGGCGTCCCGTTCCCCGACGCCGACCCCGATTCGGTGCGGCAGGTTCCGCTGATCCAGCTCGACTACGCCGTGGTGACCGACCCGGCGGGCCGGGCGAAGCGCAACGCCGCGCTGACCGTGTCGGCCGGGCACCTCGCCGGGGCGTGGCACGCGGGCGCGGTCCGGACCGTCGCGGTGGAGCTGTCTTACGACGACGGCCGGACCTGGCGGCGTGCGACGCGGCCGAGGGAGGGCGACGCCGGCTGGCGGGTCGACCTGTCCGCCCCGAAGTCGGCCGATTTCGCCTCGATCCGGGTCACCGCCCGGGACACCGTGGGCAACAGCGTCACCCAGACCGTGGTGCGGGCGTTCGGGCTGCGGTAGGCGCCCGGTGGGGCCGGGCCGGGGCCGCGACCCCCCGGACCGGCCCTCGGGCGCGGGTGGGGCGGCTCACGGGACGTGGGCGCGGTCCGGGCGACCGACCTATGATCCGACCGTGTTCGACGCGCGGCACATCCGGACGTTCCACGAGGTGGTGCGGTCGCGGTCGTACTCGGCGGCGGCCCAGGCCCTGGGCTACACCCAGCCGGCCATCACCCAGCAGATGAAGGCACTGGAGCGCGAGGTCGGCACCCCGCTGTTCACCAGGGTGGGGCGGCGGCTGCGGCTCACCGAGGCGGGGGAGACCCTGGCCCGGCACACGGAGACCATCCTCGGCAGCATGTCGGTCGCCCGCGAGCAGATGGCGGCGATCGCGCGGTTGCGGACGGGCCGGGTGCGGGTGTGCGGGTTCCCGAGCGCCAACGCCACGCTGGTGCCCGAGGCGATGGCGCTGCTCGCCGTCGAGCACCCCGGCATCCGGGTGGAGCTGCTCGAGGACGAGCCGCCCGACTCGCTGCGCCGGGTGGTGCAGGGCGAGAGCGATGTGACGCTGGCGTTCACCTATCCGGGCCTGCGCGAGGAGGTGCCGGAGGAGCTGGTGGAGATCCCGCTGCTGGAGGACGAGCTCACCGTCCTGCTGCCGGTCGGGCATCCGATGGCCCGGCGCCGGGCGGTCCAGCTCGGCGACCTCGCGCAGGAGCGCTGGATCGCGGGCTGCCTGCGCTGCCGGACGAACTTCCTGCACGAGTGCGCCCAGCTCGGGTTCACGCCCGACATCGTCTTCACCACCGACGACAACCTCGCCGTCCAGTCGCTCGTCGCGCAGGGCCTCGGCGTCGCCATGATGCCCGGGCTCACCCTCTCCTTCCTCCGCCGGGACAAGGTCCGCGGGCGCCGGTTGGCGCCGGCCTCGCGACGTCAGGTGTCGGCGTACGTCCTGCGCGAGCACCTGCGCATCCCCGCGACCGCCCGGCTGCTGGACGCGTTGGCGACGGTGGCCGGGCGCCGGGCCGACCCCTCGGCCTGAGGCGGCGCGAGCCCGATTCATAAGCGCCCCTTATGATCAGCCAAGAAACTGTAGTTGGACGTGATGGGTGCCAGCGGTCAGGCTGGGCGTCATGACCACTCCGACCAGCGCACCCGTCGCCACCACCGCCCGCCTCGCCAGGCTGGTCGAGGAGGTACGGGACGTGGTCGACCGGGGCCTGCCGCCCGACCTGACGGCGTACCTCGTGGGGGAGCGGCTCGCCCCGCACCTGGGTGCGGCCGACCTGCTCACGCCGGAGCAGCGCGAGGGTGACGCGGACCACTACCGCCAGCACGTCCTGCACGCGGAGCGCGACGGTGGCTTCTCGATCGTCGCCCTGGTCTGGCTGCCCGGCCAGCGGACCGCCATCCACGACCACGTCGCCTGGTGTGTCACGGGGGTGCACCAGGGCGAGGAGCACGAGCGGCGGTACCGGCTGGTCTCCGACGGCGCCACCGCCCGACTCGTCGCCACCCAGGACGTCGTGAACCGGCAGGGTGAGGTGTGCGGCTTCGCCCCGCCCGGTGACATCCACCGGGTCTGGAACGGCGGGAGCGGCACGGCCATCTCCCTGCACATCTACGGCGCGGACATCTCCCGGCTCGGGTCGAGCGTCCGCCGGGTGTACGACCACCGCACCGACGAGCAGTGACCGGGACGCGGGTGCCGGCATGGCACTGACCAGCGCGGCCGGGCCGGTGACGGTCACGCGTACCGCCGCCGGTCGCGCGACCCGCGGGGGCGGCGTGCCGGCCGCGCGACGCTTCCCCGGCGGGGGCGTCCTGCCCGGGCTGATCACCGCGGCCGTCGGAGCCGCCGCCGCCTGGGCGGTGCACTGGCTGCTGCCCGCCGTGCCGGCGCTCACCGCGGCGGTGGTGCTGGGCATCGCCGCCGCGCACCTCCCGGCTCTGCGCCACCGGGTGCGCGGCGTGGCCCGGCCCGGGCTGAGCCTCGCGGGCAAGCGGCTCATGCGGGTCGGCGTCGTGCTGCTCGGGCTCAAGCTGAGCGTGCAGGACGTCCGCGAACTCGGCTGGCCGAGCCTGCTCATGGTGGTCGCGGTCGTGGCCGCGACGTTCCTCGGCACCTGGTGGCTGGGCCGTCGCATCGGCCTGCCCGGTGACCAGCCGCTGCTGATCGCCGCCGGCTACGCCATCTGCGGCGCCTCGGCGATCGGCGCGGTCAGCGCGGCCACCCGCAGCGACGAGGAGGACGCCGCGGCCTCGGTCGCCCTCGTGACGCTCTGTGGCACGCTCGCCATCGGTGTGCTGCCGCTGCTGCACCAGCCGCTCGGGCTCGACGACGCCCAGTTCGGGCGCTGGGTCGGGGCCAGCGTGCACGATGTGGGGCAGGTCGTGGCCACCGCGCAGACCGCCGGCGCGGCGGCGCTCGGCGACGCCGTCCTCGTGAAGCTCATGCGGGTGGCGCTGCTCGCTCCGCTGGTCGCCGTGGTGGTGCTGGGGCTGCGCCGCCGGGCGGTGCCCGCCGACGGCACGGAGAGCCCGCGGGCGGGGAAGCCCGCCCTGATGCCGCTGTTCGTCCTCGGCTTCCTGGCCATGATCGCGCTGCGCAGCACCGGGTGGCTCCCCGCGGGTGTGCTCGACGGCGCGGCCCTCACGCAGGAGATCCTGCTCTCCGTGGCGCTGTTCGGGCTCGGCACGGCGGTGCACCTGCCCACGCTGGCCCGCACGGGTGGCCGGGCGGCGGCCCTCGGGCTGAGCGCGTGGGCGGTCGTCGCCGGCCTGTCGTACGCGGGTGTGCTGCTGACCACGTGACCGGCGGCGGTCGGCGGGCCACCCGGTTCAGGCGGAGGCGGCGTCGGTGCCGCTCGCCCGCCCCTGGTAGACGTCCGGCACGCCGTCGGCGTCGCTGTCGCGCTCCTCGAGCATGCAGATCTCGCGGTAGTGGCGGTTGCGGACGCGCAGCACCACGGTGGCCAGCAGGGCCGAGAGCAGCGAGCCGACCAGTACGCCGATCTTGGTGTGGTCGTCGCGTTCGCTGCCGGCGCCGAACGCCAGCTCACCGATGAGCAGGGAGACGGTGAACCCGATCCCGGCCAGCAGCGCCAGCCCGAACACGTCCCACCAACCCAGGCCCTCGGCGAGCCGGGCCCGGCTGAACCGCTGCACCAGCCAGGTGGCGCCGAAGACCCCGACGGCCTTGCCGGCCACCAGCCCGACGATCACGCCCAGGGCTACCGAGTCGGTCAGCGTCGCGCCCAGGCCGCCCGCGCCGGCGATCGACACCCCGGCCGCGAAGAACGCGAACACCGGCACCGCGACCCCGGCCGACAGCGGGCGGACCCGGTGCTCGAAGTGCTCCGCCAGCCCGGGGCCGGGCCCCGGCTTGCGGCGCAGCACCGGCACGGTGAAGGCGAGCGCCACCCCGGCGACGGTGGTGTGCACCCCGGAGGCGTGCACGAGCGCCCACGTCGTGGCGGCCAGCGGCAGCAGCAGCCACCAGGAGCGCACCCGGCGCTGCACCAGCAGCCCGAAGACCGCCAGCGGCGCCAGCGCCAGCAGCAGCGGCCCGAAGTGCAGGGAACCGGTGTAGAACACCGCGATGATCACGATCGCGAGCAGGTCGTCGACCACCGCGAGGGTCAGCAGGAAGGTCCGCATCGCGGTCGGCAGGTGCGTGTTGATCACACCGAGCACCGCGAGGGCGAACGCGATGTCCGTCGCCGTCGGGATCGCCCAGCCCGCGAGCGCCCCGCCACCGGCACCGGCGTTGAACGCCGTGTAGATCAGCGCGGGCAGCGTCATGCCGCCGAGCGCGGCCGCGACCGGCAGCAGGGCCCGCCGCGGTTCGCGCAGGTCACCGGCGACGAACTCCCGTTTCAGCTCCAGGCCGGCCACGAAGAAGAAGATCGCGAGGAGGCCGTCGGCGGCCCACTGCGCCAGCGTGAGGTCCAGGTGCAGACCGCTCGGGCCGATCTCGAACTGGCTGAGCCGCCGGTACACCTCCGACCACGGCGAGTTCGCGAGGACGAGGGCGAGGACGGCGGCACCCAGCAGCAGCATGCCGCCCACGGTCTCGGTGCGGAGGATGTCGCCGATCCGGCGGGCCTCCGGCCAACTGCCGCGGCTGAGCAGGTGCGGGGAACGGTTGCCAGGCGGCATGGCCATCGGGGGGCTCCTCCGGTGGGGTGGCTGATGCGACCGCCGACCAGACTTCCCGGCACACCGCTGTCCATCCTATCCTGCCGACGATCATCGCCGGCCGGGAGCGGACCCAGGGACCTCCCGCGCCCCCGCCGCAGGTCGCGAAACCGGTCACCCCGGCCGCAACCGCCCCGCCCGCGGCCGCACCGAGCGGGCCCGCCCGCGGCCGCACCGAGCGGGCCCGCCCGCGGCCGCACCGAGCGGGCCCGCCCGCGGCCGCACCGAGCGGGCTCGCCCGCCTCAGCCGCCGGACCCGTCCTGCGCCCGCAACCCGTGCAGGTCGTAGCTGAACTCGCCATCCTCCAGCCGGGCCCGCAGCCCGGTCTCCCGCTCGATCCGGCCCCTCGTCGCGGCGGCCACGGCGGCCACGTCCTCCCGCGCCACCACCACGGCACCGTCGGCGTCGAGCACCACGACGTCCCCGGGGCTGACGGTCACACCCCCCACCCGGACCGGGACGTCGAGCGAGCCCCGCTCGCGCTTGCTCGCTCCCCGCGCCCGGCGCCAGCGGGCCCAGATCGGCAGCCCGAGCTCCCGCAGCTCGTCGACGTCCCGCACGGCGGCGTCCACCAGCACGCCGGCCGCGCCGGCGACCTTGGCCTGGGTCGCCAGCAGCTCGCCGAGCAGCGCGACCGCGGCCGGTTCGGGCATGGTGACCACGAGCACGTCGCCGGGGCGGACCAGGGTCATCGCCTCGTGCACGGCCCGGTTGTCGTCCTGGCCGCAGAGCACGGTCCGCGCCACGCCCGCGACCCGGCTGCCCGGCACGACCCGCACCAGGTCGACGTCGACCAGGCCACGGCGGCCGGCCGCCTCGTAGACGGTGGCGACGCCGCCCGCGGCCAGCGTCTCGACGTCGCCCGGCTCGACGGCCGCGTCCCGCCCGGTCACAGGGCGCCGACCACGTTCGGGACCAGCCGCTGGAACGCCTCCGCCTGCCGGACGGCGGCGTCGCCGGAGACGCGGCGGGCGTGGTTGCCCCGCTGGTCGGCCCGCTGTGTGTAGTACTCGCGCAGGTAGCCCTGCGCGCGCATCGCCGCCATCGCCTCCTGCTTCGCCGCCATCACCTCGGTGATGTCGACGAAGACGGTGGGGACGAACCCGCACAGCTCGGGCTGGTGCGGCTCGAAGACCAGGAACTCCGAGGGCGGGGCCGTGCGGAAGCCGCTGGACACCCCGGCGCCCGCGGTCAGCTGCCGTGCCGTGGCCACCGCGGTGTGCGCCGCCGGGTGGTCCGGGTTGAACGGGTCGCGGTCCGGGTGCGTGAGCACCACGTGCGGGGCGTACTCCCGCATGAGGTCGGCGAGCCGGTCGACGTCGGTGTCCCGGATCCGCAGCGGGTAGTCGCCCAGGTCGAACGCCTCCAACCGGGCGCCGACCGCGGCCGCGGCGCGCTCCGCCTCGGCGTGGCGCAGCCGCTTGACGTTGTCGATCGTCTGGGCCGGGTCCTTCCAGAGCTCACCGGACTCGCCCCGTTCCCCGTAGGAGAGGGCCAGCACGACGGCCTCACCACCGGCGGCGGTGTGCTTGGCGATCGCCCCGGCGGCCCGCCACACGAAGTCCGCCGAGTGGGCCCCCACGACCAGCATCCGCCGCGCGCTCATGCCGGCACCGGCACGGTGGGCATCGCGAGACGGCGCGAGTTGACCACCGTCATGACGTGTATCTCCTCGTCGGTGAAGCCGGCGTCGAGCAGACGGTCGGCGAAGAGCGCCAGGCCGTCCTCGACCGGCGGGTTGAAGGGTTGCCCCAGGTCGCTGGAGAGGACGGAGTGCGCCACGCCGACCGCGCGGATCGTCGCGAACAGGTCGGCCCAGGAGACCTTGCCGGTGTGCGGGGTGGTGAAGCAGCGCTCCAGCAACGCGCCCGCCTCGGCCAGCTCGCGCTGCCGCCGCACCGGGAGCCGCTGCGAGGTGAACTCGGGGTGGGTGACGACGATCCGGCGCACGCCCTCCTCGCGGGCGGCCCGGACCACGGCGAGGATCTCGGTCCCGTCGAGGTGGCCGGTGGCCAGCGTGATGTCGTGCCGGGCGATCACCCGCAGCACCCGGCGGACCCGGTCGAGGACCCGTCCCTCGTCGTCGAGGACCTCGACCGGATCCGGGACGATGCCCTGGCTGTGCAGGTCGGCCTGGAACGCCCCCCACATCGCGGGTGTGGCGCCCGGCAGGTCGGTGGCGGTGCTGCGCCGCTGGTTGCCCGAGTCGACGGTGGGCATCCAGACGATCCGTGCGCCCTGCCGGGCGGCGACCTCGACGGCGACCGGGTTGATGCCGCCCATGGCGCCGTTGAGCGTGATCGCCCCGAGGACGTCGACCCCGGGCACCACCTTGCGGACCACCGCGGCCCGCTCCGCCGTCGCCACGTAGTGGGACTTGAGGACGACGCCGGCGAGCCCGACCTCGGCGCAGCGGTGCGCGAGGTCGATGTCGTCGATCCGTCGCGGCATCACGTCGGGGGCGACGTGCACGTGCGTGTCGTAGGCGCCGCGGACCAGGGCGCGGGCCCGAGCCGACGGGGTGGGGCTGTCGGACATCCTGCTCCTCGGTGGGCTCTGCCGGAGCGCTCGGTCCGGACCTCCGGCGGGGGCGAGGCGGGACGGGCCCCGAGTGGCAACCGGTCCGGCTCGCGGGGCGGCTGGGGGCCGGCGTTGCCGGCGCCGCCGCAGCATATCGGCGTTCGTGCACATCCTCCAAGAAGGACACCGACACCATCCACTTTGTACGAGCGTCTGACCTGCGAAGACGGCGCACTTCAGAACTCATCGACCGGGCCCCCGGATCCGACCGGGGTGGCGGCGGCCGGTTGACTGACTTACGATCGTCAATCGGTGCCACGCCGCGCACGGGCAAGCGCCGCTCCCTCCGATCGTCGTCGGCGCCGACGCGCCGGCACCCGTCCATCGCGAGCCCCGAGCAGGAGGCACCACATGGTGAAGCGCTCCCGACCGCTGGTGGCGGCACTGCTGGCCGCGGCTCTCGCCGTGAGCGGCTGCGGCGGCGCCGACGACAGGGGCGGTGACCCGGACGGGCCGACCGACGAGGTCGCCTACATCACGGCGTTCGGCGCGGTCGGGCGGGACGCGTTCGCCTGGGTGGCGAAGGAGAAGGGTTACTTCGCCGAGGCCGGCATCGAGGTCGAGATCAGGGAGGGCGCCGGCAACCAGCAGAACCTCACGGCGCTCAAGTCCGGTCAGGTCCAGTTCGCGGCCCTCGACTTCACAGGCGCGGTGATCCAGGCGGGCAAGGGCGAGTTCACCGACTGGCGGGCGGTCGCCGCCGTGCACCAGCAGACCCTGATCTCGGTGATGACCACCAAGGACACCGGCATCACCACCCCGAAGGACCTCCAGGGCAAGACGATGGCGACCGGCGCGGGCTCCGTGACCGAGCTGCTCTTCCCGGCGTACGCCCGGCTGGCCGGGTTCGACCCGGCGACCGTGAAGATCGAGGGCGTCCAGGCCACGGCCCTCAACGGGCTCATGGCGAGCCGGAAGGTCGACGCGCTGGGCACCTTCCTGCTCAGCCGGGGCGCTCTGGAGACGGCCTCCCGGAAGGAGGTCGTGGTCCTGCCCTACAGCGACTACCTGCGGGAGCTGTTCGGCAACGCGATCATCACCACCCCGTCGCTGATAGCGAAGGATCCGGACCTGGTGCGGCGGTTCACGACGGCGGCGCTCAAGGGGCTGGCGTACAGCATCGAGCACCCCGAGGAGGCGGCGACGATCCTCAACCGGGTGAAGCCCACCTACGCGGTGGCGGCGGGCCGCAGCGAGATCGAGGCGATGAGTCCCCACGTCCGTCCGGAAGGCGGCGCCCCCGTCGGCTTCATGGACGAGACACGGGTGGCCCAGACCATCGCCGCCCTGGAGCGCGCCGGTCTGATCCCGCCGGGGCTGGCGCCGTCGAGCGTCGTGGACCCGAGCTTCGTACCGAAGTCCTGACCACGTGACCAACCGGGCGACGGCCGGCGGGACCCCGCCGCACCACCCGCCGGCCGCCCGGCGGTCCCGCCGCCGCAGCGTCGAAGGGCGCGCGGCCGCGGCACCCGACGTCCCCCGGAGGTCCCCGTGACCGACGCTTCTCCGGCGCCGCGACGCTGGCGTGCCGTCGGGCTGCCCGCCCTGGGCACGGCACTGGCGGTCGCCCTCTGGTGGCTGGTCACCTGGGCCTTCGACATCGACCCCTTCTTCCTGCCGGCACCCCCGGACGTGGTCGAGGCGTTCCTGCGCCTCCCCGGATACCTGGCGGAACAGGCCTGGGTGACGTTCCTGGAGGCGACCGTCGGGTTCGGGATCGCGGCGGTGGGTGGACTCCTCCTCGCCGTCCTGCTCGCCGCGTCGCGGACCGTCGAGCGGATGGCCCTCCCGATGATCGCCGGAATCAACGCGGTGCCGAAGGTCGCGCTCGCGCCCCTGCTCCTGGTCTGGATCGGGTTCGGTTACGAGACCAAGGTCGTCATGGTGGTGCTGCTCTGCTTCTTCCCGATCCTGGTCTCGACCATGGCCGGGCTGACCTCGACCCCGAACGACCTCGGGGAACTCGCCCGCTCCCTCTCCGCCTCGTGGTGGCAGACGTTCGTGAAGGTACGGCTCCCGTGGGCCCTGCCGCAGATCTTCGTCGGACTGAAGGTGGCGACCTCACTCGCCATCATCGGCGCGATCATCGGCGAGGTGATCAACCCGGAGGCCGGGCTCGGCTCGGTGATCGCCAGCTCCGGCCAGTCCGCCGACACCCCGCTCGCGTTCGCCGCGCTCACCCTGCTCGCACTCATGGGTGCGTTCCTCTTCTACCTGATGGCCGGCCTCGAACGGCTCGCCGTGCCGTGGGCGCGGGCGATCTCGTCGTAGGAGCCCGTCGAACGCCACCGCGTGGCCGCGCGCGCTCCGTCGCTCGGCTCCGGTGCCGGCGGTCAGCCCGTCGCGTCGAGCCAGGGCGCGAGTACCGACATGGTGAGCCGGTGCAGCTCCTCCCGGAACTCCGCGTCCTGGACCTGCGGCGCCGGGTCGGCCACCCGCCGCTCGTCCAGGTACGCGCCGCTGGGCACGTCCGCCCGCAGGGCGGCCTCCACCACGTTCGCGCCGCCGTGCGCCGCCGGCTCCCCGCCGACGGCGAACATCGCGTGCAGCAGCGAGGTGCTCACGACACCGGGGTGGACGCTCACGATCCCCGGCCGGTAGTGCGGCGCCTGCCGCACGGCGTGGGCCACCAGGGCGAGCTTCGAGCGGGCGTACGCGGCGGTCGGCCCGTACCCCCGCCGTAGCTGCGGGTCGTCCAGGTCGAACGTGGCGGAGAGGTGGGTGGCCGAGGAGACGTGCACCACCCGCCCCGCCGGGGAGACCAGGGGCAGGAGGCGCTCGGTGAGCAGCACGGCCGCGAGATAGTTGGTCTGCAGCGTCGCCTCGAAGCCGTCCTCGCTGACCCGGCGCTGCGGCGTGCCCGGGCGGCCGGCGTTGTTGATCAGGATGTCGACCCGGTCGGTGACGTCCGCCACGCGGTCGGCGAGACCCACGACGTCGTCGAGGCGGTCGAAGTCCGCCCGGACGTAGACGATCTCGGCCGGCCCGGCGGCGCGGAGCCGGTCGAGCAGGGGCCGTACCGCCGACGGCGCCTGCGGCCCGTGGACGAGCAGCCGTCCCGCCGACCCGGCGAGGCGCTCGGCCGCCGCCGCGCCGATGCCGCTCGTCGCCCCGGTGAGCACCACGGTGCCGGGCGTACGGCCGGGCATCAGCGGGCCGTGGCGATCGAGTCGGGGACCATGCGGTGAGCCTATTACCGCGGGCGCCCGCGCGTCCGGCGCAACGGACGCCGGTGCCACGTGTCCTCCCGTCCGCGACCGGACCGGTCGCGGACGGGAGGATCAGCGACCGGTCAGAGCCGGGCGCACTGGCCCGTGGCCGGGCCCTTCACCGTGTTCGGCCGGCCCTCGTTCACCGGCGCCGGGTTGTTGCCGGAGCAGCTCAGCGGCCCGCTCACGGTGTTCGCGGCGACCACCACCGGCTGGCCGCCGGAGTTGCCGGTCACGGTCACCGGCCCGCCGATCACGACCGAGTCGATCCGCACCCCACCGCTGCTGGTGGTGACCGACACCGGGCCGTTCACCTTGCCCTCGCTGATGGAGAGCCCGCCGGTCGCGCCGGACACCCTCACCGGGCCGGACACGGTGGTGCCGTCGAGAGAGAACAGCACCGGGCGCACGGCGGAGATCGGCCCGTTGACGGCGCCGCCGGTCGCCACCAGCGAGGCGCCCGGGTTGACCGTGACGGGGCCGGCGATCGTGGCGTTCTCCAGGCAGGTCAGACCCGCGGCGACGACCAGCGGCTTCGTGTAGCGGCCGGTGATCGTCGTGGTGCACTGCGGGCCGGCCTGCCCGACGGCCGAGCGCGGCTGGGTGTCCGCGGTGACCGGCGAGTTCGCCGCGAAGTAGCTCACCAGCATGGTGAGGTCGTTGTCGCCTGTGGTCACCGGGTCGGTGCCGTCCCCGAGGGTGGCGAAGTTGTCCCCACCGGTGGCGAGGAACGAGTTCACCGTGACCCGGTAGGTGGCGGCCGGGTCGACGGGTTCGCCGTTCAGCTTCATCGACGTGATCCGCGACCCCTTGGGTGCCTCCGGGTTGTAGGTGTAGGTGAACCCCTTCGAGACGCCGAGCCACAGCACCGGCCGGGACGCGCCGTCGGGCTGCCACTGCTCCTCCAGCACCTGCTTGATCTGGGCACCGGTGTAGCTCTTGGTGACCACGTCGTTGGCGAAGGGCTGGACGGCGAAGGCGTCGGCGTAGGTGACCGTGCCGTCGGTGCGGTAGAGCAGGTCGGCTCGCAGCCCACCCGGGTTCATGAACGCGATCTGCGCGCCACCGCGGCCGGCGTCCCGGGTGCCGGCGAGCTGCACGTCGGCGATGAAGTTGCCGAGCACCGACTCCTTGCCCCGGTCCTCGTTGCCGTCGGTGTAGGCGCGCTTGACGTCCGCGGTGATCGACCCGAGCCGCTGCTTGCCCAGCTCGGCGGCGCGGGCCTTGGCGGTGGCCACGATGTCGGCCACCGCCGGGTCCTGCGGCGCCCCCACCACGTCGACCAGCGCCGCGTCGGCGGCGGTGACCCGGCCCGCGCCCGGGTCGAAGGTCAGCGTGACCTTGCCCAGCCGCTTGCCGTAGTCCTCGGCCTGCACCACCGGGCGCAGCCGGTCCGTGCCGGGGATCGGCAGCTCGAAGGCGTACGGCTGGTGGGTGTGCCCGCTGACGATCGCGTCGATGGTGGCGTCGACCCGGGTGAACGGGCCGAAGACCGGGTCGTTGGCCAGCGCCTCGGCGGAGTCGATGTGCTCCGTCGCGGCGCCCTCGTGGGCGAGCAGCACCACGACGTCGGCCTCGCCGTTGTCGGGGTTGCCGTCCTTGAGCTGGCCGGCGACCAGGTTGGCCTCGGCGACCGGGTCGCGGAAGGTGATGCCGGCGATGCCGCCCGGGCTGACCAGCGAGGCGGTCTGCTTGGTCACCACGCCGACGAACCCGACGCGGACCCCGCCCACCGTGCTGACCGAGTACGCCGGCAGCACCCGGGCGTCACCGCGGTAGACGTTGGCACCCAGGTACGGGAAGTCGGCGCGGTCGGACACCCGCCCGGTCAGGTCGTCGACGCCCTTGTCGAACTCGTGGTTGCCCACGGCCGAGGCGGCCACGCCGATCTGGTTGAGCGCGTCGATCGTGGGGTTGTCCCCGTCGATCGCCGAGACGAACGTGGACGCCCCGATGTTGTCACCGGCCGAGACGAACGCGGTGTTCGGGTTCTGCGCGCGCAGCTGGCCGATCAGGCCGGCGAGCTGGGCCGCGCCGCCCACGGGCTGGTTGTTCACCGTCGCCGGGGACTCCAGCCGGCCGTGGAAGTCGTTGACCGTCAGCAGCTGAAGGTCGACCGGCTTCGCGTCGGTGCTGATGCCCACCACGATCGGGTTGTGGTCGCTCGCCCGGTACGGGGTCGGCTCGTAGAAGGCGGCCAGCCCGTCGTACTGGAAGGCGAACGACTCCACCGCGTTGATCTGCCACACGTCGACCCCGGTCACCCGGCTCGCCAGCGACGGCGACGCGAGGGCGTGGTCGAGCGAGCCCGACTCGCCGCCGAAGACGTACGTGGCCTCGCCGGTGTCGTTCAGGTCGCGGTACTGCTTCTCGTAGAGGACCTGCATCGGGTCCTCGTGGGTGTACGCGTTGAAGTCGCCCAGCAGCAGCACGTCCTCGGTGCCGCTGTCGGCCTTCACCTGGTCGACGAACGCGGCCAGGGCGCGCGCCTGCCGCACCCGGTCGCCGTTCCACGAGCCCTGACCGTCGCCGGTGTCGGCGTTGTCGCCGGTGCCGGTGCCGCTCTTGGACTTCAGGTGGTTGGCGACCACGACGAACGAGACACTGCCCGCGGTGAAGGTCTGGGCGATCGGCTCGCGGGCGTTCGACCAGACCGTCTCGTCGTTCACCGAGCGCGACGGCCCCTCGGGCCGCACCTTCGCCGGCTTGAAGATGATCGCCGTGGTGATGAAGTCCTGCTGCGCCGGGGCGGGCAGCTCGGCCGGGGTGCGGACGTAGTCCCAGGTGCCCGCGCCGTCCCTGGCGTTCAGGGCGGCGACCAGCCGCTTCAGCGCCTGCTGCGGGTCGTCCGGGTTGAACCGGACCGAGTTCTCGATCTCCTCCAGCGCCACGACGTCGGCGCCCAGTGCGCTGATCGCGGAGACGATCTTCGCCTCCTGGCGGCCCAGCGCCGCCTCGTCGGCCGCCCCGCGGGCGTCACCGCCGAAGTGGACGAAGTAGTTCAGCACGTTGAAGCTGGCCACCCGCACGTCGCCGCCGACGTCCACCGGCGCCGGGGTGCGCGGGTTGGTGGCCTTGAACGTGGTCCGGGCGGGTGGGGCGGTGTCGGCGCTGACCGGGAGGGTCGGCTGGAACCGCCACTCGTCGAAGCCGTACGACAGCACCGACGGCCCGAACGCCTCCACCGAGTCGCCGACCCGCAGCGGGCTGGTCTTCGACAGGTACGGCGGCAGGAGCCCGGCCGTGGCCAGGTTGGTGGTGCGGCCGTCGTCGACCAGGATCCGGGCGCGCTCGTTCGCGGCCGCCACCTGCCGGGCCTCGTCGGAGCCGGGCCGGGCGACGTCGGTCGGGTTCGCGGCCGGGCGGTCGCCGGCGGCGAGCACGACCTCGCCGTACCGGTTGGTGTTGTAGACCTCGGAGACGGTGTACGCGCCGACCGGCGCCACGAGCATCGACTCGACCGACTCGCGGGCGTCGTCGTCCAACGGCAGGCTCAGCGCGACCGGGGCGGGCAGTGGCGCCTCGTGCTCGCAGACCTGCACGTCGGCCTTGGCGCCGATGGTGACCTGGGTGAGCCCGTTGTACTCGCTCGGCGTGCCGCTGACGCGGACCCGGTCGCCGATGGCGACCGGGGGGTGGTTGGCGGCGTTCGTCGTCAGGTAGACGAAGATGCCGTCCGAGGCGGTGCCCGCGGCCACGCGACGGTCGCCGCCGCTGCCGGCGGACTGGACGTAGATGCCGTTGTAGCCGCCGCTGCGGTGGTCGGCGGTCACCACACCCTCGACCGTCACGCGGGTGCCGGCGAGCGGGGTGGCGTTGCCGGTGCCCTGGACCTCGGCGATGGTGTGGTCGACGGTGACCGTACAGCCCGGGGCCGGCCCGGGGTCGTCGCCACCACCGGAGCCGCTGTTCAGGCTGCCGAAGCTGTGCGGCGCCGCGTCCCGCCACGTGCCGTCGATCTTCTGGAGCGAGTGGCCGACCGGGGTGGTGGAGGTCTCCGCCACCCCGATGTCGACGCTGGTCGTCCCGTTCGCCGCCCCGCCGGCCGCGGTGAGCGTCCCCTCGTAGCCGAGGAACTCGGCGACGCTGCCGTCCGGTGCGACGAGCGCGACGGCGTCCGGGGAGCCGTTCTGGATGCCGTCGGTCGGGTACGACGCGACGACGACGCCGGCGGGCGGCACCGTGCCGCTCAGGGTGCGGGTGTGGTAGGCGGCGTTGTTGGCGCCGTTGTAGAGGACGATCTGCCAGCCGGTCAGGTCGTGGCCGACCGGCGCCTGGATCTCGATCGCCTCGCCGGTGTCGGTGCCGGCGTTGTCGTAGTGGATCTCACTGATGAAGGGGCTCGTCGCCGCCGCCGCCGGCTCGGCGAGCGCGGCCGTGCTGCTGGCCAGCGTCAGTGCGCTGGTGGCGAGCAGCACACCCAGCACGCCGAGTGGTCGTCTGTTCACGCGCCTGTACATCAAACTCGGGCCTCCGATGGGAGTGGACCGTCGGAGGATATGGGCTGACGGTGTCCGGGCGGCAGCCGCCGGATGTACGAGTCCTGCTGGCCGCCCGCGGCGAGCCGCGGGCGGTACGGCGTCTCCGCCGAGCCGGTGCGCACGGATCCGGCACCGGACGTCGGTCGATTTGCGCACGGATCCGGCAGCGGACGCCGGTCGCTGGCACAATGGCCGGGCCGCCGCACCCACCACGGTTACGCCCTGGTGACGGTGCGACCAACCCGAGGTGGCGAAGTTCCGCCATGTCCGGGCTCCGCCAGTGACGTTGTCCGCCACCGGGCCGCTCGTCGCCTGAGAATCTGCGACGGCGGCGCCGGCCTTCCTCGGTGACCGCCCCGAGGAGGGACGTCGTTCATGCACAGACCCAGACCCGGCAGGCGCCGCGTGACGGTCGCCGTCGCCGCGGCGATGGCCGCGTTGCTCGCCCTGCCGACCGGCACGGCCGTGGCCGCCCCCGCTCCCGCCGCCGGTGGCGGCGTCGAGCCGCTGCGCAAGGTGGACCCGAGCGTGCTCGCCGCGGCCCGCGCGGGGACCGGCACCAGCTTCATCGTGGACCTGGCCGACGAGGCGACGCTCGACGAGGCGGAGCTGGACCGCGTCGAGCGCGCGACCGGCGGCCGGGCCGGGCGGGTGGCCCGCACCACCCAGGTCTACCGGGCGAAGGTGACCCACGCGGAGCGGACCCAGCACGGTCTGCGCGAGCTGCTGCGGGACCGCCACGCCGACTTCACCCCGTTCTGGATCGCGAACGTCATCGAGGTGACGGGCGGGCTCGACCTGCTCACCGAGCTGGCCGGCCGGCCGGACGTCGCGCGGATCACCGGGGTGGGCGTGACGAAGCTGGCGGAGCCCGTCCGCACGGCGGGCGCGGACGCCGAGACGCCGCTGCTGTGGAACCTCACCTCGATCGGCGCGGACCGGGTGTGGCGCGAGTACGGCACGCGGGGCGAGGGCGTCGTCGTGGGCAGCGTCGACTCCGGCGTGCAGTACGACCATCCGTCGCTGGTCCGGCAGTACCGGGGCAACAACGGCGACGGCACCTTCACCCACGACTACAACTGGTACGACCCGACCGGCTTCTGCGTCCCCGGGGTGCCCTGCGACAACCAGGGGCACGGCACGCACACCGTCGGCTCGATGGTCGGCGACGACGGCGCCGGGCACGTCACCGGCGTGGCGCCCGGCGCCACCTGGATCGCCGCGAAGGGCTGCGAGGCCAACTACTGCACCAACCCCTCGCTGCTCGCCGCCGGGCAGTGGATGCTCGCCCCGACCGACCACAACGGGGAGAATCCGCGTCCGGAGCTCTCGCCGGACATCATCAACAACTCCTGGGGCGGTCACGAGGGTGACCCGCACTTCTACGACACGATCATCGACTCCTGGACCGCCGCCGGCATCTTCCCGGTCTTCGCCGTCGGCAACGAGGCGAACGACTACCCCGACCCGTGCGGCACGGCGGGCCACCCCGCCACCAACCCCCGGGCGTACGCCGTCGGCGCCACCGACCCGAACGGGGTGATCGCCGGCTTCTCGAGCCGCGGACCGGGCCCCGACGGCGGGGTGCGGCCCGACATCACCGCGCCCGGTGTGGGGATCCTCTCCACCCTGCCCGGCGGCGAGTACGGCTACATGGACGGCACCTCCATGGCCGCCCCGCAGGTCGCGGGCGCGGTGGCCCTCGCGTGGTCGGCGGTGCCGAACCTGCGCCGGGACGTGGCGACCACGCGCGAGCTGCTGGACCGCACCGCGCACGACGTCGACGACCTCCAGTGCGGCGGCGCCCCGGCCGACAACAACGTCTACGGCGAGGGCCGGCTGGACGCGTACGACCTGGTGACCCAGGCGACGACGGCGCAGCTCGGCGGCGTCGTCGTGCACGCGGAGCGGGACGGCAACCCGCTGGCCGGAGCCCGGGTCACGCTGACCTCGAACCTTCTCACCCGTACGGCTCGCACCGACGCGCGCGGCACCGTCCAGCTGGGCCGGGTCCCGGCCGGCGGGTACACGCTGACCGCGACGTACTTCGGGCAGCGCACGCAGCGGCGTGCCGTCACGGTGGCGCAGACCGGCACGGTGAACCTGACCGTGGACCTGTCCGAGGCCGCCCCGTGGCAGCCGGTGCGGGGCAGGGTCGTCGACCCGGCGGGCGAGCCGGTCGCGGGCGCCCGGATCACGCTCGCCGACGAGGCGTTCCCCGGCTTCGTCACCGACGGCGCGGGCCGCTACTCCGGGATGCTGCCCGAGGCCGACTACGACCTGCTGGTCGAGTACGGACGCTGGCTGGCTCCGAAGACCGTCGCGCTCACCGTGGACGGGCCGGAGACGGTGGACGTGACGCTCGCCGCGAAGACCGACCGGTACGGCTACGCCGCCGCAGTCACCGCCGGTGGATGGGACGACGGCGGTAGAGTGCTCGCCCTCACCGGCGACACCGCCAGCCGCGGCCTCGACCTGCCGTTCCCGGTGACCTTCTACGGCGCCACGTACCAGCGGATCACCGTCCACACCGACGGCTACCTGACCTTCGGCGCCGACACCGGCGCGCCGGTCGGCGCCAATGGTCCACTGCCCGCCCCCGCGGTGCCGGCCCCGGCCGTCTACGCGTTCTGGGACGACCTGGTGCTGGACCACGCGTCGACCGTGCGGACGAAGTCCACCGGGTCGGGGACGAACCGGCAGCTCGTGGTGAGCTGGACCCGGGCCGCCCTGAAGAGCGACCCGAGGCAGCGCATCGACGTCCAGGTGCTGCTCGGCGAGCGGGGCACGGTAACCGTCCGGTACCGCAAGCTCGGCACCGGTACGGCGGCGGCCGGTGGCTCCGCGACGGTCGGCATCGAGGACGCGAGCGGCACCGTGGCGCTGACCTACTCCCGGGACGAGGCGGTGCTCGACGAGGCCACCGCCGTCACCTTCCGGGTGCCGGGTCGTGGCCTGCTGCGCGGGACCGTGCGCGACGCCAACGACCGTCAGCCGCTGGCCGGTGCGACGGTGCGGGTCGAGTCGCCGGGCGCGCGGACGCCGATCACCGCGACGGCCGACGCGGACGGCTTCTACCAGCTGGAGGCGCCGGCCGGAGCGGTCACGGTGACCGCCCTCCAGCCGGGTTACGACCTGCCGCCGGCCACCGTCACGGTGGCCGAGGGAAGGGTCGCCACGCACGACCTCGCGTTGCGGACGCCGCTGCTGCTGGCCAACCGGAGTTCGGTGTCACTGAGCGCGCGGGCCGGTCAGACCCGGACCGCCACGGTGACCCTCACCAACCGCGGTGACCTGCCGGCCACCTGGCTGGCGCGGGAGATCAACTCGCCGACCCCGCCGGCCGGCGTGCCGGGCAGGGTCCTGGGCTCCTTCCCGGTGAAGGACCTCTACTACGCCTTCGGCGTCGGGTACCGCAACGGCGAACTGATCGTCTCCAACTCGTACCTGTTCGGGCAGCTCCAGCGCTTCTCCACCGACGGTCGGTCGCTGGGCAAGGGTGTGCTGGACATCGGGGGCTGGCCCTCGGACATGGCGTACGTGCCGAGCCGGGACCTCATGTGCGCGCCGAAGATGTCGTTCATCGGCGAGCTGCCGATCGTCTGCTTCGACCCGGACACCCTGGAGGTGAAGGAGACCGTCACCGGGCCGTGGGCCGGCAAGCTCTACTACGGCCTGGCCTACCGCGCCGCGGACGACACCTTCTACCTCAGCGGCGACGGGGTGATCCGGCACCTCACCGGGTTGTCCCACCCGCGGCCCGGCTCGGTGCTGGGGGAGTGCACCCCGCCCGTCCCGTGGATGACGGGCCTCGCGCTCAACGAGAAGCACAACGTGCTGTGGGGCATCAACCAGGACCGCGACGAGTCGATCTGGGCGATGGACCCGGACACCTGCCAGGCGCTCGCCTCGGTGCCCGACCCCGCCCCGAACCCGCTCAGCGGCGCCGGGCTCGACATCGACGAGCAGGGCAACCTCTGGGCGGTGGGCTTCACCACGCAGCCGTACGCGAGCAAGGTCTACCACGTGGACGGCTCGCTGCCCGCGTACAGCGACGTGCCGTGGTTGACGGCGGGCACCTCCGGTGAGGTGGCGCCCGGGCAGAAGGGCGCGTTGAGCGTCACGGTCGACACCACCGGGCTGGCGCCGGGCACATACGTCGCCACCCTGTTGGTGAGCAACAACGGCGCGAAGGGGTCGGCGACCCCGGTCACCGTGTCGGTGACGGTCACCCGCTGACCGCCGGGCCCCGCCGGTCGCTCGCGGCCGGCGGGGCCCGACGCCGCCCGTTCCGGGGCGACCCCGCAGCACGCCCGCCCGCGCGTCCGCCCTCAGAGCCAGCCGTTGCGGGCCACGAACCAGCCGAGCTGCATCCGGGTGGCGCTGCCGGTGACGTCCATGAGCTGGCGCAGCCGGCGCTGCACGGTGCGTATCGAGATGCCGAGCTGGGAGGCGACCGCCTTGTCCGGAAGCCCGGTCATCAGCAGTGACAGGATCTGCCGGTCCGTCTGGGTCGGCACCGACCAGCGGTCGGCGTCGTCGAGCACCGTGGTGGCCGGCGCGAGGCGCAGCGGGGTGGCCCGCTCCCACACCTCCGTGAAGAGCGCCACGAGCACCTCGACCCAGGTGGCGCCGCGTACCACCAGCGCCCACGGTTCCGCCGTCTCGTCCCGGGAGGGAAAGGAGAGCAGGGCCACGCGCCGGTCGGCGACGGCGAGCTTCGCGGGCACGTCCGTGGCGACCCGGGCCTGCTCGCCCGCGGCGATGAAGCGACCGATGTGGACGGAGGCGCCCGGCCGTTCCAGCCCGCGCCGGTCGTACACCACGCGGAACCGTACGCCTCGTTCGAGCAACTCCAGCTCCGCCGGGTTCTCGGAGAAGTCGGCGGCGTACGGTGGCCGCTCGAAGCCGAGCACCTCCTCCTGCGCTCCCCGCAGGAACTGGTCGAACGTCTGCAGGATCGCCGTCACCCCGACCACCATCCGGACACCCGGGTCCAGCGGCTCCGCGGCGCGCTGCTGCCGCAGCCACTCCCGCAGGTCGATCCGCGCCTCCTGGAGCTCCCGGATCCGTTGGGTGAGCAGGGAGTCGATGGCCAGGTCGGCGGGTGCGGCGTCGGCGCGGCCGTCGACGAGGCGTACCAGCCCCAGGCGCGCGAGCGCGTCGAACGCGAGGCGCACCTCGTCCACGCCGGCGGCGAGGTGCTCGGCGAGCGCGGCCGCGCCGCTCTCGTGGCCGCCCACCAGCGCCAGGTAGACGGTCTCCTCCACCTCGGTCAGACCGAACGCGCCCAGCACCTGCCCACCACACCCGAACTCGGGCGGCCCCGTCGGAGGGTGCGGGTCCGCTGCGCTGATCTTGGAGCGCTCCCAGCGGGGCGTCAAGTGCCCGCCCACCTGGCGACCGTCCGGCCCCTCGTCCGGCCGGCCGATTTCCGCTACGGTGATCGAATCGTGTTCTCCTCTCGTCGCCGCCTCGTGGTCGCCGTGGTCGCCGCCGTCGCGCTCGGCGCGTCGGCTTTCGCGGTCGTGCGGCTCACCGCCGACGAGGCCGACGCGCCCGCCGCCGCACCCCGGGTCGTGCAGCCCGGCGCGCCCGGTCAGGCCGGTCGGGCGCTCTCCCCGGGCGAGCAGTCCCAGCTGCCCCCGCCCCCGTCGCACACCGCGGCCGACACGCGGTTCATGCAGCGGATGATCGGGCACCACGCGCAGGCGCTGGAGATGACCGCGCTCGTCGCCGACCGCGCCGCCAGCCCGGACGTCGCCCTGCTCGCCAGGCGGATCGAGACGTCGCAGCGCGACGAGATCGCGCAGATGCAGCGGTGGCTCACCGAACGCGGCGAGGAGCTTCCGGGGCCGCACGTCCACCACGCCGGGCACGACGACGTCATGCCGGGCATGCTCACCCCCGAGCAGCTGAAGCAGCTCGAGCAGGCCCGCGGTGCGCAGTTCGACCGGCTCTTCCTCGACCTCATGATCCGCCACCACGAGGGCGCCCTGACGATGGTGCGGCAGCTCTACACGGCCGGCGGCGGGCTCGAGCCGGCGAGCGACCGCTTCGCCCGCGAGGTCGACGCCGACCAGGGCATCGAGATCCGCAGCATGCGGGAGCTGCGGGGCCGGCTCGGCGGCTGACCGCCGGATGGGCCGCGTACGATCCGCCCCGCCGGGCACGCCGACCGTCCCTTGCCGGGACCGCACGACGAGGAGCGGCCGGCGGGCCCGGACGCGGGGAGGGCCGCGCCCTGCGCGGCAGGACGCGGCCCTCGATCGACCCTCGCGGCTACGTCAGTCCAGGCTGGCGCACTGCCCGCTGGCCGGCCCGGACACCTCGTTGGCCGCGCCCAGGTTGATCGGCGCGGGCGAGTTGCCGGTGCAGGCGAGCGGACCCCGAACCGTGCTGTCGGCGATGATCGGCTCGACCGAGCCCGTCGCGCTGCCGGTCAGCACGGCCGGCCCGTGGATCTCGCTCCGCACGATGGCGGCGCTGCCACGCGTGCCGGTGACGCTGACCGGGCCGCGGACCGTGCTCCCGTAGAGGTGCACGGCGGCCGCGTTCGACGCCGACACCGGCCCGGAGATCGACGAGTCGATCGCGAGCAGCGAGGCGCCCGGACGCACGGTGACCGGGCCGGACACGGTGGCCCCGGAGAGGCAGGTGACACCCGAGACCGTCAGCGGGCCGTTGTGCCGCTTGGTGATGGTCGTGGTGCAGGTCCGCGCCAACTGGTCGAAGCGGGCCCGGGCCACGGCGAAGCTCGGCGCCCAGTCGGTCCTGGTCTGGTGCTGCGCGTTGAACTCCGGCACCCGCACCTCGCGGGCCGCGGCGATCTCCGCCGCGGTCAGGTGCTCGCTGGGCTTGAGCCCCAGGACGTCGAAGCCGCGCGCGATCTCGCTGCCGTAGATCTGGCCGTTGTACCAGTACGCCGACCAGAAGCCGCCGAGCACGTTGGCGGTCGGGCTGATCGGACCGCGGTCGAAGAAGCCGATCTCCCGCGGGTGGGCCGAGTCGGTGAAGTCCATCAGCGAGACGCCGCCCTGGTACCAGGCCTGGACGAGGATGTCCCGGCCCGGTACGGGGATCAGCGAGCCGTTGTGGGCCACGCAGTTCTCCTGCGTGGTCTGCGGCACCGGCAGCTTGTAGTAGCTGGCGAACCGCAACTTCCGGTCGACGATGTCGAAGATGGCGTTGGCGCCCCACTCCGGCTGGTCCGTCGTCCGGCACCGGGCGCCGGTGCCGCCGCCCCACTCGTCGGTGAAGACGACCTTGGTGCCGTCGTTGCTGATCGTGGCCGAGTGCCAGTACGCGAAGTTCGGGTCGGACACCTCGTCGATGCGGACCGGGTTCGCGGGGTCGGAGATGTCGACGAGGATGCCGTTGCCCTCACAGGCGCCGGCCGCGAGCCCGAGCGCCGGGTACGCGGTGATGTCGTGGCAGGCGTCGGTGACCGGCGACGGGCTCCACGAGCCGCCCGAAGGGTGGGTCGGGGCGGGCGGGGTGTTCTGCAGGCCGTCGACGGCCCCGGTCCGCGGGTCGGCGAACAGCCGCGGGTTGTTCACGACCGCGGCCTGCTCCGGCGCCGCGACGGGAACCTTGATGACGTCGATGCGCCACCGCGCCGGGTTGTCGCCCGAGGCCGGGGTGTTGTTGCAGCCGGCCATCGTGGACGCCGGCCGGACGCCCGCCGTGCCCGAGACGTAGACGTAGACGTTCGCGCTGTCGTCCGGGTCGGTCACCAGCGTGTGCGTGTGCGAGCCGCGGCAGGTCTGCACGGCCGCCACCTGCACCGGGTTCGTCACCTCGCTGATGTCGAAGACGCGGACGCCCTGGAAGCGGGTGCCGGCGGCGGGGTCGGTGCCGCAGTCGAGCCGGCCACGGGTCTCCTCGACCGACATGAAGAGCAGGTCGCCGTGGACCGACACGTCGCCCTGCCCGCCGGGGCACACGACGCTGGTGACCAGGGTCGGGTTGGCCGGCTGCGAGATGTCGTAGACGTTGAAGCCGTTGTAGTTGCCCACGAAGGCGTGGTTGCCGCCGAAGGCGAGGTCCGACGCGACGAAGCCGAAGTCGCCCGGGTTCGCGGGGTTGACGAAGCCGGCCGGTTTGTCGCGGTGGGCCAGCAGTTCGAGGTTGCTGCTCGCGCTCTGCGCGTCCAGCCATCCCGCGCCGAGGCCGATCCGCGGGTCCGGCTCGGACGCCTGTCCCGACGCGGTGCCGGGCAGCAGGGCGACGAGGAGCGCCGCGGTGGCGGCGGCGCCGACGAGACGGCGTCTCCTGCCTGAGGTGTGCTGCGTGTGAGTCATGCGTTCCCTCCGCCCGCGGTGTCCCTCCTCCGGCCGCGCATCGACGCGCGTGTGCACCGCGGTAAGTAAGGACCGTACCGCCTACCGGGCAGTTCGGATCATGTAAATATTTGCGGAGGACGCGAAACTGCCGCAATTCCCATTCACGGCTTCCCGGCCCGGCCGTCGCCGCCGCGCCGCGCCACGTACACCACGTCCGGCTCGCCGCGTGGGACCTCCACCCGGTACGTGGCGACCGGGCCGATGACCGCCGCCAGCCGGGCGGCGTAGGCCGGTGTCGCCGAGGCGCTCCAGGCGGCCAGCACGCCGCCGTCGGTGAGACGGTCGCGCAGCAGCGCGACACCGCCGTCGTCGTAGAGCTCGGCGTTCTCGGCGAACACCGTCCACTCCGGCCCGTTGTCGACGTCCAGGCAGATCGCGTCGAAGACCTCGTCGGTCGTGCGCAACCAGGACACGATGTCGGCGTGCACCACCCGGACGCGCGGGTCGTCGAGGGCGTGCCCGCTGCGCGCGCCCAGGTCCGCGCGGTGCCAGCGGATGAGCGCCTCCTCGATCTCGACGACCACGATCTCGGCCGGCACCGGCGACGCCACGGCCTCGGCCAGGGAGAAGCCCACCCCCAGGCCGCCGATCAGGATCCGGGCCCCCGCCGGCGCCGGCCGCAGCGCCTCCCGGACGAGCAGCCGCTCCGACGCCCCGTTCCGGGTGTCCATGAGGAACACGCCGTTGCTGATGATCTCGTAGTGCTCGGCGGACCGCCGCAGGACCAGCTCACCACGACCGGTCACCACGCGGTCGACCACCGTGACCGCTTCACCCACCGGGCCAATCTAGGTGACGGGATCCGCCGCGCCGGTGGATTTTCCGCGTGCGGGCGGCACTCAGAGGCCGAGCGGCCCCGGATCGGTGGCGAGCTCGCGGAACCGCCCGCGCGGGTCCGGCACCAGCCGGCGGGCCGCCAGGTCGAGCAGCCCACCCACCCCGGTCAGCGTCGCGACGGGCGTGCCGTCCGGCCGGGTGTAGTCCTGGTCGATGTGGAAGGTCTTGCCCTCGCCCCAGCGGAACACGCAGGACACGTCGACCTCGTCGCCGCCGCGCAGCTCGCTGAGGTAGCGCAGGGTGACCTCCAGGGCGACCGGCCCGACGCCGCTGGCGAGCAGCCGGCCCTGCGAGATGCCGGCGGCGCGGAGGCACTCCCACCGCGCGTGCTCGCCGTACTGCAGGTAGACGGCCTGGTTGAGGTGGCCCTGGGTGTCGAGCTCGTAGCCGCGCACCGTCACCCGCACCCGGAACGGATCTCCCACACGCCCGAGCCTACCCATGGGTACGACACCGCCCGCGCACGGCCACGCGCGGCCCGGCCAGGCGACCCGGACCGCGGCTCAGAGCCGCCGACCCTGCGCGTCGCGGGCGACGATGCCGTCCAGGCGTACGCCGGGCGGCAACTGCGCCGGGTCGAACCAGAAGATGACCACCCGCGGGTCCTCGCTCCACCGCACCAGCCGGGCGGTGACCTGACGGCCGTCCACGGTGCCGATGACGCGTTCGGCCGGCCCCACGAAGTACCCGAACGCGGGGACGCGGGGATGCGTGGGGCTCGATCCCTGCTCGTCGTAACCGATCGCGTGGAAGCCGGCCCGACGGTCGCGGCCCGCGACGTCGTTGACGAGCATGTCCGAGGTCAGCTCTCCGGTGGCCGCCCGGCGGCCGGCGACGAGGCCGATCGTCACGTGCGGCAGCTCCGGCACGTCGACGGGGACGAAGAAGAAGACGCGCTCCTCCGCGCCGTACCGGATCCCGCTGCCGACCACGTGGCCGACCGGCTTCGGCCGGGGCTCCCCGGTGGTCGCCGTGACGTCCGGAGTGCTGCGCGGCGTGGGCAGCGGCGGGGCGGTGGCGACCGGCGCCGCCCGCCGCTGTGGCTCGGAGGCGGCCGACCGTACCGCGACCACCGGTACGGCGATCGCGGCCGTCAGCGCCACCGCCGCCGCACCCGTGGCGGCCAGCCGGCGTCGCCGGCGCAGGCGACGCCCGTCGCGCATGATCACGTCGAGGTCGAGAGCCGCGCCGGACCGCTCGGTCGCGCGCATCGCCTCGCGGAGCCGTTCGGCGTCGTTCATCGCCGCGTCCCGTGGATAGCGGGTGTGGCGGCGTCGGTGCCGCGCAGCTTCTCCAGGGCACGCGAGCTGGTGCTCTTCACCGTGCCCACGGAGACCCCGAGCTCGCCGGCCACCTGGGTCTCCGAGAGGTCGAAGTAGTAGCGCAGCACGACGATCGCCCGCTCCCGTGGGCTCAGCGAGCCGAGGACGCCGAGCAGCCATCGCCGGGTGACGATCTCGTCGGCCACGTCGTCTCGGCGCTGCTCCGGGATGTCGTCCACCGGGTACTCCCGGATGGGCCGCCGCCAGCGGTCGACGAGGTGGTTGACCAGCACCGACCGGGCGTAACCGTAGGCGTCCTTCTCGCGGACGCGGGACCACGAGGCGTAGGTCCGGGTCAACGCCGTCTGCGCGGCGTCCTCGGCCTCGTGGTGGTCGCCCGTCATGAGGTACGCCGCGTGCACCAGGCGGGCGGAGGCGGCCCGGGCGAACTCGACGAACTCGGCGTCACCCCGCGCCATGCCGGCCCGCTCCACACCCCACGTACTTCAGGACGGGCGAGGCCGACGGAAGGTTGAATCCGAATTTGATCAACCTTTTCGTCGGCCCGGACGTCTTTCCCCGTGCACGCCACGACTGGGCGGGGCGCGGTGAGGGGAGAGACATGACGGACAAGGCTACGCGGAGCCGCGTTGTCCTCGCACTGGCCCTGCCCCTGGCCGTGCTCATGGGGGTGGTCCTCAAGGGCTGGGCACGGCCGGCGGTGGGAGGCGAAGGGGCTCCGGCGAGCCCTCCGGCCGCTCCCGTCGTCTCCACCACGCCCGCGAGCCGCTCCCCGACGCCCTCCCGCCCGCAGCCCGTCCCGATCACCTACCCGGCGGACGGCAGCAACCGGTGGCAGGTTGCCGCCGCCGAGTCACCCGCCCCCGGCAAGCGGGGCGAACTGTGGCGCTACCGCGTGGCCGTGGAGCGCGAGATCCGCGGCGTGCAGACCGCGGAGTTCGCCGCGGAGATCACCCGCTTGTTGAACAGCCCCGATGGCTGGACCACCGGTGGCGCCCTGACCCTGCGCCGCGTGGGGCCGGGGCAGCCCGCGGAGTTCACCATCTACCTGGCCACTCCCGGTACCCGCGACGAACTCTGCGGCGACCTGCCGGACGGCTACACCTCCTGCCGCAACGGCGGCGCGGTCGTGCTCAACGTGGCGCGTTGGGTAAAGGGCGTGCCGAACTACGGCGCCAGCCTCGCCGTCTACCGCGAGTACATGGTCAACCACGAGGTGGGGCACCGGCTGGGTCACGGGCACGAGCTGTGCCCGGGGCGCGGTGAACCGGCGCCGGTCATGCAGCAGCAGACGCTCGGCCTGCACGGATGCACCGCCAACGCCAAGCCGTACCTCGATGGCGAGCGGTACCGGGGACGCTCCGGCGCGTACGACGACCCCATCCCGCCGCGCGAGCCCGCCCGGTCGGGCTGACCGGGATGCCCGTCGGGTGACACCGGCCGGATCAGCTGCCCGGGCGGGCCCGCCGCCGGCCGGCGCGCGACGCGGACGGCCTCAGCGCAGCGGGCCGTCGCCCGGCCCGTTCGGGTCGTCCACCAGGTGGATGGCCGCCTCCTCGGCGCTGGCCCCACCGGCGTCGATCCCGGCGTCCCACGCCACGGAGTCGGCCTCCTCGTCCTCGTCGAGGCCCTCGTCGTAGGCGACCAGGCGGCCGGCCCGGGGCTCCCGCTCGTAGCCCCGGCGGGTCAGCTCGTCCTCGTCGTCCGTCGCCTCGGCGTACGGGTCGATGTCCGGCTCCTCCTGCGCGAGCAGCTGCGCGAGGGACTCACCGGCGCGCTCCTCGGCGGGCGTCGTGCCGAACCGGTCCGCCCCCGCCCAGTGGTCGGCGGCGGCGATGCCCGTGTCGAGGGGGTCACCCACCCGGTCGTCGTCAAGGGTGTCCGAGGCGTCGAGGACCCCGTCGTCCTCGGCGACGTTCCACTCCTCGACGCGGTCGGTGTTGTCGGTCTGGCTCACGGCGGTCTCCCCTCGTCACGCCTGCTGCGGCGGAGGCCAGCCTATGACCTGCGGCCCGGGGACCGGGAAGGGGACGGGCTCAGCCGGGGGAGCCCTGCGGGGCGGGCGTCGCCGGGGCCACCCGGGTGGTCGGCCCGCCCCGCGAGGGCGTGATCGAGATCGGCCATCGTCGCGGGCGGGTGCCCGGGCCGCGACAGCGTCTCCGGGGTCGCCGCGCCGACGGAGAGCCGGTCGTCGCGGTGCGCGCTCTCCGGTCGCATCCGCCCCCGTTCGTCGTTCCCGGACAGGCGCCACGACCCTGTGTGCCATGTCACGGTCGGATCACCGTCACCCGGCCCCAGGCCCTGCGTACGGCCCCGATTTTCCGGACGAACGTCGGCGTATCAGATCGGAACGCTGACACGACCGACCGGACGGCCGGTAAATCCGGGGGCAGCCTGTCGGTGCGGACGGCTAGTCTGCGGGCGAGCGTTCGCCCTCCGCGAGCCGCGTCCCCCGAGTGACGGCGCGGCACCACCCCCACCGCTCCACATTCGCCGGCAACCGACTTCAGGAGATTGAGTGACCCAGCAAGCAGCCGCGGCCCCAGAGAAGCTGGACGCCGCGGTCCTCAAGGTGGCGGGGGTCGTCGTACTCGGCGCGATCATGTCGATCCTCGACGTCACGGTCGTCAGCGTCGCCCTCCCGACCTTCCAGGCCGAGTTCGACACGTCCTACGCCCGGGTGGCGTGGACGATGACCGGTTACACACTCGCACTGGCCACGGTGATCCCGCTCGCCGGGTGGGCCGCCGACCGGTTCGGCACGAAGCGCCTCTACATGGTCGCGCTGGCCCTGTTCACGATCGGTTCGGTGCTCTGCGCCACGGCCGACTCGATCGGCCAGCTGATCATCTACCGGGTCCTGCAGGGCCTCGGCGGCGGCATGCTCATGCCCATCGGCATGACGATCATGACCCGGGCGGCCGGCCCGAAGCGGATGGGCCGACTCATGGCCGTGCTCGGCATCCCGATGCTGCTCGGGCCCATCGGCGGCCCGATCCTCGGCGGCTGGCTCATCGACGTGGCGAGCTGGCACTGGATCTTCCTGATCAACCTGCCGATCGGCATCGCCGCGCTCGTCTACGCGCAGCTCGCGCTCCCGAAGGACGCCCCCGAGCCGTCGGAGTCCTTCGACTTCATCGGCATGCTGATGCTCTCGCCGGGTCTGGCGCTCTTCCTCTACGGCGTCTCGACGCTGCCGGAGACCGGCACGTTCGGCGACCCGGAGGTGTGGGGCCCGATGCTGGTCGGCGCCGCGCTCGTGATCGCCTTCGTCCGCTACTCGTTCAAGCCCCGGCACCCGCTGCTGGACCTGCGGCTCTTCGCCAACCGCAACCTGACCATCGCCACGGTGACGCTGTTCGTCTTCATCATCGCGTTCATGGGCGCCGGGCTGCTGTTCCCCAGCTACTTCCTCCAGGTGCGGGGCGAGTCGACGCTGGCGGCCGGTCTGCTGATGGCGCCGCAGGGCATCGGCGCGATGCTCACGATGCCGATCGCCGGGACGCTGGCCGACCGGGTGCCGGTGGGGCGCACGGTGCCCTTCGCGCTGGCGCTCATCGTCCTCGGGCTGTTCACCTTCACCCAGCTGGGGCCCGACACCTCGTACGTGCTGCTCTGCGGCTCGCTGTTCGTGATGGGGCTGGGCATGGGCGGCACGATGATGCCGATCATGACGTCGGCGCTGCGTACGCTGAACGCCAACGACGTGGCCCGTGGTTCGACGCTGGTCAACATCCTCCAGCAGATCGGCGGCTCCGTCGGCGGCGCGGTGATGTCCGTGATCCTCACCAACGAGCTGAACGGCTCCCGGCCGATCCCCGGTGTGACCGACCCGCACAGCGGCAAGCCGGTCACCGAGGCGGGGCTGGCGATCGCGAGCCAGCAGCAGCCGCAGCTGGTCGAGCAGCTGCAGGTCCCGGCGTCGGTCGTCGACCGGGGGCTCGACTTCGCGGCCCACTCGTTCGCCACCACGTTCTGGGTGGCGTTCGCCCTGGTAGCGCTCACGTTCATCCCGGCCGCGTTCCTGTCCCGCCGGCGTGAGCCGGTGCGGGTGCTCGACGGCCCGCAGGACGGCGACGAGATCAAGACGCCGGTCGTCATCCACTGACGCACCGACGACGGGGCCGCCGGGGAGACCTCCCCGGCGGCCCCGTCCGCGTGTCGAGGTCGACGCACGGCGATTTGAAGATCGCGCAACTGCCGGGAAGTTGTGGCCTCGTCAGGGACGTGAGGCCACTACTTCTGTGATGTTGCGCGGATCTTGAGCGCCCGCCCTGCGCGCGGCGTCCACCAGTCGGCCTCAGCGGCGGAGCGCGTCGATGGCGACGCGGGTGGCGTGCGCGATCAGCGCGTCGTCGTGCGGATCGTCCGTGCCGCGGGTGGACATCACGGCGAGGACGACGGGCGCGCCGTCGGGCGGCCAGAGCACCCCGATGTCGTTGCGGGTGCCGTAGCCGCCGGAGCCGGTCTTGTCGCCCACCACCCATCCGGCGGGCGCTCCGGCCCGGATGAGTCCCGCGCCGGTGGTGTTGGCCCGCAACCATCCGTTGAGGATGTCGCGGTCCTCGGGGCTCAGGGCGTCGCCGACGGCGTACGCCCGGAGGACGCCCGCGAAGGCCCGCGGCGTGGTGGTGTCCCGCCGGTCACCGGGGCGGGCCTCGTTGAGCGCCGTCTCCCACCGGTCGACCTGCGTGGTCGTGTCACCGAGCCGGCGCAGCTCCCGCTCGAAGCCGGACGGGCCGCCGAGCTGGCGCAGGATCAGGTTTCCGGCCGTGTTGTCGCTGTAGCGGACCGCGGCGTCGGCCAGGTCACGTAGCCGCATGCCGGTCGCCACGTGCCGCTCGGTGACGGGGGAGTGGGCCACCAGGTCGGCCCGTGAGTAGCGTACGACCCGGTCGAGCTCGGCCGTCGAGGTCCGGTCGAGCAGCGCGGCGGCGGCCAGGGGCTTGAACGTCGAGGCGTAGGCGAACCGCTCGTCGGCGCGGTACTGGACGGTCCGGCCGTCTCCGGTGTCGACGGCGAGGACACCGAGGCGCACGTCGAACTCGGCCTCGAGCCGGCGGAACTCCCGGTCCGCTCGGGGCGCCGGGACAGCGGTGGTGCCGGTCGGGGAGGCGCTTCCGCCGGCGGGTGTCGCGCTCGCTGTCGCCTCGTGCCCGGGCTGCCCGTCGTCCGGGCCGCACCCGGCGAGGCAGGCCAGTGCGGTCACCGTCGCGACGGCGGCGACCCCACGTCGTACGCCCGGAAACCCCACTGCGTCCCCCGTCCCCCGGGCCCGGTGATGCCGGTGCCCGCCGATCCGGCTCCCGTGCGGCGCCGGCCCTGCCCTCATTCTCACCATCGCGCCGACCGAGTGCGAACGCCCGCAGCGTGCGCCGCGGCGCGCGGCGCACGCGCGGCTTCGGCGAAAACGGCTCGCGTGCCGCGGCGGCAGCGCGGGCGCGGGGCGGAGGGAGCGGTGGGACCGCGGCGGCAGGCGGCGGAAGCGGTGGACATGCCACGGCGGGATCGCGGTCGCGCCGCGACCGGCCGGGCGCCGCCAGTCCTGGCGGGCCGGGCCGCGCCGCGGCGGGGTCGGACGCCGCCCGTCTCCGGCCGGGTCAGGCCGCGCCGATGTTCAGCGGGTCGGCGAGCAGGTGGGCGAAGGCCAGCTCGGCCGCGCCGACCAGGGCCGCGTCGCAGCCGAGGGTCGCCGGCCGCAACTGCACCAGCTCCCGGGAGGCGGGCAGGGCCAGCTCGTTCATGCGGCGGTGGACCGTCTCCGCCGCGGCCAGGTAGATCTCGCGAAGATAGCCGCCGAACACCACGGTGTCCGGGTTGACCACGTTGACCAGGTTCGCCACGCCGAACCCGAGCCAGTCGGCGACCCGCTCGACGGCCTCCTGGGCGGTGGGGTCACCGGCCGCGGCGGCGCGGAGCACCTCGCGCGCGCCGCCGGGTGCCCCGGGCTGCCTTCCGGCGTGCCGCAGCAGCGCGGCCTCGCCGATCTCGGTCTCCCAGCAGCCACGCGAGCCGCACTCGCAGGGCAGGCCGTTGGGGTTGACCACCATGTGGCCGACCTTGCCGCTGCGCCCCCCGTGGCCGACGACGAGGCGCCCGTCGATGATGATGCCGGCGCTGACGCCGGTGCTTCCGTACAGGTAGATGAGGTCGTCGACGCCGGCGGCCACGCCCCGGACGTGTTCGGCGAGGGCGGCGAAGTCGGCCAGGTCGCCGGTGAGGACGTTCGGGCCGGTCGGGCCGGCGCTGAACGCGGCCTCGATCGCGGCGCGAAGGGGCTCGTCGGGGCCGCCGATGCGGATCCGCCCGGTGTGGTCGCGGGTCGTGTCGGTGACGGCGACGGCGACGCCCACGCGGATCGCGTCCTCCGCCACGGAGCCTTCCGTCTCGCGGGCCAGTGCGGCCAGCGAGGCGACGGAGTCGACGGCGGACGTGTCGGGGCGGCGGGGGGCCTCGCGCAGGTCGAGGACGCGCCCGCCGAGACCGATCCGCGCGGCGCGGAGGCGGTCCGGTTCGATGCTCAGCGCCTGGGCGTACACCCGGTGGGAGCGGGGGCTCACCACCAGCGACGGTCGGCCGGCGCGGCCGGTCATGACCGCCGCCTCCTCGGTGACCAGGCCGGCGGCGGCGAGGTCGGCGGCGAGCGCGCCGATGGTGCTGCGGTTGAGCTTCAGGCGGGCGGTCAGCTCGGCGCGGGAGGTCGGGCCGTGCACGTGTACGTGCCGGAGCACCGCGCCGAGGTTCTGCCGGCGGATCTCCTCCTGGCTGGCGCCGGGCGTCGGGAGCGTAGGGACGGCCGGGGCGCGGCCGGCCCGGTGGGGACCGGGGGACAGCAGCGGCGGCACTGTCACGCCTCCTTCCGTGGTCCGTGCGGAGTGTCCAGCTCCGAGAAGACGAAGGGTCCCGGAGTTCTCCGGGACCCGACGTCTTGCAGCGGTGGTGCTTACTTGGTCAGCGGCGCGAGCTTCGGGTCGTTCGCGTACGCCTCAGCCGCGTTCGCCTTGGTGACGGCGACCGGCGGGAGCAGGTAGGTGTCGACCACCTTGGCACCGTTGTTGTAGGACTTGGTGTCGTTCACCTGCGGGGTGTTGCCGGCCTGCAGGGCCTTGACCATCTCGATGGTCTGCTTCACCAGGTTCCGGGTGTCCTTGTTGATCGTCATGTACTGCTCGCCAGCCATGATCGACTTGACCGACTCGACCTCCGAGTCCTGGCCGCTCACGACCGGGATCGGCTTGCCGGCGCCCTTGACCGAGGTGATGATCGCGCGGGCCAGCGTGTCGTTCGGGGAGAGGACGCCGTCCAGCTCCTTGTTGCCGTAGGTCGAGGTCAGCAGCTGGTCCATGCGGGCCTGCGCACCCTCGGCCTTCCAGCCCTGGATGGCGGTCTGCTTGATGTCCTTCTGACCCGAGGCGACGACCACGGTGCCCTTGTCGATCTCCGGCTGGAGGACGCTCATCGCGCCGTCGAAGAAGACCTTCGAGTTGTTGTCGTCCGGCGAGCCGGAGAACAGCTCGATGTTGTACGGGCCGTTCGGCTTCTTGGCCTTCATGCCCTCGAGCAGGGCCTGGCCCTGGAGCTGGCCGACCTTGAAGTTGTCGAACGCGACGTAGTAGTCGACGTCCGGCGTGTTCACGATCAGCCGGTCGTAGGCGATGACCTTCGCGCCGGCGGCGTGCGCGGCGGCGACCTGGGTCGACAGCTGCGCGGCGTCGGTCGCGCCGATCACGATGACCTTGGCGCCCTTGGTGACCATGGCGGTGATCTGGGCCTGCTGGTCGGCGACGGTGGTGGACGCGCCCGCGTACTGCACGTCCGCCTGGAAGCCGGCCTCCTTCAGGCCGTTGGTGAACAGGTCACCGGCGAGGACCCAGTTCTCCGAGGTCTTGGCCGGCAGGGCGACACCGATCAGGGAGTTGGCCGGGAAGCCCTTGGTCTCGCTGCCGGAGCCGCTGGAGCCTTCGTCGCGGCCGGAGCCGCAGGCGGTGAGGGCAAGCATCGCGATGGCACCGACGGCCACCGACTTGCCGAGGAACTTGCGCATTGGGGTGGTTGCCTTTCTGGAAGGGTTGGTGTGGATTGCGACCGGCGGTCCTCAGCCGGCGACCGTCGTCTTGGCAGGCTCGGGGTCCGCTCCGGACGACTGCGTGGGTACGGCCGGCGTGTCCCGGCGGAACGACTTGGTGATGCTTCCGATGACCGAGAAGCGCCCCTGTCGCTTGTTGTAGACGTCCAGCGCGACGGCCAGCAGCAGGACCAGGCCCTTGATGATCTGGACGCGGTCGGTGCCGACACCCATCAGCTGCAGGCCGTTGTTGAGCACGGCCATGACCATGCCGCCGACGATCGAGCCGCTGATGGTGCCGATGCCGCCGGAGACGGCCGCGCCACCGATGAAGACCGCGGCGATCGCGTCCAGCTCCCAGCCGTTACCGTCCTGCGGGCCGGAGGCCGCGGAGCGGGCCACGAAGATCATGCCCGCGAGAGCGGCCAGGATCGACATGTTCATCATGACCATGAAGTTGACCCGCTTGAGCTTCACACCGGACAGCTCCGCGGCGCGGGAGTTGCCGCCGACCGCGTAGATGTGCCGGCCACCCGCGGTGTTGCGCGTGTAGAAGGAGTACGCGAGCACCAGCGCCACGAGGATGATGCCGGAGATCGGGAAGCTCGTGCCCACGCGGCCACTGGCGAAGCGCAGCGTGACGAAGGCCAGCACGCCCACCATGACGACGATCCGCAGGATCGAGATCCACAGGGGCGCCGGCTCGGCGTTCATCTCCTTGCGGGTCCGGCGGGCCTGGAACTCCCGCCACACGATCGCGATGGCGGCCGCGAGGCCGAGCAACAGCGTCAGGTTGTTGTAGCCGGTGTTCGGGCCGGTCTCGGGCAGGAACCCGGAGCCGATCTCACGGAAGCCCTCGGGCACCGGGATCGTGTTCGCGTTACCGATGAACTGGTTGCCGCCGCGGAAGAGCAGCATGCCGGCCAGCGTCACGATGAACGCGGGCACCCCGATGTAGGCGACCCAGAAGCCCTGCCAGGCGCCGATGACCGCACCGATGGCGAGGCCGAAGAGGATCGCAACGGGCCAGGGCAGATTCCAGTCCGCCATCGCCTTGGCCACGAGGATGCCGGTGATGGCGGCGACCGAACCGACCGACAGGTCGATGTGCCCGGCGACGATCACCATCAGCATGCCGATGGCCAGGATCAGGATGTACGAGTTCTGCTGGAACAGCGCGATCAGGTTGTCCGATCGCAGGGTCAGGCCGTCAGTCAGGATCTGGAACAGGACGACGATCGCGACCAGCGTGAAGATCATCCCGAACTGGCGGGCGTTGGATGTGGTGCCTCCGAAGAGGTTCTTCTGAAGGTCCTTCAGTCGGCTCATCGTGTCTGCATCTTCTTCGTCGAGGTCATCAGCTTCATGAGGTTCTCCGGGTCGGCGTCCTGCCGGGCGACTTCGCCGGTGATGGTGCCTTCCGACACCGTGTAGATGCGGTCGCAGAGCCCGATCAGCTCAGGCAGTTCCGAGGAGATGACGATGACGCCCTTCCCCTGGTCGGCGAGCCGCTGAATGATCCCGTAGATCTCGTACTTCGCCCCGACGTCGATGCCGCGGGTCGGCTCGTCCAGGATCAGCAGGTCCGGGTCCGTGAACATCCACTTCGCCAGGACGACCTTCTGCTGGTTGCCGCCGGAGAGCTTGTTGACGCCCTCGTCGACCGTCGGTGCCTTGATGCGCAGGCTCTGGCGGTACGCCTCGGCCGCCTTGTACTCCTCGACCTCGTCGAGGACACCGTGTCGTGCGATCTTGGACAGCTTGGCGGCGACCGTCGACGTCTTGATGTCGTCGAGCAGGTTGAGCCCGATCGCCTTGCGGTCCTCGCTGACGTACGCGAGCCCGTTGGCGATCGCGTCCGTCACCGACTTGAGCACGATCTCCTTGCCGTCCTTGAAGATCCTGCCCGATTCGTACACCCCGTACGAGCGGCCGAAGACGCTCATCGCCAGCTCGGTACGGCCGGCGCCCATGAGACCGGCGAAGCCGACGATCTCACCGCGGCGCACGGTGAAGTTCGAGTGCTTGGCGACCAGCCGCTCGGCGGAGATCGGGTGCCGGACGGTCCAGTCGCGGACCTCGAAGAAGACCTCGCCGATCTTCGGCGTGTGGTCCGGGAACCGGCTGTGCAGTTCCCGGCCGACCATGCCGCGGACGATCCGGTCCTCGTCGACGCCGTCGCCCTTGACGTCCAGCGTCTCGATCGTGTGGCCGTCACGGATGATGGTGATCCGGTCGGCGATCGCCTCGATCTCGTTCAGCTTGTGGGAAATGATGATCGAGGTGATGCCCCGCTCGCGGAAGCCGCGCAGCAGGTCCAGCAGGTGCTGCGAGTCGTCCTCGTTGAGCGCTGCGGTCGGCTCGTCGAGGATGAGCAGCTTGACGTCCTTGGCGAACGCCTTGGCGATCTCCACCAGCTGCTGCTTGCCGACGCCGATGTCCTTGATCAGGGTGTCCGGGTCCTCCCGGAGCCCGACCCGGGCCATCAGCTCCAGCGCCTGCCGGTTCGCCGCCTTCCAGTCGATCGCGCCGTTCTTGCGCGGCTCGTTACCGAGGAAGATGTTCTCGGTGATCGACATGTGCGGGATGAGGGCGAGCTCCTGGTGGATGATCACGATCCCGGCCCGCTCGCTGGCCCGGATGTCCGAGAAGCGCGAGACCTCGCCCTGGTACACGATCTCGCCGTCGTAGCTGCCGTACGGGTAGACCCCGCTGAGCACCTTCATGAGGGTGGACTTACCGGCACCGTTCTCACCGACGATCGCGTGGATCTCGCCCGCGCGCACCACCAGGTTCACGTCGGACAGGGCCTTGACCCCGGGAAACTCCTTGGTGATGGAGCGCATCTCCAGGAGGATCGGCACGTCACTCATTGTTCGCACCACCTCGCCAACGTCATGGATGCCTCCGGGAAGCGTCTAGCCCTCAAGGATTTGTTGCCGTCGGCAACCTATTCGGATCTGAGGGTCGTTCGCAAGCTCGGGTGCAGCCAATTCCGTAACAACCCGGTAATAATGACCCCCGGTCGGCTCGCCCGCCAACGCCGCAGGTGCGATCCGTACCACATTCGTCACGGGCTGTAACGGCGAGTACACTCGTGTCGTTCCATGCCCGTGACCAGGGTCAGACCCGCTGGTCGACTACTGTCGGCAGCGGCCACGGGCTGATCATGGCAGTCCTGGGTGACGGCCCCTCCACCGCCCTCCGGCCGTGCGCGATAGGTGCCCGGTTGGGCGTGACCGCCGGGTCCGCGTCGTTCCTCCCGTCCGGCAACGGCTGTCTGCTTCGCGCCGCACCCCACCCCGGCCGCGTCGGTGCCCTCTGCGCGGGGGTCTCCGGGCCGCGTGCTCTCCGGCGCTGTTGGTCCTCCCGTTCCCCGGCGGAACACGACGCGGGTTGCGCCGACGGATGGCGGTCGACCTCTGGCCGCCCGGCGTCGCGCCCGCTCTCGTCGTGGTGCGCAAGCGGAGTCGGCCTGGGACCCACGTGCCGACGGACGCGGCTTCCGACGGCGGCAGCCTCCGGTGACCGGCATCACCCGCCGTGGCGATGCCGTCGTCCCCGGTACCCCCGCCAACCGCCTTTGCTCCGCACCCCCCGATGCGCCAGCCACGCGCTGTGACCGGCTCCGACCCGTCGAGGTTGATGCGAACTGCGGAACTCGCAGGTCAGGACGGTGGTGCACATAGGGTGGCAGAGCAAAGGCGCCGAAGAGATGTGGCGTCGCCGACCGCGCCGTCACCTATGGTGGGATTCCGTCCCCTTACGCTGCGTGATGGCTGCGCCGGCTCGGCACCGGGCCGTCGTGCCGGCACCAACCCCGCGCCGTCGTGCCGGTGCCGGTGCCCGTGCCGCTCCGGCGTCGACGGTGCTGCCGCTCAGGGCGTGTCGACGACCTCCCGGCCCAGCGGCCAGAACGCCGCCGGCACCAGCTTGAAGTTGGCGATGCCGAAGGGGATCCCGATGATCGTCACGCAGAGCGCGACCCCGGCGACGACGTGGCCCAGCGCCAGCCACCAGCCCGCCAGCACCACCCACAGGATGTTGGCCAGTCCGGAGCCGATGCCCGCGCCCGGCTTCGGCACCACCGTGCGGCCGAACGGCCAGAGCGAGTAGACGGCCAGGCGCAGGGCGGCGACGCCGAACGGGATGGTGACGACCAGGGCGAAGCAGATCAGCGCGGCGACGCCGTACCCGATCGCGAGGACGATGCCGCCGCCGAACACCAGCCACAGCACGTTCAGCAGGAAACGGACCATGCTTCGAGCATGACCCCCGCGCGCCACCGCGCACCGACCGCGCCACCGCACACCGTCGGGAGTGGGCGGACGGTGGCGGCCCGACCTTCTGACGTCGCGGGCCTCGGTCGCGCGGCGAAACGGTGGCGGCGGGGGCTCGCGGATCAGCGCACCGATCCCCTCGCCGGTGCCCGAATGCCGCCCCGCTCGCCGGGTACCCAGGCGGCCCGGAACGAGCCGAGGGGAGCGGAAATGAGTGATGTCGTCGCAGGTGGGTCGCGTGGTGACGGGCGGCGGGGTGGCCCGTCCGACAGCCTCGCGGAGAGCGTGGCCGAGGTGGTCCGCGCGGAGGTGCGGACGGTGCGCGGTGAGCTGGTGGCCGCTCTCCGGCCGGCGGGGATCGGCGTCGTGCTGCTCGGCGCGGCGGGTGGGTGCGCGGTGCTCGCCGTCGGGGCGGCGTCCACCACCGTGCTCCGGATGCTCGAATCGTTCCTGCCCCGCCGGCTCGCCGTCGCGGGGCTGACCGGGGGCTACGTGGTGGCCGCCGCGTTCCTGGGCAGGCTGGGTCTGGACCAGCTGCGGTCCGCCGGAGGCAAGCCGGCGCGCATCGCCGACGAGCTGCGGGACGCCGTCTCCACCACCGCCAACCGGATCCTGCCGGCCGGCGCCGCGGCGGGCGGTGACGGGCGGCACCAGGCCCGTACCGACACGGCGCGGGAGCGCTGACGCCGCGCACCTCCTCGGGGTGGACCCTCCGACCTGGGGCATTTCTCCTCTTTGCGGGGATATCCCGCTGCTCGTCCCCGAAGATGGCGGGTGACGGCCGAGCCCCACCACCAGGAGGACGACGTGCAGGAGATCGTTGGCGAGAGCCTGGCCCGCCGGCTGGTGGAGTGGGGGGTGGACACGATCTTCGGCCTGCCGGGCGACGGGATCAACGGCCTCATGGAGGGCTTCCGCCGGCACCGGGAGAAGCTGCGGTTCGTCCTGGTGCACCACGAGGAGGCGGCCGCCTTCATGGCCACCGGGTACGCGAAGGCCACCGGCCGCCTCGGCGTCTGCGCCGCCACCTCCGGGCCGGGCGCCATCCACCTGCTCAACGGCCTCTACGACGCCAAGCTCGATCACGTGCCGGTGCTGGCGATCACCGGCATGCAGGAGACCTCGGTGCTCGGCGCGCAGTACCAGCAGGAGGTGCACACCACGCAGCTCTTCCACGACGTGGCCGCGTACAACCTGATGGTCACCAACCCGCAGCAGATGCCGGCGGTGGTGGACCTGGCCATCCGCAACGCGCTGAGCAAGCGGACCGTGGCGCACCTGACCTTCCCCAACGACATCCAGGTGGCCCCGATCGGCGAGGACCCGTACCGGCACGTCAGCCCGGGCACGCCCCCGTCGAGCAGCGCGATGGTCGCCCTCCCGCGGCTGTCGCCCGACCCGGAGGAGATCGCCCGGGCGGCCGACGTGCTCCGGCAGGGCCGCAAGGTGGCCATGCTGGTCGGCGCCGGGGCGCGGGGCGCGCGCGAGGAGGTGCTCGCCCTGGCGGAGGCGCTGGCCAGCCCCGTCGTCAAGACCCTGCCCGGCAAGCACGTCGTGCCCGACGACCATCCGCTCACCACCGGCGGCCTCGGGCTGCTCGGCACCCGGCCGAGCGAGGACCTGATGGAGGAGTGCGACACCCTGCTGATGGTGGGCACCTCCTACCCGTACGGGAAGTACCTGCCCTCGCCCGGCCAGGCCCGGGTGGTGCAGATCGACGTCGACCCGAGCCTCATCGGCATGCGGCTGCCGCTGGCCGTGGGTGTCTGCGCGGACGCCCGGCTGGCCCTGCGTCACCTGCTGCCGCTGGTGGACCGGCGTGACGACCGGTCGTTCCTGGAGAAGTACCAGCACGAGACGCGGACCTGGCACGCCGACATGGCGAGCCTGCGGGACCCGGGGCGGCACCCGATCGCGCCCCAGTACCTGATGGGCTGCGTCGACGAGGCCGCCGCCGACGACGCGATCCTGACCTGCGACTCCGGCACCATCACCACCTGGTCGGCCCGGCACTGGACGATTCGGGGCGGCCGCGAGTACTACCTCTCCGGCAACCTCGCGAGCATGGCGCCGGGCCTGCCGTACGCGATCGCCATCCAGCACGCGTACCCCGGCCGGCAGGTCATCGCGTTCGTCGGTGACGGCGGGTTCGCCATGCTGATGGCCGAGTTCCTCACCGCCGTACGGCACGAGCTGCCGATCAAGGTGATCGTCAACAACAACAACGCCTACGGCGAGATCCTCTGGGAGCAGATCCTGCTCGGCTACCCCGAGTACGCCGTGCGGCACCGCCCCCCGGAGGCCGACTTCGGCGCCTGGGCCCGGGCCTGCGGCGGCTTCGGCGTCAAGGTCACCGATCCGGCCGCGCTGCCCGACGCGATCAGGCAGGCGCTGGCGCACCCGGGGCCCGCGCTGGTCGACTGCGACGTCAACGCCGACGAGCCGCCGATGCCCGGCAAGGTCAACTACGAGCAGGCGAAGCGCTTCACCGAGTCGTTCCTGCGGGGTCAGCCGCGCAAGATCGCGACGTTGGCGAGCGTCGCCCGGGACAAGCTCAACGAGCTGCGCACCTGACCGGGGTCGGCCACCCGCCCCGCGGGCGCTCAGGCCAGCAGGTGCTCGTCGCCGCGCAGCCGCAGCTCCTGGCGCACGGCCGCGGGAGCGCGCACGACGCGGACGCGGGTGGCGCCGTCGCCGGCCGCGCCGATGACGGCGGCGACCGTCCCCGCCACGCCCGGGTCCAGCTCGAACACGCCGGAGAAGTCCACCTCCAGCTCCCGGGGCGGTGCGCCCTGAGCGCGTCGCCGATCGCCGTGCGGAAGGCGTCCAGGTCGAGGCGCCCCACCGAACCGCGCAGCGCCAGGACGACCGTCCCCGAGGAGCGGATCACCGACGTGATCGACATCCCGCTCATCCCTGGCCGCGCCGGCGGCCCGCCAGGCGAAGGGTGTTGCACACGTCGAAGACGCCGGGCACGTCCCAGGCGAGTTCGGCCGCGACGTGGCGCACGTCCGCGCTGGCCACCACGCCGGAGAGGATCACCACCCGGTTCTGCACGGTGACCTCGATCTGCTGGTTGCGGGTCGTCCAGTCGGCGGCCAGCCGTTGGGCGACGAGCGTGGAGAGCCGGATGTCGTCGCCCAGCGGCTCGGGCGGGGGTGTGTAGGGGTGCGCGGCGTCGTCGGGCCAGGGTGGCACGGGTGTCTCCTCCGGGTGGTGCGTCGGTTCGTCGGTGATCAGGTCCGCGTCGCGCGGGCGCCGGCGGTCTCGGTCCGGCCGGGCGGTGCGGTGTCGACGCGGTCGGGTGGGGCGGTGTCCGGCGGGGCGGTGTCGGCGGCTCCGCCCGAGGTGGGGCCGGGCGGAGCCGGGTGGCCCGCCCCGGGCGGGTCGCTCTCGCGCGGGCCGAACGCCGCCGCGTCGCGGGTCTCCGCCACGGCGAGCACCCCGTCGAGGCGCATCGTGTGCAGCACGGTCAGGACGAACCGGGACGGCGCGACCAGGTAGAGCGTCTTGCCGCGCTGCCGGGCCTCCTGGTGGGCGCGGACCAGCAGGCCCAGGCCGACCGGGTCGATGACGTCCACCTCACCGAGGTCGACGAGGACCCGGTCGCCGAGGTCGGCGGCGTCCCGCAGCGCCCGCCGCACCATCTCCCGCGAGTCGGGCTCGGCGGCGGTGAGGGGCTCACCGACCTCGTCCAGGTAGTCGATGGCGAGCCCCTGCGCGCCCGCGGCCGGCTTCCCGGCGGGCCCCTCCTCGGGCAGCGTGAGCGCGCAGCGGGGGCAGTGGTGCGGGCCGGAGGCGAAGGGGGAGCCGACCCAACCGTTCTCGAAGACCAGCGTCCAGACGACCTCCGCGTCGGGGAGGACGCACGCCGTGCCGGTGATCGTGTCGCCGCAGCCGTCGCAGATCAGGGTCATGAGGTGATCCGCGGGTACGACGGTCATCGTCGGTCCTCTCGTTCGTCGCGGGCCGTGGGGAACGGCGCGATCGGTGGCCTGCGGGGGTGGGATCGGTCAGCGTCGCCGGAGGGTGCCCGCGCCGTCGGGAACGGTCGGCGAGTCGCGGTGCCGACGGCCGGCCGTCACGAGGGCCAGCAGCACCGCGGCGGCGGCGCAGCCCGCCTGGACCGCCAGCCGGAGGCCGGGCAGACCGTCGACGTCGGCGCCGGCCACCCGCGCGACGATCGAGCCGAGCAGCGCGGCGGCCACGCCGAGGGAGAGGGTCAGCCAGAAGGGCGCGACCCGGCGCCCGGGCACCGCCCACCGCCCGACCACGCCCACGGCGAGCCCGACGACCAGTGCGTGGACCAGGGTCTCGCCGCTCACGCGCACCTCCTTCGTCACGCGCGGGACGACGCGGCCGGTGCCCGTGCCCGCTCGCGAGCCGACCCCGGCCCCGGACCCGTGCCACGCGCCGGCAGGGCCTGGCTATCACCCTGGGTGACGATCTTGGAGGTGGCCACGCGGTTCCATGACAGTTGTGTGACAAATCCGGGGAACGGCGACCACGGTTGGGCCTGCCCCCGCCCGGCGGGGATGATGCCGATATGACGGCCGTGCTGGTGATCGAGGACGACGACCGCATCCGGCTGGCGCTGCTGCTCGCGCTCGAAGAGGAGGGCTACCAGGCGCACGGCGTGCCGACGGCGGAGGAGGGGTTGCGGCGGCAACGCGCCGAGCCGGCGGAGAACGTGCTGGTCGACCTCATGCTCCCGGGGATGGACGGGTTCGAGTGCATCCGGCAGTTGCGGCGCGACGACGACGTGCCGATCGTGGTGATCAGCGCGCGGGACGACACCCACGACATCGTGGCCGCGCTGGAGGCGGGTGCCGACGACTACGTGGTGAAGCCGGTGGCGATCAAGGAGCTGTCGGCGCGGCTGCGGGCGCTGCGCCGCCGGGGTCGTGCCGGGGCGGCACCGGTGAGCAGCCAGGTCTTCGGTGACCTGGAGGTCAGCCCCGAGGCCGGCGAGGTGCGCCGGGCCGGCGAGGTGGTGCCGGTCACCCGCACCGAGTTCCGGCTGCTCTGCGAGCTGGCCGAGCACGCCGGCCGGGTGCTGTCCCGCCGGCAACTGCTGCAACGCGTCTGGGGGTACGACACCGGGGACGAGCGCCTGGTCGACGTGCACGTCGGACGGCTGCGGCAGAAGATCGAGGAGGATCCGGCCAACCCGCGGCACCTGGTCACACTCCGGGGTCTCGGCTACAAGTTGCAGCGATGACACGTCTCGGACTGCGGGCACGGGTCACCGCCGCGTTCGCCGTCGGCGCCCTGCTGCTGGCCGCGTCGATGGCGCTCTTCTCGTACGACCTGACCCGGCGCTCACTCCTGGAGGAGCGGGAGCGGACGGCGGTGCGCGCCGCCTACTACGACGCCGCCGTCGTGCGTGCCGGTCTCGACACCGAGGCTCCCGACGTCGTCGAGGTGCTGCGGTCCCTGGACACGGGCAGCAGCCGCCGCCCGCTGCTGCACCGCGACGGCCGCTGGCACAGCCGCTCGGCCGAGATCAACGGCAGCCCGGTCCCGGGGGACCTGCAACAGGTGGTGCGCTCCGGTGACGCCGCGGTGCAGCGGATCACGGTGGCCGGCCAGCCCACCCTGCTGGTCGGGGTCCCGGTGTCGGACACCACCAGCTATTACGAACTCACCTCGCTGCGCGAGGTCGCGCAGACGCTGCGGGTGGTCGCGCTCACGCTGACCGCCGTGGCCATCATGACGGCCGGGTCCGGCGCGGCCCTCGGCTGGTACGCCACCCGGCACAGCGTGCGCCCGCTCACCGCGGTGGCCGACGCCGCCGAGCGGATCGCGGCCGGCGACTACACCACCCGCCTCGACGTGACCACCGACCCGGACCTGACCCGGCTGTCGACCTCGTTCAACCGGATGGTCGACGAACTGGTGGAGCGCATCGACCGGGATCGCCGCTTCGCCGCCGACGTCAGCCACGAGCTGCGGTCGCCGTTGCAGACCCTCGCCGCCGCCGCGAGCGTCCTGGGCCGCCGCCGCGAACACCACGACGAGCGTACGGCGACCGCGGCGCGACTGGTCGCCGAGGAGATCACCCGCTTCCAGCGTCTCGTCGACGACCTCATCGAACTCGCCCGCACCGAGCAGCCCGCCCAGCGCGAACTGGTCGACGTGGTGACGCTGGCCCGGGAGACCTGCCGCGCGCGCGGCCTCCCCGCCGACCTGGTCCGGGCCGGCCCCGGGTCGACGACGGAGTGGCTGGTCGACCGGCGCCGGTTCGAGCAGATCCTGCTGAACCTGCTCGACAACGCGATCCGGTACGGCGGTGGCCCGGTCGCCGTACGCCTCTCGTCCCACCCGCCCGAGACGGGTGTGCTGGAGGTGGACGACGACGGCCCGGGCGTGCCCGCCACCGACCGGGAGGCCATTTTCGACCGCTTCGTCCGCGGCCGGGCGGCGCACTCCCGCGCGGACAGCGACGGCACGGGTCTCGGGCTGGCGCTCGTCGACCAGCACGCCGCCGCGCACGGCGGACGCGCCCTCGTCGTCGACCGCCCCGAGGGCGGGGCCCGGTTCCGGGTCGAGCTGCCGGGATGCCTGCCGTGAGCCGCCGCGCGGGGGTGGTCCTCCTCGTCGCGCTGCTCGTCGGCGGCTGCGGGGTGCCGGTCGACGACGCGCCTCGCCGCGTCCAGGCGCCGCCCGGCCCGTTCCCGACGCCCGCGACGGCCAGCCCGACCGCCGCCACGGGCCGGGTCGACGAGACCCTCTGCTTCGTCCGGGACGACCGGCTGGACCGCGCCGTACGACGGGTCGAGGCGCTGCCCGGCGTCGACCTGCACCTCCAGCACCTGCTGGCCGGGCCGTCCGCCATGGAGCGGGAGGCGGGGAGCACCAGCGCCCTGCCCGGCACGGTGGTCGTGGCCGGCGTCCGGGTCACCGGCACGCTGGCCGAGGTGGACGTCCGGGCCGCCGGGGAGGACACCGGGCGCAGCGACGAGGTGCTCGCCTTCGGACAGATCGTCTGCACGCTCACCACCCGCCCCGACGTGGAGCGGGTCTCGTTCCGGCGGGACGGGCGGCCGTTGGACGTGCCGCGGGCCGACGGTTCCCTCTCCCAGGATCCACTCACCCTGGCCGACTACCGGGCGCTCCTGCCGGAGCGCTGACCCTCGGACCGGTAGCCTGCCGCCATGAACCCAGGCCCGGCCACCGCTCGTGCGTCCCTGTGGCGGGACCGCGCCTTCGGCACGTACTGGGCGGCGCAGTCGCTCTCGGCCGCGGGTGACGCGTTCGCCTACCTCGCCGTCCCGCTGCTGGTGCTGCACGCCACCGGGTCGGTCGCGCAGATGGGCCTGCTCACCGCCGTGGCCGGGGCCGCGTCCGTGGGCGCGGGGGTCTTCGGCGGTGTCCTCGTCGACCGGTACGACCGGCGCACGCTGATGATCGCGGCGGACCTCGCGCGGCTCGTGCTCTACAGCCTCGTTCCGCTGGCCTGGCTCGCCGGACCGCAGGTCTGGCTGCTCTTCGTCGTCCTGCCGATCAGCGAGGCGGCCGGGATGGTGTTCCAGATCGCGGCGGTCGCGGCGGTGCGCAACCTGGTGGACCGGGACCGGATCACGGAGGCCAACGGACGGTTGCAGGCCACGTACGCGCTCGCGGCCGTGGCCGGGCCGCTGCTCGCCGGCGTGGTGTCGGCCCGCTTCGGTGCCACGGCCGCGATCGCCGTCAACGCCGCGAGCTTCGCGCTCTCCGCCGTGGGGCTCGCGCTGATCCGGTTCCGGTCGCTCGCCTCGCGCGACGGTGCCGCTGGCCGTCGGGAGGGACCGGTGACCGAGTTCCTCGCCGGAGCGCGATTCCTCTGGCGCGAACCCGTGCTGCGGGCGCTGACCGTCCTGCTGTCGGTCTTCGTCTTCCTGACCTACGGCTTCACCGACGTGCTGGTCTACCACGTCAAGCACGACCTCGGCGGCTCCGACGGCACGGTCGGGACCGTGCTGGGCCTGGCCGCGCTGGGCACCGTCGCGGGCGCCCTGCTCGTGGCGCCGCTGCGCCGCCGTCGCGGCTTCGGCACCGCGTGGATCGGGGCGCAGCTGGTGTGCGGTCTGGCGATCGCGGGCGTGGGCCTCGCGGGGAACGTCCCGGCCGTCACCGTCCTCACCGCGGTGTACCTGTGCGGCCTCAGCGTGGGCGGTATCTCCTCGATGTCGCTGCGTCAGGAGATCACACCGGATCACCTGCTCGGCCGGGTCACCTCGGCCTTCTGGAGCACGCACTACTCGCTGGGCCCGGCGGGCGCGGCCGTGCTGACCTGGGCGGCCGGCCGCTTCGGCGTGGCCGTGGTGACTGTGGTGGCCGGCGCGGGGTGCGTCCTGATCGCCCTCGGTGGACTGTGCACACCGATCCGTCGCGCCGGGACGCCGCAGGCTGCCCCGAGGGCGCAGCCCGCACCGGCCGGGGCCTGAGCCGGCCCCGTGCGGGCGCCCCGGCCCGGCGCCGTCGCGCCGACCCGTCCCGAGCGGCGGGACGCCGCGGACCGTAGAGTCTCGCCGTGATCGAGATCGGTGCGCAGGTCGACCTGTTCCACCCCGTCGACCGGGTCTGGCACGCGTTGACGGACCGAGGGCTGCTCGGCCGGTGGTTCACGGAGGTGGCGGCGGACGACGGGTCGCCCGGCCGGCTGCGGTTCGCCACGTCGGGGCTGCCCGGCTTCGATGCCGTGGTGGAGGCGGAGGTGGTCGAGCGGCGCGCCCCGGAACTGATCACGCTGCGCTGCCGGGAGGCGGACCGCCGTACTCGGTTGACCTGCTCCCTCACGTCCATCAGCGACGGCTGCCGCCTGTCGGTGCGGGAGACGCTGGAGCACGGTGAGTGGGTGCCGCCGCTGCGCGACGCCCGCGAGGAGAGCTACCGGCAGGCGCTCACCAACCGGCTCCCCGCCATCCTCGACTGGTTCGCCTTCCAGCAGGTCGACCTGCGTCGCGGTGACGCCGGCATGACGACGGAGCTGCCGCTCGTGGCGCTGCCGGGCACGGCACGGTCGCGTGGCCGCCGGGGAATGGTGTTCCTCGCCGGCGGAGTCGGCATGCTCCTGGCCGGCGGGGCGGCCGTGTGGGCGCTGCGCCCGGACCAGACGCCACAGGCGGCGGCGCCACCGGCGCCCGCGGGGAGCGAGTCGCCGAGTGGCAGCGCCGCCCCGTCGAGCCGTCGACCGGCGGCCACGTCGGCGGCCCGCCCCACCCGGACGGCCAGCCCGACCGCCAGCCCCAGCCGCAGCCCCTCGGCGAAGCCCTCCCGTACGCGCAGCTCGGCCCCGCCGACCGTCGGGCCGGTCATGACGGCCCGATACCAGACCACCTCCTCCCGGCTCCTGGGCTACACCGGCGAGGTGGTGGTCACCAACCCGGGCACCGTCGCGGGGAAGGCCTGGAGCGTGGTCGTGACCTTCTCCGACGACAGCGAGGTCAGCAAGGTCAACGGCGCCGAGTGGCGGCAGGACGGGCAGACGGTCACGTTCACCGGGTCTTCCCTGGCGGCGGGCCGGTCGCAGACGATCAGGTTCGACGTACGGGACAGCGCGGCGTTCGCCGAGGGCCCCCAGAGCTGCGCGATCGACGGGGACCCGTGCGAGGGCCTGTGACGGGGGTCGTCGCGCCGGTCAGTGGTCCGTGATGAGGTCGGCGGCCCGCCAGGCCAGCGCCATCACCGGGGCGTTCAGGTAGCCGGAGACCAGCACCGGCAGCACCGACGCGTCGACGACCCGCAGGCCGGCGATGCCCCGGACACGCAGCCGGGCGTCGACCACCGCGTCGTCGTCCGGCCCCATGGCGCAGGTGCCCACCGCGTGGTAGCCGCAGTAGCCGTTCTCCAGCGAGGCCCGGACGATCTCGTCGTCGTCCTGGACCGCCGGCCCGGGCACCGTCTCGGTGGAGATCCGCTTGGCGATGGGACCGGTGGCGAACAGCTCGCGCACCCGCCGGAAGGCGTTCACGGCGACCCGCCGGTCGTACGGGTCGTCGAAGTAGTTGGCGACGATCCGCGGGGGCGCATCCGGGTCGGGTGAGGTGATGGCGAGGAAGCCCTCGCTCCGCGGCCGGGTCACCGCCACGAGCCCCATGAGCCCCGGCTCCGACTCCAGCTCCAGCGCCCGGCCCGGCCGCCGGGGCGCCGCCGAGTAGGGGGCGAGCAGCAGCTGCGCGTCGGGCCGGTCGGCCTCGGGCCCGGAGCGGATGTAGGCGCCGACGTCGGACACCGGGAGCGCCAGGGGGCCCCGGCGGGTGAGCAGGTAACGCAGCGCGGCGCGGGCCTGACCGAGGCCGGTGCTGAGCGCGGGGTTGTACCCGCCCCGGGCGGCCAGCCGGAACTGGAGCGGCACCGAGCGGTGCTCGCGCAGGCCGGCGCCCACCCGGGCCCGGTCGAGCAGCACCCGCACCCCGGCGCCGCGCAACACGTCCGCGGGTCCGATGCCGGAGACCTGGAGCAGGTGCGGTGTGGCGAGCGCGCCGGCCGCGAGGACGACCTCGGCGGAGGCGTAGCAGTCGACGACCGCGCCCGCCCGCTGGACGCGTACACCCTGGGCGCGTCCGTTGTGGATCAGCAGGCGGCGCACGACGGTCCGCACGGAGACCGTCAGGTTGGGCCGGTCGAGGACCGGGCGCAGGAACGCCTCGGCGGCGCTGACCCGGCGGCCGTCGCGGATGGTCGCCATCAGGTAGCCGATGCGCTCGCCGTCGTCGGCGTTGAGGTCGTCGACCCGGCGCCAGCCCAGCTCCTCGCCGCTCGCGATGATCTCCTCGCAGAGCTCGTCGGTGCCGGTGGCGGTGGAGAGCCGCAGCGGCCCGCCGGTGCCGCGCGACCCGTCCGCGCCGAGCGGGTTGTCCTCCAGCCGTTTGAAGATCGGCAGCATGGTGTCCCAACCCCAGCCGGGGTTGCCGAGACGCTCCAACTCGTCGTAGTCGACGCGGTCGCCCCGGCCGTAGACCATGCCGTTGATCGCGCTGGACCCGCCGATGATCCGGCCGCGCTGCCAGGTTTCCCGCTGCCCGGGCGCCACCTCGGCGGGGTAGTGCCAGGCGGTGCGCCGGTCGTCCATGAGCTTGCTGAAACCCTTGGGGATGCGGACGTAGGGGCTGCGGTCCCAGCCGCCCGCCTCGACCAACAGGACCCGGGTGCCCGGATCGGCGCTCAACCGGTTGGCCAGCACGCAGCCCGCGGCTCCCGCGCCGACGACGATGTAGTCGTACTCCGCCACGAGGCACCCCCGTTCCGCCGGCTCCGTCGGGACATACGGTAGGCCCTTGATCACTCTACGGGAAGGGTGTTCGCGTTCGCCGGACCGTCCCTCGTGGCCGGATCCGGCCACGGCGGACGTCTTCACAGGACGGAGACGAGCACGTAGCCTGCCTGAAACGATTCACAGGCGGGAGGCAGGCGTGCCACCTCGGATCTTCGACTCACGACCACTCGCCGGGCGGGGCCGGACCACCGTGATCATCGCCGCCGCGACGGTCGCCGCGACGGTCCTCACCGGGGCGCCACCCGCACTCGCCGCCCGGGGACACGCCCCGGCCGCGCCGGTCGCCCTCACCGTCGACGACCGGCCACACCCGCTCAACGTGGAGGGCGCTCCGAGCTTCGGCTGGCTGCCCCGGGACGCCGACCCCGGCGAGGTCCAGACCGGCTACCGGATCACGGTCGCCGACAGCCGTGGCCGCACGGTCTGGGACTCCGGCAGGGTCCCGTCCGACCAGCAGTCCTACGTGCCCTACGCCGGGCCCGCGCTGCGGCCCGGATCGGCGTACCGGTGGACCGTGCGCACCTGGGACCGCACCGGCCGCCAGTCCCCGCCCGCCACCGGCGCCTTCGAGACCGGCATCCCCGACGACCAGTGGGAGGGCGCGAGCTGGATCCGCCGGCCCACCACGGAGGCGGACGACTACACCCTGGCCCGCACCGAGGTGCGCCCCAGCGCGAGCAGGGTCGTCCGCGCCCGCGCCTACACCGCCGCCGACCACACCTACGAGCTCTACCTCAACGGCGTGCGCGCCGACCGCGGCACCTCCTTCGGCTACCCCGGCGAGGACTACTACCAGGCGGCCGACGTGACCCGCCTCGTGACCGCCGGCCGGCCGCTCGCCATCGGCCTGCGTTACCACTGGTACGGCAGCGGCCAGGGCCGGCCCGCCGGGGCCCGCGGCGCGCTCATGAAGCTCGTCGTCGAGCACGCCGACGGCACCCGCGAGGTGTTCGTCACCGACGGATCGTGGCGGGTGGCCCGGGACACCCGGTTCGTGGCCGGCGCCGAACGCCGCAACGGCGAGGGCGACCGGGTCGAGCGGCAGGACGCCCGCGCCGAGGTGACCGGCTGGACGCGGCCCGGCTTCGACGACACCGTCGCGCCCTTCACGGCCGCCGAGGTGATCGGCGCGCACCCGACCGCGTCGTCCCCGCACCTCGTCGGCCAGGAGACCCGGCTGACCGAGACCACCGTCGCCCCGGTCGCCCTGCGCACCGCCGCCGACGGCACGGTGGTCGCCGACTTCGGTGTGGTCGTCCCCGCCCGCCCGGCCGTCCGGTTCGACGCCGGCGTCGCCGGGCGCACGGTCCCCATCCGGGCCGGCTACACCCTCACCGACACCGGCCGGGTCGCCACGTCCACCCTGTTGTCCCAGGGCACCGACATGAGCTTCCCGTACATCCAGAGCGACGGCCCCCAGCAGTTCCGCGCCTTCACCCACCTCGGCTTCCGGTATCTGGAGATCCCCGACGCCGGCGAGGACATCTCGCTGCGCGACATCTCCGCCGTCGTGGTGCACACCGACGTCCCGGCCGGCCGGGAGGCCACCTTCGCCAGCTCCGATCCCACGCTCGACGCGGTCTGGGCGATGATGACGCGCTCCGCGCTCTACTCCGTCCAGGAGGCGTTCGTCGACACGCCCACCCGCGAGAAGGGCCAGTTCCTCGGCGACGCCGCCAACATCTCGTACGCCACCATGGGCGCCTTCGGCGAGCGGGACGCCACCCAGCAGGCCATCCGGGAGTTCCTCCGCTCGGCCGCCCGCTACTGGAACACCGGCGCCGACCGGGGTCGCTACAACGCCGTGTACCCCAACGGCGACGGCAAGCGCGACATCCCCGACTACTCCCTGATGTTCGTCGACTGGGTGTGGCGGTACTGGAGCGAGACCGGTGACCGTCAGCTCCTCGCCGAGGCGTACCCGTTCGTGCGGGACACCGCCGACTACGTGCTGCGCCACATCCCGGCCACCGGCCCGACCGCCGGCCTCGTCACCGAGCTCGCGGGCGGCAGCGGCGCCTACCGGTACGGCATCGTCGACTGGCCCGAGCCCGGCCGGTTCGGCTACGACATGAGCGCCGCGGCCCGCACCACCATCAACGCCCAGGGCGTCGACGTCCTGCGTACCACCGCCCGGATGGCCGAGGCCCTCGGCCGACCCGCCGCGGAGGTCGCCGGCTACGACGGGCACGCCACCGACCTCGTCGACGCGATGAACACCAGGCTGCGCCGCGCCGACGGCGCCTACGTCGACGGGCTGTCGGCCGACGGCGCCCCCAGCGCGCACGCCGGCCAGCACGCGACCTCGTACGCCGTCGCGCACGGCGTGGCCCCGGCGGCGGACCGGCCGGCACTGGCCGCGCACCTGGCGTCGATGGGCATGAAGCAGGGACCCATGACGGCGCACTGGCTGTTGCGGGCGCTGGCCGACGCCGACCGGCCCGACGCCGTGCTGCGGCTGCTGACCAACCCCGACGACCTCGGGTGGGCCGACATCCTCGCCCAAGGCGGCACGTTCACCTGGGAGGCGTGGACGCTCGACCCCGGCAGCAACTTCAGCCAGTCGCACGGGTGGGGCGCGCAGGCCGTGGTCGACGTGCAGGAGACCCTGCTCGGCGTCCGGACCGCCAGCCCCGGCGCGGCCCGGGTCGACATCGTGCCGCCCGCCGTCGGGCTCGACCACGCGGCCGGCGTCGTGCCCACCCAGCGGGGAGCGGTACGCCTCGACTGGCGGCGCACCGGCGCGGGCCTGCGCGTCGACCTGGACGTGCCGGTGAACGTCACCGCCCGGGTCGCCCTGCCGCTCACCGAGGGGAAGACCTATCGGGCCGCCGGCCCGAGCAGAGCCAGGTTCGTCGGGGTCGAGGACGGCCGCGCCGTCTTCGAGGTCGGCTCCGGCCGGTCCCAGTTCCGGCCGGTCGCCGACCGGGCCGCCCCGCCACGCTGACCGACGGCCGGGCCGCGCCGTCGGCCCGGCCACCCACCACCGCCGACCACGGTCGGGGCGTCCCGCCGGCCCGACCGCCGCCCGGACCGCCGGCCCGCCCGGCGCCGAGAAGGGTGAGGACCAGGTATGAGGCTCCCGACCCGGCGCGGACTCGCGCTGTCCACAGTGCTCCTGATGCTCGTCGGCCTCGGACCGACGGCGGCCACGGCGACCCCCGCGGCCGCCAACGCGGCGAAGGCGGCCCTCGCCGTGGCCGGTCTCACCACCGAACGGGCCACCGACCCGATCGGCCTGGACCTGCCACGGCCCCGGTTCGGCTGGCGGATCGACTCCGCCGCCCGTGGGGTGGTCCAGGAGTCCTACCAGGTACGCGTCGCCACGAGCAGCGACCGCCTCGACGACCCCGACGTGTGGGACAGCGGCCGGGTCCGATCCCGGCAGAGCACCCTCGTGCCGTACGCCGGCCCCCAGCCGCGCCCCCGCACGCGGTACGTCTGGCAGGTCCGGGTGTGGGACACCGCCGGCCGGTCCTCCGGCTGGAGCGCGCCCGCCTCCTGGGAGACGGGTGTCGGCGGCGCCGAGGGCTGGCGGGCGGACTGGATCGGCCTGCCGTCACCCACCGAGACGTGGGCCGACTACACGGTGCGGACGACGGTGCGCGTGGAACGCGACGCGGCCGGCGTCTACCTGCGCGCCAACGGTCCGGCGAACGGGTACATGTGGCAGTTCTCCGTGGTCGGCGGCACGGCGAAGCTGCGCCCACACGTGCGCGTCGACGGCGCCTGGCGGGTGCTCAAGGAGGTGCCGCTCGACCAGGTCGTGCCGACCGACCGGCTGACCGCCCCGCACACGCTGCGCATCACCGCCTCCGGGGACACCATCACGACCTGGGTGGACGGCACCCAGGTCGACGTCACCCGGGACAGCGCGCACCGTGGCGGCTCGGTCGGCCTGCGCACCGACGGTGCCGAGACCGGCGTCTTCTCCGACTTCTCGGTGACCAGTGGTGACACGACTCTCTTCACGGCACCGCTCACCGACGGCGAGAACCCCTTCGGCGCTGGCACACCCACGGCGGACGGCCTGCGCGTCACCGGCGCCACCGAGGCGATGCTCACCGCGCTGGACGCGAACCCGCTGCTGCGACGCGGGTTCCGGGTCGACGGCGAGATCGCCCGCGCCCGGATCTACGCCACCGCGCTCGGGGTCTACCAGCTGTCGCTGAACGGCCGGCGGGTCGGCGACCACGAGCTGGCGCCCGGCTGGACCGACTACGACAAGCGCGTGCAGTACCAGACCTACGACGTGACCGGTCAGCTCCGCCAGGGCGACAACGCCCTGGGCGCGCTGCTCGGGGACGGCTGGTACTCCGGCACCATCGCCTCGTTCGGCACCGACCACTACGGCTCCCGCCCCCACCTGAGTGCGCAACTCGTCGTCGACTACACCGACGGGCGCAGCGAGACCGTCCGCACCGACGGCTCCTGGCGGGCCACGCCCGGGCCGTTGCGGCAGAGCGACCTGATCCACGGCGAGACGTACGACGCGCGCCGGCTCCCGTCCGGCTGGGACCGGCCCGGGTTCGACGACTCCGGCTGGTCGGCCGCCACCGTCGACGACACCCGCGCCACCGGCCGGATCGTCGCCCAGGTCGACCCGCCGGTGCGGGTCGTGCAGGAGCTGACGGCCCGCGCCCTGACCCAGCCCACCCCCGGAACGTGGATCGTCGACCTCGGGCAGAACATGGTCGGCAAGGTGCGGCTGCGGGTCGACGGGCCCGCCGGCGCCACCATCCGCGTCCGGCACGCCGAGGTGCTCAACCCCGACGGCACCGCGTACACCGCCAACCTGCGCTCGGCCCGCGCCACCGACCACTACACCCTCCGGGGCGGCGGAGCCGAGGTCTACGAGCCGACGTTCACCTTCCACGGCTTCCGGTACGTCGAGCTGACCGGCTTCCCGGGCACCCCCGACCTGTCCACCGTCACCGGCCTGGTCATGCACACCGACGGGGAGCTCACCGGCGAGTTCGAGACCTCCAGCGCGATGGTGAACCAACTGCACAGCAACATCACCTGGGGGCAGCGGGGCAACTTCCTGTCCATCCCGACCGACACCCCGGCCCGCGACGAGCGGCTCGGCTGGACCGGCGACATCAACGTCTTCGCCGAGACCGCGACGTTCAACATGGACAGCCTCACGTTCCTCACCAAGTGGCTGCGGGACCTGCGTGACGCCCAGTCCGCCAACGGCGCGTACCCCGACGTGGCGCCGCGGGTCTGCTGCGGCGACGGGGCGACCGGATGGGGCGACGCCGGCATCACCGTGCCGTACACACTCTGGCAGCGCTACGGCGACACCCGGGTCGTCGAGGAGCACTACGCGTCGATGACGCGGTACGCGTCCTGGTTGGAGAGCACCAGCTCGGGCAGGCTGCGCACCAACGCCGGGCCGTACCTCGACTGGCTCAACCTGGACGACCCGACGCCCGCCGGGGTGATCGGCACCGCCTACTACGCGTACAGCATCCGGCTGCTGGGGGAGATGGCCGCCGCCATCGGCCGGGACGCCGACGCGGCCCGCTACGCGGCGCTCGCCACGGACATCGCCGCGGCGTTCGTCGACGCCTACGTCGCGGCGGACGGCACCGTGCAGGGCGACAGCCAGACCGGGTACGTGCTGGCCATCGGCATGGACCTGCTGCCCGACCCGCTGCGGGCCCGCGCCGCCGACCGCCTCGTCGACAACGTGCGACGCCACGACTGGCACCTGTCCACCGGCTTCCTCGGCACCCCCGACCTGCTGCCGGCGCTGAGCGAGACCGGCCACCTCGACGTCGCGTACCGGCTGCTGCTCAACGACACCTACCCGTCCTGGGGCTACGAGATCGCCAGGGGTGCGACCACCATCTGGGAGCGCTGGAACTCGATCATGCCGGACGGCAGCTTCGGCGACGTGTCCATGAACTCCTTCAACCACTACGCCTACGGCGCCGTGGGCGACTGGATGTACCGGACCGTCGCCGGCATCCGACCCGACCCCGCCAACCCGGGGTACGCGCACCTCACGTTCGCGCCCGAGCCCGGCGGCGGCCTCACCTCCGCCCGGGCGTCGTACCGCGCGGCGCAGGGCGTCATCGGCAGCGACTGGCGCCTCGACGCCCGCGGCGACATGCGCCTGCGCCTCACCGTCCCGGCCAACGTCACCGCGACCGTACGCGTCCCGGCGCCGACCCGGCACGCGGTGACCGAGGGCGGCCGGCCCGCCGACCGGGCCGACGGCGTGCGGTTCGTCCGCATAGACGGCGCCGTGGCCGTCTACGAGATCGGTTCCGGGGCGTACGACTTCGCCGTCGACCGGGTGCTCGGCGACCTGGGCGAGGCCGGTGACGCGGTGCGGGACCTCGCGGCGCTGACCGACGACCTCGCCGACGAGCTGGGCCGGCCCGTGACGGCGTACCTGCGCGCCCGGCTCGGCCGACTCGGCGTCACGACGGCGGAGGCCCGCGCGGCGTACCTGGCGCGCGACACCCGCGACGCCGCCACCGCCGCGCACCGCTCCCTCGCCACCGTCGACGACGTGGACCGGTGGCTGCGCACGCAGGTCGGCCTCGGCCGGCTCGACAAGGCCCACGCCGACCGTTACGCCACGCTGCTCACCCGCGTCGACCAGCGGCTCTCCGCCGCGTCCTCGACGCTGGTCGGGGCCGTGGTGACGCTCGACCTCCCGGTGGGGGAGCGGCTGCCCGGCGACGTCGTCCGCGCGACGGTCGTCCTCACCAACGGCGGCGGTGCGCCGCTGACCGGGGTGAGCACCCGGCTGACGGCCCCGGACGGTTGGACGGTGAGCCGCGTCGGCGACCAGCCGGCCACGGTCGCGCCCGGCGCCACGGTGCGACACCGCTACGACCTGCGGATCCCGGCCGGGCAGCCGCCCGCGACCGGTGCCGTGGACGGCGCGGTGAGCTACCGCTACCGGGGTGGCGCGGCCACCCTGCCCGTGTCGGGAACGGTCACCACCGTGCCGGCGGTCGAGATCGTGTCGGCGGCCGCCGACCCCGTCGCCCCCGGCGCGGCCACCACGCTCACCACCGTGCTGCACAACCGGGCCGCCCTCGCCGTGAGCGGACGCCTCACCACCACCGCACCCGACGGCTGGACGGTGAACCCGGCCGGGGCCGACTACCACCTCGCCCCGGGCGCGCGGACCACCGTCTCCACCGTCCTCACCGCGCCGCTGTCCACCACCGAGGGCCCCGCAGCGGTCACCGTCGCGACCGGCGGCACCGAGGCCGAACGGCACCCGCTCACCGTCGGAGTGCGGATCACCAACCCGCCGGCCGGGGCGTACGACCACGTGGACCTCGGCGACCCGGTGTCGGAGCGGGCCCACCGGCTCACCGCCTCCCCGCACTCCGGCACGAACACCGAGGCCGGCCTGACCCGCCGCTACACGAACGTCACCTACCCCGACGGCTGGTTCGAGTTCGACCTGGCCGTCGCGCCCGGCGCGCCGTTCCTGCTGCGCGCCGTCGAGACGTACGACCAGGCGCAGCTGAAGGACTACGAGATCGTCGTCGACGGGGTGCTGGCTCATCCCCGCTCCTGGCGCCGGACGGCGGGCGGCGCCGGCACGGTCGGCTACCAGGTCGTCGTCGACCTGCCGGAAGTGACCCGCGACGGCCTGGTGCGGGTGCGGTTCCGCGACACCGGCGACGGCTACGACCCGTCGATCGCCGACGTCTGGTCCGCGCCGCTGCCCACCGGCGCCCCGTCCTGACCTCCACCGTCTCACCCGCACCCGAGGAGAAGTTGATGGCGCAGACCCCACGACCCGCCCCGACGGCGGGATCGGAACTCAGCCGCCGGTCCCTGCTCGGCTGGAGCGTCGCCGGCGCCGGCGCGGTGGCGATCGGCGCGGGCACGGCCGCGCCCGCCGAGGCGGCTCCACCCGCCCACGCCGGCGCCGGGCCGCTCACCGTCGACCGGCTGCGCACCGAGTACGCCGACCGGCCGCTCGGCACCGACGTCACCGCGCCGCGCTTCTCCTGGACCGGTGCCGCCCACGGCCACAACGCCACCCAGAGCGCCTATCAGGTGCTGGTGGCCACCCGCCCGGACCGGCTCACCCCCGGGGCGACCGACGTGTGGGACTCGGGCCGGGTCGCGTCGGCGCGCTCGGTCGGTGTCCCGTACGCCGGCCCCCGGCTCGCGCCGCGCACCCGCTACCACTGGCGGGTACGCGTCTGGGACGGGTCCGGCCGGACGACGGGCTGGAGCACGCCGAGCTGGTTCGAGACCGGTCTGCTCGACGAGGGCTTCGGGGCCGCCCGGTGGATCGGGGCGGAGCCGGACGTCGAGACGGCGCCACTGGACCTCGCCGGCGCCTCCTGGGTCTGGTCGCCGGACGCCACGTCGGGCAACGCCCCGGCCGGCGCCCGCTGGTTCCGGGGCGGGCTCGCGATCCCGGCGGGCACCGAGATCGCCGTCGCGTACCTCGTGGTGACCGCCGACGACGACTACACGGCGTACGTCGACGGGCAGCAGGTGCTGCACGCGCCGCAGGAGGCCGACGGCTGGAAGAAGGCCGACGCCGCCGATGTCACCGCGCTCGCCCGCGCCGCGGTCGGCCGGAGGCTCACCGTCGCCGCGGTGGCCGTGAACCGTCCCGGCCCCTCGGTCAACCCGGCCGGGTTGCTGGCGAAGCTGGTCGTCACCACCACGGCGGGGGAGCGGCTCGTCCTGCTCACCGACTCCTCGTGGCGCAGCGCCGACACGGAGCGTCAGGGGTGGGCGGAGCCGGGGCACGACGACACGGGCTGGGCGGGCGTCGCGGTGCTCGCCCCGTACGGGCAGGGGCCGTGGGGCGGCAACGTCACCGTGCCGCAGCCGCACGTCCTCGACCTCTCCGGTGCCTCCTGGGTGTGGGGGCCGGGCGCGACGACGAACAACGCCCCCGTCGGCCCGCGCTGGTTCCGGGGCCGGCTGGCCCTGCCCGCCGGCACCGACGTCGCGTCCGCTCGACTGATCATGAGCGCCGACGACGACTTCACCGCCCACCTGGCCGGCCGGCTCGTGCTGTCCGCGCCCGAGCAGACCGACGGCTGGCGTACCGCACGGGTCGCGGACGTCACCGAGCTGACCCGCGGCGCCGTCGGCGGCGACCTGGTGCTCGCCGCGCTCGCCACCAACCGGGGCGGCGCCTCGGTCAACCCGGGCGGCCTCATCGCGAAACTGGTCGTGCGGACCGCCGACAACCGGGACCTGGTGCTGACCACCGACGCCTCGTGGCGCACCACGGGCACCGCGGAGTCCGGCTGGGAGCAGCCGGGTCACGACGAGTCGGCCTGGTCGCCGGTGGTCGTGCTCGCCCCGTACGGCCAGGGACCGTGGGGCAGCGGCGTCGAGCCGCCGGTGCGGGAGCGGCCCGCGCCGCTGCTGCGGCGGGAGTTCCGGCTGAGGAAGCCGGTGGCCCGCGCCCGGCTGTACGCGACCGGCCTCGCCTACCAGGTGCTGCACCTCAACGGCGAGCGCGTCGGGTCGGCCGTGCTGGACCCGGGGTTCACCGACTACGACGACACCGTCCTGTACGTGACGCACGACGTCACCGAGCTGCTCGCGCGGGGGACGAACGTGCTCGGCGCCGAGCTGGGCCGCGGCTTCTACGGCATGACGACCCGCAACGTCTGGCGCTGGCACCAGCCGCCCTGGCACGGCGAGCCGCGCCTGCTCGCGCGCCTCGTCGTCGACCACCCCGACGGCTCGCGTACCGAGATCGTGAGCGACGACGCCTGGCGGGTGACCGACGGTCCCACCCGCTCGAACTCCCTGTTCGCCGGGGAGACCTACGACGCCCGGCTGGAGCCGTCGGGCTGGTCGACGGCGGGGTTCGACGACTCCGGCTGGGCCGGCGCCAGCGTCCTGGACGCCCCGGCGGGCACGCTGCGGGCCCAGGAGCACGAGCCCGTCCGGATCGTCGAGTCCCTCACCCCGGTGCGGCTCAGCTCACCCCGCGCCGGCGTCTGGGTCGCCGACTTCGGCCGGACGACGGCCGGCTGGGTGCGCCTGCGGACCACCGCCCCCGCCGGCACCGTCATCCGCGTCCTGTACGGCGAGAAGCTGCGCGCCGACGGGACCGTGGAGGCGTCCAACGGCAACGTCCAGAGCGCCCGGTTCCAACTCGACGAGTACGTGGCCCGCGGCGGCGGCGAGGAGGTGTGGGAGCCGCGCTTCTCGTACAAGGGCTTCCGGTACGTGCAGCTCGACGGGCTGCCCGGCGCCGCGACCACGGAGACCCTCGCCATGCGCGTGGTGCACTCCGACGTCCGCGACGTGGGCGAGTTCCGGTGCAGCGAGCCGCTGTTCGAGCGGTTCGAGCGGATGATGCGGCGCACGGTGCGCAACAACCTGCACGGCATCCCCACCGACACCCCCATGTACGAGAAGAACGGCTGGACCGGTGACGCACAGGTGGCCGCCCCCACCATGGCCGGTCTGCTGGACCTGTCGCGGTTCTTCACGAAGTGGCTGGGTGACCTGCGCGACGCCCAGGTCACCTCCGGCCAGGTGCCGGTCATCGTGCCCAGCGGCGGCTGGGGATACCAGGAACTCGCCCCGGCGCCGGAGTGGACCACCGTCTACCCGTTCCTGCTGCGCGAGATGCACCGCTGGTACGGCGACGACCGGCTGCCCCGCCAGCACTGGGATGCGGTGGTGGACTACCTGGAGTGGGAGCTGGGCCGGCTCAGCGACGGGCTCGCGGTGACCGCGCTCGGGGACTACCTGTCGCCGGGCACCGGTGGGAACCCGCCCGAGGACACCCGGCTCACCGCCACCGCGTACCTGCACCGGGCGCTGGTGGCGACCGCCGAGGTGGGCGAGCTGATCGGGCAGGACGCGCGGGCGGCCCGCTTCCGTTCGGCGGCCGCCGGGCTGCGCGACCGTCTCAACGAGACGTTCCTCGACCGGACGCGGGGCCTCTACCGCACCGACCGCGATCCCGGCTACCGGCAGACCTCAAACGCCGTCCCGCTGGCGTTCGGCCTGGTGCCCGAGGACCTGGTGGGCGCGGTGGTGGAGAACCTGGTGGCCGACATCCGGGAGCGGGGCTGGCACCTCAACACCGGCTGCCTCGGCACCAGCGTCCTGCTGCCGGTGCTGACCACGCACGGCCACGCCGACGTGGCGGCCCGGGTCGCGTTGCAGCGGACGTACCCGAGCTGGGGCTTCTGGGTGGACAACGGCGCGGACACGATGTGGGAGATGTGGCCGACCTCCACCCGGTCCCGCCAGCACTACTTCCACGGCACGGTGGTGCAGTGGCTCTACGAGCACGTGGCCGGCCTGCGACCGGTCGCCGACGGCTGGGCCCGCATCGTCGTCCGGCCCGACGCCCGCGCCGAGGTCTCCTCGGCGTCGGCGGCCGTCGACACGGTACGCGGCCGGGCGTCCTCCGCCTGGCGGAGCGAGCGCGGCCGGTTCGAGCTGACCGTGCGGGTGCCGGTCGGCGCCACCGCCGAGGTGCACGTGCCCGCGGCGCGGGCCGGCGACGTCGAGGCGTCACCGGGCGGGCTGGTCAAGGCCCGGCGGATGGAGGCGGGCTACCTGGTGCACACCGTGGGCGCCGGCACCTGGCACTTCACGAGCACCTCCGCCCCCACCACCTGACCCCCAACCCCCGCCTCCCGCCCCGCTCCTTCCGGTGATCACGAGGGTCGCCTCGTCCGGAGTCCGGATTCTGACGCGAACCTCTTGACCACCGGGGCGGGGGGCGGGGGTGGGAGGGGAGGGGGTGGAGCCGGGGGCGGGGTCAGCGGCGGCCGCGCCGGGGTTGCTCGCTGGAGCGGCGGACGACGAGCTCGGGTTGGAACACGACGTGCCGGTGCTGGTGCGTCTCGCCGTGCTCGGCCTCTTCGAGCAGGAGTTGGGCGGCGGTGCGGCCCAGCTGCTCGCGGGGCTGGCGCACGGAGGACAGCGGCACCGCCGCGGCGGCGGCGAACTCGATGTCGTCGTAACCGACGATCGCGATGTCGCCGGGCACGCGCAGGCCGCGCGCCGTCAGCTCCTGGAGCACGCCGAGGGCGACGAGGTCGTTGGCGCAGAAGACCGCGGTGGGGCGTTGCCGGGCGGGCAGCGCCAGCAGGTCCTCGGCGGCCCCCCGCCCGGCGGCGACGGTCAGGTTGGGGGTGGCCGCGACCCGCAGGTCGGCGTCGCCGCCGCGTTCCTCCAGGGCCTCGGCGGCGCCGGCGTGCCGGTCGGCCACCTGCGCGATGGAGAGCGGCCCCCCGACGTACGCGATGCGGCGGTGGCCCTGGTCGAGGAGGTGATCCATGGCGAGCCGGCCGCCGAGGACGTCGTCGACGGCCACCGAGCAGCGGCTGGCCCGGCCGGTGCCGCGGTCGACGAGGACGACGGGGATGCCGCGGTCGATGAGCTTCTCGAGGTGGGGCTGCGGCCCGTCACCTACCGGGGTGATGAGCACGCCGCGTACGCGTTGCTCCTCCAGCAGTTCGAGGTGCCGGCGCTCGCGGGCGACGTCCTCGCCGCTGTTGCAGACGATGAGCATGGCGCCGGTCGCCTCGACGACCTGTTCGGCGCCGCGGACCATGTCGGTGAAGAACGGGTTGGCCACGTCCAGGACGACGATGGCGACGGTGCGGCTCTGCCCGGCGCGCAGCTGGCGGGCGGAGTCGTTGCGCACGTAGCCGAGCTCGGCGATGGCGTCGAGGACCCGCTGCCGGGTGGCGGGGGCGACCATGTCGGGCCGGTTGAGCACGTTGCTCACCGTGCCGAGCGACACGCCGGCGTGGCGGGCCACCTCCTTGATGCTTGCCCCTGCCATGGCTCCCTCGACGATCCCTAGCTGCGGCGACCCCGGTGACGCCGGCCCCGGGACGCGGTGGTCCCGGAACGTGATGGTCCCGGAACGTGAACGGGCGCGTCGCGCAGGGCGGGCCCGGCCGGGCGATGCCGGGCAGTCTATAGCTCCTAAAACGTTTCATCCAGTTGCCCCGCACCCCGGGCGCGCCTCCCCACCCAGGGACGGGAGGCGGCGGCGCTTCGGCAACAGGTAGGAAATCGCGGGGAAACCCTTGACGCTCGTCAACGCCTGCCCCTACCGTCCAGGCACGACATGAAACGATTCAGGAGGGGGTTGGATGAGCCCCGGCACACCGGGCGCGGACGGCGCACCGCTGCTGGTACTCGACGGCGTGACGAAGTCCTTCGGCGCCGTGGCCGCCCTGCGCGGGGTGCACCTGGCGCTGCATCCCGGCGAGGCGCACGCCCTGGTCGGTGAGAACGGGGCCGGCAAGTCCACTCTGGTCAAGACGCTGGCGGGCGCGCACGCGCCGGACACCGGGCGGATGACCCTCGACGGCCGACCGCTGGAGCTGCGCGCCCCCGCCGACGCCCTCGCCGCCGGCATCGCCGTCATCTACCAGGAACCGACGCTGTTCCCGGACCTGTCGGTCGCGGAGAACATCTACATGGGCCGGCAGCCGCTGCGCGGCCTGCGCCGCATCGACGCGGCGGCCATGAACCGCGACGCCGAGCGGCTCTTCGCGCGGCTCGGCGTCCGGATCGACCCCACCCGACCCGCGCGCGGGCTGTCCATCGCCGACCAGCAGCTCGTCGAGATCGCCAAGGCGCTCTCCTTCGACGCCCGGGTCCTGGTCATGGACGAGCCGACCGCCGCGCTCTCCGGCGTCGAGGTGGAACGCCTCTTCGGGGTCGCCCGGTCGCTGTGCGAGCGCGGCGCGGCGGTGCTGTTCATCTCGCACCGCTTCGACGAGGTCTTCTCGCTGTGCCAGCGGATCACCGTCCTGCGCGACGGCGCCTGGGTCTCCACCGACCGCACCGCGGACCTCACCGTCGACGAGGTCGTGCGGCGCATGGTGGGCCGCGACGTCTCGTCCCTCTACCCCAAGCAGGCCGCGCCGGTGCGCGACACCCTGCTGGAGGTACGGGGGCTCACCCGCGCCGGTGTCTTCTCCGACGTCTCCTTCGACGTCCGGGGTGGCGAGATCGTCGCCCTGGCCGGGCTGGTCGGCGCCGGCCGCAGCGAGGTGGCCCGCGCGATCTTCGGAGTGGACCGCTACGACGCGGGCGAGGTGCGCGTCGCCGGCCGGGTGCTGCGTCCCGGCAGCCCGCGCCGGGCCATCTCGGCCGGCATGGCGCTGGTCCCCGAGGACCGCCGCCAGCAGGGGCTGGTCATGGAGCTGTCGGTGGAACGCAACGCCACGCTGGCCCGCCGCCGGGCGCTGAGCCGGCTGGGCCTGCTCCTCGGCGGCGCCGAGCGGGCCGAGGCCCGCCGGTGGACCCGCCAGTTGCGGGTCAAGACGGCCCGGCTCGCCGCACCGGTCGCGACCCTGTCCGGCGGCAACCAGCAGAAGGTCGTCCTCGCCAAGTGGCTCGCCACCGAACCCCGGATCCTGATCATCGACGAGCCGACCCGCGGCATCGACGTCGGCACCAAGGCCGAGGTCCACCGGCTCCTCTCCGAACTGGCCGGCGAGGGGCTGGCCATCCTGATGATCAGCAGTGAGCTGCCCGAGGTGCTCGGGATGGCCGACCGGGTCCTGGTCATGCACGAGGGGCGCCTGGTCCGCGAGCTGCCCCGGGCCGAGGCCGACGAGACCTCGGTGATGCTCGCCGCCACCGGCCAGGGAGGGGCGAGGGCATGAACTCACGTCAGCGAACGATCCATCGGGACGGCGCGGTGGTGTCCGGCGGCGCCGGGCGAAGCGAGGTGCCGGCATGAGCCTCACGGACACGGGGACGCCGGGCCGCCTCGCCGAGGAACCGCCCGCGGGCCGACAGCGGCGCGGTCGCGGTCTCACCGAGCGGCTGCTGGCCGTACGCGAACTGAGCCTGCTGCTCGCGCTCGGTGCGCTCGTGCTGGTCACCAGCCTCCGCAACGAGCGCTTCCTGAGCGCGCAGAGCACCAAGGACCTGCTGCTCGGCTGCGCGATCCTGGTGATCCTCGCGGTCGGCCAGACGATGGTCATCGTCACCCGCAACGTGGACCTCTCCGTCGGCTCGATCCTCGGCCTGGTCGCCTTCGCCACGGGCTCGCTCTTCCTCGCCGCGCCCGGGACCCCGTGGCCGGTGGCGCTGCTGCTCGGCGTCGCGCTGGGCGCCGTGTGCGGCGCGGTGAACGGCGGGCTCATCGCGGTGGCCAAGGTGCCGGCGCTGGTCATCACCCTCGGCACGCTCTACGCCTTCCGGGGCGTCGACTACTACTGGGCGTCCGGCCGGCAGATCAACGCCGCCGACATGCCGCGTTCGTTCCTGCGGCTCGGCAACCAGACGGTGCTGGGCGTCCCGGTGCTCTTCCTCGTGGCGCTGGTCGTGGTCGCCGTCGTCGGCTACTACCTGCGCTCGTACCGCAGCGGCCGGGAGCTCTACGCCATCGGCTCGGAGCCGGCGGCCGCCCGGCTGTCCGGCATCCCCGTCGGCCGGCGGGTCTTCGCGGTGTTCGTCGCCAACGGGGCGCTCGCCGGGCTCGCCGGTGTGCTCTACGCCGCCCGGTTCGGCACCCTCGACGCCGCCGCCGGCACCGGCCTGGAACTCCAGGTCGTCGCGGCCGCGGTGGTCGGCGGGGTGGCCATCTTCGGCGGGAGCGGCAGCGCGTACGGCGCCGCGCTCGGTGCCGTCCTGCTCACCACGATCGGCAGTTCGCTGGCCGTCCTGCGCATCGACCCGTTCTGGCAGCAGGCCGTCGTCGGCGCGCTCATCCTCGCCGCCATCGGCCTGGACCGGCTCCTGGCCCTGCGGATGGCGGCCCGGCTCAGAGGGAGAAGCGCCCATGGCGCATGACAGCCTGTACGCGGCGCCGCCGTCGGGAGCGGAGACCGAGCGGGAGCCGGGCCGGCTGGCCGGGCTGCGCGGCGCGCTCGGCTCCTGGGACGCGGCGGTGGTGGCCGCCCTGGTGGTGGCCGCGCTGCTGGCCAGCGTGTCGGTGCAGAACTTCGCCACCGGCCGCAACGTGCAGTTCCTGCTGCTCGACCTGGTGCCGCTGGCCCTGCTGGCGCTGCCCATGACGCTGATCGTCGTCACCGGCGAGATCGACCTGTCGGTGGCCAGCACGGTCGGCCTGTGCAGCACCCTGATGGGGCAGATGTGGCTGTCCAGCGGGTTGTCACTGGAGCTGATCTGCGTGTTCGTGGTGCTGCTCGGCGCGGTGCTCGGCGCGGTGAACGGCGTGTTCGTCACCGGTTTCGGCCTGCCCTCGCTGGCCGTGACCATCGGCACCCTCGCCCTGTACCGGGGCCTGTCGTTCGTCGTGCTCGGTGACCAGGCGGTGGCCGACTTCCCGGCGAGCTGGACGGCGGCCGCGGTGCGGAACATCCCGGGCACCCCGATCCCCGTCGTGATGGTGCTCGTCCTGCTGCTGGCGCTGGCGTTCGGCGTCGTCCTGCACGCCACCGCGGCGGGCCGGGCGCTCTACGCGATGGGCAACAACGACCAGGCCGCCACGTTCGCCGGCATCTCGGTGGCGCGGACGAAGTTCTGGCTGTTCGTGGCGTCCGGGGCCGTCTGCGGTCTGGTCGGCGTCTTCTGGACGCTGCGCTACGCCAGCGCCCGCGGCGACAACGCCACCGGCCTCGAACTCACCGTCGTGACCGCCGTGCTGCTGGGCGGCGTGTCCATCTTCGGCGGTCGCGGCGGCCTGCTCGGCGTGGTCGCCGGCGTCCTGCTCCTGGGTGTCCTGCGCAACGCCCTGCAACTGGCCGACATCGACGCGAACGCGTTGACCATCGTCACGGGCGCCCTGCTCATCGCCTCCGTCGTGCTGCCCAACGCGGTCGCGGACATCCGCGCCCGCCTGCACCGCCGACGACAGCGCGCGAACCCCGTCGCGCCGTGATTCCCCCACCACCAACCCCCGGAAGGATAGCGATGTCCGCGTACCGCAGAGGTTTCCGTCTCGGGGCCACCGGCCTCACCCTCGCCGCACTGCTGTTGAGCGCCACGGCCTGTGGCGGCACCACCCGGGAGAACTCGGGCAGCGACTCCGGCGGCGGCACGCAGGCGAGCGGGGCCGCCGACCCCGACGCCCCGATCAAGGAGGGCCTCAAGATCGCCTTCCTGCCGAAGCAGGTGAACAACCCCTACTTCACCGTCTCCGACAACGGCGGCAAGACGGCGGTCACCGAGATCAAGGGTGAGTTCAAGGAGGTCGGCCCCTCCGAGGCCAGCGCCTCGTCCCAGGTCAGCTACATCAACACCCTGTCCCAGCAGGGCATGGACGTGATCGTGACCTCGGCGAACGACCCGAACGCGATCTGCGGCGCGCTCAACCAGGCGAAGGCGGCGGGCGCCAAGATCGTGACCTTCGACTCCGACACGAAGCCCGAGTGCCGGCAGATCTTCGTCAACCAGGTGACCGCCCAGGGCATCGCGGAGAACCAGGTCAAGCTCGTCTCCGAGCAGATCGGCGGCGAGGGCGAGATCGCCATCCTCTCCGCCACGGCCAACGCGACCAACCAGAACGCCTGGATCGAGCTGATGAAGGAGGAGCTGAAGAAGCCCGAGTACAGCAAAATCAAGCTGGTCACCGTGGCGTACGGCAACGACGACGACCAGAAGTCGTTCCAGGAGACGCAGGGCCTGCTCCAGTCGTACCCGAACCTGAAGGGCATCATCTCGCCGACCACGGTCGGCGTCGCGGCCGCCGCCCGCTACCTCAGCGGCTCCCAGTACAAGGGCAAGGTCAAGCTCACCGGCCTGGGCACCCCGAACCAGATGCGGGAGTTCGTGAAGGACGGCACCGTCGACGCGTTCGCCCTCTGGAACCCGGCCGACCTGGGCTACCTCGCGGCGTACGCCGGCGCCGCGCTGGCCTCGGGCCAGATCACCGGCGCGGAGGGCGAGAAGTTCACCGCCGGCAAGCTCGGCGAGTACACCGTCGGCAAGGACGGCGTCGTCGTCCTCGGCCCGCCGACCGTCTTCGACAAGAGCAACATCGACCAGTTCGACTTCTGACGCCCACCCCGTGGCGCCGGCCTGCGAACGCCGGCGCCACGGGGGGAGGCCCGACGGGAGAACCATGCCCCGCGTCTGCTTCACCCTCCAGGTCGATCCGGAACGGCTGGCCGAGTACCGCGCCCGGCACGAGCGGGTCTGGCCCGAGATGCTCACCGCCCTGGCCGAGTGCGGATGGCACGACTACTCGCTCTTCCTCCGGGAGGACGGCCTGCTCGTGGGGTTCCTGGTCACCGACGACTTCGCGGCGGCGCAGGCCGCCATGCAGGCCCGAGACGTCAACGCCCGCTGGCAGGCGGAGATGGCGTCGTTCTTCCTCCACCTCGACCAGGGCACCCCCGACCGTGCCATGCGGCCGCTGGACGAGGTCTTCAACCTTGCGGCTCAGCTCGCCGCGCAGACGGGAGAAACCCCATGACCCAGCCCGAAGCGCCGACCCGCGAGCGGGTCACGCAGGCCCTGCGCGCCCAGCGCATCGAGACCCCGTCCTGGGCGTACGCCAACTCCGGCACCCGGTTCAAGGTGTTCCCCCAGGAGGGCGTGCCGCGCGACCCGTACGAGAAGATCGCCGACGCGGCCGTGGTGCACCGGCTCACCGGCGTGGCGCCCACGGTGGCGCTGCACATCCCGTGGGACCGGGTCGACGACTACGCGGACCTGGCCCGCTACGCGGCGGACCAGGGCGTCGCGCTGGGGGCGATCAACGCCAACGTGTTCCAGGACAACGACTACCGGCTGGGCAGCGTCACCAATCCCGATCCGGGCGTACGGCGCAAGGCGATCGACCACCTGCTGGAGTGCGTCGACATCATGGACCGCACCGGGTCGCGCGACCTGAAGCTGTGGTTCTCCGACGGGACGAACTACCCCGGGCAGGACGACATCCGGGCCCGCCAGGACCGGCTGGCCGCCGCGCTGCGCGAGGCGTACGACCGGCTCGGCGACGACCAGCGGCTGCTGCTGGAGTACAAGCTCTTCGAGCCGGCCTTCTACACCACCGACGTGCCGGACTGGGGCACCGCGTACGCGCACTGCCTGGAGCTCGGCCCGAAGGCGCAGGTCGTCATCGACACCGGGCACCACGCGCCCGGCACCAACATCGAGTTCATCGTGGCGTTCCTGCTGCGCGCCGGGAAGCTCGGCGGGTTCGACTTCAACTCCCGCTTCTACGCCGACGACGACCTGATGGTCGGCGCCGCCGACCCGTTCCAGCTGTTCCGGATCATGCACGAGATCGTGCGCGGCGACGCGCTGAGCCCGCGGGCCGGGATCGCGTTCATGCTCGACCAGTGCCACAACATCGAGCCGAAGATCCCGGCGATCATCCGCTCGGTGATGAACGTGCAGGAGGCGACCGCGAAGGCGCTCCTCGTGGACGCCGACGCGCTGGCCGCCGCGCAGCGCGACGGTGACGTGCTCGCCGCCAACGCGGTGCTGATGGACGCCTACCACACCGACGTCCGTCCGCTGCTCGCCGATCTCCGGGCCGACCTGGGCCTGGACCCCGACCCCGTCGCCGCGTACGCCCGCTCCGGCTACTTCGCGCGCATCCGGGCCGAACGCGCGGGCGGGCAGCAGGCCGGCTGGGGCGCCTGACCATCACCGAGACCGCAGACAGGGACGTGAGGACGATGCACTCCGAGGTTCAGGCGCTGATCGCCCGCAGCAACCGGCTGGGCGCCGATCCGACCACGACCAACTACGCCGGGGGCAACACCTCGGCCAAGGGCCGGGCCACGGACCCGGTCACCGGCGGGCCCGTCGACCTGTTGTGGGTCAAGGGCTCCGGCGGTGACCTCGGAACGCTCACCGAGGCCGGCCTCGCGGTGCTGCGACTGGACCGGCTGCGGTCCCTCGTGGAGGTCTACCCGGGCGTCGACCGCGAGGACGAGATGGTGGCCGCCTTCGACTACTGCCTGCACGGGCGGGGCGGGGCCGCGCCCTCCATCGACACCGCCATGCACGGCCTCGTCGACGCCGCGCACGTGGACCACCTGCACCCCGACGCCGGCATCGCGATCGCCACGGCCGCGGACGGCCCGGAGCTGACCAAGGAGATCTTCGGGGACCGGGTGGTGTGGGTGCCGTGGCGACGGCCGGGCTTCCAGCTCGGTCTCGACATCGCCGCCGTGGCCCGGGCCAACCCGCGCGCCATCGGCGTCATCCTCGGCGGGCACGGCATCACCGCCTGGGGGACGACGAGCGACGAGTGCGAGCGCCACTCGCTGGAGATCATCCGCACGGCCGAGGCGTACCTCGCCGCGCACGGGCGCGCGGAGCCGTTCGGCCCGGTGGTCGACGGCTACGCGCCGCTGCCGCCGGAGGAGCGCCGTGCCCGGGCGGCCGCGCTGGCGCCCGTCCTCCGTGGCCTGGCCTCCACGGACCGCCCGCAGGTCGGGCACTTCACCGACAGCGACGCGGTCCTCGACTTCGTGGCGCGCGAGCGGCATCCCGCCCTCGCGGCGCTCGGCACGTCGTGCCCGGACCACTTCCTGCGCACCAAGGTCCGTCCGATGGTGCTCGACCTGCCGCCCAGCGCGCCGCTGGAGGAGACGGTCACGCGGCTGAGGGAGCTGCACGCCGCGTACCGCGACGACTACCGGGCCTACTACGAACGGCACGCCACCGCGGACAGCCCGCCGATGCGCGGCGCCGACCCGGCGATCGTCCTCGTGCCGGGCGTCGGCATGTTCAGCTTCGGCGCCGACAAGCAGACCGCCCGGGTCGCCGGCGAGTTCTACCTGAACGCGATCAACGTGATGCGCGGCGCCGAGTCCGTGTCGCGGTACGCCCCGATCGACGAGGCGGAGAAGTTCCGCATCGAGTACTGGGCGCTCGAGGAGGCGAAGCTGCGGCGCCGGCCGAAGCCGAAACCCCTCGCCACCCGTGTCGCGTTCGTCACCGGCAGCGGCTCCGGCATCGGCCGCGCGGTCGCCCACCGCCTCGCCGCCGAGGGCGCCTGCGTGGTGGTCGCCGACCGCGACGCCGGATCCGCCGCGACCGTGGCCGCCGAGATCGGGGGCACCGACGTGGCGGTCGCCGTGGCCGCCGACGTGAGCGACGCCGACGCCGTCGCTCGCGCGCTGCGCGAGGCGGTGCTCGCCTTCGGCGGGGTGGACCTGGTCGTCAACAACGCCGGGCTGTCCATCTCCAAGCCGCTGCTGGAGACGACCGAGGCGGACTGGGACGTGCAGCACGACGTGATGGCCAAGGGCTCCTTCCTGGTGTCCCGGGAGGCCGCCCGGGTGCTCACGGCGCAGGGGATGGGCGGCGACATCGTCTACATCTCCAGCAAGAACTCCCTGTTCGCCGGCCCGAACAACGTGGCGTACGGCGCGGCCAAGGCCGACCAGGCGCACCAGGTGCGGCTGCTCGCGGCCGAGCTGGGCGGCCAGGGCATCCGGGTCAACGGCGTCAACCCCGACGGCGTGGTACGCGGCTCCGGCATCTTCGCCGGGGGATGGGGGGCGAAGCGGGCCGCGGTCTACGGGGTGCCGGAGGAGAAGCTGGGGGAGTTCTACGCCCAGCGCACCCTGCTCAAGCGGGAGGTGCTGCCCGAGCACGTCGCCAACGCGGTCTTCGTGCTCACCGCCGGCGAACTGTCGCACACGACCGGGCTGCACATCCCCGTGGACGCCGGCGTCGCCGCGGCGTTTCTCCGCTGATCCGGGTCGGTGCGGGATGAGGACGAGGGCCGCCGTGGAGAATCCGGTGCTCGACGAGGAGGACCTGCGACTGCTCCGGCTGCTGGCGACCGGTCTGCCGCTCGAGACGGTCGCCCGGCGGACGGGGCTCTCGGAGCGGACCGTACGCCGCCGGGTGCGGGCGGTCTGCGACCGGCTCGGCGTGGGTGCGCCGATCCAGGCGGTGGTGTGGGCGGCGCGGCGGGGGCTGCTGTGAACGCCGCCCGCCTCGCCGCCGTGGACCTCGGCGCCTCCAGCGGCCGGGTCATGGTGGGGCAGGTCGGCGCGGACACCCTCGACCTCGTCGAGGTGCACCGGTTCGCCAACGAGCCGGTGCGCGTCGGCGGCACCCTGCACTGGGACGTCCTGGCCCTCTACCGGGGCGTCCTCGACGGCCTGCGGGCGGCCGGCCCGGTGACGAGCGTCGGGATCGACTCGTGGGCCGTGGACTACGGGTTGCTCGACGCCTCCGGCGCGCTGCTGGGCAATCCGGTGCACTACCGCGACGCCCGTACCGACGGGGTGGCCGAACGCGTGGCGAAGCACCTGGGGGAGGAGCGGCTCTACGCGACGACCGGGTTGCAGCAGCTGCCCTTCAACACCCTCTACCAGCTCGTCGCGGCGGCCGGTACGCCGCAGCTGGAGGTCGCACGGCGGCTGCTGATGATCCCGGACCTCGTCGCGTACTGGCTCACCGGCGAGATCGGCGCCGAGATCACCAACGCCTCCACGACCCAGCTGTACGACCTGCGGCGCCGGGCCTGGGCCACGGACGTGATGGTCGACGCCGGGATCCGGCCGGAGCTGTTCCCGCCGCTGCGCGAGCCCGGCACCCGCGTCGGCCCGGTCCTGCCCACGCTGGGGCTGCCCGGCGGGGCCGACGTGGTGGCGGTCGGCTCGCACGACACCGCGTCCGCCGTGATGGGGGTGCCGGCGGCGGGGGAGAACTTCGCGTACATCTCCTGCGGCACCTGGTCGCTGGTGGGGGTGGAACTCGACGCCCCGGTGCTCACCGAGGCGAGCCGGCGGGCGAACTTCACCAACGAGTCGGGCGTCGACGGCACGATCCGGTACCTGCGCAACGTCATGGGCCTGTGGCTGTTGCAGGAGTCGGTGCGTGCCTGGGGCGGGGTCGACCTGCCGGACCTGCTGCGGCGCGCGGCCGACGAGCCGGCGTTCCGGTCCGTGGTGGACCCGGACGACCCGGTGTTCCTGCCCCCGGGGGACATGCCGGCGCGGGTCGCCGACGCCTGCCGTCGCGCCGGCGAACCGGTGCCGGCCACACCGGCGGCCACGGTCCGGTGCATCCTCGACAGCCTGGCCCTGGCGCACCGGCGCGCCGTACGCCAGGCGCAGCGGCTCTCCGGCCGCCACGTGGACGCCGTGCACGTCGTCGGTGGTGGGGCGCGCAACGCGCTGCTCTGCCAGCTGACGGCGGACGCCTGCGGCCTGCCGGTGCTGGCCGGCCCGGTGGAGGCGACCGCCCTGGGCAACGTGCTGGTGCAGGCACGCGCGGCCGGTGTCGTGGCCGGCGACCGGGCGGCGCTGCGGGCCCTGCTGCGCGGCACGCAGGAGATCGTGCGGTACGAGCCCCGCGGCACCGATGCCCCCTGGCGGCGCGCCGAGGCCCGCCTCCCCGGCTGAGGCCCTCGCGACCGGGCGGTCGTGCCCTCGTCGTGGGCGGCTCGCGCCGACCCGACACCGGGCGGGCGCGGGCCCGCTACAGGGCGCGGCGCAGCCACTCCTCCACGCCGGCGATGTGGACCGTCGCCCAGGAGCGGGCCAGGTCGGCCTGCCCCGCGGCGACGGCGTCGAGGATGGCGGCGTGCTGCTCGCGGGTCTTGGCGACCGCGCCCTCCTGGGTGAGGCCGCGCCAGACCCGGGCCCGCGTCGTCGGCCCGGAGAGGCTGTCGAGCAGGGACGACAGCACGTTGTTGCCCGCGCAGGCGGCGATCAGCCGGTGGAATTCCAGGTCGTTGGCGACCAGTTCGTCGATCGTCGGGTCGTCGCCGAGCCCGTCGAGGACCCGGCGCAGCGCCGCCACGTCCTCGTCGGTCGCGCGCTGCGCGGCGAGCGCCGTCGCTCCCGGTTCGAGGATGCGCCGGACCTCGAGGAACTCCAGCACCGTGTCGTCGCGGTGGAAGTCGACGACGAAGCTCAGGGCGTCGAGCAGCAGCGCCGGGTCGAGGCTCGTCACGTACGTCCCGTCGCCCTGCCGGACGTCGAGGACCCGGATCAGCGACAGCGCCTTGACCGCCTCGCGTAGCGAGTTGCGGGACAGGCCGAGCCGCTCGGCGAGGTCGGGCTCGCGGGGCAGCCGGTCGCCGGGGCGCAACTCGCCGGCGAGGATCATCTGTTTGATCTTGTCGATCGCCTCGTCCGTGACAGCCACGTTCTCCTCCGCCTCTTCCGTACCGCAGAGTAGGGGACGGCTCAACGCCCGAGCCGGTAGGTCCGCACCGCGGTGCCGCCGAACACGGCGGCGGACTCCTCCGGCGACAGCGACGGCAGGGCCTCGGTCAGCGCCGAGCGCACCGTCGGGTAGTCGGCGGCGAGCCGGCAGACCGGCCAGTCGGACCCGAACATGAGGCGGTGCGGGCCGAACCGGGCGAGGGCTTCGGTCACGAACGGCCGCAGGTCGCTCACCTGCCACCGGCCCCAGTCCGCCTCGGTCACCAGGCCGGAGAGCTTCGCGGTGACGTTGGGCTCGGCGGCGACGGCGGCGATCGGCCCGGCCCAGGCGGCGAGGCCGGCGGCGCCGTCGCGGACCGGCGGCTTGCCCAGGTGGTCGAGGACGAGGCGCAGCTCCGGCACGGCCCGCGCGGCCCGGGCCACCGCGGGAAGCTGGTCGGCGCGGACCACCGCGTCGAACGCCAGCCCGGCCGCGGCGATCGTGCGCAGGCCGCGCCGCACCTGCGGGCGGTCCAGGTAGTGCGGGTCCGTCTCCGCCTGCAGCTGCGGCCGGACGCCGACCAGCAGGTCGCCACCGGGCAGTTCGCGGTAGCCGGCGACGGTGTCGGCGAGCGCCGGGTCGGCCAGGTCCGCCCACGCGACGACGCCCGCGATCATCGGTGATTCCGTCGCGTACGCGAGCAGCAGGGCCGCCTCGTCGACGTCGCAGCGGCCCCCCTCCACGAGGACGGTCCGGTCGACGCCCGCGGCCGCCAGCTCCGGTGCGAGGTCGGCGGGCCCGAACGAGCGCCGGATCGGGGCGAGTTCGGGCGCGTCCAGCCACCGGTAGCCGTCCGTGATCCGCCACAGGTGGTGGTGGGCGTCGACGATCACGCCGCACCGACCGGGGCGGCGGGCAGCGGCGCGTCCGCCCGCAGCAGCCCTTGCGCGACCAGCTCCGACCAGAACTCGGCGCCCGGCGGCTCGGCCGCCACCAGCGCGGCGTTGCGCCGCACCTGCCCGGGCTCGTGGGCGCCCACCACCACGGCCGCCACGGCCGGATGGGCGGCGGCGAAGGCCAGCGCCGCGGCCGGCAGCGACGTGCCGTGCCGGGCGCAGACGTCGGCGATGGCGCGGGCGCGGGCTACCACGGAGGCCGGCGCGTCGCCGTACTCGTAGGGCAGGCCGGCGTGCGGGCGCGGCACGGCGAGCAGTCCGCTGTTGAACACGCCGGCGTTGAGCACCGAGACACCCCGGCGCTGGCACTCGGGCAGCAGCGAGTCGAGTGCGGGCTGCTCGAGCAGGGTGTAACGGCCCGCCACCATGACCACGTCCACGTCGGTCTCGGCGACGAACCGGTGCAGCACCTGCCACTGCTTCGACCCCACACCGATCGCACCGACGACGCCCTGGGCGCGCAGCTCGTGCAGCGCGGGGTAGGCCTGCGCCAGCGCCGGTGCCTGATGGTCCTCCGGGTCGTGGATCAGCGCGATGTCGACCCGGTCGATTCCGAGCCGCACGAGGCTGGCCTCCAGCGAGCGGTGCACCCCGTCCGCCGAGAAGTCCCAGACCCGCCGGTGGTCGGCGGCGACCGCGAAGCCCTCGGGGTCGCGACCGGCGGCGCCGGCGCGGTCCGGCACGAGCAGGCGGCCCACCTTGGTGCTGACCGTGTACGCCTCCCGCGGCTGGGCGCGCAGCGCGTCACCGAGCCGGCGTTCGGACAGGCCGAGCCCGTAGTGCGGGGCGGTGTCGAAGTACCGGATCCCGTGCTCCCAGGCGGCCCGGACCGTGTCGATGGCGTCGGACTCGCCGATCGGTGTGTAGAGGTTGCCGAGTGGGGCGCAGCCGAGGCCGAGCCGGCTCACGGTCACCGCCGACCGGCCCACCCGTACGCCGGTCACGACGGCTCTCCGCCGGGGGTGGCGGCCAGCGCCCAGACGAGGGACAACCCGTGGTCGGCGCCCGAGTAGTCGTCCGCCACGCCGAGCAGCTCCGCCATGCGGGTCTGCCACGCCACGTTGGCCGGATCGTCCCGCAGCCGGTGTCGCATCCGCTGGTAGTCGTCGACCTCCACCAGGTGGAACAGCTCCCGGCCGCTGCGCCAGATCCGCCAGTCGCGTACGCCGGCAGCGCGGATCGCGGTGGCCAGCTCCGCCGGGATCGTGGCGTGGACCCGGTCGTACTCCTCTTCGCGGCCGGGCCTGAGCCGCGTGTGCAGGGCGATCCGTTGCACGGCGCTCCTTCCGTCGTCGCTGGTGCGGTCGGCTAGTCCTGGGCCTTGCCGGAGGTGAGCCGGGCGAGGATCAGCGCGACCAGGATGATGGCGCCGTAGATGGCCTGGATCCACTGCGCGGAGACCCCGGCGAGGGTCAGGATGTTGTTGATCAGCCCGAGGACGACGACGCCGCACAGCGCGCCGAAGAGCGTCCCCTTGCCGCCGTCGAGGCTGATCCCGCCGATCACGGCCGCCGCGAACACCGTGAAGATCATGCCGTCGCCCTGTGCCGCGGCGACCGAGCCGAGTCGCCCGGTCATGAGCAGGCCGGCGAGCGCGGCGAGCACGCCACCGATCATCAGCACCACCCACACCACCCGGTCGGTGCGGATGCCCGCGGCGCGGGCCGCGTCGGTGTTCCCGCCGATGGCGTAGACCGACCGGCCGTGCCGGAAGTAGCCGAGCGCCACGATGCCCACCGCGAAGAGCACCCCGCTGATCCAGATGGACGCCGGTACGCCGAGCCACACGGCACTGCCCAGATAGAGCACCGAGGGCGGGATGTCGAACAGGTTCTGCCCGCCGGTGATGCCGATCTGCAGACCGCGCAGCACGATCAGCATGCCGAGGGTCACGATGAAGGCGGAGAGCCGGAACCGCAGGATCAGCAGGCCGTTGAAGGCCCCGATCGCCAGCCCGGTGAGCAGGCACAGGACGATGGCCAGGCCGGCCGGAAGCTCGGTGCCCAACCCGTTGCTGGCGGCGGGGATGACCAGCGCGACGGCCAGCGCCGGGGCGAGCCCGATCGTCGACTCCAGCGACAGGTCGAACTTGCCGGCGATGAGGATGATCGCCTCGGCGAGCACGAGCAGCGCGAGTTCGGTCTGCTGTTGCAGCACGTTGGTGATGTTGGCGGCGCTGAGGAACACGGGGTCGATGAGCGCTCCCACCACCACGAGCAGGAGGATCGCGGGCACCAGCGCGAAGTCCCGGAGCCGGGCCAGTGGTACGCGGCCGGCGCCGGGCCGGGGGCCGGCGGGCGTCGGCGGCTTGACGATCGTCTCGGTGCCGGTCACGGCTGCTCCACTCCCTCCACTGCGGACACCAGCTCGGCGTCCGTCCAACCCCGGGCGACGTCCCGGACCACCTTGCCGTGGAACATGACCAGCACCCGGTCGCAGGAGCGCAGGTCGTCCAGCTCGTCGGAGACGATCAGCACGCCGGTGCCCCCGGCGGCGGCCTGCGTCACGGCGCCCAGCAGGGACGCCTTGGACCGGACGTCCACGCCCGCCGTCGGGCTCACCATGACCAGCGCCTTCGGGTCGTCGGCGAGCGCGCGGGCCAGCACGACCTTCTGGGCGTTCCCGCCGGAGAGGTCGCTGACCGGCTGGTGCGGCCCGTCGGTCTTGATGTCGTACCGCTGGATCATGCGCTCGGCGACCGCGCGCCGCCGGGCGGGGGCGACGATCCCGGCCGGGCCGAGCCGGCCGGCGATCGGCAGCGTGGCGTTCTCCGCCACCGACAGCAGGGGGACGAGCCCCTCCCGGTGCCGGTCCTGCGGCAGGTAGCCGAGGCCGGCCGCGAGCGCGGCCGGCACGCTGCCCGGCCGGGGCGTGGTGCCGGCGATCGTCACACCGCCGGAGTCGGCCCGGCGGAGCCCGGCGATCGTCTCGGCGAGGGCGACCTTGCCGCTGCTGCCCGAGCCGATGAGCCCGACCATCTCCCCGGCGCGCACCGTGAGGTCGACGCCGTCGTAGCAGCCGGCCAGTCGCAGCCCGCGGACGTCGAGCACCACCGGGGCGGTGGCCGGCACCGGCGGGCGGTCGGCCCCGGTGGCGAGGGTACGCGCGTTCTCGCCGGTCATGGCCGTGACCAGCTCGTCGCGGGAGATCGTCTCCACCGGCTGGGTGAGGATGTGCCGCGCGTCCCGCAGCACCGTCACCGTCTGGCACACCTCGTACACCTCCTGGAGGTGGTGGGAGATGAACAGGAAGGTGACCCCGCCCGCCTGCAGTTCCCGCATCCGGAGGAAGAGCCGCTCGATGGCGGCGGCGTCGAGCTGGGCGGTGGGCTCGTCGAGGATGATGAAGCGGGCCCCGAACGAGAGCGCCCGGGCGATCTCCACGAGCTGCCGTTGCTCGACGGTGAGCGCGCCGGCCGGCGCGGCCGGGTCGACGTCGACCTCGTACCCGGCCAGCAGGTCGGCGGCCCGGCGGCGCAGTCCGCCCCAGCCGATCGGGCCGTGGCCGGCCTGCCGGTTGAGGAAGAGGTTCTCCGCGACGCTCAGGCTGGGGATGATGGTGGACTTCTGGTAGACGCAGGCGACCCGCTGCCGCCAGGCGTCCCGGTCCGCCAGCGCGGGGGCGGGTGCGCCGCCGAACCGGATCTCACCGCTGTCCGGCCGCTGCAGCCCCGTGAGGATCGAGACCAGAGTCGACTTGCCGGCGCCGTTGCGCCCGACCAGCGCGTGGCTCTCGCCGGCCCGAACGGTGAGGCCGGCGGAGTGCAGCGCCACGGTGGGTCCGTACCGCTTCGACACGTCGCGTGCCTCCGCGGCCGGGGCGGTGGCCCCGACCGCGGCGGCCGCGGTCTGCTCACGAGTGGTCATCACTTGCCGATCTGGTTTCCCCAGAGCGCCGGATCGTCGACGTTCTCCCTGGTGACCAGCGGTGCGGCGATCTGGTCCTCCAGGCCGTTGCCGATGTCGATGATGGTGCTGTCGTGGTCGGTCGGGCCGGGCTGGAAGGTCTTGCCCTCGGCCGCCGCCTTGGCGTAGTAGAGCGCCCACTTGGCGTAGAGGTCGGCGGGCTGGGAGACGGTGGCGTCGATCTCGCCCTTGCGGATCGCCTCGAACTCCTGCGGGATGCCGTCGTTGGAGACGACGAAGATGTGCTTCGGGTCGGTCGGCGGGACCAGCAGGTTCTTCGACCGGAGCACCTGGAGGGTCGGCGCGAGGAAGACGCCGCCGGCCTGCATGTAGATGCCCTTGATGTCGGGGTGCTGGGCGAGGCGGGTCTGCAACGCGGCCGCCGCCTTGGTGCCCTCCCACTCGGTGGGCTCCTCGAAGATGGTGATGCCGGGGAACTTCGTCTTCATGCACTCCGCGAACGCCTCGGACCGGTCCCGGCCGTTGATCGAGGAGAGGGAGCCCTGGAACTCCACGACCTTGCCCGTGCCGCCGAGCTTCTCGCCCAGGAACTCGCAGGCCTTCTGCCCGTACGCGCGGTTGTCGGCCCGCACCACCATGAACACCTTGCCCTTGTCGGGGCGGGTGTCGACGGAGACCACCGGAATCTTCCGGTTCTCGAGCGTGTCCAGGGTGGAGGCGATGGCGCCGGTGTCCTGCGGCGCCATGACGACCGCCTTGGCGCCCTGGCTGACCATCGCCTGCACGTTGGCGACGAGCTTCGAGACGTCGTTCTGGGAGTTGGTGGGGGACATCAGGTTGATGTCGTACTCGTCGGCGAACCGCGGGACGTACTTGGCGTACGAGTTCCAGAAGTCGGAGTCGGCGCGGGGCAGGTCGATGCCGATCTGCGGGCCGCTCCCGGCCCCCGCCGATCCACCCGACGAGGAGTCACCGCAGGCGGCGGTGCCGAGGGCGAGGATCGCGGTCAACGCGAGCGCGACCGGGGTTCTGGCGGTGTGTCTCACGGTGGTCCCTCCATCGGTGGGATGTGCGGTGGGCGATCTCGGAGGCGGGCGGAAACAAGCGGTTAATACATCGGGTGTCTATCAATGCCTGAAGGGGCCTGCAAGACCCCTGGCGCGGTCCGTGCGAGGTGGATCGGGCGGAGAACGCGGGTGACATCGGATGTCCTCAGGGCGTGGTCGCTCACTGCCGCGGGCTCAGCCGGAGGCCCTGCATCCCGCCGTCCACGGCGAGCACGGCTCCGGTCGTCGCGGCCGCCAGGGGGCTCGCCAGGTAGGCGACAGCGGCGGCCACCTCCTGCGGGGTCACGAGGCGACCCGTGGGCTGACGGGCGCACAGCGCGGTCAGCTCCGCCGCCGGATCGTCGGCGGCGTCGAGCAGCCGCCGCACCCACGGCGTGTCGGCCGTCCCGGGGTTGACGCAGTTGACCCGGATGCCCTCCCTGACGTGGTCGGCGGCCATCGCCAGGGTGAGCGCCTGGACGGCGCCCTTGCTGGCGCTGTACAGCGCCCGCTCCGGCAGCCCGGCCGACGCGGCGATGGAGCAGGTGTTGACGATCGCGGCGTGGGCCGACGCGCGCAGGTGGGGGAGCGCGGCGCGGGTCACCCGGGCGATGCCGACCACGTTGACGTCCAGCACCCGGTGCCACTCCTCGTCGGAGTTGGCCTCCACCGTGCCGCGTGCGCCGATGCCGGCGTTGTTGACCAGCACGTCGATGCCGCCCAGCACGTCCGCCGCGGCGGCGACCGCGCTCCGCACGGCCGCGTCGTCGGTCACGTCGGCGGCCAGGCCGACCAGCGGCTCGGGCACCGTGGGATCCAGGTCCAGGCAGGCGACCCGGGCTCCACGCTCGGCGAGCAGCGTGGCGGTCGCCAGGCCGATCCCGGACGCCCCGCCGGTGACCACGGCCGCCAACCCGTCGAACTCCTTCCGGTCACCGCTCACGGTGCCACCTCCGCTCCGGGACGCTCCTGACGGTGCGGCTCCTCGGCCGGCGCGGCCCAGACGGGGCCGTCCGGATACGCGTACTCGGCCAGCGTCGCCGGCCGGATCGTCGCGCTGAACCCGGGCGCGGTGGGGGCGACGTACCGGCCCTGGCGGATCACGACGGGGTCGACGAAGTGCTCGTGCAGGTGGTCGACGTACTCGATGACCCGGTCCCGCAGGTCACCGGCGACCGCCACGTAGTCGAACATCGACAGGTGCTGCACCAGCTCGCAGAGCCCCACGCCGCCTGCGTGCGGGCAGACCGGGACGCCGAACTTCGCCGCCAGCAGCAGGATCGCGATGTTCTCGTTGACCCCGGCCACGCGGGTCGCGTCGATCTGCACGTACGAGACCGCGCCGAGCTGGAGGAGCTGCTTGAAGAGCACCCGGTTGGCGACGTGCTCGCCGGTGGCGATCCGCATCGGCGCCAGCTCGCGCGCGATCGTGGCGTGCCCCACGACGTCGTCGGGGCTGGTCGGCTCCTCCACCCAGTACGGGTCGAACCGCGCCAGCTCCCGCATCCAGGCGATCGCCGTCGGCACGTCCCAGCGCTGGTTGGCGTCGACCGCGATGCGGAAGTCCGGCCCGCAGGTCTGCCGGGCGATGGTCATCCGCCGCACGTCGTCGGCCAGGTCGGCGCCGACCTTGAGCTTGATCTGGCCGAACCCGTCGGCCACCGCCTCCTTGCAGAGCCGGCGCAGCTTGTCGTCGTCGTAGCCCAGCCAGCCCGGCGACGTCGTGTACGCCGGAAAGCCCTCCCGCAGCAGGTGCGCCTCGCGTTCGGCCCGGCCGGGACGGGCGGCCCGCAGGATCGCCAGCGCCTCGTCGCGGGTCAGCGCGTCGCCGAGGTAGCGGAAGTCCACGAGGTCCACCAGCTCCTCGGGGCTCAGCCGGCTCAGCAGCTGCCACAGCGGGAGCCCCTCGCGCTTGGCCCGCAGATCCCACAGCGCGTTGACCACGGCCGCGATCGCCATGTGCATGACGCCCTTCTCCGGGCCGAGCCAGCGCAGCTGCGAGTCGTGCACGAGCTCCCGCCAGAGGCCGCCCAGGTCGCCCAGGACCGCCGGCACGGACCGGCCCACCAGGTACGGGCGCAGCGAGGCGATTGCCGCCGCCTGGACGTCGTTGCCCCGCCCGATGGTGAAGGCGAAGCCGTGCCCCTCGTGGCCGTCCGCGGCGTCGGTGCGGATCACCACGTAGGCGGCCGAGTAGTCCGGATCGGGGTTCATGGCGTCGGAGCCGTCGAGTGCCCGTGAGGTCGGGAACCGGATGTCGGAGATCGCCAGGTCGGTGAAGATCATGCCTGCGCCACCACCTGACGCTGCCGGCCGAGGCCGTCGATCTCCACCTCGATGACGTCGCCCGCCCGCAGGTAGGGCTTCGGGTCGGGCTGCCCGAGGGCGACCCCGGCGGGGGTGCCCGTGTTGATGACGTCGCCGGGGTGCAGCACCATGAAGTGGCTCAGGTAGCGGACGATCTCGGCCACCGGAAAGACCATGTCCTTCGTGGTGCCGTCCTGCCGGAGCGCGCCGTTGACCCACAGGCGCAGGCGGAGGTCCTGCGGGTCCGGAATCTCGTCGGCGGTCACCAGCCAGGGACCGAACGGGTTGAACGTCTCGCAGGACTTGCCCTTGTCCCACTGGCCCCCGCGGTCGAGCTGGAACTCCCGCTCCGACACGTCGTTGGCGATCGCGTAGCCCGCGACGCAGGCCATCGCCTCCTCGGCGGTGTCCAGGTAGCGCGCGCGGCGGCCGATGACGACCGCGAGCTCGACCTCCCAGTCGGTCCTGGTGCTCCCGCGGGGCACCAGGACGGTGTCGTCGGGGCCGACCACCGTGTCGGGCGCCTTGAGGAAGACCACCGGCTCGGCGGGCAGCGGCGCGCCCGTCTCGGCGGCGTGGTCCCGGTAGTTCAGGCCGATGCAGACGATCTTCCCGGGGCGCAGCGGCGGGCCGACGCGGACGCCCGTGGCGTCCACCACCGGCAGGTGGTCGAGCGGGATCGTGGCCAGCCGGGCGAGCCCGTCGGTCGCCAGGAAATCCGCGTCGAGGTCGTCGGTCACCCCACTGAGGTCGCGCAACCGTCCCGTCCCGTCCAGCAGCGCCGGCGTCTCCCACCCCGGCGTGCCCACCCGCAACAACCTCACCCGTCGCCCCCAAGAAACCGTGTCGCAAACGCTCGGCAATACATCCGATGTCTATCAGTGCCCACGGGAGTCCACAAGACCACGACGTCGACGACGTTCGACCTATGGCCGACGACCGGATCCCCACCTGCCCGGATTTGCCCAGGCAGTGCACCAAAAATTCCTCTCCATCGAGCAGGGTGAGTTCTTGTTGCCGGCTCATGTCCTTTGTAACCTCGGCTTCAGACATCCGAGGCGTGCCTCAGGTGATCGGCCCTCGCCGAGACCGGCCCGCCCCTGCCCACCCGGCCCTCGGACGATCCGGAGACGCTCATGGACGACCCCTCCCGGTGGCGACTACCCCGCCGGATCACGGCAGCGGCGCTCGTGGCCACGCTGGCCGCGACGCTTCCCGGCTGGGCGGCGCCAACGCCGGCCGCCGCCACCGCGCCTGCCGTCACCGCCACCCAGGATCCCCTCACGCTCTGGTACGACGAACCGGCCACCGACTGGGAGACCCGGGCACTACCGATCGGCAACGGCGCCCTCGGCGGCATGGTCTTCGGCGGTGTGGCGGCGGAGACCGTGCAGTTCAACGAGAAGACACTGTGGACGGGTGGCCCCGGCTCGGCCGGCGGCTACGACTTCGGCAACTGGACCACTCCCCGCCCCGGCGCGATCGAGGAGGTGCAGCGCCTCATCGACGAGCGCGGGCGACTGTCGCCGCAGGAGGTGGCGGATCGGCTCGGCCAGCCCAAGAGCGGCTTCGGCTCGTACAACACCTTCGGTGACCTCACGCTACGGCTGACCGAGGACCCGGGCGCGGTCCAGGAGTACCGCCGCGAGCTGGACATCGGCCGGGCGGTGGCCCGGGTCTCCTACGTCGACGACGGTGTGCGCTACACCCGCGAGTACTTCGCGAGCCACCCCGACAAGGTCCTGGTGGTGCGCCTCAGTGCCGACCAGCCGGGCCGGATCGGCTTCACCGCCGGCGTCACGGCCCCGGACAACCGGTCGAAGACGGTCACCGCGACCGGTGGCCGGATCACGTTCGCCGGCACGCTCAACGACAACAAGCTCCGGTACGAGTCCCAGATCCAGGTGGACGTCGAGGGCGGGGCCGTGACGGCCGGCGCCGACGGCACGGTCACCGTGCGCGACGCCGACGCCGCCACGCTGGTGCTGGCCGCCGGCACCGACTACGCGCCCCGCTATCCCCGCTACCGGGGGGTCGACCCGCACGGGGCGGTGACCGCCGCCGTCGACGCCGCGGCGGGCAGGACCTACGCCCAGCTGCTCGCCACGCACACCGCCGACCACCGTGCCCTCTTCGACCGCGTGCGGCTGGACATCGGGCAGGCCATGCCCGACATCCCGACCGACGAGCTGCTGCGCGGCTACACGGGCGGGGCCGCGCCGGCCGACCGGGCCCTGGAGGACCTCTTCTTCCAGTACGGCCGCTACCTGCTCATCGCGTCGTCCCGCGCCGGGTCGCTACCGGCGAACCTCCAGGGCGTCTGGAACAACTCGACCAACCCGCCGTGGGACGCCGACTACCACGTCAACATCAACCTTCAGATGAACTACTGGCCCGCCGAGATCACCAACCTGTCGGAGACCACCGCGCCGCTGTTCGACTACGTCGACTCGATGGTCCCGCCGGGCCAGGTCACGGCGCGGGAGATCTACGGCAACCGGGGCTGGGTGGTGAACAACGAGACGAACATCTACGGCTTCACGGGGCTGCACAACTGGGCCTCCTCGTTCTGGTTCCCGGAGGCCGGCGCCTGGCTCGCGCAGCACTACTACCAGCACTACCAGTTCACCCGCGACACCACGTTCCTGCGGGAGCGGGCGTACCCCGTCATGAAACAGCTCGCCCTGTTCTGGCTCGACGAACTGGTCGTCGACCCCCGCGACGGCACGCTCGTCGTCTCGCCCAGCTACTCCCCCGAACAGGGGGACTTCACGGCCGGCGCCTCCATGTCCCAGCAGATCGTCGGGGAGCTGTTCACCAACACGATCGAGGCCGCCGGCATCCTCGGCGGTGACAACGCGTTCCGCAAGCAGCTGCGGTCCGCGCTCGACCGGCTCGATCCGGGCATCCGCGTCGGTTCGTGGGGCCAGCTCCAGGAGTGGAAGGAGGACCTGGACGATCCCGACAACGAGCACCGGCACGTCTCGCACCTGTTCGCCGTCCACCCCGGGAGCCGGATCTCCGCCCTGAAGGACCCGGAGCTGGCCGCCGCCGCGAGGGTCTCGCTCACCGCGCGGGGCGACGGCGGCACCGGCTGGAGCAAGGCCTGGAAGATCAACTTCTGGGCTCGCCTGCTCGACGGCGACCACGCGCACAAGATGCTCACCGAGCAGCTGCGCCAGAGCACGCTGCCGAACCTCTGGGACACCCACCCGCCGTTCCAGATCGACGGCAACTTCGGCGCCACCTCGGGCGTCGCCGAGATGCTGCTCCAGAGCCAGAGTGGTGACGTGCACGTGCTGCCCGCCCTCCCCAGCGCCTGGCGGAACGGCTCGGTCAGCGGTCTGCGTGCCCGCGGCGACCTGACCGTGGACACGACCTGGTCGGCGGGCGCGGCGACCGAGATCGCCGTCACCGCCGGCCGCGCCGGCGAGGTCAGCCTGCGCAGCCCGCTGTTCGCCGGGCCGTTCCGCCTGGTCGACGCCACCACCGGCAAGCGGGTCGACGCGCGGCCGCAGGGCGAGCGGCTCGTCTTCCCGGCGAGGAAGGGTCACCGGTACGTCGCGACCGCGCAGGTCGCGTTCACCGTCGACGCGCCGGAGACGCTCGAGGCGGACCAGCCCGGGACGGTCGCCGTGACGGTCGACGCCGCGGCGAACCTCCCGGCGTCGACGCTCAAGCTGATCCTGCCCGCCGGCTGGACCGCGCGACCCGCGCGGTTCGAGGTGCCGCGGCTGCGCTCCGGCGACTCCCAGGTCTACCGGTTCACGGTCATGCCGGGTCGGGAGGCCGCGCCGGGGCGGAACCGGATCGAGGCGCGCCTGGTCAACGACCGCTGGCGGGCCTCGGCGTACACGGCCGTCGCACTGCCCGTGCCGCCACCCTGCGCCCGCCCCGATCCGGGGCACCCGCTGGTCGCCTGGGACCCGGCGAGCGGCGACACGATCGCCGACCACTCGCCGCACGGACGCACGGCGACCGTGCAGACGGGCGCCGCCTACGTCGCGGACGGGCCGACCGGTAGCGCGCTGGCGCTGGACGGCGACCGCTACCTGCGTACGGCACCCACCTCACTGGGCTTCGTGGAGGCCGCGACGTTCGCCGCCGAGGTCAAGGTGACGACGAGCGGCAGCTATCGTCGGCTGTTCGACTTCCAGCCCAGCGGCGACCCGGGCACCGACGGGATCCTGATCGACCTCACCCCGGGCAACCAGGTGCGGTTCATCGGCTCCGGCGCCGGTGTGACCAGCAACGCCACGGTGCCGGTCGGACGGTACGTCGACCTCGTGGTCACCATGGACGACGGCGGCGACATCGTCGTCTACGTCGACGGTCGGCAGGCCGGGACGGCGAAGGTGCCCGATGGCGGCATCGTCGGCTGCGCCACGCGCGAGCTGCGGTTCGCCGCCGACCAGGGCGGCGGGCAGCGGCTCACCGGCGAGGTGGACCGGATGGCGATCCTCCCCGAGGCGCTGCCGGCCGACCAGGTGCGCACCTGGCAGGCCCGGGCCTTCGGCTGAGCCGGTGCCCGAGGACCGGCGGTCGCCCGCCGGGACGGCTTCGTCCCGGCGGGCGACGGCGGTCCGACGCGTTGCGGTTCCACTGTTGATCTGATCGAATAGCCGCGGCCGGGCCCCGACACGCGTGCCCGCGGCGGGACGACGACCACCCGGCGGCGTCCCGGTGGTGGCGGGCGGGCGCCCCGACGGCGTGGCGCCGGGTGGCCGGCGGGTGGCGTGACCCGGCGTCGCGGGCCGCCGAGGCCCGGATGGGTGGTGAGACATGCGGATCGCGCTCTTCGTGACGTGTCTGGCCGACACGCTCTTTCCCGACGCGGCCACCGCGACCGTACGGCTCCTGGAGCGGCTCGGGCACGAGGTGGTCTTCCCGCCGGGGCAGACCTGCTGCGGGCAGATGCACGTCAACACCGGCTACGTGGCCGACGCGGTGCCGCTGGTGCGCCGCCACGTGGGCGCCTTCGAGCCGTACGACGTGATCGTCGCCCCGTCGGGCTCGTGCGTGGGGTCGGTGCGGCACCAGCACGCGATGGTGGCCCGCCGGGCCGGTGACGAGCGGCTGGCCGGCCGCGCCGAGGCGGTGGCGGCGCGCACGTACGAGCTGTCGGAGTTCCTCGTGGACGTGCTCGGGGTGACCGACGTGGGCGCGTACTACCCGCACCGGGTGACGTACCACCCGACCTGCCACTCGCTGCGGATGCTGCGGGTGGGCGACCGGCCGTTGCGGCTGCTGCGCGAGGTGCGCGGCCTGGACCTGGTCGAGCTGCCGCAGGCGGAGCAGTGCTGCGGCTTCGGCGGCACGTTCGCCGTGAAGAACGCGGACACCTCGACGGCGATGCTCGCGGACAAGCTGCGGCACGTCCTGTCCACCGGGGCGGACGTCTGCACCGCCGGGGACGCCTCCTGCCTCATGCACATCGGCGGGGGGCTGTCCCGGCTGCGCACCGGCGTCCGCACGGTGCACCTGGCGGAGATCCTCGCCGCGACCGAGCAGAGCGGGAGCGCCGGCGAGCCGGACCGGACGGCGGTGGGCGCGTGAGCCGGACCTTCCTCGGCATGCCGGCGACCGCGCCGCGCGGCGTCGGGCACCTGCGCGGCGACGAGCCCTTCCCGGCCGCGGCCCGGCGCAGCCTCGCCGACCCGCAGCTGCGCCGCAACCTCGGGCACGCCACCACCACGATCCGCGCCAGGTCCGGCGCGGTCGTCGGCGAGCTGGCCGACTGGGAGCAGCTGCGCGCGGCCGGTTCGGCGATCAAGGCCGACGTCCTGGCCCGCCTGCCGGAGCTGCTCGAACAGCTCGAGGCGGCCGTCGTCGCGGCCGGCGGCACGGTGCACTGGGCCGGGGACGCGGTGGAGGCCAACCGGATCGTCACCGAGCTGGTGGCGGCCACCGGCAGCGACCGGGTCATCAAGGTGAAGTCGATGGCGACCCAGGAGATCGGCCTCAACGAGGCCCTGGCGGCGGCTGGGATCACGCCGGTGGAGACCGACCTCGCCGAGCTGATCGTGCAGCTCGGCGAGGACCGGCCGAGTCACATCCTGGTGCCGGCCATCCACCGCAACCGGGCCGAGATCCGCGAGATCTTCCTGCGCGCGATGCCCGGCGTCGACCCCGCGCTCACCGACGACCCCGCCGCGCTGGCCGCCGCCGCCCGCCGTTACCTGCGGCAGACCTTCCTGACCACGCCCGTGGCCGTCTCCGGCGCCAACTTCGCCGTCGCCGAGACCGGCACCCTCGCCGTGGTCGAGTCCGAGGGCAACGGCCGCATGTGCCTCACCCTGCCCGAGACGCTGATCACCGTCATGGGTGTCGAGAAGGTGGTGCCGACCTGGCGCGACCTGGAGGTGTTCCTGCAGCTGCTGCCCCGCGCGTCCACGGGGGAGCGGATGAACCCGTACACGTCGATGTGGACCGGTGTCACCCCCGGCGACGGTCCGCGGGCGTTCCATCTCGTCCTGCTCGACAACGGGCGCAGCGCCGTCCTCGCCGACGAGGTGGGACGGCAGGCGCTGCACTGCATCCGCTGCTCGGCCTGCCTCAACGTCTGCCCCGTGTACGAGCGCGCCGGCGGGCACGCGTACGGGTCGGTCTACCCGGGCCCGATCGGCGCCGTGCTGTCGCCACAGCTCACCGGCGTGGAGGACAACGCGTCCCTGCCGTACGCCTCGACGCTCTGCGGCGCCTGCTACGACGCCTGTCCCGTGAAGATCAACATTCCGGAGCTGTTGGTGCACCTGCGCGCCGAGCACGTGGCCGCCCAGCGGCGACCGACCGCCGAGTCCGTCGCGATGGGCGCCGCAGCGTACGTCATGGACCACCCGGCGCTCTTCGCGGCGGCGCAGCGGGCCGCCCGGCTCAGCCGCCTCGCCGGCCGCCGCGGCCGGGGCGTGCCCCCGCCGCTGTCGGGCTGGACCATCGGGCGCGACCTGCCGCAACCGCCGCAGCGGTCCTTCCGCGAGTGGTGGGCCCGACGGTGAGCGGGCGCGAGGAGGTGCTGGCCCGCCTGCGGGCAGCCCGGGGCGACGCGCCGGCCGCGCCCGCCGACGTGCCGCGGGCGTACCGCCCGGCGGGCGGCCCCGCCGACCTCGACCTGCTGGTGCACCGGCTCACCGACTACCGGGCGACCGTGCACCGGTGCGCCGACCGGGAGGTCGCCACCGTCGTGGCGACCATCCTCGGTGGTCGGCGGGTCGTGGTCCCGCCGGAGCTGCCGCGACACTGGCTGCCGGCGAGCGTGGAGGCGGTGACCGACGACGGCCTCACCGCCGCGCAGCTCGCCACCGTCGACGGCGTGGTCACCGCGGCTGCCGTCGCGGTGGCCGAGACCGGCACCGTCGTCCTCGACGCCGGGCCCGACCAGGGACGGCGCGCGATCAGCCTCCTGCCGGACGTGCACGTCTGCGTGCTCCGCGCCGACCAGGTCGTGGCCGGCGTGCCGGACGCGCTGGCCCGGCTCGACGCGCGTCGTCCGCTCACCTGGATCAGCGGGCCCTCCGCCACCAGTGACATCGAGCTCAACCGGGTGGAGGGCGTGCACGGCCCGCGGAACCTGCACGTGGTGCTCCTGCCGGCGCGCTGATCGCCCCGGCCCGGCCCGGCGCCGCGACGACCGCCGTGGCGGCGGCCTACCGGGCCGCCGCGCTGTCGACGACCAGGTCGAGCGCCGCGAGCCGCTCCGGGTCGGCCACCGCGTCGATGCCGATGATCCGGTCGGTGACGACGAAGGTGAGCGCGATGCGGATCTTCCCGCCGAGCAGCACCACCGCACCCGGGACGCCGTCCACGTACGCCGGCCGCGCCCCCTGCGCCCGGCCGTTGAAGAAGGCCGCGACGGCGGCCGAGCCGCGCGCCTCCGCCGTGCCGCCCAGCGCGGCGGCGACCGCGTCGGCCCGCACCACGACGTGCGGGTCCAGCATGGAGACGAGGTCGTCGAACCGGCCCTCCCGGGAGGCGGCGAGGAACGCGTCGACGATCTGTCGCTGACGCGCCGGGTCGGTCTCGGGCGCCCGGCCGGCCTGCCGCACCCGGCGCCGCGCCCGGCTCGCGATCTGCCGTACGGCCGCGGGGCTGCGGTCGACGACAGCCGCGATCTCGTCGAAGGAGACGGCGAACATGTCGTGCAGCACGAAGACGAACCGCTCGGTGGGCGCGAGGGTGTCGAGGACGACCAGGAGCGCCCGCCCGACCGACTCGGTGAGCACGGCCTCGCGCTCCGGATCGGCGGGCTCGCCCGCCACCGGTGCGGACGCCGGGTCTCCGTCCTCCCACGGCCGCTCCGGGCGGGCCGTACGCGCCCGCAGCCGGTCGAGGCAGACCCGGCCGACGGCGGTCGTGAGCCAGCCGGGCAGGTTGTCGATCTCGTCGGCGGCGGCCCGGCTCAGCCGGAGCCAGGTGTCCTGGACGGCGTCCTCGGCCTCGGCGCCCGAGCCCAGCATGCGGTGCGCCACCGCGCGCAGGCGCGGCCGGTGCTCCTCGAAGCGCCGGGCCAGCAGGTCCACGTCGCTCACGGTCTCCCCACCCCCGTTCGCCGCCCGAGCCGGGGACGTGACGGCGACCACATCTGTCACGCGGCCGTGCCGGCGGCCGACATCCCGGTGTACGCGCGGCCGGTCGCACCGACGGACGCCGGCCAGCCTAGAGGAGAGGACGCACGACATGACCATCGAGCCCCGCATCCAGAACCCCGCCGGGCTGCTCCCCGACGCGGTGAAGGCCGTCAACCTGCTGTACAAGGCGGCGCACTCGACCGGGGTCCCCGGGAGCACGCTGGAGCTGGTGCACCTGCGGGCCAGCCAGATCAACGGGTGCAGCGCCTGCGTCGACTCGGGTGCCCGGGCCGCCCGCAAGGCGGGGGAGACCGAGGAGCGGCTCTTCGCGCTGGCCGCCTGGCGCGAGACCCCGTACTTCACCGACGCCGAGCGGGCCGCACTGGCGCTCGCGGAGGCCGCCACGCGGCTCGCGGACAAGGCCGACGCCGTGCCGGACGACATCTGGGCGGAGGCCGCCCGGCACTTCGACGAGAAGGAACTCGCGGCGATCGTGCTCTGGGTGGCGACCACCAACTTCTTCAACCGGATCAACGCCGCCACCCGCCAGCCGGCCCCGCAGAACTGGGGCTAGGCCGGCACGGCGGGCCGGGGGTGCGACGCTGTCGCCGTCCTCGCCCGGTCCGCCGGCGGCCACCGCCCGCCATCGCCGTCGCAGCCGTGCGATCGATCGGGCGGTGGGCCCGGTCGCCAGCCGCCCGTCGCCGCCTTCCGGGGGCCGTATGCTGGCCCGGTGCGGGATCGACGGGCGGCACTGCTGTGGACGGCATTCGGCCTCGTCGCGCTGGTCTCCGCGGTGCTCGTCATGCGACGCCCGGACCGCCTCTCCGACCTGCACATCTACTACGGTGCGTTGACCGACCTGCGGGCCGGGCGCCCGCTGTACGCCTACGTGGCGGAGAACGGGGGCCCGTTCACCTACCCGCCGTTCGCGGCGCTCGTGCTCTCGCCGATCACGCTCGTCCCCGAGCCGGTGCTCCAGGTGCTGTGGCTGGTGGCGACCGGCGCGGCGGTCGTCGCGGTCGCGGTGCCGGTGGGCCGCGCGCTCGCGTCCACCCGGGACCGGCGCGGCCCGGTGGTGGCGGCCGTGGCGCTGGTGCTGATGCTCTCCGCCCCGGTGCAGAGCAACCTGCGCTTCGGCCAGGTCAGCATCTTCATCGTGCTCCTGGCGCTGCTCGACGGGATGGGCGTGGTCCCCGCGCGCCTGCGCGGGGTGCTGGTCGGCGTGGCGTCGGCGATCAAGCTCACCCCGCTGCTCTTCGTCGTCTACTTCCTCGCGGTCGGGCGCTACCGCGACGCGGCCCGGGCGGCGGGCACCTTCGTGGCCTGCGCGACGCTCGCCGCCGTCGTCCTGCCCCGCGAGAGCTGGACCTACTGGGCCGGGACGATGCTGGAGACGGGTCGCATCGGCAACCTCGCGTCGCTGGGCAACCAGTCCGTGCACGGGATGCTGCTGCGGCTCGGGATCGAGGAGACGTCCCTGCCGCCGCTCTGGGCGGGTCTGGTGGGGGTGATCTGCGCGGTGGCGCTGCTGCGGGCGCGGCAGTTGGCGGCGCGGGGACGCCCCGGTCACGCGGCCGTCCTCGTCGGCTGCGCCACCGTGGCCGCGTCACCGGTCTCCTGGACGCACCACCAGGTGTGGCCGGTGCTGGCCGCGATGCTGCTCGTCGGCACCGCCGGGGTGGCCCGCCGGGTCGCCGGGGTCGCGCTGCTGGTCACGATGGTGGTGTCGCTGGGCGCGGCGCTCAGCGCCGTCTCCCTGCGCCCGGGGGTGCAGTTCCTGTTCGAGAACGCCCGGGCGCTCGGCGTCCTCACGCTCTGCCTCACCGGTTTCGGCGGGGTGGCGGTCGCCGCGGCCCGCACGAGACGCTCCGGGGCCGCCGGCCGCTCCGCCCTGCGGGTGGGGGTCACCGCCGCGGCGGCGCTGGCGTTCTTCGCCGTCCAGCCGCTGCCGGCCGGTGCCGACCCCACCTTCAAGGCGTACGCGCTGGACGACGTGACCAACCCGCGCTACTTCTTCGTCTGCCGTGGCGCGGCCGACTGCGCCGCGTACGGGGGCGACGCGCCGGTCACCTTCGGCACCCGCAGGGAGAAGACGAAGGTCCGCGTGAACGGGGTGGTCGCCGCGGGCGTGACCCGGTTGGAGTACTTCTCGGCCCCGGGCGGTCCGCCTCGCGTCGTCCCCCTGCTGGCGGCGTACCCGGGCTCTCGGGTCTTCTCCTTCCGCTCCGCCACCATGGCGCACGGACGGTTGGTCGCGTACGGGCCGGACGGGCGGCCGATCGCCGCGTTCGACGACGAGCTGGCCGCGGCCTTCGGCACCGACTAGGCCCCGCGCCCGGCGGTGTGGCGGGTGGCGGTGTCCCACCGTCCGAGCCCGCCCGGGAGCAGTTTCGGCGTTCGTCCCGCATCGCCCGCCGCAACCGGCATCATCTCCCGTTATGAGAAGAAGGTCCCTTGTGGTGGTGCTGCTCGCGGCGCTCGTCGCCGCGGGCTGCGAGGCGCCCCGGCCGGAGGCGGTCGACCCGCCGTCGCCCGCGCCGTCGGCCCCCGCCACGAGCCCCGCCCCGCCGACCACGCTCACCGTGGTGGCGGCGGGGGACCTGCTCGTGCACCCCGCGCTCAGCGAGCAGGCCGCCGCCGACGCCCGCCGGGCGGGCCGCGACGGGCACGACTTCACGAGGGTGCTGGCCGCCGTCCGCCCCCGGGTGAGCGCCGCCGACCTGGCCATCTGTCACCTGGAGACGCCGCTCGCCGAGCCGGACGGCCCGTTCACCGGTTGGCCGAACTTCAGCGTCCCGCCGCAGCTGGCCGACGCCGCCGCCTGGGCCGGGTTCGACACCTGCTCCACCGCGTCCAACCACTCCCTTGACACCGGTGTGGAGGGCATCGCCCGGACGCTGGACAATCTGGACCGCGTGGGGCTGCGGCACACCGGCACCGCCCGCTCGGCCGCCGAGGCGCGGCGTCCCCTCGTCCTGGACGTCAAGGGCGTCAAGGTCGGGCACCTGTCGTACACGTTGAGCTTCAACGACATCCCGCTGCCCGCCGGGCGACCGTGGGCGGCCAACCTGATCGACGCCGACGCCATCCGGGCCGAGGCGCGCCGGGCCCGGGAGGCCGGCGCGGAGATCGTCATCCTCTCCCTGCACTGGGGTACGGAGTACCAGCACGAGCCGAACGGTGACCAGGTGGATCTCGCCCGGGAGCTGCTGGGTTCACCGGACATCGACCTGATCGTGGGCCACCACGTGCACGTGGTGCAGCCGTTCGAGAAGGTGGCCGGCAAGTGGGTCGCGTACGGCATGGGCAACCTCACCACCCGGTTCGCCGACGGTTCGCGGGAGGAGACCCAGGACGCGGTGGTTCCCGAGTTCACCTTCACCCGCACGGCGGCGGGCCGCTGGACGGTCAGCGCGGTGACCGTGCTCCCGACCTGGATGGAGTACCGGCCGTTGGCGCGCGTGATCGACCTGACCGCGGCGGCGGCCGACCCGGCGTCGCCGGCCTGGCTTCGCGCGCGCTACGCCGCGATCGTCCGCCGGATCACCGGCCTCGTGGACCAGCGGGGCGCGTTCGCGGCGGGGCTGCGGATGCCGCACTGAGCCGGCGCCGCGCACGCGCGGCGAGGGCGGCCCGGGTCACCCCCGTGCCGGCTCGCCGGCCTGCTCCCAGAGCGACTTCATCTCGCCGAACGCCTGCTCCATCAGCTCCACCATGGCCCGTCGCGCGCGCTCGCCGTCGTGCCGCTGGATCGCCTGGGCCACCTCCGCGTGCAGCGCGAGGGCCTGCTCGTGCGGGTGGTGCGGCATGAGGTGGTGCTTGTGCCGCCCGGTGAGCACCTCGGCGACCAGGTCCTGAAGCCGCAGGAACATCTCGTTGCCGGAGGCGAGCAGCACCCGGCGGTGGAACTCGATGTCCAGGCGCAGGAAGCGGTCCTCGTCGCCGGCCTTGCCGGCGGCCCACATCTTCGCGGCCAGCCCCACGAGGTCGCTCGCCTCTTCGTGGGTCGCCCGACCGGCGGCGAGCTGCGCGGCGTGCGGCTCGACGGCGGTGCGCAGCTCGGTGATCGACCGGAGCTGGGCCATCCGGCCGGACGAGGCGAGCCGCCAGCGGATCACCTGCGGGTCGAAGACGTTCCAGGCGCTCGCCGGCCGGATCAGCACGCCGACGCGGCGGCGGGTCTCGATGAAGCCGATCGAGGCGAGGACCCGGAGCACCTCGCGGATGACCGAGCGGGAGACGGCGTACCGCTCCACCAGGTCGTCGATGTTGAGCACCGACCCGGGCGGCAGCTCGCCGCCGCAGACCGCCGTGCCGAGGTGGTCGAGGACGCGTGCGTGCAGCCCGGCCTCGACGGGGGCGGTCTCGGCGGCTGCAACCCCTGAGGAGGACCGATCCACGTCACTAATCATATCAGTTAGATCAACGCCTTGAATAAGTCTGCTTTTTCGGCCTAGCATCCCGTCGTTAAGCGGATGTAAACAGCGAGGTGGCGCCTCGCCGAGGCAGCGACCGCGACAGAAGGAGAGACAAACGTGCGACGTAGATCGATCCTCGGCACATCTCTGGCCGTGGTCGTCGCCCTGGGCCTGTCCGCCTGCGGCGGCGACGACGGCGGCGAGGGGTCCACCACCCTGCGGGTGACGCTGGTGAATCACGTGTGGACGGAGAACATCAAGGCGGCCCTGCCCGAGTTCGAGAAGCAGTCCGGCCTGAAGGTCGAGGTCACGCAGCTCGGCGAGGACCAGCTCTCCGACCAGTACAACGTGAAGCTGAACGCCGGCTCCAGCGACATCGACGTGATGATGTACCGGCCGCTGCAGGAGGGGAAGCTGTTCGCCAAGAACGCCTACCTCGCCGACCTGACCGAGCGGGCCAAGTCCGACGGCGCGTTCGAGTTCGCCGACTTCCAGCCCGGCCCCGTGCAGGCCACCACGTACGAGGACAAGGTGGTCGGCGTGCCGATCATCACCGAGCAGGAGGTCCTCTACTACCGCAAGGACCTGCTGCAGAAGTCCGGGTTCACGGCCCCGCCGAAGACGCTCGACGAGCTCAAGGCCCAGGCCGCGAAGGTCGAGGCCGACAACCCCGGCGTCGCCGGCTTCGTGGCGCGCACCGGCAAGGCCGCCGCCGTCACCCAGTTCTCCAGCTTCCTCTACAGCTTCGGCGGCGACTTCGTCGACGCCAGTGGCAAGGCGTCGGTCAACACCCCGCAGGCCAAGCAGGCGTACGCCTTCTACGGCGGCCTGCTGCACGACCACGGCCCGGAGAACATCAGCACCGACATGAGCTGGTCCGAGGCGATGGCCATCTTCACCCAGGGCAAGGCCGCCTTCTACACCGAGGCGAACTCGCTCTACAAGAACGCCACCGACCCGGCCAAGTCCAAGGTGTCCGACACCGTCGGCTTCGCGGCGTTCCCCGCCGGCCCGGCCGGCTCGAAGCCGTACAACATCCCCTCCTGGGCGCTGGGCATCAACGACGCCTCGGAGAACAAGGACAACGCCTGGAAGTTCATCCAGTGGGCGGCGGGCAAGGAGCAGGCGCTCGCGCAGCAGAAGGCCGGCGTGCCCGGCGCCCGGGCCTCCGTCTGGGCCAACCCGGAGGCCAGCTCCTCCTACCCGAAGGACCTGGCCGAGGCGACCACCGTCAGCACCGCCAACGGGATCGGCCACGACCGGCCGCTGGTCGTGAAGGTCGCGGAGGCGCGTGAGATCGTCGGCCAGCCGATCGTCGACGCGATCACCGGCAAGGACTCGTCCGCCTCGGCGGACACGGCGAACGAGGCGTTCCAGAAGTTCCTCGACGACGAGGCGAAGTAGCCCGACCGCGACGGTGGCGGGGCCGAGCGCCCCGCCACCGCCGGTCCCGGCCCCTGCGACCCCGGAGACCCCATGTCCACCGTCACCACCCCCGTCACCACATCACCCGAGGCCCGTCCGGTGCTTCCGGAGGGGTCGGCCTGGTCGCGCTGGGCCAACGCCCACCGCAAGTGGCTCTTCGCCGCGCCGGCCATGATCTTCGTCGCCGTGCTGATCGTCTTCCCGGTGGCCTGGACCGGGTACCTCAGCCTGACCGACGCCGAGGGCTCGGTACGCGCCGAGAGCGAGTTCGTCGGCATCCAGAACTACCTCGACGTGCTCGCCGACACCGACCGGTTCTGGCCGGCGGTGTGGCGTACGGTCGCCTTCACCGGTGTCGTGCTCCTGTTCGAGATCGTCCTCGGCATGGCGATCGCGCTACTGCTGTGGCGCCCGTTCCGCGGTGAGCGGTGGGTGCGCGTGGCGATCCTGCTGCCGCTGGTCGCCACCCCGGTCGCCGTCGGCATGATGTGGCGCCTGATCTTCGACCCGAACATCGGTATGGCCAACCAGCTGCTCGGCTGGGTCGGCATCGGCCCGCAGCCGTGGCTCTCCGGCCAGCACACGGCGCTGCCGACCACGATGTTCATCGACATCTGGCAGTGGACGCCGATGGTCGTGCTCATCCTGCTCGCCGGGCTGACCTCGCTCTCCGACGAGCCGCAGGAGGCCGCGCTCATCGACGGCGCCAGCACCTGGCAGCGGTTCCGGCACGTCACGCTGCCGCTGCTGATGCCCACGGTGATCGTCGCGATCCTGCTGCGGGGCATCGACGCGTTGAAGACGTTCGACATCCTCTACGCCACCAAGGGCCGCGGCGGCGGGTCGTTCCACGAGGTGGAGACCCTCAACGTGTACGCGTACGGGCTCAGCTTCGACTACAACGACTACGGCGTCTCGTCGACGGTCCTCATCATCTTCTTCCTGATCATCATCGGGGCGATGTGGGCCCTGACCTACCGCAAGAAGGGGCTGGAGCGATGAGACCGGGCCGGCCGTACAAGACCTTCCGGGCGGTGGCCATCACCCTCGTGGTGATCGTGCTGCTCGCGCCGCTGCTCTGGATGATCTCGGCGTCGTTCAAGACCAACGTCGACATCTACGACAGCGCCAAGGCGTTCGTCTTCTCGCCCACGCTGGACAACTACACGAACGTCCTCCAGCGGGCCAACTACGTCGAGTTCATCGGCAACAGCCTCTGGGTGGCGTTCGCCGCGACCGTCCTCTCGCTCATCCTCGGCGTGCCCGCCGCGTACTCGATGAGCCGGTTCAGCATGCGCCGCTCCGCCCTCGTGGTGCTCATGGCCCGGGTGATCCCCGGTGTCTCGCTCCTCGTGCCGTGGTACTACGTCTTCTCGAACCTGCGCATGGTCGGCGGGTTCTCGGTGCTCATCCTGAGCCACATGTTCGTGTCGCTGCCGTTGATCGTCTACATCATGATGGGCTACTTCGACGGGCTGCCGACCGAACTGGAGGAGGCGGCGCTCGTCGACGGGCTGACCCACATCGGCGCGTTCCGGCGCATCTCGCTGCCGCTGGCCGTGCCCGGCATCGCCACCGCCGGCATCCTGTCGTTCATCTTCTCCTGGAACAACTTCATGTTCGCCCTCGTGCTCTCCGACGCCGACACGAAGACGCTCCCGGTGGCGATCTTCGACTTCGTCGGGTACGCGAGCATCGACTGGGGTGGCCTCATGGCGGCGGCCACCGTGGTCACCCTGCCGATCATGGTGATCGCCCTGTTCGTGCAGAAGTACGTCGTCTCCGGCCTCACCGCCGGCGCCACGAAGGGTTGAGGACGTCATGACGACGATCGAACGGGTGGAGACCTTCCTCGTCGCGCCCCGCTGGCTGTTCGTCCGGGTGGAGACCGCGTCCGGCGTCGTCGGCTGGGGCGAGGCCACCTGCGAGGGCCGGTCGGAGACCGTCCGCACCGCCGTCGAGCAGCTCAGCGAGCTGCTCGTCGGCCGGGACGCGCTGCGCATCGAGGACCACTGGCAGGTGATGACCAAGTCCGCGTTCTACCGGGGCGGGCCGATCCTCGCCAGCGCCGTCGCCGGGCTCGACCAGGCGCTCTGGGACATCGCGGGCAAGCACTTCGGCGCCCCCGTGCACCAGTTGCTCGGCGGGCCGGTGCGCGACCGCATCCGGGTCTACGGCTGGGTCGGCGGCGACGAGCCCGCCGAGGTGCGCGACCACATCGCCGCCGCCGTCGAGTCGGGCCTCACCGCGGTGAAGATGAACGCGTCCGGGCGGATGAGCCCGGTCGCCTCGGTCGCCGAGATCGACCAGGTGGTGCGGCGGGTGGCCGCCGCGCGCGAGGTGCTCGGCGAGGAGCGGGACGTCGCGGTCGACTTCCACGGCCGGTTCACCCTCGCCAACTCCCGCCGCATCGCCCCGCTGCTCGAGCCGTACCGGCCGTTCTTCCTCGAGGAGCCGGTGGTCCCGGAGAACTCCCACCTGATCGGTGAGTTCGTCCGTGCCACCAGCACGCCGGTCTCCACCGGCGAGCGGCTCTACAACCGGCAGGAGTTCCTGCCCGTGCTCCAGGCCGGCATCGCGGTCGCCCAGCCGGACCTCTCGCACGCCGGCGGCATCACCGAGGTGCGCAAGATCGCCGCGCTGGCGGAGGCGTACGACGTGCAGCTCGCCCCGCACTGCCCGCTCGGTCCGATCGCCCTGGCCGCCTGTCTCCAGGTCGGGTTCGCCACGACGAACTACCTGATCCAGGAGCAGAGCATCGGCATCCACTACAACCTCGGCGCCGAGGTGCTCGACTACTGCCTCGACAAGACCCCGTTGACGTTCGTCGACGGGTACGTCGAGCGGCTGCGGGCACCCGGCCTCGGTATCGAGATCGACGAGCACGCGGTGCGTACCGCGGACAAGCGCGGCCACGCCTGGCGCAGCCCGACCTGGCGGCACCGCGACGGCTCCTATGCGGAATGGTGAACCCATGATCCTCAACCTCACCGCCGAACTCCGGGCGGCCCGCATCCTCGCCGTCATCCGCGGCACCTCCACGGCCGGTGCCATCGCCGCCGGCACCGCCCTGCTGGAGGAGGGCGTACGCATCGTCGAGGTCGCCCTCACCACGCCGGACGCCCCCCGCGCCGTCGCGGCGCTGCGCGCGGCCGCCCCCGCCGGCTCGCTGGTCGGCGCGGGTACCGTCCTCACCGCCGCCGACGTCGCGGACGTGGTCGCCGCGGGCGCGCAGTTCGTGGTGACCCCGGCCGTGGTGGAGTCCATCGCCGAGGCGGCCCGCCGCGACCTCCCGGTCGCCGCGGGGGCGTTCACCCCGACGGAGGCGTACACCGCCGTGCGGATGGGCGCCTCGGCGGTCAAGCTGTTCCCGGCGTCGGTGGGCGGGCCCGCGTACCTCAGGGCGGTCCGCGACCCGTTCCCGGACATCCCGTTCGTGGCGGTCGGCGGGGTCGGCCTGGCCGACGTGCCGGGCTACCTCGCGGCGGGCGCCATCGCGGTCGGTGTCGGTGGGCCGCTGGTCGGTGACGCCGCCTCCGGCGGTGACCTCGACGCCCTGCGGGAGCGGGCGCGCACCTACCTCGCGGCGGTGGCGGCATGAGCGCCGTGGACCTGCTCACCTTCGGCGAGGCGATGGTGTCGATGCGGGCGGCCGGGCCGCTCGCCGTCGGGGGAACGCTGAGCATGCACCTGGCCGGCGCCGAGTCCAACGTGGCCGTCGGGGTGGCCCGGCTGGGCCACCGCGCGGCCTGGGTGGGGCGGGTCAGCACCGACGAGTTCGGCGAGTTCGTGCTGCGCCAACTGCGGGCCGAGGGCGTCGCCGTCGACGGGGTCACCCGGGACGCCGAGCGGCAGACCGGCCTCATGTTCCTGGAGCACCGCTCCGCCGACCTCACCCGGGTGCAGTACTACCGGGCCGGCTCGGCGGGCTCGGCCATCGGCGTGGAGGACGTGAAGGCGTCCCTCGCCGCCGGGGCGCGGATGCTGCACCTGACCGGCATCACCCCGGCGCTCTCCGACAGTGCGCGAGAGGCGACCCGGTGGGCGGCCGAGACCGCCTCGGCGGCCGGGATCCCGGTCTGCCTCGACGTCAACTACCGCGCCCGCCTCTGGTCGCGGGAGGCGGCCCGGGAGGTGCTCACCCCGCTGGCCGCGCACGCCTCGATCGTGATCGCCTCCGCCGACGAGCTGGACCTGGTCGGCGAGCCGGGAGCGGACGAGGCGGTCGTGGTGGCCGACCTGCTCCGGCGCGGGGTGGAGACCGTGCTGGTCAAGCTGGGCGCCGACGGCGCCCGGGCACACACCGCCGACGGCGTGGAGCACAGCGGCGTGCTCCGGGTCACCGCCGTCGACACCGTCGGGGCGGGGGACGCGTTCACCGCCGGCTACCTCTCGGGCTGGTTCGACGGTCTGGACCTGGCCGGCCGGTTGCGGCGGGCGGCCACCCTGGGCGCCTTCGCGGTCTCCACGCGGGGCGACTGCGAGGGTCTGCCGCGCCGCGCCGAACTCTCCCTCCTCGACGGTCACGAGGCGGGCAGCGTCCTCCGCTAGCCGCCGTACCACCTGCAGAAAGGCACCACCCCTCGTGAAGATCGTTGCTGCCGACGTCATCGTCACCAGCCCGGACCGCAACTTCGTCACCCTGAAGATCACCACCGACGAGGGGCTCACCGGCCTGGGCGACGGCACCCTCAACGGCCGGGAGCTGAGCGTCGCGTCGTACCTGCGCGACCACGTCGTCCCGCTGCTCATCGGGCGGGACCCGCACCGCATCGAGGACACCTGGCAGTTCCTCTACCGCTCGGCGTACTGGCGGCGCGGGCCGGTCACCATGGCGGCCATCGCCGCCGTGGACGTCGCCCTGTGGGACATCAAGGCCAAGGCCGCCGGGATGCCGCTCTACCAGCTGCTGGGCGGCGCGTCCCGCACGGGCATCATGGCGTACGGACACGCCTCCGGCCGCGACCTGCCGGAGCTGTTCGACTCGATCCGCCGCCACCTCGACGAGGGCTTCAAGTCGATCCGCGTGCAGACCTCCGTGCCGGGCATCAACGCCGTCTACGGCGTGGCCGCCCAGCCCAGTGTGGACGGCAAGCGGTACGACTACGAGCCGGCGCAGCGCACCCCGCTGCCCGCCGAGGAGGACTGGGACACCCGCTCCTACCTGCGTCACCTCCCCGGCGTCTTCGAGGCCGTACGCAACGAGTTCGGCCCGGAGCTGCCGCTGCTGCACGACGGTCACCACCGGATGACGCCGATCCAGGCGGCCAAGCTGGGCAAGGCCCTCGAGCCGTACGACCTGTTCTGGCTGGAGGACTGCACCCCGGCGGAGAACCAGGAGGCGCTTCGGCTGGTGCGGCAGCACACGACCACGCCGCTCGCCATCGGCGAGGTCTTCAACACCGTGTGGGACTACCAGACGCTCATCCGGGAGCAGCTGATCGACTACGTCCGCTCCGCGGTCACCCACACCGGCGGCATCACCGCGATGCGCAAGCTGCTCGACTTCGCCGCCCAGTACCAGATCAAGTCGGGCATCCACGGCCCCACCGACATCTCCCCGGTGGGCATGGCCGCCGCCCTGCACCTGGACCTCGCGATCCACAACTTCGGCATCCAGGAGTACATGCGGCACGGCGCGCTCACCAACGAGGTGTTCCGGCAGTCGTTCACCTTCACCGACGGCTACCTGCACCCGGGAGAGCAGCCCGGCCTCGGCGTCGAGCTCGACGAGGCGGCCGCCGCCACGTTCCCGTACGTGCCGGCCTACCTCCCGTTCAACCGGCTCAAGGACGGCACGGTCCATGACTGGTGAGCACCACCCGACCCGGCACGTGGTGGTGATGGGCGTCTCCGGCGCCGGCAAGACCACCGTGGCCCGGGGGATCGGCGCGGCGACCGGGTGGTTGTTCGCCGAGGCGGACGAGTTCCACACGGCGACGAACGTCGCGCGGATGCGGGCCGGGGTGCCGCTGGACGACGCCGCCCGCTGGCCGTGGCTGCGCGACCTGGCCGACTGGATGGCCGCCCGCAGCGCGGAGGGCCGGTCGACGGTGCTGGCCTGCTCGGCGCTGCGCCGCTCGTACCGCGACGTGCTGCGTCAGGGGCCGCCCGGCGTGGACTTCGTGCACCTCGACGGGGCAGCGGAGGTCATCCGGGACCGGATGGCCCGGCGCACGGGCCACTTCATGCCGGCGAGCCTGCTCGAGTCGCAGCTCGCCACGTTGGAGCCGGCCGAGCCGGACGAGTCCGTGCTGGTGCTCGACGTGTCGCTGCGCCCGGAGGAGCTGGTGGCGGCCGCGATCGAGGGCCTCGGGCTGCCCACCGTGAGCCCGGTGGGGGAGCGGTAGCAGCAGGACTGTCGGTGGCGGTCGCTACGGTGCTGCCGTGGTGACCGTCGCCGACGTCCGGGCCCTGGCCCGCACGCTGCCCCGCACCAGCGAGCACCTGATCCACGACCGGGTGAAGTTCCGGGTCGGGTCGATCGTCTACGTGGCGTTCAGTCGTGACGAGACGACGATGGGGTTCGGCTACCCGAAGGAGGAGCGCGACGCCCTCGTCGCGGCCGAGCCGGACGTGTTCTTCCTGCCGCGCCCGTCCGACCTGCGGTTCCACTGGGTCTGCTGCCACCTGGCCCGGCTCGACCACGACCACATGACCGAGCTGGTGACCGAGGCGTGGCGGATGGTCGTGCCGAAGTTCCTGGCCCGGCAACGGCTGGGCGGGTGAGGCGCCTCCCGGCCGGTGCCGGCGGCGTGGCGGCCACCGCCAGGCGGCGCGGTCAGGCAGCCCTGACGGCGATCGCGCCGTCGACGGTGCGCAGGACGAGGCGCAGCACCTCGTGTCGCGACGCGCCCGTCTCGGCCCGGTAGGACCAGCCGGCGTAGAGCTGTGACCAGATGAGGCTCTGCACCCAGTCGGCGGGCAGCTCGGGATCGATCGTGCCGTCCCGGTGGCCGCGTTCGACCATCGCGGCGAAGTCCGGGTCGCAGCCGACGGGCTCGCCGCAGGTGGGGTCGGCCGAGACCAGCTCGCTGGCGAAGAGCAGCGACAGCACGCTGCCCAGGTCGAAATACTCCGCGCAGAGGCGGCGGACGGCGGACGCTCCCGTGCCGTCGGTCATCCGCGCCGCGGCGGTGGCCCGGTCCAGCCGGGCGCTGGCCTCGGCGCTCACCGCCTTGATCAGGTCGGACCGCTCGGTGAAGTAGCGGTGCAGGGTGGTGCGACCCACCTCGGCGGCGGCGGCGATGTCGCCGAGGGACGCCGCCGGGTTCCGGCCGAGCACCTCGATCGCCGCGTCGATGATGGCCTGCCGGGTCCGCGCCCGGCTGCCGGTCACCTGCGCCTCCGTCACCGGAGAAGGATAGCAACGCGCTGATACGACAAACAGGTTGCCCGAAACGGAACAGCGATGTTCCAATCGGGTCATGCCGTCCACCACGACGTCCCTGCCGCGCCTGCGGGTGCTCCTGTCCTTCCTCGCCCCGCACCGGGCCACGATGGTCCTCGGCCTCGTGCTGGGCCTCGCCGCCAACGCGGCCGGGCTCGCCACGCCGATGGTGACCAAGTGGGTCCTCGACACCCTCGGCTCCGGTGAGCCGATGACCCGCCCGATCGGGGTCCTCCTCGCTCTCGTCGTCGTCGGCGCGGCCATCTCCCTGTGGCAGTGGCGGCTCCTCGGCACCCTCGCCGAGCAGATCGTGCTCGACGCGCGCACCGCCATGATCGGCCGCTACTTCCGCGCCCGCGTCGGTGACCTGAACCGCCGGCCCGGCGGCGAGCTGGTCACCCGGGTCACCTCGGACGCCGCCCTGCTGCACCAGGCGTCCGGCAGCATCGTCGGCCTGGTGAACAGCGCCATCGCGCTGGTCGGCACGCTCGTGCTGATGGGTGTGCTCGACCTCTTCCTGCTCGGCTGCACCATCGCGGCGGTGGTCGTCGTCGCGGCGATCATGGGGGCGCTCCTGCCGTCGATCGGGAAGGCGACCACGGCCGCGCAGGAGTCGGTGGGCCGGCTGGGCGGGACGCTGGAGGGCGCGATCCGCGCGATCCGGACGGTCAAGGCCAGCCGCGCCGAGGCGCGGTTGAGTGAGCGCGTCGTCTCCGAGGCGCGGGACGCGGCGGCGCACAGCGTACGCGCGGCGCGGGTCACGGCGTCCGTCTGGACGATCGCCTGGACGGGCATCCAACTGGCCGTCATCGCGATCCTCGGCATCGGCGCCTGGCGTGCCGACCGGGGCCTGCTGGAGATCTCCAGCCTGATCGCCTTCCTGCTCTACACCTTCCAGCTCATGGGGCCCATCACCGAGCTGACCCAGAACGTCACGGCGTTGCAGGCCGGCATCGCGGCGGCCGGCCGGATCCGCGAGGTCGACGCGATCGGCGTCGAGGCCGCCGCCCCGGTCGCCGCGCCGCTGCCGGGGCACCGGCCGGCCGTCGACGCCGACCAGCCGATCCTCGCCTTCCGGGGCGTCACGGCCCGCTACGGCCCGGACGCCCCACCCGCCGTACGCGGGATCGACCTGGAGATCCCCCGTCGGGGGCACACCGCCGTCGTCGGGCCCTCCGGCGCCGGCAAGACGACCCTCTTCTCCCTCATCCTCCGCTTCCTCGAACCGGAGCAGGGCCAGCTGCTGCTCGACGGTCGCCCCTACCGCGGCTACACCCACGACCAGATCCGCGCCCGGCTCGCGTACGTCGAGCAGGAGACCCCGGTCGTGCCCGGCACCATCCGCGACAACCTGCGCTTCGCCCACCCCGACGCCACCGACGCCGAGATCCGGGAGGTGCTGCGCGCCGTCCAGCTGGACGAGAAGGTCGACTCGCTGCCGGACGGGCTGGACACGCCGCTGGCGTCCTCGGAGGTCTCCGGCGGGCAGCGGCAGCGCATCGCGCTCGCCCGCGCCATGCTGCGCACCCCGGACGTCCTGCTGCTCGACGAGGCGACCGCCCAGCTCGACGGCCTCACCGAGGCAGCCCTGCACGAGTGCATCCGGCAGCGCGCCGCGGCGGGCGCCGTGGTCACCATCGCCCACCGGCTCTCCACCGTGCTCGACGCGGACCGGATCATCGTGCTGGAGCACGGCCGCATCCGGGCCCAGGGCACGCACGGCGAACTGCTCGCCGCCGACGAGCTCTACCGCAGGCTGGTGCAGGCCCTGCGGATCGCCGCCGACCAGGACGTGACCGCCGCCGCCGTGCCGTGACGACGCCGGGACCGGCCGGTCCCGCGTCACCGGCCGAGCGGCCCGTCCGTGTGCCGCCGGTCCGTGTGCCGCCGGTCCGCGCGTCGCGGTCGTGGCGCCCGGCCGGTTCCGTGCGGCGCGGCCGCCCGCGGCGGTGCGTCAGGGCCGGGCGGCCGGCGTGACCGGCGTCGGCTGTGGCCGATCGCCGTCGGCCGGCCACCGGCGGCCGTGCTGCCAGTAGCCGTGGATCTCCTCCAGCGTCCGGCCGCGGGTCTCGGGCGCGTAGCGCAGGATGAACAACCAGGCCAGGACGGTCACGCCGGCCAGCAGCCCGAAGGTGGCCGCACCGCCCAGGACCGTGAACGCGCTGAGGAAGAACTGCGCCAACAGGAGGTTGGCCAGCAGGTTCGGCAGCAGCATGGCCGTGGTGCCGGCGCTGCGCAGCCGGTCGTCGTACCCCTCGGCCGCGTACACCCAGATGAGCGCGCCGAAGCCGCTGTTGAAACCGATCGCGAAGACGACCAGGCCGAGCAGGCCGGCGAGTGGCGCCCGGCCGCCCGTGGCGAACGTGACGGCGAGCAGGGCGTGGCCCGCCGTCATCACGCCGGTGCCGATCAGCAGTGTCGCCCGCCGGCCCAGGCGGTCCACGGTGAACGTCGAGCCCAGCGCCGCGAGCAGGCCCGCGACCTGGATGAGCGCGGGCACCACGAGGAGCGCGAAGTAGCCCTCGTACCCCATTCCCTGGAAAATCCGGGGACTGAAGTTGCCGACCGCGCTGACGCCGGTCATCTGCGCGAAGAACCCGAGGGTGAGGACGAAGGCGGTCACCGGGCGGTAGCGGGGGCCGAGCAGCTCGCGCAGCACGGGGAAACCGCCCCGGCCGACGGCCCCGGTTGACCGACGGGTGGCCCGTACCCGCTCCCCGTGCGGCGTCTCGGGCACTGGCGCCAGGACCGCGACGACGACCGCCGCGAGCACCGCCGACCCCCACAGCATGATCCGCCAGCTCCGGCTCTCCGCCAGGCCGTAGGAGACGAGCAGCGCGGTGGCGATCCCGGTCACGGTCGCGACCTGGTAGAGGACGCCGATCCGCCCCCGGGCCGCCGCCGAGGCGGACTCGGCGATGAAGATCGGTGTCACCACCAGGATCACGCCCATGCCGACGCCGAGCAGCAGCCGGGTGGCGTCCAGCCACACCAGGTGCGCCACCACCGGCGACGCGGCGGCCACCAGCGCGAACCCGATGGCCGTCAGGAGCAGCGTGCGTGTGCGGCCGTGCCGGTCGGCCAGGCGCGCCGCGGCCAGCGTGCCCAGGATCAGGCCCACCGCCGGGCTGGCGTGCAGCGTGCCCTGTTGCGTCGTGGACAGGCCCAGGTCGGCGGTCACGAAGAGCTGCGCTCCGGCCATCACGCCGCCGTCGTAGCCGTAGGTGAGACCGAGCGCCACGACGACCAGCGCGAGGTACCTGTCCCGGGCCCGGCTCGGGGGCTGGATGGTGCTCGACACGGTCCTCCTCAGCCCGCGGGCGTGCTGCTGTCCGCGCGAGTGAACCACGAGGGTCCGACACCGGCCCGCCGGGGCGGTGCGGTCATGCCTCGCCGAGGCGGGGGACCACCGGACGGACCTCCACCGGCGCACCCGGCCGGCCACCGGGACGGGACGCGTACTCCGGCACGCCCACGCAGGTGAACAGGAGCGCCGCGAGGTCGCCGGGCGCGCCCAGCAGGCCGGGCACCTCCGAGTCCAGGAAGGTCATGCCCGAGGCGCTCGCGCCCAGCGCGTACGCCGCCAGGTGCAGCCGGCCCTCGACGAGCCCGGCCGCGAGCTGCGCGTCCCGGTAGGTGCGGTCGTCGAGCGCGGTCACGGGGGTGGCCGCGACGACGACGTAGGCCGCGTCCGCCGCCAGCGACTGGTCGAGGCAGACGCGGAGCAGCTCGCCGCGCAGCTCCGCCGCCCGCACCGGGCTCGACAGGTCGGGCCACCGGTAGACGCCCGGCGCCACGCCGTCGACCCCGTGCACCGCGACCCAGTGCGGCACCGTCACGCCGCGCAGGGCGGCCGCCAGCGGCCACTCCAGCAGCCGGCGCGGCAGGGTGCGCGACCGGTCCATGCGCCGCTGCGAACCCCGCCGGAGCACCACCTCGTCGAGGGAGTCGGACGGCGGCGCGTCCGGCAGCGCCGGGGCGGCCGGCCAGGGTGCGCCGAGGACGTCCCGCTCGCCGGCGCGCTGCGCGGCGGTGCAGAGCGGCAGCTCGACCGGGGGCAGCTCGCCGGCCGTCGCCGGGCCGGCCGGCTCGATCGCGGGGTTGCCGTCGCCCAGCGAGAGCAGGGCCAGTGGATATTCGTGCACCCCGTCGGCGCCCACGAGCCGGCGCACGGTGGCGTCGGGGAAGAGCGAACGCAGCCTCGGCGCGAGGCCGGCGCTCGCCGCGGCGGCCGTGAGCTGGGAGAGCAGCGTGCCCGCGTCCCAGTAGAGGTGCCGCCAGCCGCGCTCGGCGTAGCGCCACCCGGTCCGCCACGGCACGCCGGTGACGACGAGCGTGGTCACGTCCCCGTGGGCGGCGGGGGCGACCTGGACCAGCGCGTGGCGCACCGGGTCGTACCAGTGCACGCCGTCCGGGACCCCGGCCACGCCGCGGGTGCTCGCGTACAGCTCCAGGGGGAACCGGCCCCCGGCCGACCCGGCGGCGCGGAAGATGACCGAGCGGCCGTTGCGCACGGCGGTGCGGACGACGCCGGCGCCGAGGAACAGCACCCGGCCGAGCTGCGCGGCGTCGAGGGGCTGCGCGTCGGCGGCGACACCCGCCAGGACGGCCGTGGCGGGGACCGCGGGATCGGGCAGGTCGCGCGGCAGGGGAACCACGGGCAGCCCGTCGGGGTAGCCCTTCAACGGCGGCGGCAGCGTCGCGGGATCGTTCGGGACCAGGTCGTGGCGAACCCGTGGGTCGTCCACGGGCACGTCCCACTCGCGGTCCGGAGCGTACGAGGTCAGGCGGTGCAGCAGCCCGGCACCGGATTCGAGATCCACCCGGCCATCGTGCCAGTGCCCGGCCCCGGGGGGCGGTCCCGGGGCGGGCGACGGCCCCGCGTACGCCTGTGAGCTGGGGCACGTTCCGCTCCGGGGGGAATGAGATCGTCCGCCAGCGATTTGGTGGCAGGTGTGATCGCTACATGGAAGCCCGCCCCGGTACGCCGCGCCCGACAGGGAGAGCGGGCATGACGGCCGCTGCCCGGAACGTCGCGCCCCCGGCCCCGATGTCCGGCGACCTGATGACGGCCGGACAGCGGCTGCGTCTGGTCCTGGTGCTCGGCTCGCTGATCGCGATCGGGCCGCTCACCATCGACATGTACCTGCCCGCGCTCCCCGACATCGCGGCGGACCTTCACACGACGCCCTCGGCCGTCCAACTGACCCTCACCGGCACCCTCGCGGGGCTCGCCTTCGGTCAGTTGCTGATCGGTCCGCTGTCCGACGCGGTGGGCCGACGGGCGCCGCTGCTCGCCGGCATCGCGCTGCACATCGTGGCGTCGGCGCTGTGCGTCGTCGCGCCGGACATCGCCGTCGTCGGTGTGCTGCGGTTGTTGCAGGGCCTGGGCGTGGCAGCCGCCTCGGTGGTCGCGATGGCGGTCGTCCGGGACCTGTTCAGCGGCTCCGCCTTCGCCCGGCTGTTCTCCCGCCTGATGCTCGTCATGGGTGTGGCGCCGATCCTCGCCCCGACGCTGGGCAGCGCCCTGCTGCGCTGGTCGGACTGGCGGGGCGTCTTCGTGGCGCTCGCGGTGTTCGGCGTGCTGCTGGTCACGGTCGCGGCGCTCCGCCTGCCGGAGACCCTGCCGCCCGCCGCCCGGCGCCGGGGCGGCGTGGCGGCCACCGCCCGCGTGTACGGCGTCCTGCTGCGCGACCGTACGTTCGTGGGTCTGGTCCTGGTCGCGGGCCTCGCCATGGCGGCGCTGTTCGCGTACGTGGCCGGATCGTCGTTCGTCTTCCAGGAGCAGTACGGCCTCGACGAGCAGCAGTTCGGGCTGGTGTTCGGCGCCGGCGCCGTCGGCCTGATCACGGCCACACAGCTGAACGTACGGCTGCTGCGGCGGTACTCGCCGCAGCGGATCCTCGTCGCGTCCCTGCTCGGCGGCACCGTGGCCGGCCTCGTGCTGCTCGCCTTCGCCGTCACCGGCGTCGGTGGCCTGGTGGCCGTCCTGGCCTCGTTGTGGCTGGTCCTGGCCGCGGCGGGGCTCGCCATGCCGAACGCGCCGGCGCTCGCGCTGTCCCGGCACGGCGAGGCGGCCGGCACCGCCGCGGCGATGCTCGGCGCGGTGCAGTTCGGCGTCGGCGCGCTGGCCGCGCCCCTCGTCGGGGTGCTCGGCACCGGGATCGTGGCCATGGCCGTGGTCGTGGCCGGCGGTATGGTGGCCGCGGTCGCCGTCCTGTTCGTGGTGGTACGGCCGGCGCGGCTCGGCGACGTGACGACCTCGGCGGTCGTCGTGGCGGCCCACTGACGGCCACCGTCACCGCCACCGTCGGCGTCGGCGTCGGCGGAGGGTGTCGAGCGGTTTGCCGGGGGTCCGGTGCGGTACCCACCGCGCCGGACCGCCCGGCCCCGCTCGCGGCGACGCGGGATCGCGTCGGATCCTCTAGGCTGCGCTCGTCGATACCGGCCGATCGAGGGGAGACGATCGTGTCGCACAGTGGCACCGGCACCGCGGGCGCCGAGGTCCCACCGTCGGGCGTGGACGCGTCGGTCCCGCACTCCGCCCGGGTCTACGACTGGTGGCTCGGCGGCAAGGACAACTTCGCGGCCGACCGGGCCATGGGCGCCGCCCTCATCGAGGCGATCCCCACCCTGCGCACCATGGCCAAGGAAAACCGGCTGTTCGTCCACCGGGTGGCCCGCTATCTGGTGGGTGAGGCCGGCATCCGGCAGTTCCTCGACATCGGCACCGGCATCCCCACCCGGCCCAACCTGCACGAGGTGGCGCAGGCCGTGGCGCCCGACACCCGGGTGGTCTACGTCGACAACGACCCCATCGTGCTCGCGCACGCCCGGGCGCTGATGATCAGCACCGAGCAGGGGCGCAGCGAGTACATCCACGCCGACCTGCGCGAGCCCGAGAAGATCCTCGCCGACCCGCGGCTCACCGAGACGCTCGACCTGAGCCGGCCCGTGGCGCTCACCCTGATCGCGGTGCTCATGCTGCTGCGCGACACCGACGACCCGGCCGGCAGGCTGCGTACGCTCATGCGGGCCCTGCCGTCGGGCAGCTACCTGGCGATCACCCACCCGACCGGTGACTTCAACCCGGCCGAGATGGACGCGGCGGTGGCGGCGGCGACCCAGGGGCGCATGACGCTGGTGCCCCGCACGCGTGCCGAGGTGGAGCGGTTCTTCGACGGGTGGGAACTGGTCGACCCGGGCGTCGTCCCCGTGATGGCCTGGCGGCCGGAGGACGGCGAGCCGGCGGACCCGCACGCCGCCTACTACTGGGCTGGTCTCGCCCGCAAACCCTGAGGTGTGCCGGCGCTCTCGCCGGGTACGCGCCGCCGGACGAGAAACTCCCGGGAGGCGTGGATGGCGGTCGAGGCGCCGGACTACTTCCGTCCGGAGCACGGGATGGTGCTCACGCACCTGCTGATCGTGCGCGATGTGGACCGGTCACGGGACTTCTATCAGCGGGTGCTGGGCGCCACCGTGGTGCGGGAGCGGCAACCGGCGATCCTGCGGTTCCACAACAGCTACATCGTGATCAACGACGAGGGCGGCCCGACCGACGACAAGCCCACCGTCCGGGCCCAGGCGCCCGCGGACCCGGACGTGCTGAGTGGCGCGATGAACGTGCGGGTCACCGACGTCCACGCCGTGTACGAGCTGTGGCGCTCGCGGGGCGGCGAGTTCCTGACCGAGCCGAAGGACCACGGCGTCGAGATCCGCTGCTACCTGCGCGACCCGGACGGCTACCTGATCGAACTCGGTCAGGGCACCGGGATCCTCGCCGAGGCGGGCCCGACGGGTACCGGTTGAGCGGCGAGCGGACGGGCCGCCGTGGGCCGCACCGCCGGCCGCCGGCCGCCGCGCCGTCGCCGCCGGCGTGCGCGTTCGGGGAGCAATCGCCGACTCGCCCGCGCCCGGGAGGCGGTTCGCGCTAGTTTCGCCCTGTTGGCCGGCATCGGTCGGGCCGGAGCGGAGAGAGGGCATGCCAGCGGGGAGAGCGTCGCGACGTCGCCCGCCCCGGCCGCTCGGCGTGCCCGTGCTGGTGCCCGTGCCGCGCGGCTGGTGGTTCGACGGGCTGCTGCTGGCCGCCCTCGTCGCCGTCACCGCCGCGTTGGTCTGGTGGCGCCCGCTGCTGCGGGTGGACATCGCCGTCCGCGACTGGTGCGACTCGCACCGGCCCCCGGTGGTGGACACCATGATGTACGTCTTCGACCGCCTCGGCCAGGGCGGCGCGCTGACCACCGTGACCGTGCTGGTGTCGTTCTGGCTGGCCTGGCGGCACCGTTCGGTGCGGCCGATCATCCCCGCCGGGCTGGCGCCGATCATCAGCACCCTGCTGATCGTGGGCCTGAAGCGGTGGACGTCCCGGGGGGCGCCGCACCACGGCTCGGTGGAGATGTTCAGCGACGGCTGGGAGGAGTACTACCCCTCCGGGCACGTCAGCAACGGCATCGTCTACTACGGGGTGCTCGCGATGCTGCTCGCGCCGTACCTGCCGGTGCTCGTCCGCCGGTTGCTGCAGTGGGTGCCCGGTGTGCTCGTGTTCATCGGCACCACCTACCTGGGCTACCACTGGTTGACCGACAGCATCGGCGGTTACCTGCTGGGCCTGCTGATCGTACGGCTGCTCTTCCGCGTGCCGTGGCGGACGCTGCCGTTGCCGCACTGGCTGGACCGGCGCGCGCGCTGACGGCATCTGTTCGTGGCATCTTTTCCAGGTGGCCGGTGGAAGGTTCCCGGAAAAGGCGGTCGGATGCGGTTTTCCGAGCCCTTCAGAAACTGATAACAGCGCGAGCCCGGAGGAATCAGAAACGGCCTCGCCGACAGCCATGCGCGCCGTGACCCGTCTCTAGGGGTGGGGCGCCAACGCCTCACGCCGGCGTGTTCGGCCTGCTGAACGCCGTGTGCTTCGGGCAACAGTCGGCTCGCAAGTTGCGTTTCGGGCTCGGCGGTCGATCGCCGTTCCGGGTATTTGTCATCCACCCATCTATTGACGAAAATAAATCTTGACTTGCCCGGGGAAGAGGCGCACCGTGAAATCCTCCCCGGCCCTCGGGAATTCCGGTGGCCACGTCGGCGAATGCGGTTGGCGCCGCATCACCACCAGGAGGCGTCATGCGGTTGAATCCGTTCGACGAGCCGTACCTCAGCGATCCGGCGCTCGTGTGGCGGCGGCTGCGCGACGAGCCCGCCGGAGTGCACCACGATCCCGACCTCGGGCTGTGGCTGATCACCGGCCACGCCCACGTGCGGCGTGCGCTGGCTGACGCGGCGACCTTCGGCAGCGCCCGCACCCTCGCGCCGATCTACGACGTCTGCCCCGAGGCGCTGCAGATCATCCTGCGGATCGACGCGCCGCCCACCACCGCCGCGGCGGACCGGCCCGTGCATCCGCGGACCCGCCGGGCGCTGCGGGCCACCTTCGCCAACACGCCCGAGCGGGTCGAGCAGCGGTACGGGCCGATCGTCCGCCGCCGGGTGGACGAACTCGTCTCCCGGCTGGTCGCCCGCCGGGGCGCACGGGTCGACCTCGTCGCCGAGTTCACCGCCGAGCTGCCGCTGCTCGTCCTGCTGGACCTGCTGGGCGTGCCGGAGCGCGACATCGGGCGGGTCCGGGAGTGGGCCGACGGGCAGATCGCCCTCATCTGGGGTCGCCCCGAGCCGGCCGAGCAGGTCCGGCTCGCGGGAAGCCTGCTGGAGTTCTGGCACTACTGCCAGCGGCTCGTCCGCGACCGCCTGGCCACCGGCCGGTACGGCGACGACTACGTCGGCCTCGCGCTCGCCTACCGCGACGGCGACGACGGGGTGCTGACCGTCGACGAGGTCGCCAGCATCGTCTTCAACCTGCTGGTCGCCGGGCACGAGACCACGGCGGGGCTGCTCGCCCACGCGCTGGACCAGGCGCTGTCGGTGCCGCAGCGGTGGCGGGCCATGGTCGAGGATCCTTCGCACATCCCGGCGTTCCTGGCCGAGACGCTGCGCTTCGCGCCCGCCATCGACGGCTGGCTGCGGGTGACCCTCCGGCCCGTGGCGCTCGGCGGGGTCACCATCCCGGCGGGCGCGCGTTGCCTACTGCTGATCGGCGCGGCCAACCGGGACCCGGCGGTCTTCGCCCACCCCGACCGGTTCGATCCGGGCCGACCGGACGTCTCGGATCACCTGTCGTTCGGCCACGGCCCGCATTTCTGCATTGGCGCGGCATTGGCGCGACTGGCGGCCGGGACGGCTCTCACCCGGCTCGCTGCGGCGATTCCCGGGCTGCGGTTAACACCCGGCCACCGCCGTTCATACAAGCCGAATGTTGCATTCCGCGCGCACCGCGCACTACCGGCGATCGTCGATACCGACCTCCCGGCCACTGCCGGGGTGGCGCCGGGGGAGGCGGTCGCCGAGGCGCCCGCCGCCGGAGGCGATGCCGTTGACCAGGGGATCGTCGGGCGCGGCTCCGCGCCGTTCGGCCCGGGCGCGAGCGCGTCCGGGCCTCGTCAGCGGGCGGGCGGTTCCGGTCCCGTCAGTGAGACCATCGACGTACGACAATGGCTTTCGTGTGATCCGCGTCTTCACACGCGTCCGCTGATGGGTTAAGAATTGTGCCCTGCCAATGCACGATCATTGCCCGACCTCGATCTGACGCCGTGCCCGGTCCCGGCGTCGCGAAGGTGAGCAGATGGATTCCGCACCCCAGTCGGACGCTCCCCGTTCCGGTGCCAGTGAGCGGTTTCGGGTCGAGCTACGGGCCTGGCGTGCCCGGCAGGGGCTGACCCAGCGGGCCCTGGCCGAGCGGGTGCGGTTCAGCCGCGAGACGGTCGCCGCGGTCGAGTCCGGTCGCCGGTTCGGCAGCCACGAGTTCGCCGTCCGGTGCGACGAGGTGCTCGACACCGGCGGGCGACTGGCGGCGCTGTGGCCGCAGGTCGCGGCCGAGCAGATGGCGGCGGACGGCCGTCGCGGCCCCCGGTTCGAAGCGCCGCGCACCGGCCGGCGGGCGTCGCGACGGGACGCCCGGGACCCGGGCGCCGTCGTGGCGGCGATCGACGAGCTGCGCGAGCTGATCGGGCAGGTGCTCAACGGACCGACGGGGTCGGAGGAGCCGCCCGTGGGGCCCGGCGGCCAGCGGTCCTGACGCGGGCCCCCGCCCGGCGACCTGTCGCGGGCCGGCCGGTGCCCCGTCGGCCGGTCGTGCTGACTCTGGGTACAGATGTTGGTACGGGCAGTTTGTACCACCGACGGGTCTGGTCTGCCGCCGCGCGTTCCGGCGCAATGAAACGTGCATTCAGCAACGTGCACGTAGGCCGCTGTCGATGAACGTGGGAGTCAGTCTTGGCGTCGAGCACGAGGTCCCACGCGGCCCGACCCTACCCGAACCGTCGTCGACGGGGGAGGATCGCGGCCCGGATGCGGCTCATCGTGGCCGCGCCGCTCGTGGCGGTCGTCGGCTTCGCCGGCCTGGCCCTGACCGAGAGCGCCCGCCAGACCACCCGCGCCAGCGAGCTGGGCGACCTGGCGCGGCTCGGTGCCGAGGCGGGCGACCTCGCCCACCGTTTGCAGCGGGAGCGGATCGCCGCCGCCGACCTGCTGACCCGTGGCACGCCGCAGCAGCAGGACGCGTTCGTCGACGCCACCGACGCGACCGACGCCGTGGCCGCCGGCTACCGGGCGCAGCGGGCCCGGGTGACCGCCGGGCCAGCCGGCACCCGCGCCGTGCTCTCCCGCATCGACGCCGCACTCGCCGCGCTCCCGCCGCTGCGCGCGCAGGTCCGCACGGCGGCCCACGCGTCGGTCTCCGCCATGACCTTCAGCTACCGCATCGCCGTCGCCGACCTGCTCACCCTGCGGGAATCCGTCACCCTCGGCGTCGTCAACGCCCGCATCGCCGACGGCATCCGCGCCTCGGCCGCGCTGTCGAAGACGTCGGAGGCGATCGGCCAACAACAGGTCGCCGTCCTCCGCGCGGTGGCCGCCGGCGAGTTGACCCCGGCCCTGCACCAGGACGTCACCGCCGCCCGGACGAGCTTCACCGAGGCGAGCCTGTCGTTCCTCGCGCTCGCCCGGCCCGACTGGGGCGTGTGGTGGGAGCAGGCGGGCAGCGGCGAGGAGGCGCTGCTGCTGCAACGGATGCAGGACGAGATCTCCCGCACCCCGGCCGGCAGCCGCCTGCGGCTCGACGTCGACGCCTGGATCACGGCCACCCAGCAGTGGTCCGGGCGCCTCTCCGACCTGCGGCAACGGGTCGACGCCGCGGTGCTCGACGACGTCCGGGCCGCGCACGCCGAGCAGCGGCGGCGGGCGGCGGCGGAGGCGGCCGGGGTGGTCCTCGCGCTGGTGCTCACCGCGCTGGTGACCTGGGCCGTGGCGCGCCAGATCACCCGACGGCTGGGGCGCCTGCGGGACGCGGCCAACGAGGTGGCGTTCCGCCGACTGCCGGAGGTGGTCGCCCGGTTGCAACAGCCGGGCAGCAGCTCGGTCGACCCCGAGGACCTCGCCCGCCGGCAGGGCGACGAGGCGCTGGAGCACTCCAGCGACGACGAGATCGGCGAGGTCGGTCAGGCGTTCGCCGCCGTGCACCGGGCGGCCGTACGCACCGCCGCGGAACAGGCGGTGATGCGCGCCAACACGGCCGAGATCTTCATCCACCTCAGCCGACGCGAGCAGCGGCTGGTCGACGCGGTGCTGGCCCAGGTCGACCGCGTGGAGCGCGACGAGACTGATCCGGAACGCCTCGACCAGCTGTACACGCTCGACAACCTCGCCACCCGGATGGGCCGCATCAACGCCAGCCTGCTGGTGCTCGGCGGGGTCGGCGTCGGGCGGGTGCGTCAGGAGAACGTCCCGCTCCAGAAGGTGCTGCAGGCGGCGCAGTCCCAGATCGAGCACTACGCGCGGATCCGGCTCGGCATGGTCGACGGGGACGTCGCCGTCGCGGCCGAGGCGGTCGACGAGGTCGTGCACCTGCTCGCGGAGCTGATGGACAACGCCACGGCCTACTCCCCGCCGGGAACGGAGGCGTGGGTGACCGGCCGGAGCCTCGGCGACCGGGTGATCGTCCAGGTCAGCGACGAGGGCGTCGGCCTCAACCCGCAGCGGTTGCGGCAGCTCAACGACCTGCTCGCCCGTCCGCCGGCCATCGACGTGGCCGCGGTGCGCGCCATGGGACTGGTCGTGGTGGGCCAGCTCGGGGCCCGGCTGGGCGTGAGCGTGCACCTGCGACCCGGGCCCCGCCTCGGCACGATCGCCGAGGCGGCGCTGCCGGCCGCGCTGATCCGCCCGCTGCCCCCGGAGGAGTACCTGCTCAGCGCGGCCCGGCCGTCCCGCCGCGCGGCACGCACCGGAGCACCACCGCCGTACGCGCCCCCGGAGGCGCCCGGTGTGCCGCAGCCCCGGGCCGGGCGGCCGGTGACCGACCGGGCACTGCCGGTCGCCCCGGTGTTCCGGCCGGCCGCCCCGCCCGCGCCGGTCCACGAGCCCGCCCGGCGCGGTGGCCCGACCGACCGGGGCGACGCGCCGACCGAGGAGCTGGTGATCTTCCAGCAGGTCAACCACTGGTTCCACACGGCCCAGCCGGACGGCGTCGACGGTGACGGGTGGGCCGGCCCGGCCGACGACGCGTGGCGCACGGCGACGCGGGCGGCCGCCCCGGAGGCCGCCGGCACCACCACCTCCGGCCTGCCCCGGCGCCAGCCGCAGCGGCACCTGGTCCCCGGCGCGGTCACCGTGCCCGCCCAGCAGCAGCGGTCCGAGCACCGCGATCCGACCCAGGTGGCCACCGCGATGGCCGCGTACGCGCGCGGCGTCGCCGGCCGCCGGCCCACCCTGACCAACCTCGGCAACCACTGACCCGACAGGAGAGCACGTGACCGACCATCAGGACCTCGGCTGGCTCCTGGACAGCTTCGCCGAGCGCGCGACCGAGGTCAGCCATGCCATCGCCATCTCCGCCGACGGCCTCATGGTGGCTGCGACCCGGGGCCTGCCGGCCGACCGCGCCGATCAGCTCGCCGCCACCGGCAGCGGCCTCGTGAGCCTGCTGCGCGGCGCGGCCGCGTTCTTCGACGCCGGTGCGGTGATCTCCAACGTGACCCAGCTCGAGGGTGGATTCATGTTCTCGATGGCGTTCAACGACGGCGCCTCCCTGCTGGTGCTCGCCTCGCCCCAGTGCGACGTCGGCCAGGTGTCGTACGAGATGACCGAGCTGGCCAACCGGATCGGCGACGCGCTCACGCCGGCCGCCCGCGCGGCGCTCAGCCGCAGCCGCTGACACCCCGGCACACCCCTCCGTACGCCGGGCCCCTCACCCCTCTGGAGAGAAGATGACCGTCACCACCCCTGCGCGCCGCCGTGCCCCGATGGCCGCGCTGCTCGCCCTCGCCCTGGTCGCCACGTCCGCCTGCGGCAGCGGCGGGGCCGGCGCGAGCGAGCCCGGAACGATAAAGATCGGCCTGCTGGCGTCGCTCTCCGGCACCTACCAGGCCGTCGGCACCGAGATCCGCGACGGCTTCGAGCTGTACCTGGAGACGCACGACGGGAAGCTCGGCGGGCACCCGGTCGACCTGGTCGTGGCCGACGAGGGCAACGGCGCCCCGACGGCCGTGCCGGCGGCCACGAAGCTGCTCAAGCAGGACCGCGTCGTCGCGCTCACCGGCATCGTCGGGGGCGGCTCGGTGGCCGCCGTCTACCCGCTGCTCAACGAGACGAAGGTGCCCCTCGTGGGCTCCAACGGCCGGCCGGAGCTCAAGGACGTCTCCCGGATCTGGCACACCTCCTACCTGTCCGACGAGCCGGGCGAGGCGATCGCCCAGCACGTGCGGGACACCGTGAAGGGCACGGTGTACGCGATCGGCCCGGACTACCAGGGCGGCTGGGACGAGCTGCGCGGCTTCACCGAGACCTTCACCGCGGCCGGCGGCCGGCTCGCCAACCCGGACGGCAAGACCACCTTCACGCCGTTCCCCGCCACCACCAACTTCACGCCGTACTTCGCCCGGATCAAGGCCTCGGGCGCGGCCGCCGTCTACACCTTCTACGCCGGCAGCGCCGCCGTGGACTTCGTGAAGCAGTACGCCCAGTCGGAGATCAAGGACCTCCCGCTCTACGCCGCAGGCTTCCTCACCGAGGGCGGGGTGCTCGACGCGCAGGGCGAGGCCGCCCGCGACATCTACTCGGTCCTCAACTACGCCCCCGACCTGGACAACGCCGAGAACCGGACGTTCGTCGCCGCCTGGAAGGCGAAGCACGACGGCTCGCCCACGACGTACGCCATGGCGTCGTACGACGCGGCCGCCGTGCTCGACCGGGCGATCGGGGCGGCCGGGGAGAACCCGACGGCGGAGAGCATCAACCGGGCCATCGGCGAACTCGGCCAGATCACCAGCCCCCGCGGCACCTGGCAGTTCTCCACCACCACCCACTCGCCGGTGCAGAAGTGGTACCTGCGCCAGGTGCGCCAGGACGGTCGCGCGCTGTCCAACATGGTCGTCGGTGACCTCGCGACCATCGGCCGATGAGCGTGCTGGCCGCCGGCCCGGCCGCGATCGACCCGTACCTCGTGCCGGCGGTCGACGGGGTCGCGTACGGCCTGCTGGTCTTCGTGGCCGCGGCCGGGCTGGTCTTCTGCTTCGGCGTCGCGGGCATCCTCAACCTCGCGCACGGCACCCTCTACGCGATCGGCGGCTACACGGCCGCCGCCCTGCTCGACGGGGGCTGGGCCAGTCTGGCGCTGGCGTTCGGGCTGGGCGTCGCGGCCGCCACCGCCGGCGGGGTGGCGCTCGCCGGGCTGCTCACCCGGGCGGCCGCGCGCAACCACCTCACCCAGGCGCTGCTCACGTTCGGGGTGGCGCTGGCCGGCGGCAGCCTGCTCGTGGCGGCGTTCGGCCCGGACGACCGGCCGGTGCGGGTGCCCGCCGCGCTCGACGGCTCGGTGGAGGTGGCCGGGCATCGCTACGCGGCGTACCGCCTGGTCTTCATCGTGGTCGCGGCGGCGCTCGCCGCGCTGCTCCACCTCGCGGTGCGCCGCACCCGGGCCGGCATGCTGGTCCGTGCCGCCGTGGACGACGCGGACATGGTCGCGTGCCTGGGCGTGAGTCCGACCCGGATCCGGGTCGGCGTGCTCGCCACCGCGGGCGCGCTGGCCGGCGCCGCCGGTGTGCTCGGCGCGCCGATCATCGGCCCCGGCCCGGACACGGCCGACACCGTGCTGCTGCTCTCCCTCGTGGTCGTGGTTCTCGGCGGCCTCGGCTCGCTGGCCGGCACCCTGGTCGCCGCGCTCCTGGTCGGCCAGATCCAGACCCTCGGCGTGGCGCTGGCGCCGTCGGCGGCCCCGTTCCTGCTCTTCGCCGCGATGGCGGCCGTGCTCGCGGTGCGGGCGCGCGGCCTGGCCGGGGCGAGGAGGACGACGTGAGGCACGAGCTGCTCCGGCCGCTGCGCGTCGGCGTCGCGGCTGTCGTCCTCGCCGGCCTGGTCCTCGCGCCCTGGCTGGTGGACGACTACACCGTGGCGATCCTCGCCCGCACCCTGGCGCTGGGCCTGGTCGGGGTGAGCGTCGCGCTGCTCACCGGGGTCGCGGGGCTGCCCACCCTCGGGCAGACCGCCCCGTACGCGGCCGGCGCGTACGCGTGCGCGACGATCGGCGCGCAGGTCACCGACGTGGGCGTCGTACGGCTCGCCGTGGCGGCCGCCGCCGGGGCCGCCCTGGCCGCGCTGACCGTGCCGCTCGTGGTGTCGGCCCGCGGAGTGGTCGTCCTGATGATCACCCTGGCCGTCGGCGAACTCACCGTCACCGTCCTGGGCCGCTGGAAGTCGGTCACCGGCGGCACCGACGGGCTCGCCGGCATCGCGCCGCTGCGTCCCTTCTGGGGGCTGCCGCCGCTCACCACCGACCGGGCCCGTTACCTCTACACCCTCCTCGTCGTCGCCGTGGTGGTCGGGGCGCTGCTGCTGGCGCTGCGCAGCCGCTTCGGCCTGGTGCTGCGGGCGGCCCGCGACGACGAGGCGCGGCTGCGCGCCAGCGGGCACCACGTCGCGGCGCACGTCGCCGGTGTGCACCTCGCGGCCGGTGCGCTCGCCGGCGTCGCGGGCTCCCTGCTCGTGGTCGCGCAGCAGTACCTGTCGCCGGCCGACTTCGGCTTCGAGACCTCCGCCCTCCTGCTGCTCGGCGTGGTGATCGGCGGCACGGTGTCGGTCGCCGGAGCCCTGGTCGGCGCGGTGCTCGTCATCGCCGCCCGCGACTGGCTGCTCGGCGTCCTGCCCGGTCACGCGCCCCTGGTGCTCGGCGCGCTCTTCGTCGCGACGGTGTACCTGCTGCCCGGCGAGGGCGGCCGCCGCCCGGGGCCCCTGCGCGGTCCGTTCCTCCGGCGCCCGGCCCGCCACCCGGAGCCCCGCCCCGTCCCCGAGCCGACACCGACGGAGGTACGGACATGACCCCACTGCTCGCCGCCGACGCCATCACCGTGCGCTACGGCTCACTCGCCGCGCTCGACACCGTCGACCTGCGCGTCGACCTCGGTCAGCGGCACGCGCTCATCGGCCCCAACGGCGCCGGCAAGACCACCCTGCTCAACGTCATCGCCGGCACGGTCCGGCCCACCACCGGCCGGGTCCGGCTCGCCGGCCGGGACGTCAGCCGGCGCGGCCCGGCCGCCCGGGCACGCCGGGGCGTCGGACGCATCCACCAGCGACCCGCCGTCTGGTCGACGCTCACCGCGGCGGAGAACGTCCAGGTCGCGGCCCTGCCGCACACCGCCCCGCCGGGCCGGTGGCGCCCCGGAGCAACGCGCGCCGCGGCCCGCGCCACGGCGGACCGGCTGCTCACCCGGGTGGGCCTGGCCGATCTCGCCGGCGTGCCCGCCGGTCAGCTCGCCCACGGCCAGCAGCGACAGCTGGAGATCGCCGTCGCGTTGGCGAGCCGACCGCGCCTGCTGCTGCTCGACGAGCCGGCCGCCGGGCTCTCCGCCACCGAGGTCGGCCGGCTGGTCCAGTTCCTGCGGGAACTGCCGAGGGCGGTCGCCGTGCTGCTCGTGGAGCACCGGCTGGACCTGGTCTACGCCCTGAGCGACACCGTCACCGTGCTGCGCGACGGCCGCGTCCTCGCCGCCGGCCCACCCGAGGAGATCCGCGCCCGCGCCGACGTGCGTCGGGCCTACGCCGAGGGGGTGGCCTGATGCTGCGCCTGGACCGCGTCTGCGCCGGCTACGCCGGCGGTACGGTGCTGCACGAGGTGACCCTCCGGGTGCCGCCGGGCGGTATCCAGGCGGTGGTGGGCCGCAACGGGGCCGGCAAGAGCACCCTGGTGCACACGATCGCCGGGCTGGTCCGGCCCTACCACGGTCGGATCGAGGTCGGCGGCGTGCCGGTGGCCGGCGGCCCACCGCACCGCGTCGCCCGCACCGGGGTCGGCCTGGTGCCGCAGGGCCGGCGCGTCTTCTCCCGGCTCACCGTGGCCGAGCACCTCGCCCTGGCCGCCGCGCCCTGGCGCGCCGCGACACCCGGCGCCGAGGGCTGGACTGTCACCCGGGTCCTGGAGCTGCTGCCCCGGCTGGGCGTGCGGCTGCGGCACCGCGGCGACCAGCTCTCCGGCGGCGAGCAGCAGATGTTGTCGATCGCGCGGGCGCTGCTCGGCCAGCCCCGGGTGCTGCTGCTCGACGAGCCGTGCGAGGGCCTCGCCCCCGACCTCGCGGCCCGCGTGCGCGACGTCGTCGGCGACCTGGCCGGCACGGGCCTGACCGTGCTCCTCGTCGAGCAGCAGCTCCAGCACGCCATGCGGGTCGCCGACCGGATCGCCGTGCTGGAGTACGGCCGCCTCGTCTACGACCGGCCGGCCGCCGAGGCGCGGGCCGACCCGGCCACGCTCGCGGCGATGTTGAGCATCGCCACCGTCGCGACCCCCGAGGCGGCCCACCCGGTGCCCGGGCTCCGGGCCGACCTCCCGCAGCTGCCACGACCTCTTCCGGAAGGGTGACCACGATGCCGACCGAAACCCGCGACAGCGAGTACGCCTTCGACAACGCCGCCGAGGAGGCGGTGCCCCAGCTGCGCACGCTGGAGGCGTTCCTCGACCCGATCACCATGCGCCGCCTGGCGCCGCCCGTGCTCACCCCCGGGCTGACCTGCTGGGAGGTCGGTGCCGGCGGCGGCTCCGTGGCGCACGGCATGGCCTGGGCGGTGGGCGCCGACGGCCACGTCCTCGCCACCGACATCGACACCGCCCGGCTGCGCGCCGAGGCGAACCTCGACGTGCGGCGCCACGACGTGCGGACGGAGCTGCCGCCGGGGGAGTCGTTCGGCCTGGTCCACGCCCGGCTCGTGCTGCTGCACCTGCCCGAGCGGCGGCGGGTCCTGCGGAAGCTCGTCGGTGCGCTCGCCCCCGGCGGCTGGCTGGTGGTCGAGGAGTTCGACTGCACGACCACGCCCCGGGTGCTGACCGCCCCGAACGACGACGCGGCGAAGCTGTTCAGCCAGGTGACCGACGCGATGATGGACGTCCTCCAGGGCCACGGCGCCGACCTGGGCTGGGCGCAGGACGTGCACGGCGAGATGACGCGGGTCGGCCTGACCGACGTCGACACCGTCACCCACGCGGAGAGCTGGGCCGGCGGGTCCGGCGGGGCCTCGCTCTACGAGACGAACTCCCGCCAGCTGGAGCCGGAGCTGCTGGCGGCCGGGTTCACGCCGGGCCAGTTGGACGGCTACCGCCGGCTCCTGCGCGACCCGGGCTTCGCGGTGATGTCGTACGAGTTCGTGTCCACCCGCGGGCGGCGCGGGCCCGGATAACCCTACGACCGGTGCACGGGCCGGCCGGGGCGGCGAATACCGCGTCCCGACCGGCCCGGACGTGCCAGACTCGTCGCAGGCGGACGCGTAGACGCTCCGTTCCCGCGGCGCCCGCCGCTCCCTCCGGTCCGGATGCCCGCCCGACGGTCAGGAAGGGACAGCATCGTGAAGTACCACGAGTTCGTGGCCGCCGTACGCGAGCGCGGCGAGTACGGCAGCGCCGCCGAGGCCGAGGGCGTCATCCGCGCCGTGCTCAGCGTGCTCGCCGCGCGGTTGACGCCCGACGAGGCCCGCGACCTCGCCGCCCAGCTGCCGCGGGGCATCGGCGAGATCCTTGAGGAGCAGAGCGAGCCGACCCTGCAGCTGTCGGTGCAGGAGTTCCTCACCCGGATCGCGGCCGGCACCGGGGCGACGAGTCAGACGGCCCAGTGGGACGCCGGTGCCGTCCTGTCCACGGTGGCGGACGCGGTGACCGCGGGCGAGCTCAATGACGTGATCACCCAGCTGCCGTCCGGCTACGCGGCCCTCTTCGGCACCGGCGGGGCGTGACGAGCGGCGTCGTGCCGCCGGGTCGAGCCGGCGGCACGACGCGTGTCACACCTGCTCGACGCGCGCCGGCGGCACGACGGGTGGTCACACCTGCTCGACGCGCGCCGCGTCGGCCCGCGGCTCACCGCCGGCCGACGGTTCGGCCGGCCGCTGACGCGGCGTGAAGAGGTCGACCGGCGGCGCCGCCGGCTCCGCCCCGCCCGCGACCCGGCCGTCGGCCGCGACGTCGTCGGCCCGCCGGGCGCCGCCGGCCGCGTCGTCGGCCCGCCGCGCGCCGTCTCCCGCCTCGTCGGGCCGCCGCGCGCCGTCTCCCGCGTCGTCGGCGCGCCGCCCGGCGGTCACCGCCTCGGTGCCGGGCTCGCCGGCCGCCGCCTCGGGGTCGGACTCGCCCGCCGTCTCGACGTCGGCGGGGGGCGCCGCGTCCTCCATCGTCCGGGCGTGCCGCTCGCCGGGCTCGGCGGCGCTCGGCTGCTCCGCGTTCGGCCGCGGCGTCACCATCGGATACTCGGCCGTGGCCACGCCGCCCGCCGCGGCGGCCATGACCGCGGCCGCGGCCAGGTCCGCGACCCGCTTCGCCTCACGCTGCACCCGGGCGCGGACGTCCTTGGCGTGCCGTTCGGCCGAGTCGGCCGCCCGCCGTGCCGCGTCCAGGCGTTCGACCTCGGCCGTGAGCTCCCGCCGGACCTCGTCGAGCCGCTGCCGCACCTGAGCCAGCTCGCGCTCCGCCTCCGCCTGCTCGTGGTGCGTCTCGGCGAGTTGCTGCCGGGCCGACTCCAGCTCCGCCTGCAACTGGGTCACCGCCTGCTGCCGGGCAGCGAACTCCTGCTGTACGACGGCGAGCTGCTCCTGGTGGGTGGCGAGCTGCTCGTCGGCGCGCTGCCGTACGTCGGTGGCGTACTGCTGCGCCTCGCCGATGAGCGAGCCGATCGTCTGCTCGGCGGCGCTGCGCTGGCTGGCGATCTCCCGCTCGGCGGCCGCGCGCTGCTCGGCGATCTCCTGCTCGGCGGCGGCCCGGCGCTCGTTGACGTCCCGCTCGATGTTGGACTGCCACTGGGCCAGCTCCTGCTGGCTCTTGTTGCGGGTGGCCTGCAACTCCTGCTGGATCTGCGTACGGGCGGCGCGGGTCAGCGCCTCGGACGCGGCCCGGGCCTGCTCGATCTGCTGCGCGCTCTGCTCGCTGATCCGCTTCGCCTCCTGACGGGCGCGCTCGTGCGCGGCCTCGCCGTCGGCGCGGAGCTTCTCCGCCGCCTCTCGGATCTCGGCGAGCTCCGCCTCCACCGCGGTGCGGCGCTCCTCGTACGCCTTCTCCTGCTCGGTGCGGCGCGCGGACAGCTCCTCCTCCAGGTCGCGCAACGCACGGCTGGCCCGCTCCCGCGCGTCGACAAGCGTCCGCTCGGCCTCGGCCTGCAACTCCCCGGCGCGTTGCGCGGCGGTCTCGGTGATCACCCCGGCCTGCTTCTCGGCCAGCGCGAGGATCTGGTCCACCATCGGGCCGAGGTCCCGGAAGGTGGCCCGGTCCGGTTGCGTGGGGCGTTGCCGCAGCTCGGTCAGCTCCGCGTGCAGCTGCTGCACCTGCCCGCTCAACTCGCGGACCTGCCCGCTCGCCCGCTCCCGCTCGGCCGCCAGCGACGCGAGCTGGGCGTCGAGCTGCTCGATGTGCCGGTCGACCTGCCGCTTGTCGTAGCCGCGCAGCGTCAGCTCAAAGGTGGGTCGCGAGCTGCCGTGCTCGCGAACCGCGAACGGCTCGTCGCCGTTGGACATTCGCCAACCTCCGTACGGTCCTGCCACCCCCACGGGCCCATGGGATCGCGCAACGCTACCGCCGTGCCCGCGCGGCCCGTCGTCCCGGCCCGGCCATCCCGCCCGCGCGGCCGGCCGGTGGCGCTGCGTGACCGGCCGGCGCCGGTCGCCGGGCCGACGGCAGCGGCGGTGAGTGCCCGAACCCGACCCGGGCGGGAGCATGATAGGTGCCGGCGTCGTGCACCGGCCGGCTTCCCGAGCGGGGAGCGGCGGCGACGCCGAGCCGAGTCGACAGGAGAGAGATGTCTTCGATCGCGGACCAGACGATTGCCGCCCTGCGCGGCGGGCACGACGCGCTCGCGGCCTTCGTCGGGAAGCTCGGCCCGGACGACCTGACCCGTCCGTCCGGCGCCAGCGAGTGGCAGGTGTCCCAGGTGCTCAGTCACCTCGGCAGCGGCGCGGAGATCAACCTGGCGGCGCTGCGCGCCGCGCAGGCCGGCGACCCGCCGCCCGACGGCGACTTCAACCGGTCGGTGTGGGCGCGGTGGGACGCGATGCCCCCGGCCGAGCACGCCGCCGGGTTCGTCGAGGCCAACGAGCGGCTCGTGCGCGCGTACGAGTCGCTGGACCCGGCGGCCCGGGCCGAACTGCGCGTCGACCTGGGCTTCCTGCCCGAACCGGTGGACGTCGCCACGGCGGCCCGGATGCGGCTCAGCGAGTTCGCCCTGCACCGGTGGGACGTCGAGGTCGGCTTCGAGCCGGCCGCGACGGTGTCGGCCGACGCGGTGCCGCTGCTGCTCGATCAGGTGGGGGCGATGCTCGGGTGGACCGGCCGGGCGGACGCCCTCGCCGGCCGGCGGGCCACGCTCGCCGTGCGGGTGCACGACCCGGAGCGGGCGTTCGGGCTGCGGCTGGGCGAGCGGATCGAGCTGACGGACGTCCCGGAGCAGCCGGACGGCGAGCTGGTCCTGCCCGCCGAGGCGTGGCTGCGCCTCACCGTGGGGCGGCTCGGCGCGCGGTACACGCCGGACGACGTACGCCTCACCGGGCCGGTGAGCCTGGACGAGCTACGCCGGGTCTTCCCCGGCTTCTGACCCCGCGGCGGCCCCGGGAGCCGGTCAGGCCGTCCCGTCGCTCCCCGGGGCGCGGTCCCGCCCCTTGATCCCCACGATCCTGGATGTGGTGGCCTCGGAGTGGCCCGAGGCCACCACGACCAGGATGTCGCCGCCGCGCGAGCGCGCGGTGCGAGCGCGGCGCGGCAGGGTACGAGCGCGGCGCGGAACGCGGGTCAGGCGGGTGCGGGTCCTGTCGAGTCGCGGACCACGAGGGTGTGGCCGGTGGAGCGCCGGCGCGGCCGGGCCGACCGGGGCTTGAGGGCGAGGGCGAGGGCCATCCGTCCCATGTCGGTCATCGGCAGCCGCACGGTGGTGAGGCTCGGCGCGAGGTCGGCGGCGACGGACACGTCGTCGAAGCCGACCACGGACATCCGCTCCGGCACGGGGATGCGGTGCGCCCGCAGCACGGCGAGCACTCCCATCGCCATCGCGTCGTTGAGCGCGATGATCGCGGTGGTCGCCGGGTGCTCGGCGAGGATCCGCTCGGCGGCCACCCGTCCGCCCTCCCGGGTGAAGTCGGTGTGCACCACCGGCAGGCCGGCGAGGTCCAGCCCGTGCGCGCGCAGCGCGGAGGCGACCCCGGCGAGCCGGTCGACGACGGTGGTGAGCCCCTCGGTGCCGGCCGCGACGGCGATGCGGCGGTGCCCCAGCGCGAGCAGGTGCTCCCCGAGCGCGCGACCGCCGGCCTCGTTGTCCGGCAGCACGGCGTCGGCGCCCAGGGAGTGCCGCCCGATGACCGCGACCCGCCCGCCGACGTTCTGGTACGCGGACAGCTCGGCCTTCGTCTCCGCCTCGATGCGGGTGTCGGTGTAGCCGGACCCGGCGATGAGGATGATGCCGACCCGCTGGGCGATGAGGTGGCGGATCTGCCGCAGCTCGAAGTGCGGGTCGCGCCCGGAGTGGCAGATCTGTACGAGCAGCCCCTGTTCGGCGGCGACCTCGATGACCCCGCCGGCGATCTCGGAGAAGTACGGGTCGTCCACCTGGTGCACGACGAGGCCCACAGTGGAGCTGGCGCCACCGGCGAGGGTGCGTGCGTACGGGTTGGCGACGTAGCCCAGCTCCTGGGAGACCCGCCGTACCCGGTCGGCGACCTCCTCGCTCACGCCGTCGCGCCCGGACAGGGCGCGGGACGCTGTCGCCAGCGACACCCCGGCCCGCTCGGCGACGTCGACGAGGCGCAACCTCGAGCCAGGCTTCGGCATCAGTGACTCCCGAGACATCGATGTCGGCGCGTCCCGGCTCTTGCCAGTGACGTAGCACACACCCTAGAGTACGAAAGCGCTTTCGTAAGCGCTTCCAGCCCGGTGCAAAGGAGCGTCCGAGCATGTCCACCCGGTTGACAACAATGAGATGGGCGACGGCGTTCGGCGCGACGATGGCCCTCGCGCTCGCCGGTTGCAGCGGAGGCGACGAGGGTTCGTCCGCCACGGACGACCCGATCGTGGTCGGGATCTCGCTGCCGCTCACCGGAGACTTCTCCGAGCCCGGCAAGGGCGTGCAGCGCGGCTACCAGGCCTGGGCGAAGATCGTCAACGACAAGGGCGGCCTGCTGGGCCGTCAGGTCGAGCTGAAGATCCTCGACGACCAGTCCAACGCCGACCGCGTCGTGTCGGACTACGAGCAACTGATCGGCCAGGACCAGGTCGACGTGGTGGTCGGTCCCTTCTCGACCCGGCTCGTCGTGCCGGCCGCCCGCGTGGCCGAGGAGTACGGGATGTTGTTCGTCGAGCCCGCCGGCGCGGCGAACGAGGTCTTCGAGCAGGGCTTCAAGAATCTCTTCTACGCCGCCCCGGCGGTCGCGAACGACCACTACAACCACCTCGCCGAGTACCTCCTCGGCCTGCCCGCCGACCAGCGGCCCGCCACGGCGGCCTACGCGGCGATGGACGACCCGTTCGCGCAGGGCACCGCGTACGGCCTGAAGGAGAAGCTCGAAAAGGGCGGCATCCGCACCGTGGTCGACGAGGTCTATCCGCCGAACACCACCGACTTCAGCGGCATCGCCGCGAAGATCGCCGCGTCCAAGGCGGACATCGTGGTCGGCGGCTCGCAGTACCAGGACGGCGTCAACCTGATCGTCGCGCTCCAGCAGCTCGACTACCAACCCAAGCTGGCCGCCTTCTCGACCGCCCCGACCAGCCCCGAGTTCGCCGCCGCGATCGGCAACAAGACCGAGGGCATCCTGGCGCCGACCGGCTACACGCAGAAGGCGCCCTACCCGAGCAACGTCGAGTTCGTGGAGAAGTACACGGCGCAGTTCGGTTCACCGCCCGAGGAGGACGAGGCGAACGCGTACACCACGGGCCAGGTCGTGGCCGCGGCCATCACCGCGGTCGGCTGCGCCGAGCAGGGCGACTGCCAGCAGAAGCTGATCGACTGGGTGCGCGGCAACACCGTGGAGACCGTCGTCGGCCCGCTCAGCTGGGACGCGACCGGCAAGCCGAAGGGCGCCCACATGATCCAGCAGTGGGTCGGCGGGGAGATCCAGATCGTGCTCCCGGCCGACGCGAAGGAGACCGACATCGTCTATCCCAAGCCGGCCTGGTAGGCGCCGATGTCCTCCGGAGCGCTGATCTTCCAGAGCGTCATCCTGGGTGTGCTCCTGGGTGGGCTCTACGCCCTGCTGGCCTCGGGCCTGACGCTCTACTTCGGCATCATGCGCGTGGTGATGATCGCCCACTCGGCGTTCCTCATCCTCGCCGCCTACCTGGCCTGGTGGTCGCACACCCGGCTGGGTGTCGACCCGCTGCTCTCGCTGGTCGTCACGGTCCCGCTCTTCTTCGGCGGCGGGGTGCTGCTGCAACGGCTGCTACTGTCGCGCCTGCGCCCCGCCACACTGACCATGATGTCGGTGCTGCTGACCTTCGCCATCGCGGTCATCATCGAGGGCCTGCTCGGGTACGCCTTCACCGGCACCCAGCGCCGCATCCAGCTCGGTTACGGGGCGGCGAACATCGAGCTGTTCGGGGCCCGCGTCGCGGTGGTCAAGCTGATCGCGTTCGGGCTCGCCGCGGTCGCGCTGCTCACGCTCTACCTGCTGCTCAAGCGGACCACGTTCGGTTGGGCGCTGCGGGCGACGATCCAGCACCGGGACGCGGCCCGGCTGGTGGGCATCGACACCGACCGGGTCGCGGGCTTCGGCTTCGGCATCGGGCTCGCCAGCGCCGCCGTCGGCGGCACCGCACTGGCGCTGGACACCACCATCTACCCGTCGCTGCACTGGCACTGGATCGGGCCGCTCATGGCGATCATCGTGGTCGGCGGGCTGGGCAGCGTGCCCGGCGCGGCGGCCGCCGCCATGGTGCTGGGCCTCACGCAGAGCCTGTTGCAGATCCCGCTCAACACCACCTGGGCGCAGACCATCTTCTACCTCGCGCTCTTCGTCACGCTGGCGTTCCGCCCGCAGGGATTCTTCGGAGGCCGGCTTGCCCAGCGCTTCTGACCCCACACCCGTCCGGCTCGCGCGCCGGCCGGCGCTCACCACCGGCCGCCTGGTCCGGGGCGTCCTGCTGGTGGCGCTCGTCGCGGCGGCCCTGTCGTTCCCGTCGCTGGCCCCCAACCCGTACATCCTCTCGGCCGGCATCCTCGTACTGAACTACGCGCTGCTGTCGACGTCGTGGAACTTCGTCGGTGGCTTCACCGGCTACATCTCGCTCGGCCACGGCGCGCTCGCCGGGCTCGGCGCGTACGGCACCGGCCTGCTCGTCACCAAGGCCGGCGTGCCGAGCTTCCTGGCGCTCGTGGTCGCGGCGCTCGTCGTCGCGGCGCTCGCCGTGCCGATCGGGTACGCGGCGCTGCGCGTGCGCGGCGCCTCCTTCGTCATCGTCTCCATCGCGCTGGTGCTGGTCCTGCTGCTGATCTTCCAGAGCTGGGCGTCGTTCACCGGAGGCTCCCGTGGCCTCAACGTGCCGCGCCCGTTCCCGGACCTGCTGCGCCCCGAGCACCACCGGGTCTTCTGGTTCCTCTTCGCCGGCCTGCTCGCGCTCGCGCTGCTGGCCTGGTGGCTGATCGACCGCTCCCGGTTCGGGTTGGGCCTCAAGGCGATCCGCGAGGACGAGGACAAGGCCGAGTCGCTGGGCATCCCCACGTTCGCCTACAAGCTGGTGGTCTTCGTGGTGTCGGCCGGGTTCACGGCGGCGGCCGGCGGGCTCTACGCGCTCTGGTTCGGCGACCTCGACCCGGTCTTCCAGTTCTCCATCCTGACCGGCTCGTACATGGTGCTGATGGCGCTGCTCGGCGGCGTACGCACGCTGTTCGGCCCGCTGCTCGGCGCGCTGGTCGTCGGCACGGCCCTGGAGTACTTCAAGGTCGAGTACGGCAACACCCCGCTGCACCTGGTCGCGACCGGCCTGCTGCTCGCCCTCGTCGTGCTCTTCATGCCCGACGGGGTGCTGCCCGCGATCGCCGCCGGGCTGGAGCGGTTCCGGCCGGCCCAGCAGTCGATCCGCGAGGTGACCGCGGCCGAGCTGCGCGAGCAGCGCGAGCGCGCGGCCGGCGCGCCCGAGCTGGCCGGGGCCAGCCCCGGCGCGCCGTCGACGAAGGAGCCGTCATGAGCGAGCGGAGCGAGGAGGCGGCATGAGCGAACGGGACGGGCAGGCGCTCCGGACGGAGGGCCTGACGAAGGCCTTCGGGGGCGTGGTGGCGCTCGACGGGGCCAGCGTGACCTTCCAGCACGGCAGGGTGAACGCCCTCATCGGGCCCAACGGCTCGGGCAAGACGACGTTCTTCAACTGCGTGACCGGCATGATCCGGCCCGACGGCGGCCGGACCACCTACCGGGGACGGGACATCACGCGGGCCACCCCGCACGTGGTCGCGCACGCCGGCATCGGCCGTACCTTCCAGCTCTGCCGGGTCTTCGGCCGCATGTCGGCACTGGACAACGTGCTCGCGTCCGTCCGCCCCGCGGGCCTGCTCGGTCAGCTGCGCGGGGCGCGCGGCCGGGCCGAGGTCGACCGGGCGCGCGGCTGGCTGACCCGCCTCGGCATCGAGCACCTCGCCGACGTCGAGGCGCGGAACATGTCCTGGGGTCAGCAGAAGCTGCTGGAGCTGGCGGGCGTGCTGATGAGCGACCCGGAGACCGTCCTGTTGGACGAGCCGGCCGGCGGGGTCAACCCGGCCCTGCTCGACCGCATCGGCGGCCTGGTCCGGGAGCTGAACGCCGAGGGCCGCACCTTCGTGATCGTCGAACACAACATGGACCTGGTGATGAGCATCAGCGACCACATCGTGGTCTTCGACCGTGGTCGGCCGATCGCCGAAGGGCCGCCGTCGGTCATCCGCACCGACGAACGCGTGCTGGGAGCCTACCTTGGCGTCTGAGATCGAACTCGTCGACATCCAGGCCGGCTACGGCCGGGCCGCCCCGGTGCTGCGCGGCCTCTCCGTCGCCGTGCCGGCCGGGTCCATCGTCTGCCTCGTCGGCCCGAACGGCGCCGGCAAGTCGACGGTGCTGAAGGTCGCGAGCGGCCTGCTGAAGCCCCGGTCGGGGCGGATCCTGGTCGGCGGCCGGGAGATCACCGGGCAGGGGCCGCAGGCGATGCTCGCCGCCGGGGTGGCGCACGTCCTGCAGGGACACAGCGTGTTCCGCGAGATGACCGTGGCCGAGAACGTTCTCCTCGGCGGCTACACGCTGCGCGACAAGGCGTTCCTCGCCCGCCGGGCCGAGTTCGTCAAGGAGCTGTTCCCGGTGGTGGCCCAGCGCTGGGGCAGCCTCGCCGGGCTGCTCTCCGGCGGGCAGCAGAAGCAGGTCGAGTTCGCCCGTTCGCTCATGGTCGACCCCAAGGTCGTCCTGCTGGACGAGCCGTCCATGGGCCTGGACCCGAAGGCGACGGCCACCGTCTTCGAGCAGGTCGTCCGGATGCGCGACGCCGGCACCGCCGTGCTGCTGGTCGAGCAGAACGCCCGGCGGGCCCTGGAGACCGCCGACCTCGGCTGCGTGCTCGACCTCGGTCGGGTGCACATCTCCGGCCCGGCGGCCGAGTTGTTGGCCGACCCGCAGCTGGGCGAGTTGTACCTGGGCGGGCGGCCCGCCGAACCGCCGGTCACCCCGAAGCGCTGAACCCCGTACGGCACCACCGCACCACCACATAGGGTCCGGCCACTCCGGTAAGCGCTTACCGGGCCCGGACCGCCGAGTTCGTGGCACAGAGAGGTGTACGCGATGTCGAGAACACGACGCGTCGCCGCCGCCACCGCCGCCGTCCTGGCGGCCGGGGTGCTGGCCGGTGTCGCGGCGCCACCCGCGTCCGCGGGCCATCCGGGCCCACGTGACGTCCACCCGTCCCTGCGAGACAACCTGGTCGCGTTCTACGACTTCGACCACCCCGTCCCCGGCGACGAGGCGCTGGAACGCGACCAGGGCCGCTCCGGCACCGAGATCGAGCTGGTCAACGGCGCGGCGGCGATGCGCGTGCGGGACCACGCGTACGCCGGCAGCGGCCGGGCGTTGCAGACCCGGCAGGTCGAGCCGACGGTCGCCGGCAACGACGACTGGAAGGCCGGCATCTACTCGGCCAGCGGCGTGCGTACGCTGCGCGCGTTCAACGCCGTGGCCGGCACCACCGTCATGGGCTGGTTCAAGGTCGAGATGACCGGCCCGCTGCCCAACTCCAACACCCAGAACCCGGATGACCTGTTCAACGCGATCGGGCTGGCCGGCGTGCTCACCGGCGACTCCGACGGGCACGGCGTACGTGCCCTGCTGGAACTCATCGACGTCAACGGCGAGCTGCGCCTGGTCGCGTTGGGACGCCGGCTCGACGGCGGGAACTCCCAGACCTTCGCGGCCCAGGAGGACTGGCGCACCCTGCTGCCGGTGGGGCGGTGGGTGCACCTCGCCGCCACCTTCGACTTCGCCACCGGCACCATGGCGCTCTACCGCGACGGCCGGCCCCTGGCCGGCTTCTACACCCGCACCGACGACCCGTGGCTGGTCGGCGGCCCCGGGCCGCACGTCACCACCGCCACCGACCCGCGCGGCATCAAGATCGGCGGGAGCTTCCCGCAGGACACCCGCGAGCAGAACCCGTGCGACTGCCGGATGGACGCGTTGATGTTCCTCGACCGCGCGCTCTCGGCGCGGGACGTCGAGCGGCAGTACCGGCACATGATCCGCGGTCGCTGATCCACCACCCCACCGTCCCCCCGAGAATGGAGTGACCCGTGCGCATCTCCACTCGCCGCCCGCGCAGACCGGTGACGACGACGGCGCTCACGATCGCCGCGCTCACCCTGTCGCTGGTGGCCGCGGCCCCCGCCCAGGCGGCCGACCCGATCTACGACCCGGTCCCCGAGGCGCAGATCCAGAGCCGTCTCGGCCTGGTCCTGAGCGAGTACACCAGCTTCCCGAAGTCCGAGCCGACCCCGGCACCGACGGACACCCGGCTCATGCGCCAGGCCCGGATCAACACCATCATGGAGATCCCCGACGGCTCCGGCCGCCGGGCCGTGCCCGACCTCAACGGCAAGCTGTACGTCGTCGAGGACGGGGTGCCGCACGTCTACCTGGACGTCGCCGCGACCTTCGCGCCGAAGTTCTTCTCCGGCCGCGGGCTCGGCCAGGGCTTCGGCTACGTGGCCTTCCACCCGGACTTCACGCGCAGCGGCAAGTTCTACACCGTCCACACCGAGCAGGCGTCGCTCGCCACGGAGACGCCGGACTGGTCGCAGGCCGGCACCATCTACCACGGCATCATCACGGAGTGGACGGCGAGCGACCCGGCCGCCGACACCTTCGCCGGCACCCGCCGGGAGGTGCTGCGCATCGGCTTCGGCGGCCAGGTGCACGGCATCCAGGAGATCAACTTCAACCCGACGGCGAAGAAGCGCGACCCCGACTACGGCATGCTCTACATCGCCGCCGGTGACGGCGGGCTCGGCGTCCGCAACACGGACCCGCAGAACCTCGCCCTGCCGCACGGCAAGCTGCTGCGGATCGACCCGCTGGGCACCAATGCCGCGAGCCGGCGGTACGGCATCCCCCCGTCGAACCCGTTCGTCGGGCGGGAGGGCGCGCTCGGCGAGATCTACGCGGTCGGCTTCCGCGACCCGCACCGGTTCAGCTGGGACCGCCAGACCGGGAAGATGTACCTGGGCCACATCGGCGAGCACGCCATCGAGGCGATCTACGAGGTGCGGGCCGGTGACAACTTCGGCTGGAGCGAGCGCGAGGGCGCGTTCGTCTTCGACAAGGCGTCCACGCGGCCCTGCGACAAGCTCTTCCCGCTGCCCGAGGACGACGAGCGGTACGGCTACACCTACCCGGTGGCCGCGTACGACCATGACCCGGCGCCGGGCTGGAACTGCACCTCGGACGTCGGGGTCGCGGTGGCGGGCGGGTTCGTCTACCGCGGCCGCGACGTGCCGGCGCTGCGCGGCAAGTACGTCTTCGGCGACCTGGTCGACGGCCGGGTGCTCTACACCGAGGCGAAGGAGATGCGCCGCGGGGCGCGGCCGGCCCCGATCCATCGGCTGGCCCTCTTCACCGAGGACGGCACCCCGGTGCGGATGCAGGACCTCTCCGGGCCCGGCGCGCCGGGTGACCCCAACCGGGTCGACCTGCGTTTCGGCACCGACGCGCGGGGCGAGCTCTACCTCCTCGCCAAGGCGAACGGGAAGATCTGGAAGGTGACCGGTACCCGGGAGTTCGCGAGCGGGAAGCCCGGCACCACGAAGGTGCGGGACACCATGCGGCCGAGCAACTGGGCGCCGGTGACCCCGTCGAAGTGGCGGTTCACCGGCGAGCAGGTCATCCTCGCCGAGGCGGGCGTGGCCCGGCCCGGTCCGCGTCGACCGTTCGAGTACGCGGTGCTCACCGCCGGCCCGGAGTTCGGGGCCGTGGACATCACGGCGGACGTACGGCTGGACACGCCGGTCGAGGTGACGAACCGGGACGTGATCATCGTCTTCGGCTACCGCTCGGACACGGAGTTCTACTACGCCCACCTGTCGACCGACAACACGATCCTGCCGCACAACGGCATCTTCAAGGTCGACAACGCGGACCGGGAGCGGATCGACTACCAGTGGAACGGCCGTTCGCGCGGTGCCGCGCCGGCCGTCGTGGACGCCGACTGGCACACCGTCCGGGTCCGGCACCTGCCGACCACCGGGGAGATCGCGGTCTACGTGGACGGGGCGAAGGACCCGCTCATGACCGCCCGCGACACGACGTTCACCTCCGGCCGGGTGGGCTTCGGGTCCTTCGACAACATCGGCCGGCTGCGCGACCTGCAGGTGCGCGGCACGCCGGCGGGCTGAGGCGTCCGGCGCGGCGCGGTGGGGGAGCGGTGGCAGCCGGCCGCCGCTCCCCGGCCCACCCGCCCCGGTGCCGCCCGACACCGACGTCGGCGGCGGAGCCGGGCCTCGCCGGCCCGACCGGTCAACCGAGGCGGGGGGTGCTGGGGCGCACGACGACCTCGCCGGCGACCCGGTGCACGCGGGGCCGGTCGACGTCGTCGTCGAGGGCCAGCCGGACGGCCAGCGCGCCGATCTCCTCCAGCGGGATCCGCACGGTGGTCAGCCCCGGGCTGACGTCGCGGAGGGTGGCGATGTCGTCGAACCCGGCGATCGCCATGCCCGCCGGCAGCTCGACGCCGCGGTCGCGCAGCGCGGCCATCGCCCCGACCGCCATCACGTCGTTGACCGCGAAGACGCAGGTGACGTCGGGCTCCCGGTCGAGCAGCTGGTGCATGGCCGCGTAGCCGCCGTCGCGGGTGAACGGCCCGGGCACCACGTGCGCCGGGGCGAGCCGGACGCCGCGCCGGGCCAGCGCCTCCCGGAAGCCGGCCACCCGCTCGGTCGCGGTGAGCAGGTCGGTCGGGCCGGAGAGGACGGCGAAGCGGCGGTGCCCGAGGTCGTGCAGGGCGCTGCCGAGGTCGCGCGCGCCGGCCTGGTTGTCGATCGAGATGGTGTCGACCGGCAGGCGGGGCTGGCTGATGGCGACCGCCCGGCCGCCCTCGGCCTCGAACGCCGCGAGCTCCTCGGCGAGCTGGTCGGTGGCGGCCCGGTCGTCGGTGCGGCTGCCGACCACGATGACCACACTGGCCCAGTGCCGGCGGAAGGCGCCCACGTAGTCCGTCTCGGCGCCCGGCCGCCGCTCGGTGCTCGCCATGGTGACCAGCAGGCCGTTCGCCTCGGCCTCCCGCATCACGCCGGCCGCGACGGCCGAGAAGTAGGGATCGGCGATGTCGTGCAGCGACAGGCCGACGATGTTGGTGCGGCCCCGGGCCATCGCCTGGGCGTGCGCGTTGGGGGAGTAGCGCAGCTCGGCCGCCGCGCGCAGCACCCGCTCGCGCAGCTTCTCACCCACCACGCGGTTGGCGCTGCCGTTGAGGGCTCGGGAGGCGGTGGCCAGCGAGACGCCGGCGCGGCGTGCCACGTCGTGCAGCGTGACGGAACCGGTCACGGGACGTCCTTCCGCAGGCGCCGGGTGGGGGTCGTCCGCCAGCGTAGGAAGCGGCCGACCGGGCGTCAAACCCCGGTGACCTGCACTTCCGCCATTCACGACGGCCGATTCCGGGTGCCGTTGACCGGCCGCTGGGGACGGGGCTTGCACGGGCGCCTCGCTCTGCCCTACCGTTCCGGGTAAGCGCTTTCCCAAGGAGGTCGTCGATGGCCGGTCGCAAGCTCGGCGTGGTGATGAACGGGGTGACCGGGCGGATGGGCTACCGGCAGCACCTCGTCCGATCCGTCCTCGCCATCCGGAAGCAGGGCGGCGTCGCCCTCTCCGACGGCACGCGCGTGCAGCTCGAGCCGCTGCTGGTCGGGCGGAACGCCACGAAGCTGCGCGAGATCGCCGAGCGGCACGAGCTTCCGCGGTGGAGCACCGACCTGGACGCCGCGCTGGCCGACGACGACTACCCGGTCTACTTCGACTCCCAGCTGACCCAGGTGCGGGAGAAGGCGCTGATCAAGGCGATGGACGCCGGCCGGCACGTCTACGCGGAGAAGCCCACGGCCGAGTCGCTCGACGGAGCCCTCGAACTCGCCCGCCACGCCCGCCGCGCCGGGGTGAAGAACGGCGTGGTCCACGACAAGCTCTACCTGCCCGGCCTGCTGAAGCTCAAGCGGCTCGTCGACGGCGGGTTCTTCGGCCGGATCCTGTCGGTGCGCGGCGAGTTCGGCTACTGGGTCTTCGAGGGCGACTGGCAGCCGGCCCAGCGTCCGAGCTGGAACTACCGCGCGCAGGACGGCGGCGGCATCGCGCTGGACATGTTCCCGCACTGGAGCTACGTGCTGGAGAACCTCTTCGGCCGGGTGCGCGCGGTCACCGCCCGGGTCGTCACGCACATCCCCGAGCGCTGGGACGAGCAGGGCGAACGCTACGACGCGACCGCCGACGACGCGGCGTACGCGATCTTCGAGCTGGACGGCGGCATCGTCGCGCAGGTCAACTCCTCCTGGGCGGTCCGGGTCAACCGGGACGAGCTGGTGGAGTTCCAGGTGGACGGCACCGAGGGCAGCGCGGTGGCCGGGCTGCACCGCTGCCGCGTGCAGCACCGGGCGGTCACCCCGAAACCGGTCTGGAACCCCGACCTCGTGGAGACGCAGAGCTTCCGCGACCAATGGCAGGAGGTGCCGGACAACGCGGTGCTCGACAACGGATTCAAGGCGCAGTGGGAGCAGTTCGTCCGGCACGTCGTGGAGGACGCGCCGAACCCGTACGACCTGCTCTCCGGCGCTCGCGGGGTGCAGCTCGCCGACGCCGGGCTGCGCTCGTCGCGGGAGGGCCGCCGCGTCGAGCTGCCGGAGCTGACCGCGTGAGCGCCCGGGTGCGGCTGCCCCGCCCGGACGGCACGCTGGAGGAGCGGTGGCTGAGCGAACCGGCCCGGTGGCCCCGACCGGCCGGGCCCCTCACGTCCCGGGTCGCCTTCGCGGCGGCGCACGTGGTGGCCGACCCGCTCGGCGACAACACCCCCGGCGCGCCGGCGGTCGTCGACTGGGAGTCCACCCTGGCGTTCCGACGGCACCTGTGGTCGTACGGGCTGGGGGTGGCCGAGGCGATGGACACCGCCCAGCGCGGGATGGGGCTGGACTGGGCGACCACGCGGCAGCTCATCGCGCGCAGCGCCGCCGCCGCCCGCGAGGTGGGCGGGCGCATCGCCGCGGGCGCCGGCACCGACCACGCCCCGGCCGACCTCGCCTCCCTCGACGACGTCACGGCCGCGTACGCCGTGCAGGTCGAGGTCGTGCAGGCCAGCGGCGCGCAGGTCATCCTGATGGCCAGCCGGCAGCTCGCCCGCCTGGCCCGCGGGCCCGAGGACTACGCGAAGGTGTACGGGCGCCTGCTGGACCACGTCTCCGGCCCGGTGATCCTGCACTGGCTGGGGCCGATGTTCGACCCGGCGCTTGCCGGCTACTGGGGCTCGGCCGACGTGCCGGTCGCCACCGCCGCGTTCCTCGACCTCGTCGCCCGGCACGCCGACAAGGTCGACGGGGTGAAGGTGTCGCTGCTGGACGCCGCGCACGAGCGGGGGCTGCGGGCCGCCCTGCCCGCCGGCGTACGCCTCTACACCGGTGACGACTTCAACTATCCCGAGCTGATCCGCGGGGACGGTGTCCACCACAGCGACGCCCTGCTCGGCGTCTTCGCGGCGATCGCACCGGCGGCCTCCGCCGCGCTCCAGGCGCTCGACGAGGGCGACCCGGCCCGCTACGACGCGATCCTCGCGCCGACGCTGCCCCTCGCCCGGCACGTCTTCGCCACCCCGACCTGGTACTACAAGACCGGCATCGCCTTCCTCGCCTGGCTCTGCGGCCACCAGCCCGGCTTCACGATGGTGGGCGGCCTGCAGAGCGCCCGGTCGGTGCTCCACCTCGCGGAGCTGGCCCGCCTCGCCGACGACGCCCGGCTGCTGCCCGACCCGGACCTCGCCGCCGCGCGCCTGCGGGCGTTCCTCGACGTCGCCGGGGTGCCGCGATGACCGGCACCGCGCCCTCCACCGTGGACGGCCTGGACGTGCCGTCCGGGCGGCCGGCCGAGGTGCCGACCCCGGGCCCGGGCGACCCGCGGCTGGCCCGGCTGTCGCTGAACCAGAAGACCACCGACCGGTGGTCCGTCGCGGAGGCGGTCGCCGGCTGCGTACGCGCCGGGCTGCCCGCGATCGGGCTGTGGCGGGAGCCCGTGCAGGCGATCGGCGTGAGCGCCGCGGCCCGCCTCGTGGCGGACGCCGGCCTGCGGGTCTCCTCACTGTGCCGGGGCGGGTTCCTGACCGCCGCCGACCCGCAACGGTGGCGCCGCGCGCTCGACGACAACCGCCGTGCCGTCGACGAGGCCGCCGCCCTGGGCGCCGCCTGCCTCGTCATGGTGGTCGGTGGCCTGCCGCCGGGCTCGCGCGACCTGGCCGGCGCCCGCGCGCGCATGGCCGAGGGTGTGGCCGCGCTGGCGCCGTACGCGGGGGAGCGGGGGGTGCGGCTCGCGCTGGAGCCGATGCACCCGATCTTCTGCGCCGACCGGGGAGTGCTCTCGACCCTCGGTCAGGCGCTGGACCTGGCCGAGCGGTTCCCGGCCGAGCAGGTCGGCGTGGTCGTCGACACGTTCCACGTCTGGTGGGACCCGGACGTGCTCGACCAGATCGACCGGGCCCGGGGGCGGATCGCGAGCTTCCAGGTCTGTGACTGGATCACGCCGCTGCCGCCGGACGCCCTGCTCTCCCGGGGCATGATGGGCGACGGGCACATCGACTTCCCGCTGCTGCGCCGGGCCGTCGAGCGGGCCGGCTACACCGGCGACACCGAGGTGGAGATCTTCAACGCCGACGTGTGGGCGGCCGACCCCGACGCGGTCGTGGCGACCCTGACCCGCCGGTACGTCACGCACGTGCTGCCCGACTGAGCGGAGCCGGGGGCCCGCTCAGAGCACCTGGGCCAGGAAACGGCGCAGCCGCGGGTGCTCGGCGGCCTCGAAGACCGCTGCCGGTGCGCCGGCCTCCAGCACCACCCCACGGTCCATGAAGGCCACCGTGTCGGCGACCTCGCGGGCGAAGCCCATCTCGTGGGTCACCACCACCATGGTCATCCCGCCGGACGCGAGGTCGGCCATCACCCCGAGCACGCCCTTGACCAGCTCCGGGTCGAGCGCGCTGGTCGCCTCGTCGAAGAGCATCACCTGCGGCTGCAACGCCAGCGCGCGGGCGATCGCGACGCGTTGCTGCTGCCCGCCGGAGAGGTGCCCCGGCCGGGCGTCGGCCTTGCCGGCCAGCCCCACCAGCTCCAACTGGGCCCGGGCGACCGCCACCGCCTCGTCCTCCGGCAGCCGCTTGATCCGGCGCAGCGCGAGGGTGACGTTGCGCAGGACGCTCATGTGCGGGAACAGGTTGAACTGCTGGAAGACCATGCCGACCCGCTGGCGCAGGGCGTCCGGGTCGTCGCCCAGGACGCTGCGCCCGTCGAGCAGCACGTCGCCGCGGTCCGGCTCGATCAGCCGGTTGATCGTCCGCAGCAGCGTCGACTTGCCCGAGCCGGACGGCCCGATGACGCAGGCGGTCTCGCCCCGCGCGACGTCCAGGTCCACGCCGCGCAGCACCCGGTTGGCGCCGAAGGCGAGGTGGACGTCGCGCACGGCCAGGCTCACCGAGGTGCTGGTGTCGACGCTCATCGCTGGCTCCCTCCCGCCGCTCCCGGCAGCGCCAGGTCGGCGTCGTCGATCTCCTCGGCCGGGGCGCCGGCCGGGCGTCCGTGCCGCAGCCGCCGGTCGATGGCGTTCACCACGTGGGTCAGCGGCACGGTCAGCGCCAGGTAGAACAGCCCGGCGAGCAGCAGCGCCGACTCGTTGCCGGTGGTGGCCGCGTAGTCCTGGCCGATCCGGAACAGCTCCCGCTGGCTGGCCACCAGCCCGAGGAAGTAGACCAGGCTCGAATCCTTGATCAGGGCGATGAGCTGGTTGACCCACGCGGGGAGGACGCGGCGCACGCCCTGCGGGATGATGACCACCCGCATCGCCTCGCCCCAGGAGAAGCCCAGGGCGCGGGCCCCCTCCAACTGGGTCGCCTCCACCGACTGGATGCCGGAGCGGAAGATCTCTCCGATGTAGGCGGCGGCGATCAGGGAGAGCGCCAGGATGCCCAGCGGGTACGGGTTCGGTCCCCACACCTGCATGCCGAGCGGGGCGAGGCCGACGCCGATCAGCAGGATCGTCGCGGCGGCCGGCAACCCCCGGAACACGTCGGTGTAGACGCGCGCCGGCCAGCGCAGCCAGCGGGTGCGGGAGATGCCGGCGATCGCCAGCAGCATGCCCAGCACCGAGCCGAGCAGAGCGGCGGAGACCGCCAGGATCAGCGTGTTGGGCAACCCGACGGTGAGCATCTCGGGCAGCGCCTCGCGCATGGACTCCCAGTCGAAGAAGGTCTCCCACAGGGTGCGCAACGGATCCATCAGTCGTCTCTCCTACCGCTCCGCTCGCTCGTGCTCTCGTACCGTCAGGACGCGGCCGACGCGGACGCCGACGCGGTGGGCGCGGCCGGGACCGCGACGGTGCCGCTGCCGGGCTTGAAGTCCGCCGGGATCGGCCGGCCCGGGTAGTACTGGGCCTGCAGGCGGCTCCACGTGCCGTCCGCGATCACCTCGTCGAGGCCCTTGTTCAGCGCCTCGCGCAGCGGGTCGTTCCCCTTGGCGACCGCGTACGCCGTCGGCGCGGGGCTGAGCAGCTTCGCGGCCACGGTGATCTTCCCGCCGCTGTCCGCCGCGGACTTCTCGCCGATCTCGGCCGGGGCGATCCAGGCGTCGGCGGTGCCCGCCTTGAGCTGGTTGATCGCGCCGTTGTAGTCCGGCACGCGCACCGGGTCGAGGCCCTTGCCGGTCGCGTAGTCGTCCTGGACGGTGCCCTGCACGACCACCACCCGCTTTCCGGCGAGGCCGTCGAAGTCGCGGATCGGGGAGCCGGCCGGCACGTCGAGTCCGAAGTAGCCGAAGTCGTAGCCGTTGCCGAAGTCGACGGTCTTCTTGCGGGCCTCGGTGATCGTGATCGAGGAGCTGCCGACGTCGAACTTGTGGTTGTTGACCTGGGAGAGGAGCGCCGAGAAGTCGGTGCCCACGAACTCGACCTTCAGGCCGATCTTCTCCGCGACCGCCCGGAGCAGGTCGTTGTCGAAGCCGGTGAACTGGCCGTCCTTGAGGTAGACGTTCGGCGGCGCGTCGGTGAGCGTGCCGGCCCGCAGCACGCCGGGCTGGAGCAGGTCGTACGGGTTGTCCGCGGCGGACGAGGCGTCGTCGCCGCAGGCGGTCAGGGAGGCGGCGCCGAGGATCGCGGCCACGCCGAGGGCGGTGACCCGGGTCAGGGCAGGAAGGAATCGCACAGGTGTCTCCGGAATCGGTCAGCGGCGGGGCACGAACGTGCACCGCCGACGGCGCGCCGCTCGGGCGCACCGCTGAAGGGCTCGGGAAGGCGGGAGAGGGCGCGGTCAGCGCCGGGCGCCGGCCGGACAGGCGGCGCTGCACACCCACATCATGTCGACGTGCCGCCGGCGGGTCAGGGCCGGCGGCGCGGGCCACCGGACGGACGCGTCGCGCGCGGTCAGACCGACCGACGGGGTGGTGTCACGGAACGACATGTGGCTCTCCTGGGTCGTTGCTGACCTGGGAACCAGGCCACGCTTGCACCGGGGATCTCTCCGGTGCCCGGTCCTCACCCGGGGCACCCCACCGCGGAGGAGGGTTGCCGGCCAGCAAGCCGGGGCTTGACGCTGGCGCTCATGACCTGCGGCAGAGGTTAGCAGGCCGGCACGGAGGGTCGTCCAGCCGTTATGACCACGCTCACGCAGGCCGCGACGGCCGACCGGGCGAGGCGGGAGCGGGCCGGGCGAGCGCGGCGGGAACCGCCGGCCGGGCGTAGGTGTGGCGCAGCCGGGTACGCCCGCCCGGGGAGGTGTCGCGGTGACCGACAAGCACGAGCAGGCCGAGCAGATGCGCGACGACGTACCGTCGACCGTCGCCCGCTCCGACGACAAGGCGGTGCGGACGTACAAGAAGACGCTCGAGTCCGCCGAGGAGACCTACGGCGACGGTGAGCGGGCCCACCGCACGGCGTACGCCTCGCTGAAGCACACCCACGAGAAGGTCGGCGACCACTGGGAGCCCAAGGAACGTCCCGGGCCGTCCGACCCGCAGGCGGCGCTGGGCACCCCCGTCTCCCGGGACCGCCCCCGGGAGACGGCGCAGGGCGTGGACGCGAACGCGAGCAGGGGGCACCTCGACGAGGTGGCCCGGAAGGTAGGCGTCGCGCGCCCGGAGGACATGGCGCGGGACGACCTGGTCCGGGCGATCGAGAAGGCCAACGCGCGGGCCACCGCCCGGGCGCGGCGACGGCGCTGACGGTATGACGGCGAACCGGGACATCGTCGCCCGCGCCTTCGCGGACTGGTCCGCCGGGACCGGCGACGTCACCGACCTCTTCGCCCCCGACCTGCGCTGGGAGATCGTCGGAAACTCGGCGGTGTCGCGCACCTACGGCAGCGCGGCCGAGTTCGTGAACGAGGCGCTGGCGCCGTTCAACGCCCGGTTCGGCGCCGACAGCCCGTTCCGGCCGGTGACCGTCCGGGCGATCTACGAGGACGTCGAGGCCGGCACCGTCGTGGTGCTCTGGGACGGCGCCGGGGTCACCGTCGGCGGCGAGCCGTACGCCGACACGGTCGCCTGGATCCTGACCTTCCGGGACGGCAAGGTGGTCGCCGGCACGGCGTTCTTCGACAGCGTCGCCTTCAACGATCTCTGGCGCACCCCGCCGGGGTGACGCGCCGCCCCCGGGGGGCCACCCGGCCCCGCCGCCTCCGGGCGTCGCGTCAGCTGGCGGGACGGATCTCGCCGTGGGTGCCCTCGGCGTACAGGTCCCACCGCCGGTCGAACGCCGGCACGCCGAGCAGCCGGACCGGGCCGATCCACTCCGGCAGTTGCGGGTCGAGCACCAGGTGGCCGTCGACGGCGTCCAGGCCGAGCAGCGTACGCAGGAACAGCAGCGGCGCCCCACTGGCCCAGGCCTGCGGGTTGCACGCCGTGGGATAGGGGACCGGGCGCCGGCCGAAGGCGCGGTCGTAGCCGGAGAACGCCTCGGGCAGCCGGTGCTCGGAGTAGGCCGACGCCTCCAGCATGGCCGTGATGATCCGCTGCGCCGCCTCGTGCTGCCCGTACCGGGCGAGGCCGGCCGCGATGAGGGAGTTGTCGTGCGGCCAGACCGTGCCGACGTGGTAGCCGATCGGGTTGTAGCCGCTGTCGGCGGTGGAGAGTGTCCGCACGCCCCAACCGGAGAACATCTCGTCGGACATCAGCTGGGCGGCCAGCAGCGCCGCGCGCTCCGGCGGGACGATCCCGCTCCAGAGCAGGTGGCCCATGTTGGACGTCATCGAGTCGATCTGCCGGCCGTCCCCGTCGAGACCGATCGCGTAGTAGCCGCCCCGCTCCGGCACCCAGTAGTCGCGGTTGAACCGGTCCCGCAGCGCGGCGGCCTCCGCGCGCAGGCGGTCGGCGAGCGCCGCGTCCCGCCACGGCCCGGCGGCGAGTTCGGCGGTCCGCAGCTTCGCGTCGTACGTGTAGCCCTGGGTCTCGCAGGTGGCGATCGGGAGCACCGGAATGGTGCCGTCGGCGAACTGCACGCCGTCGTGCGAGTCCCGCCAGCACTGGTTGCCCAGCCCTTCCCGAGAGCGGGTCGCGTAGCCGACGTACCCGTTGCCGTGCAGGTCGCCGTGCTCGTCGATCCAGCGCAGCGCCGCCTCGGCGTTCGGCCGCAGCTTGCGCACCAGCTCGTCGTCACGGGTCCAGCGCCAGTACTCAGAGAGCAGCACCAGCCAGAGCGGTGTGCTGTCGGCGGAGCCGAAGTAGGGGTGGTAGGGCTTGATCCCCAGCTGGGTCAGCTCGCCCGTGCGGTACTCGTGGAAGATCTTCCCCGGCTCCCGGTCGGTGAAGTCGTCGTGGTCCTCCGCCTGGTGGTAGGCGAGCACCAGCAGGGCGCCCCGCGCCATGGCCGGGCCGAAGGCGACCGTCTGGTACGACGTGATGATCGTGTCGCGGCCGAACACGGTCATGAACCAGGGCAGGCCCGCCGCGTGCAGGACCACCGGCTCGCCCCGGATGCGCTTCTCCAGGCGCATCGACACCAGGTCCGCGGCCGATTTGGCGTACACGGCGACCAATCGGTCGGACCCGGCCTCCAGCGCGGGCACGGCCGCCTGCCAGCGGGTGGAGGGGTCGTCCCCGTCACGCTCGAAGACGTCGCCGAACGAGCGGGGCACCGGCTCGAAGCGCTCCTCGCCGCAGTGCAGAGGCACCCGCAGCTCGCACTGCCAGCCCTCACCGCGGGCCAGCCGCAGGTGCCAGAGCAGGGAGTCGCCGTCGACCTCGTGCGCCGCCGGGTCCGCCTCCACCCGGACCATGGCGAAGTAGCTGCCGTTGCGGTACGTGAAACAGAGCGCGGACCCGTCCGTCGCGTGATCGCGGACGATCTCCGCGGAGCGGTCCCGACCGGACTCCTTGATCTCGAACAGGTCCGCGAAGTCGGTGTCGACGGCGAGCCGCAGCCGGAACTCGACCGGCTCGGCCCCGAAGTAGCGCAGCTCGACCCGCTCGTACAGGCCGTCACCGACGAACCGCTGCCGGCGCAGCCCCACGCGGTTCGGCGGCAGGTCCGGCAGGTCGGCGTTGGCGAGGAAGAACGCGGCGGAGAACGGGTCGACCGTCCCGGACCCCAGCACCAGCAGCGGCGCGTCGTTGATGGTGAGTTCCCACCGGTCGAGGAAGCGGGTGTCGTCGTGCACCAGACCGCCGATGGAGCCCTTCGGCACGTCCCCGCTCGCGTTGGAGAACATGAAGGTGCGGCTCTCGAGCACGCCCACCGCGTCCGGCCCGAGCTCGGGCGGCAGGTCGCGACAGGTTCCGCTGGCCACCCGGTCGTTCGGTCCGAGCTCCGGCCACGGCTGTGCCGGGGTGCGTCGTCGTTCCGCAGCCGTCACGTGTCCCCCCGCCGGCGAACGGGACCTGCCGTCACCGCCGACCCTATGCGGCCGTCGGGCCACTCCGCCCCGGCATCGACCAACATGGCGGAGCCTATAGATGATCCTGGATCTATTTGGTAGCCTCGGGCCCGTCCGCACCGTAACCGGGGAGGTCCGATGCGCCGATCCGCGGTCCGCGCCGCCGCCGCGCTGGCGGCCGCCGCGGTGTCGACCCCGCTCGGGGTGGCCGTCGCTCACGCCGACCCGGTGGTGCCGCGCCACGCCGTCGTCGTGTGCCAGAGCGCCAGCTTCTACGCCAACTACGACTCCGCCGCCGGCCCGGTGGGGCTCAAGCGCGTGCTGGCCTACGGCAACAAGATCGGCCACACCCCCGGCGCGCACCCCGTCTACAACGGCTGGGCCGCGGCCTTCGACTTCGGTCCCAACGACTGGGGCTACCTGCGCGTCGAGTGCATCGGGGGATACGACTCGTGGTGAGAACGCTGGGGCGCCTCGGCGCCGCCTGCGCGGTCGCGGCGCTGGCCGTCGGCGCCGCGGCCGGGCCGGCTCAGGCCGCGTACGGCACGATCGGTGAGCGGGAGACGGTCTGCGCCGTCGACCTCTTCGTCCGCACCCAGCCGAGCGGAGCCTGGATGGGCACCCTCTACCAGGGCCAGACCTTCCTGGTCGAGGGGCCGCGCAGCGGCGGCTACGTCTACGGCTTCGCCTACGGGCACATCAACCGGCGCGGGTGGGTCCAGGACGGCTGGTTCTGCTGACGTGCCACCCGGGCCGCCGCGACGCGCCACCGCGCGCTGCCACCCGCGGTGACCTGACCGGCGCTGGTCACCGTGCCGCACGTGCCGGTGATCCCGCCCGGCGCTGTGCCCGTTCCGCCTCCCCGAGCCGCCGTGAGCCGCGACAGTTGGTGTCGGGGGGCGGCCACGCGGCGACGTCGGGGAGTGCGACATGGAGGCGCTGCTGCTGCTCGTCGTCCTGGGCGCCACCGTCCTGGTCGGCACCACGATCGGCGGGCGTTACCGGGTCGCGCCTCCGGTCCTGCTCATCGGCATGGGCGCGCTGCTCGCCCTGCTCCCGCCGCTGTCGCACGTGGTCCTCGAGCCCGAGGTGGTGCTGCTGTTGTTCCTCCCGGCGATCCTCTACCGGGAGGCGCTGACCACGAGCCTGCGCGAGATCCGCGCGAACCTGCTGATCATCGGCCTGCTCGCGGTGGTGCTCGTGGTGCTCACGATGGTCACCGTGTCGCTCGCGGCACAGGCCCTCGGCGTGAACCCCGCGGCGGCCTGGGTGCTCGGCGCGGTGCTGGCCCCGACCGACGCGGCGGCCGTCTCCGGCCTCGCGAAGCGGATGCCCCGCCGCCTGCTCACCACCCTGCATGCGGAGAGCCTCATCAACGACGGCACGGCGCTCGTGCTCTTCGCCGTCACGGTCGGCCTGCTCGGTGGCGGCGCCGTGCCGGGGCCGCTCGAACTCACCGGCGAGGTGGTCCTCTCGTTCGCCGGGGGCATCGCCGCCGGTGCGGCGGTCGGCGGCCTCGTGGTGCTGGTGCGCCGCCGTCTCGACGACCCGCTGCCCGAGGGCGCGCTCAGCGTGCTCACCCCGTTCGCCGCGTTCCTCCTCGCCGACAGCGTGCACGCCAGCGGCGTGCTGGCCGTCGTGGTGGCCGGGCTGATGCTCGCGTACGCGGGGCCGCGGGTCATCCGGGCCCGCTCCCGGGTGCTGGCCCTGTCGTTCTGGGACCTCTCCACGTTCCTCGTCAACGGCGGGCTCTTCGTGCTGCTCGGGATGCAGATCCCCCGCGCGGTCCGCAGCGTCACCAGCGTCTCGACCGGGCGGGCCGTCGTCATCGCCACGGTGGTGACCCTGGTCGTGGTGCTGACGAGGGCCGCCTGGATCATGCTGTCCCCGTACGCCTTCCGGCTGATCGACCGGCGGGAGTCTCAGCGACGGGCCCGGGTGAGCTTCCGCGTCCGGCTGGTCGCCAGCTGGGCCGGCTTCCGCGGCGCGGTCTCCCTCGCCGCGGCCCTCGCCGTGCCCATCAGCCAGCACGACCAGCGGGTCCAGGAACGTGATTTGATCATCTTCTGCACCGCCGTGGCCATCCTGTCGATCATGTTGATCCAGGGCACCACGCTGCCGCTGATCGTGCGGTGGGCGGGTCTGATGGGCGACCGGCAGCGCGTCGACGAGATACGGCGGGCACGGATACAAGCGGGAAGGGCGGGTCTGTCGGCGCTGCCGGACGTCGCCGCCCGGGTCGGCGCCGACGAGGAACTGGTGGGCCGGGTCCGCACCGACTACGAGGCGCTCCTCGACGACATCCAGGCCGCCGAGCGCGAGGAGGGCCAGCCGCGGACCCGCGAGCTGGAGCGCCAACTGCGGCTGGGCGTGCTCGAACACAAACGCCGGGAGATCACCCGGATGCGCGACGCCAACGAGATCGACGACGTGGTGCTGCGCGAGCTCCAGGCCGCAATGGACATCGAGGAGATCCGACTGCTCGGGCCGATGGCCTCGGAGTGACGGGGCGCGCCGCCCACGTGACGGCCTGACCCGGCCACCTCCGAGCCGCCGGCCGCGAGGTCGACGGCGTCGAGAGCCGCCGTCGACCTCGTGACCAACCTTCCCGGGTGCCCTCGGTCACCAGCGCGACGGCGGGGGCGGCGGGACGACCGGCGGGCGGTCGTCGCAGGTGATGGTGTTGGGCAACTGCCAGTCGGCGAGCCAACCGCCGTCGTTGCCGCCGAGGTCGGTGAGGCCGAACTCCGAGCCGGCCGGGGTGAAGTGGAACGACCCGCAGTTGTTCACCCCGACGGCGCCGACGTTGCGCGCGTCGACGTTCTGGAAGGACGCGGAGCCGGCCGTACGGGCGCTGACCACCGAGGTGCCCGTGCCGTCGACCCGGATGTCGCGGAAGTGGACGTCGCCGATCGAGTAGAGGTCCTTCACCGCCCACTCGCTGACCAGCATGATCGCGTTGTAGGTGTTGTCCAGGTACGCGTCCCCGACCACCTCCACACGGGCGTCGATGCTGCGGTCGAGCGCGTAGAACCAGATGGCCCCGAGCCCGATCTTCCAGTTCAGCTCCCAGGTGCCGGCGCGGACCGTGGTGTTGCCGGTGATCCGCAGATGCCCGGTGAACGGCTCGGCCCCGAAGCGGGACCCGACCTGGATGGCGCTGCCCTCCCGGACGGGGTCGGCTATCAGGTTGCCGGAGACGGTGTTGTCGGCGCCGCCGTAGACGGCGATGCCGTTGGCCAGCACCGGGGACTGCACGGTGTTGCGGTGGAACGTGTTGCGGGCGTTCGCCGTCGTCTCGGACCACATCGCGAGCCCGTCGTCGCCGGTGTTGCGGACGAAGTTGTGGGCCACCAGCGAGTCCGTCACGCCGGTGTGGAAGTTCAGCGCGTCGGCGATCTGGTCGACGACGATGTTGTTGGTGATCCGGACGTTGCGCATCGGCCCGTCGAACCACATGCCGACCTTCGTGTGCCTCAGGTGAAGCCCGTCGATGGTCGAGTCGCTCATCGCCCCGCCGATGCCGTTCACCTGGTCGGTGTCGATCCGCTCCCGTACGTCGCCCTCGATCGCGAAGCCGGAGAGGTGGACGTTCCGGCTGCCGCCGTCGGCCGCGTCCCGGCCGTAGAAGCCGACGCCGGTGTGCACCGACCCGTCCGGGGCGGGGGCGGGCAGGGCGACCTCCCGGCCCTTGATGATCGTGTACCAGTTGCCCGCGCCCTCGATGGTCACGTCGTCGACGACGATGTGCCGGTTCACCTGGTAGGTGCCCGGCGGAAGGTAGACCGGCAACCCGGTGCGCCGGGCGGCGGTGATCGCCCGTTCGATGGCCGGGGCCGAGTCCCGGCGTCCGGTCGGGTCGGCGCCGAACACGAGCACGTTCGCGGCGAGCAGCCGCACCCGCGGCGGACCGACCAGCTCCGAGTCGAGCAGGTCGATGACCGTCCAGGCGGCGTTGGTGCCGGCCGGGGCGGTGAGCCGGATCCGGTCACCCGCCCGGAACGTGCGACCGAGCAGCAGCCGCTGCTCGTCGTAGAAGTGGCTGGGGCGGAACGGCTTTCCGATGGTGGGGAACGGGGTGGTCTCCGCCGGCACGCAGGAGCACTCGGTGATCCACCAGTCGGGGTGCAGCAGGTCGGCGTCGGGGTCGTTGGTGAACGGGTACTGGTTGTAGAGCCACGCGTACTGCGAGGTGAGCGTCATGGTGCGGATCCGCTTGCCGTTCGCCGCGACGTCCAGCGGGGCGGTGATGCCGCCGCCGGTGGGCGCGTCCGGAATGCTGTAGCGCACCGTGATCGCGTTGGCGGCGGCCGGCAGCGTGAACTCGACGTGCTGACCCGGGGTCAACCGCACCGCCCGCCGGCCGGAGGCCTCCGAGGGCAGGGTGTAGGCGGTGCGGTCCGGGCCGATGACCTCGCCGTTCGTGCGGGCGTTCTCCGCCTCCTGTTCGAGGAAGGCGACCTGGGCCCCCCGGCCGGTGACGAGCTGCGGATCGAGGGCGGCCCGGGTCACCACGGGGCCGGTGCGGGCGGGCGCGGCTTCGCCGGTGGCGGCCCCGGCCGGCGCGCCGGCCAGGACGGCGAGCGTCGAGGCCAGCGCCGTGACGGCGGCGAGCGCCGCCCGTCGGGGCCGGTGTCGGATGCGCGGCGGGGCCGCGGGCGTGCTCCGGTTCATGTGTCGGCTCATCTCTTCTCGGTGGTGGGTGCTGCGCCCGGCCCACCCCGGGAAGCCGGCCGAGCCGGCCCGACGTGGGCTCTCCGGCGGTCAGGCGGTGTAGACCTCGAGCTGGGAGAGCTGCCCGGCGGGCCACCCGGTGTTGCCGGTGACGTGGATCCGCACGTACCGGGTCGGAGTGGCGCCGAACGTCAGCGTGACCTGGTTGCCGCCGGCCGGGTCGAAGCGCCGGTCGGCGGCGGGCACGAGCGTGGTCCAGCCGGCGCCGTCGGTGCTGCCCTGGACCGCGAGGGTCTGCGTCCGCGTCGACCAGGACGCCGACGGGGGCAGCCGGAGCACGACCCGTCCCACCGGGGTGGCCGCGCCGAGGTCGACCTGCACCCACTGGGGGAAGGCGTTGTTGGCGCTCTCCCAGTAGCTGTCCGGGTTGCCGTCGACCACGTTCGCGCTGCCGTACGACTGGGTCTGGCTGCTCTGCGCGGTCGGCCGCCCGCGGGCCAGGTCGGTCGGGGCCGCCGGGTCGGTGGTCACGGTGACCGCCGGGGACGGCGCGGAGGGTGTGCCGGCGGTGTCGACCGCGACCACGGTGAAGGTGTACGCGGTGGCGGGGCTGAGCCCGGTGACCGTGGCCGAGGTGCCGGTGACCGTGACCACCGTCCGGTCGTCCTGCCGGACCTGGTAGCCGGCCACGCCGTCGGCGTCGGTGGACGCGCCCCACGTCAGCGACACGCTGGTGGCGGTGCGCCCGGTGGCGGTCAGCCCGGCCGGGGCGGTCGGCGGGGTGGGTGTGGTGGTGGCCGCGTACACCTCGACGTGGGCGAGCTGCGCCGCGGGCCAGGCGGTGTTTCCGGTGATGGTCACCCGGATGTGGCGGGCGGAGGCAGCCGGCACGGTAACGGTCGCGGTGTTGCCCGTCGCCGGGTCGAACCGGATCCCGGACGGCCCCGCGAGGGTGGTGAAGGCGGCCCCGTCGGTGCTGCCCTGTACCGAGAGGGTCTGGGTGCGGGCCTCCCACCCGGGCGGCACGGCGAGGACGAGCCGGTTCACCGGGTGGGCGGCGCCGAGGTCGACCCGCCACCACTGGGGGAAGGCGTTGTTGGCCCCCTCCCAGTAGCTGCCCCGGTCGGCGTCGACGGCGTTGCCCGCGACGAACGGGCCGTTCTGGCTGCTCGCCGAGGTGGGTCGGCCGGCGGCCAGGTTGCCGCCGGGGGGCTGCCCACCGCCGGCGACCGGCGGGGTGGGCCGCACCGGGGTGAGGGGGAGCTGGCCCTTGAGCATCCGCCCGCCGTCGGCGGTGATGCGCAGGTAGTAGTCGGCCGAGCAGTAGGTGCCGTCCTCGTCGAGCGCCCGGATGCCCGCCCCGGCCGGCGTGGTCGCCTGCGTCTCGGAGGTCTTGGCGATCTGGTTGCCCTCGTTGAACTCGTCGAACATGGAGACGTAGAGGCCCTGCGCCCCGAGGCGGATCATGTTGTAGAGGTGCCGCCAGTAGAAGTCGCCGTGCCGGCGGTGGCCGGCCGACAGGTCGCCCGGCATGACGCAGGGCTGGTAGTCGATGCCGTGGGCGGCGCACTCGGCCAGGTCGGGCACGTTGACGTTGGTGTGGAACCAGTCGAGGCCGTCGAGCGTGCCGGTGCGCCCGACCATCCAGGGGGAGATCATGTGGAACGCGCGGTAGACCGCGCCGAAGCCCGGCCGGGAGTCGTTGACGCCCTCCCGCCAGTAGGTGGGTACGCCACCGATGACGTAGCAGCCCTGGGCCTTGAACCACTGCACGACGTCGAGGCAGGGCTCGGGAGCGAAGGGACGCCCGTCGTCGTTGAAGCCGAAGCCCCAGACGCACACCACCGGGCGGCCGTTCTGTCGGGCGTACGCCGGTGAGGCGGTGTGCGCCGACATCTTCGTCGTCCAGTCCTGTTTGATCTGGGACTGCATCGCCGTCCAGCCGGTGACGTCGTACATGATGTAGAACTTGCGCCCGAACCGCTCGGCCGCGCCGCGGACCTTGACGGCCATGGCGTCGCGGGTCGGGCCCTCGTCACCGAACGGGTTGAACCGCTGCAACGCGGCGGTGTCGCAGCCGTGCTCCTGCATCCACCGGAAGTGGGTGTCGACGGTCTGCTGGTCGTAGGAGGAGAAGAGCTGGGCGGGCTGCCCGTTGCCCAGCGGCGGGTACGCGGTGGAGTAGCCGCGGGTGTACTCCCGCATGTCGGGCCAGGAGACGATCGTCGTGTTGGCCGGTGACGGGGGCTGGAAGCGGTCGCGGCTCCAGTGCCACCAGCCGCCGATCGGGGCGCCGTCGCCCGGGCAGCTGAACCAGCCCTGGTAACCGACCGTGATCTTGCCGACCACGTCGCCGGGCGGGCTGGCGGCGGCGGCCGGGGCGGGAGCGGCCAGGTCGGGAAGGGTGGCGAGCGCGGAACCCGCCGCCACGGTGCCGATCAGGGTGCGACGGGTGAGCGCCATGGGAACCGCCCCTTCGCCGGGTCGGGGAATTGACGGCCATCATGCCAGCCGCCGACATGAGACGGCAATAGTCAGACAGTCACCTGAAAAATGCCGATCATCCGGCTGTAAGAAGTGAATGGTACGGCCGGAGCCGGCCGCTGACCCGTAGGGTCGGCTCGCAGGGACGGTGCGGCGCGGGGCCGGGTGACACGATGGCGGCGGCAGCGGAGGACGGCGCGCGGGCGGTCGCGCGGCACCCGGCACGCCCCGCCTACCAGGAGCTCTTCTTCGACCTGGTCTACGTCTTCGCGCTGGTGTCGCTCAGCGGGACGCTTGTCGACGACCAGACCTGGACCGGGGCCGCCCGTACGCTGGTGCTGCTCTTCGCGTTCACGCTGATCTGGGCGCTGACGACGTGGGCGGGGGACACCCTCGACCTGGCCCGCCCGGTCGTCCAGGTGCAGGTCGTCGGCGTGGCGGGAGCCAGCCTGCTGCTGGCCGCCGCGGCGCCCGAGGCGTACGGCGACCGGGGACTGCTCTTCGCGGTCACGTACCTCGTCATCCATCTCGGCTCCAGCGCCTACTACCTGCTGTTCGCCCGGGACCCGGCGGAGCCGCGCCGCAGCGGCCGGGTCGCCTTCTGGGAGACCGTCGCCGGCGTCGGCTGGATCACCGGGGCGCTGGTCGACGGCGACGCCCGGCTGCCGCTCTGGGCGCTCGCGGTCGCCGTCGAGTTCACCGCCGCCGCACTCGGTTGGCCGGTGCCGGGGCTGGGCCGTTCCCAGCCCGCGGAGTGGCGGTTGGTCGGTGAGCGGGTGGCTGAGCGGTACCGGCAGTTCGTCATCGTGGCGCTCGGTGTGTCGATCTTCGTGACCGGGACGACGTTCAGCGGGAACGACTACACGATCGACCGGGGCTACGCCCTGGCGGTGGTGTTCACCACCGTGGTGCTCATGTGGCGGATCTACATCTACCGCGCGGGGGAGCTGCTGACCGAGGCCATCGCCCGCTCGACGAACCCGTCACTGCTCACCCAGTCCGCCGCGGTCACCCATCTGATCATGGTGGCCGGGATCGGCGGCACCGCGGTCACCAGCCAACTCGTCGTGGTCCGCCCGACCGGCGACACCCCGGGCTTCTGGGCCGCGGTCATCCTCGGCGGGCCGGCGTTGTTCCTGGTCGGGCGGGGGCTGCTCGACTACACGGTGTTCGGGCGGGTCTCCCGTTCCCGCGTGGCCGGGCTGGTGTTGCTGGCGGCCGTGGCACCGGCCTCCTCCGTCCTGTCACCGGTCGTCGTCGCGCTGGCCGCCATGGTCGTGCTCGCCCTGATCGCGGTCGCGAACCTGGTGAGCACCCGGCGGCGCGCGCGCATGCCGGCGCCCCCCGGGCACGGCTGACCGGCCACGCGGGCGCGGTCGGTCCGGCGGCGGCGCGCGGCACGTGGCCGCCGCCGGCCCCGCGGGCGACAGGGCGTTCGCGGATTACGGCTCTGCCCGGCGCCGACGATGCCTAGGCCCCGTCTCGAAGTGCGGGTAGCCACTCGTTGACGGCGGTGGCGTGGATGGTGGCCGGCAGCGGACCGGCGGGGTACGGTCGCCCGGCACGGTCAGCGAGGTCTCGGCTGTCTCAGCCTTCCTCCACGGCCTGCTTCGGCAGGGAGAGGCTGGCCGATGCTGTCGGCGCGGTGGGAGAGGGTCCGCGAAGTCCGGCGAGCACGTAGCCGAGGTGTCGCCGCCAGGCGTCCGGCGCGGCCTGTCCGGCGGTGTGGATGATGCCGCGCAATGCCCAGATGGTCGCCGCGACGTCGGCGAGGGTGACGGATGGTGCAGCCCCGCCCCCGCGCTGGGCGCGGTCGAGCAACTGGCCCGTTCGGGCCTCCAGCTCGCTGACGAGTTGGGCCGGTGCGAGCTCGCCCCACATGCCGTGCATGAAGCCACGCCTGGCGGCCAGCTGGTAACCAACGGTTTCGAAGTAGACGTCGAGGCAGCGCTGTGGTGGTTCGGTCAGGGCCTGCCCGGCCAGCTCGACCAGTTGACCGAAGAACGTGGCGAGGACCTCCCGAACCAGTGCGTCCTTGGTCGGGAAGCGCCGGTAGAGGGTGGCCGGGCTGACCTCGGCCGCGCGGGCGATCTCCTCCATGCTTGCTTCGGGCCCGCGTTCGGCGAACACGCGTTCGGCGGCGTCGAGTAGGCGCCTCCGGTTGGCGGCGGCGTCCCGACGCAGTGCGCCGGTCGCGGATGCGGACGTCATGGTCTTTCCCTTCTACGGCCGCCTGAGCAGCGCTGTGAGCGACGGTATGGAATTCCCCTCGTGCAGCGTCGCGACGGTCTTGACGATCGCGGCGCCGGTCTCGTCGCCGAGCACACCCGCGACGTTGTCGGTGAACTTGCGTTCGATGTCGGCTGAGGTCGCCGGGCGGGTCGGGTGGCCGCGGAATCCGGCCTGGTAATGCCCCAGGTGGGCGCCGTCGCGCAGCTCGATGTCGACGCGGGCGCTGAACACCGGGTCACCTGCCGGGATGGGCATCGCATACGGCTCGATCAGATCGCCGATGGCTAGGATCACCGGGTCGTTCCACCGGTTCGGGTCGAAGTAGTCGGCGGGCGCGTTGCGGCCGGTGACGAACTGCAAGCCGGCGCCGAACGCCAGACTGAACTGGGCGGAGATCGCGTCGGTCGGACGGGTGATGGCGGCGCCGTGGCCGACCGCGAAGTCGACGAGCCCGATCCGGATCCGCGCGATCTGCCCTGGGTCGATCGGAGTGCTCTCGCGCAGGTGACGGATCGCGTCGAGCGGTGCGTGCACGGTGCCGACAGCCGGGTAGAAGCGAAAGATCGTGTCCAGTACCTGCCAGTGCTGCCACGCGGCCCCCGGGATGTCCGCCCCCTCGGCGCCGCCGAAGAGCCCGAAGACGCCGCGATGCCCCTCGAAGATCGTCGGCGGGCCGGTCAGACCGAGCCGGGCGAGTTGCGCGGCCTCCGTACCGGCGCGGGCCGCGGAGCCGGCGTGCAGGCGCTTGACCTCGCCGCCGCTGCGGTCGTACTCCATCGTGCCGGAGGCGTCGCTGCCGGCGATCCCGAACGCCCGGGTCAGCTCGGCCGGGCTGAGCCGCAGGATGCGGCCGGCTGCGGCGGTCGCGCCGAACACCCCGAGAACCTTGGAACCGTGCCAGCCGGTTGCCAGCATGCCGCTGGTGGTCACCGCGCCCAACAGTCCCATCACCTGGATCCCGGCGGCCACTGCGGTGATCAGCTCGCGGCCGTCGGCGCCGTCACGCTCGGCCAGCGCCAGCGCGGCCGGCACCACGGCCGAGGAGGTGTGCCAGGCGACGGCGTGCGCGTCGTCGTACTCGCAACTGTGGCCGAGGGTGCCGTTGACGTAAGCGGCCTGCACTGCCGTGGTCTTCCGGTCGCTGCCGGTGACCGTGCTCTCGGGTGCGCCCGGTGCCGCTGCTGCCAGCTGGCGCACCGGCTGGATGTTGGGCAGGGTCGAGCCGAGTACCTGCACTCCGAGCTGGTCGAGGATCACCTGCTCGGTGCGCTCGACAACCTCGGCGGGCAGATCCTCGAAGCGCAGGCGGCTCGCCCAACTGGCCAGGCGTCCCGCGACAGTGTCTTCATCAGCCATAAATGACAGCATGCACTACCAATTGAGAGACCGCTCTGTCATTTACATCACTCAGGCAAACATCGTCGCTCGCTCAAGTCACCCCTGGACCGCCGCCGAGTCACCCTCGTCGAACCGGGCGCGGTCCGGACCGACTGGGGTGGCATCGTCGATGCGGATCCCCGAGGTCGGCGAGGACTTCCGGCGGGCCGTGGGCCGGATACACGACTTCCGCCGAGTTTCCGCCGCCTGGCCCGGCCGTGCTCGCGTACCAGCGGTCAGGCGGAGGGCTCGGTCATCGTCTTTAGCATGCGGGTGACGTGCGTTCGCAGCGTCTGCGGGTCGGCGTCGCGCAGCGCGCCGGTGCCGATGATCCGACGCATGAGCCACACGCCGGCGATGAGGGCCAGTCCCAGCTCGGCCCGCTCCTGCGCGTGCGGCCCTTGGAGGGCGTCGGCGAACCGGGCGCCGACGTGCTTCTCGATGCCGGCCCGGATGATCTCGGCGGCCCGTGGGTTGGCCGCCGACCTGAGCATCAGCTCGAACGGCCCGAGATGGTCGGCGTCCGGCGCGGTGCGGCCGATCAGGGCGCGCGCCGTCTCGCCCGCGAGATCGTCGGAACGTCGCGGAACCATCGTCGGCTGCGCGAACGAGACATCGACAACCTCGGCGAACAGGCCTTCCTTGGAACCGAAGTAGCGGTTCACCAGCATCGCCGTGACTCCGGCGTTCGCCGCTATCTCGCGTACGCCCACCCCGTCGTAACCGTGCCTGGTAAACGCGGTGACCGCCGAATTGAGGATCGCCTGCCGGGTATTCCCGGCATCGCGGGGCCTGGGCGTGGCGGTTGTCATACCGACCAAGTCTACAGGTGGCAACTTGGCGACGTAGTCTACGCGTGTAGACAGCATCGCTTCGATGACAAGGAGTTCTCATGGATCTGCGACTGGCAGGGCGTCGCGCATTGATCACCGGCTCGACGTCCGGGCTGGGTGAGGCCATCGCTCGGCTGCTCGCCGGCGAGGGTGCGGAGGTCGTCATCCACGGCCGCACCGACGAACGCGCGCGGGCGGTGGCCGACTCGATCGTCAACAACGGCGGTCGGGCCTCGATCACCACGGGTGATCTCGCCACCGACGCGGGCGCCGACCAGGCAGCCGAGGGCGCACTGGCCGGTGGGGCGGTCGACATTTTGGTCAACAACGCCGGCTCCTACGAACACCTCGACTGGGCCGGCGCCACCGCTGACATCTGGCAGCAGACCTACAACATCAACGTCGTGTCGGGCGTACGGATGATCCAGCGCCTCGTCCCGGCGATGCGGGAGCGGGACTACGGGCGGGTCATCACCATCGGCGGCGGCCTGAGCATGCAGCCGTTCAACAACCACCCGCACTACAACGCCTCGCTGGCCGCCCGGCACAACCTGGCCGTCTCGCTCGCCCGCGAGCTGGCCGGCACCCGGATCACCTCCAACGTCGTGTCGCCCGGCGCGATCCTCGTCCCGGCCGTCCAGGACTTCCTGACCAAGCTCTCGCCGGACCGCGGCTGGGGCGAGACCTGGGAGGAGATCGAATACAACTCGGTCCGCGAAATCGTGCCCAACGACCGGGTGCGGTACGGGCGGCCCGACGAGATCGCCGGAGCTGTCGCCTACCTCTGCAGCCCCTACGCCGAGTACATCAGCGGCGCCACGATCCGCGTCGACGGCGGAACCGTCCGCGGCGCCTTCTGACACGCGGCCACCGCCGGCCGCTGCCCATGCCGATCGTGTACGACGACACACCGGTTCAGCTGCGGCCGATCTCCCGTCAACCGACACGAGTCAGGTCACTCGGACAGGATCATCCGTCGTGGCTCGGCGGCCCCGCGGCGGCCGGGTCACGCCGGTGGCGGCTTCGCGGTCTCGGCGATACGACAAGCTGGCCGTCCGCTACGAAGCCACCAATCACGTCACCGCCATCAACGAATGGCTACCCGCACTTCGAGACAGGGCCTAGGCTCGAAAAGGACGCCGGCCGGTCGCGGACCCGGGCCGGCGCGCAGACCGGGCAGCGAGCGGGCATCGGGGGAGCCAGCATGGTCCAGCAGGACGGACGGTCGGACAGTCAGCCACGGCTGCACCAGCACGGCAGGGAGATCCAGCCGTTCGGCACGATGCGGCAGCTCCCCGTGGGCCTCTCCGACGACGTACGGGCGTACTCGTGCGGGCGGTTGAACCAGGTCCTCGCCGACAGCCGGATCCTCTACTCGCTCTACAAGAAGCACCACTGGCTCATGCGCGGGCCGACGTTCTACCAGCTCCACCTGCTGCTGGACAAGCACGCCGGTGAACAGCTCGAGCTGATCGACATGATCGCCGAGCGGATCCAGACGCTCGGCGGGATCGCGGTGGGCGACCCTCGACACGTGGCCGAGCTGACCCGGGTGCCGCGCCCGCCCGACGGCGCCGAGGAGGTCCCGGCGATGCTCTCGCGCCTGCTGGAGGCCCACGAGATGATCCTGACCGACGCGCACGACGCCGCCGCGCGGGTGGCGGAGCGCGGTGACGACGGCAGCAACGACCTCCTGGTGTCCAGTGTGATCCGCACCAACGAGCTGGAGACCTGGTTCGTCGCCGAGCACCTCGTCGACACGCCGGTCGTCCGGGTCTGAGCCCGGTGGCGGACCGGGTCTTCGTGGACAGGAAGCAGGTCGGCGCCTGGGTGGCCGGCTACGAGAAGGCGTGGCGGACGCCCGGCACGGAGGCGCTGGCCACGATCTTCACGGACGAGGCGAGCTACCGGCAGGGTCCGTACCTGGCGCCGCTGGTCGGCCTGCCCGCCATCTCCCTGATGTGGGAGGGCGAGCGCAGCGGCCCCGACGAGGTGTTCCAGATGACCAGCGACATCGTCGCGGTCGACGGCGACACGGCGGTGGTGCGTGTGGAGGCACGCTACGGAGACCCGGTCGACCAGGAGTTCCGCGACCTGTGGATCATCCGCTTCGCCGAGGACGGGCGCTGCTGGTCCTTCGAGGAGTGGCCCTTCTGGCCGGGGCGGCCCATCGCCCCCGACACCGACGGGCGCTGACCCGGCGCCACCGGGAGTCAGGCCGGCGAGGCGCGGACGAGGCGGGCTCGCGGAGCCGCCGTCTCCGCGACCAGGACGAACAGCAGGACCAGGTCCGCGACCGCGAGGACGGCCAGGGGCGGGAGCGGCGCCAGGACCGGGGCGAGCGCGGCGAGCACCGCGATTCCCAGTGCCCGTGCCCAGCGGAGCCGGCCGGTGACCACGGCGTCGAAGAGGCAGCCCCCGAGCAGGAAGAGCGCCGGCCCGCCGAGGAGGACGGCCAGCCAGGCGACCGGTGTGCTGCCGAGCGGCCGGTCGATGACCATCGACGCGCCGGTCGAGACGAGCAGCACCCCGGCCACCATCACCAGGTGGCTGTAGGAGGTGGAGGTGCCGGAGCGCACCCGCTCGACCGACGTGGAGTGGGGCGGTGTCAGCAGCCGCCGCATCCGGTGAACGTAGAGGTGGAAGAGCAGGACTCCGCTGCCGAAGGCGACGGCGCTCGCGGCGATCCGGGCCCCTTCGAAACCGCTGGCGACCAGCCCCATGCCGACGGAGAGGATCAGCTCGCCGATCGCGACGAGATAGATCTGCTGGTGCCGTTCGGACAGGTGCGCCCCGGTGAAGATCTGGCTGGCCAACTCGGTGCGCCCCAGCCGCGGGGTGGGCCAGCCGATCCGCGCCGAGCCGAGGTCGATCACCACGGCGACGCCCCAGAGCACCAGTCGCGCGGTCCCCTCCGCGAACACGCCGGCCACCCACGGCGTCGCGGTGACGACGAACCAGAAGAACACCCGGATGCTGCGGGCCTGGACGTCGCGGTTCACCCGGGTGCCGGGGATGAGCACGCTGTCGCGGACGACGTGGATGCCGAAGTACGCCGCGACGAAGAGCCACCCGTGCTCGCCGAAGGCCTGCGGGACCGCGATCCCCATCACCAGGGCGCCGAACATGACGAGCAGGACGGTCGCCTGGATGATGGGCAGCCGCGGGTTGAACAGGTCGGTGAGCCAGGCGGTCAGCACCCAGACCCACCAGGCGGCCATCAGCAGGACGGCGGTCTGTGCGACACCGCGCACGGAGAGGTCGTCGGCCAGCCCGGCGGAGAGCCGGGACAGCATGAAGATGTAGACCAGGTCGAAGAAGAGCTCCAGGAAGGTCGGTAACTCGGGCTCGCCGCGCCGACGCAGGAGCCGGGGGAGCGGGCTGGACGTCACCCCGTCTGCCTCCTCTGACCTGCGTCACGGACGCCGAGACCGGTGGGGGCACCTGCCACGCTACCGGGCGGTCGCCGGCGGCCACGCCGAAACGGCGGGTCGTGCCCCTGCGGCGGCCCGTGCCCCACCTGACTGCCAGGCCGGCCGTGGGGACTGGTGATTTCACCGATGCGGAGCCGGCGCACTCCCAGAAGACTGACGCACGTCGATATCCCCTCCGCTAGGGAGTTCCCGACGTGTCCGCACCCACCACCACCGGTCCCCGTACCCTTCTCGCCCGCGCCGCCCGGACGGCCATGGCTGTCGCCCTGGTCGCCGGCGGCGCCCTCGCCGCCTCGTCCGGGCCCGCCCAGGCCGCCGACAACCCGTACGAGCGGGGCCCCGCGCCGACCGTCGCGGTGCTGGAGGCAGCCCGCGGGCCCTTCGCCACCGCGTCGCAGAGCGTCTCCTCGCTGACCGTCACCGGCTTCGGTGGCGGCGTCATCTACTACCCGACCGACACCAGCCAGGGCACCTTCGGCGCGATCGCCATCTCGCCGGGCTTCACCGCCTCGTGGTCGAGCATCGACTGGCTCGGGCCGCGGATCGCCTCGCACGGCTTCGTGGTCATCGGCATCGAGACGCTCACCCGGCTCGACCAGCCCGACAGCCGCGGACGGCAGTTGCTCGCCGCGCTCGACTACCTCGTCCAGCGCAGTTCGGTGCGCGGCCGGATCGACGCCAGCCGGCTGGCCGTGGCCGGGCACTCGATGGGTGGCGGCGGCAGCCTGGAGGCCGCCCGCTCCCGCCCGTCGTTGCAGGCCGCCGTGCCGCTCGCGCCGTGGAACCTGACCAAGACCTGGTCCACCCTCCAGGTTCCCACCCTGATCATCGGCGGCGAGAGCGACAGCGTCGCCCCGGTCGCCAGCCACTCGGTGCCGTTCTACAACAGCATCCCCGCCTCCGCCGAGAAGGCGTACCTGGAGCTCAACAACGCCAGCCACTTCTTCCCGCAGACGGTGAACACGCCCACCGGCCGGCAGATGGTGGCCTGGCTCAAGCGCTTCGTCGACAACGACATCCGCTACGAACAGTTCCTCTGCCCCGGCCCGAGCGGGCTGCAGATCGAGGAGTACCGCAACACCTGTCCCAGCGCCTGACGGCGACGCGCGGGGCGGTCGCGCCGGCGGCCGCCCCGCGCGCTCGTCCGGCCCACCGGATCGACACATCGAAGGTATTGACGCGGTAACCGGGAAATGTACACTGCGAGTGTAAATAACGGCCGCCGCTATCCCCAGGGACGGGTGATGGAGCAAGGGCTCGCGCTGCACCACATCGGGGTCCGGTTCGGAGGCCTCACCGCACTCGACGACGTCTCGCTGCGGGTACCCCCCGGCCGGGTGGTGGGCGTGATCGGCCCCAACGGCGCCGGCAAGACGACACTGTTCAACGTGATCTGCGGCTTCGTCGCGCCGGAGACGGGATCGATCACCCTGGACGGTCGGCCGCTGCGGCCCCGCCCGCACCGGCTGACCCGGCTCGGCATCGCCCGGACGTTGCAGGGCACCGGGCTCTTCGCCGGGCTGACCGTGCTGGAGAACGTGATGGCCGGCGCCTCGCACACCGCGCGCGCCGGTCTCCTCCCGGCGCTGCTCGGCCTGCCCCGCAGCGACCGGGACGAGGCGCGGCTGCGCGCGGAGGCCCTCCACGTCCTCGACGGGCTGGGCATCGCGGCGCACGCCGACGCCGCGCCGGGCACGCTGCCCTTCGCCGTACGCCAGCGGGTCGCCCTGGCCCGCGCGCTCGCCGCGCGGCCCCGGCTGCTGCTGCTCGACGAGCCCGCCGGCGGCCTCGGCGCCGAGGACATCGCCGAGCTGGCCGAGCTGATCCGGCAGCTGCCCCGGCGTGCGGCCGACCCGTGCGCCGTGCTCCTCGTGGAGCACCACATGGACCTCGTGATGGCGGTCTGCGACGAGCTCGTGGTGCTCGACTTCGGCCGGGTGATCGCCGCCGGCACCCCCGACGAGGTCCGCGACGACCCGGCGGTCACCGACGCCTACCTCGGTGCCGCCGTCGACGAGGCGGCGGCATGAGCGACAGGGTGGTGGAGCGCGGTGCGGTGTCGCCCGGCGCGCTCGCCGGGCAGGCGGAGGACCTGCTCGTGGTGCGCGGCCTCGTCGCGGGCTACGGCGCCGCCCCGGTGGTGCGGGGCGTCGACCTCACGGTTCCCGCCGGCACCATCACGGCGGTGGTCGGCGCCAACGGGGCCGGCAAGACCACCCTGCTGCGGACGATCTCCGGCATGCTGCGCCCGCTCGACGGCCGGATCCGCCTCGACGGCGCAGACCTGCGCGGCGTCCCCGTCGAGCAGCTCGTCCGGCGCGGCATGGCGCACGTGCCGGAGGGGCGCGGCGTGATCGGCGAGCTGACCGTCGACGAGAACCTGCGTCTCGGCGGGTTGTGGCGGCGCGACCGGGCCGACGCCGCGCGTGCCCTGACGGAGGTCTACCAGCTCTTCGAGCCGCTGGCCCGGCGCCGGCGGCACCTCGGCCACCAGCTCTCCGGCGGTGAGCGGCAGATGCTGGCGCTCGGCCGCGCGCTGGTCGGCCGGCCGCGCCTGCTGCTGCTCGACGAGCCCTCGCTCGGCCTGGCGCCGCGGGTGGTCGCCCGGATCATGGCCCTGCTGCGGCAGCTGCGCGACAGCACCGGCCTCACCGTGCTGCTCGTCGAGCAGAACGTCCGCAGCGCCCTCTCCGTCGCCGACCAGGGCGTGGTCATGTCCCTCGGCCGGGTGGTCACCTCGGCCCCGGCGGCCGACCTTCGTGACGACGTCGACCTGCGCCACTCCTACCTCGGCTTCTGACCTCTCGGGAGGAGAACCTGTGGACCGCTTCGTCTTCCTCACCCTGGACGGCCTGTCCCGGGGAGCGGTCTACGCCGCGTTCGCGCTCGCCCTGGTGCTGATCTGGCGGGCCGCGCGCGTCGTCAACTTCGCGCAGGGCGCGATGGCCGTGGCCGCGGCGTACGTCGCCTACAGCGTCTCCGCGGCGACCGGATCCTACTGGCTGGGCTTCGCGGCCGCGCTCGCCGCCGGGCTGCTGCTCGGGGCGCTCGTCGACCGGGTGGTGATGCGGCACGTCGACCACGCCTCGCCGCTCAACCCGGTGATCGTGGCGCTCGGGCTGGTGCTGCTCATCCAGGCGGTCCTCGGCATGGTCTACGGCAGCGAGTTCCGCCCCGCCGGCACGCCCTTCTCCCGCGGCGCCTTCACCGTCGGCGGCCTCGCCGTGCTCTCCCCGTACGACCTTTTCGTCTTCGCCGCCGTCGCGGTGGTGGTGGTCGCGCTCGCCTGGATCTTCGCCCGCACCGCGGTCGGCCTGCGGATGCGGGCCGCCGCGTTCGCCCCCGAGGTGTCCCGGCTGCTCGGGGTCAACGTGGGCGGCATGCTCACCCTCGGCTGGGCGCTCGCGTCCGGGGTCGGCGCGCTGGCCGCCATGCTGGTCATCCCCACCGAGCTGGGCCTGCACCCGCACGCCATGGACCTGGTCTTCGTCTCGGCGTTCACCGCGGCGGTGGTCGGCGGGTTGGACAGTCCACCAGGGGCGGTCGTGGGCGGCCTGGTCGTGGGCCTGGTGCTCTCCTACGTCAGCGGGTACGCCGGCAGCGACCTCACCCCGCTCGCGGTGCTGGTCCTGCTGCTGGCCGTGCTGCTGGTCCGGCCCGGCGGCCTGTTCGCCCCGGTCGCGGCGAGGCGGGTGTGAGCGCCACCCGGGCGGCCACGCCGCCGCACCCGCGTACGGCCGGGGCGGGCGCCCGGGCGGGGGCCCCGCGCCGCCGGATCGGCACCCTGCTGCGCCACCTCGCCGTCGTGGCGGTCGCCGGGCTGCTGCTCGTCGGCGTGAGCTACGCGCTGGAGCCGTTCCGCAACTTCCAACTCGCCACGGTGGCGGCGTACCTGTGCGCCACCGCGGGGCTGACCGTCCTCACCGGGCTCAACGGCCAGCTCTCGCTCGGGCACGGCGCCCTGATGGCCACCGGTGCCTACACGGTGGCCTTCTGCCAGAACGCGTTCTACGACCGGGGCGTCACCAGCGCTTGGCTGCTGGTGGTGTCGCTGGCCGTGGCGGTGGTGGCCACGGTCGTGGTGGGCGCCGTCGTCGGGGTGGCCGCGGCGCGGCTGCGCGGGCCGTACCTGGCCGGTGTGACCCTGGCCGTCGCGGTCGTGGTGCCGGCGCTGACCGTCACCTTCGACGGGGTCTTCAACGGCGAGCAGGGGCTCTCCGTGCCCGTCGAGCCGCCGCCGCTGGCGCTCGGCCCCTACTTCCCCTACGAGCGGTGGCAGCTCTGGATCGCCGGGGCCGCCACCCTGCTCGCCCTGCTGCTCCTGGCGAACCTGGCGCGCAGCAGGTACGGCCGCACGTTCCGGGCGGTCCGGGACGACGAGGTCGCCGCCCGCCTCGCCGGCATCCACGTGGCCCGCACCCAGGTCCTCGCGTTCGTGGTGAGCGCCGCCACCGCCGGGCTCGGCGGCGCGCTGCTCGCGGTGCTCGCGCAGAGCGTGTCACCGGGCGCGTTCTCGCTCACGCTCTCCCTCTTCCTGCTCATGGCCGTGGTGATCGGTGGGCTGGGGCGGCTCGCCGGCGCGGTGTGGGGCGCCGTCCTGCTGGTCGCCCTGCCCGACCTCAGCCACTCGGTGACCGAGCAGCTCACCCTCCCGGCCGCCACGGCGCAGCGGCTCGAGGGGAACCTGCCGCTCGCCATCTTCGGGATCACCCTCGTCGTCGTCATGCTCGTCGCACCCGGCGGCGTGCAGGGCCTGCTGTCCCGGCTCGGCCGCGCGGCGCTCGCCCGCTGGCGGGCCCGCCGGTCCTGAGCCCCGGTCCGGCCGTCCCCCGGGCCGGGCGCCACACCCCCACCACGAAACCCCAGCGAGGAAAGGTCGGTGTTCCCCATGCACCGTACGGCGCGACGCGGACTCGCGATCGCCAGCACCATCGCTCTGCTCCTCGGCGCCACCGCGTGCGGCGACGACGGCGGCGGCACCGGGCGCGGCAGCGTCCCCGGCGTCACCGACACCGAGATCCTGGTCGGCACGCACATGCCGCTCACCGGCCCGGCCGCGGCCGGCTATTCGAAGATCGCGCCGGCCACGAAGGCGTACTTCGACTACGTCAACGCCAACGGCGGCGTGCACGGGCGCAAGATCACTTACAAGATCATGGACGACGGTTACAACCCGGCGAACACCCAGCAGGTCGTCCGCCAGCTCGTCCTGCAGGACAAGGTCTTCGCGATCCTCAACGGGCTGGGCACGCCGACCCACACCGGCGTGCTCGACTTCCTCAAGACCAACCGGGTGCCCGACCTCTTCGTCGCGTCCGGGAGCCGCAGCTGGGACCAGCCGGACAAGTACCCGGGCACCTTCGGGTTCAACCCGGACTACACGGTGGAGGGCAAGATCCTCGCCAACCACATCAAGACCAGCATGCCCGGGCGCAAGGTCTGCTTCCTGGGCCAGGACGACGACTTCGGCCGGGACAGCCTCCTCGGCGTGGAGAAGGTGCTGGGGGCGGGGGCGGTGGCCGTCAAGCAGACGTACGTCACCAGCAACACCAACGTGGCGCCCCAGATCGGGGCGTTCAAGGCGGCCGGGTGCCAGGTGGTCGTCCTCGCCACCGTCCCCGGGTTCACCGCGCTCTCCATCGGCACCGCCGCGCGGCTCGGCTTCCGGCCACAGTGGCTCGTCTCCAACGTGGGCGCCGACCACCCGACCCTCGCCAAGCAGCTCGGCGCGGCCGCCCCGCTGTTGGAGGGCCTGATCGGCGCCAACTACCTGCCGATGCAGAACGACAAGGCCAACCCGTGGATCCAGCTCTTCACCCGGATCAACGACGAGTACAACGGCGGCGCCGAGTTCGACGGCAACACCGTCTACGGCATGTCCGTCGGCTACCTCTTCGTGCAGGCGCTGCTCGCCGCCGGCAAGGACCTCACCCGCGAGTCGGTGATCGAGGCGGTGCGCAAGGGCGGCTTCCAGGGCCCCGGCCTCGCTCCGCTGCGCTTCTCGGCGGACGACCACTCCGGCTACGGCGGTGAGCGGCTCACCCGCGTGACCGGGGGAGTGCAGAGCTACTTCGGGCCGGCGTACGAGACCGACGAGGAGGACGGCCCGGTGACCGAGTACACCGCGGCGCCCGTCCAGCCCCCGGCCAACGGGGTGCCCTCCGGCTCCTGATCCGCCACCGGGCCCGGTCCGGCTCCGGCCGGGGCCGGCCCGGTTGGCCCAGCCGATGTCCCCGATGTCGCGGTGTCCCTGTCGGGCGCCGCGACATCGGGGAGTCGATCGTGGCCGCAGAGCCCGTCGGCGTCGCCGGCTCGCGCCCGCTCGGCGTGCGTTGACCCGGACGTGGACCACTCCTAATATTCGCACCGTGAATGCAAATTCTGGCCGCCCGCCGCTCGTCCCCGCGCGTCGTCGCGGGCGCGTCGAGCCGGGGTGCCCGCCCGGCCACCGGCCCGCGCGGGAGGTTCCCGACATGCTGCCCGGCCCGCCACCGGAGGGCGGGTCGACCTCCCTGCGCCGGGCCGCGGCCCCGGCGCAGCCTCTAGACTCGCCGGTGCCGCCGGGTGGGCCGTGGCGGTGGTGAGGGGGCGCAAGGCGATGAGCGGGGCGGCGGCACCGAGTCGGGTCGACGGGCGGACGCTGCGCTCCGAACGGACGCGGGCGGCGATCGTCGAGGCGCACCTCGCGCTCATCTCCGAGGGGGACCTGCGGCCGACGGGCGAGCGGATCGCCGAGCGGGCGGGCATCTCGCTGCGTACGCTCTGGACGAACTTCAAGGACATGGAGACCCTCTTCGAGGCCAGTGGGGCGGAGGTGCTCCGCCAGCAGGACGCCGCGTACCGGCCGGTCTCGCCGGCGTTGCCGCTGGCCAAGCGGGTGGACGCCTACTGCCGGCAGCGCGCCCGGCTGCTCCAGCTCATCGCGCCGTCGGCCCGGGCCGCCCAGATGCGCGAGCCCGTCTCCGACCAGCTGCACCGCAACCGGCTCAAGCACATCGAGCGGGTGCGCGACGAGGTCGAGACCCTCTTCGGCGCCGAGCTGGCGCGCGTGGGCGCGGGTCGCAAGCAGCTGGTCGACGCGATCGTGGCGGCGAGCATGTGGCCGGCGTGGTCGATGCTCCGCGACGGTCTGGGCCTCGGGGTGGACCAGGCGCGCGCCGTGATGGCGCGTACCGTCGGCGCGCTGCTGGCCCAGGTCGTCGAGGACTGACCACCCCGGGCCGTCCGGGCGACCTCCGATCCGTCGCGGCGCGACGCCCGGCCCGCCGGGTTTCGTCCCGCCGCCGGGAGGGTCCCGCCTCTTTCCAACCGGTTGCGGATAGGTGACACTCAATGCATGGTTAGTGCATCCTCGGTGCAAATAACCGTGCTGCGCGGCCGGGACGACGAGTGCCGCGCGATCCGCCGGCTGCTCGACGGCGTCGCCGCGGGCGGGGGAGCCCTGGTGTTCCACGGCGAGCCCGGCTCGGGCCGCAGCGCCCTCGTCGCCCACGCCCACCACACCGCCGGCGGGTGGACGGTCCTCGCCTCGACCGGGCTGGCCGAGGAGGCCGGCCTGCCGTACGCCGGGCTGCAACGCCTCCTCGACCCGGCGCTCGACCGGCTCGCGGAGCTTCCCGGCGCGCAGGCCCGGCTGGTGCGCCGGGCGCTGTCCGGCGCGGGCTGCCCGCCCGACCGCCGGCTCGCGCTCGGCCTGGCCGTCCTGCGGCTGCTCGCCGTCGTCGCGCGGGACCGCCCGCTGCTGTGCACGATGGACGACGTGGACCGGGGCGACCGGGCGACCGCGGAGACGCTCGGTGTCGTGGCCCGGCGACTGCGCCGGCTCCCGGTCGCCGTCGTGCTCACCGCGACGGCCGGGCCGCCCGACGGGCTGCCGCACCACCGGCTGCGCGCCCTCGACGAGGGGGACAGCATCGCCGTCCTCACCGACCGGCTGACCGAGCCGCCCGTGCCGTCGGTGGCCGCGGCGCTCGCGGTGCTCGCCCAGGGCAACCCGCAGGCGCTGGTCGACCTCGCGGCGACGCTCACGCCCGCCCAGTGCCGCGGCGACGAGCCGTGCCCCGCGACGCCGCCGGCGGACGGCGCGCTCGGTCGCTCCTACCGGACCCGGCTCGACCGGCTGCCGGGCGACACCCGCCGGATGCTGCTGCTCGCCGCGCTCGACGAGGACGGCGCGCCGGACACCCTGGTGCGGGCCGCCCGCGCCGGCGGCGTCCCGGTCGCGGCGCTCGCCCCGGCCGAGGTGGCCGGACTGGTCCGGGTCGAGGCGCACCGGGTCACCTTTCCGCACCCGGTGGCCCGGGCGGTGGTCGTCGCCGCCGCGCCCCTCGCCGAGCGTCGGGCCGCGCACCTGCGCCTCGCCGGAGTCCTGGACGACCCCGCCCACCGGCTCTCCCGGGCGCTGCACCTCGCCGCCGCCGCGGCCGGCTCCGACCCGGCGCTCGCCGCTGAGCTGGAGCGGGCGGCGGCCCACGCCGAGGCCGCCCGCGCGTCGGCCGCCCTCGAGCGGGCCGCCGCACTCACCGAGGATCCCGCCCGCGCCGCCGCCCGCCGGGTGGCCGCGGCGGCGTACGCCTTTGCCGGTGGCGATCCCCGACGGGCCCGCCTGCTCCTGGCCGGGCTCGGCGCCGGTCCGGTGCCGCCCGTCGCCGCCGCGCGGGCCGACCTGCTGCGCGCCGAGATCGAGTTGCGCGGTGGCCGCCTCCCGGTCGCGGTGCGCGCGTCGCTGGCCGCGGCCGACGCACTGGCCGGCACCGACCGGCCGCTCGCCCTGGCCGCGCTGGCCCGGGCGGGCGAGGCGTTCTGCTTCTCCGGCGAGCAGTACCGCTACGCCGACCTCGGCCGGCGGGCGCAGGCCCTCGTCCGCCCCGCCGACCCCACCGGGACGGCGCTGATCGGCACCTACCTCACCGGGGTGGCCGCGACCCTGCGGGGCGACCTGGAACGCGCCGGCCCCGCGCTGCGCCGCGTCGTCGTGCTCGCCGACCGGCTCGGCGGGCCGGCGCTCACGCCCGCCACGCTGTGTTGGGCGGCGTCGGCGGGCCTGCTCGTGGCCGTGGACGGTGCCGCGCACCGGCTCGCCGACCGCGCCGTCGAACTGGCCCGTGACCGGGACGAGATCTCCGCGCTGCCCCGGGCCCTGGAGCTGCGGGCCATCGCCGAGTACTGGCTGGGCCGGCACGAGGCGGCGGCGGAGAGCTCACGGGAGGGGGCGCGGGTCGCGCGCGCCACCGGCCAGGCCAACGCCGCCGCCGTCCACCTGGGAATGCTGGCCGTGCTCGCCGCGGTCCGGGCCGACCGGGAGACCTGCCTGCGCCGGCTCCGCGAGGTCGGCGAGGGGCCGGCGCCGCACAGCCGGCCCCGGGCGCTGACCCAGTGGGCCCTCGCCGTGCTCGACCTGACCGACGGCCGGCACGCCGCCGCCGCGTCGAGGCTCACCGCGCTGGCCCGCCCCGGCACCGGGCGGGGGCAGGTGCTCATCCAGGTGATGGCCACCCCGTACCTGGTGGAGGCCGCCGCGCACCTGCCGCACCGGCCGGCCGCGGCCGCCGCGCTCGCCCTCTTCGACCGCTGGGCCAGCAGCACCGCCAGCCCGTCCCGGCGGGCGCTGTCGGCCCGCTGCCACGCGCTGCTGGCACCGCGCGGCAGCGCCGAGGCGGAGGAGGCCTTCGTCGCGGCGCTGCGGCTGCACCCGGTGGACGCCGGCGCCTTCGAGCGGGCCCGCACCGCCCTGCTCTTCGGCCGGGAGCTGCGCCGGGCGCGCCGGCCGCGCGACGCGCGGACGCACCTGCACGACGCCTGGGAGGCGTTCGCGCTGCTCGGCGCGACCACCTGGGCCGAGCAGGCCACCGCCGAGCTGCGCGCGGCCGGCGAGTCGGTGGCCCCGCCCGACCCGGCCGCCGCCCGGCTGCTCACCGGCCAGCAGCTGCGGATCGCGCGGATGGTCGCCGAGGGGGCCACCAACCGGGAGGTCGCGGCCCGGATGTTCCTGTCCACCCGCACCGTCGACCACCACCTGCGCAACATCTTCCACCGGCTCGGCATCCGGTCGCGCACCGAACTGGCCCGGGCCCTCACCTGACGCGCGACCGCGCGAGCCCCGGCCGCACCCGCCGCAGGCCGCGCCGCCGGCACCGGACCTGCCGGGACCGGCCGGCTACGGCACCACGACCGTGCGGGCGCCCTCGCCCCGGGCCATCCGGTCGAAGGCCGCCGCCGCGCCGTCGAGCCCGGTCCGGTCGCTGATCAGCGGGGTGAGGTCCAGCGAGCCGTCGAGTACGGACCGGGCCAGCGCGGGCACGTCCCGGTCCGGATCGGACGAACCGTAGACCGAGGAGCGCAGCGTACGGGCCGAGTGAAAGATCTCCAGCGCGCCGAGCGGCACCACGTCGTCGCGGGCGCCCATGCCCACCACGGTCACCGACCCGCCGCGCCGGGCGGCCCGCCACGCCCCGCGGATCGTGGCGCCCCGCCCCACGCACTCGAAGGCGTGGTCGACGCCCCGCCCGTCGGTCCGCGCGCGTACCGCCCGGCTGAGCGAGTCGTCGGAGAGCAGGAACTCGGTGGCCCCGGCCGCGAGCGCCAGCCCGGCCTTGGCCGGCGAGACGTCGACGGCGAGCACGGGATCGGCGCCGGCCGCCCGCGCGGCCCCGACCACCGACAGCCCCACCCCCCCGAGGCCGATCACGAGCACCGACTCGCCGGGGGCGACGGCGGCCGTGCGGCGGACCGCGCCGACCCCGGTGAGCACGGCACAGCCCAGCAGCGCCGCCGCCTCGAACGGCAGCTCGGCGGGGACCGCGATCACCGCCGCCTCGGGCACCACCACCTCGTCGGCGAGCGCGCCGAGGCCGAGCGTGACGTGCAGTGGCTCGCCGCCCGCCGTACGCCCCCGGGCCACGGCCGGCGTGCCGCCCCGCTCGCAGAGCCACGGCTCGCCGCGCCCGCAGTACCAGCACCGCCGGCACGGCGGCGCCCAGTTCAGCACCACGTGCGCGCCGGGCGCCACCCGGGTGACGCCCGCGCCGACCTCGGTGACCACCCCGGCGGCCTCGTGGCCGAGCACCAGCGGGTACGGCGCGGCGACCGTGCCGTTCACCATGGACAGGTCGGAGTGGCAGACGCCGGTGGCGCGGACCGAGACGCGCACCTCGCCCGGCCCCGGGTCGGGCAGTGCGATCTCCTCCACCCGGGGCGACTCGCCGGCACCGCGCACGACCAGTGCCCTCACCGCTGGATCGCCTTCGTCTGGAGGAACTCGGCCAGGCCGTGGCGGCCCAGTTCACGGCCGATGCCGGACTGCTTGTAGCCGCCGAACGGGGCGAGCGGGTTGAACGGCGCCCCGTTGATGTCGACCGCGCCGGTCCGCATCCGCCGGGCCACGCGTACGGCCCGCTCCTCGTCTGCGGACCAGACCGCGCCGGCCAGACCGTAGCGGGAGTTGTTCGCCACGGTGACCGCGTGGTCGTCGTCGTCCACCGGGATCACCGCGAGCACCGGGCCGAAGACCTCCTCCTGCGCCAGCGCGCTGTCCGGGTCCACGTCGGCGATCACGGTGGGCGCCACGAACCAGCCGCGGCCGGGCACCGGGGCGTCCGGGCCGCCGGTGACCAGGCGGCCCCCGTCGGCGAGCCCGCGGGTGACGTGGCCGAGCACCCGTTCCCGCTGGGCGGCCGAGACGAGCGGGCCGAGCCGCGTGGCGGGGTCGAACGGGTCGCCGAGCCGGTAGCCCTCGGCGGCCTTGGCGGCCAGCGTGAGCGCCTCGTCGTAGCGGGACCGGTGCACCAGCATCCGGGTCCAGGCGGTGCAGGTCTGCCCGGAGTTCAGGAAGGCGTTGCCGACGCCGACCTTGACGGCGGTGACCAGGTCGGCGTCGTCGAGGATCACGTTGGCGGACTTTCCGCCGAGCTCCAGCGCCACCCGGGCGATCCGGTCCGCCGCGAGGTGCGCGACGCGGCGTCCGGTCGCGGTCGAGCCGGTGAACGAGACCATGTCCACGTCCGGGTGGGCGGCGATGGCCTCGCCGACGACCGGGCCGGTGCCGGTGATCAGGTTGACCACCCCCGGCGGGAGGCCGGCCTCGTGGATCGCGTCGAAGAGCAGGTACGACACGAGCGGGGTCAGCTCGGCCGGCTTGAGCACGACGGTGCAGCCGGCCGCCAGCGCCGGGGCGAGCTTCGCCACGACCTGGTGCAGCGGGTAGTTCCAGGGGGTGATGGCCCCGACCACGCCGACCGGCTCCCGGACGACTGTGGAGTTGCCCACGGTCTCCTCGGCCGGTGTGTGGGCGGCCAGCTCGACGTAGCTGTGCAGCACGGTGAGCGGCAGGCCGGCCTGGACCCGGGCGGCGAGCTTCAGCGGCGTGCCCAGCTCCAGGGCCACGGTGCGGGCGATCTCGTCGGCCCGCGCGGAGAGCGCGGCGTGCAGCCGGTCCAGGTGTGCCGCGCGCTCGGCCGGCGGGGTCGCGCCCCAGCCCTCGAAGGCGGCCCGGGCGGCGGCCACGGCCCGGTCGACGTCGGCGGCCGTGCCCGCCGGAACGGTCGCCACGATCTCCTCGGTCGCCGGGTTGTGCACCGGGAGGGTCGCCGCGTCGGCGGCGGTGACCCAGCGGCCGTCGAGGTAGAAGTCGGTCCGTGCGAGATCCATCGCGCCCCTCACGTACGTCGCCCGAAACTAGCGGTGCAAGTTTGACCGACCCTAGTACGCCTCGCCGGCCGGCGGGAGGGGTGGCAGCGGCCCGACGTGCTGCTCGTAGGTGCGCGACAGGCCGTCGATGAGCGCGTCGAGCCCCAGCGCGAACGCGCCCTCGTCGACCCGCTGCTGGTGCTCGGCGAGCCGGTGCGCCTGGGTCAGGTGCGGGTACTGCTCCGCGTAGACGCTCGGGTCCTCCACGAAGCCGCGGGCGAACGAGCCCAGCGCGGACCCGGCCACGAAGTAGCGCATCAGCGCGCCGATGTGGGTGGCCCGGGCAGGCGGCCAGCCGGCGTCGACGAGCCCGCCGTAGACCGCGTCGGCCATCGCCAGCGCGGCCGGCCGGCGGCCGGGCCCGCGGGCCAGGTACGGGACGATGTTCGGGTGCGCGGCGAGCGCGGCCCGGTAGGAGTGGCCCCACCGGCGCAGCGCCTCCCGCCAGTCGACCCGGCCGAAGAACGACACGTCCACCTTCGACGTGATGCTGTCCGCCACCGCGTCGAGGATCTCGTCCTTGGTGGCGAAGTGGTTGTAGAGCGACGGGCCGCGTACGCCGAGCTCGGCGGCGAGCCGGCGGGTGGAGAACGTCTCCAGTCCCTCGGCGTCGATCAGCGCGGCCGCGGCCTCGACGATCCGCTGCCGGCTGAGCAGCGCCTGCCGCGGCCGGGGCATCGGTCCCTCCTTCACTCGGTGCGCGGCGGCCCTCGCCGGTCCGCGCCGTCGCGCGCCGGCGGGCGGCCGGGTCGCCGGACCGCCGGGGCCCGGTGGTCCGCCGGAAACTCTGCCACAACGGGGTCTGGACGGATTTAAACTTGCAGCGCTAGTTTATGGCGCATGGACCTACGCCTCTCCGCCGAACAGGCGGCGGTCCGCCGGCTCGCCGCCGAGTTCGTCGACCGTGAGGTGCGACCGCACGCCGCGCGGTGGGACCGGCAGGAGGCCGTCGACCCGGCCATCGTCGGCAAGCTCGGCGCGCTCGGCTTCCTCGGCCTGACCGTCCCCGAGGCCGACGGCGGCTCCGGCGGCGACCACCTGTCGTACTGCCTCGTGCTGGAGGAGCTGGGGCGCGGCGACTCCGCCGTGCGGGGCATCGTGTCGGTCTCCCTCGGCCTGGTCGCGAAGTCGATCGCCGCCCACGGCTCCGCCGAGCAGCGGGCCCGGTGGCTGCCCGGGCTCTGCTCCGGTGCCGCGCTCGGCTGCTTCGCGCTCACCGAGCCCGACAGCGGGTCGGACGCCGCCGCGCTCACCACCCGCGCGGTGCGCGACGGCGGCGACTGGCTGCTCACCGGCACGAAGACCTTCATCACCAACGGCACCACGGCCGATGTCGCGCTGGTCTTCGCCCGCAGCGGCGACGTCGGCCACCGCGGCATCACCGCCTTCCTGGTGCCGACCGACAGGCCGGGGCTGACCCGGCGGGAGATCCACGGCAAGCTGGGCCTGCGCGGGCAGGCCACGGGGGAGCTGCGGTTCGACGGCGTGCGGGTGCCCGACTCCGCGCGACTCGGCGAGGAGGGCCGCGGTTTCCGTCTCGCGCTCTCCACCCTCGCCAAGGGACGGATGTCGGTCGCCGCCGGCTGCGTCGGCATCGCCCAGGGGTGCCTCGACGCCGCCGTCGCCTACGCCGGGCAGCGCACCCAGTTCGGCAAGCCGATCGCCGGGCACCAACTCGTGCAGCAACTGCTCGCCGCCGTCGCCGTGGACACCGCCGCGGCCCGGCTGCTGGTGTGGCGGGTGGCCGACCTCGTCGACCGGGGCGAGCCGTTCGCCACCGAGGCGTCCATGGCCAAGCTCTTCGCCAGCGAGGCCGCCGTGCGCGCCGCCAACAACGCGGTGCAGGTCTTCGGCGGCTACGGCTACATCGACGAGTACCCGGTCGGCAAGTACCTGCGTGACGCCCGCGTCGCCACCCTCTACGAGGGCACCAGCCAGATCCAGCACCTGCTCATCGGCCGCGCGCTCACCGGCGTGAACGCCTTCTGACCCCCAGGGAGCAACCGTGACCAGATTCGCCGACCGGGTCGCCGTCGTCACCGGCGCCGCGCGGGGCATCGGCGCCGCCACCGCCCACCGGCTCGCCGCCGAGAAAGCGGCCGTCGCCGTCGTCGACCTCGACGCCGACGCCGCCGCAGCGGTCGCCGACGAGATCACCGCGGCGGGCGGCCGGGCCGTCGGCATCGGTTGCGACGTGACCGACGCCGAGGCGGTCACCGCGATGACCGAGCGGGTGGCGCAGACGTACGGCGGCCCGCACGTGCTGGTCAACAACGCCGGCATCACCCGCGACGACCTGCTGTTCAAGATGCCCCTGGCGAGCTGGGACGCCGTGCTCACCACCAACCTGACCAGCATGTTCCTCTGCTGCCAGGCGGTCCAGCGGCACATGGTCGCGGCCCGCTACGGCCGGATCGTCAACCTCAGCAGCCGCTCCGCCCTCGGTAACCGCGGCCAGGTCAACTACGCCGCCGCCAAGGCCGGCGTCCAGGGCCTCACCGCCACCCTCGCCATCGAGCTGGGCCCCTTCAACGTCACGGTGAACGCCGTCGCCCCGGGCTACGTGGCCACGGCGATGACCGCCGCCACCGCCCAGCGGGTCGGCAGCAGCCCCGAGGAGCACCAGCGCCTGGCCGCCGCGCACACCCCGCTGCGCCGGGTCGCCCAACCGGCCGAGATCGCCTCGGTGATCGCCTTCCTGGCCAGCGACGACGCCTCGTACGTCAGCGGCCAGACCCTGTACGTCAACGGCGGCGCGCGCTGAGGCGCGCGTACCCACCCCACCACCCGGAGGAACCATGGACTTCGCGCTATTCGACGAGCAGCGGGCCATCCGCGACACGGCCCGCGACTTCATCGCCCGGGAGGTCATGCCGCTGGAGCCGGAGCTGCTGCGGCGCGAGCGCGCGCACCGGCCCGGCCTGGAGCGCGGCGAGCTGCGGGAGCTGCAGCTCAAGGCGCGCAAGTTCGGCTTCTGGGGCCTGGCCACCCCGCAGGAGTACGGCGGCATGGACCTGCCCGCCGTCACCCAGTCGCTGATCTGGACCGAGATCGGCCGCTCGTTCGTGCCGTTCCGCTTCGGCGGCGAGGCCGACAACATCCTGTTCCACTGCGACGAGGAGCAGAAGCGGGAGTACCTGCTGCCGACCATCGAGGGCGAGCGGCTGAGCTGCTTCGCCATCACCGAGCCGGGCGCCGGCTCGGACGCGGCCAACATCAAGCTCAGCGCCCGCAGGGACGGCGGCGACTGGGTCCTCAACGGCGAGAAGACGTTCATCACCGGCGGCAACGACGCCGACTTCGCCATCGTCATCGCGGTCACGGACCCGGAGAAGGGCGCCCGGCGCGGCGGCGCCACGGCCTTCCTGGTGGACCGGGAGATGGGCTGGCGCTCCGAGTTCATCCAGACGATGGGGGAGGGCGGCCCCGCGTCGCTGGTCTTCGACGACGTACGGGTGCCCGAGCGCAACATCCTCGGCGAGCTGGGGCAGGGCTTCGCCCTCGGCATGGAGTGGATCGGCAAGGGGCGCTACACCATCCCCTCGCACGCCGTCGGCATCGCCGAGCGGGCGCTGGGGATGGCGATCGCGTACGCCAACACCCGCGAGACGTTCGGCCGGCCGATCGGCGAGAACCAGGCGATCCAGTGGATGATCGCCGACTCGGAGACGGAGCTGGAGGCGGCCCGCTGGCTCATCCTGCGGGCCGCGTGGACGGTCGACCAGGGCCTGGACCCGCGGCACGCCTCGTCCATGGCGAAGCTCTACGGCGCCGGGATGGTCAACCGGGTGGTCGACCGCGTCCTGCAGATCCACGGCGGCATGGGCTACACCCGCGAACTGCCCGTCGAGCGCTGGTACCGGCAGGTCCGGCTCTACCGGATCTTCGAGGGCACCGACGAGATGCAGCGCCTCATCATCTCCCGCGACCTGCTGCGCGGCTACACCAAGCTCGGGGGTCACCTGGCATGAGGACCTTCGCCTCCCTCGACGAGCTGGCCGCCGCCGTCGGCGAGACCCTCGGCCCCGGGCCGTGGCAGCCCGTCGACCAGAAGCGGGTCGACCTGTTCGCCGACGCCACCGACGACCACCAGTGGATCCACGTCGACCCGCGGCGGGCCGCCGCCGGCCCCTTCGGCGGCACCATCGCCCACGGCTACCTGACCCTGTCCCTGCTGCCCGCGCTGGTCGGCGCGCTCTACCGGCTCGAGGGCGTGGGCATGGGCGTCAACTACGGGCTCAACCGGGTGCGCTTCCCCGCGCCGCTGCGGGTCGGCGCCGCCGTCCGGGCCCGCGCCACCCTCGCCGACGTGTCCCCGGTGGACGGCGGCGTGCAGGTGGTCAACGCGGTCACCGTGGAGTCCGACGCGGGCGGCAAGCCGGTCTGCGTCGCCGAGACGGTCAGCCGCCTCTACCGGGGGGCCGCGCGGTGACCGCGCTGTCGCTCGCCATGGTCCTGGCCGAGTCCGCCCGCCGGCACGCCGACACCGTCGCGGTCGTCGACGGCGAGATCCGGGTGACGTACGCCGAGCTGTGGCTGGAGGCCCGCAGCTACGCCGCGGGCCTGCGGGAACTCGGCGTCGGCCCGGGCGACCGGGTGGCGCTGCTCGCCCCGAACGTGGTCGACTTCCCGCGCGTCTACTACGGGGCCCTCGCCGCCGGCGCCGTGCTGGTGCCGGTGCACCTGCTGCTCACCCCGGACGAGGCCGGGCACGTGCTGCGCGACAGCGGGTCGACGCTGCTGGTCTGCCACACCGCCCAGCTCGCCCTGGGCGCCGCGGCCGCGGCCGCAGCCGGGGTCCGGCTGGTGACCGTCGGGCCGGCCGTGCCGGGCGCGCCGGGGCCCCGGCTGGAGGACGTGAGCGAGCGGGTGGCCCCGCTGCCGTCGTACGTCACCCGCGAGGCCGAGGACGCCGCCGTGGTGCTCTACACCAGCGGCACCACCGGCGAGCCCAAGGGAGCCCTGCTCACCCACGTCAACCTGGTCATGAACGCCACCGTCAACGTCTTCGACGCCAACGACGCGCGCGCCGACGACGTGGTGCTCGGTTGCCTGCCGCTGTTCCACAGCTTCGGCCAGACGGTGGCGATGAACGGCACCTTCCGCATCGGCGCGACGCTCGTGCTGCTGAGCCGGTTCACCGGGCCCGACGCGATCGACCTCATGCTGCGGGAGGGCGTGAACGTCTTCCACGGCGTGCCGACCATGTACGTGGCGCTGTTGGACGCCGCCCGCGGCCGGGCCGAGCTGCCCCGGCTGCGGCTGTGCGTCTCCGGCGGGGCGTCGCTGCCGGTCGCCGTTCTGGAACGCTTCCACACCACGTTCGACACGACCGTCTTCGAGGGGTACGGGCTGTCGGAGACCTCACCCACGGCCACCACCAACCAGCCGCACTTCGGCACCCGGGCCGGCACGGTCGGGCACCCGATCTGGGGCGTGGAGGTGGAGATCGCCCGCGCCGACCTGGACGACCGCGTCGAGCTGCTGCCGGCCGGCGAGCTCGGCGAGATCGTCATCCGCGGCCACAACGTCTTCGCCGGCTACCTCGGTCGTCCCGAGGCGACCGCCGAGGCCGTGGTCGACGGCTGGTTCCGCAGCGGCGACCTGGGCCGCAAGGACGCCGACGGGTTCGTCACCATCGTCGACCGCAAGAAGGACCTGATCATCCGGGGCGGCTTCAACGTGTACCCGCGCGAGGTGGAGGAGGCCCTGGCCCGTCACCCGGCCGTCGGCCAGGTCGCGGTGATCGGCCTGCCCGACCAGCGGCACGGCGAGGAGGTCTGCGCGGTGGTGGTGCCGGACCCGGCCGGACCGGGCGCCCCGAGCGAGCAGGAGTTGATCGACTGGGCGCGGGAGCACCTGGGCCGGCACAAGTACCCGCGCCGGATCCGCTACGTCGACGCCCTCCCGCTCGGCCCGAGCCACAAGGTGCTCAAGCGCCACCTCCGCGAAGCCCTGACCCCCGTCCCCAACCCCGACCCCACCCCCAACCCCGACCCCACCCCCAACCCCGCCGATCATGCAGTTGTGGTCGTTGACAAAGGTGGCCTAAGCCGCGATTCGGGCGCCACAACTGCATGATCGACGTGGGGCGGGTGCGGGCCCGGGGCGGGTGCGGGCCCGGCGCGGGTGCGGGGGCGGGGTGGGTGGGTTAGTCGCGGTGGTCCTCGTCGTCCGGGATGATCGACTCGCGTTGCTCCAGGGCGTCGGCCGGGTTGGCGTCCTCGGGCAGGGAGGTCAGCGAGTCCTGCTCACCCGGCGGTGGTGAGCCCTGCTCGGCGACGTCCGCCTCGGTGGCGTCCAGCGGCGGGGTGGTGGGGGTGACGTCCTGCGCCGCGTCGTCCACGACCGGCTGGCTCTGCTCCAGCGCGTCGGCCTCCGGCGGTACGCGCAGCGGGTCGTCCGGGTTGACGGTCATGTCGCCTCCTCGGGAACTCCGGTCGGGGTCGCCCCCATAGTTCCCCCATGACGCGCCGGAAACCCGGACACCGCCGGGCCAATCCGCCGTTACCGCCCAGCCGGGCGGGGTACCCGCGAGCATGCCCGAGGGTCATCTCATCCACCGGTACGCCCGGCAGCAGCACTCGGACCTCGCCGGCCGCGCCCCGGCGGTCGCCAGCCCGCAGGGCCGCTTCGACCCCGGCCCCTACGCGGGGCGGACGCTGCGGGCCGTCGAGGCGTACGGCAAGCACCTGCTCTACCACTTCGACGACAGCCCGACGCTGCACGTGCACCTCGGCATGCGCGGGCTCTTCCTGCGCCACGGCGACCCGAGCGTGGCGCCGCGCGGGGGCGTACGCCTGCGGCTGGCCACCGACTCGGTGGCGTACGACCTGATCGCGCCCATCCGGTGCGAACCGCTCCCGGGCGACGGCGAGCGCGCACTGCGCGCCTCCCTGGGCCCGGACCCGCTGCGGGCCGACGCCGACGCGGACGACGCGGTGCGCCGCCTGGCGGGGGCCGGTGGCGCGGTCGGCGCGGCCGTGCTGGACCAGTCGGTCTGGGCGGGCATCGGCAACGCGTGGCGTGCGGAGCTGCTCTTCCTGGCCGGCCTCGACCCGGACACGCGGGGGATCGGCCCGGCCGCCGCGCGTGAGGTGTGGGATCTCGCGGTGCGGTACCTGGCGCTCGGCCGTGACGCCGGCCAGGTGGTGAGCGACCCGACGGCGCCGGACGAGCGGTGGGTCTACAAGCGCGAGACGTGCCGTCGGTGCGGTGCTCCGGTGCGCCGCTGGACCCTGGGCGCCCGCACCGCCTACGCCTGCCCGGTCGACCAACCCCGGCCCGCGCACCCCTGAGCCCCGGCCGCCCCCGCGCAGCCCCCGCGACCTCTGGGTGCCCCGGCCCCCGCGCACGGGCCCTCGTGGCGCAGGGCCGGGCGAGGTGGGGCGGCCCAGTAGGTTGTTGCGCTATCTAGGTTGCGGCGCTAGGTTCCTTCCCGGCAACGGATGATCGCGGTAGGGGCGGGGATGGATCAGGAACGGCGGGCGCAGTGGCTGCGCGGGGTGCTCGACCTCTGCGTGCTCGCGCTGGTCAGTCGGGGCGAGTCCTACGGCTACGAGCTGTCCCAGGCGCTGCGCGCCCACGGGCTCGGCGCCGTGCAGGGCGGCACCCTCTACCCGGTGCTGCTGCGGTTGCAGCGGTCCGGCCTGCTCACCGCGCACTGGCGGGAGGGCGCGACCGGCCCCGCCCGGAAGTACTACCGGATCAGCCCGGCCGGCAGCGCGGCACTGCGCGCCGCCGCCACCGACTGGACCGCCTTCGCCGGCAGCGTGGGCGCGATACTGAGCGAGGAGCCGAAGCGGTGAACGACAACGCCTGGCTCGCCGCCCTCACCGGCGAGCTACGCCGGCACGGGGTGGGGCCCGACCTGACCGGACACGTGGTCGCCGAGGCGGCGACGCACCTCGCCGAGAGCGGGGAGCATCCGCTGCGGGTCTTCGGCCCGCCGGAGGCGTACGCCCGGGCGGTCGCCGACAGCCTCGGCGGGCCGGACCGGCGCCCGCCGCGCCGGCAGCCCGGCCCGGTGCGGCTCGCCGCGCGGGGCATCACGAAGCGGTACCGGGGTCGGATCGTCCTCGACCGCGTCGACCTCACGGTGCGCGCCGGTGAGATCGCCGCGGTGGTGGGCGCCAACGGCGCCGGCAAGAGCACGTTCCTGCGCGTCTGCGCCGGCCTGGTGAGCCCCGACGCCGGCACCGTGCAGGTCAACGGCGACCTCGGCTACTGCCCGCAGGACGGCGGCACCTCCGAGTTCCTCGACCCGGAGGAGCACTTCGTGCTCGTCGGCGCCGGGCGCGGCCTGGGCCGCGGCGAGGCGCGCCGGGCCGGTCGCCGCGGGGCCACCGCGCTCGACTGGACGCCGCCCCGGCGGACCCAGGCGCGGCACCTCTCCGGCGGCACGCGGCAGAAGCTGAACCTGGTGCTGGCCCGGCTGGGCGAGCCGGACGTCCTGCTGCTCGACGAGCCGTACCAGGGCTTCGACCGGGGCACCTACCTGGACTTCTGGCACGAGGTGTGGCGCTGGCGCGACGCCGGCAAGGCCATCGTGGTCGTCACCCACCTGCTCAACCAGCTCGACCGTGTCGACATCGTGCTCGACCTGACCGCCTCCCGGGAGCGCGACGCATGACCAAGATCCTCGTGGTGGCCGAGACCGCCCTGCGCGAACTGGTGCGCCGGCGGTCCGTGCTGGTCATCCTGCTGCTGCTCCCGCTGGCCTTCTACCTCAGCCGCCGGGGCGACCACCTGGGCCAGTCCATCCGCTTCGTCTGCCTCGGCCTGGGCTGGGCGCTGAGCACCGCGGCGCTCTTCGCCGGCAGCGGCGCGCGGGGCATCGAGCCCCGGCTGCGCCTCTCCGGCTACGGCAGCCTGCACCTGGTGCTCGGGCGGCTGCTCGCCCTGTGGACCGTCGGGGTCCTGCTCTCGCTGCCGTACCTCGTGCTCATCCTGGTCGACCAGCACGACGTCCGGTACGGCGCGATCGCCCTCATCATGGCGCTCACCGTGGTCGTGGCCGTCCCGTTCGGGCTGCTGCTGAGCGCCGTGCTGCCGCGTGAGCTGGAGGGGACGCTGGTGCTCCTGACCGTGGTCGGCCTCCAGATGGTGATGGATCCGGCGGACAGCATCACCCGCGCGCTGCCCTTCTGGTTCAGCCGGGAGATCGGCACGTACGCCATCGACCACACCGATGGCGGCTACCTGACGCGGGGGCTGGTCCAGGGGGTCACCTTCGCGGTCGTCCTCACCCTGCTGGTGGTCCTGGCCGCCGCCCTGCGGCTGCGCCGCCGCCGGCACCTGCGGTTCGCGAACGCGTAGCCGGCGCCGAGCGGCCGGGACGCTCCCCGGGCCGCGGTGGTGTCACGACGGGCCGGCCGCCAGCTCGTCCGCCCGGTCGGTGAGCGCCCGGCGCTCGGCCGGCCCGTCGCTGATCGCCGCGGCCTCCCGCAGCAGCGTCACGGCCCGGGCCCGGTCACCCGTGCGCGCGGTCAGCTCCGCCTCGACGGCGAGCGCGCCCGGGTAGCCCGCCAGGCCGCCGCCGGCACGCGCCTCGGCCAGGAGGGCGAGCCCCGCCCCGGGCCCGTACGCGAAGCCGTGCGCCAGCGCCCGGTTCAGCCGTACCACGGGCGAGGGCTGCCGCTCGGCGAGCCGGTCGTACCACCCGGCGATGGCCGGCCAGTCCGTCGCCGCCGGGCCGGGGGCGGTCGCGTGGCACGCGGCGATGTGTGCCTGGAGGGCGTACGGACCGTCCTGGCCGGCCCGGGCCAGCGCGTCGAGCCCCTCGGCGATGGCGGCGTGGTCCCAGCGCGACCGGTCCTGCCGGTCGAGGGTCAGCAGGCGGCCCTCCGGGTCGCGGCGGGCGGCCCGGCGCGAGTGCTGGAACAGGAAGAGCGCGAGCAGGCCGGAGACCTCCGGTTGACCGGGCAGCAGCCGCTCGACCAGCCGGGCCAGTCGGATCGCCTCGTCCGCGAAGGCCGGTTCGCCGTCCGCGTCGTAGCCCCGGGTGAAGAGCAGGTAGAGCACGGCCAGCACGCCCGGCAGCCGCTCCACCAGGGCCGGCCCGGTCGGTACCCGGTACGGGATGCGGGCCTGGGTGATCTTCGCCTTGGCCCGGGTCAACCGCCGGGTCATGGTCGACTCGCTCACCAGGAAGGCGCGGGCGATGTCGGCGGTGCTCACCCCGCACACCGTCCGCAGGGTGAGCGCCACCCGTGCCTCCATCGCCAGCGCCGGGTGGCAGCAGGTGAAGACGAGCCGCAGCCGGTCGTCCACCACCTCCTCCTCCCCGACCACGTCCGGCGCCGACTCCGGGCGGGAGAGCGGCGCCAGCTCACGCAGCTTGCGGCGCTCCACGTCGGCGCGGCGCACCACGTCGACGGCCCGGTTCCGGGCGACCGTCATCAGCCAGCCGCCCGGATTGGCGGGCACCCCGTCCCGCGGCCAGCGTTCGACGGCGAGAGCCAGGGCCTCCTGCGCGCAGTCCTCGGCGAGCGTCCAGTCACCGGTCACCCGGATCAGCGTCGCCACGATGCGCGCGAAGGACTCCCGGCCCGCGACGGCCACCGCCCGGGACGCGTCCGACACCGACTCAGGCGTCCGGGTCCGCGAACGGCCGCAGCTCGATCCGGCCGGCGTACGCCATCGGGTGGCTGCGGGCCACCTCGATCGCCTCGTCCAGATCGGCGCACTCCAGCAGGTCGAAGCCCACGATCACCTCCTTGGTCTCGGCGAACGGCCCGTCGGTGGTCAGCAGCTCCCCGCCACGGACGCGGACGGTGGTGGCCGCGGTCGCCGGGGCCAGCCGGTCACCCGCCAGCCGCTGGCCCCGCGCGTCCCGCTCGGCCACCCACTGCTCGACGTCCGGCGCCGCCGTCGGATCGGCGTCGGGCTCGGTGTCGGTGCAGACGAACATCAGGTACTTCACGCCTCACTCCTTCTCGTGGTGACTGCACCAGGGTGACGAACGAGCCGACCCGATCCGGACAGCGGACGGCGGAGAGTTTCCGGCGATTCGCCGGCGCCGTCAGCCGTGCGTCCGGGCCAGCAGGTCGCGCACCTCCGTGGTGGTACCGGTCTCGCCGAGCCGGGGGAAGATCCGCTCAATGCTGCCGCGGTGAGCCTCGGCGTCGAGGTCGGTCATCGCGTCGGTGGCGAGGGTGACGTGGTAGCCGTGCTCGTGCGCCGCCCGCGCGGTCGACTCCACGCCGATGCTCGTGGCGATGCCGCCCAACACGATCTGGGTCACCCCCCGGCGGCGCAGTTGGAGGTCCAGGTCGGTGCCGTGGAAGGCGCCCCAGTTCCGCTTGGTGACCACGATGTCGCCCGGGTGCCCGCCCAGCTCGTCGACGAGCACGTCCCAGCCCCGGGGGCGGGGCCCGGCCGGAGCGCGGTCGGTGCGGCCCGGGGTCGCGTCGGACCCGTCGGGCGCGGCGGTGACCCGCACCAGCACGACCGGGAGCCCGGCGGCGCGGAAGGCGTCGGCGAGTCGGACGCCGCGCGCCACCACCTCGGCCGCCGGGTGGGGCGCGGTGGGCGCCGCCACGATGCCGCGCTGGAGGTCGACGAGCACGAGGGCGGTGCGCGGGTCGAGGGTGGTGAGGGCCATGAGGTGTCCTTTCGGGGGGTTCGGCGGTCCGTCAGCCGGACGCCGCGCCGGTCGGCGTGCCGATCCGGCGTAGCGAGCGGTCGGGCAGGACCACGACGAGCAGCAGCGCGGCGCTGGCGAGCATGACCAGCGCCAGTTCGTGCAGGCCGGCGGTGTCGGCGCCGGGGCCGAAGGTGGCGGCGCTCGCGGCGGCGGCCACCATCGCGCCGAGGTAGGTGAACGTGCGCAGCAGACCGGCCGAGGACCCGATCCGCGCCGGGTCGGCCTGGTGGTAGAGGGCGTTCTGGTTGGCCAGGCCGAGCAGTCCCTGGGGTACGCCGGCGAGCACGGCCACGACGACGAGCAGCCACAAGCCGCTGTCCGGCTGCACGAGCAGCAGCAGGGCGCAGGCGGCGAGCTGCGTGCCCGCGCCGACCAGCAGCTTGCCGCGTACGCCACGACGGCGCCCGGTCAGCGCCGACACCGCGATCGCGGTCACGAACAGCGGCAGCAGGATGAACCCGGCGGCCGAGGCGGACAGGCCCCGACCCTCCTCCAGCCACTGGGTGTAGCCGTAGAGCCAGGCGTAGGAGACGGTGAAGGTGAGCAGGTTGCGGCCGTACGTCGCGAGCAGCGGCAGGTTCCCGCCGAGCACCCGCAGGTCGAGGAAGGGCTCGGCGGTGCGCAGCTCGCGGACGACCAGCCCGGCGCCGGCGGCCACGGCGACCGGCAGCAGGTAGAGGTTGCCGAGGCGGGGGCTCATGAGCAACAGCAGCACGGCGGTCAGCAGCACGGCGAACAGCGCCATCCCGGGTAGGTCCAGCCCGCCGGACGCGGTGGTGGCGGTCCTCGGCATCCGGCGGGCGCCGAGGAACAGGCAGGCCAGGGCGAGCGGGATGTTGACCGCGAAGATCGTGTGCCAGCCGCCGACGCCGATGAGCAGCCCGCCGAGGCTGGGCCCGACCGCGGCGACGGTCTGCGCGGAGATCGCCAGCGCGGTGAGCACCCCGCCGGGGTTGTCCTCGCCCGTGCGCCGGGACTCGTGCCGCAGCAGGGACATCGCGGCGGGGTAGCCCGCACAGGTGCCGAGCCCCAGCAGCACCCGGGCGACGACCAGCACGCCCAGCGACGGCGCGAGGACTCCGAGCAGGCCGGCGACGCCGGTCAGCGCGGTGCCGGCCAGGTAGAGCCGGCGCGGGCCGTACCGGTCGACCAGCCGCCCGACGACGGGCTGCCCGATCGCGGTGGCGAGGTAGAGCGCCGAGACGAGCCAGGCGGTACGCGACGGGGGCGCGCCGAACGTCGCCCCGATCGGCACCAGCGCGACGGCGATCATGGAGGAGTTGATCGGGTTGAGCACGGCGCCGAGGATCATGGGCGCGACGAGCCGACGGTCGAAGCCGGGCGGGCGTCCGGCCTCGCGTGCGGTCTCCGCCGGGGTGGCGCGGGTCGTCATGATCCGGTGAGGCGGTCGAGCAGGGTGAGCGCCTCGACGATCGTGCGCCGCTCGGCGTCGGTGTAGCGCTCCCGCAGGGCGCGGGCCAGCCACTCCTCACGCACCTGCCGGTCGCCCTCGACGCGTGCCTGACCGGCGTCGGTGAGCGAGACGACCTGGCGGCGCCCGTCGGCCGGGTCGGGGGTGCGCGCGACCAGGCCCTGCTCGCCCAGCGGGGCGAGGATCGCGGCCATCGACTGGGGTCGGACGCGCTCGGCGGCGGCCAGGTCGCTGGCGGAGGCGGGACCGGTCGTGGCGAGCCGGCTCAGCACCGAGGCCTGCGAGGCGGTGAGACCGTCGCGGTCGGGGACCTCGCGCAGTCGACGGCGGAGCCGGCTGAACACCACCCGCAGCTCGTGCGCGAGCCGGGCCGCGTCGGCGGGGACGTCGCTACCGGTCACCAGCCCCACGCTAGAACCGTCAGCCTGGACTGAACAGTTCAGGCTGACGATTGTGAGGCGCGGAACAGCGCCCCGTCACCGGGCCGGGTGGGCGGCCGCCGTGCCCGGTACCGACCCGAACGCGGTGAGGAACCGGTCGCGGAAGGCGTCCATCGGCCAGACCGGCGCGTCCGGCCGGGGACGCAGGCCGGCCTGCCAGCCCCAGCCGGTGATCCGGTCGAACACGGCCGGGTCCCGGGCGACCAGGGTGACGGGGACGTCCCGACTGGCGTCCGGGCCGGTCACCACCGGCGCCGGCTGGTGGTCGCCGAGGAAGACCAGCACCAAATCGTCGTCGCCGTAGGTCTCGACGTACGAGACCAGCGTCTCCAACGAGTACGCGATCGCCTGCCGGTAGCCGGCCCGCACCTCCGTGCCGCCGCGCCCCACGGCGTCCCCCGGGCCCTCGACGCGGGCGGCGGCGTGCGCGAACACCGAACCGTCGCCGACCTCGTCCCACCCGACGAGTCGCGGCACCGCCGTCCACGGTGAGTGACTGGAGATCAGCGGGATCTCCGCCATCACCGGCGGCCGGTCCTTCGGTGCGCGTTCGGCGCGCTGGAACGTCGCGAGCGTGTACTGGTCCGGCATGGGGGCGTAGCTGAACTTGGGGCCGCGGTAGCCGAGACCCGCGGTGTCGTAGTACCCGTCGTAGCCGAAGAACGCGCCCTCCGGCCAGGGCTGGGTGGCCGCCGGCATGACACCCACCGTGCGCCAGCCGGCGCGGCGGAACGCGCTGTTGAGGGTGAGCCGGTCGCTGGCGAGCAGGGCACGGTGCCGCTGCTCGTTGTCGATCCAGAGCCCGGACAGCAGCGTGTCGTGGGCCAGCCAGCTGCCGCCGCCCGTGGTGGGGGAGGTGAGGAAGCCGCTGCGCGCGTCGTACCCGGCGGCCCGCAGCCGGTCGTAGCCCGCGTCGAGGACCGGGTTGACCCCGGAGGAGAGCTCCGGGTCCTCGACGGCGCTGCGCCCGTAGCTCTCCACGAACGCCAGGACCACGTCCTTGCCGCGCAGCGCGGTGAGCAACCGGTCGGCGGGCGTGTCCCGGAACGGGTCGGTGGTGAGCTCGGCGGCGAAGGCACCCCGGTCGTGCAGGCGGTCGCGCACCTGCGCGGCGTGCGCCTCGACCAGCGCCGTCGTGCCGGTGTCGGCCACCGGCACGCCGAACGCGGCGCACGCCACCCAGGCCACGGTGAGTCCGGCGACCGCGCGCGTCGCGGCCCGGTCGTGCCGGGCCACCAGCCGGCTCACCCGCCGCACGGCGAACGTCATCGACACCAGCAGCGCGGCCGCCAGCAGCGCCGCGCCGACCGCCGCCCCGACGGCGCCGGCCCGGCCCACGGCGTCGCTGAGGAAGCCGTACGCGTCGTCGAGCAGCGCCCAGTCGAGCACGAGGTCGAACGGCCGGGAGAGGGCGGTGCGAAAACCCAGGTCGGCGAGGCGGAGCACGGCGAGCAGGCCCAGCGCCGGGCCGGCCACGAGCACCACCGCCCGTCGCCCGCGCGGCGGCAGCGCGATCAGCAGGGCGAGCCCGAGCAGACCCTCGAGGGGGATCCGCAGGAACGCGGTGGCGTCGAGCCGGTCGGCGCGGTCCGGGCCGACCAGGGCGGCGAGGACCAGCAGGACGGCGAGCGCGCTGACGAGCCCGGAGAGGGCGAGCCGCCACGCCGGGCGGCCGGCTGGCGTACGCCCCGGCCCGGCGTCGTCCGGGCCGGGAGCGGGACCCACCGTGCCGGCGTCGTCCGGCTCGCCGTCTCCCCGGCGTCGCGGGCGCCCCGCCTCGGGCGACCGCATCAGCGTCCCCAGCCGGCGGAGCGTGGGCCCGGGGCGGCCAGCGCCGGAGGGCGGGCCGGTGCGCCGGAGGCGGCCGGTGCCGGGACACGGGCCGGGGTGTGGGGCGGCGCGCCGGACGTGGCCGGTGGCGGGGCAGGAGTGCCGTTCCCGAGCGCCTCGGGGCGGATGGTCCCACCAGCCGGTCGCGTCCGGCTCCGCGGCGACCGGTGCCGCCACAGCCACCGGACGTCCCGGCCGAACGACTCGACGAGCAGGGCCAGCGCGGCCGCCACGAGCAGCGTGGCCAACGGCCCCGGCCGCAGCGCGGCCGCGGTCAGCACGACTCCCTGGCACGCCGCGACGACCTTGCGCCACTGCCGGGGCGGCAGGGTGCCCCGCATCCACGGCAGCGCCCAGCCGGCGGCGACGAACGCGTACCGCATCCCGCCGACGGCCAGCACCCAGACCCCGGCGGTCGGGGCGACGTGCACGCTGAGCACGAGCAGGAGGATCGCGTCGACCTCCATGTCGAAGCGGGCGCCCAGCACGCTGGCTGTGCCCGTCCGGCGGGCCACCCGGCCGTCGACCGCGTCCAGCAGCAGCGCCACCGCGGCGAGGGTGACGAGCACACCGACCGGCGCGGGCCGGGCGGTCGCATCGGCGACCAGCGCGGTCACGGCGCCGACCAGCACCGACCGGGTGAGCGTCACCCGGTCCGCCGGACCGAGCCGCCCGGCGCCGGCGCGGCGCAGCCCTCGGCTGAGCAGGGCGGCGCTCACCACGCCGTAGCCGGCGCCGGCCAGCCAGCCCGCGCCGCCCAGGCCGGTGGTGGCCGCGAGGACGGCGAGCAGGGCGATCTGGGCAGTCAGCCCGACCAGGGGACCAGTTCGAACCGTTCGCACCGTGCCTCCGTGTTTATGATCGACGACCCTGCCAGGGAACACGGAAACGACGACCGTTCGGTTCGGTCGGGGCGCAGTGAAGGAGCAGCCGGTGACCCGTGAGGCGCACGCCTTCTGGCTCCGTACGCCCGGCGAGGGGGAGATCCGCCCGGTGGGCCTGCCCGAGCCCGGCCCGGACGAGGTGCGGGTGCGTACCCGCTGGTCCGGGGTGAGTCGGGGCACCGAGACGCTGGTGTTCTCCGGCCGGGTGCCGGCCGACCAGTACGCCGTGATGCGCGCCCCCTTCCAGGACGGTGACTTCCCGGCGCCGGTGAAGTACGGCTACCTCAACGTCGGTGTCGTGGAGCAGGGCCCGGCGCGGCTGCGCGGCCGGACCGTGTTCTGCCTGTACCCCCACCAGACCGCGTACGTGGTGCCGGCCTCGGCGGTGGTCCCGGTGCCCGACACCGTGCCGGCCTCCCGGGCGGTGCTCGCCGGCACGGTGGAGACGGCCGTGAACGCGCTCTGGGACGCCGGCCCGCTGCTCGGCGACCGGGTCACCGTGGTGGGCGCGGGGATGGTGGGCTGCTGCGTGGCGGCGCTGCTCGCCCGCTTCCCCGGCGTCCGCGTGGAACTCGTCGACACCGATCCGGGCCGGGCCGCCGTCGCGGAGGCGCTCGGCGTCGACTTCGCGTCCCCCGACGCCGCGGCCGGCGGGCGGGACCTCGTGGTGCACGCCAGCGCCACGGCCGCCGGCCTGCAGCGCTCGCTGGACCTGCTCGTGCCCGAGGGCACCGTCGTCGAGCTGAGCTGGTACGGCGACCGCCCGGTGCAGCTGTCGCTGGGCGGGGCGTTCCACAGTGGCCGGTTGACGATCCGGGGCAGCCAGGTGGGCACCGTGGCGCCGGCCCGGCGGGGCAGCCGCAGCTACGCCGACCGGCTCGCGCTGGCCCTGGACCTGCTCGCCGACCCCGCGTTCGACGCGTTGATCACCGGGACGTCCCGCTTCGCGGAGCTGCCCGACGTGCTGAGCCGCCTGACCTCGGGCGACCTGCCCGCCCTCTGCCACCTCATCAGCTACGACGAGGAGTGACCGTGTTCAGTGTGACCGTCCGTGATCACATGATGATCGCCCACAGCTTCCGCGGCGAGGTCTTCGGGCCCGCCCAGCGCTTGCACGGCGCGACGTTCGTGGTGGACGCCACGTTCCGCCGTGCCGAGCTGGACGCGGACGGCGTGGTGGTCGACATCGGTCTGGCGACCGAGCAGCTCAAGGCGGTCCTCGGCGAGCTCACCTACCGGAACCTCGACGACGAGCCGGCGTTCGCCGGGGTCAACACCACCACCGAGGTGCTCGCCCGTACGGTCGCCGACCGGCTCGTCGAGCGCGTGCACGCCGGCCGGCTCGGCGAGGGGGCGCGCGGACTGGCGGGGGTCACCGTGACCCTGCACGAGTCGCACGTGGCCTGGGCCAGCTACGAGCGGGCCCTGTGAGACGCTCCGCCGCACCGGCGGCGGCACCGGAGGAGGTGACCGGCGGCGAGGTGCACGTCGTGCTGCCCAACGACATTGACGACCCGGCCTCGCCCAGCGGCGGCAACCACTACGACCGCCGCGTCTGCCAGGGCCTCGCCGAGCGGGGCTGGACCGTACGGGAACACCCGGTCGCCGGGGAGTGGCCACGGCCGGACGGCGCCGCCCGGGCGGCGCTCGGCGGGGTGCTCGCGGCGCTGCCCGACGGCGCGGCGGTCCTGATCGACGGGCTGGTCGCCTCGGCCACGCCGGAGGTGCTGGCCCCGCAGGCCGACCGGCTGCGGCTGGTCGTCCTGGTGCACATGCCGCTGGGGCACGACGCCGAGGCCCGGGCGCTGTCGCTGGCCCGCGCGGTGGTGACCACCAGCGGCTGGACGCGCGATCGCCTGCGCGACCGGTACGGCCTGCCCGCCGTCCGCGTGCACGTGGCCGCCCCCGGGGTGGACCCCGCGCCGCTGGCGGCCGGTTCCGGCACCGGCGGATCCCTGCTCTGCGTCGCGGCGGTCACTCCGACGAAGGGTCACGACGTGCTGGCCGCGGCGCTCGCGCTGATCCCGGAGCTGCCCTGGACGTGCGTCTGCGTCGGCGCGCTCACCCGGGACCCCGGCTTCGTCGCCGACCTGCGCACGAGGCTCTCCGCCGACGGGCTGGCCGCGCGGGTACGGCTGGCCGGGCCGTCCACCGGGCCGGCGCTGGACGCCGCGTACGCCGCCGCCGACCTGCTCGTGCTCCCGTCGCGCGCCGAGACGTACGGCATGGTGGTCACCGAGGCCCTGGCCCGCGGCGTCCCGGTGCTCGGCACGGCCACGGGCGGCCTGCCCGAGGCGCTGGGCCGGGCACCCGGCGGCGGGATCCCGGGGCTGCTGGTGCCGCCGGAGGACCCGGCGGCGCTGGCCGCCGCGCTGCGCCGCTGGCTGGACGACGCCGACCTGCGGGCCCGACTCGGCCGGGTGGCGCGGGACCGGCGGGGGACGCTCGCCGGCTGGCCGGAGACGGCGCAACGGGTCGCGGCGGTGCTCGCGGAGGTGACGGCGTGACCACGGACGTCCTGCTGCCCTTCGCGGCCTGGCTCGGGCTGCGGGAGCCCGCCGACGCGGCGGCCCGCGCCGCCACGCTGGTCGACGCCGTCCGCGACCGGCTCCCGGCCGGCGGCCCGCTGGTCGTCCACGACCTGGGCAGCGGCACCGGCTCGATGCTGCGCTGGCTCGCGCCGCTCCTGCCGGGGCCGCAGCACTGGACCCTGTACGACCGCGACCCCGAGCTGCTGGCCCTGGCCGCCCGGTCGGCCGGGTCGGGCGGCGTGGCCGCCGCCGACGGCGCCGCCGTGTCGGTGACCACCCGGCGGGTCGACCTCACCCGGCTCACCAGCACGGACCTCGCCGGGGCGGACCTGGTGACGGCGTCCGCGCTGCTGGACATGCTCACGGCGGAGGAGATCGAGCGGACGGTGGCCGCCTGCGTCGGCGCGGTCGGCCCGACCCTGCTGATGATCTCCGTCACGGGTCGGGTGCGGCTCACCCCGGCCGACCCGCTGGACGCGGAGATCGCCGCCGCGTTCAACGACCATCAGCGCCGCGCCGTCGACGGTCGGCCGCTGCTGGGGCCCGACGCCGTGGACGCCACGGTGGCCGCCTTCGCCCGGCACGGCGTGCCGGTCCGCCGCCGGCCCAGCCCGTGGCGGCTCGGCCCGGGCCAGGCGCGGCTGACCGCCGAGTGGTTCCGGGGCTGGGTCGACGCGGCCTGCGAGCAGCGGCCCGAGCTGGTCGACCGGGCGGTCGGGTACGCCCGGCGCCGCCTGGCCGAGGCGGCGGCGGGCCGGCTCACGGTGGTGGTCGAGCACGAGGACCTGCTCGCCGGCTGAACCGTTCGCCCGCTCGGCCCGTGCCTATCGATGAGAGCGATCTTCGATGGGGAGGACCGGCGCGATGTTCTGGTCGTGGGCGCGGGCACTCGGCGGGATCGGCCTGCTCGCCGCGCTGCTGTGGCAGGTGGGCGGCGGGCCGTTCCTCGACGGTCTGGCGCTGATCGACGGCCGGGCGCTCGTCGCGGCTCTCGCCATCGGGGCGGTGACCACGGTCTGCGGCGCGTGGCGGTGGAGCCTCGTGGCGGGCGGGCTCGGCGTCCGGCTGCCGCTGCGGACCGCCGTGGCGCACTGCTACCGGGCGGTCTTCCTCAACGCGACGCTCCCCGGCGGCGTGCTCGGCGACGTGCACCGGGCGGTGCGGCACGGGCGGGACGCCGGTGACGTCGCGCGGGGCGTCCGCGCGGTGGTCTGGGAGCGCACCGCCGGTCAGGTGGTCCAGGTGGTCCTCGCGCTGGTGCTGCTCGCCGCGTTCCCGTCACCCGTGCGGCCGTACCTGCCGACGGTCGCCGCCCTGCTGGCCGCCGGGGCCCTCGGCGCGGTGCTGTTGGCCCGGCTGCTACCCCGCGCCGGCCGGTCCCGGTGGGCCCGGGCGGCGCGCGGGGCGGTCGCCGACGTCCGGTCGGGGCTGCTGGCCCGCCGCCTCTGGCTCGGGATCCTGGTCGCCTCCGCGGTGATGGTCGCCGGTCACCTCGCCACGTTCGTGGTCGCGGCCCGCACCGCGGGCGCCACCGCGTCCCTGCCCCGGCTGCTCCCGCTCATCCTGCTCGCCCTGCTGGCGATGGGCCTGCCGCTGAACGTCGCCGGTTTCGGCCCGCGGGAGGGGGTGGCCGCGTGGGCGTTCGGCGCCGCCGGCCTGACCGCCGCGCAGGGGGTCGCGACCGCCACGGTGTACGGGGCGCTGGTGCTGGTCGCCAGCCTGCCGGGCGCCGTCGTCCTGCTCGGTCGGCGGATCGGCCGCCGCTCGAAGGGCGGGACCGGGCCCTGCGTGGTTGAGTGATGGCACGGTGCCGGAACGCGCGGCCCCACCGGGTCGCGCTGGACGAAGGAGACCCATGTCGGAAGCACTCCCTGTCGCGACGATCCGCACCCAGGTCACCGTGCCGTTGCGGTTCCCGGACGGGTACGCCACGACCGCCCGCCTGTTCACCTTCAAGGGGCTGGTCGACGGCCGGGAGCACCTCGCGTTCGGTCTCGGTGACTGGGCGGGCGCCCTCGACCGGCACGCCGCCGGAGGCGCCGCCCCGCTGGTGCGTCCGCACAGCGAGTGCCTGACCGGGGACGTGTTCGGCAGCCAGCGCTGCGACTGCGGCCCGCAGCTGCGCGAGGCGGTCGAGCGGATCGCGGACGCCGGTGGCTTCCTCCTCTACCTTCGGCAGGAGGGCCGGGGCATCGGCCTGTACGCCAAGCTCGACGCGTACGCCCTCCAGGACGCCGGCCTGGACACCTACGAGGCGAACGTGGCGCTGGGCCACGGCGAGGACGAGCGGGACTACTCGGCCGCCGCCCAGATGCTGGCCACCCTCGGCGTCACGGGCATCGCGCTGCTCAGCAACAATCCGGAGAAGGCGCTCCAGTTGGACCGGCTGGGCGTGACGGTGACCGAGCGGGTGCCGACCGGGCTGTACCTGTCCCCGGCCAACGCCGACTACCTGGCGGCCAAGGCCGGCCGGGCGGCCCGCACCCCCGACCTCCCGGCCGTCCGGTGACGCCGCAGCCGGCGCGGCCGTACGTGCTGCTCAGCTGCGCCACCTCCATCGACGGCTACATCGACGACGCCACCGACCAGCGGCTGCTGCTCTCCAACGAGGACGACTTCGACCGGATCGACGAGGTGCGGGCGAGCTGCGACGCGATCCTGGTGGGCGCGGGCACGGTCCGCCGCGACGACCCGCGACTGCTGGTGCGCTCGGCCGGGCGGCGGGCGGAGCGGGTGGCGCGGGGACTGCCGGCGACACCCGCCAAGGTCACCGTGACCGCCTGCGGCGACCTCGATCCCGGGGCCCGGTTCTTCACCGCCGGCGAGGCGGAGCGCCTGGTGTACTGCGCGAGCGGCGCGCTGGAGAAGACCCGGGAGCGGGTCGGCCACCTCGCCGACGTGGTCGACGGCGGTGATCCCGTGGACCTTCCGGCCGTGGTCGCCGACCTGGCCGTCCGGGGCGTACGCCGGCTGATGGTCGAGGGCGGCGGGACGGTGCACGCCCAGTTCCTCGCCGCCGGCCTCGTCGACGAGTTGCACCTGGTCCTCGCGCCGTTCTTCGTGGGTGACTGCCGGGCGCCGCGCTTCGTGGGCGACGGCCGATACCCGTGGCACCCGGGCCGGCGGGCCAGGGTGGCCGAGGTGCGCCAGATCGGCGACGTGGTGCTGGTGCGCTACGCCCTCTCCGACCGCTGCGTGCGCTGACGCGGCCCGGCGTGGCGGCCGGGGCCCGGGCCCCGGCCGCCGGGGGTGCCGTTCCGGTTTGTGGTCGCGGCTGCCGGGGCGGCGCGCCCGCGGCGCGGTTGTGGCGGCCGGGGCGCGAAACGGGGCGCCGGTCAGAGGGCGGACGTCAGGCGTTCGACCACGGCCCGGGCGGGGCCGGTGGTGGCGTGCCGGTAGCCGGTGCCCGCCCACAGGTGCAGCCGGTCCGCGTGCCCGGCCGCGGCGGCCGCCGCCCGCATGCCCCGGGTCAGGTGGTGCACCTCCGGGTAGCCGAGCGGCGCCGCCGGCTCGTACCGATCGATGAACGCGTTGCGCAGGCCGCGGGCCGGCCGTCCGGTGAAGGCGCGGGTCAGCACGGTGCCGGTGCGGGCCGGGTCGGCCAGCGCCTCGCGGTGGGTGCGGCTGGCGCCGCTCTCGTCGGTACGCAGCAGCAGGGTTCCCACCGCGACCGCGCTCGCGCCGGCGGCGAGCAGGTCACGCACGTCCTGTGGGCCCGCGACGCCGCCGGTGGCCACCACGGGCAGGCCGGCGGCGACGGTCACGTCCCGCACCAGCGGCAGGGTGGAGGTCGGCGGCGCCGGCCGGCTCGGGGTGTGGGTGCCGCTGTGGCCGCCGGCCTCGGTGCCCTGGGCGACGAGCCCGTCGACGCCCAGGTCCCGGGCGGCGAGTGCCTCGTCCACCGAGGTGACGGTGACCAGGACCCGTGAGCCGGCGCGGCGAAGCCGGGCCAGCGCCGCCGGGTCGGGCAGCCCGAACGTGAAGCTGACCACCGGCACGGGGTGCCGCACCAGCAGGTCGATCTTGTCGGCCCAGTGGTCGTCGTCGTGCACCAGCGGCGCCGCGGCCAGGTCCAGCCCGTACGGCTCACCCTCGGCGGCGATCGCGCGGGCGTACCGGCGGAAGGTGGTCTCGTCGATCTCGCGCGGGCCGGGCACGAAAAGGTTGACGCCGCACGGGGTGTCGGTGGCCCGCAGGTCGGCCAGGTCGGCGGCGACCGCGTCGGGCGTCCGGTAACCGGCCGGAAGGAAGCCGAGCCCGCCGGCCGCCGTCACGGCCCGTACCAGGGCCGGGGTGGTGCCGCCTCCGGCCATCGGCGCCCCGACGAGCGGCGTCGGGCGGTCGAGCAGGCGGGTCCACGGCTCACCGGTCACCGGCTCAGCCTATCGACGGCGCGACGGCCGGCCGGCCGCGCCGTGGCGGGTCCACCCACGGCATTGATCGCGCCTGATAGACCGGGAGGGGAGGCGCGCAGAGAGGACGTCATGACCGAGGGAACGCCGGACCGTGCCCTGACCGCCGCGCTGGCCGACGCCGCGGCGATCCGGAGCACCATCGAACGCAAGGCCAGCCACAACCAGAACGTCATCGGTCTGCATCTCACGGTCGTCGCGGCCGTGGCCGGGTTCGTCCTCGCCGAGAAGGCCGATCCGCGCCTCCTGCTCCTCCTGCCGCTCGTCAGCGCGGCGCTGGGCCTCAACGTCGTCTCGCAGTACCGCGACATCCGCATCGCGGGGGAGTACATCGAGCAGGTGCTGAGCCCGGCCATCGCCCGGCACACCGGCGACCCGACGCTCTTCGGCTGGGAGGCCTTCTACTGGGCCCGGAAGCGCAACGGGCACCTCGCGCAGGCCGCGGCCATGGGTCTGATCTTCCCGGGCGTCTCCTCGGTGGCCCTGGCCGCCACCCTGCCCGCCGTCCGGACCGGCACGGATCTGCTCGCCTGGTCGGTCGGGGCCGCGATGCTGGCGCTGTTGCTCGCCGGCTGGTCGAACCGGCTGTGGGAGATGGTGCGCGCCCGGCGCGCGCCGGACCGCCGGGCCACCGTGTCCGTGGTGCCGGAGCCGGCGGGACGGGTGACGCCGGGCCGGGCCGCGGAGGCCGAGGCCGCCCAGCTGTGAGGGCGCCGCCGAAGGGCCACGCCGGCGGGGGTTTCCGCTGCGGCCGCCGGGGAAGCCTGCGGGCATGGCCGAGACCTTCGCGGACCAGGACCTGACGACCCTCCGGTCGATCGCACGGGGCGCCGGGATCCCGGGCGCCGAGCGCATGCCGCACGACCAGTTGGTCGAGATGCTGCGCCGTGCCGGGTTGGCCGAGCCGGACGGCGGACCGGCCGACACCAGGCTGGCCGAACGGGACGAACCGGGTGTTTCCTCGCCTTACCGCGGCAAGGGCGTCGGACGTCGCGAGTCCGCCGGCGGCCCGGGCGCCCAGACGGCCTCGGCCGCCGACCAGCAGCCCGCCGAGGCCGTCGACCAGCCGACGGAGGACCCGGCGCACCTGGCGGGGCTACCCCGCAGCAGCCTCGACCTCGGGGACGAGAGCACCGGCGGGCGTGCCGCCGAGGAGTCGATCGGCGCCCGGCCCGGCGAGTCCGGCACCGAGATCGACGACCGCACCCAGCGCTGACGTCCCCCTCCAGTGCCGACGTCCCCCTCCAGTGCCGACGTCCGCACCCAGCGCTGACGTCCGCCCCCGTCCCGGGCGCGGCGCCCCGGCACCCGGGCGCTAGCCCGGCAGGGGTCTGATCAGGGAGATGCCGGAATCGGCGTAGCCGTGCCGGCGGTAGAAGCGCACCGCGCCGGTGTTGGCGTGGTGGATCCCGGCCGACAGCCGGCTGATCCCCCGGTCGGTGGCCCACCGTGCGGCCGCGTCCAGCAGTGCGGATCCCACCCCGAGCGCTCGGGCATCGGCCCGCACCACCGGGTGGACCCGCGTCGAGGCCCGGGACGCAGGATCTGGTGCTCCGGCGGCTCGGGGTTCCGCAGCACCTCGACCATCCCGACCACCCCGGCCGTCGCGGCGCTCGGCGACGAGGATCGCGTCCCGCCCCGACGCGTCGGTCACCGCCGCGGTGAGGTGGCGCACCACCACCTCCCGCCGCGGAACGCGGTAGACGGCCGGGCGACCACCCGGCGACCGGCCGGACGGCCCGCGACCCGGGTACGTCCGCGGCGACGTCTCCTGCACTTGTCGGAAGCCGCGGCGGTCCACCTACCGACATCTGCACAGTGACCGTGGCCGGTGGGACTCATAGATTCACCTTCGGCGTGATCATCGGGACGGTGCGTGTCGCCGGCTCGATCGCCCCGCCTTCCGAGCCCCCGACCTGAGAGGTGACGTGATGCACCCTCTGCCCCCCAGGCGCGCGGTGTGGCGTTCGGTGCTGGCCGCCGCGGTCGCGACCGTCCTGGTCTCGACCGGCTCCGCCGGACCGGCCACCGCCGCACCGGGCCACCCACCGGACGGACCCGCCCCGTTCCAGGTGCTCGACCCGCAGGACTGGCAGAACCCGGACACGATGACGTGGGACGACTACGTCCCGGTGCCCGGCAAGAACTGGGCCGACCCCACCGTGCGCGGGTCGGTCCGCAACTTCAACATCGCACTGGTCACTCTGGACTATCCCGACCAGCCGTTCGTCGTCACGCAGCCCCCGAACTCGACGGTCTTCGGCAACCCGCAGGCCAGCGCCAGCAACATCCCGCGGGACCAGGTCGCCCAGTTCTACCGGGACTTCCTCAACAAGCCGGGTGAGCTGAACCGGGGCCACACCCTGCACGAGTACTGGATGCAGGACTCCAACGGCCGCTACGGCGTGGACCTCACCGGCTTCGGGCCGTACGAGATGCCGGCGAAGTCGTACCAGTACGGCATCGACAACGGCTTCAACCCCGGCGCCTGCCCCTCCGGCGAGACGTGCGCCAAGAACATCCGCACCGACGGGCTGGGCGCCTGGCGCGCGGCGGTCGGCGAGGAGGTGGCCGACAGCTTCGAGCTGGTCTTCATCCTCTCCGCCGGCCAGGACGAGTCGTCCACCTGGCAGGAGTTCGGCCAGATGATGTTCCAGACCAAGGAGGACGTGCCGGACGCGTGGGGCCCGCCGGACCCGGCCCTGCCCAACTACGCGTCGACCCGGTACGTCCCGTGGACGTCGTGGAAGGCGGCGGCCACCATCTGGCCGAACGCGGGCGGCGGCTCGTCGACCCAGGCGGAGAGCTCCGGCATGGGCGTGTACGCCCACGAGCTGAGCCACCTGCTCAGCATCGGCGACAACTACAACAACCCGTACGGCACCCCGTTGCGCCGCGCGTACACCGGCATCTGGAGCATGATGTCGCGCGGCTCCTTCAACGGCCCCGGCGGCCCGCACACCCGCTGGCAGATTCCACCGGTGAACGGCGGCTCGATGGGCTCGCTGCACACGCTGCGGGACAAGATGAAGATCGGGTTGGTCGGTGAGGAGCACGTGCTGCGCCTCTCGCGGGAGGGGCTGGCGACCTCCGGCCTGGTCGTCGCCGACGTCACGGCCCGGGCGGTGGACGCCGGCGAGGGCGGGCTGACCGGCGTCAACATCGCCATGGACGCCGACCGTTCGCCCGCGTGCACGGTCAACACCGACCCGCTCTGCGACGGCGGCCGGTACAACAACTACACCGTCGAGGTCGTCGACCGGATGGGCGCGGACTCGTTCACCCCGGACAGCGGCGTGCTGATCAGCAAGACCAAGAACACCGACAGCGCGCCGTTCCAGTGGGTCGTCGACGCCAACCCGCAGGACATCGACATGGTGGACTTCTACCAGCCCGACGGCACCCCGCAGAAGATCACCATGGGCGACTACCGGCAGCTCTCCGACGCGCTGTTCCACGCGGGCGCCAACTCGGGCAGCGAGTACGAGTACGTCGACGAGGCCAACCGGCTGCACTTCTACGTGCTCAACCTGCGCCGGGACCGCGCCGGCGTGCTGTCGTACACGGTGGCCGTCCGTTCGCTGGACGGCGCCGGGCCGAGCCGGCACGGCGTGAAGCTGTCCAAGGGCCACCTGGTGACCCGGGGCAAGCCGACCGGCAAGGGTGCGAGCTGCACGTTCGACCTCACCAACACCGGCCGGTACGTGGCCGCCGGCCAGCCGCACCCGGAGGACGTGACGGAGCAGCTGAAGTCCGACGTGTACCGTCTCACGGCGAGCGTCGGCGGCAACGGCTGGCGGGTGGAGCTGCCGAACGAGCTGGCCACGGCCCGGTTCGGCGCGACCACGCCGGTCAACGTCTCGGTGGGCGCCAGCCGCCACGCGAGCGCGACCACCCTGGTGACGCTCACCGCCACCTCGGAGAGCGACCCCAGCAAGACCGTGACCAGCCAGTGCCGCGTCGAGCGGCCCCGGGCCCTGCTCGGCTGAGCCACGGCACGCCCCGGGGTGGTGGGTGATCCCGTACCCACCACCCCGGGCCCCGCCCCGGTGGCGGCCACCCCGCCCGGGCCCCACCCCCGACGACCTGGGAGGACGGATGCGGCGCCTGCTGGCAGCCCTGTTGCTGCCGTCGCTGCTCACCGGCGCGTTGACCGCCTGCGGTGACGGGGAGGAGGCCCGCTCGGCGACGACCGTGCGGGTGCTCGTCCGGGACATCAACATCCGGCCGGAGGGCGTCGAGTGCGCCGGCACCGGCCCCTACACCCACTTCCACAACCGTGCGCCGTTCCAGGTGATTGACGCGGCCGGCGAGACGCTGGCCGAGGGCGTCCTACCCGGCGGCACGTCGGTGGCGACGTTCGAGGAGGACCTGGAGGTGCAGCGGGTGCCCACGTACTGCGAGTTCGCCGTGCCGGTCACGGTGGCCGCGCGGGACGCGTACCGGCTGGTCGTCGACGGCCGCCCGCCGATCGCCCTCACCCGCAACGACAGCGAGGGCCCGGCGCTCGTCGCGGTGGTGCCGTCATGACCCTCCGCCGTACGCTCCGCTGGGCCGCCGCCGCGCTGGTGCTGGTCGGCGTCCTCGCCGCGGCCGCCTGCTCCGGTGGTGACGACGGCGCGGCACCGGAGCAGCCGGTCGTCGGCGGCTCCTCCGCGCTGCCCGGGCCGGCGCCCGCGGGGCTCGCGCTGCGCCCGCCCCCGTCCGGCGCGCCCGGAGCGCCCGCCGTCACCGGCACGCTCACCGACGGCAACCGCGTCGCCTTCGCCGACCTGTGGGCCGACCGGCCGGTCGTGCTCGTCTTCTTCACCTCCTGGTGCACCGTCTGCGCGCAGCGGCAGGACGCCCTCAGCGAGCTGGCCCGCACCCACCGGGACACGGTGGTGTTCGTCGGTGTGGTCGCCGAGGACCAGGCGCCGGACGTGCAGCGGTACCTGCGGGAGCACCGCGTGGAGTACCCCGTCGTGGTCGACGACGGCGGCGCGATATCGCGGTCGTACGCCGTCCGCGAGCCACCCGCGGTGGTCGTCGTCGCCAAGGGCGGCGCGCTGCTGCGGGGCTGGCCCGGCGGGCTGGACGCGGCCGCGCTCGACGCCCGGCTGCGCGAGCTGGTGTTGGCCGCCTGACCGACCGGCCGCCGCCCCCCGCCGCCGGCTGCGCGCCGCCGCCGGCCGCGCGTCACGGCCGGCTGCGCGTTGCGGCTGCGTGCCGCCGCGGCCGGGTGGCGGCTCAGCGCAGCAGCACCGGCCCGGCGTCGATCGGGGTCCGGAACAGGGCGTACGGCTTGCGCCGCTGGTCCTGCCCGCCCTGGTAGGTGGCCTGACGGTGCAGCTGGTTGGCGGTGACGTACAGGTGCCCGTCGGCGGCCACCGACATGGTGTCGGGCCAGAGCAGCCGCGGATCGTGCACCAGCGTCTCGAACTGCCCGTCGGGCAGCCGCCGGAACACCGCGTTGTGCTCGTACGACGTGAGGTAGATCCGCCCGGCGTCGTCGCTCTCCAGGCCGTCCGACCCGGTGCCCTTGTCGCCCTCGTCGACGACCGCGTCGGCCGCCTCCTCGTCGGGCAGCGAGGCGTCCGCCAGGGCGTCGGTGGACACGCTGTACAGGCGGCGGGACGCCAGCGGACAGTAGTAGAGCCGGGACCCGTCCGCGCTGATGGCGATCCCGTCGGAGCCCATCGCCAGCGGCCTCGGCGGGCCGTCCGGCGGCCGCTCCAGCAGCGGCCGCCCCTCGACCATCGGCCGGTACCCGTGCAACGACTCCGCCTTCGTCGACGGGTGGTCGTGCAGGCGCCGCCACGAGTGCCCCGACGCCAGGTCGACGACGACGATCCCGTTCGGGCCGGTGGACGCCGAGTCGGTGAGGTACGCGAGGCCGGCCGTGCCCCGGCTCAGGTCGAAACGGACGTCGTTGAGGTACGTGCTGGGCAACGCCACCTCGGCCGGGAACGTGATCACCTGCGCGACCTGGTTGGTGTCCAGATCCACCCGCACCAGCTTCGGCCCGCCGGGTTTCGTCGGCTGGAACATCGGGCTGCCGGTGTCCACCACCCAGAGCCGGTCGGCCGGGTCCACCACGACCGACTGCACGGACACGAACGCCTGCGCGTCGTCGTTCCCGCCGGGGGAGTTCCACCGCTCGTCGGGGAAGGGCACCTCCCGGCCGTCGCGCAACTCGACCACGGTGGCCGGCGGCTGGTCACCCCACTGGGGGAAGTTGACGAAGATCCGCCCCGTGTGCGAGACGGTCACGCCTGTCGGCATCGGGCCGGTGAAGGTGTGCACCAGCTCCAGCTCGCCGACCGGCTCGTCGCCGGCCGGCCCGTTCACGCCGCACCCCCGCCGCGGTTCCGGCTCCGGCGCCCGCGGCTGGCGGGCCGGACGAGGCTTCCCATGACGTACCCCCTGGACGCTGGCGGCTCTGCGGACCGCCCCGTGCTTCCCGAACAATCCCCCCTGAAACCGCCCCCTCCCGCCCCCACTCCCGTCGATCTTGCAGTTGTGGTGCCAGGGTCGGTCCCTGTCCGTACCTTTCGTCACCGACCACAACTGCATGATCAACGCGGGCGGGGGCGGAGGAGGTGGGTGGCGGCGCTGAGTAGGAACAGGGCGCCGGACAGGATCAGCCAGCGGGTCAGGTAGGGGGTCCGGTCCTGATCGGTCGCGGCGTGGTAGGTGTCCTCGCCCCAGCCCAGCACGCTCGGCAGGAAGACCAGGAAGAGCAGCCCGGAGCCCAGCAGCGGCACCCGGAGGTGGCTGAGCAGAGCCCGCCGGCCGCGCTCCCGTGCCGGATCGCCGCGGTGGCCGGCCGGGGCCGTCGGGTCCTGTGCCGGGCCGTCGGCGCAGTGGCGTGCCGGGTCGGCCGGGTTCGGTGCCGATTCGGCTTGCGGGGCCGGCCCGGAGGGCAGCCCCACCAGCCGGCGCAGCGCCCGGTCCACCGTCGCGTACAGGGGGAAGAGGACGAGATCGTGGGCGATCACGGCGCCGACGAACCAGAGCAGCATCCGGCCCGCCGTCGCCTCCCCGGCCACCCGCAGCACCACCCAGCCGGTGACCACGAAACAGGCCACCAGGACGAGCAGGTGCCGGGGCCCGGCGCCGTACGCGGCCCGCAGCCGGGCCCGCGCCTCAGCCATCGGTGCGGAAGTCGATGTCGGCCACCCACTTCGTGCAGTGCACGCCGGGCAGCGCCGGGACGATGATCCGGGCCGGAAAGCCGTGGTCGAGTGACAGGTCCGCCCCGTTGACGCGCAGCGCCAGCAGCGAGTCGCGGTCGCGCACCTGGTTGGCCTGGAGCGTGGCCTGCCGGAACAGCCCGTTCCGCTCCAGGGACCGCACGTGCGCGGAGGCGGGCTCCGGCACCCCGGCGAGGGCGGCGAGGTCCCGCAGCCGCACACCCGTCCAGGTCTGCGTCGTGGACCAGCCCTCCACGCAGGCGATCGGCAGGCGCGCGGTGTGCTGCGCCATCGCCAGCAGCCGGGCGCGGTCGAGCGTGATCGTGCGTCCGTCCCCGTGCAGCGCCAGCCGCCAGCCGGGGCCGGTGTCGGCGGCCCGGACGCCCGCCGCCTCGGCACTCCGGTTCACCGGGAAGCCGTTGGCGCCCTCGCCCGGGTCCTCGCCGCGGGGCAGCAGCCAGGCGGTGCGGCGCAGCGGGCCGTCCAGGCTCTGCCCGACGGTCAGCGCGGCCAGCAGCAGCGAGCCGCCGCCGACCAGGGCGACCGCGCCGCGCCGGCTGACCGTGGGCGGGCCGGGCCGCTCCGGCACGAGGCCGTCCGGGTCGGGCGGTTCGGGTCGGGTCGCCGCGGCGGGCGTCCGCAGCTCCGCGCCGGCCGGGCGGGACCGCAGCGCGGTCACCAGCCGGGGCAGCTTCAGCACCACGTGCACGACCAACGCGGCGGTGAACACCCAGGCCCCGAAGTAGTGCGCGGTGTAGAAGTCGAAGCCGAAGACGTACGCGTACTGGATGTTCAGCAGACCGGTGGCGATCTGGAAGAGGATCCCGCCGACGAGCAGCAGCAGGGAGAGCCGTTCGAGCACCTGCGCCACCGAGCGGGCGGGCGGCCAGTCGAAGAGCTTCGGCACCACCGACCAGAGCTTGGCCAGCACCACCGGGATCAGCACGATCCCGAGCCCCACGTGCAGGCCCTGGGTGAGGCGGAACAGCCACGCCGGCCGGGTCGGCCACTCGAAGTGCGGCAGCCGCAGCCACCCGACGTCCGTGGGGAACGCCTGACCGAACTGCGGGCCGTACGCGGCGTAGTCCAGTAGCCCGGTGACGATCACCAGCGGCAGCGTGGCGAGCAGCACGGCACCGTACACCGAGGTCAGCCACGGCCCGCGCAGCGGACTGCGCCATCCCCGGGTGACCGCGTCCGTGCCGGGTGGGCGGTGCCGGTCCACTGCCCGCCAGAAGCGCCGGGGCGCGCCGTAGCCGCCCGCCCGGTCGCCGGAGGCGGTGGGGTCCTGGGCGGACGGTCCGGGGCGGCTCGCGGACACCGTGCTTCTCCTCGCGCTCGGACGGTCGACTCTCCTGGACATGGTGGCCGACCGCCGGGCTCCCGGACCGGGTTTGCGGCATTACGGGAGGCTTACCGGTCCGGCGGCACCACGACCACCACCCAGACGACCTGTTGCGAACTCCTTACGGGAATCGCGTACCGGCCTCCCCGGCCACCCGGCTGACCTACCGTGACCCGACATGCGGGTACTGGTCACCGGCGCGGCCGGGTTCATCGGATCGCAGGTCGCCGACCTGCTCGCCGACGCGGGGCACGAGGTGGTGGCGCTGGACGCGCTGCTGCCGCAGGCGCACGGCGGGGAGCCGCCGGCGTGGGCGCACCGGCACGACCTGGTGCGCGGGGACGTCCGCGACGCCGCGCTGCTGGACCGCCTGCTGCCCGGGGTGGACGCGGTCTGCCACCAGGCGGCGATGGTGGGGCACGGCCTCGACCCGTCCGACGCGCCGGGGTACGCCGCCCACAACGACCTCGGCACCGCCGTGCTGCTCGCCGCGATGTACCGGGCCGGCGTGTCCCGCCTGGTGCTGGCCAGCTCGATGGTGGTCTACGGCGAGGGGCGCTACGTCTGCGCCGGTCACGGGGTGGTGCGCCCGTCCCGGCGGCGCGCCGAGGACCTGCTCGCCGGGCGGTACGACCCGACGTGCCCTCGCTGCGGCGACCCGCTCGCCCCGGCCCTGGTGCCGGAGGACGCGCCGCTGGAGCCCCGCAGCACGTACGCGGCCACCAAGCTCGCCCAGGAGCACCTGGCCGGGGCGTGGGCCCGGCAGACCGGGGGCGGGGTCTGGGCGCTGCGGTACCACAACGTCTACGGTCCCCGGATGCCCCGCGACACCCCGTACGCGGGCGTCGCCTCGATCTTCCGCTCGGCGCTCGCCGCCGGGCGGCCGCCGCGGGTGCTGGAGGACGGCCGGCAGCGCCGCGACTTCGTGCACGTCACCGACGTGGCGCGGGCGAACCTGTCGGCGCTCACCGCCGCACCGCCGCAGGCCGCACTGGTGCCGGTCAACGTCTGCTCCGGCGAGCCGCACACCGTCGGCGAGCTGGCGCGGACCCTGGCCGACGCGATGGGCGGGCCGTCACCCGTGGTGGTCGGCGGGTCCCGGGCGGCCGACGTGCGGCACGTGGTCGCCGACCCGGCCCGGGCCGCCGACCTGCTGGGCTTCACCGCCCTGGTGAGCTTCGCCGACGGCGTGGCCGCCTTCGCCACGGACCCGCTGCGCGGACCCGCCGCGCTGCCGGCCTGACCGCCCGGCTCCCGGACCGCGCCGCTGTCGCGGCCCGCCGCTAGGAGACCGTCCAGAGCAGGTGGTTCACGGCGAGCGCGGTGACCGCCTGCCCGGCGAGCCACCAGCGCCGGGCGCCGGCGGGCAGCAGCGCGGCGGCCACCAGCAGCCAGACCGCGAACGGCAGCCAGATCCGCTCCACCTCGGCCTTGCTCAGCCCGGACACGTCTGCCGCCGCCACGGCCACCGCCGCGGCGAGCGGCAGCAGGACGGCCGGGCCGGCTGCGCGTACCGCCGTGGCCAGCGCCGCGCGGCGCCAGCCGCCGCGTGCGGCGGCCAGGGCGGCGACCACCGCGCGGCGCAGCGCCGGCCCGACCACCGGGCCGGCGGAGAGCAGCAGGGCCGCGAGGTTGGCCCAGACCCAGTAGGAGTAGGGGCGTTCGCCACCCCAGCCCTGGTGGTAGCGCTCCACGACCAGCCGGTACCCCTCCCACCAGGAGAAGCCGGCCAGCGCGAACGTGACCGCCACGGCGGCGACGCCGGCGGCGGCGGCGAGCAGCGCGCGCGGCCGGGCCGCCGGGCGCAGCGCGAGCACCGTGAGCGCCAGCGCCGCGACCAGCACGAAGCCGTACGACAGGTGCAGCGCGAAGCCGAGCAGGACCCCGCCGAGCGCCGCGGTGGCCGGGCCGCGCACCGCCAGCAGGGCCAGCCCGGCGGCCACCACGGCGGCGAAGATGCCGTCGGCCGACGCGCCGACCCAGACCGCGCCGGGCAGCAGCACCAGGAACGGCACCGCCGCCCGCGCCGCCTCCGGGGCGCCCAGCGCCCGCAGGGTGACCGGCACCGACACCGCGATCGTCGCCCCGACCAGCACGCAGGCCAGCCCGGCGGCGGTGCCGCCGCCCAGGCCGATCCGGTCCAGCCAGACGAAGAGCAGCAGCGCGCCCGGCGGGTGCCCGGCCGTGTGTGTGGACCAGGAGTCCGGCTGGAAGTCGAGGATCCGCGCCGTGAACCCGGACAGCAGCGCCGCGACGTCCCCGACGCCCGGCACCTCCGACAGGTACTCCGCCTGTACGGTGAGCCGCCGGGTGAGGCCCGCCGACCAGCCGTCCACCAGGGCCAGCGACAGCGTCCAGGCGACCGCCGCCAGCCAGCCGGCAGCCAGCAGGGCGCCCCAGCGGGCGGTACGCGCCCAGCGCGCACCCCAGGCGACGACCACCACCGCGACCAGCAGCGCGGCCGGGGTGCCCCAGCCCAGGTGCGGCCGCCAGGTGGCGTAGAGCGGGGCGGCGTCGGCGTACAACGCCACGCCGCGCGCGTTCAACGCCAGCCCGACGCCGACCGCGGTGGCGAGCAGCACCACCTCGACGGCGAGCACCGTCAGGTCGGCCCGGTGGCGGCGGGCCGGGGTCCGCCCGGCGGCGGCGACGAGCGCGGGTGCGGAGGTCATGACCCTCGGACGGTACGGCGGCGCGACGCCCGGGGGGAGCCGAACGGCGCGGCTGTCACCGTCCGGTAAGAATCGCCCGCGCGGTAAGCGTTCGGTAAGGACGTTCCGCCCCCGGACGCCCCGGTGGCGACCTAGCGTCGGCCGTATGCCGACCCTGACCCACCGCGCGCCGATCGACGTGGTGCTGCCCTGCCTGGACGAGGCCGCCGCACTGCCGGGCGTGCTGGCCGCCCTGCCGGCGGGCTACCGGGCCGTCGTGGTCGACAACGGCTCGCGCGACGGTTCGCCGGAGGTCGCCGCCCGACACGGCGCCCGGGTGGTCCACGAGCCGCGGCGGGGCTACGGCGCCGCGGTGCACACCGGACTGGAGGCCGCGGAGAGCGACCTGGTGTGCGTGCTCGACGCCGACGGCTCGTTCGACCCGGGTGAGCTGCCCGCGCTGGTCGCGCCGGTGGCCGAGGGGGCGGCGGACCTCGCGGTGGGCCGCCGCCGGCCGGTGGGCGCGGGAACGTGGCCGTGGCACGCGCGGGCCGGGACGGCCCTGGTCGCGGCGTTGCTGCGGCGCCGGGGCGTGCCGCTGCGCGACCTCAGCCCGATCCGGGTGGCCCGCCGGCGGGAGCTTCTCGCCCTCGGCGTCACCGACCGGGCCTTCGGCTACCCGCTGGAGCTGCTCATCCGGGCGGCCGCCGCCGGCTGGCGGATCCACGAACTCGACGTGCGGTACGCCCCCCGCGCCGCCGGCACCCGCTCGAAGGTCTCCGGTTCGGTACGCGGCACGCTGCGCGCCACCCGCGACTTCGCCGGGGTGCTGCGCTCCGTGGGCGGTGACCGGTGACCGTCCTGCTGGTGGCCGCGAAGGCGCCCGTGCCCGGTGCGGTGAAGACCCGGCTCTGCCCACCGGCGAGCCCCGTGCAGGCGGCCCGCATCGCCGCCGCCGCGTTGCGGGACACCATGGACGCCGTCCGGGCCACCCCCGGGGTGACCCCGGTGCTCGCCTGCGCCGGGCGGCTCACCGAGGCGGAGGACGCCGCCGGCCTCGTCACCGCACTGCACGGCTGGACCGTGCTGGCGCAGCGGGGCAGCGGGCTCGGCGACCGGCTCGCCACCGCGTACGCCGAGGTGGCCCACGCGTTCCAGGGGCGACCCGTGCTCCAGATCGGCATGGATACGCCCCAGCTGACCGCGACCGGGCTGGCGGCGGCGCTGCGGCGGCTGGAGACCGCGGACGCGGTGCTCGGCGCCGCCCTCGACGGCGGCTGGTGGGCGCTGGGGCTGCGGGATCCGGGCCACGCTCCGCTGCTGCGTACGGTGCCCATGTCCACGGCGCGGACCGGGTGGCTCACCTGGTCGGCCCTGGTCGAGCGGGGTCTGCGGGCCGCGCCGTTGCCGTTGCTGCGCGACGTCGACGAGTGGCCGGACGCGCTCGCGGTGGCCGCCGAGGCGCCGGCCGGACGGTTCGCCCGGCAGGTCGCCGCGGTCCGCCGCGCCCTGGTCTCCGGGAGCCGGGGGTGAACGCCGACGGCTTCGCCACGGCGCTGCGCGGCCGGGCGACCGGCGGGCACTGGCTGGTGCACGGCGACGGGGAGCGCCGACGGCTGCCGGTGGATCGCTGGCACGGCCCCGCCGAACCGGCGACGGCCGAGGTGGTCCTGCGCTGTGCCGGCCCGACGCTCGACCTCGGCTGCGGTCCGGGGCGGCTCACCGTGGCACTGGCCCGCGCCGGGGTCACGGCGGTCGGGGTCGACATCTGCGCGTACGCGGTCGCCGCCGCCCGCTCCCGGGGCGCCGTGGCGCTGCACCGCGACCTGTTCGCGCCGCTGCCCGGCGAGGGACGCTGGGCGCACGCGGTGCTGCTCGACGGCAACATCGGCATCGGGGGTGACCCGGTCGCCCTGCTGGCCCGCTGCCGGGCGCTGCTCGACCGGGCCGGCACGGTGCTGGTGGAGCTGGAGCCGCCGGGGCCGGGGCTCTGGCAGGGGCGGGCCCGGGTGGCCTCGCCGAGGCGGTCCGGCCGGCAGGCGCTCGGGCCGGAGTTCCGCTGGGCGCGGCTGGACGTCCGCGCGGTGCACGAGGTCGCCGCCCGCGCCGGCCTCGCCGTGCGTGAGGTGTTCCGATGCGGTGGTCGCTGGTTCGGCGAACTGGCACCGCCGGGCCGCCGACGCGCCTGAGGGGCGGGCCCGGTCAGCCGGTGGCGGCGGCCGGCAGCCGGACCACGAACCGGCACCCGCCGGCCACGTTCCGCACGTCCACCCGGCCGCCGTGCGCCTCCACGAGCCCGCGCACGATGGCGAGGCCCAGCCCGCCGGAGCCCTCCCCGTTGTGCGGCGTACGCGCCGGCTCGCCCCGGAACGCCACGTCGAACAGGCGTGGAAGGTCCTCCTCCGGGATGCCGCCGCAGGTGTCCGCCACGGCGAACCAGACGTCGCCGGAGTCCCGCCCGCCGTCGACCCGCACCGTCCCGTCGTCGGGGGTGTACCGCACGGCGTTGAGCACCAGGTTGCCGACCACGCGGGCCAGCTCGGGCTCGCTGGCGCGCACCGTCGGCCATCCCGACTCGGCGGCCACCAGACGGATCCGCCGGGCGGCGGCGAGCGGCGCGGCGCCGGCGAGAGCGTCGGAGACCACCTCCCCGAGCGGCACCGCGGTGAGCGAGAGCCGCAGCGCGCCCGCGTTGATGCGGGAGAGCTCGAACAGGTCGTCCACGAGCCGGGTCATCCGGTCGGTCTGCACCCGCATGCGCCGGTGGTACTCGGCGACCGTCGCCGGGTCGGCCACCACCCGGTCCTCCAGCGCCTCGGCCATCGCGCGCAGCCCGGCCAGCGGCGTCCGCAGGTCGTGGGACACCCACGCGACCAGGTCGCGCCGGCCCTTCTCGACGCGGCGCTCGCGCTCGCGTGCCTGGTCGGCCCAGACGGCGGCGACGGCGAGGCGCCGGCCGAAGTACCAGCCGACACCGAGACTCACCGCCGCCGCGGCGGCCACGGTGAGCAGCACGACCTGGAGGTCGTGCGCGGACAGGAACATCGCCCGGGCGACCACCACCACACCCGCGACCACCGCCGTGACCGTGACGGTGAGCAGCACACAGACGTGCACGGTGATCGACCGGTGGCGCAGCAGTCGCAGCGCGACCGCGCCGGCCAGCCCGACGCAGAGCGCGGCCGCCAGCGCCGCGCCGAAGATCAGCGCGAGGTCACGCATCGGCCGGCTCGTAGCGGTAGCCGACGCCCCACACGGTGACGATGCGCCGCGGCGAGGCCGGATTCTCCTCGATCTTCTCCCGCAACCGCCGTACGTGCACGGTCACCGTGGACTCGTCGCCGAACGTCCAGCCCCACACCTGGTCCAGCAGCTCGGCCCGGCGGAACGCCCGGGCCGGGTGGCGCAGGAAGTGGGCCAACAGGTCGAACTCGCGCAGCGTCAGCGCCAGCTCCCGGCCGTGCAGGCGGGCCACCCGCGGCCCGGTCGCCACCTCGAGACCGGCGTCCACGAGGACCTCCGGAACCGGGGGCGGGGGCTCGCCGGCGCGGCGCAGCACGGAGCCGACGCGCAGCACCAGCTCCCGCGGTGAGAACGGCTTGCCGAGGTAGTCGTCCGCGCCCAGTTGCAGGCCGAGCACCCGGTCGGCCTCGTCGCCGCGCGCGGTGAGCATGACGACGGGTACGCCGTCCGGCCGTTCCCGCAGCCGCCGGCACACCTGCAACCCGTCCAGGCCGGGCAGCATCAGATCCAGCACCACCAGGTGCGGCCGGCGTTCCCGCACCGCGTCGAGGGCCGCGAGCCCGTCACCCACGTGGTCGACCTCGTAGCCGGCGTGCTCCAGGTAGCGGCAGACCACGTCGCTGACCGTCCGGTCGTCGTCGACCACCAGGATCCGCTGCCCCACGCGCACCTCCCGCCGGCCAGCCTAGCGACGGCGGCCCGCCCGGCCGCCCCGGCCGGATGTTGCGGGTTCCTTACGTCCGGCGCGCTGACCAGTCGCTCAGGTCGGCGGTGGCGGCTGCGTACGATGCGGGGTCGGGCATCGTCGTGGCGGAGGTATCGGTAGATGGCAGGCCAGCACGAGGGCTTCGCGCTCGGTGTCGACCTCGGTACGTCCAACACGGTGGCCGTGCTGCGCTGGCCGGACGGGCGCACCCGACCGTTGCTCGTGGACGGTCAGCCGATCATGCCGTCCGGCGTGTACGCCGACGCCGACGGCGCGCTGCACGCGGGCCTCGACGCCCGGCGCCTGGCGCAGGCCGACCCCGCCCGGTACGAGCCCCACCCGAAGCGCCGCGTCGACGAGCCGACCGTACGCCTCGGCGACCGTGACCTCCTCCCCGCGGAGCTGCTCGGCGCGGTGCTGCACGCGGTGGGGAGCGCCGCCGTCTCGGCGGTCGGTTTCCTGCCCCCGGCGGTACTCACCTGCCCGGCGGCGTGGGACGACGCCCGGCGGCACGTGCTCGGCGACGCGCTGATGCGCGCCGGCTGGCCGCAGGCGGCCGAGCACACCCTCTCGGGCCCGACCCCGCCCGGCACGCGGCTGCTGCGCGAACCGGTGGCCGCCGCGCGCTACTACACGGAGGTGCTCCGCCGTCCGGTGCCGGTCGGCGGCGCGATCGCGGTCTTCGACTTCGGCGGGGGCACGTTGGACGTCGCCGTCGTCCGCAACGACGGTGCCGACCCGTGGGGCGACTCCGGGTTCACCGTCATCTCCTGCGGGGGCCTGCCCGACCTCGGCGGCCTGGACGTCGACGCGGCGCTGGTCGCCCGGGTCGGTGAGCTGGTCGCGGGGCGGTACGCGGCGCAGTGGGGGCGCCTGACCGCCCCCGCCGACACCATCCAGCGCCGCGACGCCATCCAGCTCTGGGAGGCCGTACGCGGCGCGAAGGAGCTGCTCTCCCGCGGGACGGTCGCGCCGGTCGCGGTGCCCGGGGTGGCCGAGCCGGTGCGGTTGACCCGCGAGGACGTCGACCGGGCGGCCCGGCCGCTGCTCGAGCGCGCCGTGGCCGCGGCCCGCGCGGTGATCGGGGAGGCCCAGCTCACCCCGGAGCAGCTCGCCGGGCTCTTCCTGGTCGGCGGGTCGTCGCGGATCCCGCTGGTGGCCCGGATGCTCCACGCCGACCTGGGGATCGCGCCGACCGTCCTGGAGCAGCCGGAGCTGCCGGTGGCCGAGGGCGCGCTCACCGACCTGCCGCTGCGCCGTGGCGCGTCGCCGTCCGGCTACGCCAACCCCGCCGTGCCGGTCGCCCCGGCGCCCGCCGCCACGCGGCCGGAGGACGCGGCCTCGCCGGCGCCCGCCGCTGCGGGGCCGGGGCACGCGGCCTCGCCGGCGGCCGCCGCCGCGCTGCCGGCCCCGTCCACGGTCCCGCACCCGCGACCCGGTGCCACGGCGGTGGACCCGGATCCCGGGGCCACCCTGCCGGCCCCGGCTGCCCGTCCGGGCGCCGCGCTGCCCGCGCCGACCCTCGCGGCCACGCTGCCGGCGGGTGCCGCGCCGACCCTCGCGGAGGCGCCCGGCTCCCCGGCCGCGCCGCCGTTCGCCGGCCCGTCGTCGCCGCCGCCGTTCGCGGGCCCGGTGTCGGCGCCGCCGTTCGCCGGCCCGTCGTCGCCGCCGCCGTTCGCGGGCCCGGTGTCGGCGCCGCCGTCCGGGCCCGCCGCGCCGCCGTCGGCGGGCGGCCCGGCCCGCGTGCCCGGGGCGGTCGGGAGTCGCCGGCAGCGGGCCTGGTGGGTCCTCCTCGGCGCCGTCGTCGCCCTCGCCGGGGTGACCACGGCCGCCGTGCTCTACCTGACCCGCGACCGCTACCCGGGCCTGCCCTTCGACGACCTGGCCGTGGTGGCCCGCCCGAAGGCCGGTGACGAGCGGCCCCCCGGCGTGTGGACCGCCGTGCTGGGCGACCGGGCCTACCTCGCGTACCGGCGGGCCGACCGGCAGCTCGAGGTGATCGCCGTCGACACCCGCAGCGGCGCCGAGCTGTGGCGCAGACAGACCGGGACCGCCGCCGACGACTGGGAGCGCCTGCTCGCGGTGCCCGGCGCCGTGGTGGCGTACGCCGACGCGCCCGGCACCAGCACTCCGCGCGAGATGGTGGTCCTGGACGACTCCGGGGACCGGCGCTGGACCCGGTCGATCCGGGGCGACGACGACGTCTACTTCACCGACCGGACGGCGGTGGTGGTCGACCGGACGGAGCAGCGGCTCGTCGGTCTCGACCTCGGCCAGGGCCGGGAGAAGTGGGACCTGCCCAACCCCACCGACAAGTACGGCGGCGCGCGCACCACGGTGTTGCCCGTCGGCACCGACGAGGCCGCGGGCGGGCCGGCGTACCTCGACGGCGCGCCGCGCGACCCGTGGCACGGCGAGGGCCGCCGCCTCGTGCAGGTGGGCGCGGACCGCTCGGTGCGACTGGTCGAGATGGACAGCGGTGCGGTCGTCGGCGCCCCGCGGGGCAACGTCGCCGACCTCGACGACCTGCTCGCGGCCCACGGGGACCGGCTCTACGTGGCGGCCGACGAGGGCGGCTACCAACTGCTCGCGTACGACCTGACCGCGCTGTCGAAGGAGCCGGTGGTGCTCTACCGCGCCCCCGACGACCGGCGGCGCCCCAAGGCCCTGGTGGCCTGCGGCGAGCACCGGGCGTGCCTGCTGGAGGTGCCCGACGGGGAGGCCGACCGCACCGAGGTCGTGGCGGCCGCCGAGGGCGAGGAGCCGAGGCGCTGGGCCGCGCCGGACGCGAGCGCGCTCGTGCCGCTCGACGAGCGGCTGCTGGTGCGTACGGGCGACTCGCCGTCGACGACCACCCTCTTCGACGCCGACGGCAAGGCCCTGCTGCGGGACCGTCCCGGCGTCGGCGTCCGGCTCGACGCCGGCAACCTGCTGGTCTTCGCGGAGGCCCCGAGCACCATCGAGGACGACCGCGGCCTGACCGGGGTGTGGGCCGCCACCGGCGAGGCGGACGAGCTCGGCCAGCTCACCGACGTGCGCAGCGCCAGCTGCTCGTGGAACACCCGGGTGATCGCCTGCGGCGCGGAGAAGGACTTCGTGATCTACCGCTTCGTCGAGGAGTGACCAGCCGCGGGGCGTTCGTGCCCCGCGGCTGGTCGGTGCCCGTCAGTCCCGGTCGAGGACGACCAGGTCCGCGTCGTGGGTGGCGGTCCACTGCACCGGCAGCCCGACGGCCGTGAGGTGGCTGCCCGAGTAGCGGCGCTCGCCGTGCCGGTAGCCGGCCTCGGCGTCGAGGCCGCGCAGCGGGAGCCGCACCGGGCGCGACGGCAGCAGGCCGGCGCCGTCGGAACGGCCGGTGTGCCAGGCCAGGACGACCACCCGCCGCCGGTCGGGGGAGGTGTACTGTACCGCGCAGCGGGCCTGGTCGGGCCCGCCGATCAGGTGCACCTCGCCGTGGGTGATGACCTCCCGGACCTCCTTGTAGCGGGCGATCCACCCGGCCGCCTCGGCGCGCTCCTGCGCGCTCCACCGGCGGATGTCGGCGCCGACGCCGAGCACGCCGGCCATGGCCAGCACGAACCGGAACGCCAGCGACCGCGGGCGCGGGTCGAACAGCCCCGGCGCGTCGGTCACCCACGAACTCAACAGGTGCGGCGCGTTGGCGTGCAGGAAACCGTGCTGGATGGCGAGCCGGTCCAGCGGGCCGGTGTTGTCGCTGGGCCAGAAGATGTCCGCCCGGGCCGCCATCGCGAGGTCGGTGCGGGCGCCGCCCCCGGCGCAGGACTCGACGAGCACGTGCGGGTGGTCGCGGCGCAGCCGCTCGTAGATCCGGTGCAGGTTGGTGACGTGCGCGCCGTCCAGGTCCAGCGGCCCGTCGGCGCCGGCCCGGCCGGGCTCGGTGCGCGGTCGGTTGAAGTCCCACTTCAGGTACGCGATGTCGTACCGGCGCAGCAGGCCGTCGAGGGTGGAGTGGACGAACTCCGCCACCTCGGGGCGGCCCACGTCGAGCAGGTACTGGTTGCGGATCGGGGTGAGTGGCCGCCCGTCGACCTGGTAGACCCAGTCGGGGTGCGCGGCGTAGAGCCGCGACCGCGGGTTGACGCACTCCGGCTCCACCCAGAGCCCGAACCGCAGCCCCAGCGCGCGGACGTCGGCGATGAACGCCTCGAACCCGTCGGGGAAGCTCGCCGGGTCGGGCGTCCAGTCGCCGAGGCCCGCGGTGTCGTCGTCGCGGCCCACGAACCAGCCGTCGTCGACCACGAACGTCTCCACCCCGAGGTCGGCGGCGATCCGGGCCAGGTCGAGCTGGCTCTTCGCGTCGACCGCGAAGTACGTCGCCTCCCACGAGTTGTAGAGCACCGGTCGGGGCGTCAGCCGGTCCCCGGCGAGCAGCCGCTGGTAGCGGTGCCAGACCCGGGCCAGCCCGCCCAGCCCGTCGGCGCTGTACGCGCCCACCACCTCGGGCAGCGTCAGCTCGCCGCCGGCCGGCAGCGCCAGCGGGCCGTCCGGCAGCCGGCGCCCGGCCCGCACGCGGGTCAGCCCGCCGGTGTCCCGCTCGGCGGTGATCTCCCACGAGCCGGTCCAGGCGACCGCCACGGCCCAGGCCGGGCCGTCCGGCTCGGCCCGGTCGCGGACCGTGAGCCACGGCACGTGCAGGTGCCCGGGCACGCCCTGGCTGCTGCCGATGGTGAACGCCCCGTGCCCCAGGTCGACGTGCGAGAGCTGGAACTCCTGCGCCCACTGGCCCCACTGGTGGCTGAGCAGCGCGCCGTGCGGTGTGGGCACGGAGAACCCGGCCGAGCCGGCGCGGGCCAGCCGCAGCGGCTCGCTCCCGGTGTTGGTGAGGGTCACCCAGCGGCGTACGACGTCCGTGCCGGCGGGCACGGCGTAGTGCTGCACGGCGCGCAGCCCGGTGACCGGGTCGGCGAACGTGACGGCGAGCGTGCCGGCGGTCGGGTCGTGCGCCGCCCCGGCGAAGGCGAACCCGACCCGGCGGTGCCCGGTGGTCGTCTCCACCACCAGGTCGGCGCCGGTGAAGGGGCGGTCGGCGTCGGTGGCGTACTCGACCGGGGCGGCGTCGCCCGCGGTGAGGAAGGGCACCGGCCCGTCGTACGCGACGGGGGAGGGGCCGTCACCGACACCGTGCGGCCCCCACGCGACCAGCTCCAGCCAGCGCCCGTGCGCCGGCACCGTCACCGTGTACTCGGTGCGCGCGCCGCGCAGCGTCCACCGGCGCGCGTCCTGGATGTCGCTCACTTGACCGCTCCGATCGCGAGTCCGCCGATGAAGTGCCGCTGGAAACGCAGGAAGACCGCCACGGTGGGCACCGCGGCGATCACCGTGCCGGCGGCGATGACGCTCCACGACGAGACGAACTGGCCCTGGAGCGCGAGCAGCGCCGGGGTGACCGGCATCCGGTCGTCGGTGCGCAGCACGGTGATCGCCCAGAGCAGGTCGTTGAAGATCCAGGTGAACGAGAGCGCGCCGAGCGCGGCGAGCGCCGGCCGGGTCAGCGGCAGCATCACCCGGGCGAAGATCTGGCCCGGGCCGGCGCCGTCGATGGTCGCCGCCTCCTGGATCTCGCCGGGCAGGTCCCGCATGAAGCCGTGCAGCACGAAGGTGTAGAAGCCGAGCCCGAACCCCACCTGCACGGCGATCAACGCCCAGAGCGTGTCGTACAGGCCGGTCAGCTCGCTGAACTTCTGCACGGGGATGAGCAGGATCTGCGGTGGCAGCAGGTTGCCGGCGAGCATCAGCAGCAGGATGGTGCGCCGCCCGGGGATCCGGTAACGGCTCAGCGCGTAGGCGGCGACCGCCGCGAGCCCCAGGCTCAGCAGCACCGACGGGATCGTCACGAGCATGCTGTTGACCAGCGCCCGCAGCTCGCCGCCGTCCGTCCACGCCTGCCGGTAGGTGTCGAGGGTGAACGAGCGCGGCAGGCTGCCCACGCCGTTGGCGGCGATGTCGTCGAAGGTGCGCGTCGACATGACGACCACCCAGATCACCGGGGCGAGCCAGAGCAGCGAGAGCAGGACCATTCCGGTGTGGAAGGTCCCGGTGCGGAGCTTGCGGATCACGCTTCCTCCCGGAACGCGCGGACGAGGTAGCCGAGGATGACGGCGAGCGCGAGCACGAAGATCACCACGGCGATGGCCGAGGCGTACCCGAGGCGCAGGCTCTGGAAGGCGGCCGAGTACATGTAGGTGCTGAGCAGCTCCGACGAGTGGTACGGCCCGCCGCGGGTGAGCGACCAGACGATGTCGAACGAGCGCAGCGAGTCGATCACGATGACCGACAGCACGACGGCGTTGACTCCCTTGAGCTGCGGGACGGTCACGTACCACAGCCGCTGCCAGGCGTTGGCCCCGTCCATCCGGGCGGCCTCGTGCAGCGCCGGGTCGATGGCCTTGAGGCCGGCCAGGAAGAGCACCATGACGTAGCCGATCTGCCGCCACAGGGCCGGCAGGATCACCGCGTAGAGCGCCGTCCGCGGGTCGGCGAGCCAGGGCCGGATCAGGTGCTCCAGCCCGACGGCGCGCAGGATGGTGTCGGCGACCCCGTCGGGCTGGTAGAAGACCCGCCAGACCAGTGCCGTCACCACGAGGGAGAACACCACGGGGGTGAAGAGCGCCGCCCGGTAGAAGCCGACGCCGCGCCGGTCGCGTTGCAGCAGCAGCGCCATGCCGAAGCCGCCCACGACGGAGAGACCGCCGAAGAGGACGAGCCAGATGACCGTGTTGACCAGGGCGCCCCGGAAGGTGGCGTCGCCGGCCAGCTCGACGTAGTTCTCGACGCCGATGAACTCGGGCGGCGTCTGGCCGTCCCACCGGGTGAGCGAGAACCAGAAGCCTTGCAGGGCCGGCCAGAACACCCAGATGCTCTCGACCGCGAAGGGCACCAGCACGAACGCCACCAGCAGCGGCGACAGTCCGGCCGACCGTCGCCGCCGCCGGGGTGTGCCGGGCACCGTGGACGTGGCCGCCCCGGGTGTCTCGGCGATGGTGGACACGTCTGTCACGTCAGCCCTTGAAGACCTTCTCGGCGGACGCCTGCCACTCGCGCAGGATCGCGTCGATCTGGTCGGGCTTGTCCATGAACTTGGTGAGCGCCGTGTCCGCCGTGGGCTGGAGCGCGTCGCTGGAGTCGCGGTTGAAGAACTGGGTCAGCTCCGCGGCGCTCTCCAGCATGGCCTTGCCCTTGCTCACCAGGGGCGAGTCGGCGGCCTTGGCCCTGGGATGGACCGGCAGCACGATGCCCGAGCTGGACTTGACGTACTCCTCCTGCGCCTCGACGGAGGCGAAGTACCGCAGCAGGTCCTTGGTGCCGGCCGGGTTGGCGGTCTTGGCGCTGGCGAAGAAGCCGTCGGTCGGCGCCTCCTCGGCGACGGGAACGGCCTCGTCGATGATCGGGAACCGGAAGAAGTCCAGGTCGCCCAGGGCGTCCTTCGGCGCCGCGTCGGCGAAGAACGTGCCGATCAGGAACATGCCGGTCTTGCCCGCGAGCAGTGCGGTGGTGGCCTCCTGGAAGGGGTAGGCCTTGCCCTTCGGGTCGAAGTACGGCAGCACCTCGCGCCAGCGGGTGAAGACCGCCTTGACCTTCGGGTCGTCGAAGCGCTGCCGGCCGGCGAGCAGCTCGCGGTGGAACGGGGCGCCGTTGATGCGGATGTTGAGGTAGTCGAACCAGGCCGAGGCGACCCACGGGGTGTCACCGAGGCCGATGCCGATGGGCGGGACGCCCTTGCCCTTGAGGGTCTCGCAGAGGGCCAGGAAGTCGGCCCAGGTCTTCGGCTCCTGCACGCCCCACTTGGCGAAGTTGCTCTTGCGGTAGAAGAAGCCCCACCAGTAGTTCGTCATCGGCACGAAGACCTGCTTGCCGCCGGCGTCGGTGGAGAGCGTCTTGAGTGACTGCGGGTACTCCCCGAGGCCCTGCCACACGTCGGAGACGTCGAGCAGCAGCCCCTTGCTGGCGTAGTCGTTGGCCACCGAGCCGGCGTACCAGGTGTAGAGGTCGGGCGGGTTCGCCGACGTGAGGTAGGTGGGCAGCTGGGTCCGGAAGGTCTCGGAGGCGATCGTGTTGACCGTCGCGGTGCCCTTGCCCTGCTTGTTGAAGTTCTCGACGAGCTTCTCGATCGCCGTCTTGGCCTGGGGCGACGACAGGTTGGACTGGACGGTCACGCTGCCGGAGCCGCCGCTCTTCGCGGGCCCGCTGGCGGAGCTGGCGCAGGCGCTCAGCAACGAACCGGCGCCGAGCGCGCCCAGGCCGGCGAGCCCGAGGTGGCCGAGGAATCGGCGGCGACCGGGATCGAAGTCGGTCACGGGAGGTCCCTTCCTCATCGACACGCTGCGCGTCAGGTCGCTCGGTGTCGGTCTCGTTAACGGTGTGACCAGAAGGTTGCATCCAGCCCGCTCCGACTGTCAAGATGTATTCGTAATTAATGGTTAAACGACGCGTGGGGTGGTCGATGGATCCGGTGGCACGCCGGTTGGACGGCAGGACAGCGCTGGTCACCGGCGCCTTCGGCGGGATCGGCGCGGCCACCGCCCGCCGCCTCGCCGCCGAGGGCGCCCGCGTCGCCCTGGTCGACGTCCGCGATCCCGCGCCGGTCGTCGAGGAGCTGACCGCCGCCGGCGCGCGGGCGCTCGCCGTGACGGCCGACGTCTCCGACGAGGCGGCCTGGGCCACCGCGGTCGAGGCCGTGCGGGCCGCGTTCGGCCCGGTGGACATTCTGGTCAGCAACGCGTACGCCGTCGAGGTCGCCCCCGCGCACCTGACCAGCCGGGCCTCCTGGGACCACCAGCTCGGGGTCAGCCTCACCGGCGCCTTCCTCGGTGTCCGGGCGTGCCTGGACGACCTGGTCGAGCGCTCCGGCGCGGTGGTGCTGGTGTCGTCGGTGCACGCCCTGGTGGGCCTGCCCGGCCGGCCGGCGTACGCGGCCGCCAAGGGGGCCCTGGTCGCGCTCGGCCGTCAGCTGGCCGTCGAGTACGGGCCGCGCGTGCGGGTCAACAGCGTCCTGCCCGGCCCGATCCTCACCGGCGCCTGGGACGGCATCGCGGCAGAGGACCGCCGGCGCAGCGTCGCGGAGACGGTGGCCAAGCGGTTCGGCACGCCGGAGGAGGTCGCCGCCGCGGTGGCGTTCCTCGCCTCGCCGGACGCCGCCTACATCACCGGCACGAGCCTGGTGGTGGACGGTGGCTGGACCGCGGTGAAAGCCTCGGCCTGAGAGATCGAGACCGACGAGCGAAGAAGGCGCGAAGAGCATTGGCACAGTACGCAGGCCGTGGCGTCCACGGACAGACCGTCGAGGTGATCGCCCGGCGCATCCTCACCGGGGAGATCCCCGAGGGCGCCACCCTGAACATCGCCGCGCTCCAGGAGGAGCTGGACGTCAGCCTCACCGCGCTGCGCGAGGCCCTCAAGGTCCTCACCGCCAAGGGCATCGTGGACGCCCGCCAGAAGCGGGGCACCTTCGTCCGGCCCCGCGCCGACTGGAACCTGCTCGACGGTGACGTGATCCGGTGGCAGTTCGCCGACGGGGCCCACCCGCTGCTCCTCGACCAGTTGCAGGAGGTGCGGGCCATCATCGAGCCGGCCGCCGCCCGGCTGGCCGCGACCCGCGCCAGCGCGGAGGACGTGGTCGCGCTCGACGCGGCCCTCGACGAGATGACCGGGGCGCACGGCGACCCGGTCGCCGCGGTGGCCGCCGACCTGGCGTTCCACCGGGCGCTGCTCGCCGCCACCCACAACGAGCTGCTGGTCCGGATGGAGGTGGTGATGAAGACGGGGCTCGCCGAGCGCGACCGGCTGGTGCACGGCACGGACGCCGACGACGACCCGGTCCCGAGCCACCGCGCCGTGGTCGACGCGATCCGGGCCGGCGACGAGGTCGCGGCCGAGGCGGCGATGCGGGAGCTGCTGGCCAAGGCCGTACGGGACGTGGAGAAGGTGCGCGGGCGGAAGGGCGACCGGTGAACGCGGTCGCGGACGAGAGGAACGCTGGGGTGGGCGCGGTCGCGAACGAAGGGGCGTTCCGGTGAAGATCGAACGGATCGAGACCTTCCTGGTCTCGCCCCGGTGGCTGTTCTGCCGCGTCGAGACCGACACGGGTCTGGTCGGGTGGGGTGAGCCGGTGGTGGAGGGCCGCGCCGAGGTGGTCCGCACCGCGGTCGAGGTGCTCTCCGAGTACCTCATCGGCGAGGACCCGCTGCGCGTCGAGCAGCACTGGCAGGTGCTCACGAAGGGCGGCTTCTACCGCGGCGGCCCCGTCCTGTCCAGCGCGGTGGCCGGGCTGGACCAGGCACTGTGGGACATCACGGGGCAGGCGTACGGGGTTCCGGTGCACGCCCTGCTCGGCGGGCCGGTCCGCGACCGGGTGCGGGTCTACTCGTGGATCGGCGGGGACGAGCCGGGCGAGGTCGCCGACGCCGCCGCCGCGCAGGCCGCGGCGGGTCTGACCGGTGTGAAGATGAACGCCTGCGGGCAGCTCTCCCCGATCCCGACCGCGGCAGAGGTCGACGCCGTGGTGCGGCGGGTCGCCGCCGCACGGGAGGTGCTCGGCGACGAGCGTGACATCGCCCTGGACTTCCACGGCCGCGCCGGGCTCGCCGCGGTGCGCCGGATCCTGCCCGAGCTGGCGCCGCTGCGGCCGTTCTTCGTCGAGGAGCCGCTGCTGCCGGACCAGGCTCACCACCTGCACGACGTGGTGACCTGCTCGCCGGTGCCGGTCGCCACGGGGGAGCGGCTCTACGGGCGCTCGGAGTTCCTCGCCCCGCTCCAGGCGGGGGTGTCGGTGGTGCAGCCCGACCTGTCGCACGCCGGCGGCATCTCCGAGGTGCGGCGGATCGCCGCGCTCGCCGAGACGTACGGCGCCCTGCTCGCCCCGCACTGCCCGCTCGGGCCGATCGCGCTCGCGGCCAGTCTCCAGGTGGCGTTCGCGACGCCGAACTTCCTCATCCAGGAGCAGAGCATCGGCATCCACTACAACGGCGGTTCGGAGCTGCTGGACTACCTGGTGGATCCGGAGCCGTTCCGCTTCGCCGACGGGCACATCGTCCGCTTCGACCGGCCCGGCCTCGGCATCACCATCGACGAGTCGGCCGTGCGCCGGGCCGCGGAGAGCCCGCACGCCTGGCGCAACCCGGTCTGGCGGCACGCCGACGGCTCCTTCGCCGAATGGTGAACGCGCCCGCGCCGCGCCCGCCCGGGCCGGGTCCCGCCGCGCCGAACATCCCACAGTGGCCGGTGCCGCTGCGCGTCGAGACCGACCCCGCCCTGGGCGGGCGCTGGACCAGCCTGCGCGGCGGTGACCGGGAGTGGCTCTGGCGGGGCTCGGCCCCGGGCCGGGACACCGTGTCGCCGGGCGCCGCCTTCGTGGACGCCGGTGGGCTGGAGGAGTGCCTGCCGACCGTCCGGGGCGACCCGGACCACGGCGACGCCTGGTCCCGGCCCTGGCGGCTGACGGCGGGCGGCGCGACCGTCGTCGACTGCCCGGACTTCACGCTCACTCGCCGGCTCGGCGAGCGCTCCGGCGTGATCGTCGTCGACTACCGGCTCGCCGCGGCCCCCGGCTACCGCTTCCTGTGGGCCGCGCACGCGCTGCTCGACCTGTCACCGCGGGCGCGCCTGGAGGCGCCCGCCGGCACGGCCACCCGGCTGCACCCCGAGGCCGCCGCGCTGCTGCCACCCGGCGCCTGGCCGGCGGGGCGCCCGTGGCTGACCGGTGCCTGGCCCGCCCCGGCCGGGCTGGCGCTGGAGGCCCTGGGGCCGGACGACGGCAGCGCCGTCGGCGCGGTGCTGGTGGACTGTCCGCGGATCCGGGTCGTGGACGGGCCGGACGTGCTGGCGTTCGAGCTGGAGTGCGACGGCCAGCCCCGCGGCGTCGGCCTCTGGCGCAACCTGCGGGGCTGGCCCGAGGACGCCCCGTACCGCAGCGTCGGCGTGGAACCGATGCTCGGCGCCGCCTTCGACCTCGCCGACGCCGGGCCGGACGACGCGGCCGTCGTCCCGGCCAGCGGGGAGGTCGCCTGGCGGCTGACCGTTTCCGCCCACCGACAGGGAAGTGCCCCATGAACCTGACCGACGCCCTGCGTACGCACCGCCTGCTCGCCATCGTCCGCGGCCCGGACCCGGCCGCGGCGCTGACCTCGGTGCTCACCCTGGCCGACAGCGGCGTGGCGCTGATCGAGGTGTCGCTGACCGGCGCGGACGCCCTCGGCACACTGCGCCGGGCCCGGGCCGCCCTCGGCCCGGAGTTCGCCCTCGGCGCCGGCACGGTGCTGACCGCGGCCGACGCGCGCGCCGCCGCCGACGCCGGCGCGACCTTCCTGGTGACGCCGGCCCTCGCCGAGAGCCTCGACGAGGCGCCCCGGCTCGGGCTGCCGGTGCTCGCGGGCGCGCTCACCCCGACCGAGGTGGTGCGCGCCCGGGCCGCGGGCGCCGCCGCCGTCAAGCTCTTCCCCGCCTCGGTCGGCGGTCCGGGCTACCTCGGCGCGCTGCGCGACCCGTTTCCGGACGTCCCGTTCGTGCCGGTGGGTGGGGTGGACGCCGAGAGCGCCCGCCACTACCTGTCCCGCGGCGCGGTCGCCGTGGGCGTCGGCTCACCGCTGCTCGGCGACGCCGTCCACGGGGGCGACCCGGAACGGTTGCGGGCCCGGGCAGCGGCCTTCCGCGCCGCGGTGACCGAGCCCCGTCGCGGTCCGGATGCCGGGCCGCGTCCGTCCGACGAGGAGGAACGATGGAGCTGACCGAGCCGACCGCGTGGAGCGCCGACCGGCTGGAGCTGGGCGAGGGCGCCCGTTGGGTGGACGACCGGCTGGTCCTCGTCGACCTGCTCGCCGGGCGGCTGCTGACCACCGGCGGTGACCGCCCCGCGCCGCTGACCGAGGTGCGCCGGCTCGACGTGCCGCTGGGCGCGGTCGCCCCGGTGGCCGGCCGGCCCGGGGAGTGGTTGGCCGCCGCCGGCACCGGCGTAACCCGGCTCGACGCGGACGGGGCGCGCCGGCCGGTCGCCGACCTGGAGGGCGGCCGCGCCGAGCCGGCCCGGATGAACGACGCCGTGGCCGACCCGCACGGCCGTTTCTGGGCCGGCAGCATGACGTACGCGGGGGTGCCCGGCGGCGGCTCCCTCTACCGGATGGACCCGGGTGCCGCCCCGGTCGCCGTGGTGACGGGCCTGACCATCGCCAACGGCCCGGCGTTCGACGGCGCCGGCACCACCATGTACCTCGCCGACACGCCGCGCGGGCACGTCGACCGGTTCACCGTGGACGTCGCCACCGGCGCACTCGGCGCCCGGGAGCCGTTCCTGCGCCTCGACCCGGCCGAGGGCGCACCGGACGGGATGACCGTGGACGCGGCCGAGCACCTCTGGGTGGCGCTCTGGGGCGGCTCGGCGGTGCGCCGCTACCGGCCGGACGGCACGCTGGAGCGGGAGATCCGGCTGCCGGCCCGGCAACCGACAAGCGTCTGCTTCGGCGGGCCCGGCCTGAACCGGCTCTTCGTGACCACCGCACGGTACGGGCTGACCGACCCGGGCCCGTTCGACGGCGCGCTGCTCGCGCTGGACGTGCCGGTCACCGGCCGCGCCGCCGCACCGGTCCCGGCCGGCTGACCGGCTCGCCGGGTGGCCGGCGCGTGAGCGGGCCGACAGCGCCCCGGTCCACCGGCCGCGCCGCCCCGGCCGGCTCGTACGATGCGCCGGTGATTCTTCGGGGCAAGATCCAGTCCGGCGTGCCGCTGCTCGTGTTGGCCGTCGAGGAGGAAGCCGCGCACCTCGGCACGGACCTGCCGGTGCTGCTCACCGGCATGGGCAAGGTCAACGCGGCGGCCGCGACGGCCGCCGCACTGGCCACCGGTGCGAAGCCGAGCCTCGTGCTGAACCTCGGCACGGCGGGGGCGCTGCGCCCGGGCTGGGAGGGCATCCACGAGATCGGCACCGTGCTCCAGCACGACCTCGACGCCGAGCTGCTGCGCAGCCTCACCGGCCGGGTCTGCGGCGCGCCGCTGACCCTGGGCGCGCAGACGGCGGTACTCGCGACCGGCGACACCTTCGTGGCCGACGAGGTCACCCGGGCGCGACTCGCCCAGCGGGCCGACCTGGTCGACATGGAGGGCTACGCGGTGGCCTGGGCGGCGACGCAGGCCGGGGTGCCGTGCCGGCTCGTCAAGCGGGTCAGCGACGAGGCCGGCGACGGCGCGGTCCGCACCTGGCAGGAGGCGGTCGACGACTGCGCCCGCGACCTCGCCGGCTGGGTGCGGCGCGAACTCGCCTGACCCGCCGCCGCGCCGTGCCCCGGCCCGTCCGGGCGGCTGGTTACCCTACTGCGGACCGTCGTCAGGCGGCGGAGCGGAGGTGCGGCGTGCGGACGGGTCGGTCCGGGTGTCACCGCGTCGGCGCGGCGGCGGGTCGGATCCGGTGAGCGCCGGCCGGCTGCTCGCGGTCAGCGACCTGCACGTCCGGTACGCGGAGAACCGCGCGGTCGTGGACGGGCTGCGCCCGGAATCCGACGACGACTGGCTGATCGTGGCCGGTGACGTGGCCGAGCACGTCGCCGACGTCCGCGCCACGCTCGCCCTGCTGCGCGAGCGGTTCGCCACCGTGGTGTGGGCGCCCGGCAACCACGAGCTGTGGACGCTGCGCGACGACCCGGTGCAGCTGCGCGGCGAGGCGCGGTACCGGGAGCTGGTGGCGACGTGCCGGGAGCTGGGCGTGCTCACCCCGGAGGACGAGTACGCCGTCTGGTCCGGCTCCGGCGGCCCGGTGGTCGTGGCCCCGCTGTTCCTGCTCTACGACTACTCGTTCCACGCCCCCGGCACCGCCACGAAGGCGGAGTCGCTCCGCCGGGCGTACGACGCCGGGGTGGTGTGCACCGACGAGATGCTGCTGCACCCGGACCCGTACCCCAGTCGGGACGCCTGGTGCGCCGCCCGGGTCGCCCGGAGCCGGCGGCGCCTGGCCGCGGTCGATCCCGCCCTGCCGACGGTGCTGGTCAACCACTTCCCGCTGGTCCGCGAGCCCACCCGGGTGCTGCGTCACCCCGAGTTCGCCCAGTGGTGCGGCACGACCCGCACCGCCGACTGGCACCTGCGGTTCCGCGCGGCGGCCGTGGTCTACGGCCACCTGCACATCCCGCGCACCACCTGGCACGACGGCGTCCGCTTCGAGGAGGTGTCGCTGGGCTACCCGAGGGAGTGGCGAGGCCGGGGCGCCCCGGCGCTGCCCCGGGTGGTGCTGCCCGCCCCGACCGGCCGTCCTGGTTCGACGGCCCCGCCGCGCTGAGAAGCCCTGCCGCGCCGGGGGTTGAATGCCGCCCGGCCGGGGCGGATGCTGGGATGACATCGACCACCACCGATCTGTCGGAGGTTCGGATGCGTCGTCTCCCGCTCGTCGTCCTCGTCCTGACCGCTCTGCTGCTCGGCACCCCGGCCGTCGCCCAGGCCCGGCCGGGCTCCGCCGCCGAGCCCCGGCCCGATCCCGCCGCCGCGGCGCGGGTGCTCACGCAGGTGCGTACCGCCGGCACCGCCTGGGGCCTCGACCCGGCCACCGGCCGGATGACCCTCACCGTCGACGACACCGTGCGCGGACGCGACCTCGCGGCGCTGCGCGACGTCGCGGCGCGGGCCGGCGCCGCGCTCCGGCGGGAGCCCGGGCAGCTGCGCACCCTGATCGCCGGCGGCGAGGCCATCTACGGCTCCGGCGCGCGCTGCTCGCTCGGCGCCAACGTCCGCAGCGGCACCACCTGGTACTTCGTCACCGCCGGGCACTGCACGAACGTCGCCGCCACCTGGTACGCGAACGCCGCCGGCACCACCGTCCTCGGCTCCCGCACCGGCAGCAGCTTCCCCGGCAACGACTACGGCGTGGTGCGCTACACCGGCACGATCGCCCACCCCAGCGCGGTCTACACCTACCCGGGTCTACTCCCGGTGCCCGGCACCGCCACCGCCACCATCGGCCTGGCGGTCTGCCGCAGCGGCTCCACCACCGGCGTGCGCTGCGGCACCGTCACCGGCCTGAACCAGACGGTCAACTACGCGACCGGTTCGGTGTCCGGGCTCATCCGCACGAACATCTGCGCCGAGCCCGGTGACAGCGGCGGCCCGCTCTACGTCGCCGCGACCGGCCGGATCGTCGGGATCCTCTCCGGTGGCAGCGGCAACTGCACCAGCGGCGGCACCACCTACTACCAGCCGATCGGCGAGATCCTGGCCGCGTACGGGCTCACCATCCCGTGACCGGGCGCCCGGCCGGCGGCCGCCCCGTCAGCGGGCGCCGGCCGGGTCCGGGCGCGCCGTGCCGCCGGTCGCGGGCCGGTCGAGGAAGAGCAGCCTCGCCCGCTTCTCCGGCAGGTCGACGAGCGGCCCGAGCCGGAAGCCGGTACGCAGCAGCCGGGCGATCGCCTTCTCGTTGCGGGCGTCCGGCTCGGCCACGAGCCGCCGCCGGCTCGGGTCGGCCCACGCGAAGTCGAACACCGCCGAGATCAGCCCGCCGGTGAACCCCGGCTCGGCCGCGTCCGGCGGACCGATCAGCAGGTGCACCCCGAAGTCGCCGGGCCGCACCTCGTAGCACTCGCCGACCGGGTCGGCGTCGGGCTGGTACGTCTGGAACAGCGCCACCGGCCGCCCGTCGCGGTGCACGAGGTACGCGTGGTGGGTGGTGAGCGAGTCCAGGTACGCGTAGATCTCGCGGACCCGTTCCCGGCTCGCGTCGCGCATCCCCCAGAACCGGGCCCGTTCCTGCGTCACCCAGCCGTGCAGCAGGTCGGCGTCTCCGTCCGGGTCGACGGGGCGGATCGTGACCTCGCCGAAGCCGGGGACGTCCCGGTGGTAGCGGTGCGGGCCCCGGACGCCGGGTGGCACGGTGGTGCCCTGGTCAGTGCTCATCTCGCTCCTCGGTGAGCTGGTCCCAGTCGGTGGTGACGGGTAGCAGGTCGCCGGCCAGCCAGGCGGCCGTCTGGTCGTGGTGGTGCGGGTCGCCGGGCACACCGGAGGCGCCGAACGGCACGACCCAGCGGCTCCGCGACCGGTCGCCGAGGTCCCACACGTAGCGGGCCGCCGGCCCGCGCAGGCAGTCGTGGGTGACGCCGGGAACGCTGGAGGTGGCGAGCACGCAGTCGTGGTCGCCGGCCAGCCCCGGCACGGGGTCGACGGCCGCCTCCGGCAGCGCCCGCCACGCCGTGAGCCGGTGCAGGTCGCCCCAGCGCGGCAGCTCACGCCGGGCGCCGCCGGTCGGCGCGCCGGGCCCGCCGTCGCCGGCCGCTGACCCGCCGGCCGCGCCGGTCGTCGCACCGGCCGGTGCCACGCCGACGGCGTACCGCTCGGCCACCTCCTCGACGGCGGCGCGCAGCAGCTCCTCCGGGTCGCCGTCGGGCAGCAGGCCGCTGCGCAGCAGCGCCTCCACGGCGAGGCCCACCCGCGGCGTCAACGCCAGCCACGGCTGGAACAGCGCCGGGTACGACGGCGGGTCGGCGAGCGCGGCCAGCGCCGGGTGGGCGGCGAGCCGCCGCACGAGCGCCGCCCGGACCAGGGCGAACGCGGCCGCGTCGCGGCTGTCCGCGGCCATCCCGCGGTCCCAGCCGCGCAGCCGCTCGCGCAGCGCGGCGGCGGCCGGGGACAGTGCCGTCACCGCGGCGAGCCGGGCCAGCAGCGGACCGGCCGCGGCGAGGTACGTGTCGGTGTGCACGACCGCCATCTCCTCGGCCGTCCAGTCGCTGCGGGCGTCGAGCAGCTCGCGGATCCGGTCGGCCCGGTGCGGCGGCGCGAACTCCACGCCCAGCGGGGCGGCCAGCCCCCGGGCGTTGGCCATCACCGCGAGGTCGCGTACGTCGGCGCGGGGCATCGGCGCGTACCAGCCCTGCCAGGCGTGCGCCGCGTCCCAGGCCGGCACGACCCGCAGCCGGTTCGCCGGGTGGCGCACCGGCACCGCGCCCGCGACCCGGTGCAGCAGCCCGCCACCGGTGTCGGCGGCCTGGAGCACGTTGACCGGCTCGACCCAGCGGTCGACCGCCCGGTCCACGTCGGCCACCGTCCGGGCGCGCAGCAGCGCCGGCAGCGCGGCGAAGCCCAACTCGGCCAGCACCCGGGGCGGGTGGCGCAGGCTGATCCCCGTCCCGTGCTCCGGGCCGCCGACGACCACCGGTCCCCGTGCGGTCTCGACGACCTCCACCTCGACCGGGTCGTCGCCGGCCACGTCGACGGTCTCCCGGTGCGCCGGCACCGGGGCCCACCCGTCCGGGCCGTACGCCTCGACGACGCCGTCGCGGCGGCGCAGCCGCTCGGCGTACAGGTCCTGGTAGTCGGCCAAAGCGTTGGTGATCGCCCAGGCCACCGCGCCGGTGTGCCCGAAGTGGGCGACGCCGGGCACGCCCGGCACGGCGAGGCCGACCACGTCGTACTCCGGGCAGGCCAGCCGGATCTGCTGGTAGACGCCCGGGTCCTCGATGTACCGGTGCGGGTCGCCGGCCAGCAGGGCCCCGCCACCCGCGGTGCGCTCGCCGGCCAGCAGCCAGCCGTTGCTGCCGGCGGTGGCCGGCGCGTCGGCCGCGAAGAGGGTCATCGCCGACTCGCCGAGGTGCCGGGCCACATGCTCGCGCCACAGCTTCGTCGGCAGGTTGGCGAAGAGGATGTGGTGGGACAGCCACACTGCCAGCGGCGTCCACGGCTCCCACCGGCCGGGCTCCAGCCCGACGGCGGCGAACTCGGGCGCCCGGGCGGCCCCGGCGGCCAGGCCGTCGTTCACCCCGTCGACGTAGCCGCGCACCCAGGCCGCGGTGGCCGGGTCGAGGGCGTCGTAGCAGCGGCGGGCCGTGTCCTCCAGCCGGGCCTGCCGGGCGAACCGGTCCCAGCCCACCGCGTCGGCGCCGAGGAAGGACGCGCTGCTGCCGCGGGCCCGGTGCCGCTCCACCTCCAGCTGCCAGGCCCGGTCGTACGCGGTCACCCGGCCCTGGGCGGCGACGAGGGCCGCCTCGTCGGCCGCCCGCAGGTGCGGGACACCCCACGGGTCGCGGTAGACGCGGGCGGTCACGCCGGTTCCGGGGCGAGCGGGGCGGCCCGCCGGCGGGCGGCCGGGACGACCAGCGGTGTGCCGGTCTCCGGGTCGTCCACCACGCGGCAGGGCAGCCCGAACACCTCCTCCACCCGCTCGGCGGTGACCACCTCGGCGGGCTTCCCGGCGGCGACCACCCGCCCGTCGCGCATCGCGACGAGATGGGTGGCGTACCGGGCCGCGTGGTTCAGGTCGTGCAGCACCGCCACCAGCGTCCGGCCCTGGTCCTCGTGCAGCCGGGCGCAGAGGTCGAGGATCTCGATCTGGTGGGCGATGTCCAGGTAGGTGGTCGGCTCGTCCAGCAGCAGCAACGGCGTCTGCTGCGCGAGCGCCATGGCGATCCACACCCGCTGCCGCTGACCGCCGGAGAGCTCGTCCACCGTCCGGTCGGCGAGGTCGGCGACCCCGGTGGCGGCCATCGACTCGTCGACCACCCGTTCGTCCTCACGGGACCACTGCCGCAGCAGGCCCTGGTGCGGGTACCGGCCGCGGGCCACCAGTTCGGCCACCGTGATGCCGTCCGGTGCGATGGAGGACTGGGGCAGCAGTCCGAGCGTCCGGGCGACCTGGCGGGCGGGCCGTCGGTGGATGTCCGCACCGTCGAGCAGCACCGATCCGGCGGTCGGCTTGAGCATCCGGGACAGCGCCCGCAGCAGCGTCGACTTGCCGCAGGCATTGGGACCGATGACCACCGTGAACGACTGGTCGGGGACCTCGACCGTGAGGTCCTCGGCGATGGTGCGCCGGTCGTACGCGAGGGTCATGCCGGTGCCGCTGAGCCGAGAGGTGCCGGCCTGCATCACGTGGTGCTCCGTTCTCGTCGGGGTGGTGCCGTGGTCGATTCCCGCGCTCACAGCCGGCCCGCCCGGCGTTCCATCGCCAGCAGCCACACGAGGTAGGCCCCGCCGATCGCGCCGGTGATCGCGCCGGCCGGGAGCTGGTGGTCGGCGAACGCCCGCTGCCCGAGCAGGTCGGCGCCCACCAGCAGGGCCGCCCCCACGCACATCGCGGGGAGCAGGTTCGGCCCGGGGGAGCGGGTGAGGCGGCGGGCCAGGTGCGGGGCGGTGAGCGCGACGAAGGACACCGGCCCGGCGGCCGCGGCCGCGAACGAGACGAGCAGCACCGCCGCGGCGAGCAGCGCCATCCGCAGCCGCCGCACCGGGACGCCGAGGGCGGCGGCGCTGTCGTCGCCCATCTCCAGCATCCGCAGCGCCGGCCCGCAGCCGAGCAGCACCAGGGGCGCGAGCACCGCGAGCACGATCAGCAGGGGCAGCGCCTCGGACCAGCCCCGCCCGTCGAGGCTGCCGGTGAGCCAGAGCACCGCCCGCGCCGCGTCCATGAGGGGCGCGCGGGTGAGCAGGTAGCCGTTCACCCCGGTGAGGATCGCGGTGATGCCGATCCCGACCAGGATCAGCCGGTAGCCGTGCACGTTGTTGCGCCAGGTGAGGGCGTAGACGAGGGCGCCGGTGGCGATGCCGCTGAGCACCGCCGCACCGGACAGGGCGAGGCTGCTGCCGCCGAGCACGACCACCACCAGGGCCCCGGTCGACGCGCCCTGGGTGAATCCGAGCATGTCGGGGCTGCCCAGCGGGTTGCGCACCAGCGACTGGAACACCGCCCCGGCCAGGGCCAGGGCCGCGCCCACCAGCAGCGCGGTGACCAGCCGGGGCAGCCGTAGCTCCTGGATGATGAACTCCTCGGCCGGGGTGCCGGTGCCCAGGAGCGTCCGCAGCACGGCGCCCGGGCTCATCGGGTAGTCGCCCCCGGCGATGGCCAGCACGCCCAGGCCGGCGGCGAGCAGGGCGGCGCCGGCGCCGACGGCGAGGGCACGGGGGCGGAACCGCAGCGAGAGCCCGCCCGGCGTACGCAGCACGGTCACGGACGGGCCACCTTCCGCCGCAGGACCAGCCACAGGAACAGCGGCCCGCCGAGCACCGCCGTCACCATGCCGACCTGGAGCTCGCCGGGGCGGCCGAGCACCCGGCCGAGCACGTCGGCGCCGAGCAGCAGCACGGGCGAGAGCACCGCGCAGTACGGCAGCAGCCAGCGCAGGTCCGGCCCGGTGAGGGCGCGGACCAGGTGCGGCACGAGCAGGCCCACGAAGACGATCGGACCGCACGCCGCGGTGGCCGCGCCGCAGAGCAGGGTGACCGCCAGGATGACGGCCGCCCGGATCAGCGTGGGCCGCGCGCCGAGTGCCCGGGCCGCGTCGTCGCCGAGGGCGAGCGCGTTGAGCGGGCGCGCGGTGGCCAGCGCCACGAGCAGGCCGGCCCCGATGAACGGCGCCACCCGACCGACCGTGGCCGAGTCGGCGGTCGCCAGCGAGCCGACGGTCCAGAACCGCAGCCGGTCCAGCGAGGCGGCGTCGAGGAGCATCGCCGCGCTGACGAACGAGAAGAGGGTCGCGTTCAGCGCCGCGCCGGCCAGCGCCAGCCGCGCCGGCGTGGCCCCGCGTCCACCGCCGACGGCGTAGACCAGCGCGGTGATCGTGGCCGCGCCGAGCATCGCGAACCAGACGTAGCCGTTCAGGGCGGTCACCCCGAGCAGGGCGGCGGTCGCCACGGCCGCGGAGGCGCCGGCGTTGATGCCGAGCAGGCCGGGGTCGGCCAGCGGGTTGCGGGTCAGGGCCTGCATCACCGCCCCGGCCACGCCGAGCGCCGCGCCGGCCAGCAGGCCGAGCAGCGTGCGCGGCAGCCGCATCTCGTGCACGACCGCGTACTCGGCGGAGTCGGCGCGCAGCAGGCCCGCCCAGACGTCCGACAGGGGGAGCTGCTTCGCGCCCACGGCGATGCTGAGCACGACGACGGCCGTGAGCAGCAGCACGGCGGCGGCCAGACCGGCGGCCCGCGCCCCGGTGCGACCGTGCCGACTCGGAGACGGCGGCGCCGCCGCGCCGACACGCGGCGCTGATGACTGAAGGACGGACAGTGTGGGCTCCGGTGGACGAGAAACGCCGAACGAGACTTGACAGCGAATTAGGTTAGGTTAACCTAACCGCGCTGTCCACGGTCACCCCCCGACCCTTGATGGAAAGACCACACCATGCTCGATTCTGTCTCCGCCCGTCGCGTCTCCCGGCGCGGTCTCCTCGCCGGTGGCGCCGCCACCCTCGCCCTCCTGATGGCCGGCTGCGGCGACGGTGACGACTCCGCCGCGCCGACCGCGACCGGCAGCGCAGGGCCGTGGGAGTTCACCGACGACCGCAACGAGAAGCTCAGCTCCCACAGCCGGCCGACGCGCGTCGTGGCCTTCACCGGCACCGCCGCAGCCCTGGTCGACTTCGGTCTCGACAAGCAGATCGTGGGCGTCTTCGGCGAGACGAAGCGGGCGGACGGCAGCGTCGACCCCCAGGCCGGTGACCTGAACGTGGAGAGCGTGGAGATCCTCGGCAACGTGTGGGGCGAGTTCAGCGTCGAGAAGTACGCGGCCCTGCGTCCCGAGCTGCTCGTGACCCACATGTACGACCCGGGTGCGCTCTGGTACGTGCCGGACGAGAGCAAGAGCAAGATCCTCCCGCTGGCGCCGAGTGTGGCGATCACCACGGCGCGGGTCCCCATGACCAAGCCGATCGAGCGCTACGCCCAGCTCGCCGAGTCCCTCGGCGCCGACCTGTCCGCGAAGAAGGTCACCGACGCCAAGGCCCGCTTCGAGGCGGCGGCCGAGTCGGTGCGCCAGGCCGTGAAGGCCAACCCGGGCATCAAGGTGATGGCGGCCTCCGGCAGCCCGGACATCTTCTACGTCTCCAACCCGAAGATCAGCACCGACCTCATGTACTTCGCCGAGCTCGGCGTGGACATCGTGGTGCCCACCAAGCTCGAGGCGGGCGACTACTTCGAGGCGCTCAGCTGGGAGAACGCCGGCAAGTTCCCGGCCGACCTGATCCTGCTCGACAACCGCAGCACCGCCCTGCAGCCCAAGGACCTCGCGGCCAAGCCCACCTGGGGTCAGCTGCCGGCCGTCAAGGCGAACCAGGTCGCCGCCTGGGACGCGGTGCCGCGCTTCTCGTACGCCGGCGCGGCGCCGCTGCTGGAGAACCTCGCCACCGCGATCCGTTCGGCGAAGAAGGTCAGCTGATGGGCACGGCCCTCGCCGTCCAGTACCGGTTCTACGCGGCGCGGGTCGTCGCCGCCCGGCGGCTGAGCGCCAGCCTCATCCGGGTCACGCTCGGTGGCGAGGAGCTGCGCGACTTCGCCGGCGGGGGCCGGGACCAGAGCGTCTCCCTCTTCCTGCCGCACCCCGGCCAACCGGCCCCGGTGCTGCCGGGCGCGGAGGTGGCGGACTGGTTCGGCGCGTACCGGGCGCTGGATCCCGCCGCCCGGGCGGTGATGCGCTCCTACACCATCCGGGCGCAGCGCCCGGAGTCCGCCGAGGTGGACATCGACTTCGTGAGCCACGGCGACACCGGGCCGGCCTCCCGCTGGGCGGGTCACGCCCGCCCCGGCGACCGGGTGGTGCTCCTCGGCCCCGCGATCCCCGACAACCGCAGCGTCTGCTTCCGGCCGCCGGACGACACCCGGCTGGTCCTCCTCGTCGCCGACGAGACCGCCCTGCCGGCCGTCGGCGGGATCCTCGACTGGCTGCCCGCCGGCACCCGGGTGCGGGCCTGGATCGAGGTGCCCGACTCCGGCGACATCCAGCCCCTGCCCACCGAGGCGCGGGCCGAGGTGAGCTGGATCGTCCGGGGCGCCACCCCACCGGGCAGCAGCCTGCTCGTCGACGCCGTCCGCGCCGCCCGGCTGCCGTCCGACACCCCGTACGCCTGGGTCGCCGGTGAGTCCTCGATGGTCCGCGGCGTGCGCCGGCACCTCGTCGGCGACCGCGGCCTCGACAAACGCCGCGTCACCTTCTCCGGCTACTGGCGCCGTGGCGTCTCCGAGGACACCTTCCGCGCCGAGCAGTGAGGAGGGCCCCAGCGCCGAGGCCACCTCACCCCGCGGCGACGCCGCCCCGGTGCGCCGTCCCACACCACCCCGCCGTCCCGCCGCCTGCCCCGGCGGTGGGTTTCGGCTGCCCCGACATCCGCTCCGTCCGTACCCCGAGTGTGGAGGATCTGCCCATGATCTCGCCGGCACACACCGCCGAGGCCGTCGCCGCCCCGCCCGGCGGGCCCGCCGCCCGGGCCCACCTGCTGAACGACCGGACGGTCGGGCGCTACCGCGCCGCGATCGCCGACGGCGTCGACCGGGTCGCCCGGCGCGTGTCCGGCGTGGACCGTCCCTTCACCGGGGTCACCCCGGCGGAGCTGGCCCCCCGGATCACCGGGGTCGACCTCGACCGGCCGCTCGGCGACGCCGGGTCCGCCCTCGACGAGCTGGAGGAGGTCTACCTGCGTGACGCCGTCTGGTTCCACCACCCCCGTTACCTGGCGCACCTGAACTGCCCAGTGGTGATCCCGGCGCTGCTCGGTGAGGCCGTGCTGACCGCCGTGAACTCCTCCCTGGACACCTGGGACCAGAGTGCCGGCGCGACCCTGATCGAACGCCGCCTGATCGAGTGGACGGCGCAGCGGATCGGCCTGGGCCCGGCCGCCGACGGGGTCTTCACCAGCGGCGGCAGCCAGTCCAACCTCCAGGCCCTGTTGCTGGCCCGGGAGGAGGCGTGCCAGGCCGCGGCGGGGCGGGAGAGCCGCGCCGAGCTGCTGCCCCGGCTGCGGGTGCTCACCTCGGCGGCCGGGCACTTCAGCGTGCAGAAGTCGGCGAAGCTGCTCGGCCTGGCCCCCGACGCGGTGGTGACGATCCCGACCGACGCCCAGCGGCGGATGATCCCGGCCGCCCTGCGGAGGGAGATCGACCGCTGCCGGCGCGACGGGCAGGTGGTGATGGCGGTGGTGGCCACGGCCGGCACCACGGACTTCGGCTCGATCGACCCGCTCGACGACATCGCCACGATCTGCGCGGTGGCCGGGGTGTGGCTGCACGTCGACGCCGCGTACGGCTGCGGCCTGCTGGTCTCCCGGACCCGCCGGCACCTGCTGGACGGCATCGAGCGCGCCGACTCGGTGACCGTCGACTACCACAAGTCGTTCTTCCAGCCGGTCAGCTCCAGCGCCGTCCTCGTGCGCGACCGGCGGGCGCTGCGGCACGCCACCTACCACGCCGACTACCTCAACCCGGCCCGCATGGTGGAGCAGCGCATCCCCAACCAGGTCGACAAGAGCCTCCAGACCACCCGCCGCTTCGACGCCCTCAAGCTCTGGCTCACCCTGCGGGTGATGGGGCCGGACGCGCTGGGCGCGCTCTTCGACGAGGTCGTGGAGCGGGCCGCCGGCGCCTGGGAGCTGATCAGCGAGGACCCGCGGTTCGAGGTGGTGACCCGCTCGCCGCTGAGCACCGTGGTGTTCCGCTACCTGCCCACCGGGCCGGGGCGGGGCTTCGCCGACGCGGCCAACCTGTACGCGCGCGAGGCGCTGGCCGCCTCCGGGGCCGCCCTGGTCGCCAGCACGACCGTCGACGGCCGCCACTTCCTCAAGTTCACCCTGCTCAACCCCGAGACCACGCTCGACGACGTCGGGCACGTGCTGCAGCTCATCGCCCGGTACGCGGGCCGGTACGTGCACGAGCGGACCACCGCCGACCTGGCCTGCCGGGTCGGCTGACCACCGACGGCTTGTCGAACCCGCCCGAGGAGGGCCGCATGTCCACGCACGACTTCATCGCCATCGGCCTCGGCCCGTACAACCTGGGCCTGGCCTGTCTCACCGCGCCGATCCAGGAGCTGGACGGGGTGTTCCTAGAGGCCCGACCGGGCGTCGACTGGCACCCCGGCATGCTCCTGTCCTCCGCCCGGCTGCAGACGCCGTTCATGGCGGACCTGGTCACCCTCGCCGACCCCACCTCGCCGTTCTCGTTCCTCAACTACCTGAAGGAGACCGGCCGGCTCTACCCGTTCTACATCCGGGAGAGCTTCTACCCGCTGCGCAGCGAGTTCAGCGCCTACTGCCGGTGGGCCGCGGCCAAGCTGCCGAACCTGCGCTTCAACCAGGAGGTGAGCCGGGTCGAGTACGACGCCGCCGACGAGCGGTACGTCGTGCGCGCCCGGGTGGGCGACGACGAGGTCACGTACCGGGCGCGGCACCTGGTGCTCGGCACCGGCACCCCGCCGTACGTGCCGGAGGCCTGCGCGGGGCTGGGCGACGACGTGGTGCACACCTCGCGCTACCTCGCACACCGGGACACGCTGCGCACCAGGCGCAGCATCACCGTGGTCGGCAGTGGGCAGAGCGCCGCGGAGATCTACCACGACCTGCTCGGTGACATCGGCACGTACGGCTACCAGCTGAACTGGGTCACCCGGTCGCCCCGGTTCTTCCCGCTGGAGTACACGAAGCTCACCCTGGAGATGACCTCACCGGACTACGTGGACTACTTCCACGCCCTGCCCGAGCAGACCCGCTACCGGCTGGAGGCCGAGCAGAAGGGCCTGTTCAAGGGCATCAGCGCCGACCTCGTCAACGACATCTTCGACCTGCTCTACGAGCGCAGCGCGTCCGGCCCCGTGAACACCCGGTTGCTCACCAACACCGAGCTGACCAGCGCCGCGCGCGACGACGCCAGCGGCACGTACACGCTCGGGCTGCGGCACGTGGAGCAGGAGCGCGACTTCACCCTGCGCACCGAGGCGCTGGTGTTGGCCACCGGCTACCGCTACCGCACCCCGGAGTTCCTGGAGCCGGTGCGCGACCGGATCCGCTGGGACGGGCGCGGCCGCTACGACGTGGCCCGCAACTACAGCATCGACCACACCGGGCGGGGGATCTTCCTCCAGAACGGCGGCACCCACACGCACAGCATCACCTCGCCCGACCTCGGCATGGGCGCGTACCGGAACTCCTGGATCATCCGCGAGCTGCTCGGCCGGGAGCACTACCCGATCGAGAAGAGCATCACGTTCCAGGAGTTCGGCGCCCCCGCCGGGGTGGCGTCGTGACCGGCCCCGGCCCGCGCCCGCCCGCGGCCGGCGGCCCGGCGTTCGGCCGGGTCGACCCGCGCCTGGGCGAGTTCACGCTGCGCCCGGTCGACCCCGAGACCGACGCGGCCCTGCTGCACGGCTGGGTGACCCACCCCAAGGCCGTGTTCTGGCTCATGCAGGACGCCGACGTGGCCCGGGTCGCGCGGGAGTACCGGGACATCGCCGAGCACCCGCACCACGACGCCTACCTCGGCTCCTGGCGTGGCCGCCCCGCCTTCCTGGCCGAACGCTACGACCCGGCGCACGTCGAACTGGTCGGCCTGTACGACGCCCGACCGGGCGACGTCGGCATGCACTTCCTCTGCGCGCCCACCGACACCCCCGTGCACGGCTTCACGCACGCCGTGATCACCACGGTGATGGCCTGGCTCTTCGCCGATCCCGCGACCCGGCGGGTGGTGGTCGAGCCGGACATCCGCAACACCGCCGTCCACGCGCTGAACGCGGCCGTCGGCTTCGAGGTCGTCGGCACCATCACCAAACCCGAGAAGGACGCCCTGTTGAGCATCTGCACCCGCGACCGCTTCCACGCCGCCACCGGCCTCGGCTCCGCCGCGCCGGCCGCCGCCACCCGGGACGGAGCCCCGGCGTGAGCACGTTCGACCCCGTCGCCCACCTCACCCCGGCGCACTGGGCGCGCGCCAACCGGCTGCTGGTGCGCAAGGCCCTCGCGGAGTTCGCCCACGAACGGCTCCTCACCCCGGAGCCCGCGGACGCCCCCGCCGACGCCGCGACCGGCGCGGGCCGGCGGTGGTACGCGGTGGGCAGCGACGACGGCACCGTGACGTACCGGTTCGCCGCCCGGGTGTACGCCCTCGAGCACTGGCAGATCGACGCCGAGAGCATCGGCCGGCAGCGCGACGGCGAGGAGTTGCCGCTGGACGCCGTCGACCTCGTCGTCGAGCTGCGCGGCGCGCTCGGCCTCTCCGACCAGGTCCTCCCCGTCTACCTGGAGGAGATCACCTCCACCCTGGCCGGTATCGCGTACAAGCTGGACCGGCCGCCGATGAGCGCCAAGGACCTCGCGGGCGCCGACTTCCAGACCATCGAGACCTCGATGACCGAGGGCCACCCCTGCTTCGTGGCGAACAACGGGCGGCTCGGCTTCGGCATCGACGAGTACCACCGGTACGCGCCGGAGGCGGCCCGACCCGTCCGGCTGGTCTGGCTCGCCGCGCACCGCGACCACGCGTCGTTCAGCCACGCCGCCGACCTCGACTACGACACCCTGGTCGCCGGCGAACTGGGCCCGGAGACGCTGGCCCGGTTCGCCGCCGTCATGGACGGGCTCGGCCTGGACCTGGCCGACTACCTGCTGATCCCGGTCCACCCGTGGCAGTGGCGGCACAAGCTGGCCGTCACGTTCGCGGGCGAGGTGGCCCAGCGCCGGCTCGTCTGCCTCGGCCCGGGCCCCGACGAGCACCTCGCCCAGCAGTCCATCCGCACCTTCTTCAACCTCACCGAGCCCGGCCGGCACTACGTCAAGACCGCGCTGTCGGTGCTCAACATGGGCTTCATGCGGGGCCTGTCCGCCGCGTACATGGCCGCCACGCCGGCCATCAACGACTGGCTCGCCGACCTGATGGCCGCCGACGAGGTGTTCACGGCCACCGGGATCACCGTCATCCGGGAGCGGGCCGCCGTCGGCTACCGGCACCGGCAGTACGAGGCGGCGACCGACCGCTACTCCCCGTACCGCAAGATGCTCGCCGCGCTCTGGCGCGAGAGCCCGGTGCCGGGCCTGGAGCCGGGCCAGCGGCTCTCCACGATGGCCGCGCTGCTGCACGTCGACCGCGACGGCGGCTCCCTCGCCGCCGCGCTGGTCGACCGCTCCGGCCTGGCCCCCGAGGCGTGGCTGCGCCGCTACCTGGACGCGTACCTCACCCCGCTGCTGCACGCCTTCTACGCCTACGACCTGGCCTTCATGCCGCACGGCGAGAACGTCATCCTCGTGCTCGACGAGCGGGACACCGTCCAGCGGGTGATCTTCAAGGACATCGCCGAGGAGATCGCCGTGATGAGCGCCGACCGGCCGCTGCCGCCGGAGGTCGAGCGGATCCGGGTCGACGTGCCCGAGGAGGAGAAGCTGCTGTCCATCTTCACCGACGTGGTGGACTGCTTCCTGCGGCACCTGGCGGCGATCCTGGTGGAGGCGGGCACGATCACCGAGGAGGCGTTCTGGCGTACGGTGGCCGCCTGCGCCGCCGACTACCTGGCCGGCGTACCGCACCTGGCCGAGCGGATCCGCCGCCACGACCTCTTCGCCCCGGAGTTCGCGCTCTCCTGCCTCAACCGCCTCCAGCTGCGCAACAACCAGCAGATGGTCGACCTGGCCGACCCGTCGGCGGCGTTGCAACTGGTGGGCACGCTCGCCAACCCGCTCGCCCCGTACGCCCCCGGACGGTGAGACGCGCGCGTATGTGAACGGGCCCCTGGCGCATGGCCACGGGGCCCGCTCGCGCGTTGACTGGCAGGCATGAACACCCTGCGCACCCTGAGCCTGCTCGCCGCGACAGTGACCACGGGGCTGATGGCCGGTCTCTTCGCCACGTTCGCCTACGCCGTCCTGCCGGGCCTCACCCGGGCCGACGACCGGACCCTGATCCTGGCCATGCAGCGGATCAACGAGTCCATCCTGAACGGCTGGTTCTTCCTCGGCTTCTTCGGCGCGCTGGTCTTCACCGGCGCGACGGCGGGGCTGCACCTGGCCGCCGGGTGGCGCGCGGCGCTGCCGTGGATCGGGGCGGCGCTGGTGCTGTACCTGCTCGTCCTGGTGGTCACCATGGCCGCCAACGTGCCGCTCAACGAGGCGCTGGCCCGGGCCGGCGACCCGGACCGGCTCGCCGACCCGGCCGCGGTGCGGGAGGCGTTCGCCCCGGCGTGGATCCGGTGGAACCTGCTGCGGGCGGTCGCCTCGACGGCCGCGTTCGGGCTGCTCACCTGGGCCCTCGTGGCGCACGGGACGGCGTCCTGAGCGCCGCCCGCGCCGGCCTCGCCGGAGACCGTCGTCAGTCCCGGGCGAGGTCGGTGAGTTCCCGCCGCAGCAGATCGACCAGGCCGGCGTGCCGTTGCGGATGGCTCTCGGGGGTCATGCCGCGGCTCGGCATCTCGACGACCATGAGCAGGTAGAGGTGCATCCGGTAGAGGCTGAGCCGGCGTCGCGCGGCGGCGTCGAGGTCGAACGGCTCCGCGGCGGCGCGGTAGCCGCGCAGCACCGGGTCGTCGGGCTCGTCCTCCACCCGCCGCAGCAGCAGCGGTGAGGTCAGGTCCATCAACGGGTCGCCGTAGAGGAAACGCTCCCCGTCGACCAAGCCGGTCAGTCGAAGCCGGCCGTCCGGGGCGGGCGCGGCGAGCACGTTGCCGTCCCATCCGTCGAAGTGCAGCAGCGCCGGCCGGCGTACCGCGGCCAGCGCCGTGACGTGCCGCCCCACCAGCGCGCGGATCCGCTCCGGCGGGGCCGGCAGGCGGACATCCCAGTCCGCCGCGTCGGCGAGCAACCCGTCCACCATCGCAGCGAACGCCTCAGGCCACGTCGCCCCGGACGGTCGGCGCCCGTCGTCGTATCCGAACCGGTCACCGGTCACCGCGTGCAGGGCGGCGAGCGCCACGCCGGTGTCGAAGCGCGCCGCAGAGTCGTCGACACCGCCGTCGGCCGCCAACTCCGCGAGCGACCGGCCGGGCAGCAGGTCGGTGACCAACCATTCGCCGTACGCCGGGTCGACGCCGTGGTGCAGCACCGACGGCACCGGCACCTGCGGAGCCCGGGCGGCCACCAGCCGGAGGTAGCGGGCCTCCGCCGCGCAGAGGCCCCACTCGTAGCGGAGCAGCCGCACCCCCTGCGGCGGGGCGAGCTTCAGCACCACCCGGCGGTCGTCGTCGAGGCGGATCCACCACACCGTGGCGAAGCCCCCGCCGCTCATCCGCCCGCTGTCGGCGACCGTCGCCGCCGGGCCGAACGAGGCGCGGGCCAGCGCGGCCACGTCGCCGGGGGAGAGTGGGCGTTGCGTCGGGCCGAGCGTGCTCACCGGGAGCCGCCCGGCCGGTGCTCCGTCGGGAAGCGCGGCACAGCGGTCACAGTAGACGCTCCCGGTCGCCCGCGCGGCCCCGCGACGGCGTGCCCGTCCCGCGTCCCGGGTGCCCGCCCCGGCCCGTGGTGACGGTTCTGTCGTACCCCGGCGTCACCATGCATCCATGGCTGTCTCCGCCCTGCCCCCGCACCCCGACCAGCCACGCACCCTGCCGCTGCGCGAGGTGCGCACCCGGCTCACCCAGCTCGTGTCGCTCGCCGAGCTGACCGACACCGTCACCGTCGTGACCCGCGACGGTGACCCGCGCCCGGTGGCGGCCATCGTGCCGGCCGGCGCCGCGCGCACCCTCGCCCAGGCCCGGGCCGACGCCGACCGGCTCGCCACGGTCACCGCGGGTTGGGCCCGCCGCCTCGACGAGCAGCGTCAGCAGAGCGGCCGCCGCCACGCGGCCGAGCTGCGCGCGGTCCGCGCCGCGCTGGCGCAGGCGTGGGCCGAGCTCGACCGCCGTGCCAGGCCGGGCGGCGACCCGGCACTGGCCCGGCTGCGGGCCGCCCACGCCGACCTGCTCACCGACTGATCGCCGGGCCGCCGGACGTCCAGCCGGGGGCGGCCGAGGTCAGGCCGCGTCGCCTCGGCCCCCGACCACCCGCGTGTAGAACGCGCTCGGGTCGTCGGCCAGCGAGGCCTTGATGTGCCGGGACCAGTCGTCGACGAGCACTTCGAGCTGGTTCGCCTCGATGCCGTCAAGGGCCCGCCGGACGACCTCGGCGGGGTCTTCCTTGGGGTAACCCTCGATGCCGGTGGACATGTCGGTGTCGGCGAGGCCCAGGTGCACACCGGTGACCAGCGTGCCCTGCTCCGCCAGCTCCAGTCGGGCCGAGTTGGTGAGGTTCCACGCCGCCGCCTTGGCCGCGCCGTAGGCCCAGCCCCCCTCGGTGGTGAACCACGAGAGCGCGGAGAGCACGTTGAGGATCGCGCCGCCGCCCCCGGCCCGCAGCGCCGGGGCGAACGCGCGGATCATGTGCAGGGTGCCGTAGAAGTGCGTGTCCAGCTCCAGCCGGATCTTGTCCAGGTCGCCGGTCACCAGCTTGGTGCCCGTCGACACGCCGGCGTTGTTGACCAGGAGGGTGACGTCGGAGGCGGCCCGCGCGGCGGCCGCGATCGACGCGGGGTCGGTGATGTCCAGGCGCAGCGTCTCCACGCCGGGGACGGTGACGAGTTCGGGCCGGCGCGCGGTCGCGTAGACCTTCTTCGCGCCACGGTCCAGCAGCTGTTGCGCGAAGTGACGCCCGAGGCCCCGGTTGGCTCCGGTGACGAGGGCGACGGAATCGGCGATCTTCATGGTTGCCTCCGTTGATCGGGTGGAACGTCCGACGCGAGCTACGCTAAAACCTGACGTTGACGTCAAGGGCAAGTGTGGTGAGCCACGTCATGGAGGAGCAGCCGTGCGCATCGGTGAACTCGCCGCCCGGACCGGCGTGAGCACGCGGGCGCTGCGGTACTACGAGCAGCAGAACCTGCTGACCTCGGAGCGCAGCGCGGGCGGCCAGCGGCACTATCCAGAGAGCGCGGTCGCCCGGGTCGAGTGGATCCAGCGGCTCTACGCGGCCGGTCTGCCGAGCCGGACGGTCGCCAGCCTGCTGCCGTGCGTCTTCACGCCCGAGTCGGTGACGCAGCCGGAGATCGTGGGGAGGATGGTGGCCGAGCGGGAGCGCATCGACGCGAAGATCGCCGATCTCGTGGCCACCCGCGACAAGCTCGACACCCTGATCGGCGCGGCCCGCGACTTCTTCACCGCGCGGACGGCGACCGAGGGGTCACCGGCCGCCGCGGCAGGGTGACCGCCAGGGTCAGGGGCTGACCGGGTAGGCGGCCGTCTCGGCCGCCTTCACCGCCGCCCAGACGGGCTGGCCGGGGGTGAGCCGCAGGTGGGCGGCGGCCGCCGGGGTGACGTCGGCGGCCACCGCGATCGGCCCGTCGAGACGTACCCGCAGGTAGTCGCCGTGTCGCTGGATGCCGCCCACGGTGGCCGGCCAGGTGTTGCGCGGGCTGCCGTCGGGGCGGCTGGGGTGCACCGCCACCGCGGCGGGCCGGAACGCCACGAACACCTCGCCGTCGACCCGGTCGGCGACGGTCAGGGTCAACCCGTCGGCGACCCGGACCCCGTCCCGGTCGGTGCGGCCCCGGTAGAGGTTCAGGCCGACGAGGCGGGCCACGTAGTCGGTGCGGGGCCGGGCGGTGACGCTGGCCCCGTCGCCCTCCTGCACGACCCGGCCACCCTCCACGATGACCAGCCGGTCGGCCAGCGCGAGCGCGTCCAGCGGGTCGTGGGTGACCAGCACGGTCGCGCCGGGGTGCTCGGCCAGGTGACGGTGCAGCTCGGCGCGGGTCTCCAGCCTCGTGCGGGCGTCCAGCGCGGCGAGCGGCTCGTCCAGCAGCAGCAGCGACGGCGCCACGGCGAGCGCGCGGGCCAGCGCCACGCGTTGCGCCTGCCCGCCCGAGAGCTGCCGGGGCCGGCGGTGCTCGTGCCCGGCCAGCCCGACCCGGTCCAGCCAGTGCCGGGCGGTGTCCCGCGCCGCCCGCCGGTCGAGCCCGTGCCGGCGCGGCCCGAAGGCCACGTTCTCCAGGGCGCTCAGGTGCGGGAAGAGGAGGTAGTCCTGGAAGACCACCCCGACGGGGCGCCGCTCCGTCGGCACCCAGGCACGCCGCGCCGGGCGGTCGACGTCCGTGCCGGCCAGGGTGACGTGCCCGGCGCTGAGCGGTTGCAGGCCGGCGAGGGCCCGCAGCGCCGTCGTCTTGCCGGCGCCGTTCGGCCCGAGCAGCGCGACCACCTCCCCGGCCGCGACCCGCAGTGGCACGTCGAGCCGGAACGTGCCCCGGTCGACGACGAGCCGGGCGTCGAGCAGCGGAGCGGTCACGGCGCCGTGATCCAGCGGTCGCGCAGGGCGGCGAGGATGGTGACCGAGACGGTGAGCAGCACGAGGCTGAGCACGATGGCGGCCTCCAGGTCGGTCTCCAGCGCGAGGTAGACGGCGAGCGGCATCGTCTGGGTACGCCCCGGATAGTTGCCGGCGAAGGTGATGGTCGCGCCGAACTCCCCGAGGGCCCGGGCCCAGCACAGCACCGCACCGGCGGCCAGCCCGGGCCCGACCATCGGGAGCGTGACGTGGGTGAAGGTCGTCCACCGGCCGGCGCCGAGGGTGGCGGCGGCCTCCTCGTAGCGGTGGTCGGCGGCCCGCAGCGCCCCCTCGACGGCGATCACCAGGAAGGGCATCGCCACGAACGCCTCGGCGAGCACCACGCCGGTGGTGGTGAACGGCAGGGTGATCCCGAACGTCGTGTCGAGCCACCCGCCGAGCAGGCCGCGCCGACCGAAGACCAGCAGCAGCGCCACGCCGCCGACGACCGGCGGAAGCACCAGCGGCACGGTGACCAGGGCCCGGACGACGCGCCGGCCGGGGAACTCGACCCGGGCGAGCAGCCAGGCGAGGGGCACCCCGAGCAGCAGGCAGAGCAGCGTCGCGAGGGTGGCCGTGAGCAGCGACAGCCGCAGCGCGGTGAGCACGCCCGGCTCGGTGAGCCGCTGCGGCAGCGTGGACCAGGGTGCGCGGGCCAGGAGCCCGCCGAGCGGCAGGACGAGGAAGAGCAGGCCCAGCCCGGCGGGGACCAGCAGCGGCAGCGGCACCCGGGCCCGCCGCGCGGGCGTACGCGCGGTGCTCGGGGCGGCGGGCGGTGCCTCGGTGGTCGCCGTCACGGTGTCTGGAAGCCGGCGTCGGCGAGCACGGCCCGACCCGCGTCGGAGCGGACGTACGTCACGAACGCCGCCGCCCGGTGGGGCGCGTCCTTGAGCACCGCGATCGGGTAGTCGTTCACGGCGCGCGCCGACTCGGGGAACTCGACGCCGGCCACCTCGTCGGCGGCGGCCCGCACGTCGGTGCGGTAGACCAGAGCGGCGTCGACCTCGCCGAGCCGCACCTTCGACAGCGCCCCCTTGACGTCCTGTTCGAGGGTGACCGGGGTCAGCGTCACCCCGGCCGCCGACAGCGCGTCGCGGGCGGCCGCGCCGCACGGCACCTGCTCGGCGCAGAGGGCGACCTTGGTGCCGGGCCGGGCGAGGTCGGCCAGGCCCCGGATGCCCGTCGGGTTGTCCCGGGTCACGGCGATGACCAGCTGGTTGCGGGCGAAGACGGTCGGCTCGCCGTCGACGTTGCCGGCCTCGACGACCGCCGTCATGTTCCGCGGCGCGGCCGAGGCGAACACGTCGGCGGGCGCGCCCTGGTTGATCTGGGTGGCCAGCGCCGAGCTGCCGCCGAAGTTGAACACGACCGTCGTGCCCGGGTGGGCGGCCTCGAAGTCCGCCCCGATCCGGGTGAACGACTCGGTCAGTGAGGCGGCGGCGAACACGGTCACCGTGCCGCCCGCCGCGCTCCCGCCGGAGTCGCCCCGGCCGCCCGCGCCGCAGCCGCTCAGCGCGACCGCCACGGCGAGCGCGGTCGCCGCCGTCGCGCGGATCCGTCCACCGCTCACGCGCCCGCCCTCCCGCGCGGCCCGGCCGCCGGCGCGGCCCGCTCCACCACGACGGTGGTCGACTTGATCACGGCCACCGCGACCGATCCGACCTGGAGATCCAGCTCGTCGGCGGCCTCCCGGCTCATCAGCGACACGATCCGGAACGGGCCGGCCTGGATGTCGACCTGCGCCATCACGGTGTCCCTCACGACGTTGACCACGATGCCGCGCAGCCGGTTGCGCGCCGAGGAGGTCTCGGCTCCCTCGGCCGGGTCCGTGCCCTGACCGCGGGCGAACGCCGCGAGGGCCACCCCGTCGACGATCCGGTGCCCGTGCTCGTCCCGGTCGGCCGGCAGCCGCCCCGCGTCGATCCACCGGCGGACGGTGTCGGCGCTGACGCCGAGCAGCTCGGCGGCCTCCCCGATCCGGAACGATCCCACCGGCCCACCCTACCGGCAGCATGTGCAAGGTCGGAAGCCCCGTTCGGCCCGCGAGTGCGGCGCGCTTTGCCGACTCGTCCTGGCAACTGCGGTTGCGGCGGTCGGCGCGGCGGCGGTCAGGGCCGGCGGGTGCGGCCCTTGAGGTGGCGACCCATCTCCCGGGCGATCTCCCGGTTGGCGTCCCGCTCGGCGAGCGCCTGACGCTTGTCGTACGACCGGCGGCCCCGCGCCAGCGCCAGCTCCACCTTGGCCCAGCCGTTCTCGAAGTACATCGACAACGGCACGAGGGTGATCCCGCCCTCCCGGGTCCGGGCCAGGATCCGTTCGATCTCCACCCGGTGCAGCAGCAGCTTGCGGGTGCGCCGGGGCTGGTGGTTCGTCCAGGTGCCGAAGCCGTACTCGGCGATGTGCAGCCCGTAGAGCATGATCTCGCCGTCGCGTTCCTGGGCGAACGCGTCGACGAGCGACACCCGCCCCTCCCGCAGCGACTTGACCTCGGTGCCGACCAGCACGATCCCCGCCTCGTACGTCTTGAGGACCGTGTAGTCGTGCCGCGCCTTCTTGTTCGAGGCGATCAGCCGGCGCTCGGGCTGCCTGGAGGCGTTCACCCGGCCGAGGATAACCGGCGCCCGGCCGCCCGCCCGCGCACGTGCCGCCGCCGGGCCCCGTCGCCGACCGCCGCCCGGCGGGGCCCGCACGAGCCGCCGGCCGGGGCCGGGTCGAGGCGCGGTCAGAGCTCGCCCGCCACCGCGTCGAGGACGGGGAGCAGCGCGGCCGTCGCCGGGGAGTGGTGCCGGTGGGCGACCGTGGCCGCGTAGACCCGCCGGGCCGGCGCGTCGTCGGGATGGACCCGGAGCAGGGTGAGATCGGCCGGTGCGGCCCGCACGGCCAGCGCGGGCACCAGCGCGACGCCGAGCCCGGCGGCCACGCACCCGAGCTTGCCGGTCCAGTCGGCGGCGACGATGTCGATGCGCGGCCGGAAACCCGCGGGCATGGTGGCCCGCATGAACGGGTCGCCCCCGTCGGCGGAGCCGGCGATGAAACAGTCCCCGGCAAGCTCGGCGAGGCGCACCGTGTCCCGGCCCGCCAGCGGGTGCCGCCGGGGCACCGCCACCAGCAGGCGTTCGTCGAGCAGGTGGTGCAGGGTGAACCGCTCGGCGTCCAGCGGCTGGTCGGGCGGGGCGCTCACCACGGCCAGGTCCGCGTCGCCGGCGAGCAGCCGCTCCAGCAGGGCCGGCGTGCGGCCCTCGACCAGCGAGAGCCCGACCTCCGGGTGCGCGGCGCGGAACGCGGCCAGCGCGCGGGGCACCAGCGCGGCCATCGCGGTGGGGAAGGCCCCGACCCGGAGCCGGCCGCCGCCGAGCCCCCGCAGCGCGTCCAGCTCCCGGCGCGCGGTGGTGAGCCGGTCGAGCACGGCCTCCACGTGCGGGAGCAGTCGCCGCCCCTCCTCGGTCAGCGTCACGCCCCGGGGGAGCCGGTCGAAGAGCACCACCCCGAACTCCGACTCCAGGGCGGCGACCTGCCGTGACACGGCCGACTGCGTGTAGCGCAGCTCCCGGGCCGCGGCGGTGATCGATCCGTGCCGGACCACCGTCCGCAACACGTCGAGCGCCTCGATCTGCACCCGGCGACCCTACCCGGTGCCATGCGTCGCACGCATGGCGTCCATGAGCAGGACTCGCTGGTGGCATGACCGGCGTCCGCCTACGGTTTCCGGCATGGTGAAGATCGCCGTACTCGGTACCGGACGGATGGGCACCCCCGTCACGCGCCGCCTGCTCGCCGCCGGCCATCCCGTGACGGTGTGGAACCGCACCCCCGCCCGCGCCCGACCACTGCGCGCGGCCGGAGCCGCGGTGGCGGACTCACCCGCCGACGCCGTCGCCGGGGCCGACGTGGCCGTCACCATGCTCGCCGACCCGGCCGCCGTCGACGCCGTGCTGTTCGGACCGGGCGGCGCCGGGGCGGCCCTCGCACCGGGCACCTGCCTCGTCGAGATGTCCACCATCGGGCCCTCCGCGATCCGGTCCGTCGCCGCCCGCCTGACACCGGAGGTGGGCCTCGTCGACGCCCCCGTCGCCGGGAGCGTCGCGGCCGCGGCCGCCGGCCGACTCCGGGTGTACGCCGGCGGCACGGCGGACGCCGTCGCCCGCGCCCGCCCCGTGCTGGAGGTGCTCGGCACGGTCCACCACGTGGGCGGCACCGGCAGCGGCGCGGCGGCCAAGCTGGTGCTCAACACGGCGTTGCTGATCGGCGTGGCCGGTGTCGCCGACGCGCTCGCCGTGGCCCGCGCCGTCGGGATCGACCGCGACACCGCCCTGGACCTGCTCGGTGGCGGCCCGCTCGCCGCCGCCGTCGCCCGGGCCACCACCGCCGACGCCGAGTTCCCGGTCGCGCTCGCGCAGAAGGACCTGGGACTCGTCCTCGCCGAACTCACCGGCGCGGACGCGTCACTGGTACGCGCCGCCCGGGCGGCGCTCGCCGCCGCCCCCGATCCGACCGCCGACATCGCCAGCCTCACCACCGGGGAGCGCCCGTGAAACTCACCCTCGACAACCCGCACACCGTCGCCGCGCCCTTCGGCGACCGGTTCGCCCATGTCGCCCGGATCGACCTGGCCGGCGGGGCGCTGCTGCTCCTCGCCGGCCAGGTCGGCGTCGACGACGACGGCCACGTGGTCGCGCCGGGCGACGTGGTCGCGCAGTCCGAACGGATCTTCGAGATCGTCGAGGGCGTCCTCGCGGCGCACGGCGCCGGTCTCGCGGACGTGCTGCACGTCCGCAGCTTCCTCACCGACCTGGACGACCTGCCCGGGTACGCGGCCGTGCGGCGCCGGCTCTTCACCGGCGCCCCGCCACCGGCCAGCACCACGGTCGAGGTGAGCCGGCTCTTCCTGCCCGGTGCGGTGATCGAGGTCGAGGTCACCGCTGTCGCGCCGGCCGCACCGGCGCACTGACCCCGCGGTCTGCCCGACCTCCGCCGACCGCGGGCGGAGGTCAGGCGCGTCCGGCGCGGAGCCGGCCGACGAGGTCCCGGATCGTGCTGGCGAAGCGCTCGTCGGTCTCACCGGGCCAGTGGCCGAGGATCGGCGGGGGCACGCTGTCGCTGGGCGGCGGCACCACGTCCTGCGGGTCGACCTGCCGCCGGTCCACCGCGGCGGCCGGGTCTCCCGGCGGCATCCGGTCGGTCGGCCGGTGGGGTGAGAAGATCCAGCCACCGATCTGGTCGGTGTCCCGCCAGATGTTGATCCACCGCCAGCCGACCCGCCGCCCGACCTTCCGCAGCGACTCCTCGTTGACGTACGCCGGGAAGAGCGACCCGTAGAGCCGGCGCAACGGCGATCCGTAGGTGAGCAGGGCGACCCGCTCGGTCACCGCGGGCGGCAGTTGCAGGACGGTCGCCGCGAGCAGCACGGACCCGTGGCTGTGCCCGGAGAGCAGCACCCCGTTGCCGCGCTCGACCAGGTAGGTGATCCGACGGGTCAGCTCCGGCACCGCCCGTTCGGAGTAGCACGGCGGGGCGAACGGATGGGCCGAGCGGGGCCAGAACGTGCCGAGGTCCCAGATCACGCCGACGTACCGGCGGAACTCGGTGGTCCGGTAGGCGAAGATCCCACCCACGAACAGGCCGAGGAGGATCGCCGCGATCACGTAGCTGCCCACGCCGAGCATGAAGTTCACGAGATCGCCGGGCACCCCGGTGTAGCCCTCGACGAGGGCCGCCGGATACCGACCCATGAGCCCCAGGACGCTCGTGGCCAGGGCGACCCCGATGAGGCAGGCGTAGACGACGGTGAGCGGCTCCAGCCGCTCGGTGAACCGGGCCCGGGCGATGGCCCGCTCCACCTCCCGCAGCCTCGACCTCGCCTCGGGTGGCGCGTTCGGGAAGTCGCGGGCCACGATCCCGGCGGCGACGCGGTAGCGCGTGCGGCCGGAGACGACGACGACGAACCCGCCGACGACCAGCGTGCCGACCACCGCCAGCACGAACCCGAAGATCGCCCACTTGTACGCCAGCGGCGGGCTCATCAGCAGCTGCGAGGCCGTCGGCTCGTTCCCGTTCAGCAGGTCCGCCGCCCGGTAGACGAGCTCGGAGGAGAACGCCACCGCCAGCCCGGTGGCGACGGCCGCGACCGCGGGTGCGCCGTACCCGCCCCGTGGCGTGTCGCGCGGCGCGCGCTGCCGGAGCACGATGAGCCCGATGGCGGCCAGCAGCAGCGTCTGGGCGAGGAACACCCAGGCGATCGTGGCGCCGTACCGGGGCAGGCCGATCCCCGCCGGCCACGGCGCCGGGTCGACCAGGACGACCGCCACGACGAGCGCGGTCAGCCCGACGGCCACGGTGCGCAGCCCCCGGACGAGCCGGTCCACCGGCGCGCCGGCCTCGGGCAGGTCGATGTGGGCGTGGGAGCAGACCAGCGCCACGCAGCTCAGCACGATCAGCCCGACGAGCACCGCCAGCACCAGCGCGGCGGGCGAGGCGCCGGATCCCGCCCGGGCGGCGAGCAGGCTCGCGCTCAACGTGGCGAACGCCACCGCCACGTGGATCGACCGCATCCTGCCGACCAGGGGCGCCGAGTCCCACTGCCCCACGGCGCTCAGGTCCTGCATGCCGGCGTCCCCCGGCGGCCGGGGGCGGGAGCTGGTGAACGGTCGGCCGGGGCGCGCGCCGAGCCACCAGAGCAGGCCGATGGCCGCCGCCGGGACCAGGCTGAGCACGGCGAGGCGCAGCCCGATCCGCTGCCCGCCCAGCCAGGAGAGCCAGTCCCGGCCACGGAAGCAGTGCGGGGCGGCCATGCACTGCCAGGCGACCAGGTCCAGCGCGACCCCGACGATGGAGAGCACGTAGAGCGCGGTGAGGGTGAGCCCGAGGACCCGGCACAGCGCCTTCATCACGGCGTGCGAGCCGGCCGTCCGCGGGCGCATCCAGACCGCCACGTTGCAGAGCATGAACGGCAGCAGGAAGACCAGCGACAGGGTGCGGACGGCCGTCCCGGAGGGCAGGTCGCTCCAGCGGTACGCCTCCACCGTCACCCCGCCCGGGCCGGCGCTGTCCGGGTAGCCGGGTCGGGGCCGGAAGAAGCCGCCGTTGTTGTCGCCGGCCACCTGGTACGCGTGCGGCCGGCCCAGCACCTGCTCGGGGCCCGCCCCGGAGACCCCGTGCACCCGTAGCTCCACGACCTCGCCGGAGCGCCCCGGCCCGGTCGACGACGCTGGCGTCTGCGACATCGGCCCCCCGGAGTGTCTGCGGCAGCCCGGCCGGGCACCGGCCCGGGGGCCGGCACCCGGCCCCGGTTACCCGTCCGGACGCGTACCAACCGTGGTGCCGCCGCCGCGGGCCGGGCCGGCGACGAGTGACCGCCCGGCGCCCCGAGGTGCGGGCCGGGTCGAGACCCGCGCGGCGACCTGCCGAGGTGTTCGGGACGGATGTGACCGGCGGCCCGGCGAGGTGGTTTCATGGGCGCCATGGCGAACCCGGTGATCCTGACCATCGACGACGACCCGGTGGTCTCCCGCGCGGTGGCCCGTGACCTTCGCCGCCGGTACGGCGAGCGGTACCGGGTGATCCGGGCCGGCTCCGGCCCGGAGGCGCTGGAGGCGCTGCGCGAGATCAAGTTGCGCGGTGAACAGGTGGCGCTGCTCCTGGCCGACCACCGGATGCCCGAGATGACCGGGATCGAGTTCCTCGAAGCCGCGATGGACCTCTTTCCCGCGGCCCGCCGGGTGCTGCTCACCGCGTACGCCGACACGGACGCGGCGATCGAGGCGATCAACGTGGTCGACCTCGACCACTACCTGCTCAAGCCCTGGCACCCGCCGGAGGAGAAGCTCTACCCGGTGATCGACGGGCTGCTGGAGGCGTGGGCGGCCACGCCCGAGGCCGCGCTCACCGAGATCCGCGTGGTCGGCCACCGGTGGTCCGCCCCCTCGTTCAAGGTCCGCGACTTCCTGGCCCGGAACCTGATCCCGTACCGCTGGCTGCTGACCGAGGACGCGGAGGGCGCCCGGCTGCTCGCCGCCGCGGGCGCCACCGAGGCGGACCTGCCGCTGGTCGTGACGGCCGAGGGCAAGACGCTCATCGCCCCGACGACCGCCGAGCTGGCCAGCGTCGTCGGGCTCACCGTGGAGCCCACCACCGACTTCTACGACGTGGTGGTGGTCGGCGGCGGCCCCGCGGGCCTCGGCTCGGCCGTGTACGCGGCCTCGGAGGGGTTGCGCACGGTGCTGGTGGAGCGCCGGGCCACGGGCGGCCAGGCCGGGCAGAGCAGCCGGATCGAGAACTACCTGGGCTTCCCCGACGGCGTCTCCGGCGCCCAGCTCACCGACCGGGCGCGGCGGCAGGCGCTGAAGTTCGGCGCCGAGCTGCTCAGCGCCCGCGAGGTGGTCGGCCTCGCCGAGGCGGGCGGGGCGCGGCTGCTGCGCTTCGGCGACGGCAGCGAGATCGCGGCGCACACGGTGGTGCTCGCCACCGGCGTCTCCTACCGGATGCTCGACGCGCCCGGCCTGCCCGACTTCACCGGTCGCGGGGTGTTCTACGGCTCGGTCGCCACCGAGGCGCCGAGCTGCGTCGACCAGGACGTCTACATCGTGGGCGGGGCGAACTCGGCCGGCCAGGCGGCGGTGTACTTCGCCGGGTACGCGTCGCGGGTGCACCTGCTGGTCCGCGGCCCCGACCTCACCGCCTCGATGTCGCGCTACCTCATCGACCAAATCGAGCGCAGCGACCGGATCACCGTGCATCCGCACACCGAGGTGGTCGGCGCGGCGGGTGGCGAGCACCTGGAACGGATCGACCTGTGTGACACGCGCACCGGGGAGCGGCGCACGGCGGAGACCTCCTGGCTGTTCGTGTTCATCGGCGCGGAGCCGCGTACGGACTGGCTCGACGGGGTGCTGGTGCGCGACCCACGGGGCTTCGTGGTGACCGGGCCCGACCTGGTGACCGGCGGGAGGCGGCCGCCCGGTTGGGCGCTGTCGCGGGATCCGTACCACCTGGAGACGAGCCTGCCGGGCGTCTTCGCCGCCGGTGACGTGCGCTCCCAGTCGGTGAAGCGGGTCGCCTCCGCCGTCGGCGAGGGGGCGATGGCCGTCTCACTCGTGCACCGCTACCTGGAGGCGCAGTGACCGGCCCGGAGGAGCGGCTGAGCCCGGAGCAGCTGCGCACCCTGTTCCTGTTCGAGGCGCTCGACGCCGACCAGCTCGCCTGGCTGGCCGAGAACGGCCGGGTCGAACAGCGGGCCGGCGGCACGGTCGTCTTCGGCGAGGGGGAGCCGGCGACGTGCTTCTTCGTCCTGCTCTCCGGCAGCGTGACGCTCAGCCGCCGGGTGCAGGGCGCCGAGCTGGAGATCAGCAGCACCTCGCAGCGCGGCGTGTACGGCGGGGCCACCCAGGCGTACCTGGAGAGCGAGACCGAGCAGGTGTACCGCAACACGATGCGGGCGGTCACCGACTCGGAGTTCTTCGTGCTGCCGGCGGAGTGCTTCGCGCAGGCCGTCCGCTCCTGGTTCCCGATGGCGATGCACCTGCTGGAGGGGCTGTTCATCGGCATGCGGGCCACCCAGACCGTGGTGGGCGAGCGGGAGCGGCTGCTGGCCCTCGGCTCGCTGTCCGCGGGGCTGACCCACGAGTTGAACAATCCGGCCGCGGCGGCGGTCCGGGCGACCTCGGTGCTGCGCGACCGGGTGGGCGGCATGCGCAGCAAGCTCGCCATGATCGCCGACGGCCGCCTCGACGGCAGCGCCCTGCACCGTCTGGTCGAGCTGCAGGAGGACGCCGTGGCCCGGGTGGCCACGGCGCCGAGGCTCAGCCCGATGGCCACCTCGGACGCCGAGGACGCGCTGACCGACTGGCTGGACGAGCGCGGCGTCAGGGGCGCCTGGGACCTGGCGCCGATCCTGGTCAGCGGCGGGGCCGACACCGAGTGGCTGGCCCGCGTGCAGGCGTCCGTGGGCCCGGCCGACCTGGAGACGGCCATCCGCTGGCTCACCTACACCATCGAGACCGAGCTGCTCATGCGCGAGATCGGCGAGGCGGTCACCCGCATCTCCGGCCTCGTCGGCGCGGCCAAACAGTACTCACAGCTGGACCGCGCGCCGTTCCAGGTGGTCGACGTGCACGACCTGCTCGACGCCACGCTGGTGATGTTCAAGGCGAAGATCCCCGCCGGGGTCAAGCTGGTCAGGGAGTACGACCGGAGCCTGCCGCAGGTGCCGGCGTACGCGGCGGAGCTGAACCAGGTCTGGACCAACCTCATCGACAACGCGCTCGGCGCCATGGGGGAGAAGGGGACGCTGACGGTCCGCACCGAACGAGCGGGCGACCTGCTCGCCGTGGAGGTCACCGACACCGGCCCCGGCATCCCGGCGGACGTGCGACCGCGCATCTTCGAGCCGTTCTTCACCACGAAACCGGTCGGCAGCGGCACCGGTCTCGGGCTCGACATCTCGTACCGGATCGTGGTCCACAAGCACCACGGCGACATCCGGGTGCAGAGCGAACCGGGCAACACCACGTTCCGGGTGCTGTTGCCGTTGACCGCCGAGCGTCCGCCCGCACCGGATCCGCTGCCCGCGCCCTGAGGCGCGCGGGGTCGCCGGCTTCCGGTCCACGACCGTTGACCTCCAGGGCACTCGAACTCCTAGCGTGGCGTACGCCCGGCGGGCCCTCCGCCGGGCGTACGACAGCAGGGAGCAGCCCCATGCGTTACCGCGTTCTCGGTGGCACCGGCATCGAGGTCAGCGTCCACGCCCTCGGCACCATGATGTTCGGCGCGGTCGGCAACCCCGACCACGACGACTGTGTCCGGATCATCCACTCCGCGCTCGACCGGGGAATCAATGTCGTGGACACGGCGGACATGTACTCCGCCGGCGAGTCCGAGGTCATCGTCGGCAAGGCGCTGCGCGGCCGCCGGGACGACGTGGTGCTCGCCACCAAGGTCCACTTCCCGATGGGGGAGGGGCGCAACCGTGGGGGCAACTCGCGGCGCTGGATCATGCGCGCGGTCCAGGACAGTCTCCGGCGGCTCGGCACCGACTGGATCGACCTGTACCAGGTCCACCGGCCGGACCACACCACGGACGTCGAGGAGACGCTCGGCGCCCTCACCGACCTGGTCCGGGCCGGCACCATCCGCGCGTTCGGCTGCTCGACGTTCCCGGCCGAGGAGATCGTGGAGGCACAGCACGTCTCGGAGCGGCGGGCGCTCGGCCGGTTCCGCACGGAGCAGCCGCCGTACTCGTTGCTCGCGCGGGGGATCGAGGCGGACGTCCTGCCGGTGTGCCAGCGGTACGGCATGGGCGTGCTCACCTGGAGCCCGCTCGCGTCGGGTTTCCTCTCCGGCCGCTACCGGCAGGGGCGCCCCGCCGACCTGGGCAGCGGCCGGGCCGCCCTCACCCCGGCCCGCTTCGACCCGGCGATTCCCGGCAACGCGGCCAAGTACCGGGCCGTCGAGGACCTGACCGCCGTGGCCGACCAGCTCGGCCGTACGCTGCCCGAGCTGGCCGTGGCCTTCCCCGCCGCGCACCCGGCGGTCACCTCCGTGATCATCGGACCGCGCACGATGGCGCAGCTCGACGGTCTGCTGGCCGGCGCCGAGCTGACCCTCGACGACGCCGTCCTGGACCGGATCGACGAGATCGTGCCGCCCGGCGGCAATCTGTACGCCCCGGACGGCGCCTGGCGTCGACCGGTGCTGACGGACGCGGCACGCCGTCGCCGCCCCGTCCCCGACCGGGCCGCGGCCTGACCACACTTTCCACCCCATCCCCGGCCCCCTCGGTCGAGTGATCAAGAGGTGCCCGTCAGGAGCCGGGGCCTGCCCGACGCACAGCTCTTGATCAGCTTTGCCGGGGGGTGGGGTGCGTAGCGCCGACGGTCGGGGCGGCTGTCCGGATGATGGACACAGTCTTGTTTTCCTACCGGCTAAATAGGAATATCGACGTGTGCGTACCAGTCTCCGGCTCGTCTCCCGCCGGGTCGTCGACCTGATGCGGGTCGCCTCGGGCCTCTGTACCGGCCCGCGCCGCCGACCGGCCTGACCTCCGCGGACGCCCACCACCGTCCACACGAGGCGGCCGGGCGCCTGGTATCCGCCCGTTTCACCCGCGCGACCACCACGCGGCACCGCGCCCCGACGCACCGTCGGGCCGCGGTGCCGCCGGAGCGGCCCGTCGCGCGGGGCCGCGTCACCCGGACGCGGTCCCGCCCGGCGTGACCGCCCTTCCTGGCGCGGGGGCGCACGCCGACGTCCGCCCTATCCCTCCGCGCCTTCCTGCTGCCCGTCACCGCCGCATCGAAGGATTCCCCGTGAGCATCGACGAACCATCCCCCGCGGCTCCGCCCGCACCGACGGCCCGCGAGAGCCGTTTCGCGCTCAACGAGGACTGGGCCGCCACCCTGCTCGGTCTCGCCCTGCTCGGCCTGGTCCTGCTGGGCGCTGTCCCCGCCGGGTTGGTGCCCTGATGACCACCGACGCCACCCGAGCCACGGACAGCACCGAGGTCGCCGCCCCCGCGGGCGCCGGCATCGCCCCTCGTACCGCCGACGACGTCGACGCGAACGCCGACGCCACCGCGGCCGTCGACGTCGCCACCGCGGCGGAGCCGGCGGGTCCGCCGCTCGTGCCGGCCGGGCCGCGGTCCGGGGCGTTCTGGGCCTGGACCGGCCTGGGCCTGCTCGTCGTCCTCGGCCTCGCCGCGCTGACCCGCTACCTGGAACAGAACGTGCCCGCGTTCGCCGAGGACACCGCGCTGGAGGACGTCGCCGCCGCCATCGAGTACCCCGTCTACGCCATCGTGCTCGGCCTGCTCGGCAATCTGGCGGTCACGCTGCTCGGGCTGCGCGACCGGATCGCCGCCGCGTTCCGCACCGAGTTCTTCATCAAGACGGGCCTCGTGCTGCTCGGGGCCTCGATCAACCTGGCGGTCATCGCCAGCGCCGCCGGCCCCGCGATCGCTCAGGCGATCCTGCTGATCAGCGGGGTGTTCCTCTTCACCTGGTGGCTGGCCGGCCGGTTCGGGCTCGACGACAAGCTCCGTGCGCTGCTCGCCTCCGCGGTCTCCATCTGCGGGGTCAGCGCGGCCATCGCGGCCGCCGGCGCCGTGCGCGCCCGCCGCGAACAACTGGCGTACGCGGCCAGCCTCGTCATCGTCTTCGCGCTGCCGTCCATCTTCGTCCTGCCCTGGCTGGCCGACCTGCTCGGGCTGTCACCGGCGGTCGCCGGCGCCTGGATCGGCGGCAACATCGACACCACGGCGGCGGTGACCGCGGCCGGGGCGCTCGCCGGCGAGGAGGCGCTCCAGATCGCCAGCGTCGTCAAGGTCACCCAGAACGCGCTGATGGGGGTGGTGGCGGTGGCCCTCACCGCGTACTTCGCCCTGCGGGTCGAGCGTCGGCCGGGGGCGAGCCGGCCGAGGCTCGGCGAGCTGTGGCAGCGGTTCCCGAAGTTCGTGCTCGGCTTCGTGGCCGCCTCGGTGATCGCCACCTGGTACCTCGACGCGGCCGGCGCGGACGGCAGGGCCACCATCGCGATCGTCAACGACCTGCGGGTGTGGTTCCTCATCCTGGCGTTCGTGAGCATCGGCCTGGAGGTCCGGGTGACCGCGCTGCGGGAGGCCGGCTGGCGACCCGTGGTCGTCTTCGCCAGCGCCACCGTGTTCAACCTGCTGCTCGCGCTGGGCCTGGCCGTGGTCCTCTTCCGCCAGGTGACCCCCTGAGCCTCCCCCTCCCCGCGCCCCCGCTCGACCCGGTGGTCAAGAGATGCGCGTCAGGAACGGCGGCCCGCCCGACGCGAAGCCCTTGGTCACCGGGGAGAGGCGGGGGCGGGGCGCGGGGAGGGGTGGGCGGGTCAGCGGGTGGTGGTGGCGAGGAAGTCGGCCAGCACCCGGGTGTGCGTGTCGAAGGCCAGCTCGACCGGCTCGGTCAGCACCAGCCACTCGGTCGCCTCCTCGGTCGGCGCCGACGGCGGCAGGTCCTCGGCGTGCACCTCGGGCAGCACGCCGAAGACCATCATGGTGCCGCCGGCCGGGGCGCTGTGCACCGCGAAGAGCCTGGCGTCCCGCGCCGTCGCGAGCAGCCCGGTCTCCTCGCGAAGCTCACGGACCAGGGCCTCGTCCCACTCCTCGCCGTATTCGATGAAACCGCCGGGAAGCGCGAGCAGCCCACGGGCCGGTTCGATGTCCCGCCGGACCACCACCACACCGAGCCCGGTGCCGGTGCGCACGGGCAGCACCGCGACCGCGACCGGCAGCGGGTTGCGCCAGACGGTCTGACCGCAGACCGGGCAGACCCGCGGCCAGCCGGCCGCCGGCGGGTAGGCGGTCCCGCAGAACGAACAGTGGGAGTACGGCGCACCGGTCATGGCGCAGAACGTTACCCGCGCGCCGCCCGGTGCGGCCGTCCGTGCCCGCCCGGGCGGCCGGTGCGGCGCTCGGGCCGGGCGCCCACCCGCCAAGGGCGTCCGGCCGCGCCGGCGGGCCGGGGGTCTGCCTGCCGGGGGAGTCTGGCCGGGCCGGGTCCTGCCTGCCCGGGGCGCACCGGCGCAGCCGGTGGTCCGGGTTGCCGCCGGGGGCGTCGGGTCAGGCCGGGGCGCCGGTGTAGAAGGACGTCACCCGCTCGGCGGCGGCGCGCGCGGCCTCGGGGTCCGTGCCCCCGGCCACGCTCGCCTCGTACCACCGCTCGCTGGCCAGCGCCATGAACCGCCGCCCCTCGTCCGAGGCCGACCAGGCGGCGGCGTCCTCCGGCCGCACCCCGCCCGGGCCGCCGCCGAGGTACGTGGCGAGACCGAGCAGGCCGAGGTCCCAGCCGATGCCGACGGCGCCCGGGCCGAACTGCGCCCACATGTCGTCGTCGACGTGCGCGACGTGCTCCAGCTCGAAGCGGGTGCGATCGCCGCCGACCGGGCTGAGCCGGACCTCGATCCAGCTCACCATGCCGTTCATCTCCCAGGTGGCGGCGAAGCTGTGCGGCGGGTCGCAGCGCTCGACGGTGCCGCCCGCGTTCCCCTCCAACTGGTAGCGGCCGCCGAGCCGCAGGTCGCCGGAGACGGGCAGGAACCAGCGCGGGATGCGCTCCGCGTTCGTGCAGGCGTCCCAGACGTCCTCGACCGTGGCGTCGTACGTCTGGCTGATCGTCATCACGCGGGCTTCGCCGGCCTCCAGCGTCCGGGTGCCCAACTCGCGCCGGACGGCGCTGATCTGCTCGGTCGCGTCGATCATCGTTCTCTCCTGTCGTCGTCGGCGGCCTGCTCGCGCAGCCGCCGTTCGCGCTTGCCGCGCGCCAACTCGGTGGCGAGCGCGTGCAGCGGTGGGGTCCAGAACCGGCGGAAGGTGTCGAGCCACCGGTCCACGTCGCGCAGCGGCTCGGGGGCGACGGCGTAGAGCCGCCGCGTGCCGGCCGGCCGGACGGTGGCGAAGCCGCTGTCCCGCAGCACCTTCAGGTGTTGCGAGACGGCCGGCTGGGAGATGCCGAACTCACGCCGGATGACCTCGCCGATCGCACCGGCGGTCGTCTCGCCCTCGGCGAGCAGTTCGAGGATCCGGCGCCGCACCGGGTCGCCCAACACATCGAAGGCGTGCACCCGGCATTTATATCAGCGATACCTTAAATAAGTAAAGGCTTACATTCCGGCGAGCTTGTCCAGGCGGATCGGCAGGTCCCGCACCCGTACGCCGGTGGCGTGCCGGACGGCGTTGGCGATCGCGGCCGCGGTGCCCACGATCCCGATCTCGCCGAGCCCCTTCACCCCGGCCGGGTTGAGGTCGGGATCCTCCTCGGGGAGCCAGTACGCCTCGATCCGCTCGACATCCGCGCAGGCCGCGATGTGGTACGTGGCCAGGTCGTGGTTGACCCAGTCGCCGTACCGCTCGTCGAGCAGGCCCTCCTCGTGCAGCGCCATCGACAGGCCCATGGTCATGCCCCCGATGAACTGGCTGCGCGCGGTCGTCGGGTTGACCACCCGGCCGACCGCGAACACGCCGAGCAGGCGGCTCACCCGCACCTCGCCGGTGTCCACGTCCACACGTACCTCGGCGAACTGCGCGCCGTAGGCGTAACGGGCCATCGGGCGCTGCGCGCGGACCTCGTCCGCGGTGTCCGCCTCGACGGTCAGCCCCTCGGCGGGCAGTTCGCCCGAGTGGTGCGCGAGCCGGTCGCGCAAGCCCTGGCAGGCGCGGATCACCCCCCAACTCCACGAGGAGGTGCCCATCGAGCCGCCCGCGCCGTAGGCCCGGGGCAGGTCGCTGTCGCCGATCTCGATGCGGACCCGCTCCGGTGGCACGTCGAGCGCGTCCGCCGCGATCTGCCAGAGCGCCGTGCGCGCGCCCGTGCCGATGTCGACGGCGTTGATCCGCACCAGGAACTCGCCGTCGGGGCGGGCGGTGGCCGTGGCGCGGGTGGCCCGCGCCCGGGCCGGGTAGCTGGAGCCGGCGACACCCGTGCCGATCAGCCACCGCCCCTCGCGCCGGCTACGCGGGCGCGGGTCGCGGTCGGACCACCCGAAGCGGCGGGCCCCCTCGGTGAGGCAGCCGACGAGGTTGCGGCTGCTGAACGGGTGCCCCTGCTCGGGGTCGACCGCCGGCTCGTTGCGCAGCCGCAGCTCGACCGGGTCGATCCCGCACGCCGCCGCCAGCTCGTCCATCGCCGACTCCAGGGCGTACGCCCCGGGGCACTCACCCGGTGCCCGCATCCAGAACGGGGTCGGCACGTCGAGCCGGACCAGCCGGTGTGTGGTGCGCCGGTGCGGCGCGGCGTACATGCTGCGGGTGTAGACGCCGACCTGCTCGGCGAACTCGGCGACCGTCGACGTCTGGGTGATCGAGTCGTGGCAGACGGCGGCGATCCGGCCGTCCGCGTCGGCGCCCAGCCGGATCCGCTGGATCGTCGGCGTCCGGTAGCCGATCGGGCCGAAGAGCTGCTGGCGGGTCAGGGCCAGCCGCACAGGCCGGCCGACGTGCCGGGCGGCCAGCGCGGCGAGCACCACGGCGGCCTTCGCGTACCCTTTGCTGCCGAACCCGCCGCCCACGTGCCGGCTGATCACGCGGACCGATTCGCGGGGTATCCCGAACAGCTCGGACAGGGCGGCCTGCACCGGCGTCGACCCCTGGTTCGAGTCGTGCACGAGCAGCCGCCCGTCCTGCCACTGTGCGGTCGTGGCGTGCGGCTCCATCGGGTTGTTGTGGTATGCCGGCGTCCGGTAGGTGGCGTCCACCCGCACCTCGGCGGCCTCGTACGCGGCGTCGAAGTTCCCCTCGGCGGTGTCCGTCGGGTAGTTGGGGTTGATCTTCTCGGGCCGGTACAGGCCGGGATGGTCGGCGGTGAGCACGGTGCTGTGCGGCTCGGTGTCGTAGTCGATCCGGACCAGCCGCGCCCCCTCCCGTGCCGCCTCGATCGACTCCGCCACCACCACGGCGACGAGTTCGCCCCGGTAGTGCACGGTCGGTTCCTGGAGCAGGTAGAGCGGTGCCTCCACGTCCGGCGCGAGCCGGGGAGCGTTGCCGTGGTGGACCACCGCGAGCACCCCCGGCACCGCGAGCGCCGGCTCCGGGTCGATCCGGGTGATCCGGCCGCGCACCGCCGCCGCGGGCACCGCCCAGCCGTACGTCACGTCGTCCAGCGGGTACTCGACCGCGTACCGGGCGGTGCCGGTCACCTTCTCCCGGCCCTCCAGCCGGGGATGGGCCCGGCCCACCGCACCCGCGCTCACGCCTGCACCCCCGCGAGCTCGCCGAGCGTGCGGACGGTGATGGCGCGGATCAGCGGCACCTTGAAGCCGTTGTGGCGCAACGGGCGCGCGGCCGCCAACTCGACATCGGCCGCCCGCGCGACCGTCTCCGCGGTGAACGGGCGCCCGCGCAGCTCCGCCTCCGCGCGGCGGGCCCGCCAGGGCCGGTGCGCCACCGCGCCGTAGGCCAGCCGCACGTCACGGACCACACCGCCGTCCAGGTCCAGCACGGCCGCCACCGAGCCGACCGCGAACGCGAACGAGGCCCGGTCCCGCACCTTGAGGTACGCCGAGCGCCGCGCCGCGGGCAGCGGCGGGATCCGTACGGCGGTGATCAGCGCGCCGCGGGGAAGTGTGGTCTCCCGCTCCGGGTGCTCGCCCGGCGACCGGTACAGCTCGTCCAGGGGTACGTCCCGCGTCCCACCCGGCTCGGCCACCTCGACGACGGCGTCGAGCGCGGCGAGCGCCACCGCCAGGTCCGACGGGTGGGTGGCCACGCACTGCTCGGACCAGTCCAGGACGGCCAGGTCGCGGTTCTGCCCGTGACGGGCCGCGCAGCCGGTGCCGGGCTCCCGTTTGTTGCACGCCTTGCCCGTGTCCTGGAAGTAGACGCACCGGGTGCGTTGCAGCAGGTTGCCGGCGGTGGTGGCCATGTTGCGCACCTGGCCGGAGGCGGCGGCGAGCAGCGCGCGGGCGAGCACCGGATAGTCCCGCCGCACGGCCGGGTGGGCGGCGAGCTCGCTGTTGCGCACCGTGGCGCCGATCCGCAGGCCCCCGTCGGCCGGGGTCTCGATCCCGCCCAGGGGCAGCCGGGTGACGTCGACCAGCAGGTCGGGCCGCTGCACGCCGAGCTTCATGAGGTCGACGAGGTTGGTCCCGCCGGCCAGGTAGGCGGACTCCGGGTCGGCGCTCAGCAGCGCCACGGCCTCGCCGACGTCGCTCGGGCGGCGGTAGCGGAACTGTCTCATCGCCCGGCCGCCGTCTCGCGGATCGCGTCGACGATGTGCGGGTACGCCGCACACCGGCACAGGTTGCCGCTCATCCGTTCGCGGATCTCCGCGTCGGTCAGCCGTACCGGCGCGGTGAGGTCGTCGGTGACCGCGCTCGGCCACCCCTCGGCCACCTCGCCGAGCACGCCCTGCGCCGAGCAGATCTGCCCGGGTGTGCAGTAGCCGCACTGGAAGGCGTCGTGCGCGATGAAGGCCTCCTGCAAGGGGGACAGCCCGTCCGGCCCGGCCAGCCCCTCGACGGTGACGACCGAGCAGTCGTCCAGGGTGACCGCGAAGATCAGGCAGCTCTTCACCCGCCGGCCCTCGAGCAGCACCGTGCAGGAGCCGCACTGGCCGTGGTCGCAGCCCTTCTTCGCGCCGATGAGGCCCAGGTGTTCGCGCAACGCGTCGAGCAGCGTCGTGCGGTTGTCGAGGGTGAGTTCGCGGCGGTCGCCGTTGACGGTGACGGCGACCCGGGACGACCACTCGTCGCCGGCCGCCCTCGCGCTCCCGGGCCCGTTCTGCACGGCCTCATAGTAGCTTTAGTCGGGCGATCAGGAGTAAATCCGACAATACGTTCACGATGGAGGGTGGCGTGGGGGAGGGGAGCGTGGCGGGGCTCCTGCTCGCCGCCGGCGCCGGCCGGCGCTTCGGCCGCCCGAAGGCGCTCGTCGAGTACGACGGCGAACCGCTGGTACGCCGCGCGGTGCGGCTGCTGCGCGCCGGCGGCTGCGCCCCGGTGCACGTCGTGGTCGGCGCGGGCGCCGACGAGTTGCCGCCGCTGCCGGGGGCCGTCCTGGTGCCGAACCCCGACTGGGCCCGCGGGATGGGGCTCTCGCTGCGCCTCGGGCTGGCGTCACTGCCCGCGTACGTGACCGCCGCCGTGGTCGTCCTCGTGGACCAGCCGCTGCTCACCCCGGCGGCGGTACGCCGCGTCCGGGCCGCCCACGCCCGTGGTGCGACCGTCGCCACGGCCACGTACGCCGGGCACCCCGGCCACCCCGTCCTCCTGGGACGGGCCACGTGGCCGCTGCTGGAGCGGTACGCCACCGGCGACCGGGGCGCCCGGGACCTGCTGCGTGACCGGCCCGACCTGGTCGTCCGGGTGCCCTGCGACACCGTCGGCGAGCCCCTGGACGTGGACACCCCGACCGACCTCTCCCGCGCCGCCCCTTCCCGCCGACCCCCCACCCCCGTCGATCACGCAGTTGTGGCAGGTGACGAAAGCCCCGAACCACCCTGAGATTTGGCACCACAACTGCATGATCGACCGCGACGGCGCGAGCGCGCGAGCGCGGGGGTGGTGGGGCCGCCGCTGCGGCGGGGCGGCGGCCCCGGCTCTGGTGCGGGTCAGCGGCGCCACTTCTGGTTGGGGCCGCCCGTGCACTCCCAGATCTGCAACCGGGTGCCGTCGGCGGAGCTGACCCCGGTCGCGTCGAGGCACTTGTTCGCCTGCGGGTTCACGATGTCCCCGGCCGCGCTGAGGACCCAGCGTTGGGCCCCGGTGCCGTTGCAGTCCCAGATCTGCACCGGCGTGCCGTTCGCCGTGCCGGCCCCCGCGACGTCCAGGCACTTGCCCAGCGCCCGCACGGAGCCGTCGGCGGCCCAGGTCCACCGCTGCGCGGCGGTGCCGTTGCACGTCCAGAGCTGCACCGGCGTGCCGTTGGCGCTGTTGGCGCCGGCCACGTCCACGCACTTGTTGCCGTAGCCGACGATCGGCGCGCCGCCACCACCACCGCCGCCGGTGTCCCACGCCTGCACCCGGACGTAGTCGACGACCATCTGCTGCGGGAAGACGGTGCTCCCGTCGGGCGAGCCCGGCCAGTTCCCGCCGACCGCCACGTTCATGATCATGAAGAAGGGGTGGTCGAAGACCCACCGGTTGCCGCGCAGGTCGGCCGGGGTCTTGCGGGAGTACTGGACCCCGTCGAGGTACCAGGTGACCGAGTCTGGCGCCCAGTCGACGGTGTACGTGTGGAAGGCGTCGGCGAGCGCCTGCCCACCCGGCAGCGACGTCTGCCCGGTGACGGCGTTGCCGCCGGAGTAGCCGGGACCGTGCAGGGTGCCGTGCACGGTGGACGGCTCGCGACCGACGTTCTCCATGATGTCGATCTCGCCGCGGTCGGGCCAGTTGTTGCTGCTCGTGCCGAGCATCCAGAAGGCGGGCCAGAGGCCCTGGCCCCGGGGGATCTTCATGCGGGCCTCGAAGCGGCCGTACGCCTGCGTGAACTTCCCGGCGGTCAGCAGTCGGGCCGAGGTGTACTGGCAGCTGCCGTACCAGCAGTTGTAGTTGGCCGGGTTCTCCCGGCGGGCGGTGATCACGAGGTTGCCGTTGCCGTCGAGCGCGGCGTTGCGGGTGCTGTTCGTGTAGTACTGCAGCTCGTTGTTGCCCCAGCCGCCCCCACCGATGTCGTAGGTCCACTTGTTCTGGTCCGGCGGGGTGCCGGCGGGGCCGTTGAAGTCGTCGGACCAGGTCACCGCGCCGGGCGCGGCCGTGGCGGGTGCGGTGGGGGTGACGGTGAGCGCGGCGCTGAGCCCTACGGCGGCGAGCGCGAGTGCCGTGGCGGCACGGAGTCTGCGCACGGGAAGCCTCCCTGCGGTCTCGGAGGTCCGGCCCCGCGTCCCGCCCGAGCGTCGATGCGGACGGAACTGTAAGGAAACCGGGGAAATAGATTGTTAACAATCTATTGCGGGCCCTCCGCGCTGTCAAGAAAGCGCTCTCTCAGGCGGCGGCGGTGGTCAGCGCCGGGGGAGCAGCCGCCCGAGAGGCCCGGCCCGCAGCCCCTCGCTGGTGACCGCGTGATAGACGATCATGACGATGATGCCGACCAGCCCCACCACCGGATGGACGAACCAGCCGAGCACCCCGCTCAACCCGTAGAGCACCAGACCGGTCACCGGCCGGAGCCGCTGGGCCCGGGCGTGCGCCGGATCGACCCCGCGGGCGAGCAGCGCGGGGTGGTGGTGCAGGTACGCGAAGAACGCCAGCCACGGCGCGGACATCAGGGCAGCCGCCAGCGCGTACAGCGCGACCGCCACCCGTTGGTCCGCGACGTCGCCCTGGGTGAACGCAGAGGCGAGCACCGCGGTCGGGAACGGGATGATCACGGCGCCGAAGAGGATGGCGAGGTTGATCCAGCTCAGCGGGAGCGTCGTCCCGCGAACGAGCCGCAGCAGCGCGTGGTGGTTGAGCCAGATCACCCCGATGTAGCCGAAGGACACCGCGAACGCGAGGTACGAGGCGCCCTCGTGACGCAGGCCCGCCAGCAGGTCGCCCGCGTGGTACTCCGGGACGCGCAGCTCCAGCACGAGCAGCGTGATGACGATGGCGAAGACCCCGTCGCTGAAGGCCTTCATCCGGTCGGTCTCCGACATCCGGACCCGGCCCTCGGTCGGCACGGACTCCTCCTCCGCTGCGGCCATTGCCGCAGGCTATCCGCCCAGGGGGAGGGGCGGTGGCGGTTCGCCCGGACGTGACCGGGCGGGTGCGGTGGCGGGCCCTGCCGCCGCCGTCGCGGCGCCGGCAGGGCCCGCCGGCTCAGGCCACCGCGGTGGTGGCCCCGGCCGAGCCGGCCAGTCGCTGGTGGGCGCGGATCAGCTCCGCGTAGCGGTGCCCGCTGGCCTTCATCGTCCGTCGCTGGGTGGCGTAGTCCACGTGGACCAGGCCGAAACGCTTGTCGTAGCCGTACGCCCACTCGAAGTTGTCCAGCAGGGACCAGACGAAGTAGCCCGCGAGCGGGACGCCCCGGCTCACCGCCGAGGCGCACGCCGCCAGGTGCTGCTCCAGGTGGTCGGTGCGCTCCTTGTCCTCCACCGTGCCCTCGGCGGTCACCTCGTCCGGCCACGCCGAGCCGCTCTCGGTGACGATGATCCGGCCCGGCCGGTACTCCTCGCTCACCGCGACCAGCAGCTGCTCCAGGCCGGTGGGGTACATCTCCCAGCCCATCGCCGTCTCGACGGCACCGGGCACCGGGACCTGCCGGGCGTACGGCGGCGGCCCGTCCGGGTCGTCCACCACGAGCTGCCGGAAGTAGTAGTTCACCCCGAGGAAGTCGGTGGGAGTGGCGATCACCGCCAGGTCGTCGCCGCGTACCGGCGGCTCGACCCCGTAGGTGGCGACCATGTCGGCGGGGTAGCCGCGCCCGTGCACCGGGTCGAGCCACCAGCGGTTGACGTGCCCGTCCATCCGCCGGGCCGCCGCGACGTCCTCCGGCCGGTCGCTCGCCGCCTCGATCGGGCTGAGGTTGAGCACCAGCCCGACCGACGCCGGCCGCGCGGCGTTGGCCCGGACGGCCTGGGTGGCGAGCCCGTGCCCGAGCAGCGTGTGGTGCGACGTGCGCACGGCCCGGGTGAGGTCCCGCTCACCGGGGGCCATCCGCCCCTCCAGGTGCCCGATCCAGGAGACGCAGAGCGGCTCGTTGACCGTGTTCCAGTCGGCCACGCGGTCGCCGAGGCGGGCGGCGACGACGGCCGCGTAGTCGGCGAACGCCTCGGCGGTGGCGCGCTCCGGCCAGCCGCCCCGGTCCTGGAGGGCCTGCGGCAGGTCCCAGTGGTAGAGCGTGACGAACGGCCGGATCCCCTCGGCGAGCAGCCGGTCGACGAGCCGGTCGTAGAAGTCCAGCCCCGCGGCGTTGACCCGTCCGACACCGTCGGGCAGCACCCGCGGCCAGGCCACCGAGAAGCGGTACGCGTCGACGCCCAGCCGGCGCAGCAGGGCCACGTCCTCCGGCCAGCGGTGGTAGTGGTCGCACGCCACCGCCCCGGTGTCGCCGTTGTCGACGTTCCCGGGCACCGCCGAGAAGGTGTCCCAGATGGACGGGGAGCGGCCGTCGACGTCGACGGCCCCCTCGATCTGGTAGGCGGCGGTGGCGACACCCCAGAGGAAGTCGGGTGGCAGGTTGGACAGGTCCGGCACGGGTCGGTTCTCCTCCGCGGTGTGGTGACTCACTTGACCGCGCCGGCGGTGAGGCCGGCGACGAAGTAGCGCTGCAGCGCCAGGAACCCGGCGACGACGGGCACGCTCACCACGAGGGAGGCGGCCATCACCTGGTTCCAGTAGACGTTGAACTGGGTGGAGTAGCCCTGGAGCCCGACGGCCAGGGTGCGGCTGCCCTCGTCGGTCATCACCGAGGCGAAGAGCACCTCGCCCCAGGCGGTCATGAAGGCGTACACGGTGACCGCCACCACGCCCGGGATCGCCGCCGGCAGGATCACCCGGAACAGGGTGCGCAGCGGGCCGGCGCCGTCGACCTGGGCCGCCTCGTCCAGCCCCCGCGGGATCGAGTCGAAGTAGCCGACCAGCATCCAGATCGAGAACGGCAGCGAGAAGGTCAGGTAGGTGATCACCAGTCCGGTGCGGCTGGCGTACAGCTCGATCCCGGTGGCGTTGCCCAGGTTGACGTAGATGAGGAAGAGCGGCAGCAGGAACAGGATGCCGGGGAACATCTGGGTGGACAGCACGGTCACCGAGAAGAGGCCCCGGCCCCGGAAGCGGTACCGGCTCACCGCGAACGCGGCGAAGATGGCCACGGTCACCGAGCAGACGGCGGCGATGCTCGACACCACGAGGCTGTTCACCAGGTACCGGGCCAGCGGCACGGTGCTCCACATGTCGACGAACGGTTGCAGCGTCGGCCGGCTGGGCCACCAGGTGAAGCCGTTCTGCACGTCCTGCAACGGCTTGGCCGCCGAGGTGACCATCACGTAGAGCGGGATGACGACGAAGAGGGTGAGCAGGGTCAGGACGATCCACCGGCCCCAGCGCTCACCGGCGGTCTCACGCATGGTCCCTCCGGCGGTTGGTGATCAGCAGGTAGCCGGCCGAGACGACCAGCAGGAAGAGCAGCAACGCCACCGACATCGCCGAACCGGACCCGAAGTCCCAGGTCTTGAACGAGCTGCGGTAGATGTGGATGGAGATCAGGTCGGCCTGCTCCGGGGCCGAGCCGCCGAAGAGCACGTACGGCGTGTTGAAGTCGTTGAACGTCCACAGGAACAGGACCAGCAGCAGCACCAGGTTCACGGGCCGCAGCAGCGGCAGGGTGACCGAGCGCAGCCGCCGCCAGAACCCGGCGCCGTCGATCGCCGAGGCCTCGTACAGCTCGTCGGGGACGTTCTGCAGGCCGGCCATCAGGCAGAGGAACGCGAACGGCCAGTTCCGCCAGACGGAGACGACCAGCAGCGACCAGAAGCTGTTGTCGCCGATCAGCCAGAACGGCCGGTCGTCGAGCAGCCCGAGCTGGTCGACCAGGACGTGGTTGACCAGGCCGGTGTCCCGCTGGAGCAGGAAGCTCCAGGTGATGACGGCGGTGTAGACGGGCAGCGCGTACGGGGTGAGGAAGAGCGCCCGCAGGATCGCCCGCCCGCGGAACGGCCGTTGCAGCACGACCGCGCCGGCCATCCCGAGCAGCCAGGCCAGCCCCACCGAGAGCAGCGTGTAGGCGAGCGTGACCCAGAACGAGTGCAGCAGCTCCCGGCCGGCGGCGCTGTCGAAGTCCAGCGTGGCCTTGTAGTTCTCCAGCCCGACGAAGGGCGCGGTGGACCAGTCCCGGATGTGGAACTGGGTCAGTTCGAGCAGGCTCATCCAGACCCCGACGACCATCGGGATCACGTGGATGCCCAGCTCCAGCACGATGGCCGGGCCGAGCAGCAGGTAGGGCAGGAGGGAACGCCGGGGGCGGCGTGCCCGTCGCGCGGGGTCCGGCGCCGGTGTCCCGGCCCGGGGTGCGCGCCGGTGGGGGCGGGCCGGGCCCGGCGCGGTGGTGCTGGTTGCCATCAGGGTCCTCTCGCCAGAGGGCGGTCGGGGCAGGGTCGGTGGGGCGCCCTGCCACGACCGCCGTCGACGCCGGGGTCAGCGCATCTTCTGCTGCGCGTCGCTCAGCTTCTTCTTCACCGACTCCTCGGTGACCGGGCGGCCGCTGGCCGCGTCGGCGAACAGTTCCTTGATGGCGGTGCCGACCAGGGTCTCGAAGGTGCTCTCGTCGGGCACCTGCGGCAGCGGGGCCGCGGTGGTGGCGAGGGTGTCCTGGATGACCTTCTGCTCCGGGGCGCTGAACGCCGGGTCGGTGCCGACGGTCTTCACCGCGGGCAGCGAGCCGTACGTCTTGTTGAGGATGGTCTGCTCCTCGTCGCTGGTCATGAACTTGACGAAGCTCAGCGCGCCGTCCCGGTTCTTGGTGTGCTTGAAGATCGCCATGTTGATGCCGGCGACCATGCTGTTGACCTTCTTGCCGCCGGCGGGCGGGCTGGCCAGGAACGGCACGGGGGCGATCCCGTACGCGTCGGCCGCCATGTTCTGGGTCTTCAGGTTCGAGCCGGCGGCCTGCCAGAGCAGCATCGCGGCCTTGCCGTTGGCGAAGTCGGAGACCGACTGGTTCTGCGCGTACTCGGCGTTGCTCGGGTTGGTGATCTTGTCGGTCGCCATGAAGTCGACGTAGCGCTTGACGGCCGAGACGTTCTGCGGGGTGTCGAAGGTGGGCTTGCCGGACGAGTCGAACCACTCGCCGCCGTACTGCTGGCTGAACGTGAAGGCGTGGTGGGCGTTCTCGGAGGGGTTGGCCCCCTCGATGGCGAGCCCCCACTTCCCCCCGGTGCTGAGCTTCTTGCCGTACTCGGCGAGCTGCTCCCAGGTGGTCGGCGGGGCGGTGATGCCGGCGTCGGCGAACGCCTTCTTGTTGTAGTACAGCGCGTACGCCAGGCTGTAGAGCGGCACGGCGGCCGGCGGCTTGCCGGGTGCGCCGGCCGCGGCCAGCGCGGCCGGGACGAAGCGGTCCTTGCCGCCGACGGCCTGCAGCGTGGCGTCGTCGAACTCGACGAGGGCGCCCGTCGCCTGCAGGGACGCCGACCAGGTGTTGCCGATGTTGACCACGTCCGGGCCCTGCCCCGAGGTGGCGGCGGCGAGGAGCCGGTTGAGCAGGTCCGACCAGGGCACAACCTCGACGTTGACCTTGATGCCGGTCTGCTTCTCGAACTTGTCCAGCTCGGGCTGGAGGATCGTCTTGTCGGCCTCCAGGCTGGCGCCCTGGTTGCTGGCCCAGTAGGTGAGGGTCTTGCCGGAACCGCCGGCGTCGTCGCCGGAGCCGCCGCAGGCGGTCAGCGACGTTGCCGCCAGGACGGCGGCGGCGAGTATCCCGAGGTGTCGTCTCGTCGACACGATCAGCCCTTCCGGTGCAGTGGTGGGGGGCCCGCCGGTTGCCGTCTTCGACAGGTTCGGGGGCGACGGGCGGCCGGGCGGTGCGGACAGGGTTCCGGGCACGTCGACGGGTGCGACGACGTGTCCCGGGGGTTACATCACGGCTTAAATTATGTCGTCATTAAAGTGGTTGGTCAGTGGGCCGTCAAGCACGGGGGCCGTACAGTGCGTCCGGACGACCGACGGGATCGAGGTGACGAGTGGAGCTCGCGAGAGCCACCAACCGGAGCGTGCGGCTGCGCAACCGGGGGGCCCTGCTGACGAAGCTCTTCCTCGACGGGCCGCTGACCCGGCAGGACCTGGTGCGCAGCACCGGGCTGAGCCAACCGGCCGTGAGCAACGTGGTCAGCGACCTCATCGAGGAGGGCCTGGTCGCCGAGGCCGGCGCCGCCGAGTCCGACGGTGGCCGGCCCAGCATGATGCTGCGCATCGCGCCCCGCTACGCCTTCCTCGTCGGGGTGGACGTCGGCGAGACCCGGGTCCGGGTCGAGCTCTTCGATTTCGCGATGACCCTGCTGGCCAGCGCCGAGTACCCGCTCGACCCGTCCCGCACCGAACCCGGCGAGGTGGCCGGTCACGTCCTGGCGGGCATCGACGCGGTCACCGGCGCGGCCCGTGTCTCCCCCGCCGACGTGCTCGGCGTCGGGATCGGGGTCTCCGGCGTGGTCACCCAGGGCGAGCACGCCGTGGTGCACGCGCAGGCCCTCGGCTGGGACCGCGTGCCGCTGGAGCGGCTGATCGCCGCCGGCACCGACCTGCCGCTGCACATCGACAACGGCGCGAAGACCCTCGGCCAGGCCGAGATGTGGTTCGGTGCCGGCCGCGGCGCCCGGCACGCCGTCTTCGCCCTGGTCGGGTCCGGTGTCGGCGCGGCCGTGGTGACCGGCGGGGTCACCTACCGCGGCGCGTCCAGCAGCGCGGGGGAGTGGGGGCACACGACCCTGGTGTACGGCGGGCGGCAGTGCCGCTGCGGTGCCCGCGGCTGCCTCGAGGCGTACGTGGGCGCGGAGGCGGTCATCGACCGCTACCGGGAGGCGCGACGTGGCCGTGCGGTACCGGGCGAGGACGAGGAGTCCCAGCTCAACGCGCTGATCGAGGCGGCCGCCAGCTCCGCCACGGCCCGCCGGGTGCTCGACGAGACGGCCGCCTACCTCGGCGCCGGAGTGGCCAACCTGATCAACCTGTTCAACCCCGAGCGGGTCGTGCTCGGCGGCTGGGCGGCCATGGCCCTCGGCGACCTGTTGCCCGCCGTACGCGAGGCCGCCGGTCGGCAGGCGCTGCGTCAGCCGTACGAGCAGGCCTCGATCGAGCTGTGCCGGCTCGGGGTGGACGCCGTCGCCCTCGGCGCCGCCACCCTGCCCATCGCCCGCTTCCTCGGCGACGGCGGCGTCCGCCCCTGACCCGCCCGTCCCGCCCCACCGGTCTCCGGCCCCGTGCTCCCGGCGCGATCCTCCTGATCACCGGGAGAGGCCGGAGGCGGACGGAGGCGAGATCGTCCTTATCGGACCTTCGGGATAAATAACAGTGTTATAGATCGATGTCTTGACGCCTTCGCAACGCCGCCGTAACACTCCATTGAGAGCGCTCTCCGTTCCACGGCGTCGCCCCGGCCGCACATCCCCGGCAACCGTGGACGAGCCCGAACCCCCCGTCGCCCCGGCCCTTCGCGGCCTCCTACTGACAGGCGAAGTCATGACATCTCAGGCATTATCCGTACCCCTGCCACCGCCGCGCCGCCGCGCCGCGCGCCTGCTCGTCGGGCTCGCCGTGGCCCTGGTCGCGGCGCTCACCCCGGCCGTCGGACCCCCGCCGGCGCAGGCGGCGCCGACCCTGCTGTCCCAGGGCCGGCCGGCCACCGCCTCGTCCAGCGAGAGCGCCGCCACGTCGGCCGCGGCCGCGGTGGACGGCAACGGCGGCACCCGCTGGTCCAGCGCGTTCAGCGACCCGCAGTGGATCCAGGTCGACCTGGGTGCCCGCGCCACCCTCAGCCAGGTGACCCTCAACTGGGAGGCGGCCTACGCCCGCGCGTTCCAGATCCAGACCTCCGACGACGGGTCGAGCTGGACCACCGTCCACAGCACCACCACGGGGACCGGCGGCACCCAGACGATCACCGTCACCGGCGCCGGCCGCTACGTGCGGATGTACGGCACCGCGCGGGGCACCGCGTACGGCTACTCGCTGTGGGAGTTCCAGGTCTACGGCGAGATCGGCGGCGGCACGCCGGGCTGCGGCAGCGCCAACGCCGCCCAGGGCCGCCCGGCCACCGCCTCGTCGACCGAGAACGCGGGCCTGCCCGCGTCGGCCGCCGTGGACGGCGACACCGGCACCCGCTGGGCGAGCGCGGCGGGTGACCCGCAGTGGCTGCGCGTCGACCTCGGGAGCACCCAGTCGATCTGCCGGGTGGTACTGAACTGGGAGGCCGCGTACGCCCGGGCCTTCCAGATCCAGACCTCCACCGACGGGTCGAACTGGACCACCGTCCACAGCACCACGACGGGCACCGGCGGCACCCAGACGATCGACGTCACCGGCAGCGGCCGCTACGTGCGGATGTACGGCACCGCGCGGGGCACCGCGTACGGCTACTCGCTCTGGGAGTTCCAGGTGAACACCACCGGCGGGACCACCGACCCGGGCGTGCCGCCCACCGACCCGCGCAACCCGAACTTCGGTCCCAACACGTTCGTCTTCGACCCGAGCACGCCGACGGCCACCATCCAGAACCGGCTGAACACGCTCTTCGCGCAGCAGGAGGAGAACCAGTTCGGCCCGCAGCGGTACGCCGTGCTGTTCAAGCCCGGCACGTACACCGCCGACGTGAACCTCGGGTTCTTCACCCAGGTCGCCGGCCTCGGGATGAGCCCCGACGACGTGAACCTCAATGGCCACGTCCGGGTCGAGGCGTTCTGGATGGGCGGCAACGCCACCCAGAACTTCTGGCGCTCGGCGGAGAACCTGTCGGTGACCCTGCCGGCCGGGGTGACCGTGGAGCGGTGGGCCGTCTCGCAGGCGGCGCCGTACCGGCGGATGCACCTGCGCGGCGCGCAGAACCAGATCCAGCTCTGGAACGGCGGTGACGGCTGGTCCAGCGGCGGTCTGATGGCCGACACCAGGATCGACGGCCTCGTCGTCTCCGGTTCGCAGCAGCAGTGGTACTCGCGCAACAGCGAGTTCGGCAACGGCTGGGCCGGCTCGGTGTGGAACATGGTCTTCCAGGGCGTGGTGGGAGCGCCGCCGCCGCACTTCCCGAACCCGTCGCACACCGTCATCGCACAGACCCCGCTGGTTCGCGAGAAGCCGTTCCTCTACGTCGACGGCACCGGCGAGTACCGGGTGTTCGTGCCGGCGCTGCGCACCAACTCGACCGGCACGAGCTGGTACGGCAAGACCCCGGCCGGCTCGTCCATCTCCCTGTCGCAGTTCTTCGTCGTGCAGCCCGGCACCAGCGCGGCCACCATCAACGCGGCGCTCGCCCAGGGCCGGCACCTGCTCTTCACCCCGGGCGTGCACCACGTGACCGAGCCCATCCAGGTCAACCGGGCCGACACCGTGATCCTCGGCCTCGGCCTGGCCACCATCCAGGCGGACAACGGCACCGTGGCCATGCGGGTGGCCGACGTGGACGGGGTGAAGGTGGCCGGCGTCATGTTCGAGGCCGGCACGACGAACTCGCCGGTGCTCATGGAGGTCGGTCCGCCCGGATCGTCGGCCAGCCACGCCGCGAACCCGACCTCGCTGCACGACGTGTTCTTCCGCATCGGCGGGCCGCACGTCGGCAGGGCCACCAACACGCTCACCGTCAACAGCGACAACGTGATCGGTGACCACATGTGGCTGTGGCGCGCCGACCACGCGGCCGCGGGCGTGCCCACCGGGTGGACGCTGAACACCGCCGACACCGGCCTGACCGTCAACGGCGACGACGTCACCATGTACGGGCTCTTCGTCGAGCACTACCAGAGGTACCAGACCGTCTGGAACGGAAACGGGGGGCGGACGTACTTCTACCAGAACGAGATGCCGTACGACCCGCCGAACCAGGCCGCCTGGATGAACGGCGCGACCCGGGGGTACGCCGCGTACAAGGTGGCCGACGGGGTGACCAGCCACCAGGGCTGGGGCATGGGGAGCTACTGCTACTTCAACGTCAACCCGGCGGTGGTCGCCGAACGGGCCTTCGAGGTGCCGACCAACCCGAACGTGCGGTTCACCAACCTGGTGACCGTGTCCCTCGGCGGTGTCGGCACCATCAACCGGGTGATCAACAACACCGGTGGCACCGCGAACACGGCCAACCAGCAGGTGTACCTCACCGCGTACCCGTAGACCGGAGCCGCGGCGGGCCGGTCGGCGTGCTGCCGGCCGGCCCGTCCGGGTGCGCTCAGCCGAGCCGGGCGGCGACGGCGCTGCGCAGCTCGGGCAGCCGGCCGTGCATCAGGCCGGGGCACTGCGTGTTGTTGAAGTCCTTGTGCCCGTAGATCTCGGTCGGCGGGATGCCGTACTGCTGGCAGGTGAACGCGCAGAACACGATGAGGCTCTCCCAGAGCGCCGCGGGCGGCTGCACGTCCACGTAGATGCCCTCGTTCTCGATGCCGATGGCCTGGTTGTTCTGCCCCACGCAGTGCGCCCCCTGCACCATGGTGCGCCCGTGCAGCAGCGCGCGCAGGCTGCCGTGCCGCCCCTCGGTGAGGTGGCCGCCGCGACTGTTGGTGAAGTGCTGCCCCGAGTCGAGCCAGCCGTTGGTGTCCATGTGCAGGTCCTGGATGTCGCGGGAGTTGGCGTACGCGTGGGCGAGGCTGTAGTCGGTGGAGTTGGGGAACGCCGTGTGGTGCACGATGATCTTGTTGGGGCGGTTGTTCAGCACGGTCACGGGGCTCGACGGCGGGCGGGCGCCCCACGTCGCGCAGTTGGCGATGACCGGCTGGTTGACGGTCGTCGCGGCGCCGGCCTTGCGGCGGGCGGCGAGCTGACCGGCGGCCGTCACACCGGCGGCGGCGCCGAGCAGCACCGCGCCGCGCAGCACGGCACGGCGGGGGAGCGGGGACATGCGGACCTCCGGATCTCTCGTGGGCGGGGATGGTGCCGGGACGCGCGGGTCAGCAGGTGCCGTCGCAGGCGAGCACCCGTAGCCGGTCCAGCGACCCGTTCCAGACGTTCTGCTCCCCGGGCAGGGGCCCGCGCGCGGACCACTGCCAGAAGGACCACGTCGACCAGCCGGCCGGCAGGGTGCCGACCGTGGTCGCGTAGCGGGACAGCCAGAGCGGGTTGGTGCTCGCGAACCCGGCGTGGTTGCCGGTGCAGGTGATCCACCAGTCGGCGGTGGTGTGGATGGTCGCCCACCGGCCCGTGCGGGCCCGGTAGCGGTCGACGAACGCGCTGATCCAGGCGCGCATGGCGGTAGGGGTCAGCCCGTAGCAGGTGGCGCCGGACGGGTGGTACTCGATGGAGAGCGCGCCGGGCAGGGTGCGGCCGTCGCGGGACCAGCCGCCGCCGTGGTCGACGAACCAGTCGGCCTGGGCCGCGCCGCCGCCGAGGTCGGGCCGGGCGACGTGGTAGGCGCCGCGGATCATCCCGACCGAGTAGGCGCCATTGTAGTGCTGGGCGAAGGAGGCGTTGCTGACCGTGGTGCCCGCGGTCGCCTGGATGTAGGCGAAGCGGGCGCCGCCGGACCAGGCCGCCGACCAGTTGACGGTGCCGTCGGCACCGGAGACCTGCACACCGGGCAGGCCGGCGGGGGCGGCGTCGGCGGGCCCGGGCCGCAGCGCCGCGACGGCGGCCAGGGCGGCGCCGGCCGCCACGGCGGCGGCGAGGACGAACAGGGCGGTACGCGGGGGACGGCGCACGGGTTCCTCCCGGGGTTGCGGTGCAGCCGGCGGAGCGGTGAAGGGATCTGTCAGTGATTAGGGCACAAGAAGTAGATACTTTTCAATACCCCGGGGTTGACCGGTCGTGAAGAAGGAGACGCCGGCCCGTCGATTCCGGCCGGCGCCGTTGTGTGGCCGACACCGAGCGGGCCTTGCGGGCGGCGCGCGTGGGCCGACTACGGCACGGGCGGGCGGCGTTTGCCGCTCGGGCCGCCGGGAAAGCGGGTGCCGCCGGCAGTGTGCGGCGCCCGGCGCGCCGCCCGACGAAACGGACGACGAGCGCATGACGTACCGTCCGACGGTCGCCACCGCGGTGCCCGACCTCACCACCCTGACCCTCGGGGTGGAGGAGGAGTTCCTGCTGCTGGACCCCGCGACGGGCGAGAACCTGCCGGTCGCCCAGCGGGTGCTGACGGCGCTGCGCGGGCCGGCGCGGGACCAGAGTCGGCAGGAGTTCCGGCACAGCATGGTCGAGATGGTCACCCCGGTGACCGCCGACCTGGCCGAGTTGCGGTCGCACCTGGTGGCGCTGCGGCGCTCCGCCGCCGACGCGGCGCGGGCGGCCGGCGCCCGGCTCGTCGCGGTCGGGGCCACTCCGATGCACGAGCCGCACCGGACGGTGCCGGACAAGCCGCGCTACCACGCCATGTCCCGACGGTACGGGCCGGTGGCCCACGACCCGGCCGTCTGCGGCTGCCACGTGCACGTCGGCGTGCCGGACCGGGAGCTGGCCGTGCAGGTGTGCAACCACCTGCGGACGTGGCTGCCGGTGGTGCACGCGATCGCCACCAACTCGCCGCTGCACGACTGCCACGACACCGGGCACGCGAGTTGGCGGTCCATGCAGCTCGAACGCTGGCCGAGCCTCGGGCCCACCCCGTACTTCGCCTCCGCCGCGGACTACGACCGTACGGTGGGGGAGCTGATCGACGCGGGCGTCATGCTCGACGCCGCGATGGTCTACTGGTACGCCCGGCCGTCCGCCGCGTATCCGACGGTGGAGATCCGGGTCGGTGACGTGTGCCCCACGGTGGACGACACGGTGCTGGTCGCGGCGCTGCTGCGCGCCCTGGTCGCCACCGTCGTCGACGACGTCCGGGCCGGGGTGCCCGCCTCGCCCATCCGGGACTGCCTGGTCTCCGCCGCGCACTGGCGGGCCGCCCACGACGGCCTGGACGGGGACCTCATCGACCTGCGCCGGGGTGGTGCGCGGCCGGCCTGGGAGCTGGTCGACGACCTCTTCGCCTGCGTGTCGCCGGCGCTGGTCCGCCACGGCGACCTGGGGTACGTGCTGGACCAGCTGACCCGGCTGCGGCGGGAGGGCACCGGCGCCACCCGGCAGCGCCGGATTCTCGACGAGACCGGCGACCTGCGGACGGTCCTCGCCGAGCTGACCGCCTGGACCGTCGCCGGCTGACCGCCGTCGGGCGCGACTGCGTGGAACCCGGCCCGTGGTGCCCCGCTACGCGCCACCGGTCGGCCGCGCCGCGGCGGCCCCGTCGGCGTCAGGTGACCCCGTGCGACTGGAGCCAGAGTTCGAGCAGCCCGAGCTGCCAGAGCTTGTTGCTGCCGGCCGCCGCCTCGGCGCGGTCCGGCTCGGCGAGCAGGTGCGCCACGTACTCGGGGCGGAACAGGGCGCGCTCGCGGGCGACGGGCGCCTGCAGCGCCTCGACCACCAGTTCGCGCACGGGCCCGTCCACGTTGCGCAGCGCCGGCACCGGGAAGTAGCCCTTCGGCCGGTCGATCACGTCGGCCGGCAGCACCTCGCGGGCGACCTCCTTGAGCACACCCTTGCCGCCCTGGGCCAGCTTGTGCTCCGGCGGGCAGTGCGCCGCGAGGGTCACCAGGTCCTGGTCGAGGAAGGGCGTGCGCACCTCCAGCCCCCAGGCCATGCTCATGCTGTCCACCCGCTTGACCGGGTCGTCGGGGAGCATGAGGTGGGTGTCCAGCCGCAGCACCGCGTCCAGCGCCGTCTGCGCCCCGGGCGCGGCCAGGTGCGCCTCGACGAGGTCGCGGCTGGCGTCCTGGTCGAGCGCGTACTCCGGCCCGATGAGCTGGTTCAGCTCGGCGTGGCCGCGGTCGAAGAACGCGGCCGCGAACTCGGCCGCCGCGCCCTCCCGCGGGACGTCGCCGAGCGGCTGGTGGTAGCCGTAGCCGGCGAACACCTCGTCGGCGCCCTGCCCGGACTGCGCCACCTTGACGTGCCGGGCCACCTGCTCGGAGAGCAGGTGGAAGGCGACCACGTCGTGGCTGCCCATCGGCTCGGTCATGGCGAGCACGGTCCGGCGTACGGCCGGCACGAGGTCGTCGTCGGCGAGCCGGATCCGCTGGTGGTCGGTGTCGAAGGCCCGCGCGACCAGGTCGGAGTAGTGGAACTCGTCGCCGGACTCGTCGCCCCGGCTGTCGAAGCCGATGCTGAACGTGCGCAGGTGCTGCTGCCCGGCCTCGGCCAGCAGCGCCACGATGAGGCTGGAGTCGAGCCCGCCGGAGAGCAGCACGCCGACCGGGACGTCGGCGACCAGCCGGCGCCGTACGGCGGTGCGCAGGGCGTCCCCGACGGCGGCCTGCCAGTCCCGGGCGCCCATCCCGGCGTCGGCGGGTTCCCGCACGTAGTCCGGGCGCCAGTACACCTCGTCGCGGCTGCGCCCGTCGGCCTCGACGACGCGCACCGTGGCCGGCGGCAGCTTCCGGACCCCGCGCAGGATCGTCCGGGGTGCGGGCACGATCGAGTGCCAGGAGAGGTAGTGGTGCAGCGCCACCGGGTCGATCCCGGTGTCCACCTCGCCGGCCTTCAGCAGCGCCGGCAGGTTGGAGGCGAACCGTAGCCGCCCCGGCGTCTCGGCGAGGTAGAGCGGCTTGATGCCGAGCCGGTCGCGGACCAGCACGAGCCGCCGCCGGGCCCGGTCGACGAGCCCGATCGCGAACATGCCGACCAGGTGGTCGACGAAGCGCTCACCCCAGTGGGCGTACGCGACCAGGATCACCTCGGTGTCGCTCGTGGAGTGGAACGCGTACCCCGCGTTGCGCAGCTCCTCGCGCAGCTCCGGGTAGTTGTAGATGCAGCCGTTGAAGACCAGCGCGAGGCCCAGGTCCTCGCGGACCATCGGCTGCGCCCCGGCGTCGGAGAGGTCGATGATGGTGAGCCGGCGGTGCCCGAGGGTGACCCACCCGTCGGTCCACAGCCCCTCGCCGTCGGGGCCCCGGGAGCGGAGCGCCTCGGTCATCCGGGTCACGGCGGCGTCGTCGGGTCTCGTCCCGTCGAAGCGGGCCTCCCCGCTGATGCCGCACATCAGCGGCGGCCGCCGGTCGCAGGGCTGAGCAGGCGTACCACGTGGCCCTCCCGTCACCCACCGGTCCCGTGCATCGGACGCGCTGGGCTACCCCGTCCGGGCAGGGGCAAACGGGGTGGTCAGCCGCGCAGCGTACGCAGGATGCGGGCCAGCTCGTCCCGGTCGGCGGGGGCGAGGTCGGCGAAGAACCGGTCGGCCTCGGCGTGGCGGGCGGCCCGGATGGCGGCGCCGGTGCGTACCCCCTCGGTGGTCAGCGCGACAAGCGTGGCCCGCCGGTCGTTCGGGTCGGGGCGCCGCTCCACGAGCCCGCGCCGTTCGAGGTCGTCGACGACCTCGGTGGCCGACCGGGCGGCGATGCGCAGGTGCTCGGCGAGCGCGCCGGGCCGCAGCACGCCGTGCCGCGCCAGGACGCCGAGCGCCCGTGCCTGGCTGGGGGTGACGTCCCAGGGGGCGAGGGCCTCCCGGGTGCGGTGCCGCAGCCGCCGGGCGACCGCCCAGAACGCCTCGGCCAGGGTCTCGTCGTCGCCGTCCGCCTCGGTCACGCGGAATACCGTAGCAGCAGGTACGGTTGTTACCTCATGATGAGGCAACCTCAGTAAACCTCCCGGACGGAAGGACCCGCTCTTGGAGCCCACCCCACTCGGCCGCGACCGCGGCCCCCGCACCGTCAGCGCCGCGGAGAAGGCGCAGGCCCGGGAGGTGTCGCTGCGGCGCATCGCCGGGCTCTTCGGCCCGCACCGGGCCGCTCTCGCCGTGGTCACCGCGACCATCGTGGCGTCCTCGATCATCGCGATGGCCTCGCCCTTCCTGCTCCGGCACGTGATCGACCAGGCCCTGCCGGACCGCGACCTGCCCCTGCTGGTCTGGCTGGTGGTCGGCATGGTGGCGGTGGCCGCCGTCACCGCCGTGCTCGGCGTGGTGCAAACCTGGATCTCCACCCGCGTCGGTCAGGAGGTCATGCACCGCCTGCGCACCGACGTCTTCCGCCACCTCCAGCGCCAGTCGCTGGGGTTCTTCACCCGCACCCGCACCGGTGAGGTGCAGTCGCGGATCACCAACGACATCGGTGGGATGCAGGCGGTGGTCACCTCCACCGCCACGGCGGTCGCCTCGAACCTCACGACCGTGGTCGCCACCGCCGTGGCCATGGTCGCCCTCTCCTGGCGGCTGAGCCTGGTGTCGCTCGTCATCCTCCCGCCGGCCGTCTGGCTCACCCGCCGGGTCGCCCGGCTGCGCCGCGAGATCACCGCCGAGCGGCAGCGGGAGCTGGCCGACCTCAACGTCACGGTCGAGGAGGGCCTGTCCGTCAGCGGCGTGCAGCTCGCCAAGACGCTCGGCACCGCGCCCGCGCTGATCGCGCGCTTCACCGCGTCCTCGGCCCGACTGGTCGACCTGGAGCTGCGCAGCGAGCTCGCCGGCCGCTGGCGGATGGCCTCGATGAGCATCGTCTTCGCCGCCGTCCCGGCGCTCATCTACCTCGGCGCCGGCCTCCCCGGCACCGCCGGGACGCTGAGCATCGGCACGCTCGTCGCCTTCACCGCGCTGCAGAACGGGCTGTTCCGCCCGCTCATGGGCCTGCTCAACGTGGGTGTCTCACTGACCTCGTCACTGGCGCTGTTCGCCCGGATCTTCGAGTACCTGGATCTGCCGGTCGAGGTGGCCGACCCGGTCCACCCCGTCCGCGTCGACCCGCGCCGGGTCCGCGGCCACCTGCGCCTGGAGGAGGTCACCTACAGCTACCCGGGCAGCGACACGGCCGCCGTCGCCGGGGTCACCCTCGACGTGCCCGCCGGCAGCGGCCTGGCCCTGGTGGGCGAGACGGGCTCCGGCAAGAGCACCCTCGCGGCGCTGGTCAGCCGGCTGCACGACCCGACCAGCGGCCGCATCACCGTCGACGGCGTCGACCTGCGCGACCTGCGCCTGGCCGACCTCGCCGCGATCGTCGGCGTGGTGAGCCAGGAGACCTACCTGCTGCACACCACCGTCCGGGAGAACCTGCGCTACGCCCGGCCGGACGCCACCGACGCCGAGATCGAGGCCGCCGCCCGCGCCGCCCGGATCCACGACGTGATCGCGTGCCTGCCGGACGGGTACGACACGGTCGTCGGCTCGCGGGGGCACCGCTTCTCCGGCGGGGAGAAGCAGCGGCTCGCCATCGCCCGCACCCTGCTGCGCGACCCCCGGGTGCTGATCCTCGACGAGGCGACCAGCGCGCTGGACACCGAGACGGAGCGGGCCGTGCAGCGGGCCTTCGCGGAGCTGGCCGAGGGGCGTACCACGATCACCATCGCCCACCGCCTCTCCACCGTCCGCGACGCCGACCAGATCGCGGTCCTCGACCACGGCCGGATCGTCGAGTGCGGCACCCACGACGGCCTGATGGACCGCAACGGCCGGTACGCGGCCCTGGCCGCCTGACCGGCGCCGCAGACGCGAACGGTGGCCGCGGGATCGCCGCGGCCACCGTTCCCGTCGGTGCTCAGTTCTGGCGCAGGTGGGCCAGCGCGGTGCTCCAGGCCACGACCTGGTCGAGCATCGTGCCCAGCGGCGCCTCGTGGGCCGGGTTCGGCTTGAAGACGCTGAAGTTCTCGAAGTCGGTGAAGAGCGACAGCGCCACCTGGGCCCGCACGTCGGCCATCTGGAGCTCGGCGGCGATCAGGCGCAGGTGCTCGACGGCCCGGGTGCCGCCCGCGGAGCCGTAGCTGACGAAGCCCACGGCCTTGTTGTTCCACTCGCCGTAGAGGTAGTCGATGGCGTTCTTGAGCGCGCCGGAGGTGGAGTGGTTGTACTCGGGCGTGACCATCACGAACCCGTCGTACCCGGCGATCGTCTCCGCCCAGCGCTTGGTGTGCGGCTGGGTGTACTGCCCGTACGACGGCGGGATGGCCTCGTCGAGGTGCGGCAGCGGGTAGTCGAGCAGGTCGATGAGCTCGAACTCGGCGTCGGAGCGCTGCTTGGCGAGTTCGAGGACCCAGCGGGCGACGGCCTCGCCGTTGCGTCCGGGGCGGGTGCTGCCGAGGATGATGCCGATCCTGGTCATGCGTGTGGTGCCCTTCGAGAGGTGGTGCCTGACTCGGACACGCTAGACAACGATTGCTTGACTAAGCAATTACCCGGCCTATGGGCACCGTCACATCACCCCGTTGGCCCCGGTCGGTGGGCAACTAGCATGGATCGCATGCCCGGCCCGTCCCCGCAGCCCCCGAGGCCCCTCGACGTCGACGAGGAGGCGGTGGTCCGCAGCCTGTTCCGGGTGATGTACCTCCTGCCGCGGGCGATCGACGCCGACATGGTGCACGACCGGCAACTGCCCCTGACCGAGTACACCGCCCTGATGCACCTCTCCGAGGCGCCCGACCGGCGGATGCGGATGAACGAGCTGGCGAGCGCGTGCCACCTCTCGCTCAGCGGCATGACCCGCACCATCGCCCGGCTGGAGACCCAGGGCTTCGTGCGCCGGGTCCGCTGCGAGGAGGACGCCCGGGGCTGGAACGCCGTCCTCACCGACGCGGGCTTCGCCCGCCTCGAGGAGTCCTGGCCGAGCCACCTCGCGAGCGTGCGGCGGCGCTTCCTCGACCACTTCGCCGGCATCGACCTGGCCGCCCTGGCGCGGGCCTTCGAGCGGGTCGGCACGGCGCGGGAGCCCGCGCCCGACGGCTCATAACCAGTCGCAAAACAGTCGCTAAACCGTCTCGTTATCTCGGTCGTCCTGGTCCAGGTAGCGGTACACGGTCGCCCGGGAGACACCCAGGGTCGCGGCGATGGCGTCCACCGAGTGGGTGCCCGCCTCGTGCATCCGCCGGGCCGCCGCCACCTGCGCCCGGTCCAGGGCCCGCGGCCGGCCCGGCCGCCGCCGGGTCGCCGCCGTGCCGGCGCGACCGCCGACCCCGGCGGCGCCCGCCGCGGTGTCCGACGGCGCGCCGGCGTCCCCGCTCGGCGCGGCGAGCAGCCGGCGTACGCCGTCGAGCATGTCGGCGCGGAGCACCTCGTCGGGCACGTCGGCGAAGAAGACGACGGGGTCGCTGCACATGGCGACCGCCTGCACCGCGCGGATCCGTTCCCGGCGCCCCGCCCCCGGCCCGGCGATGAGGTCGTTGGCGCGCATCGCGATCCGCATCAGACGGTGGTAGGTGTCCCCGCGCGTGACGAGGGCGATGTCGTGGAAGAGCATGCCGAGAGGCCGCCGGTGGGCGAGCATCGTGTCCACCCAGCCTTCCAGGACCGTCGCGCGGGCCTGCTCCACCGGGCGGCCCTCGGCGTCGTCGAGCAGCCGCTCGAGGTCGGCGATGAGCGGCTCGACCAGCGCCGCCAGCAGGTGCTCCTTGGCCGGGAAGTGGTAGAGGACGGCGGCCTTGGTCAGCCGCAGCCGCTCACCGATCTGACGCAGCGAGGTGCGCTGGTAGCCGTGCTCGGAGAACAGGTCGAGCGCGGCGCGCAGGATCCGGGAGCGGGTGTCGTCCGCGGGCTCGGCCGTCATGCCGGTCAGCCTAGCCCGGCACCCTGACCGGTGGCAGGGCTCGCCGTTGAGCCCGCTGACCGCCGGTCAGTACACTGGCGTCGTCGATGTCACTCGCCGGGGAGGCGCCATGGCCGTCATCGCGATCGACAACCTGGTCAAGACGTTCGGGGCCGTCCGCGCGCTCGACCGTCTCGACCTGCGGGTGGAGGCGGGGGAGGTGCACGGCTTCCTCGGCCCGAACGGGGCCGGCAAGTCCACCACCATCCGCATCCTGCTCGGGCTCCTGCGCGGCGACTCCGGCGAGGCACGCGTGCTCGACGCCGACCCGTGGCGCGACGCCGTCCGCCTGCACCGCCGGCTGGCGTACGTGCCGGGCGACGTGAGCCTCTGGCCCAACCTCTCCGGCGGGGAGGCCATCGACCTGCTCGGCCGGCTGCGCGGCGGCCTCGACCGGCGCCGCCGCGACGAGCTGCTGGAGCGGTTCGACCTCGACCCGACCCGCACCTGCCGCACGTACTCCAAGGGCAACCGGCAGAAGGTCGCCATCGTCGCCGCCTTCTCCTCCGACGTGGAGCTCTACGTCCTCGACGAGCCGACCTCCGGCCTCGACCCGCTCATGGAGGCGGTGTTCCAGGACGAGGTCCGGCGGATCCGCCGCGACGGGGGCACCGTGCTGCTCTCCAGCCACGTGCTCGCCGAGGTGGAGGCGCTCTGCGACCGGGTCAGCATCATCCGGGAGGGCCGCACCGTGGAGTCCGGCACCCTGGCGGACCTGCGCCACCTCACGCGCACGGCGGTGACCGTCGAGACCGCCCGCCCGCTCACCGGCGTCACGGAGCTGCCCGGCGTGCACGGCGTACGGCAGGTCGACGGGCGCACCCACCTGGAGGTCGAGCCCGCCCACCTCGACGCGCTGCTCGGGCACCTCGTCCAGTTCGGCGTGCGGGCGCTGAGCAGCGCCCCGCCCACCCTCGAGGAGCTGTTCCTGCGCCACTACGGCGCCGCGGAGACGGCCACCGACGGCCACCGGCCGACCGAGGCGCCGGCGGGCGCGCGATGAACGGCTTCGCCGGCACCGGGCACCTCGTCCGGCTCGTGCTGCGCCGCGACCGCGTCCGGCTCGGCATCTGGGTGCTCGGCACGCCCCTGCTCGGCTACGCGCTCGCCGCCAGCGTCGCCGGCGTCTACCCCGACGAGGCCGCCCGGCACGGCTACGCCACGACCTCCGCGTCCAGCCTCGTGGCCCGGGCGTTCAACGGCCCGATCGCCGGCACCGACCTCGGCGCCGTGGTGGTGGCCGAGACGTACGCGACCCTGGTGGTCCTCGTCGCGCTGCTCAGCACCTTCGCCGTGGTGCGGCACACCCGGCAGAACGAGGAGACCGGCCGCGCCGAGCTGCTCGGCGCCTCCGTGGTGGGCCGGTACGCCCTGCTCACCGCCGCCCTCCTGGTCGTCGTCGCGGCGAACGTGCTGGCCGCCGCCCTGCTCGCGGTCGCCCTCGTCGGCTCCGGGCTGCCCGTCGCCGGGTCCGTCGCCGCGGCCGCCGCGATCTGCGGGGTCGGGGTCGCGTTCACCGGCGTCGCCGCCGTCACCGCCCAGCTCACCGTCACCTCCCGCGGCGCCAACGCGCTCGCCGCCGCGGCCGTCGGGCTCGCCTTCCTGCTGCGCGCCGCCGGGGACGTGTTCGGCGAGCAGAGCGCCGACGGCACCCGCGTGGAGAGCGCCTGGCCGTCCTGGCTCAGCCCGATCGGCTGGGGCAACCAGGTCCGCGCCTACACCGGCGAACGCTGGTGGACGCTCGCCCTGCCCGTGGCGCTGCTCGTCGTCGCGGTGGCGCTGGCGTACGCCCTGGCCCGGCGACGCGACCTCGGCGCCGGCCTGTTCGCCGCCCGCCGGGGCCCGGCGCACGCCGCGGCGCGGCTGCTCAGCCCCGCCGGGCTGGCGTGGCGGTTGCAGCGCGGCACGCTGCTCGGCTGGGCCGTCGGGGTGGCGGTGCTCGGCTTCTCGATGGGCATCGCGGCCGACGAGTTCAACGCGATGATCGCCGAGAACCCGACCGCCGCCGAGGCCATCGCGGCGATGGGCGGCGGCGCCGACCTGGTCGACGCGTACCTCGCCGCGATGCTCGGCCTGTACGCGCTGGCGATCGGCGCGTACGTCGTCCAGGCGCTGCTGCGCGTGCGCGCCGACGAGGCCGACGGGGTGCTCGAAGCCGTCCTCGCCACCGCCGTGAGCCGCGGCCGCTGGCTCGGCACCCAGGTGGCCGCGGCGGTGCTCGGCGCGCTCGCCCTGATGCTGCTCGGCGGGATCACCACCGGGCTCGGCCACGGCGTGGTCGCCGGCGACCCGGTGGGCAGGATGCTCGCGCTCGGCGGCGCCGCCGCGCTCCGCCTGCCCGCCCTGCTCGTCGTCGCCGGGGTCGTGACGGCGCTGTTCGGGCTGCTGCCCCGCTGGTCGGTGGTGCTCTCCTGGACGGCGCTCATGGTGTTCCTGCTGCTCGGGCAGCTCGGTGCGGTGCTGGAGCTGCCGCAGGCCGCGCTCGACCTCTCGCCCTACACCCACGTGCCGTCCGTGCCCGCGGTCGACCCGACGGTGCCGCCGCTCGCGGTGCTCACGGCGGTGGCGGCGGCGCTGCTCGCCGCCGGCGCGGTGGCCTTCCGCGCCCGGGACGTCCCCCGCTGACGCCTGCCGCCCCACGCGGAGCGCGGGTGTGCTCCACGCGCGACGGTCGACGATTTGCGCAACGTCAGGGAGGTGGTCCCCTCCGCCATCCCCGGAGGCCGCCGTTTCCCTGACGGTGGGCGATCACGGGCGGGCGTCACGCGCTCCCGTCCAGCAGGGCGGTGCCCAGCGGTGTGCGGCGGTAGCGGATCTCGTGGCGGTGGCGTTGCCCGATCACCAGGCCCGCCGCGCGCAGCACCGTCAGGTGCTCCGACACCGTGCCGGCGGCGAGCGCGTGCCGGTGCGCCAGCACGGTGGTCGTCGCCGGTTCGGTGAGGCCGGCCAGCAGCGTGGCCCGGGTCCGGCCGACGAGCCGGGCCAGCGCGGCCAGCCGCTCGGTGCCCGCCGGCTGCCACAGGGTGGCGAGCCCGCGGGCCGGATAGATCACGGCCGGCTGCCAGGGCGGGTCGAGGACCACCAGCACCTGGTCCCACTTGAACGCGCTGGGCATGAGCAGCAGGCCCTCCCCGGCGAGGTCGCGGTGCTCGTCGTCGCCGCGGTCGCGGGTGAGGACGCCGTCGTGCCAGCGCAGCTGCGGGTGCAGCTCGGCGAAGAGCCGGTCCAGCCCGCCCTCGGCCATGCGGCGGCTCTGGTACGCCACGTCCGCGTCGAGCAGGGCACGCACCGTCGGCCACACGGGCTCGATCACCTCGCGCCAGACGTCGCGGATCACCCCGGTCAGCAGGCGCAGCGCGTCGGCCGGGTCGGCGAGCATCCGCCGGCCCAGGCCGGTGCGGGCCGCGCCCCGGGTGTCCCGCAGCGACCGGGCGACCTCCGCGCGCACCCGGTCGAGAGGCGTCGCCTCGATGCGCGCCAGCTCGTCCTCGAAGCGGGGGCTCGGAACGGTCGGCGGCGGGGACAGGAAGTCGGGGCTGTAGCCGCGGCGCGGTTGCAGCAGCGTGACGGGCCGCAGGTCCAGCGCGGCCAGTTGATGGCGTACGGAGTCGAGGAAGCCCTGATGGTGCCCGGGTAGGTCCTCGGGCGTGGTGAGCCGGATCGCGTGGATCGTCTCCAGCGCCGGGGAGAGCGCGAATCGGCAGCGCATCAGGTCGGCGGGGCCGAACCGCAGGGTGATCGCGATCGCCGCCTCCTTCGCCGCCGGGATGATTCGGCGGTGCCCGAATCACTGGCGGACCAGTCTATCCGGCCGTCAAGATCCCGGCCATGACGATCACACCCGAGTGGGAACGCCGCAGCGCCGACCTGTGGGCCGCCATCGACGACCACGACCCCGACGAGTTCCGGGCACGCGTCGACGAACTCGCCGCCGAACTGCCCGAGGGGCACCCCGTCGCGGCCTTCGAGCGCGCCTGCGCCTTCGACTCGACCGGCCACTCCGACCGGGCGGTTCCCCTCTACCGGGAGGCGCTCGCCGGCGGCATCTCCGGCATCCGCCGCCGGCGCTCGGTGATCCAACTGTCCAGCTCGCTGCGGAACATCGGGCGGGCGCAGGAGGCCGTCGAGCTGCTGACGGCCGAGCGACAACAGCCCTCCGACGAGCTCGACGACGCGGTGGCCGCCACCCTCGCCCTCGCCCTGACCAGCGTGGGCCGCGAGCGGGAGGCCGTCTCCGTCGCGCTCGCCGCCCTCGCCCCCCACCTGCCCCGCTACCAGCGCTCGATGGCCAACTACGCCCGCCTCCTGGTCGAGCCGGAGTAGCGCCCTCTCGGCGGTGGCGGGAGGGTCAGGCCAGCAGGACGGTCACCCCGGCCGCGCGCAGATCCGCCACGATCCGCTCGTCGGCGGCGTCGTCGGTGACGAGGGTGTCCACGGCGGACGCGTCGCAGATCTTGGCGAAGGAGTGGCGGCCGAGCTTCTCGGAGCCGGCCACCACGACCACCTGGCGGGCCCGGCCGACCATGAGCGCGTCGATCCCCGCCTCGCTCTCGTCGTGGCAGGACGTGCCGTCGGCGGAGAAGCCGTCGACGCCGAGGATGAGCACGTCCAGCCAGAGCGAGTTCATCACCATCGTGGTGAGCGGCCCGGTCAGCTCGTACGACTGGGGAAGGGCGACCCCGCCGAGGATGACGGTGCGCACGGACGGCCGCAGCACCATCTCGTTGGCGATGTTCAGCGCGTTGGTCACCACGGTCAGGGCCGGCCGGGGGGTCGTCTGCGCCAGGTCGGGCCGGGCCGCGAGGTGCCGGGCGGTGGCCGACGTCGTGGTGCCCCCGTTGAGTCCGACGACGCTGCCCGGCTCGACGAGCCCGGCGGCGGTGGCGGCGATGCGCTCCTTGGTGCTGCGGTCCCCACGGTGGCGGTAGCGGACCGGCAGGTCGTACGCGACGGAGCTGGCCACGATGCCGCCGTGGGTGCGGGTGACCAGCTGCTGCGAGGCCAGGGCGGTGAAGTCGCGGCGGACCGTCGCCTCGGAGACCTGGAGGGCGGCGGCGGCCTCGACGACGGAGAGCCGCCCGCCCCGCGCGGCGAGGAGTTCCAGCAGCGCCTGGAGCCGGCGGGACCGGTCGGCCATCCCACCGGGCGGGCCCGTCGTGGTCTCGGTGGACGTCACCGCACGGCTCCGGCCGCCGGCGTCACCGGCGCCCGCGACCACCGTGCGGCGGGCGGCGCCGCGTCGGTGACGAGGCGCTTCCCGACCGGCGCGAGGATGACCACGGGCACGATGCTAACGACCGGGACGGCGCGCACCGCTCACCCCCCGGTCACGGTCGGCGCCCGACGGCCGTCGGCTCCGGCGGCCCCGTCACCGTCGGGGCGGCGCGGCACCGGCACGGCGGCGGCCACGAGGCGGCAGTAGTGCGCCACCGTCTCGGCCATGGCGTCGCGGGCCGGCGTGAGGTAGCGACGGGGGTCGACCAGCTCGGGGCGCGCGGCCAGGGTCTGGCGCACGCCGCCGGTGAAGGCCACGTTGAGGGCGGTACCGATGTTCACCTTGGCGATGCCGCCCGCGACGGCGCGGCGGAGCTCGGCGTCGGGGACTCCGGACGAGCCGTGCAGCACCAGCGGCACCGCGACCGCCGCCCGCAGGTCGCCGATCAGGCGATGGTCGAGGGCCGCCTCGCGGACGGTCATGGCGTGCGTCGAGCCGACCGCGACGGCGAGGGCGTCCACACCGGTGCGTGCCACGTACGCCGCCGCCTCGGCCGGCTCGGTGCGGGCGCCGGGGGCGTGCGGGTCGACCGGCGGCTCGCCGTCCTTGCCGCCCACGGTGCCCAGCTCGGCCTCGACCCAGAGCCCCCGGTCGTGCGCGAACTCGGCCGCCGCCCGGGTGGCCGCCACGTTCTGCTCGTAGGGCAGCCGGGACGCGTCGACCATCACCGAGCCGAAGCCGTGCTCCGGCGCCTCGCGCCACAGGTCGGGGGAGACGACGTGGTCGAGGTGCAGCGCCACGTCGACCGTGGCGGCGGCCGCGATCGCGCGGGTGCCGGCGGCGACCGGCGCGAGCCGGCCGTGGAACCGGACGGCGTTCTCGCTGATCTGGAGGATGACGGCTCGCCCCGCGGCCTCCGCGCCGGTGACGATCGCCTCGGCGTGCTCGAGGGTGATCACGTTGAACGCGCAGACCGGGCCGGCGGCGACGATCTGCCCGGTCGGTACGAGCGGCATCACAGCTCCTTGACGATCGCGTCCCGGCGCAGCCGCCGGTAGTCGGACAGGTCGACGCTGCCCGCCACCGACGCGCGTACCGAGGCGGCCGACAGCGCCACCGCGTCGGCGAGCCGGTCGGGCCACGGCTGCCGGCGGAGCATGCCGGTGACCAGCGCGGCCACGCAGGCGTCTCCCGCACCGGTCGGGTTGCCGGCGACGGGGTGCGGCAGGTGGGCGTGCCAGGCCCCCGCGTCGGTCACGGCGAGCAGCCCGGCCGGCCCGAAGGAGGCGACGACGGTACGCGCGTCGAGCGCGCGCACCGCCTCGACGGCGGCGGCCGGTGGCGGCGCCGGGCGCCCGAGGAGGCCGGCCAGCTCCTCGGCGTTCGGCTTCACCAGGTCGGGGCGCGCGCCCAGCCCGTGGCGCAGCGCCGCGCCGCTGCTGTCGAGCACCGTCCGGGCGCCGGCGCGGCGGGCCGTCTCGACCAGCAGCCGGTACGCGTCGGCGGGTACGCCCTCCGGCAGGGAGCCGCAGAGCGCGACGACCTCGGCGTCGCGCGCCAGGTCGGTGAAGCGGTCGAGGAAGGCGTGCCACTCGTCCGGGGCGATCGTGGGCCCGGGCTCCCACAGGCCGGTCGCCGCCCGCGGCTCGGCCACGACCACGGTGCGCCGGGATTCGGCCGCGATCGGCACGAACGCCTCCGGCACGCCCTCGCCGGCCAGCAGCGACCGGACCCGTGCGCCCGTGGTGCCGCCGGCGAGCCCGGTGGCGAGGACCCGTTCGCCGAGGGCGTGCAGCAGGCGGGCCACGTTGACGCCCTTCCCGCCGGCCCGCTCGTCCACCCGGGCCACGCGGTGCGTGCCGCCGGGGGTGAGGGTGGGGACGTGGTAGGTCACGTCCAGCGCCGCGTTGAGCGTGACGGTGAGGACCCGATGCGTCCGCCGGTCGCTCATCGCGCGCCCGCGGTCATGTCAGGACCACCGAGCGGGTCAGGTGGCGGGGCGCGTCGGGGTCCAGCCCCCGGTGGACGGCCAGCGCCACGGCCAGCCGCTGCGCGAGGACCAGGTCGGCCATCGGGTCGCGTGCGGAGTGGACGAACGTGGCTCCGGTGCGGGTGATCTCGTCGGGCAGCCCGGCGGGCACGGCCCCGAACGCCCACACGGCCCGGTCGGGGCCGGCGACGGCGATCGGCCCGTGCCGGTAGTCCATGGCCGGGTACGCCTCCGCCCAGAAGGTGGCCGCCTCCCGGCACTTGAGGGCCGCCTCGTGGGCGAGGCCGACGGTCCAGCCCCGGCCGAGGAACGTGACCTGGCGCAGGGTCGCCGGGTCCAGCGGCAGCGGGGCGGTCAGCGCGTCGGTCGCCTCGCGGACGGCGCGGTCGAGGTCCTCGCCGAGGTGCGCGCGCAGCACGGCCAGCGTGGTGGTGGCGAACCGGGTCTGCACCACCGACTCCTCGTCGGCGAAGGGGAGACAGACCGGCTCGTCCACCAGGGTCACGGCGGGGGAGCGGGGGTCGCCGAGGATGCCGGTGCTGGCGGTGCGGCCACGAAGCCGGCGCAGCACGTCCAGCACCTCGGTGGTGGTGCCGGAGCGGCTGATCGCCAGCACCCGGTCGTAGCGGCGCCGGTCGGGGAACTCCGACGCCGCGAAGGCGTCCGTCTCGCCGTGGCCGGCGCCTTCGCGCAGTGCCGCGTACGCCGTCGCGACGAACCACGACGTGCCGCACCCGACGACGGCGACCCGTTCGCCGGGGCGCGGCAGCCCGGGGGCGAGCGACCCGGTCAGCGCGATGCCACGTTCCCAGCAGCGCGGTTGGCTGGCGATTTCCTGTTCGACGTGTGTCATGGCGCTCCGACCGCTGCCACGGCGTTTCCTGCCGGCGCGAAACCGCGCGATTTGACGGGCACCCGAGCGTAAACGGTCAACCGCACTGTCGGCAATCCGTGCGACGGGATCTCGCGTGTCCCTGGTGAACGCCCAGGACTGCCCCTTGCCATCGATGGGCGTTTGATTGACACTGCTCACTGATCCGAGCAAGCAGGCAAGTTCGATCAGGCTCCACCACGAGGGAGTGATCACTGTGGCCCCGCCCGCCGAGTTCCACCCGACCCGTCGTGACCTGCTCCGGTCCGGTGCCGTGCTCGGCGCCGCGGCCGGCCTCACCGGTGCCGTCGCCACCCCGGCGGCGGCCGATCCCACCGGCGTCGAGCCGAAGCGCGGCCGCGGCGAGAAGAGCATGACCAACGTCCCGTTCGAGGGCTACGACCAGGTCCGCGTGGGGCTGATCGGCGTCGGCAACCGCGGCGGCGACCAGGACCGGCGATTCGGCGCGGTCGCCACGGTCACCGCCGTCTGCGACATCCGGCCCGAGCGGGTCACCCGGACCATCGGCCGGATCATGGAGCAGGGCTTCCAGGACACCCCGCCGGTCGGCTACTCGCGCGGCGAGGAGGACTACCTCAACCTGCTGCGGCGCGACGACATCGACCTCGTCTACATCGCCACCCCGTGGGAGTGGCACCATCCGATGGCCAAGGCGGCCATGGAGCACGGCAAGCACGTCGCCGTCGAGCTGCCCATCGCGCCGTACCTCGACCAGATCTGGGACCTCGTCCGCACCTCGGAGCGCACCCGGCGGCACTGCGTGCTCCTGGAGAACGTCAACTACTTCCGGCCCGAGATGGCGATGTTCACCATGGCCCGGGAGGGGCTCTTCGGCGACCTCCAGCACGCCTCCGGCGGGTACGTGCACGACCTGCGCTGGCCGTACCTCTTCGGTGGCGCCTACCACCCGGAGCACTGGCGCCGCCGCTGGCAGACCCGGATGAACGCCTCGCACTACCCGACCCACGGCCTCGGGCCGGTGGCGGCCACCCTGGGCATCAACCGCGGCGACCGGTTCGACGAGTTGATCTCCGTGGCGTCGCTGCCCAAGGCGCTCGCCCTCTTCCGGGCCGAGGACCCCCGCGTCGGCCCCGACCACTCGTCATGGGACGACCGGCCCTACATCTCCGGCGACCGGCACACCTGCTTCGTCACCACCACCAGCGGCCGGTTCATCCGGGTCGAGCACGACGTGAACTCGCCGCACCCGTACACCCGGGAGACCACGCTGACCGGCACGCGTGGCTCGATCGAGCTGGACAACGGCCGGGTCTACCTGGAGTCGCTGGGCCACCAGAACCACACCTGGCGCACCGGCGCCGAATACGACACGCTGCTGCGGCAGCACGACCACTGGCTGTGGCCCACACTGGAGGGTCTCGCCGGCCAGTACGGTGGCCACGGCGGCGGCGACTTCATCTCCATCTGGCGCCTGATCCAGACGATGCGGCTGGGCATGACCCCCGACATCGACGTGTACGACTCGGCGGCGTGGTGCGCGGTCATCCCGCTCAGCCACGAGTCGTTGAAGACCGGCCGCATGCGCCCGGTGAAGGTGCCGGACTTCACCCGCGGGCACTGGCGCGAGGCGCGGCCCACGTTCGACCGGCCGAAGCCCGAGGACCCCTGGCTGGAGACCGACTGACCGGAGCCACGTGGCGCTGCGGGACGTCGACCCCGCCCCAGTGAACTCAACTCTCCGTGGTCGGATGCAGTCGGTTCCTCGACGGCGGAAGCACCTTCGACAGTCGCCACGACCCCGACCAGCGCCTCGTTCCGGCATCCCTCGGGTCGGACGGACCCTCCTCGGGCCCTTTGCTCTGCACCCCGATGTGCGCCAGGCACGGTCGGTGACCGGTGCGCATGAGGGTGCAGAGCAAAGGTGGTGGAGCGGTGGGATGGCTCCTTGCTGGACGGTAGCGCCGAGTAACCGTGAAAGGGCGGGGTCGCCGGGAGCCGGGGTCAGCCCTGCGTGGCCGGGCCCGCGTCCGGCGCGGAACCGCGCGGGGTGGACACGTCGGACGGTCCAGGCTGCTTGGGCACCTCGCGGGGCGGCTCCGGCGGCGTCGGCGGCGCGGCCGGGTGGGCCGGAGCGCGCAGCCGCTCCTCCAGGAGGTCCTCGATCCACTGTGCCGCGGCCCTCTCCAGGGCGGTCATCCGCCGTACGGCCTCGACCAGCGCCTCCGGCGTCGCCGGCCCCGTCCCGGCCGTCGGCAGGCCCTCGGCGAACTCGCGCAGGATCGCCGCCCAGCGGCGGGCGAGGTGCTGAGCGCTCTGCGCCTGGGCGAGGTGCAGCTCGTACTCGGACTCCCACGTCACCTTGCGTCGCGAGTGGGGCAGCAGCGCCTGCCGGACCCGCTCGTCGAGGCGCACCCAGACGTCGGGCTTGCCGGACACGGTCACCTTCTCGCGGCGGAACGTCCAGTCGGCCGCCTCGATCGCCTGCTGGAGGCGTACCTCCAGGTCGCCGGCGCGGTGCGCGGGGACGGTCCGGGCGAGGTCGGCGGCGAGCCGCGCGAGCTGGCGGACCGCGTGCGGCTGGAAGTACTGCGCGTGCCAGCTGAGCAGGTCGGCACGCAGCCCCTCGGACGACCAGGTGAAGCTGGCCCGCAGGTGGAAGACGTAGACGTAGTCCTGCGCCGGGACGGCGAACTCGGCGTCCCGGCGCTCGGTCAGGCGCCCGGGCGGGGGTGGGGGAGGGCCGTACGCCGTGGTCGGCTCCACGCCCTGGAGCAGGGCGACGGTCTGCCCCCACCGCAACGCGAGCCACCTGCCGGCCCGGTCACCCGCCGTGCGGCCCGCCGCCAACGCACGCCTGCGCCGCTGCCGCCACCGGTCGACGGAATCCGGCCGCGTGGCCGGGGCGTCCGCGTCGGGGGCCGTCCGCTCCGGGGTCTTCCGCTCCGGGGTCTCCGGCTCCGGAGTCTCCGGGTCCGGGGTGTCCGCCAACCCGCCCTCCCTCTCCGGTGGCCGCCCGCCGACCGGGAAGCCCGTCGCGTCGCACCCGCCGCGGCACCGCCGCGCGGTGAGGGCTCCGCCCCCACGGTGCACAACGGCGCAGCGACCCCACGAAGTGACGGGCGCGCGACAACATCGACGCTCGGGTGAGCGCGCCGGCGCGGTACCGCGCCGGCGCGGTACCGCGGGCGGACCCGGACGCCGACGCGACACCGCCACGTCGCCTGATGATCGTTGTTCGGCCGCGTGCCGGTCAGGTGTGGACGACATCCTGCCCGGGTGCGGAGACTGCCCACCGTCCACGCGTACCGGCTGCTCGGCGGCGTGGGCGCCACCCTCGTCGCCGGTGCCGGCATGGCCGCCGGCGCGCTGCCGGTGGGCGGCGAGGTCGCCTGGTGGAGCACCCTGCGGCACCTCGCGGGCCCGGCCCTGCTCTGCGGGTACGCCGGGCTGACCCTGCTGGCCGTCGCCTGGTGGTGGGCGGGGCGGGAGCCGCGCGGCAGCGGGTCGCCGCCGCGCGGCCGGCCGGACCGGCGGTCGGCGGCCGTCACCCTGGCCTGCTGGGCCGGGCCGCTGCTGCTCTGCCCGCCGCTGTTCAGCCGCGACGCCTACAGCTACCTCGCCCAGGGTGCGATGGTCCTCGCCGACATCGACGTCTACCGGCACGGCGTGGCGGCGCTCGGGGGCGGGCCGGCCGGCGAGGTGCCCGCGATGTGGCAGCAGACGCCGGCGCCGTACGGCCCGGTCTTCCTCGCCCTCGCCGCCGGTGTCGCCGCGCTGACCGGCGGAAAGGTGCTGCTCGGTGTGCTGGCGCTGCGGGTGGTGGCGCTGGCCGGGGTGGCGCTGCTCGTCGGCTACCTGCCCCGGCTGGCACGGCACTGCGGTGTGGACCCCGCCGCCGCGCTCTGGCTCGGCGTCCTCAACCCCCTGGTGCCGCTGCACCTGGTGGCCGGCGCGCACAACGAGGCCGTGATGCTCGGGCTGCTCGTGGCCGGCGTCTGCCTGGCCTTCGAACGCCGGTTCGCCGTGGCCGCGGTGCTCGTCACCCTCGCCGCGCTGGTGAAGGCGCCCGCCATCGTGGGCCTGCTGGTGGTCGCGACCCTGGCCGCGCGGCACGCCGGCCGCCGGGCCGCGCTGGCCCGCACCGCGGGTGCCGCGCTCGGCACCGCGGCCGCCGTCACCTGGGCCACCGGCATCGGGTACGGCTGGGTCGGCGCGCTCGGCACGCCGGTGTACCGGCACAGCTGGTCCATCTCCAGCGCCCTGGGCCGGGCCGCCACGCGGCTCGCCGGGTCGCTCGGCGCGGACCTCGGGGACACCCCGATGCGGCTCTGCCTCGCCCTCGGCCTGCTCGGTGCGCTGGCCGCCGCGGGCGTCGCCTGGTGGCAGCGGCGCCGGCTCGGTCTCGCGTACGCCCTGGGGCTGGCCCTCGCGGCGGTGGCGCTGCTGGGCCCCGCGACCCGGCCCTGGTACGCCCTGTGGGGGCTGGTGCTCATCGCGGCCGCCGCGCCGGACGGGCGGGCCCGCCCGGCGGCCGCGCTCGGCGCGACGGTGCTGGCGTTCGTGGCGCTACCCAGCGGGTTCGGGCCGGACCGGGCGCAGGCCGTGCTCGCCGCGGCGGGCGTCCTCGTCGGGCTCGTCGCGGTCGCCTCGCTGCGCGTGCTCCGCGTTCCCGCGCGGCTCACTTCGGTGGTGAACCAGTGACCGGGCTCTCCGCGCCGGGGCGCCCGGCGGCGGACGGGGTGGCTCCGGCCACCACCTCCGCCCGTCGGCAGGCCGGACCGGGCGGGCGCGACGTCGCGACGGAGGCGGCCGGGCGACCCGCGGGACGCGGGTGGCGCCGGGCGCTGTCCGTGGCCGGTCTGGTCGCGGCGATCGGCGTGCTCATCGCCGTGCTGCCGGGGCACCGGGGCTGGTTCGACGTCGGCGTCTACCACGGCGCGGTCGGGCACTGGGTGCGCGGTGGGGACCTCTACGAGTGGGTCACCTGGAACGGGTACGGCTTCACGTACCCGCCGTTCGCCGCGGTCAGCATGCTGCCGATGGCCGCGCTGGGCTGGTATCCGACGATCGTGGTGCACCTGCTGCTCACCGCGGCGGCGACCACGTTCCTGCTCCTGCTGCTGGTCGATCCGCTGGCCCGCCGGGAGGGCTGGAGCCGGTGGTACACGTTCGCGCTGGCCGGGTGCCTGCTCGCCGGGCTGAACCCGGTGCGGGACACGGTGAGCTTCGGGCAGGTCAACCTGCTGCTGGTGGCCCTCGTCTACGCCGACCTGTGGCTGCTCGAACGCGGCCACCGGGCGGCCGGCGTCGGGATCGGCCTGGCCGCCGCGATCAAGCTCACGCCGGCCGTCTTCATCGGGTACCTGCTGGTCACCCGGCGCTGGCGGGCGGCGGCCACGGCGACCGGCGCGGCGCTCGCCGCCACGCTGCTCGCCGCCGCGGTGGCGCCGGACGCCTCGCGGACCTTCTTCACCGTGGCGCTCTGGGACACCGATCGGGTCGGCCGGCTGGCGTACGTGTCGAACCAGTCCCTGCTCGGGCTCGTCGCCCGCCTCGACCCGGAGCACCCGGACCGGCGACTGTGGCTGGTGCTGGTCGCCGTCGTGCTCGTCGTGTGGGCGGTACGCTCCCGGCGGGCCGCCCGGGCCGGCGACGAGCGGGCCGGGTTCGCGCTGACCGGGATCGTGGCGTGTCTGGTCAGCCCGGTCACCTGGGTGCACCACCTGGTGTGGCTGGTGCCGGGGCTGGTGGTGGTGGCCGCCGCCATGCTGCCGTGGCGGGCGGCCGGCCGGGCCGCCCGCCGGCGGCGGTGGGCCGGCGTCGCCGGGTACGCGCTGCTCGCCAGCGGTGTCGTCTGGGTCTTCGCCAACGACTCCACCGGGCCGCTCGGCCTCCTCGGGGGCAACGCGTACCTCTGGGTGGCCGTCGGGATGCTGGTCGCGCTGCCGATCGGCGCCGCGGCCACGCCGGGTGAGCGTGGGGCCGGCGCGCCCTGACAGCCGGTGCCCGCCTGCGGCGCTATCCGGCGTTCACCGTGCATTGTGGAGCAATTACCGCGGAAGCTCTGTCCCCTCCGGCCCGCCGGCGGACAGAATGATCGCGATCCGACAGTGAAGCGGATCGATGGTCTGACGGTCTGGAGGCAGCATGTCCACCCTTGCGTCCCCGCTACCGGGGCCCGGCGCGACCCGCCGGCTCCCCACCACGTTCGCCCTGCTCATCGCGATGGTCGCCGCCGTGCTGGTGGGGCCGTCCGTGGTGGCGCCGAAGCTCACCGACTCGGCGTCCGCGGCGGTCTACAGCTCGTGCACGATGAGCCGCTGCGCCGATGCCCGGACCGCCCGGTCCGGCTGGGCGGCGAAGGGCTTCCCCACGAGCCGGGGCTGGTACTCCTGGAGCGGCGGCCTGTCGAACTTCGCGGGCGGTCGGTTCTACAACTACGAGGGGCAGCTGCCGGCCAACGCGACCTACTACGAGTACGACGTGTACCCGCGCACCCAGGGCGCCGCCCGCGACGCCTACCGGATCGTGGTGAACAAGAGCACGGGCGTCACCTGGTTCTCGCCGAACCACTACGGCGACTTCTACCGGCTCTGACCCCGACGATCCTCGGGGGCCGGCCGGGCCGCGTCCGGCCGGCCCCCGCCCGGTCCTCGCCGCGGGCGGCGGGGCACCGGAGGGCAGCGGCCGGCGTGCCCAGCGCCGGCCAGGACAGGAGGCGACGATGACCGATCCGGGCGGCGCGGGAGCGCCGGGGTGGCTGAGCATCCGGCGCGCGTCCGAGCCCGATCGGAGTGGGCCGTCCGCGCGCGAGCGTGCCGGCGCGCCGGCTCCGGCCGAGCCCGGTCCGGGTGGCTCCGTCGGCGCCGGCCCGGAACCCGCGCGGTCCGCACCCGGAGCGGTGTGGTTGGCCGGGGCGGCGGTCCGCACCCGGAACGGGCTCTTCGCGGCGCTCGCCGAGGTGCTGGCGCTGCCCCCGCACTTCGGCCGCAACTGGGACGCGCTCGCCGACGTGCTGCGCGACCGGCTGGCGGCCGGGCCGCTCACCGTGCACGTCGACGACGCCGGGCAGCTGCTCGCGGACGAACCCGCCGGCCAGTACGCCCGCTTCCTCGCCGTGTTCGGTGATACCGCCGCCGAGGCGCCCCACCCGCTGCGTGTGGTCCTGCACGGGACGCGCTGAGGAGTTCGCGCGGCGGCGACGCCGGGCCGCGGTGCGGCGGTGACGCCGGGCCGCGGTGCGGCGGTGAGGCGATCGGGCCGCCGCCGCGGCGCCACGCGGGCGGGCGGTCAGTGCCGGTGGACGGGCTGGTCGAGGATCGCGCTGAACCGCTCCTCGGCCAGGTCGAGCTGCGCCAGGATGTGCCGCTTCACCTCCGCCGACAGCGGAGTGTCCGAGCGCGCGACCAGGTCCCGGTAGACCGGGACCAGGGGGCGGTACTTGCGGGCCGACGACTCCACCTTCGGCCCGACGGTGTGGATCACACCGACGCCGTTGTCGGTGAAGTCCGATACCTTGATCACCCGGGCCCAGGGTTCCCGGTCGAGGCTCGCGGCGACGTGCTCGCGGTACTGCTCGTTGCGGTCGCGCGTCGGGTCGTACCGCGGATTGGTGACCGCCGCGACGAGGCGCGCGACCCGCGGCCCGAAGCGGGCGGCGAGCGCGGCCAACGCCGCCGGGGTCGGGTCCCCGCCGCCGGCGCGGCCGGCCAGCTCGGCCGGGTGGTCCTCCACGGCGTCGTGCAGCAGCCCGGCGACGATCACGTCCACGTCCCGCACCTGGTAGTGGTGCATCATCCGGATCGCGACGCGGAGCAGGTGGTTCAGGTAGGGCTCGCGGACCCGCCGGTCGTCACGGTGCAGCTCGGCGGCGAGGTCGAGCGCGGCCGTCAACCGTTCCCGGGCGGCCTCGTCGAACGACAGGACCTCCAGCCGGAACCGCTCCCGCAGGCCCGCCTCCCCGTGGATCTCCGTGATCGCGTGCATCGGCATGCTGGCCAGGTACGGCGGGAACTCCATGCGTCACTTATAGCGGATCTTCACCGCACGGTCCGTCCCGCAGCGCCGGGGCGTCCGGTCCCGACGCCGCCGGGACCGGCACCACGGCCGTCGCCGCGAACGCCCGCCACGCCGACGAGCGGCTCCCGGTCGACGGCGTCGAGGTGGCACGGTACGTCGTCGAGCCCGACCTGGACGCCCGGCACGGGCGGCCGGCCCGCCCACCGCTGGCAGGTCCGCTCGCCGCCGGTAGGGTCCGCTCGCCGCCGGCAGGTCCGGCGGGCGCACTCCGGCGCCGATCAGGCGTCGACGCGTGGTGGGGTGGTGGCGGCGGCCCGGTGCCGGCTCGGGCTGACCCCGTGGACGCGGCGGAACGCCGCGCTCAGCGCGAACGGGTTGGCGTAGCCGACCCGCCGCGCCACCGCGGCGAGCGTCGCCTCCGGCTCCCGCAGCAGGTCGGCGGCGAGCGCCAGCCGCCACGCGGTGAGGTAGGCCATCGGGGGTTCGCCGACCAGCGCGGTGAAGCGGCGGGCCAGCGCCGCCCGCGAGACACCCACCTCGGCGGCGAGCGCGGCCACGGTCCACGGCCGGGCCGGGTCGTTCTCCAGGAGGCGCAGCGCCGGGCCGACCACCGGGTCGGCGGCCGCCCGGTACCAGCCCGGCGCCGCGCCCGGTCGGGAGAACCACACCCGCAGCGCGCCGATGAGCAGGAGGTCGAGCAGCCGGTCGAGGACGGCCGCCTGGCCGGGCGCGTCCCGGGCCACCTCCTCGGCGAGCAGCGGCAGCAGCGGGCTGCCCCACTCCTCGCGGGTCACCAGCAGCCGCGGTGGCAGGGCCGCCAGCAGCCGGGCGCTGACCTCACCCGGCACCTGGTACGTCCCGGTCAGCAGCACCGTGGACCCGTGCGGCCCGGTGCCCCAGGTGCGTACGCCCAGGGCCATCGACTCGGCCAGCGGCTCGCCGCGCAGCGTGGTGCAGACCTGCCCGGGGCCGATGCGCACCTGCGGCGCCGTCGCCGGGTCGTCGGCCACCGTGTACGCGTCCGGGCCGCGCAGCACCGCCACGTCGCCGGGGCGCAGCGTGACCGGCTCGCCGTCGTCCGGCACCACCCAGGCGACGCCCCGCACCAGCGCCGCCACGGTCAGCGGGGCGCGGTCCTCGATCCGCAGCGCGTACGGCGGGTCGAGCATCGAGCGCAGGAGGAACGCGCCGCGGGCCCGGGGCCCGTCGAGCAGCCCGGTGAGCGGATCCACCGGCCGATGCTAGACGATCGTGACGGGCGCGAGGGACGGTGAGGAGGTGGCGATGATCCGGTGGAGCGGGTTGCGGGTGGCGGCCGGCCGGCTGCGTCACGGCTGGCAGCCGGTGCTGGAGGCGACCCTCGCCGCCACGGTGGCGTGGATCCTCGCGACCCGGCTGCTGGGGCATCCCCAACCGTTCTTCGCCCCCGCCGCCGCGCTGATCGTCCTCGGTCAGGCCCGCGGCCAGCGACTGCGCCGGGCGGTCGAGGTGGTGCTCGGCGTCGCCGGCGGCGTGCTCGTGGCCGACCTGGTGATCCAGGCGCTCGGCCCCGGCACCACCGGGACCGTCTTCACCGTCATCCTGCTCACGGTCGTCCTCGCCGCGGCGGTCGGGGCGACCGGTGTCACCCTCGTGCAGGCGGCCGTCTCCGCCCTCTACCTCGTGGTGGTCGCACCGCCCACCGAGTCGCTGGTGCCGTTCCGGTTCGTCGACGCGCTCGTCGGCGGCGCGGTCGCGCTCGCCGCCAGCCAGCTCGTCGACGCCCGGCGGCCCCTCGCGCCACTGGTAGCCCAGTTCCGGGCCACGTTCGACGAGATGGCCGGGCTGCTCACCGACATCGCCGACGCCCTCGACCGCCACGACGAGCCGGCCGCGCTCGCCGCGCTGCGGCACGCCCGCGAGATGGACGGCCGGGTGGACCGGCTGCGTGACGGGGTGCTCGCCGCCGGGGAGGCGCTCTGGCTGCACCTGCGCCGACGCCGGCACATGGGCCGGTTGCGGTCGGTGGACAGCTCCATCGGGCAGATCGACTACGCCGTGCGCAACGTCCGCGTCCTCGCCCGCGCCGGGGTGACGCTCAGCCGCCTGCCCACGCCGGTGCCGGCCGACCTGGGGGTCGCGCTGCGCTCGCTCGCCGAGGCGGTCCGGGCCGCCGGGGAGGCGCTCGCCGCCGACCTGGAGGGGCGCGAGGAGATCTCCGACGGGTACGCGGTGAAGGCCGACGAGGCGGCGCTGGCCGCCGTACGCACGGCGGGCGGACTCTTCACCCCCGGCCAGACCCTCCCACTCGTCATGATCATCGGACAGGTCCGCGCCACGGCCATCGACCTGCTGCGCGGCGTGGGCGCCACCGACGACGCCACCGTCCTCGGCCGTGTCGACGACGCCCTCGGCCTCCCCCCACTCTGACCCCACCCCCACCACCCCGCGCGCCACGCCCGCCCCGCCCGACCCGCCGCGCCCGCCTGCCCCGCCAGGCGGGCGCGGCGGGTCGGGCGGGGCGTGTGGTGGGGTGGGTTTCAGGGGAGGGTGGTTAGCCAGGCGGCGGCGGTGTCGCGGACCTCGGTGGGAATCTCGTGGCCGCCCGGGAACTCGCGGTAGGTCACGTCGTACCCGAGGCCGTGCAGTCGGGGGACCAGCCGGCGGCTGCACACGTCGATCGGCAGCACCCGGTCGTCGACGCCGTGGGAGACGAACACCCTCGGCCGGCCGTGGGTGACCTGCGGCGCGGCGAAGCCGGGGGAGAAGGCGACCACGCCGGAGACCAGGTCGCCGTTGGTCAGGCCCAGCGAGAGGGCGTACGACGCGCCGTCGGAGAAGCCGCCGAGCACCACGTCCCCGACCGGGTAGCCGGCGAAGACCGACTCGAGCAGGCCGTCGATCCGGCGTACGTCGACCCCGAACCCCTCGGCGATCAGATCCCAGCTGCTCGCCGACGACTGGGGCGCGACCAGCAGCAGGTGATGCTCGTCGGCGACCGGGAGCAGCAGGTCGAGCCCCTGGCGTGCGGACCCGCCGGCACCGTGCAAGAGCAGCACCAGGCGGTACGGCTGGTCGCCGGCCGGCTCCGGGGCGTAGACGAGGGCGAGCGGCCCGCCGAAGGAGTCGGTCAGCGGCACGAGGCCGGCGGCGGACGGCCCGACGGCCGCGGCGGGTCGGGCCGTGAGCCGCCCGTGCCGGAAGCTCTCCTCCGGTCGCGGATGCGGCGGGGCGGGTTCGGACACGGGTCACCGCTCCTCGCTGTCGGCGGAGTGTGCGCCGCGCTTACCCGGCGGACCGCCGCTTAAGCGCCGCCCGCCGGGGGTCAGGCGCTGTCGCGGGGCACGAGTGCGGACGGGAAGAAGGTCGCCGGTGGGGCCGGCCGCCGGTCGAGCACCGCCCGGGCGGCCGCCGCCGCGATGCGCCCGACGGGGTGGCTCGCCGTGGTGAGCGCCGGCGTGCTCAGCTCGGCCAGCGGGATGTCGTCGAACCCGGCCACGGCGACGTCGCCCGGCACCCGGACGCCCCGCTGACGCAGGCCCGCGATCACCCCGAGCGCCGTCGGGTCGCTCGCCGCGAAGATGGCGTCCGTGTCGGGCCAGCGTTCCAGCACGTCGTGGGCCGCCGCCCGGCCGCGGCCGGCGGTGAAGTCACCCCGGACCAGGCGTACCGGCAGGCCGGCCTCGCGGACCAGGTGCCGGTAGGCCCGGACCGAACGGCCGGCGCACGCGAGCCACCGTGGGCCGGTGACCATGGCGATCCGGCGCCGGCCGGTGGCGTAGAGGTGGCGCAGCACCGCCGTCGAGCCGCCGCCGTTGTCGACGTCGAAGGAGGGGACCGTGGGCGAGCCGATGCCGATGGAGACCACCCGGCCGCGCATCGACCGGGGCACGGCGTCGAGCACGGGCCCGGTGGTGTTGACAAGCACGACGCCGCACACGCCCCGGTCCTGCGCCAGCTCGCGCAGCGCCTGGGGGGCGTGTCGGGGAAGCCAGTGCAGGGCCACCCCGAGCCCCTGCGGCGTGCAGACCCGCGCGGCGGCGGCCACGACCCGGCCGACGTAGGGGTCGTCGAGGACGGCGGACGTCGTGCCGGTCACCGCCACGGCGAGCCGGACCCCGGCGCCACGCACCAGCGCCCGCGCGGCCTGGTTCGGTACGTAACCGAGCCGGTCGACCGCGGCGGCCACCCGGTCGCGTGCCTCGGCCGAGGCGGAGCCGGTGCCGGCGATGACGCGGGACGCGGTCGACCGGGACACCCCGGCGACGCGGGCGACGTCCTCCAGGGTGGCGGGGCGGGTTGCCGCTGTGGTCATGGCGGTCCTCCGGGTGGCGCGACGTGCTTGCGTCGGCATCATCTCTCGTGGGTGTGACGAGCGGTACCTCTGGAACCGGCTTGTGGTGAGAACGCTCTCAGGTGTCGGATCGACCAGAGACGACGTCCCGAGGGGAGAGGGCCCGTGCGCGCCGCCACCGCAGCATCCGCCGATCCGGCGAACCCGCCGTCCGCGCCGCCCGTGGTGCGGGCCGCCCGCAACGGGGTGGCGATCGTGTTCACCCTCAACGGGCTCGCCGTGGCGACCTGGTTCTCCCGCGTCCCGGCGGCCCGCGAGGCGCTGGGGCTCAGCGCCGGGCGCCTCGGGCTGCTACTGCTCGCCGTGTCGGCGGGTGCGCTGCTCGCGATGCCCACGGCCGGCCTCGTCAGCCAACGGCTCGGCGCGGCCCGCACCGTGCGCTACTCGACCGCCGTCGTGGCGCTCGGCCTCACCGGCGCCGGGCTCGCGACCGGCCTGACCGGTTCCGCGCTCGCCGTCGCGGTGGGCCTGTTCGCGTTCGGCTACGGGTCGGGCACCTGCGACGTCGCCATGAACGTCGAGGGGGCGGCGGTCGAGCGGCGGCTGGGGCGCACGATCCTGCCCCGCTTCCACGCCGCCTGGAGCCTCGGCTCGGTGGCGGGCGCGGGGCTGGGCGCGGCGGCCGCGCGGCTCGACGTGCCGGTCGGCGCGCACCTCACCGTCGTCGCCGCGGTGGTGCTGGCCGGCACGCTGTTCGGCGCCCGGCTCTTCCTGCCGCCGGCCGAGAACAGTGCCGGCGTGTCCGGGCAGACCAGCCCGGCCGACCGGCTGCGGGCCCTGTTCGCCGCCTGGCGGGAGCCCCGCACCCTGCTGATCGGCCTGGTGGTGCTGGTCATGGCGTTCACCGAGGGCAGCGCCAACGACTGGCTCGCGGTGGCGTTCGTCGACGGGCACGACCTCAGCGAGGCGGCGGGCGCCGCGGTCTTCGGCGTCTTCGTGGCGGGCATGACCCTCGGCCGGACGGCCGGCACCGTCGCCCTGGACCGCTGGGGTCGCGTGCCGGTGCTGCTCGCGACGATCCTCCTCGCGGGGGTCGGTGCCGCCACGGCGGTCCTGGCCGGGTCGGGGCCGCTGGCCGTCGCCGGAGTCGCGGTCTGGGGCATCGGCGCGTCGCTGGGCTTCCCGGTCGGCATGAGCGCCGCCGCGGACGAGGAGGACAAGGCAGCCGTACGCGTCAGTGTGGTCGCCGTGATCGGTTACACCGCGTTCCTCGCCGGCCCGCCGCTGCTCGGCCTGCTCGGCGACCGGGTGGGCATCCTGCGGGCGCTGCTCGTGGTGCCGCTGCTGCTGGTGCCGACGCTGCTGCTGGTGCCGGCGCTGCGCCCGCCCAGGCCGGGCGGGCAGCCCGCCCCTCGGTGAGCCCGACCGGACCTCGCCGGGGCCGGATCGTCAGCCGGGCTGCCCGGCGGATCGGCCCGGCTCCCCGACGCCCGCGTGCGGGCGCTCGCGCCGGTCACGCCGCCGGCGGGACGGTGCGGCCCCTCGCGCCGGTCACGCCGCCGGCGGGACGGTGCGGCCCCTCGCGCCGGTCACGCCGCCGGCGGGATGGTGCGCCCCGGGGCGGGCCGGTCAGCCTCGGCGCCGGTGTGCTCAGGATGTCAACACTAGCCGGGGCCGACGGTCCGCGGTATCGGGTGCGCGGTCGACTGCGCCGCGTCCCGCCGCTGGCTAGGGTCGCCGGATGCCGACCGACGAGATCACCGCCGCCGCCGCGGGCACCTGGACGCTGGGTGACCACACCGTCAACCGGATGGGCTTCGGCTCGATGCGGATCACCGCCGACCCGGACCCGGACCGGGCGGTGCGCGTCCTGCGCCGGGCCGTGGAGCTGGGCGTGAACCACATCGACACCGCCGCCTTCTACGTCTCACCCGGTGGCACCCTCCGCGTCGGGACCGGGCCGGCCCGCTACGCCACCGAGCTGATCCGCGCGGCGCTCGCCCCGTACCCGGACGAGCTGCTGATCGCCACCAAGGTCGGCCCCGGGTACGACCCGGCCACCGGCTTCACCGAGGCGCTCACCCCGGCGCAGCTGCGGACGCAGGTCGAGGAGAACCTGCGCCGGCTGGGCCGGGACCACCTGGACCTGGTGAACCTGCGGCTGTACCGCCGCCCGTCCGCGGTGCCGCTCGCCGAGCGGTTCGGCGCCCTCGCCGAGCTGCGCGCCGCCGGGCTGATCCGGCACCTCGGGCTGTCCAACGCCCGCCCCGAGCACCTCGACGAGGTGCGCGACATCGCGCCGGTCGTGTGCGTGCAGAACGCGTACGGTGTGGACGCCTACCGGGAGGACGACGGGTTCGTCCGGCTGTGTGGTGAACGCGGTATCGCGTACGTGCCGTTCTTCGCGCTGGCCGGCACGCGTCGGGAGGCGGGCGCGGCGGCCGAGGAGAACCCGGCGGTGCTCGCCGTGGCGAAGGCCCGCGGCGTCACCCCGCACCAGGTGCGACTCGCCTGGACGCTGCACCGGGGCCCGCACGTGCTCGCCATCCCGGGCACGGGCGACCCGGCGCACCTGGAGGCGAACGTCGCCGCCGGCGCGCTGCGGCTCACGCCCGAGGAGCTGGCCCGCCTCGGCTGAGCCCCTCCGGCGCGGCTCGTCTCGGCGTCGTCCGCCGGACCGCCGGGGAGCAATCGGCCGGGCGCGCCGCCGCGTCGGGCGCCGCCCGGCGGTCGCGGGGGCGTGGTGGGCGGTCGGCCGGGCGCGCCGCCGCGTCGGGCGCCACCCGGCGATCGCGGGGGCGGCGGGCCGAGGTGGTCAGTCGCGCACCCAGACGCGCAGCGGTCCGACCGTGGTGAAGCCCGCCGCGAGCGCGGGGGCGAGGTCGTCGCCGGACTCGTAGCCGACCAGGGGTGCGCCGGGCCGGGCGGCGCGGACGCCGGCCCAGACGCCTGCGACGTCGAGGGTGGCGGCGAAGACGTTGGAGACGCCGGTCACCGGACCGCCGCGGTGGAGGATCGCCCCGCCGGCCACCGTCCCGTCCGCGGCGTACCGGGCGAGCACGGTGACCCTGGCGTCGTCCAGCAGCGCCGGCCGGAAGAGCCCCGCCCCGCCGTGCGCGGCGGCCCAGGCGGCCAGCCGGACCGGCTCGGTCACCGGGCTCAGCGGTGCGGCCGGTTCGGTCGCCGGGCCGGGCGGCGCGGCCGGTTGGTCCCGCGGCGCGGCGGCCGCCGGGTGGTGGATCCACTGCGCGGTGAAGAGGACCCGGAAGCCGTACGGGCGCAGGTCCAGGTCGGCGAAGCTGTCCTTGACCGACGCGCCCGCACCGGCGTCGATGCGGACCAGCAGCGCCTCGGGGGCGACGCCGGGACGCAGCGTGACCGCGTCCGGATACCAGGGCGGGGACCGGCGCGGCACCGACCAGGCGTCCGCGTCGAAGCGGCCGCGCAGGCCGTGGCTCGCGCAGACGAGGTCGCACCACTCGGCGTTGTCGCGGGCCGCCGCCACCGCCTCCCCGGCCATCCGCCGAGCATACGGTCAGGTCACTCCCACCGGGCTCGCAGCCTGTTGCCAGGAACCGGTGCTGCACTGGTGGGTGACGCCACGGAGAGGAGCCGGTCATGGGATGGTTCAGCCGCCGGTCCCGTACCGCCGAAGGGACCCCGACGAAGCTCGACCGGGAGGCGACCCGGGACGACCTCGCGGCGCTGGAGACGTTCATCACCAGCCGGCGGGGCGTCGAGTTCTACCTGGAGCCGGAGACCACCGCCACCGACACCACCGTGGTGGCGATCGCCCACGACGGGGAGTGGATCCGCCGCCGCACCGGCTCACCCCGGACGGCCGCCGCCCTCGCGCGCCGGCACGCCGTCCCGCTGTACGAGGCGGCCCGCACGGGCTACCCGGAGCGGATGCGCGCCTGGAACCGGGCGCACCCGGAGCGCCGCGCCCGCTGACCCTCGCCACCCGGCCCGGCCCCCGCGCCCGACCGTCAGCCCGCTTCCACCGCCGCCCGCGCCTGCGCCCGGGTCATCGGCTCGCCGTGGCTGGAGACGTACCAGTCGTAGCCGTCGTCGAGCAGCCGGCGGACCAGCGCGAGGTCGGGGCCGTCGTCGGGTCGGCGCAGGTGGAGCGGGGGCGGGTAGAAGCAGTCGCCGAGCAGCATGACGCCGGAGTCCGGCACCAGCACCACGGTCGAGTCGGGAGCGTGGCCGCCGCCGACGTGCCGCAGCGCCACCCCGACCGGTAGCTCGAGCGCGTCGGTGAACGTCCGGGTGGGTGGCAGCACCGCGAAGTCGTCCCACGAGTCGACGGCGAACGCCCGGGCGCGGAAGCTCGGAGCGAGCCGCGGGTTGGCGTGGACCTGCTCGCGCAGGTAGCGGTGGCTCCACGGCCGGGCCGCCTCGGCCCGCAGCAGCTCCCGGCCGGAGGCGTGCCCCACGATCTCGACGTCCGGCCAGGCGCAGGCGCCCCAGACGTGGTCCCAGTGGTGGTGCGTGTAGACCAGCCAACGCGGGTCGGGCAGCCCGGCGGCGTGCAGCGCCGCCCGGATCTCGCGGGCGTGCGCGGGGCTCTGCCCCGCGTCGACCAGCACACTGCCGCGCTCGTCGACGACCACCGCGACACCGGCCTGGACGGCCGCCGGGTCGGGATCACCGGGGCAGAGCCAGACGCGGCCGGCGAGATGGTGGAACCGCATGGGAATGATGGCCGGCCCCTTCCGGATCGCTCGTGGACGCTCGATCGTCCGGCGGTCGATCCTAGTGGTCGCCACCGACGATCCCGCGTGACCAGCGTCGTCGCGGCCGGGGCCGCGTTGACCCGCGGTCGACGGGTGTGGCAGCATTCGCGGCCTGACGGCAGTGAAGGAAGCCGGTGCGATTCCGGCGCGGTCCCGCCACTGTCACCGGGGAGCGATCCCCCCTCGCGAGTCACGGCCGCGCGTGCGTGGTTGGAAGGCCGGGGGTGAGCGTCGATCCGGGAGCCAGGATACTTCGGCCGTCGGGATGTGACCCCAGGGCGTGGACACCCGAGGAGGACCCGATGACGCACCGCGTCCACCCTGCCGCCGGCGATCGCCGCGACCGGCCCGCGCTCACCAGCGCCCCCCGCCGCGCTTCCCGCACCAGCACCCCGACCGGCCACTTCGGACCTCCGACCGGCGTCGGGCCCGGCCGCACCCGCTGACCCCGCGCCGACCGGCCGGCGCCGGGGTCGCGGCCGACGCGTCGGCTCCGCCCCGGTGACGGTCGCCTCTGCCGAGGCCCGCGCCACCCGCCCCCTTCCGCCCGGCCGCCCGTGCGGCGACCCGGGCGTCACCTCCCGGAGCCACCCCGTGCGTACCCTGCTGCTCTCCACCTCCGACACCGACCTGCTGGCCGCCCGGGCCAGCGGTGCCGACTACCGGCTGGCGAACCCGGTCCGCCTCGACGCCGACGCCGTGCCCGCGCTGCTCGACGGCGTGGACGTCGCCGTCGTACGCCTGCTGGGCGGCCGGCCGGCGTGGCCGGACGGGCTCGCCACCGTGCTCGCCTCCGGCGTGCCGACGGTCGTGCTGAGCGGCGAGCCCACGCCGGACGCGGAGCTGATGGCGGCGTCCACCGTGCCCGTCGGGGTGGCCACGCAGGCGCTGGCGTACCTCGTCGAGGGTGGCCCGGAGAACCTCGCCCAGCTGGCCCGGTTCCTCTCCGACACGGTGCTGCTCACCGGCGAGGGCTTCGCCCCGCCCGCCCCCACCCCGGCGTACGGCGTGCACGGTGAGCGGCCGGCGGCCGCGACGGCGGACCCGCGGCGGCCCACGGTCGGCATCGTCTTCTACCGGGCGCACGCGCTCGCCGGGAACACGGCCTTCGTCGACACCCTCGCCGACGCGGTGACGGCGGCCGGCGGCGACCCGCTGCCCGTCTACTGTGGATCGTTGCGTGGCCTGGCCGCCGACGCCGGCCCCATGGAGCTGCTCTCCCGCTGCGACGCGTTGCTGGTCACGGTGCTCGCGGCCGGCGGCGCGGTGGCTGCCGACGCGTCCGCGGGCGGCGACGAGGACGCCTGGGACGTCGGCGCGCTGGCCTCGCTCGACGTGCCCGTGATCCAGGCGCTCCTGCTGACCAGCACCCGCGAGCAGTGGGCCGGCTCGGACGCGGGCCTCACCCCGCTGGACGCCGCCATGCAGGTGGCCGTCCCCGAGTTCGACGGCCGGATCATCACGGTGCCGTTCTCGTTCAAGCAGATCGACAGCGACGGCCTCTCCGTCTACGCGGCCGACCCGGAGCGCGCCGCCCGCGTCGCCGGCATCGCGGTGCGCCAGGCCCGGCTGCGGCGCCTGCCGAACGCCGAGAAGCGGCTCGCGATCGTGCTCAGCTCGTACCCGACGAAGCACTCCCGGGTCGGCAACGCCGTCGGCCTGGACACCCCCGCCTCGGCGGTGCGGCTGCTCGCCGCGCTCGCGGACGCCGGCTACGACCTGGGCGACGCGCCGCCGCCGGACGACGGGGACGCGCTGATCCACGCGCTGATCGCCGCCGGTGGCCACGACGTCGAGTGGCTCACCCCGGAGCAGCTCGCCGCCGCCGAGGCGCGGGTGCCCGGCCAGGTCTACCGGCGCTGGTTCGCGCAGGTGCCCGCACCGCTGCGCGAGCGGATGCGCGCCCACTGGGGCGAGCCGCCCGGCGAGCTCTACACCGACGGCGGCGACATCGTGCTGGCCGGCCTGCGGTTCGGCAACGTGGTGCTGCTCATCCAGCCGCCGCGCGGCTTCGGCGAGAACCCCATCGCCATCTACCACGACCCCGACCTGCCACCCAGCCACCACTACCTGGCCGCGTACCGGTGGCTCGCCGCCCCGCCCGCCGACGGTGGGTTCGGCGCCGACGCGGTGGTGCACCTCGGCAAGCACGGGACGCTGGAGTGGTTGCCCGGCAAGGGCCTCGGCCTCGCCGCCGACTGCGCCCCGGACGCCGTCCTCGGTGACCTGCCGCTGGTCTACCCGTTCATCGTCAACGACCCCGGTGAGGGCACGCAGGCCAAGCGCCGGGCGCACGCCGTGGTCGTCGACCACCTGGTGCCGCCGATGGCCCGGGCCGAGACGTACGGCGACCTGGCCAAGCTGGAGCAGCTGCTCGACGAGTACGCGACCGTGCAGGCCCTCGACCCGGCCAAGGTGCCGACCGTGCGGGCGCAGATCTGGGACCTCGTGCGCGCCGCCGAGCTGCACCACGACCTGCACACCGAGCAGATGCCGACCGCCGAGGACTTCGACGACTTCGTGCTGCACCTCGACGGCTACCTGTGCGAGGTCAAGGACGTGCAGATCCGCGACGGCCTGCACGTGCTCGCCGCCGCGCCCGCCGATGACGCCCGCGTCAACCTCGTGCTCGCCGTGCTGCGCGCCCCGCAGGTCTGGGGCGGCGCCCGCGCACTGCCGGGGCTGCGGCAGGCCCTCGCCGCCGGCTACGGGCTGGACGAGGCGACGCTGCTCGCCGCGCCCGGTGAGCGGCTGGCCCTCCCCGCCGCGCTGACCGACGCCGTGGACGGGCCGGCCACCACCGCCGCCGACGCCGTCGACCTGATCGAGGCCCTGGCCCGGCGGCTGGTCGTCGGGATGGAGACCCTCGGCTGGGACGCCGGCAAGGCCGACGCGGTGGTCGCCGAGGTGATCGGCCGGGAGGTGCCGGACGTGGGCGCGCTGCTGCGTTTCGCCGCGAGCGAGCTGGTGCCGCGGCTGGACCGCACGACCGACGAGCTGGCGCACACGCTGGCCGCGCTGGACGGCCGGTTCGTGCCGCCCGGCCCGTCCGGCTCGCCGACCCGGGGCCTGGTCAACGTCCTCCCGACCGGCCGCAACTTCTACTCCGTCGACCCGAAGGCGATCCCCAGCCGCAACGCGTGGGACGTGGGCGCGGCGCTGGCCGACTCGCTGGTGGCCCGGCACCTCGCCGACACCGGTGAGTACCCGCGCTCGGTCGGGCTCACCGTCTGGGGCACCAGCGCGATGCGTACCCAGGGCGACGACATCGCCGAGGTGCTCGCGCTGATCGGCTGCCGGCCCACCTGGGACGACCGCTCCCGCCGGGTCACCGGCGTCGAGGTGGTGCCCCTCGCCGAGCTGGGCCGCCCCCGCATCGACGTCACCGTGCGGATCTCGGGCTTCTTCCGGGACGCCTTCCCGCACGTGGTGGCCCTGCTCGACGACGCGGTCCGGCAGGTGGCCGCCCTCGACGAGCCGCACGAGCGGAACTTCGTCCGCGCCCACGTCGCCGCCGACCTGGCCGAACACGGCGACGAGCGGCGGGCCACCGCCCGGATCTTCGGTTCGAAGCCGGGGGCGTACGGGGCCGGTCTGCTCCCGCTGATCGACGCCCGGAACTGGCGCAGCGACGCCGACCTGGCCGAGGTGTACGCGGTGTGGGGCGGCTACGCGTACGGCCGCGGCCTGGACGGTCGGGAGGCGCGGGCCGACATGGAACGCTCCTTCGCCCGCATCGCCGTGGCCGTGAAGAACCAGGACACCCGCGAGCACGACATCGTGGACTCCGACGACTACTTCCAGTACCACGGCGGGATGGTGGCGATGGTCCGCCACCTCACCGGCGCCGCGCCGGCCGCGTACGTGGGCGACTCGGCGATGCCGCACGACGTCCGCACCCGCACCCTCGGCGAGGAGACCCGCCGGGTGTTCCGGGCGCGGGTGGTCAACCCGAAGTGGATCGCCGCGATGCGCCGGCACGGTTACAAGGGCGCGTTCGAGCTGGCCGCCACCGTGGACTACCTGTTCGGCTACGACGCCACCGCCGGGGTCGTGGACGACTGGATGTACGAGCAGCTCGCCGCCGCGTACGTCTTCGACCCGACCACCCGCGAGTTCCTGGCCGAGTCCAACCCGTGGGCGCTGCGCGGCATCACGGAGCGGCTGCTGGAGGCCGCCGACCGGGGCCTGTGGGCCGAGCCGGACCCGGCGACGCTGGAGCGGCTCCGCGACACGTACCTGGCCAGCGAGGGCGATCTGGAGGACCGGTCGTGACGACGTTCCCGTTCGGCGCGGTGCTGGGCATGGACGACATGCGCCTCGCCCTGCTGCTCAACGCGGTCAGCCCGGCGATCGGCGGGGTGCTCGTGCGGGGCGAGAAGGGCACCGCCAAGTCCACCGCCGTGCGGGCGCTGGCCGCCCTGCTGCCCCCGGTCGACCACGTGGCCGGCTGCCGCTTCGCCTGCGACCCCGCCGCCCCCGACCCGGGCTGCCCGGACGGCCCCCACCCCGTCGACGCCGCCGCCGAGCGGCGTCCGGCGCGGCTGGTGGAGCTGCCGGTGGGCGCCGCCGAGGACCGGGTGGTCGGCTCGCTGGACCTGGAGAGGGCCCTCGCCGAGGGCGTACGCGCCTTCGAGCCGGGCCTGCTGGCCGCCGCGCACCGCGGGGTGCTCTACGTCGACGAGGTCAACCTGCTGCACGACCACCTCGTCGACGTGCTGCTCGACGCCGCCGCGATGGGCCGCAGCCACGTCGAGCGCGAGGGCGTCTCGGTCAGCCACGCGTCCCGGTTCCTGCTGGTGGGCACCATGAACCCGGAGGAGGGGGAGCTGCGACCGCAGCTGCTCGACCGGTTCGGGCTCACCGTCGAGGTGGCCGCGAGCCGCGACCCGGCGATCCGGGCCGAGGTCGTCCGCCGCCGGCTCGCCGCCGACGCCGACCCGGTCGGCTTCGCCGCCCGCTGGGCCGACGCCGACGCGGAGATCGCCCGGCGCGTGGCGGCGGCGCGGGACCGGCTCACCAGGGTGCTGCTGCCGGACGCCGCGCTGCGGCAGATCGCCGAGGTCTGCGCGGCGTTCGACGTGGACGGCATGCGGGCCGACATCGTGACGGCGCGCACCGCGATGGCGCACGCCGCCTGGCACGGCCGGGACCGGGTGGACGTCGAGGACGTGCGGGTGGCCGCCCGGCTGGCCCTGCCGCACCGGCGCCGCCGGGACCCGTTCGACACGCCCGGGCTGGACGAGAAGCGGCTGGACGAGGCCCTCGACCGCGCCGGCGACGACGATCCCGACGACGACCCGCCGGCCGGCCCGTCCGACGGACCCGACGGCGGTGGTCCCGGCGGCCCGTCCGGCGGATCGGACAGCGGCGGCCCGCGCGGCGGAAGCCCCGGCGGCGCGGAGCGCGGCGGCTCCGACGGCAGGGAGGACCGCGCCGGTGACGCGAGCGGCCCGGACGGCGCGGCGCGCCCCGACGGCGCCGCGGAGGAGCCCGGCCCGGACCGGGGCCGGGACCCGGCGGCGTCCGACCGGCCGGGCCGCCCCGACCGGGCGGACGGCGCCGCTGAGGCGTCCGCCGAGCCGGGAGGGCACGGCGCGCAAACGGTGGCCGCACCCCGGCCGGGCATGCGGGCGCGGCTGCTCACCGCCCCCGGCGTGGGCGACGGGGTGCCGGGCCGCCGCTCGCGGGCCCGCACGGGGCGGGGCCGCACCACCGGCGCCCGGGTCCCGCCGGGCCGCCCGGGCGCACTGCACCTGCCGGCGACCCTGCGCGCCGCCGCGCCCCACCAGGTCGGCCGGGGCCGGCGCGGCGGGCCGCTGCGGCTGCGGCCGGCCGACCTGCGCGAGGCGGTCCGCGAGGGGCGGGAGGGCAACCTCGTGCTCTTCGTGGTGGACGCGAGCGGGTCGATGGGCGCCCGGCAGCGGATGTCCACGGTCAAGGGGGCGGTGCTCGCCCTGCTCACCGACGCCTACCAGCGGCGGGACAAGGTGGCCGTGATCGCCTTCCGGGGCACCGGCGCGCGGACCCTGCTGCCGGCCACCTCGTCGGTGCTCGCCGCCTCCGCCCGGTTGGCCGAGCTGCCCACCGGGGGGCGTACGCCGCTCGCCGAGGGTCTGCTCGCCGCCGCCGAGCTGCTGCGGGTGGAGCGGCTGCGCGACCCGCGGCGGCGCCCCCTGGTCCTGGTGCTCACCGACGGGCGGGCCACCGCCGGGGAACGCCCGCTGGAGCGGGCCGGCCGGGCGGCCGCCGTGCTGGCGGCGACCGGCGCCGCCTGCGTCGTCGTGGACTGCGAGTCCGGCCCGGTGCGCCTCGACCTGGCCGCCCGCCTCGCCACGCAGCTGAACGCACCCCTGAACCCCCTCACCTCACTCACCTCACTGACCCACCTCCCGCGATCTCGCGCCCCCCGCCCCGGCGAAGGTGCGAGGGGCGCGCACCGCGAGATCGCGGGGGTGGGCGTCCCGCCGCGAAGGAGCGTCGCCTGATGCCACAGGGGAAGCCGTCCCACGTGCCCGCCGACGGGCTCACCACCCGGCAACGCCGCAACCGCCCGCTGCTGCTGGTCCACACGGGACAGATGAAGGGCAAGTCCACGGCCGCGTTCGGCCTCGCGCTGCGGGCGTGGACCGCCGGGCTGCCGATCGGGGTGTTCCAGTTCGTCAAGAGCGCCAAGTGGCGGGTGGGGGAGGAGAACGCCTTCCGCGCGCTCGGCGAGGTGCACGAGCGCACCGGCCAGGGCGCCCCGGTGGCCTGGCACAAGATGGGTGAGGGCTGGTCGTGGATCCAGCGCGGCGACGCCGGCGACCACGCCGCCGACGCACTGGAGGGGTGGCGCCAGATCCAGCGGGACCTGGCCGCGCAGCGGTACGGGCTCTACGTGCTCGACGAGTTCACGTACCCGATGAAATGGGGCTGGGTGGACGTCGACGAGGTGGTCGAGACCCTGGCGAACCGCCCCGGCTTCCAGCACGTCGTCATCACCGGCCGGGACGCCGACCCCCGGCTGGTCGAGGCCGCCGACCTGGTCGCCGAGCTGACCAAGGTCAAGCACCCCATGGACGCCGGCCAGAAGGGCCAGAAGGGCATCGAGTGGTGAACCCGGGCGGGCGCCCGGCGACACCCGACCCGGCCACGCCGTGGGCGCTGCCCCGGGTGGTGGTGGCCGCGCCGGCCAGCGGGCACGGCAAGACCACCGTGGCCACCGGGCTGCTCGCCGCGCTGCGGCGCCGCGGCCTCGTGGTGAGCCCGCACAAGGTCGGCCCCGACTACATCGACCCCGGCTACCACGCGCTCGCAGCCGGCCGGCCGGGCCGCAACCTCGACCCCTGGCTGGTCGGCGAGGAGCGCATCGCGCCGCTGCTGCGGCACGGCGCGAGCACGCCCACGCCGGCCGACATCGCCGTCGTCGAGGGCGTCATGGGCCTGCACGACGGCGCGGTCGGGCATCGGGACCACGCCTCGACCGCGCACGTCGCCCGGCTGATCGAGGCACCGGTGCTGCTGGTGCTGGACACCACCGCCCAGGGCCGCTCGGCCGCCGCCCTGGTGCTGGGCATGGCCGCCTTCGACCCTCGGGTCCGCATCGGTGGCGTGATCCTCAACCGGGTCGGCTCGCCCCGGCACGAGCGGCTGCTGCGCGAGGCGCTCGCCGAGGTGGACGTGCCGGTGCTCGGCGCGGTGGCCCGGGCCACCGAGGTCGCCGCGCCGTCGCGGCACCTCGGGCTGGTGCCGGTGGCCGAGCGCGCGCCGGAGTCCGTCGCCGTGGTCGCGGCGTTGGCCGACCTCGTGGAGGCCACCGTGGACCTCGACGCGGTGCGGGCCCTCGCGGCCACCGCGCCGCCGCTGACCGCGCCCGTCTGGGACCCGGTCGCCGCCGTCGGCGGGGCCGTCGGCACCGGCCGCCCGACGGTCGCGGTCGCCGGTGGAGCGGCCTTCACCTTCTCGTACGCCGAGACCGCCGAACTGCTCACCGCCGCCGGCGCGCGCGTCGTCACCGTGGATCCGCTGCACGACCCCGCCCTGCCCGCCGGCACCCGCGCGGTGGTGATCGGCGGCGGCTTCCCCGAGGCGTACGCGGACCGGCTCGCCGCCAACACCGCGCTCCGCGCCGACCTGGCCGACTTTCCCGGTCCGGTGGTCGCCGAGTGCGCCGGTCTGCTCTACCTCGGCCGGGCGCTCGACGGGGTGCCGATGTGCGGCCGGCTCGACCTGACCGCCCGGATGACGCGGACGCTCACCCTCGGCTACCGCCGCGCGGTCGCGGCCGGGGACTCCCCGGTGAGCCGTGCCGGCGAGCCGGTACGCGGCCACGAGTTCCACCGCACCGTCACCGACCCGGGGCACGGCGAGCGGCCGGCGTGGCACTGGGACGGCCGCGCGCACGGCTTCGTCGACGGGCAGGTGCACGCCTCCTACCTGCACACCCACTGGGCGGGCCACCCGGACGCCGCCCGCCGGCTGGTCGAGGAGGCGGCGGCCCGGTGACCGCGACGCGCCCGGGCCGTCCGGAGATCGCCGAAGGAGTCCGATGAGTTCGCCCCCGTTCACCGCCGCGCCGCCCGTCGGCCGGTTCAGCCGTGCCGAACGGATCCGTCTCGGCGGCATCGTGCTCGCCGTCGCCGTGCTGCACGTCGCCGGCTGGAGCCTCTACCTCTACTGGAACAACCAGCCGGTGGCGGCGGGCGGCCTCGCCGGGGCCGGCACGCTCGCGTACGTGCTGGGGGTGCGGCACGCCTTCGACGCCGACCACATCGCGGCGATCGACGACACCACCCGGCTGATGCTGCTGCGCGGTCGGCGTCCCGTGGGCGTGGGCTTCTTCTTCGCCCTCGGGCACAGCGCGGTGGTCCTGCTGCTCGCGCTGGTGGTCGGCCTCGCCTCGGCCAACCTCACCGGCCCCCGGCTCGCCGGGGTACGCGAGGTCGGCGCCACCGTCGCGATCGTCACCGCCACCGCCTTCCTGGCGCTGGTGGCGCTGTTGAACGCGGCGGTGCTGGCCGGGCTGGCCCGGCTCTGGCGGCGGCTGCGCCACGGGCGGCTGGACGAGCGGGAACTCGACCTGCACCTGGTCAACCGCGGTCTGGTGCAGCGGGTCCTCGGGTCGCGGGCCCGGTCGCTGGTCCGCTCCTCGTGGCACATGGCGCCGGTCGGGTTCCTCTTCGGCCTGGGCCTGGAGACGGCGAGCGAGGTCACCCTGCTCTCCCTGTCGGCGAGCACCGCCGCGGCCGGCGGCCTGCCGGTGCTCGCCCTGCTCACCCTTCCGCTGCTCTTCGCCGCCGGGATGTCCGCCATGGACACCGCGGACAGCCTGCTGATGAGCCGGGCGTACTCGTGGGCGTACCGGCATCCGGCCCGGCGCCTCTACTACAACCTGGCCACCACGGGCATGACCGTGCTGGTCGGCGGGGTCGTGGCCAGCGTGTACGGCGCGGGGCTGCTCGTCGACCATCTCGGGGTGCGGGCGCTGGCCGGGTACGCGGGCGTCGCCGACCACTTCGAGCAGCTCGGCTACGTGGTCGTGGGGCTCTTCCTGGCGTCCTGGGTGGGCGCGGTGGCGCTGTGGAAGCTGCGCGGCTACGACCGCCGCTACGGCGGGACGCCCCCGGACGGCCCGGCCCGCGTGGGGACGGTCAACCGGCGATCGCCCGGGCCAGCGCGTAGCCGGCGCTGGCCGCGGCGAGCCCGGCGGCGACGCTGACCAGCACATTGGCCAGGGCCGGCAGGCGGTCGCCGGCGCGGGCCAGCCGTAGGGTCTCGTAGCTCAGCGTCGACCAGGTGGTCAGCGCGCCGCAGAAGCCGGTGCCGAGCAGCGCGCTGGCCGCCGGCCCGACCGGCAGCCCGACGAGCAGGCCCAGCACCAGCGAGCCCAGCACGTTCACGGTGAGCGTGCCCCACGGGAAGGCGGAGCCGAACCGCGCCTGCACGGCCCGGTCGGTGAGGTAGCGCAGCGGGGCACCGACGGCCGCGCCGATCGCGACGAGGAGCACGCTCACCGGCCGCTCCGGTCCAGCAGTCGACCGGCGAGCGTGTCGCCGGCCCAGACGGCGAGCAGCGCCCCCACGACGGTCGCCGCCAGGTACGCCAGCGCGGTCCCCGGCGCCCCGGCGACGAGCGCCTGATGGACGTCGACGACGTACGTGGAGAAGGTGGTGAAGCCGCCCAGGACGCCGACGCCGAGGAACGGCCGGGCGAGCGGCGGCCCTCCGTCGAGTGCCCGCAGCACCGCCATGAGGACGCCGATCAGCAGGCACCCGCCGAGGTTGATCGCGAAGGTCGCCCACGCGAAGCCCGCCGGGGGGTGCGGAAACGCCGCCTGGAGGCCGGCGCGGGCCAGTGCTCCGAGCACACCGCCGGCGGCGATGACCCCGAGCACGGCCGCGGGGTGCGCGTCCAGCTCGCGCCGGTCGCGGCGTACCCGCAGGTCGACGTCGGGATCGACGCGCCGCCGCGGTCCTCCCGCCACCGTCCTCGCCTCCCCGTTTCGCAGGTCCCGGCCGGTGCTTCGCGGTCGGGTGCCCCGCGCCGCGCGGGCGGCTCCTGACAAGATCGCGGGAAGCTCAGGATACGTCGGCGGGAGCCACCCGGATCAGCGGACGGCGACGACAGCGGCGTCGGAGCCCCCGCGCCAGAGGGTGCCCACCTCGGCGTAGCCGGCGTCGCCCAGGGCCGCCAGGTGCCAGGAGACCGGCGGGTTCCACTCGGGACTGTGCCCGGTCGGGTAGATGGCGTGCCGGCGCTCGACCAGCGGGGCCAGCGCCGGGTCGGCGGCGGCCCGCTCCCACCAGTCCGACCAGGAGGGCACCGCGCCGGAGGCGTACCGGGCGTGGCGGCGCGTCCGTGCGCGGGCGTCGAGCCGCTTGGTGAGCTCCGGCAGCGCGTCGTCGGGCATGTGGTCGGCGTTGACGAGGATCCCACCCGGCCGCAGCACCTCGCGGATCTCGGCGTAGAGCCGGGTGAGCCGCTCGGCCGGCAGCCAGTGCAGGGCGGTCGCGGTGAGCACGGCGTCGTACTCGCGCTGGGGGAGGTCGGCCACCCAGCCGGCGCGCCCGAGGTCGGCGGTGACCACGGTCGCCCGGTCGGCCAGCGACGCCTCGGCGATGGCGAGCAGCGCCGGGTCCTGGTCGAGCAGGGTCACCTCGGCCCGGGGGAAGCGGGACAGGGTGCGCAGGGAGATCGTGCCGGTGCCACCGGCCAGGTCGAGCAGGCGCGGGGGCGCGCCCTCGGTGACCGCGTCGACCGCGTCGAGCATGGTGGCGAACCGGTGCTCCCGGTCCGGCAGGTAGGCCTCCTGCTGCCGGTCCCAGCTCTCCTGCCAGGCGGCGGCGTCCGTGATGTAAGGAGTCATGTCGAAGAGGCTAGTTACGTAACGCGCGTGGTGTCCAGACCTTGTTGCCAGAACTTTGCAATAAGAAGGAATGGCAACGCGATGATCGGTCGCGGGGCCGGGCGCCAGCCCGGCCCCGCGAGGGTCGTCCTCGACCTCGCGCCCGGAGCGTTCGGGCCCGCGGGGTCGTCGGGGCCTCAGGCCACCGGCACGGGCACACGCTGCTCCGTCGCCCGCCGGGCCGACTCCCGTCGGGCCAGCCGCGACGCGAGGAGCAGGACCGCCAGGCCTACCAGGGTGAGCGCGGCGCCCGCCCAGATGGGCGAGGTGTAGCCGAGGCCCGCGGCGATGGTGACACCGCCGACCCAGGCGCCCAGCGCGTTGCCGACGTTGAAGGCGGCGATGTTCGCGCCAGAGGCCAGCGTCGGGGCCGCGTGGGCGTACCGCATGATCCGCATCTGCAGTGGCGGCACGGTCGCGAAACCGAAGCCGCCCATCAGCAGCAGCGCGACGACGGTCAGCGGCCGGCTACCGGCGGTCAGCGCGAAGCCGACCAGGACGACGGTGAGCACGGCGAGCACCACGGTCAGGGTCCGCGAGACCGAGACGTCGGCCGCCCGGCCGCCGAGCAGGTTGCCGGCGAACAGGCCCACCCCGAAGAGCACCAGCAGCCACGGCACCGAGCCGGACGTGAACCCGCTGACCTCGGTGAGCGTGAAGGCGATGTAGGTGAAGGCGCCGAACATCCCGCCGAAGCCCAGGATCGTGATCACCAGGGAGAGCCAGACCTGCGGGTGGGTGAACGCGCGCAGCTCGTTGCGGAGTCCGCCGGTGGGGGCGTCCGCGCTGCCCGCCGCCCGGGCGGGGACGAGCAGCGCCAGGCCGATCAGCGCGACGACGCCGATGGCGGTGATCGCCCAGAACGTCGAGCGCCAGCCGAGGTGCTGGCCGAGCAGGGTGCCGAACGGCACACCGAGCACGTTGGCGATCGTCAGCCCGGAGAACATCAGCGCGATGGCGCCGGCGCGGCGGGCGGGGGCGACCAGCCCGGCGGCGACGACCGCGCCGATGCCGAAGAAGGCGCCGTGGCAGAGCGCCGCGATGATCCGGCCGCCCATCATCACGGCGTAGCTGCCGGCCACCGCGGAGAGCAGGTTGCCCACGATGAAGAGCACCATGAGACCGAGCAGCACCTGCTTGCGGGGTAGGCGGGTGACGGCCGCGGTCAGGGCCACGCCGCCGACGGCCACGCTGAGCGCGTAGCCGGAGATCAGCCAGCCGGCGACCGGCTCGCTGACCGCGAAGTCGGCCGCCACCTCGGGTAGCAGACCCATGATCACGAATTCGGTGAGGCCGATGCCGAACGCGCCGATGGCGAGCGCGATCAGGCCGGCGGGCAGGGACTGGGAACGTGCGGACATGGCCTTCCCATCGAGGAGGGTTCCAGATAGCAGGCGTGTGCAACTACACGCGCCGACAACGAAATAGTTGCACGCGCTCTCTATGCGCGCAAGCGTGCTAGCCTGGCAGTGGCCCCTGGCACAGGAGGAGGCGGCATGGGCATCGGCGACGACGCGGTGGAGGTCCGCGCCCAGGGTTGGCGCACCCTCGCCGCCCTGCACGGCCACATCGAGACCGCCCTGGAGCGCGCCCTGCAGGCCGACCATGACCTCTCCGTGGTGGAGTACACGGTGCTCGACGCGCTCTCCCGGCAGGACGGCTGGCACATGCGGATGCGCCAGCTGGCCCGGGCGGCCGCGCTCTCCAACAGCGCCACCACCCGGCTGGTCACCCGCCTGGAGGAGCGCGGCCTGCTCACCCGCATCCTCTGCGCCGACGACCGGCGCGGCATCTACACCGAGCTGACCGGGGCCGGCTCCGAGCTGCTCGCCCGCGCCCGCCCCACCCACGACCAGGTGCTCGCCCGGGCGCTGGCCGAGGCGGCGGAGATCCCGGAGCTCGCCCCGCTGGTCGACGCGCTGCACCACCTGCCCGTCGCCCGCTGACGCGGCGCGGCCCCGGGCGATCCGTCGCCCGCCACGCCGACCTCCCGTTTCGACGTCGTCGTGCCGGGGCACTGCCCCCGGCACCACCGTCGAGAAGGGGGGTTCGTGATGGCCGAGACCACCACGTCGAACGGCCGGGGCGCATCCGCCACGACCACCGCACCGCAGGGCTCCCGCCGGCGCACCGGGCCGCCGTTCCGCAAGCCCCGCTGGCCCAAGGCGTACGCCTTCGCGCTGGTCACCGGCGCGCTGTTCCTGTTCTCCTGGATCGGCCAGTTCTTCTTCCAGATGGTCGTGGAGAGCAACGAGGCGACTCAGCACGGCCAGTCGTTCGCATGGGCCGAGTTCCTGCCGCAGTTCTTCGCCTCGACCCTGGAGAACTGGCAGTCGGAGTTCCTCCAACTGGTCTGGCAGGCGGCCGGGCTCGCCCTCTTCTACTACTGGGGCTCCTCCCAGTCCCGCGAGTCCGACGAGCGGATCGAGGCGAAGCTCGACGCGCTGCTGCGCGAGCGGAACATCGACCCGGCGAACCCCTGACCGTCTCCGGTTGACCTCAACCGCACTTCACCGTCCACGCTGGTCGGGTACCTGCGAGCGACAGGAGGACGACGTGCGGGTCATCGAGGTGGGGGCGTTCGGCGGCCCCGAGGTGCTGACGGTGGTCGAGGTGCCGGAGCCCGTGCCCGGCCCCGGTGAGCTGCTGATCGACGTGGCCGCCGCCGACGTGCTCTGGGTGGAGACCGCCATCCGGCGCGGCGCGGGCGGCGACCACTTCCCCGTCGTGCCGCCGTACCGGCCGGGCGTGGGGGTCGCCGGCACCGTCGGCGCGGTCGGCGCCGACGTCGACCCGGCCTGGCGGGGGCGGAGAGTCGTCACCCGTACCGACGAGCGGGGCGGCTACCTGGAGCGGGCCGTCGTGCCCGCGACCGCCGTGACCCCGGTCCCCGACGGGGTCACCCTGCCCGACGCCGCCGCGCTGCTGCACGACGGGGTGACCGCGCTGGGGCTGCTCGACCAGGTGCCGGTGCGCTCCGGCGACCGGGTGCTGGTCACCGCGGCGGCCGGCGGACTGGGCGCGCTCCTGGTGCAGCTGGTCCGCGCCGCCGGCGGGCACGTCGTCGCGGCGGCGCGGGGCGCGGCCAAGCACGAGGCGCTGCGCCGGCTCGGCGCGGACCTCGTGGTCGACTACGCCACGGCGGGCTGGGCCGACCGGGTACGGGAGGCGGCGGGCGGGCTCGACGTCGTGTTCGACGGCGCGGGCGGCGAGTACGGCCGGACGGCGTTCGACCTGGTCCGCGACGGCGGCTGGTTCTCGGCCCACGGCACCCCCGCCGGAGCGTTCGCGGTGCCCGACGCTCCGGCCGCCCGGCGCCGGCACGTGCACGTGCTCGGCATCGCCGACGTGCAGTTCCACCCCGACCTGCGACGCCGCCACCTGCGCGCCGCGCTCGACGCCGCCGCGGCGGGACGGATCACGCCGCTGATCGGGCAGACCTTCCCGCTGGAGCGGGCGGCGGACGCGCACCGGGCGATCGAGGAGCGCGCGACGGTCGGCAAGACCCTGCTCACCGTCTGACCGGTGGCCGTGCCCGTCGCCGGCTCGTCCGCTGGCGGCGCACCCGGTCCCGCCACCCGGCGGTGACGGCGGGCCGCCGTGGGCGTACGGTACGCGGATCGGCGGCCGCGAACCGGGCGGCGCGGGCCGTGGGCGTCTTCCCTGGGTGCGACACCGGTACGTGGGCCCGCCGGCCACGCCACCGCCGTCGTGCAGGAGGACGCATGCAGGACCGCACCCCTCGACGCGAGGACCTGGAGCCGATCGAACGGGCCAGCGTGGACGAGCTGCGGGCGGTGCAGCTCGAACGCCTGCGCTGGTCACTGCGGCACGCGTACGACAACGTCCCGCACTACCGGCGTGCCTTCGAGGCGGCGGGGGTGCACCCCGACGACTGCCGGGACCTGGCCGACCTGGCCCGCTTCCCGTTCACCGGGAAGGCCGAGCTGCGGGAGAACTACCCGTTCGGCATGTTCGCCGTGCCGCGCGAGCGGGTCGCCCGGCTGCACGCCTCCTCCGGCACGACCGGCCGACCCACCGTCGTGGGCTACACCCGCGCCGACCTGACCACCTGGGCCCGGCTGATGGCCCGCTCGATCCGCGCCTCCGGCGGGCGCCCCGGCGACCGGGTGCACGTCGCGTACGGCTACGGCCTGTTCACCGGTGGCCTGGGCGCCCACTACGGGGCCGAGGAGCTGGGCTGCACCGTCATCCCGGTCTCCGGCGGGATGACCGAGCGGCAGGTGATGCTGATCCGCGACTTCGAGCCCGAGATCATCATGGTGACCCCGAGCTACATGCTGGCCATCGTCGACGAGATGCGGCGGCAGGGGATCGACCCCCGCGAAACCTCGCTGCGGGTCGGCATCTTCGGCGCCGAGCCGTGGACCGAGGACATGCGCCGGGAGATGGAGCAGCGGCTGGACATGCACGCCGTGGACATCTACGGGCTCTCCGAGGTGATGGGCCCCGGCGTGGCCAACGAGTGCGTCGAGACCAAGGACGGGCTGCACCTCTGGGAGGACCACTTCTACCCGGAGATCATCGACCCGGTCACCGGCGAGGTGCTCCCCGACGGTGAGCGCGGCGAACTGGTGCTCACCTCCCTCACCAAGGAGGCCATGCCCGTCGTCCGGTACCGCACCCGCGACCTGACCCGGTTGCTGCCGGGCACCGCCCGCCCCATGCGCCGGATCGAGAAGATCACCGGGCGGACCGACGACATGATGATCGTGCGCGGCGTCAACGTGTTCCCGACGCAGATCGAGGAGCTGATCCTGCGCATTCCCGAACTGTCCCCGCACTTCCAGTGCGTGCTCGGACGGCAGGGACGGATGGACAGCCTCACCGTGCGGGTCGAGCGGCGCCCCGGCGTGGCCGCCGACGCCGCCGAGCGGGCCGGGGAGGCCCTCGTGCACCTGGTCAAGAACACCGTCGGGGTGAGCGTGAGCGTGGAGGTGATCGCCCCGGACGGCGTGGAGCGGTCGATGGGCAAGATGCGGCGCATCGTCGACGAGCGGCGGGCGGGCTGACGTGGGAAACGCACGCAACGCGGCGCACGACATGTTCGACGCCGACCCGGCCTCCCGTGGCCTCGGCATCGAACTGGTCGAGGCCGATGGCGGCGCGGCGGTCGCCCGGATGCGGGTGACCGACGGGATGCTCAACGGCCACGCCATCGCCCACGGCGGCTTCGTGTTCCTGCTCGCCGACACCGCGTTCGCGCTGGCCTGCAACAGCTGGGGGCCGCCCACCGTCGCGGCGGGCGGCGACATCACCTTCGTCCGCCCTGCGCGCGCCGGCGACGTGCTGACCGCGCGGGCCACCGAACGCACCCGCTACGGCCGCAGCGGCATCTACGACGTCACGGTCACCCGGGACGACGGCGAGGTGATCGCCGAGTTCCGGGGCCGCAGCCGTACGCTCGCCGCCCGGCCACCCGCCGGCGACGACCCGGCCGCCGCGTCGGCGCCGGCCCGCTGACGCCGGCGCTCCCGCGACCGGTGCGGCGCGCACCGCCCGCATAGGATCGCCCCCATGCGCGTCCTGGTGGTGTCCGCGCCCCTGATCGGCCACGCCTTCCCGCTCGTGCCGCTCGCCGCCGCGCTCCGCGACGCCGGTCACGAGGTGCTCGTCGCCACCGGGGGCGAGGCCGCCGCCGTCGCCGGATCCGGGCTGCCGGTACGCGACGTCGCACCGGGATTCGACTTCGGCCGGATCGCCCGAGGCGTCATGCTGCGTCACCCGCTGGTGGCACGGGCGGAACTCGCCGGCACGGCCGGCACGCGCGGCGCCGGACTGCTCTTCGGCGCGCTCAACGACCACCTCACCGACGCCGTGGTCGCGCTCGCCGACGACTGGCGGCCCGACCTGGTGCTGCACGAGCCGTTCGCGGTGGCCGGCGCGGTCGCCGCGGCCCGGCTCGGCGTGCCGGCCGTACGCCAGGAGAACGCGCTGTTCGACGGGCGGGAGCTGGTCCGGGCCACGACCGCCCGGCTGGGCGGGGCGCTGCGTCGGCACCGCCTGACCGAGCTGCCTCCACCGGCGGCCGCGCTCGCCGTCGCCCCGCCCAGCGTGCTGCGCCAGGACGGCTGGCCCCTGCGCTACGGCGCCTACCTCGGCGGCGGCGAGCTGCCGGCCTGGCTGCGGGAACCGGGGGACCGGCCCCGGGTGCTGGTCAGCCGCAGCACGCTCACCGGGCCCGGCGGCGGCGGGCCGATGGGCGCCGTGGTGGCCGCCGCCGGCCGGGTCGACGCGGAGTTCGTGCTGGTACGCCCGGACCGGCGGCTCGTCGGCACCGCGCTGCCCGCGAACGTCCGCACGGTCGACTGGATCCCGCTGCCGGCCGCCCTGCCGGCGAGCGCGGCGCTGGTGCACCACGGTGGCGCCGGCAGCGTCTTCAACGCCCTCGTGGCCGGCGTGCCGCAGCTCGCCACGCCCGGGCCGGGCGACCGGCGACAGAACGCCGAGCTGGTGGCGCGCCGGGGCGCCGGTCTCGCGGTGCCGGCCCGCGACATCACCGCCGAGACGCTCACCCGCCTGGTCACCGACCCGGCGCTGGGCACGGCGGCCCGCGAGGTCGGTGCCGAGATCGCCGCCAGGCCGGCGCCCGCCGAGCTGGTGGCCCGCCTCGAAGCGCTGTGCTGACCGCCGGCGCGCGTCGACCCGACGCGACGCGCGGTGGGATACGGCAGGATGGTCCGGATGGGACACGTCGTGCTCTTCCACTCCGTTTACGGGTTGCGCCCCGCCGTCCTGGCCGCCGCCGACCGGCTGCGGGCCGACGGGCACGAGGTCGCGACGCCGGACCTTTACGGCGTGCCGGCCGTCGACACCGTCGAGGAGGGCTTCGCCCTGCTGGAGAAGGTCGGCGGGGACGTGGTGCTCGACCGGGCGCGGACCGCGGTCGAGCAGCTGCCGCCGGAGACCGTCCTGGCGGGCTTCTCGATGGGCGCCGGGGTGGCCGGCGCGATGCTCGCCGAGCGTCCGGTCACGGCCGGCCTGCTGCTCCTGCACGGCACGGGCGGCTCACCGGCGGCGGTGCGACCGGGCCTGCGGGTGCAGCTGCACCTCGCCGACCCGGACGAGTACGAGCCGCCGGCCGAGATTGACGAGTGGCGGGACGCGATGACCGCCGCCGGGGCGGACCTGACGGTGTTCCGCTACCCGGGCGCCGGTCACCTCTTCACCGACCCCGACACGCCCGACCACGACGCGGCCGCCGCCGAGGCGACCTGGGAGCGCGTGCTGGCCTTCCTCGCCGACCGCTGACCCGCGTCGCGGCCCGCGCGGATCCGAACGGTCAGGCGGCCGGGGCGAACCCGGCTGCCGCCGGGGCGCCGTCCATCGGCGGAGCCTCCTCGGTGCGGGGCACACCGTCCGCTCCGACGGTGGCGCGATCGCCGGGTGCGGTTCCCCGCGGCGCGGGGCCCGCCCGGAACGAGTGCCCGTCCCGGTCGGCGGCGACGGACCGCGGCGGGGAGGCCGGCGTGCGCACGACGGCTCGGGACGGCGCGGCCCGGACCCGGTCGACGGGCTCCCACCGTCCGCGCGCCGGCCGGCCGTCCGGAGACGCCGCCGCGGCGGTGACCGGCAGCGGTGACCTCCCGGGCCGGCCGGGGCCGGCCGCGTCCCGGTGCGGCGGATCCACCCGGTGGGCTCCGGGCGGGTCGCCGGCCCGGTCGTGGCGGTGCGGGGCGGGGTCGCCCGGGCCGTGACGCGGGCCGCTCGCGACGGCGGCGTCCACGCCCGTAGGGCCGGCGCCCGGGAGCTCGACGGTGCCGGTGGCGCGTCGGGCGAAGGCGGCCCGCAGGCGGCGGGGCAGCCGGTCGGCGACCACCCGGCGCAGCGCGGGCGTGACGAGGGCGTACCGGCCGTCGGCACCCGTGTCGAGGAAACCGGCGGTGACCAGGTCGGACAGCACCCGCGCGGCTCGCCCCGCCGGCCAGTCGAGCAGCCGCTCCACCAGGTCGGCGGTGAACCCGCCGCCCAGCGTGGCGCCGGCCATCAGCGCCGCCCGTCCCGTGCCGTCGAGCCGGTCCACCTCCGCGCCGACGTCCCGCCGCAGCGGCTCCGGCAGCGGCGGCGCCACCGGGTCCGCGCCGTCGGCCAGCGACCGGACGTACGCCGCGGCGTGGCCGGGCATGCCGCCGACCAGCGGGAGCAGCCGCCCCACCAGGGCCACCGGCTGGCCGGCGCGGACCAGCAGGTGGCGCAGCAACCGGCCGGTGTAAACCGGGGTGAGCGGGCGCAGCGGCACCCGGCACCGGCGGCCGGTTCGCACGGGCAGCGCGTCCGCCCGGTCCGCGCCGTGCAGGGCCACCACCGCCAACGGCAGCTCCCGTGCGGCGGCCGCCGTGAACAGGGAGTGCAGGAACCGGTCGACCGCCGGGGTGGCCCGGTCAAGGTCGTCGACCGCGACCACCAGCGGCCCCCGGCCGGCCAGGCGCAGCAGCACCTCCTGGCACCAGGCCGCGCCCGCCGCCGCGGTGGACGTGCCGTCCGGTGCCGCGACCAGTCGCTCCAGCGCGGGCAGCGCGGTCGCCAGCCGGGCCGGCGGGAGCACCCCGTGCAGGGCGGCGCCCAGCCGCTCGCGCAGCATCGCGGGGGAATCCGCCGCGTCCAGCCCGGCGAGGTCGCGCAGCAGCTGCGCCACCGGGGCCATCGGCTCGTGCGGGTGCGGCGGGCAGGCCGCCACGCACCACCGCACCGGCTGCCCGTCGACCACGTCGACGGTGCGCGTCAGCTCGTGCAGCAACCGGCTGCGGCCGCTGCCGGACGGCCCCACCACCGACACCCAGCGGGGGCTGCGCTCCCGCACCGCGTGCAGGACCCGGTCCCGGGCGGTGGCCAGTTCCCGCCGCCGCCCGACGAGCGGTCCGTCGTGCCGCGCCACGGGCGGGCCCGCGAAGGCGACGGGCTGCCAGACGCCCCCGGCCGGTGGCCGGCCGGGCGTCGTGACCGGGGTGAGCCGTCGCTGGCTCACCAGCCCCGCGGTGGCCCGGTGGGTGGCCGCGCAGCAGACGACGCCGCCCGGCGGGGCGTACTCCTGCAACCGGGCCGCGGTGGTGATGACCGCGCCGCTGGCCGTGCCGTGCCCGCCGTCGCGGGCGGCGGCGAGGTCGACCACGGCCTCGCCGGTGGCCACCCCCACCCGGACCCGCAGCACGACGCCGCCCGGCAGCTGCCGCTCGTCCAGTGCCCGCTGCATCTCCAGCCCGGCGCGCACGGCCCGGTAGGCGTCGAAGCCGTCGGACTCGCGTGCCCCGAAGAGCGCCATGACGGCGTCGCCGACGTACTTCTCCACCACACCGTGCCAGCGGCGCAGCACCCCCGCCACCGTGTCGAAGTACGCCCGCTGCACCGCCCGTACGTCCTCGGGATCGAGCCGCTCGACCAGCGCGGTCGAGCCGACGATGTCGACGAACAACACGGTGACCGTCCGCCTCTCCTCCGGCACCGGCCACTGCGGCCACGGAAGCCGCGGCGCGGCGGCGACCAACGTCGACATGGCCTCGCACCTGCCCTTCCCCCCGGTTGACGGCTCACGACCTCCGGAGACTTTCACTCCTCGGCCGACGGGGGATCGGTAGGACGACGTATGTCGGCCGCCCGCAACCTTTGGTCGCAATGTCGACGCGATGAGTACCACATGGGGCAAACGGCCGTAGAACGGTGCGGGGGCCTGTGACTAGGCTGCGTGCCATGGCCAGCGATGTGGACAATGCACCGCTCGTCGGCCGGGCCGACCTGCTGAAGTCGGTCCGGTCGGCCCTGTTCGACGACGTCGCGCAGGGGCACACCGCAGCCGTCTTCCTCACCGGCGAGAGCGGGGTCGGCAAGACGCGCCTCCTGCGCGAGGTGGGTGCGCAGCTGCGCGACGCCGGGGCCCTGGTGCTCACCGGCTCCTGCCTCGACATCGGCGACGCGTCACCGCTGCACCCGCTGTTGCAGGCCCTGCGGCGCTTCGACGCGGAACTGTCCACCTCGCACACCCGCACCTCCTCGGCCGTCCGGGCACTGCTGCAGATGTTCGCGGAGGAGACCGCCGGGCCCGACGGCGCGGGCGCGCTCCTCGAACGGGTGTCGCGCGGGCTGCACCTCATCGCCGAGGGCCGCCCCCTCGTGCTCGTCCTCGACGACCTCCAGTGGGTCGACCGCAGCACCCGCCAACTCCTGCTCTACCTGCTCGCCGGGCTCGGCGACCTCCAGCTCTCGGTGCTCGCCGCCGTACGGGCCGAGTCGTTGCAGGGCGCGCACCCGCTGCGCCGGGTGCTGACCGAGCTGCGCCGGCTGCGCTCCGTACGGGTGCTCGACCTCGCCCCCCTGGACCGGGCCGCCACCGAGCAGCTCGCCGCCGCCGTGGTCGGGCGGCCCCTGCCGGCGGAGGCGGCCGAGCAGGTCTGGCAGCGCAGCGGCGGCAACCCCTTCGTCGTCGAGGAGCTGGCCCGCGACCTGCGTGACGGCCGTGACGGGCTCTCCGACACGCTCCGGGAGATCTTCCTGGCCCGGGTCGACGCGCTGCCGCAGCACGCGCACGCCGTGGTGCACGCCGTCGCCGCCGGCGTGGAACCGGTCGAGCACTGGCTGCTCGCCCGGGTGGTGGGGCTCCCGGAGCAGGACCTCATCGAGGCGGTCCGGGCGACGGTCGCGCACCGGCTGCTCGTCAGCGCCGACGACGGCTACCGGCTGCGACACCGGCTGGTCGCCGAGGTGCTGGAGGACGAGCTGCTGCCAGCCGAGCGTTCCGCCCTGCACCGCCGCTACGCCGAGGCGCTCACCTCGGCGGAGGCGGAGCTGCACCAGGCGCGGCTCGCGCACCACTGGCGGCTGGCCGGCGAACCGGCACGCGCGCTCCCCGCGGCGGTGGGCGCCGCGCAGGAGGCCGAGCGGCTGCACGGTTACGCGGAGGCGCACCGGCACTGGTCGGTGGCGTTGCACCTGGCCGAGGCGCCGACCGCCAGGCCGCGCACGGTGGACCGGGCCGACCTGCTGGGGCACGCCGCCGAGGCGGCCCACCACTGCGGCGAGCACGCCCGGGCGCTGGCGCTGCTGGAGGAGCTGGCCGGCGCGGGTGGCATGTCGGCCTGCGCGCTGCACATCCGCCGCGCCCGCTACCTCGCGGCCGCCGGACGGTCCGCGCTGGCCGAGGCGGAGTACCGGCGCGCGCTGGAGGCCGCCGACTGCACGCCGAGAGAGCGGGCCACCGCGGCCGCCCACCTGGCCGAGCTGCTGCTGCACCTCGGCCGGTACGCCGACGCGGGCCGGCGCGCCCGGGAGGCGCTGGAGCTGGCGGCCACGGTGGACGGCTCCACCTCGGAGGTGGTGGTGGCCAGCGCGGCCCTCGGCTTCAGCGAGGCCTACCTGGAGGACCCGGACGCCGGCCTCGCCGTGATGCGCCAGGCGCTGGACATCGCCGAGCGCGCCGGCCGGCCCGACGACGTCGCGTGCGCGTACCTGCACCTCGCCGAGCTGCTCACCGGACCGCTGAACATCCTCGAGGAGGGGGTGGTGGTGGCCCGCCGGGGCGCGGAGCGGGTGGCGGAGCTGGGGCTCGGCCGCACGTACGAGACCCGGCTGCTCGCGATCGCCACGAACGGGCTGTTCCGGGTGGGGCAGTGGGCCGAGGCGGAGAAGGTCGTGGCCGCCGCGCTGCGCCACCGCCCGTCCGGCGCGGACGCCGTGGAGCTGCTGCTGGCCCGCTGCCGGCTCTCGGTCGGCTACGGGGACATCGAGGCCGCCGACCGTGACCTCGACGCGGTGGCGACGGTGCTCGCCGGCGGGGGCGCCCGGCACGTGATCCCGCTGCTGACCCTGCGCGCCGGCCTGGCCATGTGGCAGGGGCGCCACGACCTGGCCCGGCAGGCCGTGCAGCGCGGGCTCACCGAGAGCCGCTCGGACGACGTGGCGATCCTCGCGGCGCTCGTCTGGCACGGGCTGCGGGCCGAGGCCGAGGCGCACGCGGGGCGCACCATCCCCGTCGACCAGACGGCGGTGCGGCGGCTGCGAGACGTGGCCGGCCGGGTGGCGCGCAAGAGCGAGAAGGCGGCCCGGCCGGTGCGGGACGTCGTCGACGGATTCCTGGCGCTGTGCGACGCGGAGGTGGGCCGGCTCGACGGCAACGACCCCGAGCTGTGGGCCCGCTCGGTGGCCGAGTGGGACCGGCGCAACCACCCCTACCCGGCGGCGTACTCCCGGCTGCGGCAGGCGGAGGCGCTGCTCGCCCGGCGCAGCCGGATGGCGACCGCGGGCAAGCTGCTGCGCGAGGCGTACCGGACGGCGCAGGGGCTCGGGGCGGTGCCGTTGACCTCGGAGATCAGGACGCTGGCCACCCGCGCCCGGGTCGAGTTGGAGGAGCGGGAGCAGGCGCGCGGGCGCGACGCGGCGCGGGACACGGCGGGCGACGACGAGCTGGCGACGCTCACCGCCCGCGAGCGCGAGGTGCTCGCCGCGGTGGCGGAGGGGCTGACCAACAAGGAGATCGGCCAGCGGCTGTTCATCAGCGAGCGGACCATCGGCGTGCACGTCTCGCACATCTTCGACAAGCTCCAGGTCCGCACCCGCGTGCAGGCGAGCGCCATCTACCTACGTAACCGGCGCGGCTGAGCCGCGCGGCGCGGGGGGCGCCGTATACGTCGTTCTACTGATCCGGCGCACAGCGCCGGCTGCAAGGCTGTGCCCTGTCGCGATCGGCGCGCAGGTGCCGTGCACCGCTGTGGAGGGGAAGATGTCGGAACCGGTCTGGGGGCCCGTGCACCGGGACATCGTCGACCTGCTCGCCGACCATCCGGCCGACGTGCCGGCCGTGGTCGACCACCTGACGAAGCTGCAGGACATGCTGGTCCGGCTGCCGCCGCTGCTGGACAGCTGCCCGCTGGCCGACTTCAACAAGCTCTACCTGACCATCACCACCACCGTGCTGGACGGGCTGTACGACGACCGCTTCGTCGACCCGGTCTTCCTGTCCCGGCTCGACGTCGAGTTCGCCGCCCGCTACTTCGACGCGCTGCGGCTGTGGACCGACTCCAGCCCGGGCACCCCGAAGGCGTGGTCGTGCCTCTTCGAGCGGATGCGCGGCCCGGACGCCCGGCCGCTGCCGTCGGCCGCCGCGGGGGTGAACGCGCACATCAACTTCGACCTGCCGTTCGCGCTGGTCACGACGTTCGACCACCTGGAGTCCGAGCCGGTCGACGGCACCGACCAGCACCGTGACTACCTCGAGATCAACAACATCTTCGCGGAGAAGATCCCGGGGCTGCGGCGCGGCTACCTGGAGCGCTGGCAGCTGCTCATCGACATGCTCAACGGCGAGATCGACGACTGGTACCAGGGGGAGCTGGTCGAGTACACCCGCGACGTCGCCTGGCGCAACGCGCAGCGGATATGGCGGTGCCGGCACGACCCGGCCGCCCACGAGTGCGAGCGCAGCCGGCTGGACTCCACGGCCGCGGCGCTCGGTCGGCTGCTGCTGTCGCCCCTCGGGGCGTTCCTGCAGTAGCCGGGACGGGGGGTCCCCGCGTTCCGTCCGGGGGGGACGGAACGCGGGGGCACGTCCCCCGACCCGGGCCGGCGGCGCCGCACGGGGGCTCGACCGGCAGGAGGTCCCGGTGGTCGCCCCCCGAACAGCCGTCGGCGGGCAGGGTCACCGGGGGCCTCGTCCGCGTCGGCGACACCGTCCGCCACCCGGCGGGCCCGTCAACCAGCGCCCTGGACGCCCTGCCGCGGCACCTGCACGACGTCGATCCTCCCGGTGCGTCCCGCCCGCTCGGCCGGGCCGGCAGGTTCTGGAGGACGTCCGGGGCGAGGCCGGTCCGGTGGACGCCACCCACCCGACGGGGAGCTGGCCGGCACGCGGGCGGACCGGCCGGTGCGGGAGTCGGCCGTACGGCTGCGGGCCGCCGCGGGATCGACGCCGCCGCGGCGGGGTGTCGGCCGCGCGGCACCGGGTACGCCCCCGTTCATGAACCCGCCGACCCGACGGCGCCCCGCCGCCCGTCCCCGGCCCGCACGACCCGGCCCGCCCCGCCCGGGTGGCGCCGGCCCGCGTCCGAAGGGCGGTACCCGGTGAGGGCCCGCCCCGCGATGCGGGCCCGTGTCGATCCGAATCCCTCGGCCGGCCCCGGACAGTAGGTCCGGCTTCCCCGTTTCCGTCGGGCGACGGCCGCCGCACCGCCTACGGTCGTGGTCAGGAGTCGGTGAGTGCGGGACGGGGACATGCCTGACGAGCACGGGGGGAAGTCACGACGGGCGCAGCGGCGCCGGCAGCCGCCCGGGCCGGAACCGGCGCTGCGGGCCGCCCGCGACCCGACCCGCCCCGAGGCCGGTGGCCGGCGGGTCACGGTGCCCGAGCGGGTGGCGAGTCCGGTGCGGCCGGCGCCGCCGGCCAACCGCCTGCACCAGTGGCTGTTCCGGCACCGGGTGCAGCCCGTGGGCCCGGAGGCGGCGGAGGGGCAGACCCGCGCGCATCCGTGGTGGCAGGTGATGTGCCTGACCGGCGTCGACTACTTCTCCACGCTGTCCTACCTGCCGGCGATCGCGGCCGTGGCCGCCGGCGCCCTCTCGCCGCTGGCGACGCTGCTGATCGTCGCGCTGACCCTGTTCGGGATGCTCCCGATGTACCGCCGGGTGGCCGGCGAGAGCCCGCACGGGCAGGGTTCGGTGGCGATGCTGGAGCGGCTGCTGCCGTTCTGGCGCGGCAAGCTCTTCGTCCTGGTCCTGCTCGGCTTCGTGGCGACCTCGTGGATCATCACGATCACCCTCTCCGCGGCCGACGCCACCGTGCACCTGCTGGAGAACCCCTACCTGCCCGAGAGCTTCCGGGGCACCGGGGTGGCCGTGGGCGTCACCGTGGTGCTGCTACTGATCCTCGGCGGGGTGTTCCTGCTCGGCTTCCGCGAGGCGGTGGCGGTGGCCATCCCGCTGGTCGCCGTCTTCCTCGTGCTCAACGCGGTGATCGTCGCGGTGGCGCTGGCCCGGATCGTGGACGATCCGGGCATCCTGGCGGACTGGGGGGACGCGCTCGCCGGCGCCGGTGGGCCGGGCGACATCGTCCTGACCACCGCGCTCGCCTTCCCGCTGCTGGTGCTGGGTCTCTCCGGCTTCGAGACCGGGGTGAGCATGATGCCGCTGGTCGCCGGCCGGGGCGCGGACCGTGCGGCGCGGCTGGCCGCCCGCATCCGCAACACCCGGCGGCTGCTCACCGCCGCCGCGCTGATCATGTCGGTGTACCTGCTGCTGACCACGTTCGTCACCACCGTGCTGATCCCGCCGGAGGCCTTCCGCCCCGGCGGGGAGGCCAACGGCCGGGCCCTGGCGTTCCTCGCGCACGCGCATCTCGGCGAGGGCTTCGGCACCGTGTACGACATCAGCAGCGTGCTGATCCTCTGGTTCGCCGGCGCCTCGGCGATGGCCGGCCTGATCAACATCGTGCCGCGCTACCTCCCGTCGTACGGCATGGCGCCGGAGTGGGGGCGGGCCGTGCGCCCGGTGGTGCTGGTCTACACCCTGGTCAGTGTCGCGATCACGCTCGCGTTCCGGGCCGACGTCAACGCCCAGGCCGGCGCGTACGCCACCGGGATCCTCGCCATGATGGTCTCCGGGGCCGTGGCGGTGACCATCTCCGTGCTGCGTCAGCGGCGTCGCCTCGCGGCCTTCGGCTTCACGGTGCTGACCGTCGTGCTGCTCTACGCGCTCGGCGACAACATCCTGAACCACCCGGACGGCATCGCCATCTCCGGGCTGTTCATCGTCGCCATCATCGTGGTGTCGCTGATCTCCCGGGTGACCCGGACGACCGAGCTGCGGGCGGAGCGGATCGAGTTCGACGAGCCGGCCCGCCGGTTCATCGCCGAGTCGCTGGCCCACGACGGTCGCCTGCACCTGATCGCCAACAAGCGCGACAGCGGCGCGGTGAAGGAGTACACGCTCAAGGAGCGGGCCCAGCGGGCGATGAACCCGGTGCCCGGCGCGGCCGACGTGCTCTTCCTCGAGATCGACGTGATCGACCCGTCGGAGTTCAGCAAGGTGCTGCGGGTGCACGGCGTCGAGGTGGGCGGTTTCCGGGTGTTGCGGGCGAGCAGCCCCGCGGCGCCGAACGCGATCGCGGCGATCCTGCTGGCGTTGCGAGACGTCACCGGCGTCCGGCCGCACGCCCACTTCGAGTGGTCGGAGGGGAGTCCGATCGGCCATCTGCTGCGCTACCTGATCCTCGGGCGCGGGGACACCCCGCCGGTGGTCCGGGAGATCCTCCGCCGCACGGAGCCCGACCGTGCCCGCCGGCCGGGCATCCACGTCGGCGGCTGACCCGCCTCGCCGTCCGCGGCGTCCCGGGAAGACATGAATGGCGAAACTATTCACGTTCACACCTGACTGTCCGTATTGCCTCTCTATCGTGGTGTCTGGTGGCCGGCGAACCGTCGCTCACCCCGCGCCCGATTCCGGCGCGGCCGTGCCATGCAGCGAGGAGAGGCAGGAGACGATGTCGACGTACCGAGGGGGCCGGCGGCCAGCGCGACCCAGACGACGGTCCCGGTGGTTCTTAGCCGGCGGCGTGCTGGCGGGCAGCCTCGTCGTGGGCGCCACCGGCATCAGCGCGGTGGCCGTCGCCGCCGGGGACCGGGAAGTGCCCTTCCTCGACCCGGCCCGGGCGGCGAGCGTGCTGGGCGCGAGCGACGCCGGCGCCGAGGCGGACCCGGGCAAGCGGGAGCCGTCGGGTGACGGCGCCGGGCGCCCGGACGGCCGGTACGGCGACGGCCGCGACGGCGACGGCCGGGTCCCGGACGCCGGGGGGCCGCACCGCGACGGGCCCGGGACGGGACGCCACCCGGTGCTGGAGGTGCCCTGCGACGCCGGCAAGCTGGTCGCGGCGCTCGTGAAGGCCAACGCCCAGGGCGGCGGGTCGCTGCGGCTCGCGTCGAAGTGCACGTACACGCTGACCCAGGCGTTCGCCCAGCCCGACGACTACGACGGCGGGATCCGGGACGCGCGGGAGGCCGCGGACGCGGCGGAGAACCCGGGCGACGCCGAGGCGCCGCCGCGCAACCCGGCGGACGACAAGGCCGGCCTGCCGGTGATCTACCACCCCATCACCATCGACGGGGCCGGGGCGACGATCGAGCGGGACGTGCACGCCGAGGACTTCCGGTTCCTCACCGTCCGCGACGGCGGTGAGCTGTTCCTGCGCGACGTCGAGCTGCGCAACGGGCGCTCGAAGATCGAGGGCGGCGCCATCCACGTCGTGCACGGCGCCACGGCCGTCGTCGAGCGTACGACGATCACCGGCAGCACCTCGCTCTCCAAGGACGGGGGCGGCGGCGGGATCTTCAACGACGGCAACCTGGTGCTCGACGGCGGCAGGTTCGTCGGCAACAGCGCGGCCGGCGCCGAGGGCAAGGGCGGGGGCCTGCTCAACGGCGGGGTGCTGACGCTGCGCAACGCGGAGTTCCACCACAACAGCGCGAACGCCTACGGCGGCGGGCTCGGCAACTACCGGGGCGCGGCGGACGTGGCGGGCGCCACCTTCGTCCAGAACAGCGCGAAGCAGGGCGGCGGGATCGCGAGCTTCTCGGCGCGGACGAAGGTCCTCGACACCAAGGTGCTCGGCAACACCGCGCAGATCGGCGGCGGGATCGCCAACTCCGACGCGGTGATCGTGCTGCGGGGGATGACCATCCGGGACAACACCTCCACCGTCCGCGGTGGCGGCATCGCGACCGTCCAGGGGCTGCTCCCGCTGGACGACAGCGTGATCACCGGCAACACCACGCACGGCCCCGGTGGCGGCATCTACGCCGAGAAGTCGAACCTGCTGGTGCGGGGCAGCGACGTGGCGCGGAACGAGGCGGTGGGCGCCACCTCGAAGGGCGGCGGGATCTACGCGACCGCCGGCCAGGTGTCGGTCTACACCAGCAAGATCGTGGGCAACAGCGCCACGGTGAAGCCCGGCGGCCTGTTCGTCGAGCGGGCGCGGGTGCGGGTGGACGACCAGAGCGTCGTCCTGGGCAACGAGCCGACCAACTGCGTGGGCAGCGGCCTTCCGGTCGCGAACTGCTTCCGCTGACCCGGTCCGGCGTACGGGCGCGTCCGGCGGCTCGTGACGACCCCAGCGGTCGTCGCGGGCGCCGGGCGCGCCCGACCCGTCGTTCAGCCGAGCGCGCGCAGCCGCCCGGCCAAATCGCCGGCGAAGAAGTCGAGGAACCCGTCCGGGTCGGGGCCGGCGTTCTGGAGCACGACGTGGTCGAATCCGGCCTCCACGTAGGCGCGGACCTTCGCCACGTGCACCTCCGGGTCCGGACCGATCGAGAAGAGCTGCCGGATGTGCTTCTCCTCCACGTGCGCGCTGGCCGCGTCGAAGTTCACCGGGTTCGGCAGCTCGCTCATCACCTTCCACCCGGTGACCAGCCAGCGGCTGGTCCGCAGCACCGCCTGCACGGCCTGGTCGTCGTCCGTCGCCCAGGCCAGCGGTGCCTCGGCGTAGCGGGGCCCCTGCCCACCGGCGGACCGGTAGTGCTGCACGATCGTCGGCTCCGGCTCGGTGGCGAAGAGGCCGTCGCCGAGCTCCGCCGCCAGGCTCGCCGACTCCGCTCCGCTCGCCGCCACGGCGATCACCGGCAGGGTGTCCGGCAGGTCGAACACCCGGGCGTCCTCGAGCTGGAGATGCCGGCCCTCGTACGACCGGTAGCCGCCCTGCCAGAGCAGCCGGATGATCTCCAGCGCCTCCCGGAGCCGTTCGTGCCGCCCCCGGACACTGGGGAAACCCTGACCGACCACGTGCTCGTTGAGCCGCTCACCCGCGCCCACGCCGAGGGTGAAGCGCCCGTCGGAGATCAGCGCCATGGTCGCGGCGGCCTGGGCGATGATCGCCGGGTGGTACCGGAGGCTGGGGCAGGTCACCCCGGTGGCCAGCCCGAGGGTGGTGGTCTGCGCGGCGATGGCACCGAGGATGCTCCACGTGAACCCGGAGTGGCCCTGGACGTCCAGCCAGGGATGGTAGTGGTCGCTCATCTCCACGAAGTCGAACCCGGCCTGCTCGGCACGCACGGCCTGGCGGATGATCTCCTTCGGCCCGTAGCCCTCGGTGGACAGCTTGTAGCCGATCTGCATGCCCCTGCTCCTGTCGGTCCGCCCTGGAGCGGCAGCCGTTCCCGTCGTACGCCGGGGCAAACCAGCCACCGTGACCCGCCCGCTCGCTGTCGCGGCCGGGCGGCGTGCCGTCCACCTGCCGGCCGACGGCGACCCGGCCTCCTAGGACGCCCTGGGGATCGTGACCCACCGGGTCGGCTCGTGGTGCGGTGACGGGGAGGCGGTCCGCCCTGCTGGCGATCGTGCCGACCGGGCGGGTACCACGGGCTCGTCGGCGGCGTCTCCAGGAACTCTCGCCCCGGCTGCCGGCCAGCGGCGCGCGGGCACGAGCGCCGGAGCCCCACGACGACTCCGGCCCGCGCCCGAGGGGCGCGGGCCGAGGGGCACCGCCGCGGGAACGGCGGTCCTACTTGGACGGTTGGGGCAGCTCGCAGTCGATCTTCGGGTTGGCGCCGATGTAGTTCAGCGGACCGGCCACGATGGTGACGAGGATCGTGCCGGCCTCCGCGCAGTTGGTGTCGTCACCGCTGTAGTAGCCGCGCTGACCGGCGGCGATGGCGCCGATGATCAGCCAGATGACGACCAGGACTCCGAGTATCGACGTGCCACGCATGGCGTGCCTCCTGTGGGGGTTGTGGTGGGTCGAGGTGCAGGCGGTTGTACCCAACCGCGCCGAACGGCTAACGGTGCCGCCGATCGGCGACACCCAGCCGCCGTGCGGGTGGCCCCGACGAGCCGGTGGTACGAGTCGGCATCCGCCGCCCGCACCGGCTCCCGCGCCGTGACTATCGGATCGAGGACCGATCTTCGTGTCGTCCGCCGGGGCGACGTAGAACTGGCGTCACGGCGCTCGCCGAGGAGGAACCATGGACGCTCACCCGCCGACGCGATACATCGACCATCCCGCCGACGTGACCGCGGCGGCCCGCGCACTGGCCGACGGGGCCGTCGTCGCGGTGGCCTTCGCGAACTTCTACGCCCTCGTCACGCGCCCGGACGCGCCGAGCGTGCGCCGGCTCAACCTGGTCAAGGGGCGGCCGGCGGACCAGGTCGGCAGCATCACGGCCGCCGCCCACCGGATACCGTCCATGTTCGACTGGTCCCGGATCCCGCCCCGGCTCCCGGAGCGGCGGGTACGTCAGTTGATGGACTGCCTCTACGGCGCCGGGCCGTTCGGCTTCCGGGGCCCGGCGGTCGACCGCCTGCCCGACCACCTCACCCAGCACGACCTGGGGATCCGCACCACCCAGGTGATCGCGCCGGGCGCGCTCTGCCCGTCGAACCTGTTCCTCGAACGGGCGGCGGCCGAGGCGGGCGTGGACCACCTCGCCATCACGTCCGCGAACCGCTCGCACCACCTCACCGGCGCGTCGGAGGAGCCGGCGCACTGGAAGGCGGACGGCATCCTCGCCGACTTCGGCCACCTGCCCGACGTCCTCGTCCTCGCGCACCGCGACGAGGCCGCCGCGCGCGCCGCCTACGCCGCCTACCTGCCCACCTCCGTCACGCTGCTCTCGTTCCACCGGCCGGAGGGGGAGTGGGAGGAGCCGCCCGTGCTCCTCGTGGACCGGCACGGTTCGCTGCACGTCGACGAGGTGCGCCGGGCCGCCGCGCCGCTCGGGCTCCAGGTGCGCCTCGGCGCGGCCGCGGGGCAGCGGCTGCGGGCCCGGGCGTACGCCGGCGCGCTGGTGTGATCCCCGGCGTCCGGGCCGGCGGGCGGCGCGCCTCGCCCGAGGTCAGTGCGGCGGGAGGGGTGCCTCGGGTGGTCGCCGCCAACTGCGTCGGAAGTCGGCGAGAGCCACGCCGACGAGGACCAGCAGGGCGCCGAGCGAGCTGAAGACCGGCGGCAGGAAGATCACGAGCGGGGCGATGGTCAGCAGCGCGAGCAGCCCTCCGGGACGGGAGAGGGAGATGCGGCTGAACACCTCGTACTCGAAGGCGGCGCGACCGAGCAGGAAGAGCGCCGGGCCGCCGAGGATGACGGCCACCCAGGCCGGTGGCGTCCGCCCGTCGTGCTCGTGCAGCACGAGGTCGAACCCGGCCGCGGTGGTGACCACTCCGGCGACCATCAGCAGGTGCGTGTAGGGAGCGGTGTTCAGGAACGTGCTCGGTGACCGGGCGGTCGCGATGGCGACCGGCAGCAGCTCACCGGACTTGTGCACGTAGATCCGCCAGAGCACGAGGGTGGTGCCGAACGCGATCGCGAACGCCCCGATGTTCTTCAGCTCCGAGTGCGCCAGGTTGAACATGACGCCGATGGTCAGGATGGCGTCGCCCAGCGCGATGATGAAGAACTGCTGGTAGCGCTCGGAGAGGTGCTCGGCGGTGACGTTGCGCTGCGCGGTCGGCACCACGCCCAGCCCCGGCACCGGGTACGCGAGGCGGAAGCCGCCGTAGTCGATGGCGAGGGCGATCGCCCAGCACACCATCCGCGCGTGGTCGTCCAGGTACGCGCCGACGATCCAGGGCACGGCCGAGACGGCGAACCAGATGAAGATCCGCAACGCCCGGCGCTGGGTGTGCGGCTCGTGACGCACGGCCGGCATGAGGAAGAGCCCCCGGCCCAGGTGGATCGCCACGTACGTGCCGGCGAAGACGATCCCGCGGTCGCCGAACGCGTCGGGGATCGCCGTGGTCATCAGCAACGCGCCGAACATCACCGAGGTGATCAACAGCTTGATCTCGGCGCGTTGCGGGTTGTAGAGGTCGGTGACCAGGGCCGTGATGGCCCACGTCCACCACACGGCGGCGAGCATGATGAGCGACTGGCCGGCCGTGGTCCAGTCGAGCCCGCGGGTCATCCCTCGGGAGATCAGGGCGAGCGCGACCACGTAGACCAGGTCGAAGAAGAGTTCGAGCAGGGTCACCCGGCGCGGTGCCTCGGGGTCGCGCACCGGGGCGTGCCGCTGCGGCGCCGGCTCCGGCGTGGCGGTCGGCACGGTCGGCTCCCGGAGGACGGATCGACGGGGGGCCTCAGCCCTTTCCGACCGACGGTAGCGATGCCCGCCCCGCAGCGTGTCCGATTCGCCGCATCAGCGGCCCCGGATACGCCGACGTGGCGGCACCCCGGGCGCGGGACACCGCCACGTCGGCGTGGACGGGACGGATCAGTCGGGCAGGACCGTGGCGGCCTCGTCCGGGGCGCCGGCGAGCACCTTCGCCTGCTGCGGCCAGGTGGCCAGGCCGGGAGCGGCCCGCAAACCCGCGCCGCGGATGACGTCCCGCAACGCGGCCTCGTCCAGCTCCGCCAGCTGCCGGTACGTCCGGACACCGGCCGCCTGCAGCGCCGCGGCCATCTTCGGTCCGACGCCCTGGATCCGGCGGAAGTCGTCCACCTCGACCGTCGGCTGGGCCGCCGGACGGACCGGCGGTGCGGCCACGCCGCTCCGCGGCGCCGGGGTCGGCGTCGCGGCCGGCTCGGTCCGGTCACCGTCGCGCGCCGCCCCAGTCGACGGCTCCGCGCCGGCCGTGCTGACGCCGGCCGTCACCGGCTCCGTCGAGCCGGTCGCGTCGCCACTCGTCGCGGACCGGGGCTCGGTCGCGTCGTCGGTGGTCACCGCCACCGGCTCGGTCTCGACCGGCGCGTCGTCCGACTCCCGTTCGCTCGCCGGCGCCGGGCGCGGCGCCACGACGGGAACGGGCGCCGGGTCGTCGGTCAGGGCCATGTCGGCCGGGTCGACGTCGGACGGGGGCGGAGCCGCCGCCGTCGGAGCCTCGTCCGCCCGGGACGCCGGCGCCGGCTCGTCGGCGACCGCCGCGGGCGCCGGGTCGATGGTCGCCGGCGGCTGCTCCCGGTCGACGGCGGCGGCCGGTGCCGGACTGGCGAGCACCGCGGTCGCGGCGGCCGCGCCACCGTCCACCGTGGTGACTCCGCGCTGCGCGTCGCGCCGGCCGCGGAGCACCCAACCGCCGGCAACGCCGACCAGCAGGGCCAATATCACTGTCAGAGAGTGCCCGAAGGACCACGCCACGGCAGACCTCCCTCTCACCTCGTCGGATGAATCACGTGGAAAACCCGCCGCAGCTTCGCATACGCGGCGGCGGTCCGACAGGGAGGCTCGGGATCGTACCAAAGATGGTGCCGACTCCCTACCACGGGTGCTCGCGGCGCGACGGAACGTGGCGAGCGGAGGCACGACGCGACCCCGGCGCCCGCCGGGCGCCGGGGTCGTGCGGGACGGACTCAGTCCTCTTCGCCCCGGTAGGTGTAGAAGTCGTCGACGAACCTGCGGCGCAGGCGGGGCACCCGGCTGGTGACACCGAAGTAGCCGCGGGCACCGAGCAGTGCGAGCCGGCCGACGACCGGCTTGTACATCCGGTCGTCGCCATTGGTGCCGCTGCGGTTGAGCGAGTCGGCGACCCGCGCGAAGCCGTACGGCACCATCTCCGTCTCGTAGTCGGCGACCGCCTGGAGCAGCGTCTTGTCGCCGGCCGCGGCGAGCCGCAGCTGGCGGCAGAGCAGCGCCGCGTCGCGCAGCGCGGTGTTCGCCCCCACGCCACGGCCCGGGGTCATGGTGTGGATGGCGTCGCCGAGCAGGGTGACCGTGCTGCTCTTCCAGGGCGGCACCGGTTCCGAGGTGGTGACCCGGATCGGCAGGGCGCTCGCCGGGTCGCCGCGCATCAGCAGTTCGCGCAGGTCCGGATGCCAGTTGCCGGTGAGGTCGAGCGCGATCTGCACGAGATCGTCGCCGCGGCGCTGCATGACGTCCGGCGGGAACCGGCGTGCGGTGCTCCAGACGACGAGGTTGATGTTGTCGCGGGTGGGGTCGTGGGCCAGCCCCGGCCACCGCGACAGCACGGCGGCGTCGGCGTCGCTGACCCCCGGCTTGAGCCGGCCGTCGGCGTCCCACTTGAAGTCCATCACGTGCAGCACGCCCATCATGCCGCCGGTGCCGAAGATGAGGGAGATGCCGCGTTGGAGCCGTTCCGGCAGGAGCGAGCGGGTGTGCGCGGTCAACGGGATGCGGGTGGCGATGTTGATCGTGCCGGCGTCGCGGGTGACGGCGTGCGGCAGGTACTGCCGGCGGACGGCGGAGTGCGTGCCGTCCGCCGCGACCAGCAGGTCGCCGGTCGCGGAGCTGCCGTCGGCGAAGTACGCGGTCACGGTGCCGTCGTCACGCTGCTCGTAGTGGGTGAACGTCTTGTCGAAGTGGACGACGTCCTCCATGCCGGTGAGCAGGACCTGGCGCAGCGTCATCCGGGCCACCGAGCGTTCGGTGTCGACCGGGTGGGTGTCCGGTCGCAGCTCGAACGAGGCGCTCTCACGCATCCGCTGGGTGATGACGTTGAACCACCGGGGTGAGCGGGCGCAGGTGGCCAGGTAGACGTCGAAGAGCTCCGGCGGAAGGCACTCGCGCAGCGCCCGACTGCCGGTCGGTCCGATGCCGACCCGGTAGCCGAGCAGCCCTTCGCCGCGGCTGCGGTACCGCTCGTAGACGGCGACGCTGATGCCGGCCCGGCGCAGCCCGTGCGCCAGGCACATCCCGCCGGTGCCGGCGCCGATGACGAGCACGTGCGGCGCTGTGGCGGACACGGCCGACCTCAGCCGGCCGTGCGGGGCACGACGGGGGCGGTCGCGGCGTCCCAGCGGTAGAAGCAACCGGCGATCGCGTCGCGGGGGGAGCGCCACGTCGGCAGGTACGGCGAGGTGTGCGCCGAGAGCCGCTCGTTGACCTGCCGGTAGAGCGGGTGGTTGCGGGCCTCGGCGAGGGCCTCCGGATCGACGTCGGCGGTCTCCATCAGGTGTACGCAGACATCGTGCAGGCAGTACAGCGACCGGTGGGTGACCCCGGTCAGGCCGGGCAGCTCGGTCGCGTCGGACTCGGCGAAGATCTGCGCCACGCGGCCCTCCGCGCCGGGGACGATCCTGCTCACGATCAGTAGACGGCTCATCGGACCCCTTCCGCCGGTGGCCCCGGCGGGGCCACGCGTTTGCTGTGCCGCCCACGGTGCCCCCCGGCCTGTCACCTGCCCGTCACGCGTTGCGTCGCCCCGGTGACGCCTGCCGGGCCGGCCCGCCCGGGGCGCGGGCGGGATGCCCGGGGGCCCGGCGAGGTGCCGCCGTGCTGTCCCGGCTGGCCCGACGGATCGGCGCCAGCGTGTCGTCGAGGAGCGCGCACATCGCGGCCGAGGGCTCCAGTCGCAGCTCCCGTCGCAGCAGGTCCCGGTAGACGTAGAAGGCGTGCACCGCCTCGAAGGCGTTCCCCTCGGCGAGGTGGATGCGGACCACCAGGCGGTGCGGCGTCTCGCGCAGCGGCTCGGCCGCCATCGCCTCCAGCGCCGCCTCCAGCGCCTCCCCGTGCCGGCCCGCCGCGAGGTGCTGGGCGGCCACCTGCTCCAGCATGTGCAGACGGAGCTGGCGCAGCCGCTCGCGTTCGAGCAGCACCCAGTCGTCGTACCAGCCGGGGAGCAGGTCGTGCCGGCCGGCGGCGAGCGCCGCGGCCGTGCTGCGCGGGTCGTCACCGTCGCGGACGCGGGTGGCCGTGCCGACCAGCTCGTCGACGTCGAGCCGCACCGACGGGGCCAGCCGCACGGTGTCCGCGGTCACGACGAGGGGGCAGCACGGGTCCTGGCGCAGCCGCCACAGGGCCGTCCGCAGCGACGACAGCGCCCGCTCCTCGGGCGCCTCCGGCCAGAGCAGGCCGGCCAGCTGGCAGCGGGTGGCGCCGGGACGTAACCCGATCAGCGCGATCACCCGTTGCAGGCCGCGGGGCACCACGACGGGTCTGCCACCGTGGCACAGCTGGAAGCCGCCGAGCAGGTGCAGCGATACGCCGGCGCCGGGGCGGTCCCCGGTCGGCGGCGCGGACGGTTCAGCGGCCACGGCGGCACCCCCTGCGGAACACTCGTCCCGACTGTCTGCTGTGTGCCCGGCGCGGCTGCCCGCGACGCCGCTGTCGTCGCGTCGCCGAGGGCGCGTCGTCGCGCCGAGCCGCCGGGCTGACCGTGACGAAGATTATCAATAACGGTCACTCTCGGTCAATGGATCTGCTGGGATGTCCAGCATCGACGGTAGGCTGTGAAATCGGCTCTGAACTGCGTTTTGTTGCTGGCGGGACGACTTCGGGGTCGGCGAGCGCATAGCCAATACACAGCTTCCGTCAACGCAGCGTCACCAAGCACCGTCCCCGCCGATCCCGTCCCCGTGACGCCCCCGTGACGACCCGGCCCGCATCGTGGCGGCCAGTCGTCCGGCTCGTCCGGGGCCGCCGCGCACGCCGCCGGCGGACGTCGTGGGGGGAGGCCCGTCCATGGACCGATCGCTGATCGTCGCGAAGGTGATCCCGAGCGCGGAGGCGCAGGTCGCCGAGATCTTCGCGGACTCCGACGCCACGGAGCTGCCGCACCTGGCCGGGGTGCGGCACCGGTCGCTGTATCGGTTGCACGACCTGTACGTGCACCTGCTGGAGACCGAGCTGCCGGGGGACGAGGCGGTCCGGGCCGCGCGGGAGCACCCGGAGTTCGACCGGGTCAGCGAGCGCCTGCGGCCGTACATCTCGCCGTACTCGCCGACCTGGCGTTCGCCCCGCGACGCCATGGCCCGCTGCTTCTACCGGTTCGACGCCCCCGCCCCCGTCGGGCGGCGGCCGTGACCGCCACCGCCTCCCGGGAGGAGCAGCTCTGGTCACGCTGCGCCGGCTGTGCCACCCTGCTCTACCGCAAGCGGCTGCGCCGCAACCTCGACGTCTGCCCCGAGTGCGGGGCGCACGCCCGTCTCGGCGCGCCCGACCGGCTGCGTCAGCTGGCCGACCCGGGCTCGTTCCGCCCGCTGCCCGACCGCCCCGCCGACGTCGATCCGATCGACTTCGTCGACGTGGTGCCGTACCCCCACCGGCTCACCGCGGCCCGGGCCGGCACCGGGCTGGCCGAGGCGGTGCTCTGCGGCACCGCCACCCTCGGCGGGCACCCGGCCGCGCTCGCGGTCATGGACTTCCGCTTCCTCGGCGGCAGCCTCGGCTGCGCCGTGGGCGAGCTCATCACCCGGGCCGCCGAACGCGCGCTCGACGATCGCGTGCCGCTGATCCTGGTCACCGCCTCCGGCGGCGCGCGGATGCAGGAGGGCGCCCTGTCGCTGATGCAGATGGCGACGGTCAGCCAGGCCATCGCCGCGCTGCGCGAGGCGGGGCTGCTCACCGTCAGCGTGCTCACCGATCCCACGTACGGCGGGGTGGCGGCCTCGTTCGCCACCAACACCGACGTGGTCGTCGCCGAGAGCGGCGCCCGGATGGGCTTCGCCGGCCCCCGCGTGATCCGCCAGGTGACCGGCCGGGCGTTGCCCGAGGGCTTCCAGACCGCCGACTTCCTGCTGCGGCACGGCCAGGTGGACATGGTGGTGCCCCGGCGCGCCCTGCGGGGCCGGCTCGTGGCGCTGCTCGCCGCGGCCCGCGCCGGCCGGCCGCCCACCGGCGTGCCCGTCGAGGCGCACGCACCCGCGACGCGGCGGCCCGTACCCCGGCCGGCGCCGCCGACCGCGGACGGCGACGCACCCCCGCCGGCCGCCACCGGGGACGCGCCCCCGCCGGCGACCGGTGACCCGTGGGCGACCGTACGGCTGGCCCGGCACCCCGGCCGACCGACCACCCTGGACTACCTGGACTCCGCTTTCGACGGCTTCGTCGAGCTGCACGGTGACCGGCTCGGCGGCGACTGCCCGGCCGTGGTCGGCGGGCTCGCCCGGCTCGACGGCCGGCCGGTCATGGTGATCGGCCACCAGAAGGGGCACACCACCGCCGAGCTGGTGGCCCGCAACTTCGGCATGGCCAGCCCGGCCGGGCACCGCAAGGCGCTGCGGCTGATGCGCCTCGCCGCCCGCCTCGGCCTGCCGGTCGTCACGCTCGTCGACACCCCCGGCGCCGATCCCGGCGTGGGCGCCGAGGAGCAGGGCCAGGCCGCGGCCATCGCGGAGAACATCCTCGCCCTCACCGTGCTCCCCACCCCGGTCGTCGCGGTGATCACCGGGGAGGGGGGCAGCGGAGGCGCCCTCGCCCTGGCGGTCGCCGACCGGGTGCTGATGCTCGAACACGCGGTCTACTCGGTGATCAGCCCCGAGGGCTGCGCCGCGATCCTCTGGCCCGACCGGTCGGCGGTCCCGCAGGCGGCCCGGGCGCTGCGCCTCACCGCACCGGACCTGCACCGGCTCGGAGTGGTGGACGAGATCGTGCCGGAGCCCCCCGGCGCCGCGCACGCCGACCCGGACGGTGCGGGCACGAGCCTGCGCGACGCGGTACGGGCCAACCTGCTGCCCCTGCTCGACGTGCCGGCCGCGACCCTGGTCCGCCGCCGGCGCCAGCGGTTCCGCCGTTTCGGCGCGGCCCGCGTCGGCCTCCGGGCGGGTGCCCGGTGAGCGCCGGCGCGGCCCGGCCCGAGGCCGTCCGCGAGGCAGACGGCACCGACCGACGCAACGGCAACGGCACCGACGCCGTGCTGGCCGGCCTGCGCCGGCACGCACGGCAGCTGGTCGCCGAACTGGCCGGCCCGGTACGCCGGGTGCGGCTGCGCAGCGGCGAGACCGTGCTGGAGGTCGAGTGGCACGGCGCCGCGGCGGCCGCCCCCGCCGGGACGGCCCCGCCGCCGCGACCGGCGCCGGCCGACCCGCCGGACGCCGCACCGGCCGAGCCCGACGCCCGCACGGTCGTGCGCTCGCCCATCGTCGGCACCTTCTACCGGGCGCCGGAGCCGGGCGCCGCGCCCTTCGTGGCCGTCGGCGACCTGGTCCGGCCCGGCCAGGTCGTCGGGATCGTCGAGGCGATGAAGCTCATGAACGAGGTCACCGCCGACCGGGGCGGCCGGGTGGCCGAGGTGCTGGCCGACGACGGCCAGCCCGTGGAGTACGACCAGCCGCTCGTCGCGCTGGATCCGGCCTGAGAGCGGGTGCGGGATGTTCGAGAAGGTGCTGATCGCCAACCGGGGGGAGATCGCGCTGCGGGTGCTGCGGGCGTGCCGCGAACTCGGCGTGCGGACGGCCGTGGTCTACTCCACGGCGGACGCCGACTCGGCCGCCGTCCGCCTCGCCGACGAGGCCGTCTGCATCGGGCCGGCGCCCAGCCGGCGCAGCTACCTCAACGCCGCGGCGATCGTCGAGGCGGCCCGGCAGGTCGGCGCCCGGGCGGTGCACCCCGGCTACGGGTTCCTCTCCGAGGACGCCGACTTCGCCGAGATCTGCGCGCAGAACGGCCTCACCTTCATCGGCCCGCGCCCCGAGGTGATGGCCGCGCTGGGCGACAAGTCCTCCGCGCGGGCGCTGATGAGCCGGGCCGGGCTGCCGCTGCCGGCGGGCAGCGTCGAACCGGTGCCCACCGTGGACGCCGCCGTCGAGGTGGCCGCCGACATCGGCTACCCGGTGATCATCAAGGCGGCGGCCGGGGGCGGTGGCCGGGGCATGACGGTGGTCCGGTCGGCGGCCGACCTGCCCCGGGCGTACGCGAAGACCCGCGCCGCCGCCCAGGCCGTCTTCGGTGACGACCGGGTGTACGTCGAGCGGTACCTGACCGACGCCCGGCACGTCGAGGTGCAGGTGCTCTGCGACGAGCACGGCAACGGCGTGCACCTGGGCACCCGGGACTGCTCCGTGCAGCGGCGGCACCAGAAGCTGGTCGAGGAGGCGCCCGCGCCGGCGCTCTCCGCCGCCACCCTCGACGCGATCGCCGAGACCGCGCTGCGCGGCGCCCTCCAGGTCGGGTTCACCGGCGCCGGCACCTTCGAGTTCCTGGTCGACGCCGCGGAACGGTTCCACTTCCTGGAGATCAACTGCCGGATCCAGGTGGAGCACCCGGTCACCGAGATGATCACCGGCATCGACCTGGTGCACGAGCAGCTGCACATCGCCGCGGGCGTGCCGCTGCGCTGGCGGCAGGACGAGATCCGCGCGCACGGGGTGGCGGTGGAGTGCCGGATCAACGTGGAGGACCCCGACCACGGCTTCACCCCGACCCCCGGTCGGCTGGAGCGCTTCGTCCCGCCCGGCGGCCCGTTCACCCGGGTCGACACCCACGGCCGCCCCGGCTACGTGGTCGGCCCGCACTACGACTCGCTGCTGGCCAAGGTGGCGGTCTGGGCGCCCGACCGGGAGCTGGCCCTCCACCGGCTGGAACGCGCCCTGGCGGAGTTCGACGTCGCGGGCCCCGGCGTGCGGACCACCATCCCGTTCGTCCGGCGGGTGCTCGACGACGCGGAGTTCCGCAAGGGCCGCCACACCACCGGCCTGGTCGACCGGCTGCTCACCGCCGGCGACACGGCCACGCCCGCCCCGCCGGCCGCCGTCGCCCCGCCGGCCACCGCCACCCGTACGACGGCCACCGCCGGCAGCCCGACGCCCGACACGAGGAGGAACGCATGACCGTCACCCGAGGCCACCCGCTCACCGAAGAGATCACCGGCATCCTGGTGGCCCACTGCGGGCTGGACGCCGACGCCGCCGCCCGTGCGCCCGCCGCCTCCCTGGAGGAACTCGGCCTGGACTCCCTCGCGCTGCTCGAACTGTCCGCCGTGGTCGCCGACCGGTACCGGGTGCAGATCCCCGAACAGGCCGGGCAGCTCAGCATCCCGGCGGTGGCCGACCTGGTGGCGCGGCGCAGCGAGCAGCCGGGGCACACCGAGAACAGCATCGTGATCGCGGCGCCGCTGCCGGTGGTCTGGGACGTCACCAACGACGTGGCGAACTGGACGGAGCTGTTCACCGAGTACGCGGTCGTGGAGATCCTGCACCGCGAGGGGAACACCGTGCGGTTCCGGCTGACCATGCACCCGGACGAGAACGGCATCTCCTGGAGCTGGGTCAGCGAGCGCACCGCCGATCCCGCGACCCGTCAGGTGCACGCCCACCGGGTGGAGACCGGGCCGTTCGAGTACATGCGGATCCACTGGCGCTACACGGAGGAGCCGGAGGGCACCCGGATGACCTGGGTGCAGGACTTCTCGATGAAGCCGACCGCGCCCGTGGACAACGCGGGCATGACCGACCGGATCAACGCCAACAGCCTCGTGCAGCTCGCCGTCATCAAGGAGCGCGTCGAGCGGCGGGTGCGGACCGGGGAGCTCGGCACCGCCGGAGGCGACGATGAGTGAGCGGACCCTGGGGCTGGTCGCGGCCCGCGACGTGCCGGCGGACCGCCGCCGCGGCGGCGAGCTGCGGGTGCTGCTCGGCCCGCGCACGGTCGGCAGCACCTCGGGCTTCATGGGAGTGGCCACGCTGCAACCGGGCGAGCGGATCGCCGAGCACTACCACCCCTACAGCGAGGAGTTCCTCTACGTGGCCCGGGGTGACATCACCGTCGACCTCGACGACCGACCCGTGCCGCTGGGCGCCGGCGAGGCCCTCTATGTGCCGGTCAACGCCCGGCACCGGCTGCGCAACACCGGCGACGAGCCGGCCGAGGTGGTGTTCCACCTCGGGCCGCTGGCGCCCCGGCCGGAACTCGGCCACGTCGACACCGAGCTGGCCGAGCAGCGGGGCGCGTCGTGAGCGCGCGCCGCACGGTGGTGACCGGGATCGGCGTGGTCGCCCCGGGCGGCGTGACCCGGGACCGGTTCTGGAAGTCGATCACCGAGGGGCGGACGGCGACCCGGCGGATCACCTTCTTCGACCCGACGCCGTTCCGGTCCCGCATCGCCGCCGAGTGCGACTTCGACCCGGTCGCCGCCGGGATCACCGACGCCGAGCTGCGGCGCGCCGACCGGTACGTGCAGTTCGCCCTCGCCTGCGCCGACGAGGCCGTCGCCGACGCCGGCCTGGCGCTCACCGACGCCGAGCGGGACCGGGCCGGGGTGGTGCTCGGCACCGCGGTGGGCGGCACCATGGCGCTGGAGCAGGAGTACGTGACCGTCTCCGGCTCCGGCCGGCACTGGCTGGTCGACGCGACGCTCGGCGGCCCGTACCTCTACCAGGCGCTGGTGCCCAGCAGCCTCGCCGCCGACGTGGCCTGCCGGCACGGCCTGCACGGCCCGGCCCAGGTGGTGTCCACCGGCTGCACGTCCGGCATCGACGCCATCGGGTACGCCCACCAGCTGATCGCCGACGGCGAGGCGGACGTGGTGCTCGCCGGCGCCGCCGACTCGCCGATCTCACCCGTCACCGTCGCCTCCTTCGACGCGATCAAGGCGACCAGCCCGGACAACGACGACCCCGCGCACGCCTCCCGCCCGTTCGACGCCGACCGGCGCGGCTTCGTGCTCGCCGAGGGGGCCGCGGTGCTGGTGCTGGAGGAGGCCGGGCACGCCCGCCGCCGCGGCGCGCACGTCTACTGCGAGGTCGCCGGGTACGCCAGCCACAGCAACGGCTACCACATGACGGGGCTGCGGCCCGACGGGGTGGAGATGGCGCTGTCCGTCACGGCGGCGCTGCGGCAGGCGCGGCTCGCCCCCGAGCAGGTCTCGTACATCAGCGCGCACGGCTCCGGCACCCGCCAGAACGACCGGCACGAGACCGCCGCGTTCAAGCGCGCGCTCGGCGACGCGGCGTACCGGGTGCCGGTCAGCTCCATCAAGTCGATGGTGGGGCACTCGCTGGGCGCCATCGGCTCGATCGAGATGGCGGCCTGCGCGCTGGCCATCGAGTTCGGCGTGGTGCCGCCCACCGCCAACTGGACGACCCGGGACCCGGAGTGCGACCTGGACTACGTGCCGAACGAGGCCCGCGAGCTGCCGGTCGACGTGGCGCTCTCGGTGGGCAGCGGGTTCGGCGGCTTCCAGTCCGCGATGATCTTCCGGCGGCTGCCGAAGGGACGGGCCGCGTGACCGCCCGGGCGGTGGTCACCGGCATCGGGGTGGTCGCGCCGAGCGGCGTCGGAGCCACCGCGCACTGGCGTACGGTGCTCACCGGCACCCGGCGCACCGGACCGATCACGCTGTTCGACGCCGCGGGCTACCCGACCCGCTTCGCCGGGGAGGTGCCCGACTTCGACGCGGCCGGGTACGCCGAGAGCCGCCAGCTCGTGCAGACCGACAGGTGGACGCACCTCGCCTTCGCCGCCACCCGGCTGGCGCTCGCCGACGCCGGGCTGCCCGAACGCTCGCCAGACCCGTACGGCTACGCCGTCACCCTGGCCAGCTCCTCCGGCGGCAACCTGTTCGGCCAGCGGGAACTCCAGCGGCTCTGGGGCGGGCCGTCACGCACCGTCGGGGCGTACCAGTCGATCGCCTGGTTCTACGCGGCCAGCGTCGGCCAACTCTCCATCCACCACCAGTTCAAGGGGCCCTGCGGGGTGCTCGTCAGCGAGGCGGCCGGCGGCCTCGACAGCCTCGCGCACGCGGTCCGCTCGGTGCGGCGCGGCACCCCGGTCGTCATCGCCGGAGCGACGGAGTGCCCGCTGAGCCCGTACGCCCTCGCCTGCCAGCTGCGCAGCGGGCTGCTCAGCGACGCCCCGGACCCGGAGCGGGCCTACCGGCCGTTCGACGCCACCGCGAGCGGCTACCTGCCCGCCGAGGGCGGCGCGGTCTTCGTGGTGGAGGAGCTGGGCCACGCGCTGGCCCGCGGGGCGCGCGTCTACGGCGAGCTGACCGGCTGGGGGGCGACGCACGACGCGGCGCACACCGGCCCGGACACCGCCGGGAACCCCGGACAGTACGCCCGCGCCATGCGGCTGGCCCTGGACCGGGCCGGCGTCGAGCCGGAGGCGGTGGACGTGGTGCTGCCCGACGCGCTGGGCGTGCCCCGCTACGACCGGTCCGAGGCCGTCGCGCTGCGGACCGTCTTCGGCGACCGGCCGCCACCGGTCAGCACGTCGAAACCGCTGACCGGTCGGGCGCACCAGGGCGGCGCGGCACTCGACGTGGCCACCGCGCTGCTCGCCTTCCGGCACGACACGCTGCCCGCGTCCGCCGGCCCCGACGAGGTGGCCGCCGACTGCGAGCTGGACTTCCTGCGCGAGCACCGGCGGCCCCGCAGCCGGGTGGCCATGGTCTGCGCGCGGGGTTTCGACGGCTACAACAGCGCGCTGGTCCTGCGGGGGGCCGCGCCGGCGAGGGAGGACGACGATGAGTGAGCAGCGGGCGCGGGTGGTGTTCCTGGTCCGGGTGCCGAGTGAGCGCACCACGGCGTTCCTGGCCGCGTACGAGGCGATCCGCCACCAGGTGGCCGGGGGAGTGCCGGGGCACCGGGTGGACCAGGTGTGCCGGTCGTCGGCGGACCCGGAGCAGTGGCTCATCACCAGCGAGTGGGCCAGCCTGGCCGACTTCGAGGCGTGGGAGCGCAGCCCCGAGCACCGGGAGCTGGTCCGACCGATGCGGGAGTGCTTCACCGACGCCCGCTCGCTGCGCTTCCACATCCATGCCGAAACCCCCACCCCCACCCCGGCCTGACCCCTCGCCGCGGCTCCTCCCGCACGCTCCTCCGCCCCGCGCTCCTCCGCCCCGGCGGTCATGCAGTTGTGGCGCCGGGTGTGAGGGTGGTCAGGGGGTTTGGGGGCGGTGGGTGGCGGTCAGGCGTTTCGGGGCGCGGGCATACCACGCCTCGGTCATCAGCTCGGTCAGCTCGGGGACGCCGATCCGCTCCAACCGCACCAGCACGGCCGGGTAGCCGTCGAAGTGCGGGGTCGTGAAGTAGGTCGCCGGGTCGTCGGCGAGCAGCGCCTCCTTCGCGCCCAGGTCGGGCACGCGGGCACCGAGGATCGGCCCGTCCGGCGCGTTGTCGCCGAGCGCCGCCCGGTCGGCCTTGCGCAGTGGACGCTCCCAGACGAACGCCTTGTCCCTCACCCGCCAGGCCGGCAGGCCGTCGTACGACGCGTGCTCGTTCGTCTCCGGCAGGCCGGCGGCGATCCGGCGGACATCCTCCCAGGTGGCCATCAACAGAGCGTACGGGCCGAGGCGCTCATCGGGAGGCCCGCCACTCGTCGAGCACCTGACCGAGTGCGTGTCCTGCCTCCGCCGCCCGCGCCGGGTCCGGGTCGTCGAGCGTGATCAGTGCCTTCCACAGCGCCCACCCCCGGCCGCGCGCCCAGGTGGCCGGGTCCACGCCGAGCGTCCTCCGGAACGCCTCGCGGCTCGCACCGCGCAGCAACGTCCAGGCGATGACCACGTCGCAGGCGGGGTCGCCCACCCCACTGCACCCGAAGTCGATGACCGCCGCCAACCGTCCCTCCCGCACCAGCAGGTTGCCGACGTTGACGTCGCCGTGGAACCACACCGGCGACCCCGTCCACGTCGCGTCGAGAGCGGCCGCCCAGATGGCGGCGACCGTGTCGGTGGGGACCCGGTCGCCCAGGCGCGCGATGGCCCGCCGCGTGTCGGCGTCGTACGTGGACAGCGGCGCCCCGCGCCACGCGCTGTGCGGGCCGGCGGCCGGTCCGCCGGTCGGGTCGACCCGCTGGAGCGCCACGAGGAACCCGGCGAGGTTGACGGCGAACCCGGTGAGGTCGGCGATCCGCTCCGGGCGTGCGGTCCGGCCGTCGATCCAGCGGTATACCGACCAGGGGAACGGGTAGCCCTCGCCCGGCACGCCCCACGCCAGCGGCGTGGGCACCTCCAGCGGCAACGCCGGGCCGAGCACCGGCAGCCAGCGCTGCTCCTTGGGCACCTGGGACGCGTACCCCTCGGCGCTGGGCAGCCGCACGGTCATCTCGTCGCCCAGGCGGAACGTGCGGTTGTCCCACCCGCCGACCTCCACCGGGCGCACCGGCAGGTCCGCCCAGCGGGGGAACTGGGCCGCCACGAGGCGGCGCGCCAGGCCCGCGTCGATGCGGTCGGCCACGATGCCGTCGCGGGTCGGCGGGGCGGTGGCGTCGTCCATCCGACCGAGCCTCGTCGGCCGGGCCCGGCCACGCAACCGGTTTACCCCGCCAGCGGTCGTCCCGGCCGCGGGGCCGGCGGTGAGGCCCGTGCCGGCCGGAGCCCACCCGTTGACTCCCCGCCGTTCCCGGCGGCAAGCTTCCGTGGCCCGACGCGCGTCCCGGGGGAGGAACGATGGCCGAGCCGACCGTGACCGACCTGCCCGGCGGCGCGCCGCCGGTCTGCCTCGCCGACTTCGCGGAGCACGCCCGGGCGGTGCTGTCGCCGGACGTGTGGGACTACGTGGCCGGGGGCAGCGGCGCGGAGGTCACGCTCGCCGCGAACCGGACCGCCCTGGACCGGGTCGCGGTGCTGCCCCGGGTGCTCAGCGGTGTGGAGGTGCCCGACCTCGCCACCCGGCTGCTCGGCCGCCCGTACGCGATGCCGGTGGGTGTGGCGCCCATGGCGTACCAGCGGCTGCTGCACCCCGGCGGCGAGCCGGCGCTGGCCGCGGCGGCCGGCGCCGCCGGCGTCCCCTACCTGGCCAGCACGCTGGCCAGCACCCCGATCGAGGAGGTGACCGCGACCGGCGCGGAGGTCTGGTTCCAGCTCTACTGGCTGCGGGACCGGGCGCTCGTGCGCGACCTGCTGGACCGGGTGCGGGACGCGGGCTGCCGGGCGCTGGTCGTCACCGTGGACGTTCCCGTGCTGGGCCGCCGGCTGCGCGACCTGCGCAACACGTTCCAGCTCCCGGCCGGGATGGTGGCCGCGAACCTGCCGAACGGCCGAGGCGACCTGGCGCACCCGGGCACCCCCGGTGTGTCGGCGGTCCCGCCGCGCTCGGGCGCGGTGTTCGCCCCGGCGTTGCGCTGGGCCGACGTGGCCTGGCTCCGCGAGTGGACGGACCTGCCGCTGGTCGTGAAGGGTGTGCTCGACCCGCGTGACGCGCGGGACGCGGTTCGCGTCGGCGCGGACGGGATCGTGGTCTCCAACCACGGCGGGCGGCAGTTGGACGGGGCGCCCGCCAGCGTGACCATGCTGCCCGAGGTGGTCGAGGCGGCCGGCGACCGCTGCCAGGTGCTGCTGGACAGCGGCGTGCGCAGCGGCACCGACGTGCTGCGGGCGTTGGCGCTGGGCGCGTCCGGCGTGCTGGTCGGCCGGCCGCTGCTCTGGGCGCTCGCGGTCGGCGGCCGGACCGGGGCCGAGGCCGCGCTGGCCCTGCTCGCCGTCGAGCTGCGCGACGCGCTGGCCCTCGCCGGCGCCGCGGACCCGGCCGCCGCCCGTGCCCTGGGCACCCGCATCGTCGGGTGACGCCACGGTTGACACATCGCGTTCACCTGATGGCAATGCGCGACCACCGCCGTTCCGGCGTCCAGATCGGACGGTCATAATGGGCCCCATGGTTGCCTGGGAGTACGCCCTGCTGGTCCGCCGCTACCAGGGGCAGGGCCGCAATTTCCACGTGTCGTTCGTCTGGTACGGGCCCGACGGGTCCCGCAAGGACATCACGGCGTACGGCGACACGGCGATCGCGCACCTCAACCGGGTCGGCCGGGAGGGCTGGGAGCTGGTCTCCGCCGCCGAGGACGTCAACAACGTGCAGGGCAGCACCGAGGTGCACCGCTACCACCTGAAGCGCCCGCTCACCTGACCCCCGCCCCCGCCCAGGCCCGGCGCGATCATCGCAGTTGTGGCGGTGGACGAACCGGGTGAACCGGGACGTCTCAGGGTGCCACAACTGCACGATCGACGGGGAGTCGGACCGGGGCGGGGCCGGGTGGGACGGTCAGGTCAGGTCCACGGTGGGGTACAGGGGGAAGCCGGTCAGCAGCTCGCTGGCCTGGCGGCTGACCTTGTCGGCGACCGCGGGGTCGAGGACGTACTTGGCCTTGGAGGCGGTGCCGTCCGCGTTCGCGCCCGTCGCGGTCTGGCTGAGCACGGTGTGGATCAGCTCCGCGATCACGTCCATCTCGGCGGTGCCCAGGCCACGGGTGGTCAGGGCCGGGGTGCCGATCCGGATGCCCGAGGTGTACCAGGCGCCGTTCGGGTCCTGCGGGACCGAGTTGCGGTTGGTGACGATGCCCGCGTCCAGCAGCGCCTGCTCGGCCTGCCGGCCGGTCAGCCCGTACGAGGTGACGTCGATGATGGCCAGGTGGTTGTCCGTGCCACCGGTCACCAGGGTGGCGCCACGGCGCAGCAGGCCCTCGGCGAGCGCCTGCGCGTTGGCGACGATCCGCTGGGCGTAGTCGGCGAAGTCGGGCCGGCGGGCCTCGGCGAGCGCCACGGCCTTGGCGGCCATCACGTGCGGCAGCGGGCCGCCCAGCACCATCGGGCAGCCCCGGTCGACCTGCTCGGCCAGCTCGGGCTGGCAGAGCACCATGCCGCCGCGCGGGCCGCGCAGCGACTTGTGCGTGGTGGTGGTGACGATGTGCGCGTGCGGCACCGGGTCGAAGTCGCCGGTGAAGACCTTGCCGGCGACGAGCCCGGCGAAGTGGGCCATGTCCACCATGAAGGTGGCGCCCACGGAGTCCGCGATCTCCCGCATGATCCGGAAGTTGACCTTCCGGGGGTACGCGGAGTAGCCGGCGACCAGGATCAGCGGCGTGAACTCGCGCGCCGCCTCGGCGACCTTGTCGTAGTCGATCAGGCCGGTCGCCGGGTCGGTGCCGTAGCTGCGCTGGTCGAACATCTTGCCGGAGATGTTGGGGCGGAAGCCGTGGGTGAGGTGGCCGCCGGCGTCCAGCGACATGCCCAGCATCCGCTGGTTGCCCAGCTCCCGGCGCAGCGCGAACCAGTCCGCCTCGGTGAGGTCGTTGACCTGGCGGACCTGCGCCTTCTTCAGCGCCGGCGCCTCGACCCGGTCGGCCAGCACGGCCCAGAACGCCACCAGGTTCGCGTCGATGCCGGAGTGCGGCTGGACGTACGCGTGCGCGGCGCCGAACAGCTCCCGCGCGTGCTCGGCGGCGAGCGCCTCCACGGTGTCGACGTTCTGGCAACCGGCGTAGAAGCGGCGGCCCACGGTGCCCTCGGCGTACTTGTCGCTGAACCAGTTGCCCATCGCCAGCAGGGTGGCCGGGGAGGCGTAGTTCTCGCTGGCGATCAACTTGAGCGACTCGCGCTGGTCGGCCAGCTCGGCGGCGATGGCGCCGGCCACCCGCGGCTCGACGGCGCGGATCACCTCGAGGGCGCTGCGGAAGGCGGTGGATTCGGCGTTCGACGACATGCGACCTCCTACTGACGTACGGAAGGCCCAGGCGCTCGGCATGCGTCCTCGTGACGGGGCCGCTCCCCGATGGTTCTCCATCCCCACGCGCCAGTAACGGCCCGGCCAGATCCTACCCAACCGGCCGCTGTCGGCCCCCGCGACCTCGCGGGCGAGCACCCGCCGGGAGGTTGGGCGGCCCGAGACGGGGCACACCGTCCAGGGCGGGCCCCGACACGGGCGCGGGTCCGGCCCCACGCCCGGACGGAAGGAGCAGAACCGTGACCACACCAATGACCGGACGACCACTCGCCGTGGTGACCGGGGCGTCCAGCGGCATCGGGTACGAGCTGGCCGCGCAGTTCGCCGAGCACGGCTTCGACCTGGTCATCGCCGCCGAGGACGACGGTATCGGGTCGGCCGCGGCGAAGCTGCGCCGCGACGGCGGGCCGCGGGTCGAACCGGTGCGCGTCGACCTGGCCCGCCCGGACGGGGTGGAGGAGCTGGCCGCCGCGGTCGCCGCCACCGGGCGTCCGGTCGACGCGCTGGCGCTCAACGCCGGCCGGGGCGCCGGCGGCGCCTTCGTGGGCGGCACCGACCTCGCCGACGAGCTGAACGTCATCGATCTCAACATCCGCTCGACCGTGCACCTGGCCAAGCGCCTCCTGCCCGGCATGTTGCGACGGGGCGCGGGGCGGGTGCTCTTCACCTCCTCGATCGCGTCGACCATGCCCGGGCCGTTCCAGGCGGTCTACAACGGGTCGAAGTCGTTCCTGCAGTCGTTCGCCGAGGCGCTGCGCAACGAACTCAAGCACACCGGCGTGACGGTGACCTCGCTGATGCCCGGGCCGACCGACACCGGGTTCTTCGAGCGGGCGCAGATGCAGGACACCCGGGTCGGCGCGGGACGCAAGGACGACCCCCGCACGGTGGCCGAGCAGGGCTTCGCGGCGCTGATGCGCGGTGACCAGACGGTGACCGCCGGCTCGCTGCGGAACAAGGTCCAGACGGCGGTCGGGAAGATCGTTCCGGACAGGCTCAAGTCCGAGCAGCACCGCCGGATGGCCGAGCCCGGCTCGGCGAGCTGACCGCGCGGCCCGATCCCGACTCCGGCCCGGGCGGCCTGACCCGGCTGACCGGCCCCGGCGCGATCTCCGCCCGGCGTGCCGAGCCCGGCCAGGCGGACCATGCCCGGCCCCGTCGGCCGAGCCCGACCGGTGGGCCGACCTGGACACGGCGACGGGCCCGGCGGGTGCCGGGCCCGTCGTACCGTCGCGGCTCAGGCCGTCACCGCGTCCAGCGACTTCTTGACCGCCTTCGGGTCCGTCGGCTTGCGCGGCGCGCCGTCGCGCAGCTCGATCATCCGCGCGCCGATCTCCTGGAGCTGCTTGCGGCCCAGTGCGTCACGCACCTTGGGGAACCACTCCTGCTCCTCCTCCTCGACGTGGTGCAGCACGTTCTCCATCAGCACCGTGGTCTTGGCGTTGAAGTGCTCGTCCTCGGCGTCCATGGCGAACAGCTCGGCACAGAGCACGTCCGCGACGTGGTGCTCCTCGTACGACTCGAGGATGTCGTCCTCCAGGTCCGGCAGCAGCCGCCGGACCTCCGGGTACATCACCTCGTTCTCCAGGTAGGTGTGCACGGTGAGCGCCTCGATGATCTGCCCGACCAGCTTCTGCCGCTGGCTCGCCGGGCCGTCCTCGGCGTCCTGGAACGCCTTGAACAGACGGCGCATCTCCTTGTGGTCCTCCTTGAGCAGGACGATGGCATCGGTGGACACCGGGTGACCTCCTAGGACGTGTGTCGGGTGGTCGTCCGGTACCCCGGCGGTGAACTGCGGAAACGGCGGGCCCGGCGTGTCGCGCCGAGCCCGCCGCCCTTCGTGTGATGTGGTCAGCGCACCACGTGGTAGGCGTTGACCAGGCCGGCGCCGTAGAACCCGTTGCGGGCGCCGCCCGCGCAGGTCGCGTCGTAGCCGCTGCCCATGAGGGGCACCGGGTTGTAGACGCCCGCCGGGCAGGGCTTCGCCACGGCGGTGTTCTGGAGGAACGAGGCCAGCTGGCCCGGGCTCATGCCGGGGTGCGCGGAGAGCGCCAGGGCGGCGACGCCGGCCACGTGGGGACCGGCCATCGAGGTGCCCTGCTTGTAGCCCCACCCGTTGGTCCGGGTGGCGGTGTTGAAGGTCGTGGAGAGGATGGCGTCGGTGCTGGTCGACCGCGCCCCCTGCGTGCGGAAGCGGCTGTCGCCACCCGGCGCCGTCACCTCGACCACACCCTGGCCGTACGACGAGTAGTAGCTCTTCTCCCCGGTCGGGCCGACCGCCGAGACCGTCACCACACCGGGGGCCTCGGCCGGCAGGTCGAGGCAGGCGCTGTTGATCTCGCGGGTCTCCTGCTCGTCCTCCGGCACGTTGTTCGGGCTGCCGGTGTCGACCGTCTTGTGCTGCAGGTCGACGTTCGAGTTGCCGGCCGACGCCACGTTGAGCACGCCCTTGCTCGCCGAGTAGCGAATGGCCCGCTGCACGGCCTGCCACACCGGGCGCTGACGCGCGTCGTTGCGGCAGTTGAACTCCCACGGGTCGATGTAGTAGCTGTTGTTCGTCACCTGCATGCCGTGCTCGGCCGCCCAGATGAAGCCGCAGACCGCGGCCTCCGGGTAGATGAAGCCCTCGTCGTTGACGACCTTGACGGCGGCGACCTTGACACCGGGGGCGACGCCGGTGACGCCCACGCCGTTGACGGCAGCGGCGATCGTGCCGGCGACGTGCGTGCCGTGGTCCGAGGTGGTCGGGTTCCACGCCGCCTCGGCGGTGTCGACGACACCGCCGACGCAGGACGCGCTCTTGTCCCTGGCGATCTGCGTCGTCAGGTCGGGGTGGCTGCTGGAGATGCCGCTGTCCAGCACACCCACCACCACGTCCGGGCTGCCGGCGTTGACGGCGTGCGCCTGCGGCACCCCGATCATCGGCATGTCCCACTGCTGCGCGAAGAGCGGCTCCCCGGTCGGGTCGGCGGCGAGGTTCGCGACGTCGGCGGGGTCGACCGCCACCGTCTCGCCCTCGTCCAGCTGGCTGCCCAGGCCGGAGGTGGCGGCGACCGACTGCACGCCGGAGCCGGCCACCGCGGCGGCGAAGTCGGGGTTGGTGGAGCGGACGACGAGCACACCGATCTGGTCGTAGCGGGCCACCACCGTGCCCTCGGCGGCCGCCACCCGCGCGGCCGCCCGGTCGGTCTTCGCGCCCTGCGGCGCGAGGACGAGGAACGTGGTCTCGGGGCCCGCGGCGGAGGCGGCGGGCACCGACCCTCCGGTCACGGCGAGACCGATGCCGAGCGTCAGCGCGGACGCCGCGGCGAGTGTCTTGCGACGGATCAACTTCACACGGACTCCCAGGGGCCGTTATCCGCCGGGCGGCGCGACCCCGGTGGGGGCGGGCCCGGCGGGAGGTGAACGGGACGTCACCTCCGTGCCAACAGCGTCGAACGCGCCCCTCGGCGTCACACCCGTCCGCCCGTGGCGGACACCCGGTGTCAGACGGTGGCGAGGGTGTGCGGGATCTCGTCGAGCAGCTCCCGGGCCAGGAAACCGATCCGGCCGTACTGCGGCACCAGGCGCTGGCCGCTGACCGCGTGGGCGAACGCCGCCCAGCAGGCGGCCTGCGCCGGCTCGGCGCCGCGCGAGAGCAGACCCGCGAGCAGGCCGGAGCGCACGTCGCCGCTGCCCGAGGTGCCCAGGCCCGCGTCACCGCTCTCCTCCCGCCAGCCCCGCCCGTCCGGCGTGGCGATGTGCCCGTAGAGGGAGACCACGGCCTCGTACCGGGCGGCCAGCTCGGCCGCGTCGGCGTCCAGGTCGTCACCGGGGTCCCGGCCGAGCAGGTGACCCGCCTCGGTGACGTTGGGGGTGAGAACCACCGGCCGTCCGGAGCCGACCAGCAGGTCCGGCTCGTGGCTGAGCGCCCCGAGGGCGTACGCGTCGAGCACCAGCGGGGTGCGCGGCGCGGCCGCGTCGAGCACGACGTGCAGCAGTCGCCGGGTCTCCTCGATCTCCTTGAGCCCGGGGCCGAGGGCCACCACGTCGGCCTCCGTGACCAGGTCGGTGAGCTGGTCACCGGGCGCGCCGGCGATCGCGCCGCCGCTCGTCTCCGGCAGCCCCACCACCAGCGCCTCGGGCACCTGGATGCTGAGCGCGGCGGCCGTGGACTCGGCGGCGGCCAGTTGCAGCACACCGGCACCGGCCCGCAGCGCGGCGACACCGGCCAGCAGCACCGCGCCGGGCGTGAACCGGGAGCCGCCGACCACCAGGACGGTGCCGCGGTTCTCCTTGCCGCCCGACGGCACGGGCAGGGCCCAGTTCCGCAGCAGCGCCGGGGTAATGACCTGCGGCTCAGAACGGCTCGGCATGCGCCTCGTCCTCCCTGGTCGGCCGTGCGCCCTGCCGGTGCAGGTGGCCGACCTCGTTGAAGCCGACCAGGCGCAGGTGGCCGGAGCCGTCCGCGGACCAGGCGGTGATCGCGCAGTTCGCGATGACGTGCTGCCGGGTGAGCGCCATCAGCTGCGCCTCGGTCAGCCCCTCCACGAGATAGCGGAGCACGAAGACCAGCGCGTCGTGCCCGAAGAGCACCACCCGCTGGTCGTCGTGGTCGCGGCGCAGGTCACCCAGGAGCGCGCGCAGGCGCAACGCGACGTCCGTCCAGGCCTCGCCGCCGGGCGGCCGGTAGTAGAACTTGCCCAGCCGGTGCCGGCGCTCCTGCTCGTGCGGGTAGCGGGCGCGTACGCCGTGCGGGGTCAGGCCGTCGAGGATGCCCAGCTCCCGGTCGCGCAGCCGCTCGTCGCGGCTGAGCGGGATGCCGGTGCCCTCCAGCGCCAGCTCGGCGGTGCGGACCGCCCGCAGGTACGGCGACGCGATCGCCACGTCCGGGCGCCGCTCGGGCGGCAGCGCCGTGAGCCACCGGCCGGTGGCCCGGGCCTGCTCCTCGCCGGTGGGGGAGAGCGGCACGTCGGGGTCACGGACGGTGACCTCGATCAGCTCGGCGCCCGAGGACTCCGCTCGGGCCGCGGCCACGTTCGCCGTGCTCTCCCCGTGCCGCACGATCCAGAGCGCTGCCACTTCCGCCATGCGGCAACCCCTACCCGTAGAGCCCGCGCCGGTAACCCGGACGCCCGCCCGGCGCTGCGACCGTCAGCTCCGCCACCCCTGCCCGTGCTCAGCGGAGCAGGCGGTCGAGGGCCGTGGCCAGCCGCGGTGCCAGCGTGGCGGCGTAGGTGGCGGTGACGTGGTTGTTGTCGCGGTAGACGAGCACTCCGCCGATGACCGGCGCGCACCGGTCGCGCGGGCAGATGGCGGCGTTGAGGTCCAGCAGGTGCACCTTGTCGTTCTGCCGGGCGGCGATCTCGTGCGCGGGGCCGCCGCCCGCCGCGAGGACCTTGTCCCGCGGCGAGGCGCACCGGGTCAACTTCTGCGGGTTCGCCGACACGCACTCGGCGATGTCCTTGTCGTGGTACGGGGTGTCCCGCAGCACGACCACGGGCACCCCGGCCGTGGCCATCTCCGCCCACGTGCGCCGCAGCGCCTCCGCGAAGGTGGCCTGCACCTGGCCCGAGACCGGCACGCCGTCGCGGACCATGACGTACAGGGAGCTGCTCACCACCAGCAGGTCGGGCCGCTGGTCACCCTTCAGCGCGGCGCGAAGCCTCTCGTTCCACTCCGTGCAGCTGGGGTACGGCCGGTTGTCCAGGGCGACCACGCCGTCGACGAACGGGCACGAGGACTTCGTGTAGCTCTTGAGGCGCCACTGCTTCGTCACGGCCACCCGCTGCAGCGCCGGCAGCCACTGGGCGGCGTGGGAGTCACCGGCGAGCGCGACGGTGAAGTTCGCGTCCGGGGGCCCGTACAGACAGGACTTGATCTCACTGCTGCGCTGGTCGACGTGGCAGCCGTCCCGCCAGGCGTCGGGGCCGTCCTCCCGGGCCACCAGCGGATCCGGCACGAACCGGCCCACCCGGTCGACCGGGATCCCGGCTTCGCTCGTCGCGGGCGACTCGCCGAGGGCCGCGGCGCCGGGTGCCTCCGGCGAAGCCGCCACGGGCGCACCGGTCGCACCCGCGACCGGTGCGGCGAAGGTGGGCGGGGCCGGCGGTCGGACCTGCGGCACCGCCAGCTGGAAGATCAACCCTGCCAGGACGGAGATTCCGGTGCAGACCGCCCCGAGCTGGAGCGCGCGCACCGGCTCCCAGGTGAACGTGGTGGCCCTCCGGATCGGGTTCTCGACGAACCGGTAGGTGAGCGCGGCGGGCAGCACCGAGGCGGCGGCGACGGCGAGACCGGCGGCGGTCGTCAGCTCGCCGAACCGGGCCTCGGCGACGACGAGGAGCGGCCAGTGCCAGAGATAGAGCGAGTACGAGAGCGCGCCGATGGCACGCACGGGCGCGACGGCCAGCAGGACGGCGGGCCCGAAGCTGCCCGCGGCGAGGCCACCGGCGATGACCGCCGCGGTGCCGAGGGTGGGGGCCAACGCCAGGTAGCCGGGGAACGCGGAGCTCTCGTCGAGCAGGAACGCGGACGCCACGATCGCGGCGAGGCCCACCCAGCCGAGTCCGGCCGCGACCAGCCGGGGAAGCCGGTGCAGCTGCCCGGCGAGCAGGGCCACGAAGCCGCCCAGGGCCAGTTCCCACATCCGGGTGGTGGTGACGAAGTACGCGCGGGCCGGGTTGTCACCGGTCAGCCAGACGGACCAGGCGAAGGACGGGACCGCGACCAGCGCGAGGATGCCGAGGAGGAAGCCGGTGCGGGTCGCACGGCGTCGACCGAGCCAGAGCGCGGCCACCAGCAGCAGGGGCCACACCAGATAGAACTGCTCCTCGACCCCGAGCGACCAGAAGTGCTGGAGGATGCTGGGGGCCCGGTTGGCCGCGAGGTAGTCGACGGACTGCTCGGCGAGGCGCCAGTTCATCACGTAGAACCCGCTGGACACGACGTCCCAGCCGGTGTCGGACCACCGGGTGCGGGGCAGGAACGCGAACGTCAGCAGCAGGGCCGCCACCAGGACCACCGCGGCGGCCGGAAGCAACCGCTTGGCGCGCCGGGCGTAGAAGCCGACCAACGAGAGCCGGCCGGTCTGCCGCACCTCCGTGACGAGCAGGCCGGTGATGAGGAAGCCGGAGATGACGAAGAAGACGTCGACGCCCACGAAGCCGCCCGGGACCAGATGCTGCGCGGCGTGACTGACGAGTACCAGCACGACGGCGAGCGCACGGAGACCCTCGACGTCACCCCGGAAGGTGGTGTGGGAACCGGCCTGCGGCCGCTGGAGCGTTTGCGTCATTCGTCCTACCTCATCGCAGTGCGCGTCCCTGGAACAACTGGGCGGGGATATGGGTGGTTACGTCTCTTCCAGGTGCTCATTGCCCGGATCCGTCCGAGGGCGCGAGCGTCGGCCGGTGGCGGTGTGCCGATCGCCGACCGGGGTAATCGCGGCCGGACCTGGATTCCGCACAAGGGGAGGTGCGCCGTGGCAACGATGACCAAGGAGCAGAAGAGCCCGGTCAAGGACAAGAACTACGACCTCATCCGCACGTTGCAGATGTCGCTGGAGCACGTCTACCGGATGGAGACGTACATCGCCGACGCCGAGCAGCGGGGTGACACCGAGCTCGCCAACTGGTTCCGCATGATCCAGGACAACAACCGCAAGGCGGGTGACCAGGGCAAGCAGATGCTGATGAACCGGATGCAGCAGGAACAGCGCTGACGCGCGGAACGTCGGCCGGGCGGGCGGTGCGCCTGCCCGGCCGTTCTCGGGCCCGCCCTACCGTGGCGGCTGCCGGTGCGAGCCGGTGCCGACCGCTACGGTGTGAGGCGTGGCGACGGTGGCCGAGGAGATCCGGGTCGGAGAGCGGGTGGTCCGCGTCTCCAGCCCGGACAAGCCCTACTTCCCGCAGCGGGGGCTGACCAAGCTCGACGTCGTCCACTACTTCCTCGCCGTCGGCGACGGCATCCTGCGGGCGCTGCGCGACCGGCCCACGATGCTGGAGCGCTGGCCGCGCGGCGTCTTCGAGGGCGCCAGGATCGGCACCCGGCAGGACAACCGGGGTGACGCCTTCTACCAGAAGCGCCTGCCGGCCGGTGCGCCCGAGTGGGTGCGCACCGCGCACATCACGTTCCCCAGCGGGCGGAGCGCCGACGAGATCGCGCCGAGCGAGCTGGCCGTGGTGATCTGGGCGGCCAACCTCGGCACGCTGCGGTTCCACCCGTGGCCGGTCTCCGCCGCCGACGTGGAGCGCCCGGACCAGCTCCGCATCGACCTCGACCCGATGCCCGGCGTCGACTTCGCGCAGGTGGTGCCGGTGGCGCACGAGGTGCGGGCGTTCCTCACCGAGCTGGGGCTGACCGGCTACCCCAAGACCACCGGCGGCCGGGGGCTGCACATCTACCTGTCGATCGAGCCGCGCTGGAGCTTCGGGGACTGCCGGCGCGCGGTGCTCGCCCTCGGCCGGGAGATGCAGCGCCGCCTGCCGGACCTCGTCACCACCACCTGGTGGCGGGAGCAGCGCGACCGGCCGGTCTTCGTCGACTACAACCAGATGTCCCGCGACCACACCATGGCCTCGGCGTACTCGATCCGCCCCACGCCACGGGCGCTGGTCTCCGCGCCGCTGGACTGGGCCGAGCTGGACGACGCCCGGCCGGAGGACTTCGACGCGGTGTCCATGCCGGCCCGGTTCGCCGAGCGCGGCGACCCGCACGCCGGGCTGGACGACCGGCGGTTCTCGCTGGAGCCGCTGCTGGAGCTGGCCGACCGGGAGGGTCTCGAGGCGCCGCCGGAGCGGTGAGCGCGACGCGCCCGCGACCGGTCACACCCAGGGGCTGCGCGCCCCGTCGAACTCCTCGAAGACCAGCCACGTGCGGGTGGAGAGCACGCCGGGGATGCTCTGGATCCGGCCCAGCACCACGTCCCGCAGCGCCGCGTTGTCCGGCGCCCGCACCAGCGCCAGCACGTCGTGGTCGCCGCCGAGCAGTGCGGCGTGCTCGATGTAGCGCACCTGGGCCAGCTCCGCCGACACCTCGCGCCAGGTGTTCTGCTCGATGGTCAGCGCCACGTACGCCGAGGTGCCCAGCCCGGCCGCCTCCGGCGCCACCTGCGCCCGGAAGCCCGTGACCACGCCGTCGCGCAACAGCCGCTCGACCCGGGCGTACGCGTTGGTCCGGGAGATGTGGATCCGCTCGGCCAGGGTGCGCACCGACGTGCGCCCGTCCCGGACCAGCTCGTCCAGGATCCGGCGGTCCACCTCGTCGAGCGGTCGGGACGAACGTCCCGTCGCGGCGGCCGGGGTCGCTTCCGGACCGGTCTGCTGGCTCACCGAAGCCCCACTTCCGTGCCGTTTGTCTTACCTTGGCGGTGGATCTTGAGCAAAACATCCGCCACGCAGGAGCATAGGGCCACCACACGTCCCAGGAGGTCCCCGCCGTGACGACCACACCCCAGGCGGTCCGCAGGGCATCCCCGCGCACCCGTCGTCGGCCCGCCACCCCGGCCGACCCGGCGCGCCCGCTGCTGCCGGCCGACGAGCCGGTCCGCCTGCTCGACCCCAGCGGCACGCCGCTGCCCGCTCGCACCGACTACCCCGAGCCGCCCGTCGACGTCCTGCGCGAGCTGTACCGCCGGATGGTCGTCGGCCGGCGGTTCGACGTCCAGGCCACCGCGCTGACCAAGCAGGGCCGCCTCGCCGTCTACCCGTCCTCCCGGGGCCAGGAGGCCTGCCAGGTGGGGGCGATGCTCGCCGTCCGCGACACCGACTGGGTCTTCCCGACCTACCGGGAGTCGATGGCCCTGGTCTCCCGCGGCCTCGACCCCGTCGAGGTGCTCACGCTCCTGCGCGGCGACTGGCACTGCGGGTACGACCCGGCCGCCCTGCGCACCGCACCGCAGTGCACCCCCCTCGCGACGCAGTGCGTGCACGCCGCCGGGCTCGCGTACGGCGAGGCGCACCAGGGCCGCGACACCGTGGCACTGGCCTTCATCGGCGACGGCGCCACCAGCGAGGGCGACTTCCACGAGGGGATCAACTTCGCGGCGGTCTTCAAGGCGCCGGTGGTCTACCTCGTACAGAACAACCGGTACGCGATCAGCGTCCCGCTGTCCCGGCAGACCGCGGCCCCGAGCCTGGCCTACAAGGGTGTCGGCTACGGCGTGCCCAGCGAGCAGGTCGACGGCAACGACCCCGTCGCGGTGCTGGCCGTGCTCACCCGCGCGGTGGAGCACGCCCGCGCCGGCAACGGCCCGTTCCTGGTCGAGGCGCACACCTACCGGATGGAGCCGCACACCAACGCGGACGACGCCACCCGCTACCGCGACGGCGCCGAGGTCGACGCCTGGCGGGACCGGGACCCGATCAGCCGGCTGGAGACGTACCTGCGCGCGCGGGGTGAGCTGGACGACGACGCGGTCGCCGCCGTGGCCGCGGAGGCCGAGGCGTACGCGGCCGACGTGCGCGAGCGGATGAACGCCCAGCCCACGGTCGACCCGCTGAGCCTCTTCGAGCACGTCTACGCACAGCCCACGCCGCAGCTGATCGAGCAGCGTGAGCAGGTCCGCGCCGAGCTGGCCGCGGCCGAGCAGGAGGGGGACGCCTGATGGCCACCACCATGGCGAAGGCGCTCAACGCGGCGCTCGCCGACGCGATGGCCGAGGACGAGCGGGTCGTCGTCTTCGGCGAGGACGTCGGGCAGCTCGGCGGCGTCTTCCGGATCACCGACGGCCTCCAGGCCCGGTTCGGCGACACGCGGTGCTTCGACACCCCGCTCGCCGAGGCGGGCATCGTCGGGTTCGCCGTCGGCCTGGCCATGTCCGGCCTGCGGCCCGTGGTCGAGATGCAGTTCGACGCGTTCGCGTACCCGGCGTTCGAGCAGATCGCCTCGCACGTGGCGAAGCTGCGCAACCGCACCCGGGGCGCGCTCAGCGTGCCCATCGTGATCCGCGTCCCGTACGCGGGCGGGATCGGCGGCGTCGAGCACCACTGCGACTCCAGCGAGGCGTACTACGCGCACACCCCCGGCCTGAAGGTGGTCACCCCGGCCACGGTCGCCGACGCGTACTCGCTGCTGCGCGAGGCGATCGCCGACCCCGACCCGGTGGTCTTCATGGAGCCGAAGAAGCTCTACTTCTCCAGCGGCGAGGCCGAGCTGCCGGCGCGTACCGAGCCGTTCGGTCGGGCGGTCGTGCGGCGCCCCGGACGGGACGCCACGCTCGTCGCGTACGGGCCGGCGGTGCCGGTCGCGCTGGAGGCCGCCGAGGCCGCCCGCGAGGAGGGCTGGGACCTGGAGGTCGTGGACGTCCGCACGATCGTGCCGTTCGACGACGAGACGGTCACGGCCTCGGTGCGCCGCACCGGCCGCTGCGTGGTGATCCAGGAGGCGCAGGGCTTCGCCGGTGTCGGCGCCGAGATCGCCGCCCGCGTCCAGGAGCGCTGCTTCCACGCCCTGCACGCCCCGGTGCTGCGGGTCTCCGGCCTGGACATCCCGTACCCGGCGCCGATGCTCGAACACACCCACCTGCCCGGGGTGGACCGGGTGCTCGACACGGTCGCCCGCCTCCAGTGGGACGACCAGCCGGACGCGCGCTGGCTCCCCGCGGCCCGGGGCAGCGCGGCATGAGCGACCAGGTCTTTCTCCTGCCCGACCTCGGGGAGGGCCTCAGCGAGGCGGAGATCGTCGAGTGGCGGGTCGCGGTCGGCGACACGGTGACCGTGGACCAGACCGTCGTCGAGGTGGAGACGGCCAAGGCCGTCGTCGACGTGCCCTGCCCGTACGCCGGGCGGGTGGTCGCGCTGCACGGCGCGCCCGGCGAGGTCCGGCCGGTCGGCCAGCCGCTGATCACGATCGCGGCGCCGGACGGCGCGGCGGCCCCCGCGCCGGGCGGCGCACCCGAGCCCGCCGGGCACGCCACGTACCGCGAGGAGGAGCGCGCCGGCTCGGGCAACGTCCTCATCGGGTACGGCACCGGACACGGTCCGGGCCGGCGGCGGCGCCGCCCCCGGCTCACCGTCGCTCCCGACCCGGTCCCCGCCTCGGGGACGGCCCCGGGCGCTCCGGCCCGCCCCGCCGCCGCGGCGGCGACCGCGACGGCCGTCGCACCCCCGCCGGCGGCCGGCGATCCGGCCGCGACGCCGCTGGTCATCTCGCCGATCGTCCGGCGGCTGGCCCGCGAGCACGGCCTGGACCTCGCCACGCTGACCGGCACCGGCCCCGGCGGGGTGGTCCGCCGGGCCGACGTGGAGGCCGCCCTCGCCGCGGCCCCCGCACCGCTGCGCGCGGTGCCGCAGCCGCCGGCCGCGTCCGGCGCCGACGACCTGGTCGTCCCGCTGACCGGCATCCGCAAAGTGATCGCCGACAAGCTCTCCCGCAGCCGGCGGGAGATCCCCGAGGTGACCATCTGGGTCGACGCGGACGCGACCGCCCTGCTGGAGACGCGGGCCGCGATCAACGCCGCCCGCCCCGGCGAGCCGGTGAGCATCCTGGCCCTGCTGGCCCGGATCTGCCTGTCCGGGCTGCGCCGCTACCCGCAGCTCAACGCCCGGGTGGACACCGAGGGGGAGCGGATCGTCCAGTCCGCGGGCGTGCACCTGGGCATCGCCGCGCAGACCGACCGGGGGCTCGTCGTCCCGGTGGTCCGCGACGCCCAGCGGCTCACCACCGGCGAGCTCGCCGCCGAACTGGCCGAGACCACGGCGGCCGCCCGGGCGGGGACCCTCCCGCCGGCGCGCCTCACCGGGGGCACGTTCACCCTCAACAACTACGGGGTGTTCGGTGTGGACGGCTCCACCCCGATCATCAACCACCCGGAGGCGGCGCTGCTCGGGGTGGGACGGATCGTGGACAAGCCGTGGGTCGTCGACGGCCAGCTCGCGGTCCGCAAGGTGGTGCAGCTCAGCCTCACCTTCGACCACCGGGTCTGCGACGGCGGGGTGGCCGGCGGTTTCCTGCGGCACGTCGCCGACTGCGTCGAGCGGCCCGCGCTGCTCATCGCGGCCGTCTGACCCGCACCGGGGCCGGCACCACGCGGTGCCGGCCCCGGTGTCGTGAGCGTCGGTCGGATCAGCCGGCGCTGCCGCCCGTCGGCGTCAGCACCACCTCGGCGCTGCCGGTCTGCGGCGGCACACCCGGCTCGGTCGGGGCGTCGGTGTACTCCGCCACGAAGACCGCGCGCAGGTTGTCGGCCCCACCGTGCCCGGGGTCGAGGAAGGTGGTGATGCTGCCGGTGCACCCGGTCGCCGACGAGAGCGGGTGGCCGTGCTCGTCGTGGCCGAGGATGTAGGTCACCCGCACCCGGGAGCAGTCCACCGGCAGGTCGTCGGTCACCCGCACCTCGAACGTCACCGTCTGACCGAACTCGAACGGCTGCCCGGCGGTCGGGCTGACGAACTCGACGATCGGCGCCCGCGGCCCGACGAGCAGCGGCAGGGTGGCCGCCGCCGACCGGCCGGTGCTGTCGGTCACCTTGACCGTCGGCTGGTACTGCCCGTTCTGCTGGTACGTCCAGGTCGGGTTCGGGTCGGTGGAGTCGACCGAACCGTCGGCGTTGAAGTCCCAGGCGTAGCGGAGCCGGTCACCGTCCGGGTCGACCGTCCCGGCGCTGCTGAACCGGACGGTCAGCGGCGCCTGCCCCGCCGTCGGGTCGGCGCTGATCTGGGGGATCGGCGTCCGGTTGCCCCGGACGAAGTCGATCCGGGACAGCTGCGCGTCGGGGTTCTCGGCGAAGTAGCCGTCGCCGTACTCGAGCACGTAGAGGGCGCCGTCCGGGCCGAACTCCATGTCCATCGGGTTGTCCACCACCAGCGACGGGACCACCGGCCGGATGTCGCGCACCTCGCCCTGCTTGTCGAGGCGGAACTCCTTGATGTAGTCGCGGGTCCACTCGTAGAACAGCGGCACCCCGTCGTAGTAGGCGGGCCACTTGGTCCGCGACGTGCTGCGGCCGTCGTAGTCGTACGCCGGGCCGCCCATCGGGCCGATCCCGCCCGTGCCGAGCTGCGGGAACTCGCCCGAGGCGGCCGACGGGTACCAGACCTGCGGCGCCTCGACCGGCGGCAGCCTGCGCAGGCCGGTGTTGTGCGGCGAGTCGTTCACCAGCCGCTCGCAGTCGAAGTACGCGCCGGGCGTGCCGGTGGCGAAGTCGTAGTCACGGTAGGGCAGGCTCGGCGTGGCGCAGTACGGCCAGCCGTAGTTGGCCGGCTTGTCGATCAGCATCCACCGGCCGTGCCCGGCCGGCCCCCGGCCCGGGTTGGCGGACCCGGCGTCGGGGGAGTAGTCGGCCAGGTAGACGTCGTCGGTGCGACGGTCGACGGCGAACCGGAACGGGTTGCGCAGCCCCATCGCGTAGATCTCCGGGCGGGTCTTCGCGGTGCCCGGCTTGAACAGGTTGCCCGCCGGCACGGTGTAGCCGCCGTTCGGCTTCACCTTGATCCGCAGCAGCTTGCCCCGGAGGTCGTTCGTGTTGCCCGAGGTGCGCTGCGCGTCGAACGCCGGGTTGCGCTCGGCCCGCTCGTCGATCGGCGTGTAGCCGTCGGAGAAGAACGGGTTGGTGTCGTCACCGGTGGAGAGGTACAGGTTGCCCTTGCTGTCGAACTCGATCTGCCCGCCCACGTGGCAGCAGATGCCCCGGTCGACGGGTACGTCGATGATCTTCTGCTCGGTGGCGAGGTTCAGCTTCATCCCCTCGAGCTTGAACCGGGACAGCCGCAGCACGCCGCGGAACCGTTCCCAGTCCTCCTCGGTGCCCACCATCGGCGCGTCACCCTCGTTGACGTCCGGCGTGCTGGGGTCGTCGACCGGCGTGTCGCCCGGGGGCGAGTAGTAGAGGTAGACCCACTTGTTGCGGGCGAAGTCCGGGTCGATCGCGATGCCCTGCAGGCCCTCCTCGTCGTGCTCGTAGACGGGCACGTCGGCGGCGAGGGTGTTCAGGCCCGTACGCGGGTCGTGGATGCGGACCTCGCCGGTGCGGGAGGTGTGCAGCACGCGCAGGTCGGGCAGGACGGCCAGGCTCATCGGCTCGCCCGGGTAGTCGTTCAGCGTCACCTTCTGGAAGCTGGAGTCCGGTGGCGCGGCCGGTGCGGGCGCCGCGGCCGACGGCGCGGCGGGCGCCGCGAGACCGGCGCCGACCAGCGCCAGGGCGGACAGGATTGAGGTCCTCTTCTTCACAGTGGTCCCCCGGAGGTGGTGGTCAGTAACGGAGCGACGAGAGGTAGTCGAAGCCGACGCGGGCGGTGTCCAGGGCGTCGGCGGGCGAGCGCGGCGGGGTGCCGGCGTCGTCGCGCTCCACGATGTACTCCTCGATGCCGGCCTCCCGCTCGTGGGCGAGGATCCGGCCGAAGTCGATGAGGCCGTCGCCGAGGTCGGCGAAGCTGGCGTTGTGGTCCATGTCCTTGACGTGCACCTGGCGGATCCGGCCGCGGTGGGCGCGGATGACGTCGACCGGGTCCTGCGCGCCGCGCCAGGCCCAGAAGAGGTCCAGTTCGAAGTGGACCAACCGCGGGTCGGTGTCGCCGGTGAGGATGTCGAAGCCGGTCCGGCCGTCGGTCAGCGGGACGAACTCCAGTTGGTGGTTGTGGTAGCCGAACTCCAGGCCCGCGCGCTCGGCCATCCGGCCGGCCCGGTTGAGGTCCCGGGCGAGGGCCCGGTAGACCTGCGGGTCGCGGATCGGCTGGCCCGCCGAGTCGAGCCCGAACCACGGATGGACGATCTTGCGGCAGCCGACCGTGTTCGCGTCCGCGAGGGCGCGCTCCCACGTGTCCGCGTCGAAGGGCTGCGGGATCCCCGTGTGGCCGGAGGTGGCGCGCAGCCCGGCCTCGTCGAGCGCGGCCCGGAACTCGGCGGCCTTCCGGCCGACGAAGCCGGCGTGCTCGACCCGCCGGTACCCGATCCGGCGCAGTGCGGCGAGCGTGCCGGGCAGGTCGGCGGCGAGCTGGTCGCGCAGGGTGTAGAGCTGGATGCTGATCCGGTCCAGCGGCACCCGCCGCCGGCCGCCGCCGTGGCCCGCGCCGCCGGAGGCCGACGCGGCCGAGGTCCCCAACAGGCCGGCGGCGCCGACCGCGGCGGCGGAGACGGTCGCCGCGCGGAGCAGTCCGCGCCGGCTCACCGGCTCGGACGCCTCGGGTGGCTCCGACCGCCGTGTGTTCTGCTCCATGGTGGTGTTCCCTCCCTGCCGGGCCGTGCGGTCCGGCGGTTCGGGGTCGACCGGCTGCCGCCCCCGGGCACGCCGGACCGGCCGGCGGAGTTCCGGCTGGTCAGGGCGGTCGGCGGTACGGGGTGCGGGCGTGCCCACGCGGGGCGCGCCACTGGCGGCAAGGCGGACAGCGGATCGACCGATGGGCAACTTTCTATCTGGCTCGACACCGTACCCTTGCCGACTGTCGATGGCAAAGGTTCCGCGTGGGACGCCGAACTTTCGCTGAACCTGACGAAAGTCCGGTGCGAGGCGCGGGCGTGCGCCCTGCCGTGCCACCCGCGCCGCGGCACCGGGGGCCGGGGCGCGGTTCGCGGCGGGGCGGTGTCGGGCGGAAGGGGGTGAATCCGGTCGGCACGGCGCGGCCGGGTGCGTTGGGGACGCTCCCGTCGCGTCGGGTCGCGAGGCGGCGTACGGGGCGAGCGCTCATCGAAACGGCCCTCGGGGATGACGCTCCCCTTTTGGCGCAGCACGGCAAAATTGGACAGATAATTGTCGCAGCCTTATTTTGCGAATTGCGGGGGAAGTCGTACGGACCTGGAGAGAATGGGGCGGAGCCGAAGCGTAAAACGGGGGGACGCATCATGAGATTGAGGCGGCGTTTGACGCTGTTGGGGGTGACCGTCGCGGTCACCCCGTTGGTCCTGGTCGGCTGCACCGCCGACACGAAGACGGACGGGCGAGCGGGGAAGCACGCCGCGCCACCCGAGCTGACCGTGACGCCCGGGGACAGCGCGAAGGACGTGCCGATCAGCGCCGAGATCGGCACCAAGGTGGCCGGTGGCCGCGTCACCGGCGTACGGATCACCGACGACAAGGGCAAGGAGGTCAAGGCCGAGCCCCGCGAGGACGGGTCCGGGTGGGTCCCCAGCGCGCCGCTGGCGCCGAAGCGGACCTACACGGCGGAGGTCACCGCGACCGGCGACTCGGGCAAGACCACCACGCGTAAGACGACCTTCACCACCATGCCGAAATCGAACAAACCGGCGGTGACCAGCACACTCTATTTCGCCGGTAATCAGACGTACGGCACCGCGATGCCGGTGACGGTCGCATTCGACCCGCCCATTCCCAAGGAGGCCAGGGCGGATGTGCAGCGCCGGTTGTTCGTGAAGACGGATCCGCCCCAGCCGGGCGTCTGGTCGTGGGTGTCCGACGGCAGCCAGGTCTATTACCGGGCACCCGACTTCTGGCGTCCGGGCACGACGATCAGCGTCCGCGCCGGCCTGGAGGGGCTGCCCATCGGCAAGGAGCTGGTCGGCGACGCCGAGCGGAAGGCCACGTCGAAGATCGGTCGGCAGGTCTCCCTGGAGATCGACAACGCCACCAAGCAGATGTCGGTGCTGCGCGACGGAAAGCTCGTTCGCAAGATCCCCGTCAGCCTCGGCAAGCCGAGCACGCCGACCTCCAGCGGCAAGATGGTGATCATGGAGAAGCACCAGTTCACGACGTTCGACACCCGGGGATCGGCCGACCCCTACGTGGTCGACGTCGAGGACGCGCAGCGGCTCACCTGGGGCGGCGAGTTCATCCACGGCGCCCCGTGGTCGGAGGGCGACCAGGGCAACACCAACGTCTCGCACGGCTGCACCAACGTCTCCGCCTCGGCAGCGGACTGGCTCATGAACATCACGCAGGTGGGCGACCTCGTGACCGTCAAGGGCACCGAGGTGCCGCTGACGGAGGGCAACGGCTGGACGGCCTGGAACGTGAGCTGGGCCGAGTACGTGAAGGGCAGCGCCCTGCCGGTGCCGGCCGGGCTCGCCCCGGCGCCGGCCCACCAGGGGCACCCGGGCGCGGTCGCCGGCGGCTCGCCGGCCCCGCACCCCTCGGTGACCGGCGGCTGACCGCCGTCCGCACCTGACCGGGGCCGGCCCGCCCACTCTGCGGGCCGGCCCCTTCCTGCGTACGGCGTTCCCTGCCTGCCGGGCAGGCGCTCCGCGGGCCGTCCGCACGGGGTGGCGCGGGCGTCCTCCCGGCCGGACCGAGGCGTGCGGTGACGCTCGTGGCGACGGGGTGGGTCAGGCCAGCGGGACGCGTGCGACGCCCGGCCCGGTCAGGCTGCCGAGCCAGAGCCGGTCGCCGTGCTGGCGTACGCCCGTGATCATCGAGTAGTCGCCGCGCGGGCCGTGCAGCGTCCGGCGGACCGTACCCTCACCGTCGACCAGCGCGACCAGCCCGTAGCGGCGCGGCTGCGGCTGCAGGGCGTCGGGCAGCAGCGCGGCGAGCTGGCGCAGCCGGGGGTGCGGCAGCAGCCGCTCGGCCACCGCCACCCGCGGGCTGGGCAGCGCGATCCAGTACGTGTCGTCGCCCACCGCCGAGAGGTTGTCGGGATACGCGGGCAGGTCGGCCAGGACGCGGACCGCGCCGCCGGGCAGGTCGACGCGGAGCAGCCGGTGGGTGGTCGTCTCCGCGAGCATCAGCGCGGACTCGTCCGGGGTCAGCGCGATGCCGTTGGGGAAGTAGAGGCCCTCCGTCACCACCTCGACGCGCCTGTCACCCGGCCGGTACGCGAGCACCCGCCCGTTCGGCCGGTGCTCCAGCATGTCCCGCTTCCAGTGCGACACGGGGAACCGGTCCGAACTGTCGGTGAAGAAGATCGTGCCGTCGCGGGCCACCGTGGCGTTGTTGGCCAGGTGCGCCCGGGTCGTCCGGCCGGTCAGCTCGTGCACCGAGCCGTCCGGGGTGACCCGTAGCAGGCCCCGGTACGCGTCGCACACCACCAGCCCGCCGCCGGCCGGGTCCACCTCGACACCGAGCGGTCGGCCACCCGTCTCGGCCAGCAGGCGCCCGGTGGCGCCCGCCGGGGCGTCGGCCGGCCACCACCAGAGACGCCCGTGCTCGTCGCCGCTGATCACCCGGCCGTTCGGGTCGACGACGACGTCTTCGGGGCCGACCGAGCCGGGCGGCAGGGGCAGCAGCTCGACCGCGTCGAGCCGCCGGTCGGTGGGCGCCCACGGGCCGGCCAGCGGGGGCGGGACGGTGGCCGGCTCGCGGACCGGCCGGATCAGCCGGGGCGGCCGGGGGCGGGAGCGGGGGAGGGGCATCCGTGCATTGTCACCCGCCGATGGCCGTTCCGGTTCCCGGCGCACGGGAGCACCCGCCGCCGACCCGGACACCTCTGCCCTGAGACGGATCGGGGTCGGCTCGGGGTACGACCCTGGGCGTACCCGGAATCACTCCCGCGCAGGGTCGGAACTGTCGGTGGTGGGGGCTAGATTCAGGGGCATGGGAGAGCAGCTCAGCGACCGTTTCCACGTGCAGGTGCGCGTGGGAGACCAGGGCGTCGACGTGCGCGCGGTCGGCGAGATCGACTGCGGCACGGTGGGGACGCTCCGCGCGGCGCTCTGGGCCGCCCCGGCGCGGCCGGTGGTGCGTCTCGACCTGTCCGGCGTCGGCCTGCTCTCCGCGGCCGGGGTCCGGGCTCTGCTCGCCGCGCACCGCCTCCTGCGCGCGCGGGGTGGCGAGCTGGTCCTGGTCGACCCGGGCCCGGTGGTGGTCCGGGTGCTGCGGGTCACCGGCCTGCACCGGGTCATCCCGGTCGTCCAGTCGTCCGAGCCGGTGGCGGCTCCGCAGCCGCCCGCGCGCTCCGACGCGCCGGTGCCGCTGTCCGTGGTCCCGCCGGTCCCCGCCGCGCAGCCCGCGCCACTGGCGCCGCCCGTCCCGTCCGCCCCGCAGCCGGTGCTGGCGGCGGCCTGAACGCCGCTGGCCTGCGGCGCGGGCGGTCGCCGGAGCGCGGGGCCGCCGACGTCGGTCGACGGCCCCGGCCGTGATCAGCGGACGGCGAGCAGGTCCACCACGAAGATCAGGGTCTCGCCCGGGCGGATGACGCCGCCGGCGCCCCGGTCGCCGTAGCCCAGGTGCGGCGGGATGACGAGGCGGCGGCGACCGCCGACGCGCATGCCGACCACGCCCCGGTCCCACCCGGAGATGACCTGCCCGGCGCCCAGCGGGAACTCGAACGGCTCGCCCCGGCCCCAGGACGAGTCGAACTCGCGCCCGGTCGAGTGCCCGACGCCGACGTAGTGCACGGTGGCCAGCTGCCCCGGCTGCGCCTCCGGCCCCTCGCCGACCGTGATGTCCTCGATCACGAGGTCGGCGGGCGGGGCGCCCTCGATCGGAGCGACCTCGGGCTTGCCCGAGCGGGCCCCTGCTGGCTGGTTCATCCGGAAATCTCCTGCCGTTGTCGGGTGATGTGTCCGGTCGGCTCCGATCCTGCCGGATAGCAGTGGACCGATGTGCGGCAGCCCGCCGGCGGGCCGCGCGAGCTGGCCTCGCGGCGGTCCCGGTGACCGGGCGACGGCCAGGGCCAGGGCGAGGGCGAGCGATCCCCCGGGCCGAATCCGCCGGACCGGGCTCACCGGCCCGGGCGCTCGCCTACGCTCGGACCTGTCCCTGCCTCGGGAGGTCGCCGCCGCGCGGCGAGCGGCGGGAGCAGGACCCCGGTGAGGCGGTGGATGCGGAGGGCGCCGGGTGGGCGACGCGACGTTCCCGGTGCCGTTCTGGGCGTGGGCGGCGGTAGGTGCGGTCATCGCCCTGATGCTCGCCGTGGACATGCTGTCGCACCGCGACAACCACGTCATCGAGCTGCGCGAGGCGCTCGTCTGGAGCGTCGTCTGGATCGGCGCCGGTCTCCTCTTCGGCCTGCTCATCTGGTTCTGGCGGGGCGGCGAACCGGCGATCGCGTACTACTCCGGCTATCTGCTGGAGAAGGCCCTGTCGGTCGACAACGTCTTCGTCTTCGCGCTGCTCTTCGGCTACTTCCGGGTGCCCGCCGCCTACCAGCACAAGGTGCTGTTCTGGGGCGTCCTCGGTGCGCTGGTGTTCCGACTCGTCTTCATCGTCGCCGGGGCGCAGCTGCTGGAGCGCCTGGCCTGGGCGGGCGTGGTGCTCGGCGGTTTCCTGATCTGGACCGGTTGGCGGTTGGCCGTCCGCGGCGAGCCGGACGTCGACCCGGACCGCAACGTGGTGGTCCGGCTCTTCCGCCGGGTGGCGCCCACCGAGCCCCGCTACCACGGCGACCGGTTCACCGTGCGCGTCGCCGGCCGTCGCCGCGCCACCCTGCTGCTGGTCGCGCTCGTCGCGATCGAGGCGACCGACGTGGTCTTCGCGATCGACTCGGTGGCCGCGATCCTCGCCATCACCACCAACACGTTCCTCGTGTGGACGGCCAACGCGTTCGCCGTGCTCGGGCTGCGCAGCCTCTACTTCTGTCTGGCCGGGCTGCTGCGGCACTTCGGTTACCTGCGGTACGGGCTCGCGCTCCTGCTCGCCTTCGCCGGCGTGAAGCTGATCCTGGCCGAGACCCCGGTGGGGAAGCTGCCGCTCTGGCTCACGTTCGCCGTGGTGGTGCTGACCCTGTCCACCTCCATCGCATGGAGCATGCTGAGCGCCCGGCGCAGGCGCAGCCACGCCGGTGGCCAGACCGGCCGCCGTGCCGGCGGATCGGAGACGGGCTTTCCTGCCGGCGGAGAGGAGCCCGGCCGGCGCCCCGGCACGGAGGGGAACCGGCGTCCGCCCGGCGCGGAGGAACCCTGAGCGCCGTCAGGCCGCGGCGGTCACCGTGCGGGCCAGTTGCGCGGCGAGCACCGCCGGCGCCTCGGCCAGGGACGGCCCGTACCAGGTCAGGTGCCGGCCGGACAGCAGCGCGCAGGGGGTACCGGGGAAGGCGTCCGGCCCGTCGGTGGCCGTGAAGCGGTACGGCTCGTCGGGGAGCACCACCAGGTCCGCCCCGGCGGCGCGCAGCTCGGCGAGCGCGGGCCGGGGGTAGCGCTCGGCGTGTCCGGCGTAGCGGTTGACCACACCGAGCCGGCGCAGCACGTCCCCGGCGAACGTGTCGGAGCCGAGGACCACCCAGGGGCGACGCCAGACGGGCACGACCGCGTGGCGCACCGGCGTCGAACGCGGCGGGTCGGCCCAGGCGCGGCGGGCCGCGCCGAGCCACCCCGGCTCCTCCGCCACGTCGAGGGCGGCCAGCAGGTCGGCCAGCTCGGTGAGGGCGTCCGGGACGGTACGGGGGTACGTTACGCGTACCGGCACGCCGGCCGCGACCAGCGCGTCGGCGTCCTCGCGGCGGTTCTCCTCGACGTTGAGCAGCACGAGGTCCGGCCGGAGGGCGAGCACCCGTGCGAGGTCGGGGTACTTGCTGCCGCCCACCCGCGGCACGTCCAGCCCGGCCGGGTGGGTGCACCAGTCGGTGGCGCCCACCAGCACGTCGGGCCGGGTCACCGCCACGGCCTCGGTGAGCGACGGCACGAGCGACACGACGCGCACGGTCCACCTCCGGAGTCGGCCCCCGGGCGGGCGCCGACCCGTCGATCATGCCTGGCCGCTGTCCACCAGCGCCGTCACGTCCAGGTGGGCGGGGCGGCACGCGGCCGTGTCGACGTAGCGGCGGACCGCGGCGTCCACGTGTTCGCGCAGGCCGGTGGTGCGGGAACCGGCCACGACCTCGACCCGGATCCACAGGTCGGGGTGGGGCGGGTCGCCGGTCAGCACCACCCGGGCCCGGCGGATGCGGGGATCTCCGGTGAGGTCGCGCTCCAGCGCCCGCGCGAGCGCCGCGGCGGTGAGCCGGGTGCGGCCGCGCCGGCCGGGGTGCGCGAGCGTGCCCGGCCACGCCCCGCCGGTCGTCGTCAGCTCGCGCAGCAGCAGCCACAGCCCGGTGAGGGCGGCCAGCAGCCCGGTGGCCGCCGCGGCCAGCGCGGTCCACGGGGCGGCGAGCCGCCACGAGTGGCGCAGCCCGGCACCGAGGACCGTGCTCCCGGCGTCGACGCCGGGGAACCGGCCGAGGTGCAGCGCCAGGCCGAGGCCGCCGAGGGCGACGAGCAGGAGCGCCACGACGGTCCAGAGCACCCGGTGGGCGGCGTTGGTCACGCCGCCCGCCGCCCCGGCAGCAGTCGTACGTCGATCCGGTCCGGCCGGGGCGCCGCCAGGCGGTGCAGCTCCTGTCGTACGGCGAACTCGACCTCGGCCCGCGCGGCCGCGTCCCCGGTCGCCACCACCCGGGGCCGCCAGAGCGTGCCGCGTCGGCGCACCCGCACCCGCACCCTCCGTACCCCGGGCACCGACCCGACCGCCGCGGTCAGCCGCCGCTCCACCGAGCGCCGGTGCAGGTGCCACCCGCCGCCCGCGTCCAACCGCAGCGGCGTCCACGGCCGCAGCTCGGCGACGAGGACTCCCAGGCCGAGCAGGAGGAGGACGAGCGCCGTCGCGCGTACGCCAGGATCGTCCCACCGCACGCGCCCGAGCGCCGCGCCCCAGCCGCGGTGGTCGACCAGCAACGGGGGCCGGTGCGCCGCGGCCAGCAGCGCCTCCACGGCCAGCAGCGCGCCGCCGACGACCAGGGCGACGGCGAGCAGCAGGGTGGCCAGCCGGTTGGCGGTACGCACCTCAGCCTCCGGCGACGGATCCGCCCGTCACGTCGGCACCGCCGTGTCCGGACCGGGCACCACGACGTCGTCGACGGTGACGGTGACCTCGCGTACGCCGAGTCCGGTCGACCCCTCCACCTGGCTGATCACCGCGTCCCGGACGGCGTCGGCGACGGCGAGCACGCTGTGGCCGTACCGGGTGACGACCTCGACGTCGACGCTCACCGCGTGGTCGTCGAGGCGGGCCGTCGCGCCGTGCGGCCGAGCCGGCACGGTGACCAGCGCGTGCACACCCGGCACGCCCCGGGCGGCGTGGGCGCCGATCCGCGCGACCACGTCCGGGCTGATCCGGGTGACGCCCCGGTCGGTCATCGCTGCCTCCCCGCCGGTCACCGCCGCCGTACGACCCGGTCTCCGAGGCCGGTCACCGCGGCCGCGCCGTCGAGCACCCGGACGGCGAGCCACGCGAACACACCGGCGAGCACGGCGAGGCCGGCGACCCGGGCGCCCGCCGCCGCCCAGACGGCGACCACCAGGAAGCCGGCGAGAAAGCCGAACTGTTGTCGCGACATCGCACCTCCCGACCGGCACGGTGTTACCGGCGCCGATCTGGATACACCCTGCCGGCGGTACGGAACGTTGGTCGAGCTGTGATCCAGGTCACATCCGCGGCGGTGGTCGACCGAGGTGCGCGGGTCGCGGGCGGACGCCACCGCCGCACCGGCGGGCCGCCGGCCATGATCCAACCCCTAGACTCGGCGCCGTCGACCGATCGGCGGATGGATCAGGCGGATGACGATCACCGGCACCGACGAGGGTGTGTTCCTGCGGGCGCTGCCCGTGGCGGGCGGGCGGGCGCCCGTGTTCGAGCGCGCCGGGCACCAGGTCTACGCCGCGCACCGGCTCGCCGAACTCGTCCAGGGACGTCCGCCGGGAGTCACCGGCAACCAGTGGAGCACCGCCAGCCGGGAGGGGTACGACTTCGTCGTCCGCGCGGACGACTCCGGTCGGCCCCTCGTGGCCGTGGAGGTCGGACCGGCCGCCCCGCCCGGCTCGCCGGCGCAGCGGGTCGAGCGGATGAAGGCGGCTGTCGCGGCGGAGGCCGGCCTGCCGGTGCTGCGGGTCGAGTCGCCGACGCTGCGCGCGGCCGACCACGGTCGCCGGCTCGTGGAGTACGTCCTCGACGCGCGCCGCTACGCCGCCGCCAGTGGGCCCACCGACCCGGACGAGCCCGCCTCGGTCGGGTTCCGCGAGATCCTCGGCCGCCTCCCGGACGGGCGCACCGGGCACGTCAACGACCTGGGCGCGCTGGCCCGCGCGGCGGCGGTCGAGGCGTACGTCTCCCGCCGGCTGGCCGATCCGATCGTGCGGGGGTTGCACGTGCGCTGGCAGGGCGGTCCGGCCGAGGGCTGGGGCTGGGTGGAGGTCCGTCCCGGGCTCTGTCTCGTCGAGCGGGTGGCGGTCTGGGAGCAGCGGTTCTCCTGCGGGATCGACGCGGCTCGGCTGGCGGAGGACCTGGCCGCCGTCGCGATCGGCGAGCGGCTGCGCGACCTGGAGGGTGCCGAGCCGGCGCTGGTGACCCGGGACGCGCTGCGGGCCGACATCCTCGCGCTGCGGGCCCGCGGCGAGGAACTGGTGGGCGGCTTCGCGTTCGACCACCTCTGCGCGGACTGACCGCGCCCGGCACGCCACCGATCCCGGTCCGTTCCGTCCGACGGCGGGCCGGCCGGAACGGGTCAGTGGCTCCGCCACCTCGGCACACGCCGCCCCGGCGCATCTCCGAACAATTTTTCCGCGGCCGGTTGAACCCCCACGGCCCGCGTTCCGTACTCCAGCGGGAATGGACAGGATCTCTCCCTCCCGCGGCTCCGGTGGCGGGGCGGGAGTGCGGAAAAGGCATCGTCGGTCATCGACGTGTCACGGCTGCCCAGTCGTGGCCTGACGCTGCAATTCCGACGGTCCGCCGAGGGCTCGGATCCACCACCGGATCGCGAAGGAGAACAATTCGATGCGCAGGTCCACACGGGCGCGCCGGTCGCCCGGCAACGCGCGGAGCAGGCGTCTGCTGGCCGTGGTCGGCACGCTCGCGGTCTTCGGCGGGATCGTCGCCGTGACCCAGATTTCGTCGGCCGAGGACCGCCGGTCCAACAGGCCCCGACCGGCCGCCGGGTCCTGCGTCCAGCCCAGCCCCGGCGCGACCCCGTCCGGGCGGGAATCCACCACCCGCACCTGGCAGGACGGTCGGTGGGTGCGCAACCACTGGGGCGATGGGCAGCAGTGCCAGGAGCCGCCCGGCTCGGGCAGCGGCGCGGGAGGTTCCGCGGTCGCCTGCCCGGACGTCGCGGGCGAGCTGCCCGAGGTGCCGCGCCGCGCCCGGGCGGAGGTCGAGCGCAACCTCGCCCAGTTGCAGACCCAGATCGCCGAGGCCGACCGGCGGCTGGCGGCGGACGGCGGCCGGGGTGAGCAGTTCATCCGCACCGCGATCCTCCAGCCGCTGGCCGCCAAGCGCCGGGCCACGCTGGACCGGATCACCAACGCCATCGACCGCTTCGGGCCGCGTCCGGCGAACCTGGCGCGGCTCGCCGAGTGCCAGGTGGCCCCGGTGGACGACGGCGGTGACAACGGCTCCGGCGGGAACAACGGCGGCGGCGACAACGGCGGCGGGAACAACGGCGGCGGCGACAACGGCGGCGGCGACAACGGCGGCGGCGACAACGGCGGCCCGGGTGCCGGCCTGGGCGTGCTCGCGAACAACTGCGACGAGAGCCGGTTGCAGGCGCACGACGGCTTCCAGCAGGGCAACCGCTGCGTCAGCACCGCGTTCGGCGAGGTCGGCGCCGCGGCCAACAACCCCTCGTTGCTGATCACGGACTTCCCGGGTGAGATCGGCCGCAACCAGCCCTTCACGTTGCGGGTCAGCACCCGCAACCTCGTCCGCGACCGGTTCCTGCCGGCCGCTCAGGGCGGCTACTACGTGGAGAGCTCCCTGTTGAACGAGCAGGGCCTGGTGCGGGGCCACTTCCACACGGCCTGCCGGATGCTGGACAGCCTCGACGCCCCGCCGGCGCCGCAGGAGGTGCCCGCCTTCTTCGTGGCCACCGAGGACGGCCAGGGTGGCGCCGACCCGGACGAGGTGACGATCCAGGTCCCCGGCCTGCCGGAGTCCGGCACGGCGCAGTGCGCGGTGTGGGCCGGTGACGGGTCGCACCGGCTGCCGATGATGGAGCGGGCCAACCAGACCCCCGCCTTCGACGCGGTGCGGATCCAGGTCAACTGACGCGGCCGGGCCGGCCGGGAGAACCTCTCCCGACCGGCCCGGCCGCCGTCGGTGTGCCGGTGGCGCAACGAGGTCTCGGCCGGCCCGTGCGGGCCGGCCGAAGCGGCGTCGGTGCGGGCGCGCTCCCCGCGCGGCAGGTGCCGGCGCGCCGCCGGACGCGGTGTCAGCGGTTCTTGTAGGCCTCGACGACCTCGACCGGGATCCGGCCCCGCTCGGAGATCTTGTAGCCGTTCTTCGCGGCCCACTCGCGGATGGCCCGATTCTGCTCGCGGTCCATCCCCGCGCCGCCGCCGGTGCGGGCCGGCCGTCGAGCACCCTCCGCCGTTCCGCGCCCGATCCGGCGACCGGCGCTGATGTACGGGTCGAGCGCCTTTCGCAGCACGCCGGCGTTCTCGTCGGAGACGTCGATGGTGTAGGCGACGCCGTCGAGGCTGAACTCGACCGTCCGGTCGGCCTTTCCGCCATCGAGGTCGTCGGTCAGCACCGTGATTACTTTTCTGGCCATCGCCGATTACTCCCTGTCTGGGGCGGGGTGTGGTCCAAAGTTTGACGCACGGTGCCCGTAAACCGCAAGAATACGGCACTTTTTCATTTCGGCGGGTCGCGATTCCGCCCGCGAATAGCGAGCCGGGTCACGGAATGGCCGGTCCCGGGATCGGCAGGCCGGGGAATGCCCCGGTCCGCGGAAAACGGTGGGCCCCGAAATCGTCTGGGCGCCGCTCATTCCCCGAGCAGACCGGCGTGCCCCGCCAGGGCGGCGGCCTCCGCCCGGGTGGAGACCCGCAGCTTCCTGAGCAACGCGGCCGTCATCCGTTTCACGGTGCGTTCCGACACGTGCAGATGCTCGGCGATCTCGACGGTGCTGTGCCCGGCCGCGATGGCGCGCAGCAGGCGGCGCTCCTCGGCGTCGAGGTCGATCGGGGTGGGGCGGTTCGGGCGCAGGAGCCCCCGCAGCAGCGCCGACGGGAGCACCGCCCAGCCGTCGAGGACGGCCAGCAGCGGCGGCAGCAGCTCCTCGGGTTCGCTGCTCTTCGGCAGGAACCCCTCCGCACCGGCGCGCAGCGCCTCCAGCGCCGGACCCGGGTCGTCGTCCCCGGACATCGCCACGACCCGGACGCGGGGCGTGGTCCGCCGGATGGCCGCCACCGCGCGGATGCCGCCCGGCGGCGGCATGTGCAGGTCGACCAGGGCCAGGTCGGGCTGGCAGCGGCTGACGAGCGAGGCGGCGGCCGAGGCGTCGCCGGTCGACCCCACCACCTCCGCCCGCTTGGCGCTGGCGGCCGGAAGCAGCAGTTCGAGCCCGCGGACGAACAAGGGGTGGTCGTCCACGACGACCAGGCGGATCGGGGGTAGGTCGGACATGTCTGGTCCGTTCCCGAGCGGGTACCGATCATGCGGGAAAGCGCGGGGACGAGGGGAGTCGGGGCGGATGGGTGGACGGCACGGGTTGCAGGGGCTGCTGCGGGGTTTCCGACGGATCGGGCCGGCCCGGCCGGACGACGGCACGGCGACCCCGAGCGACCCGGAACTCCTGCTGCGCCTGCTCTGTCACGAGTTCCGCACCCCGGTCAGCACCCTCACCTCGTTGACCCGGGCCCTGGCCGACGACCGTACGGAGCTGACCGGCGACGACCGGCGGGAGATCATCCGTCTCGCGCGCGACCAGGCCGTACACCTGAACGCGCTGCTGCGCGACGCCACGGCGGGCACGGCGGCGCTGACGCACGCGGGCCCGTCGGAGGGGACCGTGCCGTTGGCCGGGCTCCTGCGCGAGGTCGCCGGCCTGGTGCCCGCGCACCGTCGGCGGGCCCGGGCCACCCGGCGGGCGGCGCAGTGCCCCGTGCTGGCGCGGAGCACCCGACAGGTGCTGGTCAACCTGGTGGAGAACGCGCTGCGCCACGGTCCGTCCGACGGGCAGGTCGGCCTCTACGCGGCCCTGCGCCGCCCGGGCCTCAGCCTCCTGGTGACCGACGAGGGGCGGGTGGACGCGGCGCTGCGTGACGCGCTGCGCCGGCCCGAGCCCGGCGCCGGGATGCACGGGCTGGGGCTGTGGATCGTCCGGCATCTCGTGGCCGCCGACGGCGGCTCGGTGCACGTGCACCGGATCCGCCCGCGCGGGGTGGGGATCGAGGTGCGGCTGCCGCGCATCACCGGCGCCTGACCCTGCGGGGTCGCCGGTTGGCCCTGCCGGGCCAGCGCGAGGGGAACAGTCCTCGGGCCCGCACTGGTGGCGCCGAGGAGGACACATGTTCAGCCACGTGAAGGACCTGCAGTTCGAGGCCAAGCCGGACGGCCCGGACGCCGCGTTCGCCCGCCGGCTCCAGGAGATCCTGGGCGGCAAGTGGGGCGAGATGACCGTCGCCAACCAGTACCTCTACCAGGGCTGGAACTGCCGGCTGCCGGGCAAGTACAAGGACCTGTTCCTCGACGTGGGCACCGAGGAGATGGCCCACGTCGAGATGATCGCCACGATGATCACCCGCCTGCTGGAGAACGCGCCGTTGTCCCTGCAGGAGGCCGCCGAGGACAACCCGATGGTGGGCGCGATCTACGGCGGCTCCAACCCGGCCCACTTCATCCACGGCGGCGGCGGGGCGTTGCCCGTCGACAGCGTCGGGGTGCCGTGGAACGGCTCGTACATCACCGCGAGCGGCAACCTGCTGGCCGACTTCCACCTCAACGTCACCGCCGAGGCGCAGGGCCGCCTGCAGGTGGCCCGGTTGTTCCACATGACCGACGACCCGGGGGTGAAGCAGATGCTCCGCTTCCTGCTCGCCCGCGACACCATGCACCAGAACATGTGGCTGGCCGCCATCGAGCAGCTCAAGGAGGAGGGCCTGGAGGAGATGCCGGTGCCCGACGCCTTCCCCGACTCGGCGGAGCTGACCGAGCAGTTCGGCTACACCTACCTGGACTTCTCACCCGGCACGGACGCGTCGGAGGGCCGCTGGGCGGCCGGGCCGAGCCCGGACGGCAGGGGCGAGTTCCGGTACGACGACAGCCCGCGCGCGCACGCCCCCGAGCCGGTCCTGCCGCCGGGTGACCCGCGCCTCTACGGCACCAACCCGGGCCTGTCCGGCAAGGCCGCGAGCAGGTGATCTGACGTCGTCGCGCCGGGCCGTCCCCGCGGCGGCCGGCCCGGCGATCCCCGTACCGGAGGAGGAGGTGTGCCGTGACAGAGCTGGTGCTCCGCCCGCTCGCGGACGCGTTCATGCAGGTCGGTGTCTACGTCGCCGTCATGGTGGCGCTCTTCGGCTGGCTGCGCTGGCGCTACGGTGACCGGGCGACCGACGGTCTCACGAAGCATCCCCGGCTCGGTCCGCTGGTCGGGGCGCTGCTGGGCGTCAGCCCCGGCTGCGGCGGGGCGATCATCCTGATGCCGCTCTACGCGCGCCGGAAGGTCTCCTTCGGGACCGTCGTCGCCGCGCTGACGGCGACCATGGGGGACTCCTCGTGGGTCGTGCTGGCCTGGAACCCGCTGTTCGCCGTCAAGATCCACTTGTTGCTCTTCGCGGTGGGGCTCGTCACCGGGTACGTGGTGGACGCCCTCGGCATCGACCCCGCGCGGTCGCTGCGCCGTCGTCGCGCCGAGCCCACGGCGACCGTGATCGAGGCGCCCGCGCCCGCCCCGGTCCCGGCCGGCCTGGCCGCCGCCGGGGGGCCCGACCTCGCCGCGTCCCGGCGGCTGCTCGGTGGGGTGCTGCCCCGGGTCCCGGCCTCCACGGCGTTCTGGGGGCTCACCACGCCCGCCTTCGCGGTGTCGGTGCCGGTGGTCTTCCAGATGGTCGACCCCGGCGTGCTGACCCGTGCCACGGGCGGGGTCGACCCGTACCTGGCGCTCGGTGTGCTGGGCACCGTCGTCGCGGCGCTGATCTTCGCGGCCGGCCGGGGACGCCTCGCCGACGACAGCCTGGAGACCGCCCATCCGACCTCGTTCCGGGCGACCCTGCGGCACAGCGCGCACGAGGCGTCGTTCATCACGGTCTGGGTCGCGGTGGCGTACGTCGGCTGGCAGGTGGTGACGACGACCACCGGCTTCGACGGCACCCAGCTCGCGCTGACCGGGCTGCTCGGCGTGCTGGTCGGCGCCGGGATCGGGCTGATTCCCGGCTGTGCCGTGCAGATCGTCTTCACCGGCCTCTACGTCAGCGGTGGGCTGCCGCTGCCCACCCTGGTGGCCAACGCGATCAGCCAGGACGGGGACGCCCTCATCCCGCTCGCCGCGCTGCGCCGGCATTCGGCGGCCGTCGCCACCGTGATCACCACCGTTCCGGCCGCGGTCGTCGGGGCCGGCCTGCTCGTCCTGCTCTGAATCCGCCCGAGAGGAGACACCGATGTCCCCGCACCCGTTGATCCCGGTCGCCCGCACCCGGGTCAAGCTCGTCGTCTGCGCGGCGCTGGCCGTCGTCGCGCTGGTCGCCGGGCTGCCCGGCCGGATGGTGGTCGCACTGGCCCTGACCAGCCTGGCGATCCCGCTCGCGGTGGCGTTGGCCGGCGGTGCGCCGCTGCTGCGGGAGCTGCTGGTCCCCACCCTCCGCGGCGCCCCGGCGAGTGGCCTGGCTCACAGGTCGGAAGAAAGCGAACGCCTGGTGACTTGAGTCAGACACGCTCAACTCAATGCGATAGCAGGTGTTCGATGGCAACTCTTCCGGTACTTCCACTGACCGACGCCGTGCTGCTGCCCGGCATGGTCATCCCGGTGACCCTCGACCCGACCACCCAGGCCGCGGTCGACGCGGCCCGCGCCACCGGCGACCGCAAGCTGCTGGCCGTGCCCCGCATCGACGGCGAGTACGGCCCGGTCGGCGCCGTGGCCACCATCGAGAAGGTCGGCCGGCTCCCCAGTGGCGAGCCCGCCGCCGTGATCCGCGGCCTGACCCGTGCCCGCATCGGCTCCGGCGTGCCCGGACCGGGCGCCGCGCTCTGGGTCGAGGCGACCGAACTGCACGAACCCGCTCCCGCCGGCCGGGCCCGGGAACTCGCCCGCGAGTACCGCGCCCTCATGACCTCCGTGCTCCAGGAGCGCGGCGCCTGGCAGGTCATCGACGCCATGGAGCGGATGACCGACCTCTCCGAGCTCGCCGACTCCGCCGGCTACGCGCCCTGGCTGAGCCTGGAGCAGAAGACCGAGCTGCTCGCCGCGCCGGACGTCACCGCGCGCCTGGAGCTGCTGGTCGGCTGGGTGAAGGAGCACCTGGCCGAGCAGGAGGTCACCGAGCAGATCAACAACGACGTACGCGAGGGGCTGGAGAAGTCGCAGCGGGAGTTCCTGCTGCGCCAGCAGCTCGCCGCGATCCGCAAGGAGCTGGGGGAGGACGAGCCGGACGGCTCGGCCGACTACCGGGCGCGGGTCGAGGCCGCCGACCTGCCCGAGAAGGTGCGCGAGGCGGCGCTGCGCGAGGTCGGCAAGCTCGAGCGGGCCAGCGACGCCTCCCCGGAGGCGGGCTGGATCCGGACCTGGCTGGACACCGTCCTCGAGATGCCGTGGAACACGCGTACCACGGACAACACGGACCTGGCCGCGGCCCGGGCCGTGCTCGACGCCGACCACGCCGGCCTGTCCGACGTGAAGGACCGCATCCTGGAGTACCTCGCGGTGCGCAACCGCCGCGCCGAGCGCAACCTCGGCGTCGTCGGCGGCCGCGGCTCCGGCGCGGTGCTCGCCCTGGCCGGCCCGCCCGGTGTCGGCAAGACCAGCCTCGGCGAGTCGGTCGCGCGCGCACTCGGCCGCAACTTCGTCCGGGTGTCCCTGGGCGGCGTCCGCGACGAGGCGGAGATCCGCGGCCACCGGCGCACCTACGTCGGGGCGCTGCCCGGCCGGATCGTCCGCGCGCTGCGCGAGGCGGGATCGATGAACCCGGTGGTGCTCCTCGACGAGGTGGACAAGCTGGCCGTCGGCTACGCCGGTGACCCGGCCGCCGCCCTGCTGGAGGTGCTCGACCCGGCGCAGAACCACACCTTCCGGGACCACTACCTGGAGGTCGACCTCGACCTGTCCGACGTGCTCTTCCTGGCCACCGCCAACGTGGTGGAGACCATCCCCGGGCCGCTGCTGGACCGGATGGAGCTGGTCACCCTGGACGGGTACACCGAGGACGAGAAGGTGGCCATCGCCCGGGACCACCTGCTGCCCCGGCAGCGGGAGCGGGCCGGACTGACCGCCGACGAGGTGACCGTGGCCGACGACGCGCTGGCGCTGATCGCGGGGGAGTACACCCGCGAGGCCGGCGTACGGCAACTGGAGCGGGCCCTCGCGAAGATCCTGCGCAAGGTGGCCGTCACCCTGGCCACCGACCCGACGCCGGTCCACGTGGACACCGACAACCTGGCCCGCTACCTGGGCCGGCCGAAGTTCACCCCGGAGTCGGCGGAGCGCACGGCGGTGCCGGGCGTGGCCACCGGCCTGGCGGTCACCGGCGCCGGCGGCGACGTGCTCTTCATCGAGGCCACCAGCATGGACGGGGAGCCGGGGCTGACCCTGACCGGCCAGCTCGGTGACGTGATGAAGGAGTCCGCGCACATCGCGCTGTCGTACCTGCGCTCGAACGGGCGCCGGCTCGGGCTGGACCCGAACGCCCTCGCCGGGCGGCGGATCCACCTGCACGTGCCGGCGGGCGCGGTGCCCAAGGACGGGCCCAGCGCCGGCATCACGATGGTGACGGCCCTCGCGTCGCTGGCCAGTGGCCGGCCGGTGCGCCCGGAGTTCGGCATGACCGGCGAGGTGACGCTCTCCGGGCGGGTCCTGCCCATCGGCGGCGTGAAGCAGAAGCTGCTCGCCGCGCACCGGGCCGGGCTCACCGAGGTGATCATCCCGAAGCGCAACGAGCCGGACCTGGACGACCTGCCCACCGAGGTGCGGGAGGCGCTCACCGTGCACACCCTGTCCGACGTCGCCGACGTGCTCGCCCTGGCGCTGCGCCCGGCCGACATCGACACGGAGTCGCTGGAGGGTCCGGCGCTCGCCGCCGCCTGACCGGACGGCGAAGGGCCCCGCACCGCCGAGCGGTGCGGGGCCCTTCCGCGTCCCCGGGCCGGGTTCTCAGGGACGGCCCCGGAAGTCCCGCCGGTCCCGCTCGCGCCGGTCCCGCCGGTCACCGCCGTACGGGCGGTCGCGGCGGTCGTCGTACGACCGCTCCCGGCGGTCCCGGTCGTCACCGTCACGGTCCCGGCGCACCGTCGCCTTGCGGCCCTTGATCGTGCTGGCGCGCAGCCCGGCGATCACCTCGTCCGCGACGGCGTGGGGCACCTCCACCAGCGAGAACCGGTCGGCGATCTCGATCGAGCCGATGTCCCGGCCGCTCACCGCGGTCTCCCCGGTGATGGCGCCCACCAGGTCCTGGGGCCGCACCCCGGCGCGCCGGCCCAACCCGATGAAGACCTGGGTGGTGCCGCCCGCGCGGGGCCGCCCGCCGGTGCGCCGCTCGCCACCCCGGGCACCCTCCCGCGGGCCGCGCAGCGACACCTGCGGGATCTCCTCCTCGTCGTCCGCGCCCGGCGACGTCGTCTCGTGCGCCAGCTTCACGGCGGCCAGCGCGACCTCCATGAGGTCGAACTCGTCGGTCAGCGACTCCACGATCACCCGGAACGGCTCCAGGTCGTCCTCGAGCAGGCTCTCCCGCAGCGCCGCCTGGGTCAGCTCCAGCCGCCGGGTGCGCAGGTCCGCCACGGTGGGGATGGTGTCGATGGCGATGCGCTGCCCGGTGACCCGTTCGATGGTCTTGAGCATCCGGTGCTCGCGAGGCTCCGCCAGGGTGATCGCCACCCCCTCCCGGCCGGCCCGGCCCACCCGGCCGATGCGGTGCACGTACGACTCGGGAGCGGACGGGACGTCGTAGTTGACCACGTGGGTCAGCTGCTCGACGTCCAGCCCGCGGGCCGCGACGTCGGTGGCGACCAGCAGGTCGGCGGTGCCCGCGCGCAGCCGGCCCATCACCCGGTCACGCTGCTCCTGGCTCATCCCGCCGTGCAGCGCCTCGGCCCGGTAACCACGACCGTTCATCGTCTCGGTGAGCCGGTCCACCTCCTCCCGGCTGCGGCAGAACACGATCGCCGCGGTGGGCGACTCGACGTCCAGCACCCGGCCGAGCGCCGCCGGCTTGTGCGCCCGGGCCACCAGGTACGCGCTCTGCCGCACCCGGGGCGCCTCCCCGGCCACCGGCTGCTCCCGCTCGATGAGGATCCGCACCGGGTCGGTGAGGTGCTGCCGGGCCATCCCGTCGATCCGCGACGGCATGGTGGCCGAGAAGAGGACGGTCTGCCGCCGCGCGGGGGCGTGCTCCAGGATCGCCTCGATGTCCTCGGCGAAGCCCATGTCCAGCATCTCGTCGGCCTCGTCGAGCACCACGGTGGCGAGCTGGCCGAGGCGCAGCGTCTCGCGGGCGATGTGGTCCAGCGCGCGGCCCGGCGTCGCCACCACGACGTCCACGCCCGCGTCCAGGGCACGCAGCTGCCGGCCGATTGGCTGCCCGCCGTAGATGGGCAGCACCCGCGCGCCGAGTTCCCGGCCGTAGCGGTGGAAGGCCTCCGAGACCTGCACCGCGAGCTCCCGGGTCGGCACCAGGACCAGCGCCACCGGGTCGCCGGCCTCGCGGTGCGCGGGCATGCGCTGCAACAGCGGCAGCGCGAAGGCCGCCGTCTTGCCCGTGCCGGTGGCGGCCTGGCCGAGCAGGTCCCGGCCCGTCAGGAGAGGCGGGATCGCCTCGCGCTGGATCGGGGTGGGCTCCTCGTAGCCGAGGGCGGCGAGCGCCCCCAGCAGCTCGGGGCGGAGCCCCAGCTCCGCGAAGCCCGTCGCGTCGTCGCCGGCCGGGTCGGTGGTGTGGGTCTGTGCCGAACTCATGTGACAAGCCTTTCATCACCGCGCCGGGCCCGCCGCGCCGACCGGCACAACCCGCCGCCGGACCCCCGCCACGGTGGTCTCGCCGCGCGACACCGGCGCGAGCTGGGCGCCGAGAACGGGGCCGACGCGATCCGCACGGCCCGTGCCAACGGCTGGCTCTGAGGCGGCGCCGGCGCGTCGGGGTTCCGGCCCCCTCGGCCCCTCCCGGCCGCGGGGCCACTAGCGTGGGCGGGTGCGTACGGTCGAACTGCTCTGCTCGGCGGAGCTCGACGGGGCGGTGCGGGCGGCGTGGGACCGGCTGGCCGCCAGCGGCCTGCCCAGCCTGGCCCGCCACACCCACCCCACCAACCGGCCACACCTGACGCTCGCCGCGGTGGACGACTTCCCGCCCGGGGTCGAGCAGCGGCTCTCGGATCTCTTCGACGCGGTGCTGCCGCTGCCCGCGCGCGTCGACCGGGTCGCGGTGCTGGACGGCAGCGCGCCGCTGGTGTGGCGCGTCCGGCCCACGCCCGGGCTGCTCGCCCTGCACGGGGCGGTCTGGGACGTGCTGGCCGACGCGCCGGGCCCACGCCCGTGGCACCTGCCCGGGCAGTGGGTTCCGCACCTGAGCCTCGCACTGCGGTTCCGGGACGCCGACCGCCGGCAGGCCCGGGCCGTCGTCGGCGGTGACCGCCCGGCGGGGGAGTTCGTGGCGGCCCGCAGCTACGACGGCGAGACGCGGTTGGTCACCCCGCTGTCGGCTTCGGACTGGCGCGGCGCCCAGGACGCCTCGTCGGCCGCCGGATGACAGCCGGACGGCCCCCGCCACCGGACGACGGGGGCCGTGCGGTCTCCCCTCAGCGGTAGAAGCGCAGGTAGTCGAACTCGGCGGTGACCGGCGGCTCGGCGCCGCCGTGGGCGACCAGGCCGATCCGGGGTGTGGTGTCGGCCGGGAACGTCCACACTCCACCCCAGGTCCAGTGCGTCCCGTCCCGGCTGGAGCCGGCCCGGAACTCGTGTTCGCCGGTCGCCGGGTCGACGTGGTGCGCCAACCGCAGCCAGGTGGTGCTCGCCGGGGTGCCGACGATGGTGCCGCCGTACACCGGCTGGCCGGCGTAGGGCAGCTCGTAGCCGTACTCCACCTGCCGGGTGTTCCAGATCGCCACCTGGGCCAGCCGGGCGAACCGGTCGTCGTCGACGTACGCGACCAGGCCGGCCTGCTGGTAGTTGCGGACGGTCTCCTCGCCCAGGTCCAGGGTCACCTTCGTCTCGACCACGTAGTCGCCGGCCGGCGCGTCCCGCAGCAGCACACCGGCGGTGTTGCCGGTGCCGGTCAGGTCGGCGGCCTGCGTCGGCCAGCGCAGCGCGCCGCCCGACACGGTGGCCGCCGGGTCCGTCCGCACCCAGCTCCAGGCCGGCCCGAGCGAGCCGCCGAACTCGTCGGAGTACGCCGGCAGCACCCGTCCGGCGCGGGGCTGCGGCACGGCGCTCCGCACCGGCCGGTGGAGCCGGGCGGCGCTGACGTTGTCGAACTCCGCGGCGCCGCCGCTGGCGTGCAGGGTGACCCGGCCGGGCACCGGGCGGTCCAGCCGCAGCGACACCACGGCGAGCTGGTCACCGAGGCGGGCCGGGCTCAGCTCGGCGACGAGCTGGCGGCCGCGTACCTCGACGGCCAGGTTGTGCCGGTCTGCCGCGTCGAAGCCGCCGGGCAGCGCGGCGCTGGCCGTACGGTGGCCGTCGCGGGCCACCAGGCGGTTGCCGGCGGGGTCGACGCGGACCTCGACCCGGTCGGCGAGGGTGATCCCGGCGGCGTGGGCACCGGTCAGCCGCAGGTCGGCCTCCGCCCGCAGGTCACCGCCGACGGTGGTACGGCTGGCCAGCGCGCCGGTGCCGGTGAGCCGGCCGTCGGCCACCCGCCAGTCGCCGCTGACCCGCCGCCAGCCGGCCAGGCCGGCCGTGTCGAACCGCGCGTCGAGCGGGCCGGTGGTGACCGGGGCCGGGCGGTGGCCGTCGGACGGGCCGGCTCCGGCGTTCACCGTCGGCCAGCCGTCTATCCAGTCCAGCCGGTCGATCAGCATCGGCCGCTCGTTGATGCCGAACGGCTCGTCGAGGTAGGGGTCGGCGCGGTCGATGGCGTGGTAGACGATCCAGTCCTGCCCGGACAGGTCGGTGAGGAACCCGTTGTGGCCGGTGCCGATCCAGCGGTTGCCGTTCTGGGTGAGCACCGGCGTGCCCCCGGCGCGGGACGCGGTCAGCGGGATGCCGTCGCGGTCGAGGAACGGCCCGCGCGGGCTGGTCGCCCGCCCGACCTGGACGGAGTAGCCGGTGGCGGGGCCGGCGCAGCAGTTCGCCGTGGAGGCGAAGAGGTAGTACCGGCCGTCGTGGCGCAGCACGTAGCTGCCCTCGAACTTGTTGTCGATGGCGACCAGGGTGGGGGAGCCGACCGCCCGCAGCCCGTCCGGGGAGAGCTCGGTGACGGAGATCCCGCCGTAGTAGCTGCCGTAGTAGAGGTAGTTCTTCCCGTCCACGTCGGTGAACTGGCTCGGGTCGATGGTCCACAGCCACCCACCCCCGCCGCCGGGGCGCGGCGCGACGACCGGCTCGTCGGCGAAGGTCCACGGGCCGGTCGGGGTGGGCGCGGTGGCCGCCCCGATGGCGTAGTCGCTGCCCTCCGGCGAGACGGTGGTGTCGGTGACGGTCACGTACATGACGTAGCGGTCGCCGATCCGGCGCACGTCCGGGGCCCAGAAGGCCGCGCCGGGGGCCGCGTACGCCGGGCGCTGGCCGGGGGCGAAGGCGTCGCCGACGTGAACCCAGTCGACCAGGTTCGTGGACCGGGCGATCGGCACCCCGTGGAACTGCTTCTCGCCCTCCCGCAGCGGGTCGGTGGTGCCGTAGGCGTACCAGCTGCCGTCGTCGCCGCGGACGATGACGGGGTCGGCGAAGGTGTCGGCCGCGCCGGCCGAGATCGGGTTGTGGTAGCCGGACCCGGAGCGGGGGTCGGCGGCGGCCGGTGCGGCGGCCAGCAGCAGACCGAGTATGGCGGCGATCGCGCCGCCGCGACGGAGATGTCCCATCAGACCTGCCTCGCGTGGAGTGGACGTCGGTGTGACTCGCGTCCCTTCCTACAACGATGCATACAACGTTGTAAAGAGCGTCGGCGGAGGCCGAAGCGTCGGCGTGCCAGCATGGGCGGATGCACCCGTCCACCGCCGACGCCGTCGGCCTGGCCCAGCTCGCCGGGCTGCTGGCCGACACCACCCGCGCCCGGATCTGCCTCACCCTGCTCGACGGTCGGGCCTGGACGGCCGGCGAGCTGGCCCGGGCCGCGGGGGTCGCCCCCTCCACCGCGAGCGAACACGTCACCCGACTGGTCGATGGCGGGCTGCTGGCGCAGGAACGGCAGGGGCGGCACCGCTACCTGCGGCTCGCCGACCCGAGCGTGGCGCAGCTCGTCGAGGACCTCGCCGTCCGGGTCGGCACCACGGCCGCCCCGACCCGATCGCTGCGCGCCGCGCGGGCCGGCGCCGCCCTGGCGTACGCCCGGACCTGCTACGACCACCTCGCCGGCCGGCTCGGCGTGCGGGTCCACGACGCGCTGCTGCGCCGCGGACTGCTGGACCGGGCCGGCGGCCTCACGCTCACCGCGTCCGGCCTGGACTGGTGCGCCGAGATGGGGCTGCCCGTCGCGCCGCTGCGTGACTCCCGCCGGCCTTTGCTGCGCGACTGCCTGGACTGGACCGAGCGCCGCCCCCACCTCTCGGGCGCCCTCGGCGCGGCGCTCTGCGCCCGCCTGCTCGACCTGGGCTGGCTCGCCCGCGGCGCCGGCCGGGCCGTCCGGCTCACCCCGGCCGGGGCCCCGGCGCTCGCCGCCGCGCTGGGCGTGGACCCGGCGGACCTCGCCGCACCGTCCACCGCCGACGCCGGCGGTGGACGGGCCTGACCACGCCGGCCGGCGGAACGCTTCGGCGACCGCCGCAAGGTCGCGCGCCTAGCGTCGCCACGTGACCGCGAACCGACCACACGTCCCGCTCCCGCCCGACACCCCGCCGTGCGGACCGCCCACCCCGGCCCCGGACACCGGGTGCATCCTGACCCGGTACGAGGACGTCCGCGCCGCGCTGCACGAGCCGGCCTGCCGGGTGCCGGCCGCCCGCCCCGGCGCGGCCTACAGCCTCGGGTGGCTCCGTGGCCTGGTGAGCCGGTTCAGCGGGCCGGAGGACCATCCCGCCCGGCGCGCGTCCGGCCTCGCCGCGCTGGCCCCGCTCGACCCGGCGGAGCTGCGCGCCGAGGCCGCCCGGTCGACCGCCGCCGCGCTGGATGCCGCCGGTGACCGCCTGGACGTGGTGTCCGCGCTCGCCCGGCGGGTACCGCTGCGGGTGCTCGCCGCCCGGCTCGGCCTCGCCGACCCCGACGCCGCCGTCGCGGCGGTGACCACGGTGGCCGCCGCCTACCAGCCCGGCGCCGATCCGGCGGCCCTCTGGCGGGCCGACGGCGCCGTCACCGTCCTGGTGGCGATGGCCCCGCCGGCCGAGCCGGAGGACCTCGCCAACCGGCTCGGCCTGCTCATCCAGGCCTGCGACGCCACGGCTGGCCTGATCGGGACCGGCGCCCGCCACCTGCTGCCCCCGGCAGCCGGTCCGCTGCCCCGGCCGCGGCGCCCGGCCGACGTGGCGCCCGGCGGGCCGCCCCTCCCGGCGACCACGGGGCCTACCCGCCTGTCGAGCCCGGCGACCACGGCGGCCCCCCTTTCGGCGACCAGGGCGGCCGACCGGCCTACGGCGGAGGACACCGGGGAGCTGCTCGGCGAGGTGCTGCGGCTCGACCCACCGGTGCGCGGCACCCGACGGATCACGGCCGAGCGGCTGCGCTTCGGCCGCGTGGAGCTGCCGCCCGGCACGCCGCTGCTGCTGCGCTTCGACGCGGCCAACCGCGACCCGGCCGTCTTCGACGACCCCGGCACCTTCGCGCCCGGGCGGCCGCTCCCCGCACTGACCTTCGGCGCGGGCCCGCGCGGCTGCCCCGGTCACCGGCACGCGGTGGGGCTGGCCACCGGTGTGCTGGACGTGCTGCGCGAGCGCTGCCGGCGCGCTCCGGAACCCGTGACGTACGAACCGCACCCGCTGCTGCGGGTGCCGACCCGACTCGAGGTGCTGCCACGATGACCACCCGATCCGATGCCGCTCTCGTGCCGCCCGCCGCCGCCCCGTACGCCGAGCGGTGCGCCGCGTTCCGGGCGCTGCACCACGCCGGGCGGCCGCTGCTGCTCCCCAATGCCTGGGACCACGCCTCCGCCGCCGCGCTCGCCGACCGGGGCTACCCGGCGATCGGCACCACCAGCCTCGGCGTGGCGGCCGCGGCCGGCCTGCCGGACGGCACCGGGGCGACCCGGGAGCAGACCCTGGCCCTGGCCCGCGGCCTGCGCCGGCTCCCGGCGCTGCTCACCGTCGACGTCGAGGCGGGATTCAGCGACGACCCGGCGGAGGTGGCCGACCTCGCCGTCGAGCTGGCCGGGCTCGGCGTGGTCGGCGTCAATCTCGAGGACGGCCAGCCGGACGGCACCCTCGCGCCCGTGGACGCGGTGGCGGCCAAGGTCGCGGCGGTCAAGGCGGCCGTGCCGGAGCTCTTCGTCAACGCGCGCACCGACGCCTGGTGGCTCGACGTCCCGGCGCCGCGGGAGCAGGCCCTGGTGCGCGCCCGGGCGTACCGGGCGGCCGGGGCGGACGGCCTCTTCGCCCCCGGGGCCCCCGACGCGGACACGATCCGCGCCCTGGTAGCGGTAGGCGGCCCGCTGAACGTGCTCCACCGCCCCGGCGGGCCGAGCGTCGAGGAGCTGGGTCGGCTCGGGGTGGCCCGGGTGAGCACCGGCTCGCTGCTGTTCCGCGCCGCGCTCGGCGCCGCCCTCGCCACCGTGGCGGCGCTGCGGCCCGGGTCGGCGGAGTCCCGCCCGGACGGGGCCCGCGCGGGCGCGGTGCCGTCCTACGCCGACGTGCGGCGGCTCGTCCGCGAGGGTGCGGGCCGGCAGTCGTCGGAGACCGCAGGGGCCGGCTGACCGGTTCGTGCACGGCTCGGTGGCCCTGTGGTGTCCGGGGGTCCGCCGACCGTCGCGGACCGAGCGTCGCCAATAGGGGTGCATAGGAGGATTGTTCGGGCTTCTCCCGATCGGGGAGATTACCGTGGGTGCAGGGCGAGCGACCCAGGTGTCGTGACCGCAGAGAGGACCGATCATGCGTGTGCCCAGCCGAAGCCCCGGACCCCGGCCCGGTCCCGCGGTCACCTCCCCCGCACCGGTCCGCCACCTCCCCGCCGCATCCGGCCGGCCGCCCGCCGACGAGCCCGACCTCGCCGCCTACCGGGCCGCCGTCGCCGACCTGCTGGTGGAGGTCGGTGCGTTGGCCGACGCGCCGAGCGCCACCGCGCGCCAGGTGCTCGTCGACGACCGCCTGCGCGAGCCGGCCCTCGCCGCGGTGCTCGACGCGACCCCGCAGGGGCTCCTCGGCACCCGCGAGACGCTGCTGTTGGAGATGGCCCGCTACCAGCCCAATCCGCGCAGCGCCGCCGGGGACCTGACCGCGCTCGTGCGGATCTACCTGCTCTCCCGCATCGACGTCATGTGGTGGCGGGACACGCCGGCGTTCCTCACCGACACCCAGGTGCGGGGCAGCACCGACCTGGTCGACCTGGAGTGGTTGCGCCGCCGGGACCTGCTGCGCTTCCGGTACCGCGAGCAGCCGGCCACGCTGCTGGGCCGCGGGTGGCAGGCGGCCCGCCGCCGGTTGCGCCCCGACGGCACCCCGCGTACCGCCGGCGTGCTCGTGCGGCGTGCCCGCCGGGAGGTCGTGGCCCTGCTCAACGACGTCGGTCGGGAGTTCGCCGCCGCGACCCCGCCCGGCACCCCACCACTGTGGGTGACCTCGCTGGCCCGCAGCGCCGAGCACCAGCACCGGTTGCGCCGCCTCGGGTACGCGGCCATGCTGCCCAGCGCCCACTGCGTGGGCTACGCGGTGGACGTGGAGATGGCCTGGTTCGCCCGCTTCGGCGTACGGGACACCCTGGCCTCGCTGCTGCTGGACCGGCAGGAGGCCGGCGAGATCAACGTGGTCGACGAGGGGCAGGCCTGGCACGTGTGCCTCGCACCCGCGGCCCGTCGCCGGCTGCGTCGGGCCTACGAGGCCGAGATGGGGATCTGAGCCGATGTGCGGCATCGCCCTCAGTATCGGCCCGGACGCCGATCCCACGATCTTCCGCCGGATGCTCTCCCGCCTGGCCCCGCGGGGCGAGGTGACCGAGGCGCGGTACGAGGCCGGCCTGCTCGCCGGCACCCGCCGGCTGCGGGTGGTGGACCGGGACCGCGCGGTGCAGCCGTGGACCTCCGCCGACGAGCGCTGGCTGCTCTGCTACAACGGCGAGATCTACAACCACCGGGAGTTGCGCGCGGAGCTGGCCCGGTACGGCCACGTCTTCCGGGGTTGCAGCGACACCGAGGTGGTGCTCGCCGCCTTCGAACGCTGGGGCGAGGACGCGGTGGGCCGGCTCCGCGGCGAGTACGCCTTCGTGGCGGTCGAGCGGGCCACCGGCCGCGCGTACCTGGCCCGGGACCCACTGGGCGTGAAACCGCTCTACTGGGTGCGCAAGCCGGGCTGTCTGCATCTCGCCTCGGAGGTCAAGGCGCTGGTCGGGCACCGCGCGCCGATCGGCGAGGTGCCACCCGGGCACCACGGCTGGGCCGACGCCGACGGCCTCGTCCGGTTGCGCCCGCACCTGGACCTGTCGACCCTCGGGGACGGGACGCCCGTCATCGACGACCCGGACGAGGCCGCCCTGCTCGTCCGTGCCGCGTTGCAGGACAGCGTCCGGGTGCGGGTGGACACCGACCTCACGGTCGGGGTGGTGCTCTCCGGCGGGCTGGACAGCTCGCTGGTCCTGAGCCATGTACGCGAGCTGCACCCGGACTGCGTGGCGATCACGGTCGGCGTACCGGACAGCCCCGACGTGGCGTACGCGCGGCGGCTCGCGGCCGACCTCGGGGTGCCGCACGAGGTGGTCGAGCTGCGTCCGCGCGACATCCGGCTCGCCGACGTCCGGGAGGCGATCCGCATCTCGGAGCTGACCGAGTACGGCGACATCATCAACGCGGTCGTCTCCGTGCCGCTGTTCCGGCGGCTGCGGCAGCTCGGTGTGAAGGTCGCGCTCACCGGTGACGGCTCCGACGAGCTGTTCGGCGGGTACCCGATGTACCACGAGGTCGTCGGCGAGGCGTCCCGCCGGCTCTTCCGGCACCGGATCCGCAACCTCGGTCGTACGGAGCTGCAACGGGTCGACCGGACCAGCATGGGCCACGGGGTCGAGACGCGGGTGCCGTTCCTGGACCTCGCCGTGGTCGACCTCGCCATGCGGCTGTCGCCGGAGCTGAAGCTGCGCGACGGGCAGGAGAAGTGGATCGTCCGGCGGGCGTACGCCGACCTGCTGCCGGACTACGTGCTGCGGCGGCCGAAGAACCCGATGTCGTACTCCTCCGGCCTGCACGAGCGGGCCCGCCTCTACAAGCCGCTGTTCGCCCGGCTGTACCGCTCGTACGGCTACCAGTTGCTGGAGCCGGTCCGACGGGACTTCGACAACGTGCTGAGCCGGTGCGGCAACGACCTGGACCGGGCGATCGCCGACGGGCTGGCCCGCCCGGACTACACGGTGCTGGAGCACGCCCGGGACCTGGTGGGCGCCGCCAGGTGGAACGCCGCGCCGATGGTGCGCCGGCTGGTCGGGCCCCGCCGTACCCGTGGCGACGAGGCGCCACTGCCGGGCTGACGGCGCCCCGCCGCGCTGCCCGTGCGGCCGACGGCGGCAGCGCGAGGTCCGATGGCCGCCAGCGGTCGTGCCGGCGCCGGACCAGGCTGGGCGCATGACCAGCCTGATCGACTTCGTCGTCCGCCCGCTGCCGTCCGACCTGCTCGACACCGTCCGCCGCACCCGTCGCGACGCCGCCGACCGCCCGGTCGAGACCGTCAACGCCGGCGGTGGAGAACCGTTGCGCTGCTGCCTGCGCGACGCCACCGCGGGCGAGGCGCTGCTGCTGTTCGGGTACGCGCCCCCGGTCGCCGCCGGCCCGTACCGCGAGGTCGGACCGGTCTTCGCCCACGCCGAGCCCTGCCCGGGACCGGAGGCGCCCGGCGACTACCCCGCCGCCTGGCGCGGTCGCGAGCAGGTGCTGCGGGCGTACGACCGGCGGGGCCGGATCCACGGCGGCCGGCGCCACGACGGCGGCGATCCGGAGTCCGTGATCGCGGAGCTGCTCGCCGACCCGGCCGTGCGCCAGCTGCACAGCCGCAACGTGGTGTACGGCTGCTACATGTTCGCGGTCGAGCGCGCGCGGGAGTGAGCGGCGGGCGGGTGGGCGGAGCGCCGCCTGCTCGGCCGGGCGTGGCGGGCGCGGCGCCGGGGTACCTGTCCGGCATGGCGGATCTGGACGTGCTGGTGGTCGGGCAGGTCGCCCGGGACCTGGTGCTGCTCGTGGACGAGGTGCCGGAGGCCGGCGGCAGCGTGCCCGTGCGCGAGCGGCGGGAGCTGCTCGGCGGCAAGGGTGCCAACCAGGCGGTCGCCGCGTCCCAGCTCGGCGCGCGGACGGGTCTGCTCGGCGTGGTCGGCGACGACGAGGCGGGCGAGCGGTTGCTGGCGCAGGCCCGCGCCGACGGGATCGACGTCGACCGGGTGGTACGCCGTCCAGACGCCCGGACCGGGCTGATCGTCGACCTGCTGGACTCCCGGGGCCGGTGGCGGTACCTGGAGGATCTGCCGCCGTCGGTGCTGCTCGGTCCCGCCGACGTGGCCGCGGCGGCGGACGCGGTGCGCGCGGCCCGCGCGGTGCTCGTCCAGCTCCAGCAACCGGGCATGGCGGCCCTCGCCGCCGCGCGGGCGGCCCGGGCCGCGGGCCGGCTCGTGGTGCTCGACGGCGCGCCGTCCGACCCGGGAGTCGCCGACGAGCTGCTGTCGACCGCCGACGTGCTGCGCGCCGACGCGCGGGAGGCCGAGCTGCTCACGGGGGACGCCCCGCGTGACGCGGCGGGCGGCCTGGCCGCCGGGCGCGCGCTGCGGCGTCGCGGTCCCAGGCTGGTGGCCGTCGAGGTATCCGGAGCGGGCAACGCGTTCGTCTGGCCGGACGGCGAACAGTTCGTCCCGCTGAGCGCCACGCCGACGGTGGACACCACCGGCGCGGGGGACGCGTTCGTCGCCGCGCTCACCGTCGCCCTGCTGCGCGGCGAGCCGGAGGAGCGGGCGGCCCGGTACGCGGTGGCCGCGGCCGGCGCCACCGTCGGTCATCCCGGTGGCCGGCCGGCGCTCTCCCCGGCCGCCCTGACCGAGCAGCTCGACCGGATCCCGACCGGTTGAGCCGCGCGGCCGGCGGTTCAGGTCAGCAGCAGCGCACCGACGGCCGCCGCGGTGCCGGTCGCGGCGAGCAGGGCGCCGGTCAGCAGGAACCGGGCCAGCGGCACCCGCACCCCGTGCGCGCGGCAGCGCTCGAACCACAGCAGTGTGGCCACCGAGGCCCAGGGGACGGCGAGCGGACCCACGTTCGTGCCGATCAGCAGCGCCAGCAGACGTGTCGTGGCGTCGGTCGGCACCGCCGACTCGCCCGCCAGGTACGCCGGCAGGTTGTTCACGCCGTTGGCGAGCAGGGCGCCGGTACCGGCGGCGCGCAGCAGCCCGGCCGCTCCGTCCCCGGTGCCGAGCAGGCCCTCGACCAGGTCGTCCAGCCCCCACCGGCCGAGGGTCTGCACCACGAGGAACAGGCCGGTGACCATGAGCAGCAGCCGCCACGGAAGCAGCCGCGCGCCCAGCGTCCGGGGTGCGCGGCGCGCGAAACCGGCCAGCACCACGGCGGCCGCCACCGACGACACGACGGCGATCTCCACCTCGGCCAGCACCCCGACCACGAAGATCACGCAGCCGGCGAGCGCCGTCCGGTACAGCACCGGGTCGTCCGGCGGTCGTGGTGACGGCGGGGTGAACCGGCCGCCCGGCGGGCGGTCCGGACGCCACCAGGCGAACCAGAGCAGCAGCGCGGTGACCGCGACGGCGGCGAGGGCCGGCAGCCACATCCGGGCGGCGAAGCCGACCGGATCCAGCCCGTTGCGGTCGGCGGCCAGCAGGTTGGTCAGGTTCGACACGGGCAGCAGCAGGCTGGCCGTGTTCGCCAGCCAGACGGTGGTCACGGCCAGCGCGGCGGGCGCGACCCGCAGGTTCCGGGCCAGGGCCAGCATGACGGGGGTGAGCAGCACCGCCGTGGTGTCCAGGTTCAGCGTCACCGTGGTCACCGTGGCGAACGCCACGCAGAGCAGGAAGAGCGCCACCCACCGGCCCCGGGCCGCCAGCGCCAGCCGCGTGCCGAGGACGTCGAAGACCCCGGCCGTCGCGGTCAGCTCGGCCAGCACCACCACCGTGCCGAGGAAGAGCAGCAGCGGCGCGATCCGGTGCAGGGTGGCGGCCGTCTCCGCGTGCGGGAGCAGCCCGCTCGCCACGAATCCGGCGCCGAGCAGGGCGAGCAGGACCGCCACCACGTCCAGGGGGTGCGGGCGCCGCCGTCGGGCCGGGCCGGTGGGGGCGGGAGGTGCGGTGGCGGTGAGGGTCACGGCGGGCAATATTCGCACATCGGGCGGGATGCTGCCCGGGGACGGGTCCCCGCGGTGATCGGCCGGTGAGCCCTGGCCGGTGGGCCAGGGGGTCCGGTCGGTCCGGGCGATGGACAGCCGGCTACGCTGCGCATAGCCTCCGGTGAATATGCGGAGGATTCTGCCGGCCGCCGGCCTGACACTGCTGCTCGCGCTCACCGCCTGTTCGGCTCCGCCGGGGAGCCCGTCGCCCGGGCCGGCCGCCACCGGCACGCCCAGCGCCTCCCGGCAGGACGCCGCGCAGGTCGAGCAGACCCTGGCGAGCCTGCGCCGGGTCGACGACCTGCCGCTGTACGAGATGACCTACGTCGGGCGGTACGACGCGACGACCGGGACGGACGCCTCCCCGGCGAGCCCGTTCGGCTGCTCGCTCTTCGTGGCCGCCGGTGACCGGAGCCGGCCGCTCTTCGCCCGGAACTTCGACTGGGACGCCAACCCGGCGATGGTGCTGCGCACCGACCCGCCACAGGGGTACGCGTCGATCTCTCTGGTGGACATGTCGTACCTCGGGGTGGGCGCCGACCCGGCCGGTGACCGCCGGCTGCTGAACGCGCCGCTGCTGCCCTTCGACGGCCTCAACGAGCGCGGCCTGGCCGTGGGACTGGCCGCCGACGACGCGGCGCGGGCCGACCCGGTGCCCGGCAGGCCCACGGTCGGCTCCGTACGCATCCTGCGCCTCGTGCTCGACCGGGCCGCCACCGTCGACGAGGCGGTCGCCGTCTTCGCGGCGCACAACCTCGACTTCTCCGGCGGGCCGGCGCTGCACTACCTGCTGGCCGACGCCACCGGGGCGTCCGCGGTGGTCGAGTTCGTCGACGGCAGGATGCGGGTCGAGCGCGGGCAGGGCGACTGGCAGGCGCTGACCAACGTGCCGGTCGCCGGCATCCCGGAGGAGAAGCGCCGCGAGGACCGCCGGTACGACCTGATCGCCCGGGCGATGACCGAGGCCGCCGGGACGGTCGACGCGGCGGCGGCGCACCGGGTGCTGACCGCCGTGCGGCAGGCGCACACCCGCTGGTCGGTGACGTACGGGCTGCGCAGCGGCGAGGTGCGGCTGGTCACCGCGGGAGGCGCCGAGCGGCGCTACCAGCTGCCGGTGAGCTGAGGCGTCCGCAGCCGAGCCGAGCGGCCGGCTCCCGCGGCGGTCAGGCTCCGCGGCGGCCCGGCGCCTCGGCAGATTCCCGGCCGGGGGTGGGGCCGCGCCGGAGCGTGGGGGCCCGGACGTGACGGGGCCCGGCCCCCGTGGATCGGAGGCCGGGCCCGTCGCGTACGTGCTACCGCCCGACGGTGGCCTACCGGCCGCCGAGGTAGGTCGGCTGGGTCTGCACGTTGAGCTCCTTGTACCGGACCAGTTCGGCGGTCCAGGTGCGCCAGTCGTTGAGCTTCAGGACGTCCAGGCCCTTGACCATGTCGTTCGAGTAGATGTGCCCGTTGTAGTAGTACGCGGACCAGGTGCCGCCACCGACGAACTCGTCGACGGAGAGCGGGCCGCGCTCCCAGAAGGCGATCTCCTTCGGGTTGGCCGAGTCGGTGAAGTCCCAGACCGAGATGCCGCCCTGGTACCACGCCTGGACCATGATGTCCTTGCCGAGCACCGGGATCAGCGAGCCGTTGTGCGCCACGCAGTTCTCGGTGTCCGCGTTGTTCCGGGGGATCTTGTAGTAGCTGCGGAAGATCATCTTCCGGGCGTCACCGCGACCGGTGATGTCGTAGATGGCGTCCGCGCCCCGGTTCGGGCCGATCTCCTCGTTGCAGGTCGCCGCGCCGCCGCCGCCGAGCTCGTCGGTGAAGATCACCTTGGTGCCGGAGTTGTTGAACGTGGCGGAGTGCCAGAACGCGAAGTTCACCGTGTCCCGCACCCGGTTGATCACCCGCGGCGCCTCGCGGTCGCGGATGTCCATCAGGATGCCGTCGCCCATGCAGGCGCCGGCGGCCAGGTCCTTCGACGGGTAGGCGGTGATGTCGTGGCAACCGGTCGTCGCCGAGCCGGTCTCACTGCCCTCGAAGCCGCCGTCCGGGAAGAGGTTCGGCGTGGCCACCACGGCGGCCGTCGTCGGCTTCTTCACCGGCACCTTGATGATGGAGATCGAGTCGTGCGGCGGCTGGCAGTCCGGGAAGGTCGCGCGCGGGCTGTACGACGAGACGTACACGTAGACCGTCTTGCGGTCCTTGCCCGGCACCAGCGTGTGGGTGTGCGAGCCGCAGGCCGTCTCCACCGACTTGATGTAGCGCGGGTTCGCCTTGTTCTTGATGTCGAAGATCTTGATGCCCTCCCACGACTCCTTCACGTCGGCGCCCTGCGCGGTGCTGTTGCAGGAGTCGTCGCTGCGGGACGAGTCGGTGGAGAGGAAGAGCAGGTCGCCGTAGACGGAGATGTCGTTCTGCGACCCCGGGCAGAGCACCCGCGAGACCACCCGCGGCGCGCTGGGCCGGGAGATGTCGTAGATGACGAAGCCGTTGTAGTTGCCCGCGAAGGCGTACTTGCCCTGGAAGGCGAGATCGCTGTTGGTGGCGTCCAGCGGGGCCACCTTGGGCACGTTGGCGATCTGCCGGAGGTTGGGGCTGCTGACGATCTCGTCAACGCCGGGGATGGTGTTCGCGGCGGCCGCCGGGGCCGCGGCCTGCGGCGCGACCTGCGCGCTGCTCGGCGGGGCGACGAGAACGCTGGCGGTGAGGAGGCCGGCCGCGGCGATGCTCACGATCCGTAGCTGTCGTAAGCGTGGCTTGTGGAGTCTGATCATCGGCGAGACCCTTCGCGCAGGTGGGTGACGATTGTGGACACCCTACAGCGGGACGATGCCCATCGATGTGATGCGCGTCACATCGATGAGGGTTCTTCGATGGATAGCATCGCGGTGACCTCGACCCCAGGGAGTTGCCCATGACCGGCCGACGCGCCCGCGTCCTGGCGATCGTCACACTGGCGATCACGCTGCCGCTGGTGGTCGTGGTCTTCGTCGCCGCCCGTGGCGACTCGGACGCCGCGCCCGCCCGACCGGTCGCCGCGGCCACCAGCGCCACGCCGGCCAGCCCGCTGCCGAGCGACCTCACGGTGATCGTGCCGGGCCGGCCGGGGGAGTCGGCCGCGGTCCGGGGGGCCGACGACCTCCCGGACACGCGCCAGAGCCCGCACAACGAGCTGGACGTCTGGTTCGTCCGGATGATGATCCCGCATCACGGTCAGGCCCTGGAGATGGCGCAGCTCGCCCCCGAACGGGCCGCCGACCCGGACGTGCGGGCCATCGCCGACCGGATCCGGGCCAGCCAGGGTCCGGAGATCGGCATGATGCGCGGGTGGCTCCAGACCCGCGGGCTCTCGGCCGAGGTGCCCGGGCACGACCACGGCACCATGCGCGGCATGCAGACGCCCGAGGCGTTGCAGCGGCTGGCCGCGGCCCGCGGTGCCGAGTTCGACCAGCTCTTCGTGCGGATGATGACCGAGCACCACCAGGGCGCCATCGAGATGGCGACCAACCTGCTCACCGTCGGCGCCGACCAGCAGCTGAACGAGTTCGCCAACTCGGTCGCCACCGAGCAGGCCGTGGAGATCCAGCGGATGCGCGAACTCCTCGCCAACTGAACGTCCCGGCGCGGCCCGCCCGGTCCCCGCGCGCCCCGGTCGGGCGACGGCGTCGACCCGCACACACAGCACGTACGCTGGGTGACCGTGAACCGCACAGTCCTCGGCCGCCCGCTGCGCGGCGTCGCCTTCGACGTCTCCGTCTCCGGCATGGTGCTGTTCTTCGGCCTTGTCGGCGTGGTGGCCCAGCCGGGCGGCTGGAAGGCCACCCTCCTCGGGGTGGGCATGGCCGTCGCCGTGCTGTTCCGCCGTTCCCACCCCACGGCGACGGCCGTGGTGGTCGGGGCGCTCGGGCTGACCCAGGTCGTCGCCGGCTGGGGACCGTTGCCCTTCGACCTCGCGGTGCTCGTGGCCGTCTACTCCGTGGTGAAGTACGCCGACAAGCTCCGCGACGGCGTGCTCGCCGGGATCGCCGCCGAGATCGGCGCGGTGCTCGCCGCGCACCAGGTGAAGGGCGCCGCGCCCTGGTGGGGCACCGCGATCTCCTTCGGGCTGGTCACCGGCGCGGTCTGGCTCATGGGGCTCAACGTGCGGACCCGCCGGCTCTACGTGCTGAGCCTCGAGGAGCGGGCCGCCACGCTCGAGCGGGAACGGGAGGCCGAGGCGCGGGCGGCCGTCGCCGGTGAGCGCAGCCGCATCGCCCGGGAGCTGCACGACGTGGTCGCGCACAGCATGGCCGTCATGATCGTGCAGGCCGACGGCGCCCGGTTCATGCTGGACCGCGACCCGGAGACCGCGCGCCAGGCGGTGAAGGTCGTGGCCGACACCGGCCGGCAGGCGCTGGAGGACATGCGGCGGCTGGTCGGCGTGCTCCGAGAGCCGGACCCGCCGGAGCCGGAGGTCGGGCCGGACGCCCCGGCCGTCGCCGGCGACCCCGAGCACCGGCGGATCGCGCTGGCCGAACTGCCCACGCTGCTCGACCGGTTCCGGGCGGCCGGACTGCGCATCCGCACCACCGGCACGGACGAGATGCCCGCGCTGCCACCCGGCCTGGAGCTGACGGTGTACCGCGTGACCCAGGAGGCGTTGACCAACGCGCTCAAGCACGCCGGTGTCGGGGCCGAGGTGGAGCTGACCCTCGAACACACCGACGGCGCTGTCGTGGTCCGGGTGGTCGACGACGGGCGCGGCCGCCCGGTGGTGCACCCCGCGCCCTCGGGCGGGCACGGCCTGGTGGGCATGCGGGAGCGGGTGGGGGTGTACGACGGCACGCTGACCGCCGGCTCCCGGCTCGCGGGGGGCTGGCAGGTCGAGGCGCGGCTGCCGCTACCGTCGGGCACCGGGACGACGGAGGTGATCGCGGCATGACGGTCCGGGTGGTGATCGTCGACGACCAGGCGCTGGTGCGCGCCGGGTTCCGGATGGTGCTCGACTCGCAGCCCGACCTGGAGGTCGTCGGCGAGGCGATCGACGGCGCCGACGCGCTGCGCGTACTCGCCAAGGTCGAGGCCGACGTGGTGGTGATGGACATCCGGATGCCGACCATGGACGGGGTCGAGGCGACCCGCCGACTCTGCGCCGACCGGCCCTCCGGCCCGCCCCGGGTCCTCGTCCTCACCACCTTCGACACCGAGGCGGACGCCTTCGCCGCGCTCCGCGCCGGGGCCAGCGGCTTCCTGCTCAAGAACGTGCCCCCGGAGGAGCTGCTCGCGGCGATCCGGGTGGTCGCCAACGGCGACTCGGTGGTCGCGCCCTCCGTCACCCGGCGGCTGCTCGACCGGTTCGCCGGCCAGCTCGGTCCCGGCCCCACCGAGGATCCGCGGTTGGCCCAGCTCACCGAACGGGAGCGCGAGATCCTGCTGCTGGTGGCGCAGGGCCTCGCCAACGCGGAGATCGCCGCGACGGTGCACGTGGCGGAGGCGACGGTGAAGACGCACGTGGGCCGGATCCTGGCCAAGCTCCAGCTCCGCGACCGCGTGCAGGCGGTGGTGTTCGCCTACGAGAGCGGGCTGGTGGTACCGGGCGGCTGACCGGGGTACGACCTGAGGCGTACGGGTCCCTCGGGTCAGGGGCGACCCCGGGCGTACACAGGTCGAGCGCGCAGGTGGAACCGCGCGGTGCGGGTGCGTCCCTAGCGTCGGAGAGGTCAGATCATCGTCTCTCCGGGAGCAGCACGTGCGCGTTCCATCCTCCGTACCCGCCGTCGTCGGCGGCCACCACCCGGGCACCGGTGTCGCGGTCAGCGCCCGCGCCCTGAGCAAGCGGTACGGCTCCGGCCCGGCGGCCGTCGTCGCCCTCGACGGCGTCGACCTCGACTTCGCGGGCGGCCGGTTCACCGCGATCATGGGTCCGTCCGGCTCCGGCAAGTCCACCCTGCTGCACTGCCTGGCGGGCCTGGACCGGCCCAGCGCCGGCTCGGTGCGGATCGGGGACGCCGACCTCGGCCGTCTCGACGACCGGCGGCTCACCCTGCTGCGCCGGGACCGGATCGGCTTCGTCTTCCAGAAGTTCAACCTGCTGCCAGCGCTGACCGCCGAGGAGAACATCGTCCTGCCGCTGGCCATCGCCGGCCGGCGCCCCGACCCGGCCTGGCTGCGTCAGGTGGTGGCCGCCGTGGGGCTCACCGATCGGCTGCGACACCGCCCCGCGGAGCTCTCCGGCGGGCAGCAGCAGCGCGTCGCGTTCGCCCGCGCCCTCATCACGCGGCCGTGGGTGATCTTCGCTGACGAGCCCACCGGCAACCTCGACTCCCGCTCCGGAGCGGAGGTGCTGCGCCTGCTCCGCGAGGCCGTGGACACCCTCGACCAGAGCGTGATCATGGTGACCCACGACCCGGTGGCGGCGGCCCACGCCGACCGGGTGGTCCTGCTCGCCGACGGTCGGCTCGTCCGCGACCTGACCGCGCCCACCGCCGAGCAGGTGCTCGACGCGCTCGCCGGTCTCGAGGCCGCGGTCGCCGGCGCGGCGCCGGTGACCGCGGCGCGGCACGGCGCGGCGGCGGGCGGCCCGCTCGGCTCGTCGCCGGCCGGCTCGGGTCGGGGGCGGTGACCGGATGCTGCGGCTGACCCTGCGCACGCTGCGCGCCGAGGCGACGCGCATGCTCCTGTCCACGACGGCGGTGGTGCTCGGCGTCGCGTTCATCGCCGGCACGCTGATCTTCGTCGACGGGATGCGCGCCGGCGCGTACGAACGCGCCGGCACCTTCGACCGGCACACCGACGCGGCCGTCTACGCCGAGAAGGCGCCGCTCCCGCCGGCGCTGGTGGACCGGGTCCGTGCCGTCGACGGAGTGGCCGCCGCCGACGGCGAGCTGACCGACACCGGCGGGATCGTCGGCTCGGACGGCCGGCCGGTGCTCGGCTTCGCCGTGCTCGCGGCCATCCCCACCGACCCGGCGCTGCGCTCGTACGACGTGGTCGCCGGCCGGCTGCCGGACCGCCCCGGCGAGGTGGTGCTCGACGCCCCGACGGTGGCGGAGGAGGGGTTCACCCTCGGCGCGCCGGTGCGCATCGGCGGCAACGGCGGCAGCGCCCGCCCGTACACCCTCGTCGGCACCGTCGACGTGGCCCGCACCACCCGCGACGTCGGCGGACCGTTCATCGGGCTGGTCGGCCCGGACGCGCTCGCGGTGACCGGTCAGCAGGGGTACGGACGGATCATGGTGGCGGCGCGTCCCGGCACCGACGAGGCGGCCCTGACCGGTCGTCTCGCCGCGGTCGCCGGACCGGGCGCGACCGTGAAGGACCGCCAGCGGATCCTCGACGACGCCGTCGACGAGGCCGTCCGTGACATCGAACAGTTCACGATGGTGCTGCTCACCTTCGCCGCGGTCGCCGTCGTGGTGGCCGGGTTCGTGATCGCGAACACGTTCGCGATCGTGCTGGCCCAGCGCACCCGCCGGACGGCGCTGCTGCGGGTGGTCGGCGCCACCCGGACCCAGGTGTTCCTCGCCGCCGTGGGGGAGTCGGCGGTGGTCGGGCTGGTCGCCTCCGCCGTCGGCGTGCTGCTCGGCGCGGGCCTGGCCGCCGGGATGAACGCGTTGCTGTCCCGCACGACCGCCCCGATCAGTGGCGGGCTCGCCCTCACACCGCAGACCGTGCTGGTCAGCGTGCTGCTGGGCACCCTGCTGACCGTCGGCTCGGCGCTGCTACCCGCCTGGCACGGCACCCGGGTGCCGCCGGTCGCCGCGCTGACCGACGCCGCCGTGCAGCCCGCCCGGCGTGCCGGGCGCCTCCGGCTCGCCGCCGGCGCGCTGGTCCTGGCCGCCGGGGTGGCCGCGCTGGCCGGGGCGGCCGCGGTCGGCCAGGTGGTGCTGGTGGCGGCGGGCGGCATCCTCGCCTTCTTCGGCATCGTGCTCTTCGGCCCGGTGCTCGTCCCGGCGTTGGTGCGGGTCCTCGGGTGGCCCGTCCGGCGGTTGGTCGGCGCGACCGCGGGATTGGCCGTGGCCAATGCGGTGCGCAACCCACGGCGCGTGGCGGCCACCAGCACCGCGCTGGTGATCGGCATCGGCCTGGTGTCGGCGTTCGTCGTCGGGGCGCGGAGCACCAAGGAAGGCATCGAACACAGCGTGGACGCCCAGATCGGGGCCGACTTCGTGGTCACCGGCATCGGCGGGGACCTGCCCGCGCCGCTCGCCGGCGAGCTGGCGGCCCGGCCGGAGCTCGGCGTGGTGCACGAGCAGCGGTCCGCGGTGACCGGCGACGTCGAGGTACGCGCCGCGCACCCGGCGCTGGTCGGCCGTACGCTCACGGTGGCGGACGGCGACCTGGCCCGGTTCGGGCCGGGCACCGTGCTGGTCCACCGGGACCTGGCCACGGCCCGCGACTGGCGGGTCGGCTCGACCGTCACACTGAAGAACCGGGCGTTCCGGGTGGCGGCGGTGGTGGACGACGACGGCGGGCCGCCGACGCCCCGCGGAGTGCCCGCGGGCCACGTCATCGAGGTGCCGGACGCCGACTTCGCCGGGCTCTTCCCGGACGAGCGGGGTTACCTGGCGGAGATCGAGCCCGCCGACGGGGTGGATCCGGCGCAGGCGCGGGCCGCCATCGAAGCCGTGCTCGGGCGCTATCCCACGGTCAATCTGATGGACCAGGCCGCGTACAAGAAGATGCTGACCGGGACGATCGACATGTTGCTCGCGCTCGTCACCGCGCTGCTCGGCCTGGCCGTGGTGATCGCCTTGGTCGGCGTGGCCAACACCCTGAGCCTGTCGGTGATGGAGCGGACGCGGGAGAACGCCGTGCTCCGGGCTGTCGGGCTCACCCGGGGACGGATGCGGGCCATGCTCGCCGTGGAGGCGGTGCTCACGGCGCTGGTCGGCGCGGTGCTGGGGCTCGCCCTCGGCGCGGGGGTGAGCGCGTCCGCGATGGCTCTGCTGGCCCGCATCGGCGGCGAGTTCCGCGTGGTGCTGCCCGTCGGCCAGCTCGCGTTGATCCTCGGGGTCGCGGCGGCCGCGGCGCTGCTGGCCTCGGTGCTGCCGGCGCGGCGTGCGCTCGCCCGACCCGTGGTGGAGGCGCTCGCGGACCAGTGAGATCAGCCGGCCGGTCCCGCCACGGGGGCGGGACCGGCCGGCGATCCGGGTCTACAGCCGCTCGACCACCGGGCCGGAGCAGCGGTTACGGGTGTCGAAGACGTAGCGGGCGTGCCGGGCCACCAGGTCGTAGTCGAACACGTCGTGGTCGGTCAGCACGACCACCGCGTCCGCCTCCCGGACCTCCCGCTCGGTGAGGTCCACGATCATCACCCCGCCGGGGATCTGGTGCGGCTCGGCGTACGGCTCGACCGCGCGCACCTGCGCGCCCAGCGCCTGCAACCGCTGGGCCACGTCCACCGCCGGGGAGTCGCGCATGTCGCCGGTGTTCCTCTTGTACGCGAGCCCGAGCAGCAGCAGCCGCGCACCGGTCACGGCGCGGCCGGTGCGGTTCAACCCGGCCATCACCCGCTGCGTCACGTGCTCCGGCATCTCGTGGTTGACGTCGTTGGCCAGCTCGATGAACCGGAACTGCCGGCCGAGCCGCCGCTTCACCTGCCAGGACAGGTAGCACGGGTCGATCGGCAGGCAGTGCCCCCCGACGCCCGGCCCCGGCCGGAAGGGCATGAAGCCGAACGGCTTGCTCTCCGCGGCCTCGATGGCCTGCCAGACATCGATGTCCAGGTGGTGGGAGAGCATCGTCAGCTCGTTGATCAGGGCGATGTTGACCTGACGGAACGTGTTCTCGATCAGCTTGGTGAGCTCTGCGACCCGGGTCGAGTCGACGGGCACCGTCCGTTCGACGATCCGGCGGTAGAACGCGTCGACCCGGGCCAGGGATTCGGCGTCCACCCCGGAGACCACCTTCGGGGTGTTCTCCAGCCGCCAGGTCGGGTTGCCGGGGTCGATCCGCTCGGGGCTGTAACCCAGGTGGAAGTCGCCCGGACTGTGCAGCCCGCTCGCCGACTCCAGCAGCGGCCGCAGCAGCTCCTCGGTCGTGCCGGGGTAGGTGGTGGACTCCAGGACGACCGCGCAGCCGGGCCGGACGTACGGGCCGATACCGAGGCCGGCCTGCTCCACGTAGCTCAGGTCGGGCGTCCCGTCGCGCAGCGGCGTCGGCACGGTGATCACGCAGATGTCGAAGCCCTCGGCGTCGGCGTACTCCGCGCTCGGCAGGTAGCGCCCGCTGTGCAACGCGCGGCCGAGTCGGTCGGTGGGGATGTCCTCCACGAAGGACTCGCCGGAGGCGAGCCGCTTGACCCGGTCGGTGTCGACGTCGAGCCCGACCACGTCGAACCCGGCCTCGACGGCCCGCATCGCCAGGGGCAGTCCGACGTAGCCCTGGCCGATCACGACCAACTTCTCAACGCTCACCCGAGCTCCCGCAGACGGTGGATACGACCTGCTTGGAGCGTAGGGCGCTGTCTGGGGACGTACGTCCGTTTTGGGGATATCGGGGTTCCTGGGGCCTGTCGTGCATCCGGCAGCGCGCAGCCGTCACCTTCCGGCACGGGTGCGGGGGACCGGCCGGCCCGCACACCGGGCGACGGCGGCGATCGGATGCCGCCCGCCCGGGCCCGGCCTCAGCCGGCGCCCTGCGGCGGGCCCCCACCCTCCGGCGGGGGCACGGTGGTGGGCGACGTGCTGGGCGACGCCGGCGGAGAGGTGGTGGCCGAATCGCTCGGCACCGGCGAACTGCTGGTCGGCGGCGGCGACTGCGGGCTCGGCGAGTCACTCGCCGTGACGCTCGGGGTCGGACTGGTCGACGCCGAGGCGCTGGTCCGCGGGGCCCGTGGCCGCTCCGGCCGGTCCGGGTCGGCGGTGGGCGTCTTCTCCGTCACCACGGGAAGCTCCACGTTGCGGGTGGGCACGACGGCGGGCGTGGTGGGGGTCAACTCGACCGCCGGAGCGTCGGCGTACCGGGCCGCGCCCAGCGCCGCACCCAACCCGACCAGCGCCACCAGGACGGCCACGCCGGCGCCCACCAGCGCCGGCCGCCCCCGGCGGCCCGCCGGGCCGGCGGGAACCATGGCGCCGGGGGAGTCCGGCTGCGTGTCCGGCCCGGCCCCGCGCAGCGGGGCCAGCGGCACCATGGCGGTGGGCGGCACGCCGTCGGTCACCGCCGTACGCGCCGCCTCGGCCATGGCGGCGCCGCTGGTGAACCGGTCGGCCGGGTCCTTCTCCAGCGCCCGGGCCACCAGGGCCCGGACCGCCTCGGGAATGTCGTGCGGCAGCTCCGGCGGCGGGTCGTCGAGGTGTCGGACCGCGACCTGGAGGGGGTTGTCCCCGGTGAACGGCGGCGCGCCGGTCAGGCAGCAGTAGGCGACCGCGCCGAGGGCGTAGATGTCGGTAGCCCCGCTGACCGGCCGTCCGGCCGCCTGCTCGGGCGCCATGTAGAGGGCGGTGCCGGGCACGGCGTTCGTGCTGGTGATGCTCGTGACGTTGGTCGACCGGGCGACCCCGAAGTCGACCAGGACGACGGTGCCGTCCTCCTGGACCAGCAGGTTGCTCGGCTTGACGTCGCGGTGCACGATCCCGCGGCGGTGGGCGGCGTGCAGCGCCTGCGCGACCTGCGCGACGATGGACATGGTCTCGTCCACGCCGAGCCGCCCGGCGGCCTCGATCCGCTTGGAGACCGGCTCGCCCTCGACGAACTCCATGACCAGGTAGTCGGCCCGGCCCCCGTCGGGCAGGTCGTCCTCGCCGCAGTCGAAGACCTGCACGATGCCGGGGTGGCGCAGGGCGGCCATGATGCGCGCCTCCGCGCGGAACCGGGCGATGAAGTCGGGGTCGGAGACCAGCGCCGGCAGCAGGACCTTGACCGCGACCTGTCGGCCGAGGACCAGGTCGGTGCCCCGCCAGACGTCACCCATGCCGCCCGTGGCGACACGCTCGTCCAGGCGGTAGCGAGCGCTGAGCACGACCTCCGATGACAACACGCGCTTACCGTACCCAGAGCGGTCGCGGGCCGCGCACCGCGCTGTGCCACCCTCGACGGGGGCCGCGGACCCGCGGCGACGCCGCTGCGACAGCACGCACCGTCGCGCTCACGCACCGCGACGGGTTGCGCCGCGGCGCCCGCCGCCGACGTGGAGAGAGAGCGCGGCGCGCCCGAAGCGTACGGGGCGGCGAGAACGTTACGGTGACACGCCGAAGGGTCAGGTTGACAATTGTCACTCTTCTGTGACGCGGCGTCGGCTTGTGGCCGCCCGAGTCCGCTCCTAGCGTTGGCCGGACTCGGGCCGCTCCACGGCACCCGGTCTGACGTGCGTCGGCTGTCCGTGACCATGGCGGCGCCCGAACCGTGGCCCGGTAGCCGAGGTCGCGGGTGCGAACAGGTCGGCGGGGGGCTGGGAGAGGTGCGGGAACAGGTCCGGTCCACGGGCCGGCCCGGCGTCGCGTGCGCCGGCTCCGGCCTCCGGTCCCGCCTGCCCGGGAAACAGCGACGGCATGCCCGGTGAGCTGAACGAGGCGGTCGCGGCGGCCCGCGCCGGTGACGAGGAGGCCTTCCGCTTCCTCTACCGGACGTTGCAACCGGGCCTGCTGCGATACCTGACCGCCCTGGTCGGTGCCGACGCCGAGGACGTGGCCTCCGAGACCTGGTTGCAGATCTCCCGCGACCTGCCCAGCTTCACCGGCGGCGAGTTCCGTGCCTGGACGGTCACCATCGCCCGTAACCGGGCCATGGACCACCTGCGCCGGCAACGCCGCCGTCCGTCCCTGCCGGTGCCCGTGCAGGCGCTCAACGAGTTGGCCGGCGACGCCGACACCGCCGAGCGGGCGGGCGAGAGCCTCGGTACCGAGGCCGCCCTCGCCCTGATCGCGACCCTGCCGCCCCGGGAGGCGGAGGCCGTCCTGCTCCGAGCGGTGATCGGTCTCGATGCCGAGAGCGCCGGGCGCGTGCTCGGACGACGCGCCGGCGCGGTGCGTACCGCGGCGCACCGGGGGCTGCGACGGCTCGCCGCGATGCTCGAACGCGCCGACGGCGACCGGTCGCCGGCCGGGGCCGAGGGCACGGGTGCGCCGCCCCGCCCGCGCGGCGAGCTGCGGGCGCGCACGCCCCGCGCGGAAGCGGCGGATGGTTGACATGAGGGGATTCAGGATGGGTATCCGCGGCCGCTCGCAGGGGCCTGCCGGCCGCGCGGAGGCGGACCGGCTCCTCGACGCCGCCCGTGCCGGCGCCGCCAACGGGGGCGACCGGACCGATCCGCTCGGCGGGCTGCTCGCCGCCGCCGCTGCCCCCGCCCGGCCGCACGAGCTGGCGGGGGAGCAGGCCGCGCTGGCGGCCTTCCGGGCCGCCCGTGCCGCGCCGGCGGCGCCCCCGGCCCGGCGCCGTCGCCGGTTCACGGTCGGCGCCCTGGCCTGGGCCGCCGGGGTGCTCGCCACGGCGACCGCCGGCGCCGCGTTCGCCGCCGTCACCCTGGAGAAGCCGTCGACTCCGCCGCCGCCTCCGCCCGCGGCCCCGACTCCGACTCCGACCCCGGCGGACGAACGGCCCACCAGTGCCACGTCCCCCGGCACGGAAGGCCCGGGCGGCGGCTCGACCGGGGCGCCGCGCCCGGGGGGCGCGCCGCCGACCGCCGATCCTGGCCAGCACGACCAACTGTCGGGGCTGTGCCAGGCGTACCTGGCCAAGAAGCCGGCCCAGCGGGAGAAGGCGCTCACGGTGCCCGGGTTCCGGCCGCTGGTGGACGCGGCCGGCGGCGTGGACCGGGTCGAGGCGTACTGCCAGGGGCTGGAGCCGGTCCCGACGGCCACCCCGGGCGTGGACGGCGGCACCCTCGGTGGCGGGGAGGACGGCAGCCGCGCCGGCAACGGCGGGGCCACCGGCAACGGTGCGGCCAGGGGCAACGGGAACGGCAACGGCACCGCCAACGGCACCGCGAACGGAAACGGCAACGGGAACGGCACCGGCGGGGCAACCGGCAACGGCAATGGCACCGCCAAGGGGAACGGTGCCGCGAACGGCAACGGTGCCGCGAACGGCAACGGGAACGGTGCGGCCAGCGGGAACGGCGCGGCGAACGGCAACGGGAACGGCGTGGCGGGCAACCGCACCGGCGCGGCCAGGGGTACGGGCGGGGATGGCGGCGACGGCGCGGCCAAGGGCCACGGTGCGGCGCGCAGCGGCCACGGCCCGGCCAGCGCAGACGGCGGCACCAGCGGTGCCGGCGGGGGCCACGGCCGCGCGACCGTCCCGGCGGGCGGCGCCGGCGCGAGCAGCTAGCGGGGTCGCGCGAGGTCCCGCCGGCGGACGGTCGCCGCGTACGCCGCGGGGACGCGCGCCCGGGGGCGCGGGCCAGCCGGCGACATCCCCGAGCCACCGCCGGCGTCGCGGAGCCCGGCCTGCGGTTCGTCCCCGGCCGCGCCGTGCGGGCGTTTTCCGAGGTCGCCGGCCATCTGGCCGCGCCGTCGTTTCCACCGGCCGGCCGATGCCCGTCTGTTAGACAGAGTTTGGCGGCCCGGACACCGGCCGGCAATGTCGGTGGGTGACGTTACGGTGACACCCTGTCCGGCGCCGGCACGGGAGGGGGCCGACCGATGGTGACGTCACCCGAGATCCAGCGGGGCGCGATCCTGCGCGAGTCCGAGGCGGCGGCGCGCCACCTCGCCCGGATCTGCTTCAAGACCGGTCCGCCCACCCGCACCGGTGTCGAGCTGGAATGGACCGTCCACGACGTTCTCGATGCCGCCCGCCCGCCCGACCCGGCCCGGTTGCGCGCGGCGCTGGGGCGGCATAGCCCCACGACCCTCGACGAGACGAGTCCCGCGCTGCCGCTGCCCCACGGCGGCGTGGTGAGCCTGGAGCCCGGCGGGCAGATCGAGATCTCCACGCCGCCGCGCTCGTCGGTCGGTGCGCTCATCCGCGCCACCGAGGCCGACGTCGCCGAGGTCACCGCTCTGTTGGGGCGCGCGGGGTTGGTGCTCGGCCGCACCGGCATCGACCCTTACCGCGAGGGCCACCCCGTGTTGCACACCCCGCGCTACCGCGCCATGCGTCAGGTCTTCGACCGGCGCGGTCCCGCCGGTCGCACGATGATGCACTGCACCGCCGGCCTCCAGATCTGCCTCGACGCGGGCGAGCCGGAGCAGGTGCCGCTGCGGTGGGCCGTGGCACACTCCGTCGGGCCGCCGCTGCTCGCGACCTTCGCCACCTCCGGCCGGCACGCCGGGCGGGCCACCGGGTGGGCGTCCGCCCGGATGGGCGCCTGGCTGGCCATCGACCCGGCCCGCACCGCCCCGGTCTGGTCGCCGGCCGGTCCGGAGCAGGATCCGGTGGCCGCCTGGACGCGCTATGTGCTCGCCGCGCCGCTGCTCTGCCTGCGCGATGCCGGGCCGGACTGGGCACCCCCGCCGGACGTCACCTTCGCCGACTGGCTGGCCGGCGCGCTGCCCCGGCCGCCCACCACCGACGACCTCGACTACCACGTGAGCACCCTGTTCCCGCCGGTACGGCCGCGCGGCTACCTGGAGGTGCGCTATCTCGACGCGCAGCCTGGCCGTGCGTGGCTGGTCCCGCTGGCGGTGCTGGCCGCGCTCTTCGCCGACCCCGAGACGTTGCACACGGCGCACCTGGTCAGCCTGCCGGTGGCGCACCGCTGGCACGACGCCGCCCGGCACGGGCTCGCCGACGGGGAGCTGGCCGCCGCCGCGGCGCGGCTGCTCGACCTGGCCCTCGCGGCCCTGCCCCGGCTCGCCCTGCCACCCGACCTGCACGAGGAGATCCACCGAGGCGTACGGCGGCGGCGTGCCGCCGTGGAGAGGGGAGACCGGTGACCGACACGAGGATCGACCGGCTCGGCACGGCGCAGCTGCGCGACCGCATCGCGGCCGAGCTGGAGCGGACCCGGGCGCGCACGACACTGCTGACCGACGTGGTCGACGACGCCGACCTGATGCGCCAGCACTCGCCGCTGATGTCCCCGCTGGTGTGGGACCTCGCCCACGTCGGCAACCAGGAGGAGCTCTGGCTGGTGCGGGACGTGGGCGGGCGTCCGCCGGTCCGGCAGGACATCGACGACCTCTACGACGCCTTCAAGCAACCTCGCAAGGACCGGCCGTCGCTGCCGCTGCTGCCGCCCGGCGAGGCCCGTTCCTACGTCTCGACCGTCCGCGACAAGGTGTACGACCTGCTGGACCGGACGCCGTTCACCGACCGGCGGCTCGTGGTCGACGGGTTCGCCTTCGGGATGATCGTGCAGCACGAGCAGCAGCACGACGAGACGATGCTCGCCACCCACCAGCTGCGTTCCGGGCCACCCGTGCTGCACGCGCCGGCGCCGCCGGAGCCGACGGTGCGGGCGGGCGGGGAGGTCCTCGTCCCGGCCGGTCCGTTCACCATGGGCACCGACACCGACCCCTGGGCGCTGGACAACGAACGCCCGGCACACCGGGTCGACCTGCCCGCGTACGCCATCGACGCGACACCCGTGACCAACGGGCAGTATCGCCACTTCATCGACGCCGGCGGTTACGACGACCCGCGGTGGTGGAGCGCGGCCGGCTGGGCGCACCGGACGGCGGCGCAGCTGACCGCGCCCATGCACTGGCGCCGCGACGGTGACGGCTGGGCATACCGCCGGTTCGGGCGCTGGGCGCCGGTCCGCGACGACGAGCCGGTGGTGCATGTCTGCTGGTACGAGGCGCAGGCGTACGCGGCCTGGGCCGGCAAGCGCCTGCCCACCGAGGCGGAGTGGGAGAAGGCCGCCCGGTGGGACCCGGCCACCGGCCGTTCCCGCCGCTACCCGTGGGGCGACGACGACCCGACCGCGGCGCACGCCAACCTCGGGCAGCGCCACCTGTGGCCGGCGCCGGTGGGCGCGTACCCGGCCGGGGCCTCGCCGCTGGGCGTGCACCAGCTCGTCGGCGACGTCTGGGAGTGGACGTCCAGCGCCTTCCGGGGTCACCCGGGCTTCACGGCGTTCCCCTACCGGGAATACTCGGAGGTCTTCTTCGGCGACGACTACCGGGTGCTGCGGGGCGGCTCGTTCGGCACCGACCGGGCCGCGTGCCGGGGCACGTTCCGCAACTGGGACTTCCCGATCCGGCGGCAGATCTTCAGCGGCTTCCGCTGCGCCCGTGACGCCCGGCCGGAGGAGTCGCAGCCGTGACGCCCGCCCCGCGGGCCCGCACGGCCGTGGGCCGGCCGGCCGGCCGCGGCGGTGCCCGCTGATGTGCCGTCACCTGGTCTACCTGGGGCCACCGGTCACCCTCGCGCGACTGCTGTTCGAGCCCCCGCATTCGCTGGTGCGGCAGTCCTGGGCGCCGCGCGACATGCGCGGCGGGGGCACGATCAACGCCGACGGCTTCGGGATCGGCTGGTACCCGGGCGACGGTGTGCCGGTGCGTTACCGCCGGGCGCAGCCGATCTGGAGCGACCCGACCATCGCCCAGTTGGCCGAGGTCACCGCGGCCGGAGCGGTGCTGGCGGCCGTCCGGTCCGCCACCGTCGGCATGGCCGTGCTCGACAACGCCGCCGCGCCGTTCGCCGAGGGGCGTTGGCTCTTCAGCCACAACGGGGTGATCCGCGGCTGGCCGGACGCGGTGGTGCCGCTCGCCGCGGCGCTGCCGGTGCGTGACCTGCTCACCCTGGACGCCGCCACGGACTCGGCGCTGCTCTGGGCGCTGGTGCGTCACCGCCTGCGCTCCGGCGTCGACGCGGGCAGGGCGGTGGCGGAGACGGTGGGCGCCGTCGCCGCGGCGGCGCCCGGTTCCCGGCTCAACGTGTTGCTCACCGACGGCCGCACGGCGGTCGCCAGCGTGCTGGGCCACGCGCTGTCGCTGCGGGAGTCGCCGGGCGCGGTCCTGCTCGCCTCCGAACCGCACGACGACGACCCCGGTTGGCAGCCGCTGCCGGACGCGCACCTCGTCACCGCCACCGCCGAGGGGGTGCGGCTGCGCCCGCTGGGGTGACCACCGCCGGCGTCGCCCGAATCGATCCGACGTGAAGGGAAGTACCGCATGAGCGCCGAACCGCTGGAGATCCACCTCGAGGAGCGGGACCTGGCACGGGGTCTGCGAGACGACGTCCGCGCCGGGCTCGGCGCGGACCCGAAGTGGCTGCCGCCGAAGTGGTTCTACGACGCCCGGGGCAGCGAACTCTTCGAGGAGATCACCCGGTTGCCCGAGTACTACCCGACCCGGGCCGAGCGTGCCGTGCTGGCGGCGCGGGCGCCGGCCGTCGCGGAGCTGACCGGGGCGAAGACGCTCATCGAGCTGGGCTCCGGGTCCTCGGAGAAGACGCGGCTGCTGCTCGACGCGCTGACCGAGCGCGGCGGGCTCGGCACGTTCGTGCCACTGGACGTCTCGGCCAGCGCGCTGCGCGCCTCGACCGCGCAGATCGCGGCCGACTACCCCGGGCTGCGGGTGCGGGGCATCGTCGGCGACTTCACCCGCCACCTCGACCGGCTGCCCACCGGCGGGCGGCGGCTGGTGCTCTTCCTCGGCGGCACGATCGGCAACCTCCTTCCGGACGAGCGGGCGGAGTTCCTGGCCGGGACGCGGGCGGCGCTGGAATCCGGTGACTGGTTGCTCGTCGGCACCGATCTCGTCAAGGACCCGTCGATCATCGTCCCCGCGTACGACGACGCGGCCGGGGTGACGGCCGAGTTCAACCGCAACGTGCTTCGGGTGATCAACCGGGAGCTCGGGGCGGACTTCGACCCGGGGGCGTTCACCCACGTGGCCCGCTGGGACGCGACACACGAGTGGATCGAGATGCGCCTGCGCGCCGACCGACCGCTGCGGGTCCGGGTTCCCGCCCTGGACCTCGAGGTGGCGTTCGCGGCGGGAGAGGAGCTGCGGACCGAGATCTCGGCCAAGTTCCGCCCGGAGGGCATCGCGGCGGAGCTCGCGGCGGCGGGCTACGCCGGCCGGGCCTTCTGGACGGACCCGGACGGGCTCTTCGGTGTCACCCTGGCCCGCGCCGTCTGACCGGCGGCATCGCGACCCGCCGGTGCGCGCCGGCCGGCGCAGCCACCCGGGTGGGGCCCGACTTGCGCGGATGGGCCGAGGACCGCGAGTGAGCGCCGCCGACCGCCGGGGCCGATCCCGGCGGGTGCCGGCACGTGGATTCGGTCACCCGCGCCGCCCCACCCAGACGAGATCGGCTAGGCTCGGCCACGCGAAGGGGAGTAGCCCCCAATGTCGTGGTCGACACACTGGTGCTTCGGCATCCGGCCATGCGGCCCCGCCCAGGCGGGGCGGGCGAGACCTTCGACTCAGGCTGTCACGGCCGGGTCGAGGGCGCCCCTGTACCTCCTCCCGGCATGATCGGGAAGGGTGCCATGGAAGGATTCCTCGCCGCGCTGGTGATCAGCTTCGGCGTCATCTTCGTCGCGGAACTCGGCGACAAGAGCCAGCTGATGGCCTTGGCGTTCGCCACGCGGTACAAGCCGCTGCCGGTGCTCATCGGCATCACCGTCGCCACCACCGTGGTGCACCTGGCGTCGGTGGCCATCGGGTCCGGTCTCGGCGCCGTGCTCCCGACCGGATGGATCTCGGTCGTCGCCGGGTTCGCCTTCCTCGCCTTCGGCGCCTGGACCCTGCGCGGCGACACCCTGACCGAGGAGGAGCGGCGCAAGGCCGAGAAGGCCAGCAAGTCGGCGATCATCACGGTCGGCGTCGCGTTCTTCCTCGCCGAGCTGGGCGACAAGACCATGCTCGCCACCATCACGCTGGCCACCCAGCACGGCTGGGTCGGCACCTGGATCGGCTCGACGATCGGCATGGTGGCCGCCGACGCGCTGGCGATCCTGGTCGGCCGGCTGCTCGGCCGCAAGCTGCCGGAGAAGGCCATCAAGTACGGCGCCGCCGTCCTCTTCGCCGTCTCCGGCCTGTGGCTGATCTTCGAGGGGATCGCCGAGCTGAGCTGACACCGAGTACGGTCGCGTCCGCCGGGTAACGGCTCCGGGTGGACATCGAGGAGGTGCTGCGGCACGGCGACCAGGTGCTGGTCGCCGTGGTGGAGGTGGCCGGGGCGCTGATCATCTTCGTCGGCGCGGTCCTCGCGGCGGTGCGGTTCGTGGTCCAGGGACTACGACACCGCACCGCCGCCGTCTTCACGCCGATCCGCCTCAGCCTGGGCCGCTTCCTCACCCTCGGCCTGGAGTTCCAGCTCGCGGCGGACATCCTGCGGACGGCGGTGTCGCCGACGTTCGACCAGATCGGCCAACTCGCCGCGATCGCCACCATCCGGACGGCGCTGAACTACTTCCTCGGCCGGGAGATCCGCGCGGAGCAGCGGCAGGTGAGCGAGGAGGATCGACCGACGTGATCACCCTGCTGGTCGGCGTGGTCACCGGGCTGGCCGTCGTCTCCGCCGCGGCGGTGCTGGCCGGAACGGGTCGGGCGCTGACGGCCGTGCGGGTGCTGCTCGACCTGCTGACCGCCGGCGGCGTGCTGCGCCTCGCCACCGGACGCAGCTGGAGCGCGCTGGCCGCCGCCGTGATCATCATCGCCCTGCGCCAGCTCGTCTGGGCCTCGCTGAGCAGATCCCCGCGGTGGCCGCGCCGACAATCGCCGCCGCGCTGCGGGAAAGACGATCACCACCTACGGTTGGCGGTGAAGGCGAAGCGGGAGAAATTGGGAGGCTGACGACATGAGCAGGCACGACGAACCCAACGAGTACGGCTTCGCCGGCGGCGCCACCGCCCCCGAGCCGCCGCCGGGCGGACGGGCCGACGAGCAGGACCGGGCCGAGGAGGTGGCCGTGCCGGGTGACGACCTCCTGGAGCCGGCCAGCGAGGCGCTCTACGAGGAGACCGACGACGAGCACGCGACCGACGAGGGTCGCTGACCAACGCCGCCTCGCCGGAACCCGCGCCCGCTCTCGACGGCGGCGGCGTCGGCGCGGGTACTCCCTGGTCGCGTTCGGGCCCGCTCTCCGTGCTCGGCGGCCGCCCTCCGTGGTCCCTCAGGACCCGCTGTCCGGGCTGCGGTTCCGCCCTCGGCGGCGAGCTAAGACAGCGCGGCGACCGAAGACAGCGCGGCGGTCGAAGACAGCGCGGCGGCCGGAAGACAGCCCCGGGGGAGAGGGCGGCAGCGGCGCTGCGCCGACCTCGACCGGCAGTCCGGTGAAGCGGCGCCGGCAGGCGCTGCTTCACCGCACTGTCCCGGCTGGGGGCTGTCCTCCACCGGCGCGCGCCCCACGCGCCTCCCGCGGCGCCCCCGCCCCGGCTTCTCCTGCCCCGGCGCTCGCCCCGTCCGGCACCGGGGGCGAAGGACTCGTCATTGCACGGCGGCCCGGTTCGCGGACGCCTCGTCCACCGGGCGCCGTGCCGCGCTCGCATCCCGGCGGCGTGCGCCGACCATGCCGTCGGCCGTCCGGGGGGCACACCGGCTTTTGCGCACGCGGCTGATCAGTCGCGGAGGACGCGGGGCGCGGGTTCGGAGGCCGAAGCGCGCCGTGCCGGCCTCCCACGCCGCCGATGGGGTGACCGAGAACCCCTCAGAACCGCTCGGCTGCGGAAACAGCCGGCGGCACTCGACTTTTCCCCCCGGCCCGCCCGATGCCGAACGGGTCTTTCCCTGGTTGGTAATTCGAGCGCGCTTGTCGTCGCCGAAAATACATAACTCCGGACATAAGCCGTATGTACCGGTTTAATGGTTTCACGAGTTGAAGACGACCTTGGGGGTTTTCGTGAAGTTCTTTGGGGTTACCGGTCCGGTACGGAGGCGCGCCTGATGGACCTGCTCCGCCAACTCCGCCATGTGCGTCGGCACTGGTGGGTCGTCCTTGTCACCGTGATGGTGGCCCTGGGTGTCAGCGCGTTCCTCACCGTCCGGGCCACACCGAAGTACGTCGCCTCGGTGACCTTCTTCGTCACCACCCCGAACCAGGGAGTCTCGGAGGCGTACCAGGGTGGCCTCTTCCTCCAGCAGCGCGTGCGGTCCTACGCGGACCTGTTGACCAGCGACCGGCTCGCGCAGAGTGTGGTCGCCGAGAACCCCGTGGGCCTCACGGCCGACGAGGTGCAGCGACGGGTCAGCACCTCCACCGAGTCCGGCACCGTCCTCCTGCGGGCGTCGGTGACCGACACCGACCAGACCCGTGCGCTGAAGGTGACCGAGACGCTCTCGGCGAAGTTCGTCGAACTCGTGCAGAAGGTGGAGACCCCGCCCGAGGGGAAGGCCCCGATCAAGATCGAGGTCGTGAGCGGCCCCCGGGTCAGCTCCAGCCCGGTCTCCCCGCAACCCGTGCGCAACCTGACGCTCGGCGGGCTCATCGGTCTGGTCCTCGGTGTCGGCCTGGCCATCCTGCGCGGCGTGGCCGACGTCCGCCTGCGGGACGCGGCGGGCCTGCAACGCGCCACCGGCAGCCCGCTGCTCGGCGAGATCCCGTTCGAGGGCACCGCCCGGTCGGCGCCGCTGATCGTCGGTGACGCGGCCACCTCGTCGCGCGCCGAGGCGATCCGGAAGCTGCGCACCAACCTGCGCTTCGTGGACGTGCACGAGCCCGCCCGGGTCATCGCCGTCACCAGCGCCCTGCAGGGCGAGGGCAAGACCACCCTCTCCTGCAACCTGGCGATCGCCCTGGCCGAGGCGGGCTGGCGCGTCCTGCTCGTGGACGCGGACCTGCGTCGTCCCAAGGTCGACGAGTACCTCGGCATCGACGCCGGCGTCGGTCTGACCGACGTGCTGGTCGGCGACGTGCAGGTCGGCGACGTGGTGCAGCGGTGGGGCGACAAGTCCCTGCTCGTCCTGCCCAGCGGCTCCGCCCCGCCCAACCCGAGCGAGCTGCTCGGCTCCAAGGCGATGGCGGACCTGCTGCTCGCCCTGCGGGAGTCCGCCGACATCGTGATCATCGACACCGCTCCGCTGCTCGCGGTGACCGACGGCGTCGTCGTGGCCGTCCAGGCGGATGGTGCGCTGATGGTCAGCCAGCAGGGGCGGACCTCGCGGACGCAGGTGGCCGCCGCCGCCCGTTCGTTGCACGCGGTCTCCGTGCGCCTGCTCGGGTGCGTGCTCAACATGGCCAAGATGCCCAAGGCCGAGGCGTACCAGTACGAGGCCTACCGGGTGGTCGCCACGGAGAGCGCCGAGGCGCCGGCGGACCGGGCGCCCGCCCGGCACGCCGAGGGCAGCGGGGCGAACGCCGTCAGCGACCACACACAGGAACTCACCCGGTTGCCACGATGAGCGCCGCGAGGGGTCGTATCGACCGTTCGATCTCCTCGGCGCAGCGGCGGAAGTCGGCGGCGGTGCCGCCGATCGGGTCCCGGAGGTCGTCCGCGCCGGGGGCGGCGGGTTGCAGCCGCCCCCGGGCCCGGGCGGCGGCCTCGACGGCGGCGCGCAGGGGGTCGCCTGTCGGGTCCTCGGGCAGTTCGGCCGCGGCGGCGAGCCGCCCGAACTGGCGCAGCGTGAACGTCCGGTGCAGCACCGACGGCTCCAGGGAGGTGCAGACCGACCGCTGGCGCCGGGTGGCGGTGAGGACCAGCGTGGCGCCGGCCAGGTGCTCCGCGAGCAGCCGGCGGCTCCGGAAGTCGGTCGGGTCGTCGCCGGTCTCGGCCGCGATGTCCGCGGCGTACGGGTGCATCGGCAACCCCTCCACCGCGTCGGTGCCCGCGCTGGCCACGGTCACCGGGCGGCCCGCGAGCATCCGGCGGGCCAGGTACTCGGCCATCGGTGACCGGCACAGGTTGGCGTGGCAGACGAACAACACCCGGTCGGTCATCAGGACCCCTCTCGTCGACGCCGTCGCCGGCGGGTTCGCCGCGACGGGGTGGCGCCGGCGGTCGTGGCCGGCGGTGGAGGGGTTGCCCGCATCGTACGCGGGCGGGGGCCGCGCCGGCGGTGCTGCCGCGCCGCGCGCGGCGATCCCGATGGTGGTGACGGTCGGATGAGGATCGGAATCCTGTCGTACCACTTTCCGCCGGAGCCGGCCTTCATCCCGGGCAGCCTCGCCGAGGAGTTGGCGGCGCGGGGGCACGAGGTGCGTGTGTTGACCGGCTTCCCGGACTATCCGGACGGGAGGGTGTACCCCGGCTGGCGCCAGCGCTGGCGGCACGAGACCCGCAGTGACCGGCTGACCGTCCGCCGCGTGCCCCGGTACGTGGCCGGCGACGGCTCCACCGGGGCCCGGATGGCGAGCTACTTCTCCTTCGCGGGCAGCGCGGCCCTGGTCGCCCGCCGGTACCTGGCCGGCATCGACGCGCTCTACGTCTTCCAGCTGCCGGCCACCAGTTTCGCGGCCGCGGGCGTGTTGCGGATCCTCGGGCGGGTGCCCACCGTCCTCCACGTCCAGGACGTGTGGCCGGAGGAGCCGCCGGGCGGTGACGGGCGGTGGACGGCCCGGATCGCCGCGGCGATGGGCCGGACCTTCCGGGCCGCGGACCGCATCGCCGTCGTCGCGCCGTCCATGCGGGATCTCGTGGTCGCCGCGGGCGCCGACCCCGAACGGGTCTCCGTCGTGCTCAACTGGACCGACGAGCGGATCTTCCACCCGGCGCGGGCCAGCACCGCGGCCAGCCGCCTGGTCCGTCGCGACGGGCGTTGCGTGGTGATGTACGCCGGGACGATCGGCGCCCGGCAGGGGCTGGAGAACGCGGTACGGGCGGCGGCCGCCCTGGATCGCACCATGGACCTGGTCCTGGTCGGCTCCGGCGGGGACGAGCGGCGGGTGCGGGGGCTCGCCGCCGACCTGCGCGCGGAGAACGTCCGGTTCGTCGAGCGGCGCTCGCCGCTGGACATGCCCGCCCTCTACGCCGCGGCCGACTACCAGTTGGTGATGCTGCGCGACCTGCCGGAGCTTCGCGGCACCGTGCCCGGCAAGCTCCAGGCCGCGCTCTCCTGCGCGGCGCCGGTGGTCGTCTCCGCGGGTGGGGACACCGCCGAGCTGGTCGAGCGGGTCCGGGCCGGGCTCTCCTGCCCTCCGGAGGACTGGGCGAGTCTCGCCGACCGCTTCTGGCTGGCCGCCACGATTCCGCCGCCGGCCCGCTCCGACATGGGTCGGCGGGGTCGGGAGGCGTACCTGCGGGAGATGTCGCTGCCCGCCGGCGTGGACCGGATCGAGCGGCTGCTGCACGAGGCGGCCCGCGCCCGCGTCGCGGCCTGATCGCCACCCGAAGGAACTTCGCATACCTGCGGAGATACGCCATAACGTCACGATTCCGGACGTCGAGTGTTAGAACAGCGAAGGATCGGACCTTCTGTCCGGTTCCAGGAACGGGAGTGTGGGAGTGACGGAGAGTGAACGGCCGCGGCGGCGACGGAGCCGCTCCCGGCGTCGTAGGCGTGCCCGCCTGCGCCGCGCTCTGCTCGCCGGGCTGGTGGTCGGCTCCCTGGTGCTGCTGACCGGCGGTTGGGTCGGCTTCCGGGGATGGCAGGCGCGTGCCCACCTGCTGAACGCGGCCGGCCTCGCCCGGGAGTTGAGCGCGCAGGTCGTCGGTGGTGACACCGACCGCGCGCAACGCACCCTCGCGGCGCTCCAGGAGCAGTCCGGGGCGGCTCGGTCCGCGACCTCCGACCCCGCCTGGGCCGTCGGGCGGCACGCGCCCGTCGCCGGCGACGACCTCGGCGCCGTACGCCGGATCGCGGTCGTGGTCGACGACCTGGCGCGGCAGGCCTTCCCGAGCCTGCTCCGCACCGACCTCTCGGGCCTGGTGCCGAACGAGGGGCGGCTCGACGTGGGCCGGCTGCGGACCGTCTCCGCCGACCTCGCCGAGGTGAACAAGACCGTCCAGCGGACTCGGCGCGACCTGGCGTCGGTGTCGGGCGACGGCCTCGTCTCCCAGGTGCGCCAGGCCGTGATCGACCTGCGCGGGGAGATCGACCGGCTCGCGAAGCTCACCGCGGCGGCGGACCAGGGCGCCCGTCTGTTGCCGCCGTTGCTGGGCGCCGACGGTCCGCGCAGGTACCTGCTGGTCTCGCAGAACCTCGCCGAACTGCGCGCCACCGGCGGCATGTTCGGCGCGTACGCGGTGATCGAGGCGGAGAACGGCCAGGTCCGGATGGGGCGGCAGGGGAGCAGCGCGTCGATCGGGGTGTTCGATCCGCCGCTGAAGGTGCCGAAGGAGGTCCGTGCCCTCTGGGCCGACCTGCCCGGCATGTATCCGGCCGACGTGAACCTCACCCCGCACTTCCCGACCGCCGCCGCGCTCTACCGGGAGATGTTCCGGCGCAAGACCGGGACGAAGGTCGACGGTGTCCTGGCCGTGGACCCGGTGGTGCTGTCGTACCTGTTGAAGGCGACCGGCCCGGTGATGGTGCCCGGCGGAGTGCCGCTGGCCAGCGACACCGTGGTGCGGACGCTGCTCAACGAGACCTACCAGCGTCTCGAACCCGAGAAACAGGACGCCTTCTTCACCTCCGCCGCGGCTGCGGTCTTCGACGCCTTCTTCAAGAAGAATGTCGACCCGAAGGTGTTGTTGTCCGCATTTGACCGTGCTGTCACCGAACGCCGGATATTGTTCTGGAGTGCCCGACCGGAGGAACAACGGACGTTCGGCGACAGCCGGGTGGCCGGGACGCTTCCGGAGAAGGACACCGTGCCGACGGTCGGCGTGTTCCTCAACGACGGCAGCGGCGCGAAGCTCGGCTACTACCTGCGGCCGGCGGCGACCTTGACGGTCGGCGAATGCCGGCAGGACGGCCGCCGCGAGCTACGGCTGCGGGTGACGCTCCAGTCGACGGCACCGACGTCCGGACTCAGCGAGTCCGTGCTCGGCCTCGGCATGGCGGGTGACCCGTACACCCTCCGCACGCTCGTGTCGGTCTTCACCCCCGCGGGTGGGGCGGTGCTCGACGCGCGACTCGACGGGACCGAGACGGCGGTGGGCAGCGGCACCGAACGCGGTCGCCAGGTCGCCACGGCGAACGTCGAGATCCGGCCCGGCGCCAGCCGGACGTTGGAGCTCACCGTCCTGACCGGAAAGAAGACCGGCTCGGGCGAGGCCGAGCTGTGGCTCACGCCCACGGCCACCCCATGGACCACCCAAGTTGAAACCGCACCAAGCTGTGACCAGTAGGAGGGAACCAACCATGCGGCTATCCCGCATCATCATGGCGCTCACGGTCGGCATGGCCGTGGTGGCCGTGCCGACGGCAGCGGGGGCGGCACAGCCGCAGCCGACGCCAAGCGTCACTGACACACCACAGCCACCGCCGTACGTGCCCCAGCCCGCGTCGCTCGTCGTCAACCGCCCGACCATCAACCTGGGCGAGACGGTCGTGCTCACGGGTCGGAACTTCGGTCCGAACGAGACGGTCGACATCGTGGTCTCGGTGCGCCCGCTCGCGGCCCCCGCCGCGAACCAGGCGCCGGCCCGCCGCAGCGACGGCACCACCGTCGCGATGGCCCCGGTCGCCTACCAGGCGAGTGCTCCGCTGCGCTTCACCGCGCGCACGAACGCCGCCGGCGAGTTCACCCGGACCTACAAGCCCTCGGTGACCGGTCTGCTGACCTTCACCGCCACGGGCCGCGAGTCCGACCGGACCGCCAGCACCGAGCTGCGGGTGCTGGACCGGCGGCAGCCGCCGCCGCTGCCCGTCACCGGTGACAGCCTGGGCACGCCGATGAAGATCGGTGGCGGCCTGGTCGGCGCGGGTGCGGTGCTGCTGCTCCTCACCTTCGCGTGGCGGCGCCGGTTCGGCATGGGGTCGAACTGACCCTCCACCCGCTCGGGCAGTGCCCGGACGCGTAACGAGGCTGGCGCCCGTCGGATCCCTCCGGCGGGCGCCAGCCTTTGCCGTGCCGGAGAACCGACCCTGACGTCGCCACCTCGCCGACGTGGCGGTTTCGCAGCCGGTGGTCCGCCCGCCGCACGGAACGACGGGCGGTGCCGACCTGGGGTGCCTGCCCGGTTTCGCCGCCCGTGGCGTGTTCGTACCGGCGGGCGGTGACGGGTGGCATCCGCCAGGCGGAATGGCGGGCCGGTCGGCGGCGTTGTACACCCCTGACGGTCGTGGCAGCGGCCCCACGGTCCGCCCCCCGCGGAATGATGTGGGGTCCCGGGTCGTTGGACATGGACCCGCGGATCGGCCCTGGAGGTCTGGTGGCCAGGCCCACCCGGAATGATGTGGGGTCGCGGGTCGTTGGACATGGGCCCGGCGCGGTGACCCCCTGGTCGCGTGAGTGATGCGTCGGATCCCGCCGTTTTC
>NZ_JAXCFO010000005.1:148593-583734 GCF_056150165.1 Micromonospora xinjiangensis | reverse complement strand
ATCGGGGGAGTGCGCCTGGCGGCTGTGCCTGCTCGGGCGCCTCGGGGTGTAACGACGTGGGCCGGCCGGTGATTCCGGGGCGGGGCCCGCGTGGTGCCGAGGGTGTAACGACGTGGGCCGGCCGGTCATTCCGACGAGCGGTCCGGTGCCCGGGGGTGTCAACGCACCGGGGTGGCGGTGAGTTCCCGCCGCGGGTCGTCTCCCTGCCGGCGACCGGAGGCCGCGTGGCTCGACCATGTTCAACGACCCGGGCGGGGCCATGATTCCGTCCCGGCGGTGGCGCCGGCCACGGGACGAGCGGACGCGAACCGGACACCGCGCCCATCCAGTCACAGGCTGGAACGGACAGCTGACCCCAGAGGGGTCGACCGCGTCGCGAACGCCGTGCCGCACCGCGAACGCCGGGATCCGTCCGCCGGGGCGCAAGATCCGCACAGCATCACGGATCTTGTTGCCTCCGCCGGGCCGTGAGGCCACTACGTCCGGGAAGTTGCGCGCTGATCCTGCCAGGCTGGTCGTCTAGGTCGTCAGCTTTGGGGACGTCCCGCGGACCAGGCGGGTGCCCGGTCGGGCGGTTGGCGCGACCGGGCCTACGCGATCACACCGGCTCGGGTGCGGTGTCCGGTCCCGGCTGGGCGGGGGCGGTGGGCGCGCCGGTCGGGGCGGGGGCGGTGGGGGCGCCGGTCGGGGCAGGGATGGCGGGGGCCTCCGTCTCGGCGTCCAGGGCCGCGGCCGGGCCGGCTTGCGCGGGCCACGGCACCTCGATCGAGCGGTGGAAGGCGATGCCGGCGAGGGCCCAGCGGGGGCCGTGCCCGGCGAGCCGCTCCCGGAAGCCGGCCCAGTCGTGGGTCGACCGTGGCGACCAGCCCAGTTCCGCGACGGCGGGCAGCCGGGGAAAGAGCATGAACTCGATCTCCGGCAGGGAGGTGACCGTCTCGGTCCAGAGCGGCGCCTCGACGCCGAGCACCGCCTCGGCCGGCACGCCCGCGAGGTGTGCGCCCGGATCCCAGTCGTACGCCCGGCGCACGTCGATCAGGCCGGCCCAGTCCAGCCCCAGCGGTGTGTCCGCGGTGTACTTCATGTCCAGGTACGCGTGGTTGCCGGGAGAGAGGATGAGCCGGGCCCCCCGGCGTACCGCCTCGGCGGTGACGGGGTCCTCGCCGTTCGTGCCCCACCACTGGAGCACTCGGCGCTCGGCGTGCGCCGCCGGGGCGATCTGGTGCCAGCCGACCACGATCTTGCCAGTGTCGGCGACGATGCGCTGCACCCGCTCGACGAATCCGGTGTAGGACTCGCCCTTCACCTTGAACGCCTCGTCGCCGCCGATGTGCAGCCACGGCCCGGGGGTCAGCGCGGCCACCGCGCCGACCACGTCGGTGACGAAGTCGTACGTCCGCTCGTTGGCCGGGTCGACGTAGCTGAAGCCGACCTCGGTGCCGGTGTACGGCTCCGGGGTCACGCCCTCCGGCGCCAACTCGCCGTACGCGACCAGCGCGGCGTTGGTGTGGCCGGGCAGGTCGATCTCGGGCACGACGGTGACGTGCCGGGCCGCCGCGTAGCCGACGATGCGCTGGTAGTCGCCCGCGGTGTAGTGCCCGCCGGGCCCACCGCCGACCTCGATCGCCCCGCCCACCTCGGCGAGCCGTGGCCACCCCGGTACGGCGAGCCGCCAGCCCTGGTCGTCGGTGAGGTGCAGGTGCAGGTGGTTGAGCTTGTACCGGGCGAGGTGGTCGATCACCCGGAGCACGTCGGTGACCGGGAAGAAGTGCCGGGCCACGTCGAGCATGGCCCCCCGGTACGGGTACCGCGGCCGGTCGACGATCGACCCGCCGGGCAGCGTCCAGCGCTCCTGCACCCGGGCGCGGCTCTCGATCGACGGCGGCAGGAGCTGACGCAGGGTCTGGGTGCCGTAGAAGAGCCCGGCCGGGGTGGCCGCGACGATCCGGACACCCTCCCGGTCACGTCGAGGCGGTAGCCCTCGTCGCCCAGCTCCGCGCCGCCGGCCCGGCTCGCGGTGGGTGCCGCCGGCGGATGGGCCGCGTCGGCGAGGGTGAGCGTCAGGGAACCGTCCCCGACGCCGTCGGCGACGGGCAGGGGGAAGCCGGTGGCGGGCCGCAGCAGCGCGGCGAGCTGCTCGGCGACCTCGCGGCCGGCGGGGCTCACTCGGACGACCGTGCCAGCGGTCAGGGTGAAGTCGGCCGCCGTGTCGGGCGCGACGAACTCGGGAGCGGGAACGACGTCACCCAGCCGGACCGGGGCCGGCGGGGCGAGCAGGTCGCCGGCGTGCTGGGCGGCGGCCCGGGCCAGCTCGGCGGTGGCCGGCTGCCGGGTGGGCAGGCCCAGGCCGTCGAGCGGCTCGGGACCGGTCTCGGACGGGGTGGCGGGGGTGGTCGGCACGGCGACGGCTCCGGGGTGTATTCGGGCGGGATGTGGCAATGGTCAGGTCCATCGAAACGAGTGCCGTCAAGAGTACGAGGGGAACCGCGTTTGCGTGATCCTGCACGTGGAAGCGTTCCCAAAAACCGGTACGAACGCGGATAGTGGTGATGGCTGTGCCTATTGTCACCGAACGCTCCCAGGCCACCCGATGTTCGCTTAACCTTCGCCCACCGACCGCTGACGACGCCGGATTACCGGCGGTCGCTCCCGGGGAATGTCCGAACTGAACCTTCGTTAAGTGTCAATGGCGCGCGTGGGAGGCTCTGGTGGCAGCGCAAGAGACGGTCGATCGCAAGTACGTGTACGACTTCGCCGAGGGCAACAAGGATCTGAAGGACCTGCTCGGCGGCAAGGGCGCCAACCTGGCCGAGATGACCAACCTCGGCCTGCCGGTGCCGCCCGGCTTCACCATCACCACCGAGGCGTGCAAGGCGTACCTCGCCACGGGTGAGGAGCCGCCCGGGCTCGCCGACCAGATCGAGGCGCACCTGGAGGCCCTGGAACGGGGCATGGGGCGGCGGCTCGGCGACGCCGACGACCCCCTGCTCGTCTCCGTCCGTTCCGGCGCCAAGTTCTCCATGCCCGGGATGATGGAGACCGTCCTCAACGTCGGCCTCAACGACCGCAGCGTCGTCGGGCTCAGCGCCCAGGCCGGCGGAAACGACCGGTTCGCCTGGGACTCGTACCGGCGGCTCATCCAGATGTTCGGCAAGACCGTCTGCGACGTGCCGGGCGAGGAGTTCGAGCACGCGCTGGACGAGGCCAAGCGCGCCAAGGGCACCACGAACGACCTCGACCTCGACGCCGACGACCTGCGCGGGCTGGTCGACGCCTACAAGAAGATCTTCGCGAAGCACACCGGGCGGGAGTTCCCGCAGGAGCCCCGGGAGCAGCTCGACCTGGCCATCCGCGCGGTCTTCGAGTCCTGGAACGCCGAGCGGGCGATCGTCTACCGGCGGCAGGAGCGCATCCCGGCCGACCTCGGCACCGCGGTCAACGTGGTGGCGATGGTCTTCGGCAACCTCGGGCCGGACTCCGGCACCGGCGTCGCGTTCACCCGCGACCCGGCCAGCGGCGCCCAGGGCATCTACGGCGACTACCTCGCCAACGCCCAGGGCGAGGACGTGGTGGCCGGCATCCGCAACACGGTGCCGTTGCAGGAGCTGGAGCGGATCGACAAGACGTCCTACGACGAGCTGCTCGGCTACATGGCCCGGCTGGAGGAGCACTACCGGGACCTCTGCGACATCGAGTTCACCATCGAGCGCGGCAAGCTCTGGATGCTCCAGACCCGGGTGGGCAAGCGTACGGCGGCCGCCGCGTTCGTCATCGCCGGCCAGCTCGTCGACGAGGGCCTCATCGACCTGGACGAGGCGCTGCACCGGGTCAACGGCGCGCAACTGGCCCAGCTGATGTTCCCCCGGTTCCGGCTCGACCACGAGTTCGAGCCGGTGGCGAAGGGGGTGGGCGCCTCGCCGGGCGCGGCGTCCGGCAAGGCCGTCTTCAGCTCGGACCGGGCCGTCGAGCTGGCCGCCGAGGGTGAGTCGGTGATCCTGGTCCGCCGCGAGACCAACCCCGACGACCTGAACGGCATGATCGCCGCCAAGGGCATCCTCACCTCGCGGGGCGGCAAGACCAGCCACGCGGCCGTGGTGGCCCGTGGGATGGGCAAGACCTGCGTCTCCGGCGCCGACGAGCTGGACGTCAACGTGCCGCAGCGGCGGTTCACCGTCGGCGGGCACACGGTCGCCGAGGGCGACGTCATCTCGATCGACGGCACCACCGGGAAGGTCTACCTCGGCGAGGTGCCGGTCACGCCGTCCGAGGTGGTGCAGTACTTCGAGGGCACCCTCGACCCGGAGCAGAGCGACGATCCGCTCGTCCGGGCCGTACACCGGATCATGACGCACGCCGACCAGCGACGGCGGCTGGCCGTGCGGACGAACGCCGACACGGCCGACGACGCGGCCCGGGCCCGGCGGTTCGGCGCGGAGGGCATCGGGCTGTGCCGCACCGAGCACATGTTCCTCGGCGACCGGCGGGAGCTGGTCGAGCGGCTGATCCTGGCCCGCACCGAGGACGAGCGCGAGTCGGCCCTCGCCGCCCTGCTGCCGTTGCAGCGGGCCGACTTCGTGGACATCTTCACGGCGATGGACGGGCTTCCGGTCACCGTGCGGCTGATCGACCCGCCGCTGCACGAGTTCCTGCCGCCGCTGGAGCAGCTCGCGGTCAACGTGGCGGTCGCCCAGGAGCGCGGCGAGGACGTGGCCAAGGAGGAGGCGCTGCTCGCCGCCGTCCGGCGGATGCACGAGGAGAACCCGATGCTCGGCCTGCGCGGCGTACGCCTCGGCCTGGTCATCCCCGGCCTGTTCGCCATGCAGGTCCGGGCGATCGCCGAGGCCGCGGTCACGGTCGTGCGGAAGGGCGGGTCCGCCCACCCGGAGATCATGGTCCCGCTGGTCGGCGCGGTGCAGGAGCTGGAGACCGTACGCGCCGAAGCCGAGAAGATCATCGCCGAGGTGGTCGGGGAGAGCGGCGTGGAGGTGCTGATCGGCACGATGATCGAGGTGCCGCGGGCGGCGCTCACCGCGGGTCAGATCGCCGAGGCGGCCGAGTTCTTCTCCTTCGGCACCAACGACCTCACCCAGATGGGCTGGGGTTTCTCCCGCGACGACGTGGAGGCGGCGTTCTTCTGGCGCTACCTGGAACTGGGCATCTTCGGCATCTCGCCGTTCGAGTCCATCGACGCCGAGGGCGTCGGCCGGCTGGTCCGGATCGCCGCCGAGGAGGGCCGCGCCGCGCGACCCGGGTTGAAGCTCGGTGTCTGCGGCGAGCACGGCGGCGACCCCGACTCGGTGCACTTCTTCCACGCGGTCGGCCTGGACTACGTCTCCTGCTCGCCGTTCCGGGTGCCGGTGGCCCGCCTGGAGGCTGGCCGGGCGGCCGTGGAGACGGCCGGCTCGGACAGCCGCTGACGCGGGGGCGGCGGGGCGGGCACGCGTCCCGCCGCCGCTCGGCCGTCGCCACCGGTCCGTCACCCGGAGACGGCTGCCGAGCCGTCCGGCGGCGTCGGGCGTAATCTTGGCTCGCTCGTAATCCGTCGATGCGGAAGGGTGGCTGCATGACCAGCGTCTGGGAGAACCTGACCGTCGACGCCCATGATCCGCCCCGGCTGGCGCGCTGGTGGGCCGAGGCCCTCGGCTACCAGATCGTCACCGAGAAGCTGGACGAGGTGGAGATCCGCCAGGCGCCGGACCGGCTGCCCGGGATCGTCTTCGTGCCGGTCACCGAGGGCAAGGAGACCAAGAACCGGCTGCACATCGACCTGCGGCCGACCGACCAGGAGGCCGAGGTCGAGCGGCTGGTCGACATGGGTGCCCGGCACGTCGACATCGGCCAGGGCGACGTCGAGTGGACGGTCCTCGCCGACCCGGAGGGCAACGAGTTCTGCGTGCTCCGGCAACGTGCCTAGGGTGACCGGTTGAGCGGGCACCCGTCCGCCGGCCGGCACGACGCCGGCCCGCACGACGCCGGCCCGGGCGACGTCGGGCCTCGGGCCGCCGACGCGGGCCACGGCAGGTCGCCGTCACCCGCGCCGGACGACGAGCGGCGGGTCCCGGAGCCGCCGAAGGACACCGGCTACGGCCGCTCCCCGTACGAGCGGGACCGGGCTCGCGTGCTGCACTCGGCCGCTTTCCGCCGGTTGGCCGCCAAGACCCAGGTGCATACCGCCGGCACGGACGACTTCCTGCGCACGCGGCTGACCCACTCGCTGGAGGTCGCGCAGATCGCCCGCGAGATGGGCGCCCGGCTGGGCTGCGACCCGGACGTGGTGGACGTCGCGGGGCTGGCCCACGACCTCGGGCACCCGCCCTTCGGGCACAACGGCGAGGCCGCGCTCGACGTGCTGGCCGGCCCGTGCGGCGGCTTCGAGGGCAACGCCCAGACGCTGCGGGTCCTGACCCGGTTGGAGGCCAAGGTGTTCGCCCCGGACGGGTCGTCCGCCGGGCTGAACCTCACCCGCGCCTCGCTCGACGCGGTCGGCAAGTACCCCTGGCCGCGACGGTCGGGGCGGCGCAAGTTCGGGGTGTACGCCGACGACGCCGACGTGTTCGGCTGGGTCCGGGCCGGTGCGCCGGCGGGGGAGCGGCGGTGCCTGGAGGCGCAGGTGATGGACTGGGCCGACGATGTGGCGTACTCGGTGCACGACGTCGAGGACGGCATCCACGGCGGGTACGTCACCCTGCGCCCGTTGCTGGCCGACGCCGACGAGCGGGCGGCCCTCTGCGCCGACGTGGCCGCGACCTACTCCGGCGAGTCCCCGGCCGACCTCGGCGAGGTGCTCGTCGAGCTGCTCGCCGACCCGGTGCTCGCACCGCTGGCCTTCTACGACGGCAGCCACCGCGCCCAGGCCGCGCTCAAGACCACCACCAGCGTGCTGACCGGGCGCTTCGTCTCGGCGGCGGTGGCCGCCACGGAGGAGCGGTCCGGCCCGGGCCCGCACCGCCGGTACGCCGCCGACCTGGTGGTGCCGCGGGAGGTGCGGGCACGCTGTGCGCTGCTGAAGGGGATCGCGCTGCGCTACGTGATGCGCCGGCCGGGGGCGCACGCCCGGTACGAGTGGCAGCGGCAGATCCTGGCCGAACTGGTGGCGGCCCTGGTCGAGCGGGCGCCGGACGAGCTGGATCCGGTCTTCGCGCCGTTGTGGCGGGCCGCCCCGGACGACGCCGCCCGGCTGCGGGTGGTGATCGACCAGGTCGCCTCGCTCACCGACCCGGTCGCGGTGGCCTGGCACGCCCGCCTGACCGGTTCCGGGGCACCCCCACTGCCCACGGCAGCAGGTTAGGATAGCCTAACCAATATGACGGAGCGCCGTACGAAGGTCACCAGCGCCCGGGTCCTGCGGACCGAGCGGCCCGCCCCGCGCCTGATCCGGCTGGTCCTCGGTGGTGAGGAGCTTGTCGGGCTGCCCGTGGGCGAGTTCACCGACCACTACATCAAGGTGGTCTTCCCGCAGCCCGGCGTGGCCTATCCGTCCCCGTTCGACCTGGAGGTGGCTCGGCGCACCCTGCCGCGCGCGGACTGGCCGCGCCTGCGCACGTACACGGTGCGGGCGTGGGACCCGCGGACCGCGGAGCTGACCGTCGACGTCGTCTACCACGGCGACGAGGGGCTCGCCGGGCCGTGGGCGGCGACGCTGCGCCCCGGGGACCCGGTGCACTTCGTCGGCCCGGGTGGCGGGTACGCCCCGAGCCCGGAGGCGGACTGGCACCTGATGGTCGGCGACGAGAGCGCGCTCCCGGCGATCGCCGCGTCGCTGGAGCGGCTCCCGGCCGGCGCCCCCGCGAAGGTCTTTCTGGAGGTCGACGGCCCGGCCGACGAGATGCCGCTCACCTGCGCCGGCGTGGTCGAGGTGCGCTGGCTGCACCGCTCCCGCCGCCCGGTGGGCGAGGCGCTGGTGGCCGCGGTGCGGGCGCTGGACTTCCCGCCCGGCGCGGTGCACGCCTTCGTGCACGGTGAGGCGACGTTCGTCAAGGAGCTGCGCCGGCTGCTGCGCATCGAGCGGGGGGTCCCGCGCGAGATGCTCTCCATCTCCGGCTACTGGCGCCGGGGCATGGACGACGAGGGCTGGCGGGCCGTCAAGCCCGAGTGGAACAAGCAGGTCGAGGCCGAGGAGAAGCTCGCCGCCTGACGGCGCGACGTTTGTCGTATTCCACCCCCCGCGAGGTCGTGGGGCCGGACCATGGGTCCAGGGGTGGACATGGCCGAGCAGCAGCCGGAGGCGACGTCGCGTCCGGGACGTCTCGATCCGGTCGTCCTGGCGCTCGGCGTCGGCGGCGTGCTGGGCGTGGTGGCCTGGGGCGTGCTGGCCCGCGACTCGCTCGCCCGGTTCGGGGCGTCCGGGCTCAGCTGGGCGATCGACACGTTCGGCTGGTTCTTCGTGCTGGCGGCGGACGCCTTCCTGGTCCTCGCCGTGGTGATCGCGGCGTCCCGGTTCGGGAGGATCCGGCTCGGGTCGGACGACGACGAACCGGAGTTCAACACCCTCGCCTGGGTCGCGATGATGTTCAGCGCCGGTATGGGGATCGGCCTGGTCTTCTTCGCCGTGGCCGAGCCGATCCAGCACTACGCGTCCCCACCGCCGGCGTCCGGCGTGCCGGCCGAGACCGGCGCGGCCGCCGCCGCGGCGATGCAGTACACCCTCTTCCACTGGACCCTGCACCCGTGGGGGATCTACGCCCTCGCCGGGCTGGCGCTGGCGTACTCGACGTTCCGGAAGGGGCGGGGCAACCGGATCTCCTCCGCCTTCCAGCCGCTGCTCGGCTCCCGGGTGGACGGTGCGGCCGGCCGCGCCATCGACCTGCTGGCCGTCTTCGCCACCGTGTTCGGCTCGGCGACCAGCCTCGGGCTCGGCGCGCTCCAGGTGGCCGCGGGCCTGGAGCTGGTCGCGGGCCTGCCCGACACCCGGGCGCTGGAGCTGGTGGTCATCGGGGCGCTCACCCTCGCCTTCGTCGTCTCGGCGACCTCCGGTCTGCACCGCGGGGTGAAGTGGCTGTCCACGACGAACGTGCTGCTCGCCGTGGCGTTGCTGCTCTTCGTCTTCGTGGTGGGGCCGACGGTCTACACGCTCGAGGTGCTGCCCGCCGCGGTCGGCGACTATCTCAGCGGGCTGCTGCGGATGTCGACCCGGACGGGGGCGTTCTCCGATCCGGCCTGGCTCGGCTCGTGGACGATCTTCTACTGGGCGTGGTGGATCTCGTGGGCGCCGTTCGTGGGCACGTTCATCGCGCGGATCTCCCGGGGCCGTACTGTGCGGCAGTTCGTCATCGGCGTGCTGCTGGTGCCGAGCGGCGCCAGCGCCGTCTGGTTCGCGGTGCTGGGCGGCACCGCGCTGCGGACCCAGGCCACCGGCACGCGCGACCTGGTGCGCGACGTCGCGGCCGGCTCCGAGCAGGCGCTGTTCAACCTGCTGGACGCGCTGCCGCTGGCCGCGGCGTCCAGCGTGCTGGCGATCGTGCTGGTGGCGCTCTACTTCGTGACGGGCGCCGACTCGGCCTCCCTGGTGCTGGGTTCGTTGACCTCCCGTGGCGCGCTGCGCCCGCACCGGTTGCTCGTGGTGCTGTGGGGCGCGCTCATCGGTGCGGTCGCCGCGGCACTGCTGCTCGCCGGTGGACTCGCCGCGTTGCAGCAGGCCACCATCCTGGTGGCGCTGCCGTTCGTGGTGGTGATGCTCGGCCTCGCGGTCGCGTTGTTCCGGGAGATGGCCCGGGACCCGGCGGTCCATCCGCCGGCCCGGCGGCGCCGGGCCGGCCTGGCCGCCGCCGTGCGCGCCGCCCGGTCGTACGACGAGGAGGACCCGCCCCCGGTGACGCGCTGGTTCGGCCGCCCTCCGCGATGACCTGTCGCACCTCGAAGCGGGAGTGGGTGTACCTCCGTATGTAGCAGAGGTGCTACATTCTGCCGTAGTGATTCGTCAAACAGGGGTGACCATGACTGCGGTCGAACTACCGGGGTCCGTGCAGACCCCGCACCCGCCCGACGGGGAGCTGGTGCTCGACGTCCGCGACCTGCGCATGCGGTACGGCACCGTCGACGTGCTGCACGGGGTCGACTTCACCGCCCGGCGCGGCGAGGTGCTCGCGCTGCTCGGGCCCAACGGCGCCGGCAAGAGCACCACCATCGAGATCCTCGAGGGCTTCCGGATGCGCTCGGCCGGTGAGGTCCGGGTGCTCGGGGTCGACCCGGCGCGCGGCGACGAGCGCTGGCGTGCCCGGATGGGCGTGGTGCTCCAGTCCTGGCGCGACCACGGCAAGTGGCGGGTGCGGGACGTGCTGGCCCACCTCGGCGAGTTCTACGCCCCCTACTCCACCGAGCGGATCCGCCGGCCCTGGCCGGTGGACGACCTGCTGGAGGCCGTCGGCCTCGCCGCGCACGGCGGCCAGCGGGTGAACCGGCTCTCCGGCGGGCAGCGCCGCCGTCTGGACGTGGCGGTCGGCATCGTGGGCCGTCCCGAGCTGCTCTTCCTGGACGAGCCGACGGTCGGCTTCGACCCGGCGGCACGCCGCGAGTTCCACGAGCTGGTGCACCGCCTCGCCGACCTGGACGAGACCACGATCCTGCTCACCACCCACGACCTGGACGAGGCGGAGAAGCTCGCCGACCGGATCCTCATCCTGGCCGGCGGGCGCATCATCGCCGACGGCTCGCCCGACGAGCTGTCCCGCCGGGTCGCCGGGCACACCGAGATCCGGTGGACCCGGGACGGGGAACGCTTCGTGCACTCGGCGGTCGACGCGACCGCGTTCGTGCGGGAGCTGTTCCGACAGCACGGCGACGGCGTCCAGGAGTTGGAGGTCCGCCGGGCGAGCCTGGAGGACGCGTACCTGGCGCTCGTCCACGAGCAGGAGTCCGGTGCGCGGGTCGGCACGGCGACCCGGGCGTGGCAGCAGGGGAGCCAGGCATGAACCCGACCAGAGTCGCCGTCCGGGCCGGTCTCCGGCGCGGCGTGATCGAGCTGCGCAACACCTTCACGAACTCGCAGGACCTGTGGGGCTACATCTTCCCGACGGTGGTCCTACTGGTGACCATCTTCTTCATGCGCGGGTCCACGGTGCCCGGCACCGAGTTCTCGCTCGGCGCGCGCACGCTCCCCAGCGTCCTCGGCATGGGGCTGGCCTTCGGTGGCCTCATCACCCTGGCCCAGCAGCTCGTCGTCGAGCGGGAGGACGGCACGCTGCTGCGGGCCAAGGCCACCCCGAACGGGATGCTCGGCTATCTCGTCGGCAAGCTCACCCTGATGTCGACGGTCGCGCTGGTGAGCATGGTCGTGCAGCTCGTGCCGGCGCTGTTCCTCGTCGACGGGCTCCAGCTGACCAGCGCCACCGCCTGGGTCACCCTGCTCTGGGTGACGGTGCTCGGCCTGGTCGCCACCCTGCCCATCGGGGCGGTCATCGGCTCCCTGATCGAGAACCCGCGCAACCTCGGGCTGGTCATGCTGCCGATGATGGGCCTGATCGCGCTCTCCGGCATCTTCTACCCGATCAACGGCTACCCCGGCTGGCTCCAGGCCGTCGCCCAGGTCTTCCCGATCTACTGGCTAGGGTTGGGCATGCGCTCGGCGCTGCTGCCGGACGGTCTGGCCGCGGTCGAGCTCGGCGGGTCGTGGCGGCACCTGGAGACGCTCGGCGTGCTCGGCGCCTGGGCCGTGCTCGGGCTCGTGCTCGCGCCCGTCGTGCTGCGGCGGATGGCCCGCCGGGAGTCCGGCTCGCGGGTCGCCGCGCGCCGGGAGCGAGCCATGCAGCAGGTGATCTGAGAGGGCGTCGATGAGCGAGACCGTGCACAACCGCATCGCGGTGCTGCGGGCCGAGCGGGGCATCTCCCGGCGGCAGCTCGCCGACGCGCTGGGGGTGCACTACCAGACGGTGGGCTACCTGGAACGGGGTGAGTTCCGGCCCAGCCTGCACCTGGCGCTGCGCATCGCGGCGTACTTCGAGGTGCCCGTCGAGGTCGTCTTCTCGATCGAGCCGTTCCCCCGGATCGGCGGCGCCGCCGCGGAGGCCGGCCGCTCGGCGTGACCGCCGGGCTCGCGGTGGCCGCTGGCGTGCCGCCCGGCGCGGTGATCCGGATACGGTCCCGGTCACTCGGCGGAGGTGAGCGCCGTCCCCTCTTCCGAGCGTTCGCCGCCCAGCAGGACGGTGAACAGCACCGCGTACGTGGCGATCGCCGCGCTGAGCGACACCAGCACCAGGAACGGCGGGGAGACGGCCAGGGTGATCGCCCAGACCGCGGCGGCGGCGGACCCGTAGAGCAGCGCGGCGCGGAGCGAGACCCGGATCGACAGCCAGTACAGGCCCAGACCGCAGACGATCCAGAGGGTGGCCGAGCCGGCGAGCAGCAGGCGTACCTCCTTGGTGAGGATCGCCTCGCCGTCAACGGCCCGGACCGTCTGCCCGAGCGCCCACCCGAGCAGCAGCAGGCCGCCGCCGAGCAGGTAGTGCAGGTAGGCGTAGGGCTGGCCGCCGCGTAGCCGGTGGATCGGGATGCCGCTGGTGACGAAGGTGGCGTAGATCCACCAGATCGACGCCGGCACGGTGGAGGCCAGCGCCGCGGTGAGGGTCATCCTGCGGTCCGGGTGGTCCGGCACCGTGGCGAGCAGGTTGGCCACCGTGCTGCCGAGCACGATGATGATGAACTGGCCGATCCGCTCCGGCAGGTGCCGGACGTCCACCGGCCACCGGCTCAGCCAGCGGTAGCCGACCCAGGGCGTGGCGAGCTCGACCGTCGTCCCGATGATCCAGAGGACCGGCCGCAGATGCGGGGGGACGGCCAGCGAGGCGAGCCAGATGAGCCAGCCGAGCCCGAACCCGATCAGGTAGACGAGGGTGCCCGCCCGGGCCACCCCGGAGGCGGGACGGCCCCGGAGGTAGAGCAGGATCAGCACGCCACGGACGATCAGGTAACCCATCGGCAGCATCTCGCCGTCGGGCACCTCGTCCACCCCGAGGGTGATCGCTCCGGCGCCGAGCAGCGCGAACAGCATCAACAACCGGTGCGGCAGGTCGTCGGCCTGGTAGCGGGTGGCGTAGTAGGCGTGCCCCACCCAGGCCCACTGCACCACCAGGAAGAGCCCGAACGCGGCGAGCACGCTCTGCGGTCGAGGGCTCGTGTCGCCGCCGAGCCGGTCCACCACGGCAGCCAGGGCGAAGACGAAGATCACGTCGAAGAAGAGCTCGAACCAGGTGGCGTGCCGGTGACCGGCCTCGTCGGTGGCCGCCGTCGGCGGACGTACGGCCAGCCGGCCGGCGAGCCGGCCGCCCCATCGCGCCCCGCGCCCCTTCCTCCGCCACATCTGCTCATGCTCGCCGCGGCGGGGCGGTGCCTGGGGCGAAATGGGCGAGTCGCTCGCGATCCGGCTCACCCGGCGTGCCCCCGACGGCGGAACGTCGGTCCGGCAGGGCAGGATGTACGCCGGAGGAGGTGGCGGACATGGCGGGGCGGATCCGGGACGAGGACATCGCGCTGGTCCGGGAGCGCACCTCGATAGAGGAGATCATCTCCGAGACGGTGACCCTCCGGTCCGCGGGCGGCGGCAACCTGAAGGGGCTGTGCCCGTTCCACGACGAGAAGAGCCCCTCGTTCAACGTCTCCCCGGCGCGCAACGTCTGGTACTGCTTCGGCTGCGGCGCCGGCGGCGACGCCATCAAGTTCCTGATGGACGCCGACCACCTCAGCTTCGTCGAGGCGGTCGAACGGCTCGCCGCCCGCGCCGGCATCCAGCTGCGCTACGTGGAGGGCGACTCCACCCCGGCGCGGGGCCGCCCCCAGCAGGGGCAGCGTCAGCGCCTGGTCGCCGCGCACGCCGCCGCCGTCGAGTTCTACCAGTCCCAGCTCACGACCGCCGGCGCGCGGCCGGCCCGGGAGTTCCTGGCCGCACGCGGCTTCGACCGGGCGGCCGCCGAGCGCTACGCCTGCGGCTTCGCCCCCGACGCCTGGGACCACCTGACCAAGCACCTGCGCCAACGGGGGTTCACCGCCGACGAGCTGACCACGGCGGGGCTGTCGCGGCCGTCGCGCTCGGGCACCCTGATCGACCGGTTCCGGCGGCGGCTCATGTGGCCGATCCGGGACATCACCGGTGACGTGATCGGCTTCGGTGCGCGCAAGCTCTTCGACGATGACGACGGCCCGAAGTACCTGAACACCCCCGAGACGCCGATCTACAAGAAGTCGCACGTGCTCTACGGCATCGACCAGGCGAAGCGGGAGATCGCCAAGCAGGGCAAGGTGGTCGTGGTCGAGGGCTACACCGACGTGATGGCCTGCCATCTGGCCGACGTGCCGACGGCGGTGGCGACCTGCGGCACGGCGTTCGGCGCGGACCACATCGCGGTGCTGCGCCGGGTGCTCTTCGACAGCGACGAACGGGCCGGGGAGATCATCTTCACCTTCGACGGGGACGCCGCCGGCCAGAAGGCCGCGCTGCGGGCCTTCGACGACGACCAGCGGTTCGTGGGGCGTACCTTCATCGCCGTCAGCCCCGACAACATGGACCCGTGCGAGCTGCGGCTGGCCAAGGGAGACCTCGCGGTCCGCGACCTGGTGGCGCGCCGCGAGCCGCTCGTCGACTTCGCGTTGCGGCACGTCATCAGCCGCTACGACCTCGACACCGTCGACGGCCGGGTGGAGGCGATGCGCCGCGCCGCCCCGCTGGTCGCGAAGATCAAGGACCGGGAGAAGCGCCCGGAGTACGTCCGTAAGCTCGCCGGCGACCTGGGCATGGAGATCGAGCCGGTGCAGCGGGCGGTGCAGGCCGCCGCGGCCGGCGCCACCGGCCGACCGGCGCCCGCCCCGGCGTCCCCGGCCGTCGCCGCGCCGACGGTGGACAGCCCGCAGTCGATGGTCGAGCGGGAGGCGCTGAAGCTCGCGCTCCAGCAGCCGGTGCTCGCCGGGCCGATGTTCGACGCGGTGGAGGCGGGCGAGTACCGCCACCCGGTCCACGTCGCGGTGCGCGAGGCGATCGCCGCCACCGGCGGTGCCGCGGCGGCCACCGGCGGCGCGGTGTGGATCGAGTCGGTCCGGGACGCCTGCGCCGACCTCGCCGGCCAGGCCCTCGTGGGCGAACTCGCCGTCGAGCCGCTGCGGATCGACGGTGAGCCGGATCCGCGGTACGTCTCGGTCACCATGGCCCGCCTGCAGTGGGGGTCGGTCACCGGCCGGATCAAGGACCTCAAGTCGCGGATCCAGCGGATCAACCCGGTGAGCAACAAGGACGAGTACTTCGCGCTCTTCGGTGAGCTGCTCTCGTTGGAGCAGCACGCCCGGGCACTGCGCGAACAGGCCGCGGGAGGGCTCTAGATGGGACTGTTCAGCCGCCGGCCGAAGCTGCGCCCGGTCGACCGCCCGCCGCTGTCGCCCGACGAGCGCGTGTTGGCCTGGGCCGCGGTCGGCGACGGCGAGGGTGGGGGCGTCCTGGTCGCCAGCAACCTCGGGCTCTGGCTGCCCGGCCACCAGCAACGACTCGGCTGGCACGAGCTGATCAAGGCGGTCTGGTCCGGCCGGGAACTCACCGTCACACCCGCGGAGCAGGTCGGCGAGCGCGACGGCTACCTCGTGGTCGCCGACGGCGTCCCGCAGACCTACCTGCTGCTCGATCCGGGTGACCTGCCGCACCAGGTGCGCGCCCGGGTCACCCGGTCGGTGGCCTACACCCAGCACCACTCCGTGCCCGGCGGCCGGATCGCCGCCCGGCGGGTGCCCGGCGTCGACGGGCTGACCTGGACGGTGCGCTACGACCCGGGCACGCCGGCCGACGACGCCGAGGTGGTGGCCCTGACCGACCAACTGGTCGCCGCCGCCCGGGCCGGGACCGCCCCCGCCGACGTCTGAGCCGACGCGAAGCGACCAGCGACACGGCCGGCGTCGACCCGGGTGACCAGCGGCCACGGCCGGCGTCGACCCGGGTGACCAGCGATCACGGCCGCGCCGACCCGGTGGCCGACGGGTGACCAGTGGTCACGCTCGGCGTCCCGCCGGGCGGACCGGGGCGACCAACGGTCACCGTCGGCGGGCACAGCGCGTCCCGTGCCGGCGGGCCGGGTCGCGGGCAGCCGTCAGCGGGCGCCCAGGTCCTGGAGGGCCTTCTCCGCGCCGCGGTGCAGCGGCACCGGGTCGGTCCGGCGGGCGTTCTCCAGCGTGATCCCCTTCGCCGCCGGGTTCGCCCGGGCCAGCGCGTCCCGGCGCTCGAAGAGCGTGCGGGTGATCGCGCAGGCGACGTTGGCGTCCAGGTCCCGGCGGACGAGCAGCACGTTCGGCACCACGATCGTCGGGGTGTCCGCCGCCGTCCGGTAGGCGTCCCGGCTGATCGTGCCGGCCTGGTAGGCCGGGTTCAGCTCGGCCATCTTCGGCAGCAGCGGGGTGATGTCGAGGAACCGCACCCGGTCCCCGGCGGTGGTGAACAGGTCGGTCAGCCCTCCGGTGGGCAGGCCGCCCGACCAGAAGAAGCCGTCGATGCTGCCGTCCTTCATCCCCTCGACGGTCTTCGTGAGGTCGAGCCGCTGCGCCTGGACGTCCTTCGCGGGGTCGAGACCGGCCGCCTGGAGCAGCCGGTTGGCGATCACCTCGGTGCCGGACTTCGGCGAGCCCGTGGAGATCCGCTTGCCGCGCATGTCGGCCACCGAGGCGATGCCGGCGTCGTTGCGCACCACGACCTGCGTGTAGTTGTCGTAGATCCGGGCGAGCGCCTGCACCGGCTGCGCGGCGTCGAACGTCTCCCTGCCCTGCACCGCGTTGACGGCCGTGTCGAAGAGCGAGAAGGCGACGTCGTACTGGCCGGCGACGAGTTGCTCGACGTTCTGCACCGAGGCGCCGGTCTCGGCCGCGGTGCCGGTCAACCGGCCGCCGGTGGCATCGGAGAGCTGCCCGGCCAGGGCGTTGCCGACCACGTAGTAGACGCCCGTCGCGTTCCCCGTCGCGATGCCGACCCGGGTGTCCCGGGTGACGTCGCAGGTGACCTCGCTCGCGGTGTCGTCCCGCGCCGCGCCGCCCTGCCGGCCGCCGCAGCCCACCGTCCCCGCCGTGAGCACGGCGAGCACGCCCACCCCGGCGAGGAGCCGAACATTCCTCCCGCTCACTGTCCTACCTCCCTCAGCTGCGCCGGTGATCCGGCCGGTCCGTCGGACCGGCCGGCGGATCCACGTCGTACGACCACGCTCGCGACCGCCACGGCGGCCAGCCCGACGCCGATCGCCACCGACACCGGCTCCAGCCGGAGCAGCACCACCCCGGCGAGCGCGGCGAGCACGCGTTCGGCGACTCCGGCCCGGCCCACGCCGGGCAGCCACCCTCCGGCGGCGACGGCGAGCACGGCGACGCTCAGCGCGAGGACCAGGGCGGCCACCGCGATCCGCCGCGGCCCGCCGATGCCGAGCAGGCCCAGCCCGGCGGGAGTGATCACGAAGGCGATCGGGGTGAGATACGCCGGCAGCGCGTAGCGCAGGGTGTGCCACATGGTCGGCACCAGCCGACCGCCGGTGACCGCCGCGGCGGCGACGGCGGCGAGCGCGGTCGGCGGGGACGCCTCGGAGAGCACCGCGAAGTAGAAGACGAACATCGCCACCGCCGGCGTCGCGACCCCCAGGTCGAGCAGCGCCGGCCCGATGATCACCCAGCCGATCACGAACGACGCCGTGACCGGGACGGCGAGACCGAGCAGGCTGAGCGCGACCGCGGCGAGCACCGCGGTGAGCACCAGGACCACCGCCGGGTCGCTGCTCAGCGCCCGCGCGCCGTCCACCAGCAGGCCCGCCGCCTGCGGGCCGAGCCCCGTCTTGGTGGTGGTGGCCGTGATGATGCCGGCGGCGGCGCAGACGGCGGTCACCGCGAGCACACCGCGTACGCCGCTCACCAGGGCGGTCAGCAGCCGCTCCGGGGTGAGCCGGTGGGCCCGGTCCAGGAAGGAGAGCGCGGCGGCGACCGCGGTCGCGAGCACCACCGCCCGGGTGGCCGACATGCCCGTGGCGAGCAGCGCGATGATGACGACCAGCGAGGCGAAGTGGTAGCCGAAGCGGCCCAGCAGCCGCCAGGGGGACGCCGCGTCGATGGACACCGGACGCACCCCCGAGCGGCGGGCGTCGATCTCCACGGAGAGCAGGATGCCGAGGTAGTAGAGGACCGTGGGCACGGTCGCCCAGCCGAGCACCTGGAGGTACGAGACGCCGAGGTACTCGGCGATGATGAACGCCGCCGCGCCCAGCGTCGGTGGGGAGAGGATCGCGCCCACCCCGGCCGCGGCCAGCATGCCGCCGGCCCGCTCCGCCGGGTAGCCGGCCCGCCGCAGGATCGGCCAGGTCACCGCCCCGATGCTGACCGTGGTGGCGGCCCCCGAGCCGGAGACGGTGCCCAGCAGGAAGCCGGAGGCGACCGCCGTACGCCCGGCCGCCGTGCGCGAGCGGCGGAAGGCCGCGGCGGAGAGGTCGACGAAGAACCGGCCCGCCCCGGAGAAGTTCAGCACCGCGCCGTAGATGGTGAAGAGCACGATGTAGGACGCCGCGACGTCCAGCGGAGTGCCGTAGAAGCCGCTGTCGGAGTTGTAGAACGCGTCGACCAACTGGCCGAAGTCGAGCCCGGCGTGGGCCACCGGCCAGGACTGCGGGAGCAGGCCGCCGTAGTAGCCGTAGCCGAGGAAGAGCAGGCAGACCGCGGGCAGGATCCAACCGGTGGTGCGGCGGCAGGCCTCGAGCAGCAGCAGGAGCAGGACGGTGCCGAGCACCAGGTCGGCCGGCGCGAGCAGCCCCTGGCGGTCGAGGAAGGCGTTGTAGCCGCCGCCGCCGGAACCGAGCGGGATCGGCAGGATCGGGTAGAGGCAGGCGGCCAGCGCCAGCGCGGCGAGCGCCCAGTCCGACACCGTGGGGCGCGAGGCCACGGGGGGCGCCGCCGTCACGGTGGCCTCCGGCCCGGCCGGCGGCGCGTCGCGGCGGCCGGGCCGGCGCAGCCGGGCCCGCAGCCGCAGCTCGGCCGGGTAGGCGAGGAAGACCAGCGGGAGGACGCCCGCGAGGAACACGATCAGGTAGTACTTGCTGCCCTGCGGCAACGGCCGGAACACCTGCCAGAGGGCGAGCGCGGCGACCGCCAGCGCCGCCGCGCCGACGAGCAGGCCGGCCGCTCCGGCGAGCGCGCGGCCCGGCTTCTCGTCCTCGAACTGGGCGGCGAGATCGGGCGTCCCGTCCGGCGGCCGGGGCGACGGGACGCGAGCGACGGCGGGCGCGCTCGCCTCGGTGGTCGTGGGCGGCTGCCGGGCGGCGACGTCGGCCTCCGCGGGCTCTCGCCCGGCGGCCGCCTCGACGGTCGTGGGCGGCCGGTGGGCGGCGTCGTCGGGGAGGTCGACAGTGGACGGCTCCGCCGTGGCCCGCTCGGCTCGGCGCGGGGTCGGCGGCGAACCGTCGGGGGAGCGGATGGGCGCCACAGAAGGACGATACACGTCGATGTGCGTACGCCGGGGGCGCTGCCGCGCCGCTAAATCGGATGGAGGTGTCGGACGCGGCGGTTAGGGTCGGGCGGTGACCACGGCTCAACCTCTCATCCAGGCGCGGGGGCTGGTGAAGCGGTTCGGCGACTTCACCGCGGTCGACGGCATCGACGTCGAGGTGCTCCCGGGCGAGGCGTTCGGCTTCCTCGGCCCCAACGGCGCGGGCAAGTCCTCCACCATGCGTATGATCGGCTGCACCTCCCCGCCGAGCGGCGGGGAGCTACGCATCCTCGGCATGGATCCGGTGCGTGACGGGCCCGCGATCCGCGCCCGGCTCGGGGTCTGCCCCCAGCTGGACAACCTCGACCCGGAGTTGACCGTCCGCGAGAACCTGACCACCTACGCCCGCTACTTCGGCATCCCGCGCCGGGTGGCCCGGGAACGGGCGGGCGAGCTTCTCGACTTCGTCCAGCTCGCCGAGCGCGCCGACAGCAAGGTCGAGCCGCTCTCCGGCGGGATGAAGCGCCGGCTCACCATCGCCCGCGCGCTGGTCAACGAGCCGGAGATCGTGTTGCTCGACGAGCCGACCACGGGCCTCGACCCGCAGGCCCGGCACCTGGTCTGGGAGCGGCTGTTCCGGCTCAAGCAGCAGGGCGTGACGCTGGTGCTGACCACCCACTACATGGACGAGGCCGAGCAGCTCTGCGACCGGCTGGTCGTGATGGACGGTGGCCGCATCGTGGCCGAGGGCTCGCCCCGGACGCTGATCGAGCGCTACTCCACGCGCGAGGTGGTCGAGCTGCGCTTCGCCGCCGACTCGCAGGAGGCGTTCGCGGGCAAGCTCGACGGGTTGGGTGAGCGGGTCGAGGTGCTGCCCGACCGGATCCTGCTCTACGTCGCGGACGGTGACGCCGCGCTGGCCGAGGTGCAGGCGATCGGCCTCACTCCGGCCAACGTGCTGGTCCGCCGCAGCAGCCTGGAGGACGTCTTCCTGCACCTCACCGGCCGTACGCTCGTCGACTGAGCGGGTCGGCGCGGGCTGCGGCCGGGGTCGCGGCCCATAGCATCGTGCGGACGCCCGATCGGTCTCGGCCGGTCGGAGCGATCGGAGGTGCCGCGGCGGCGCTTGCCGTCGCCGGCTGGTCCGAGTGCATCCCGGTGCTGGTGTGCGCCGTGGTGGGTCTGCACCTCCTCCCACTGGCGCCGCTGCTGGGCGATCCGTTGCTGCGACCGCTCGGCCTGGTGATGTACGTGGTCGCGCTGGCCGGTCTGGTCGTAGGTCTCGCGACGGCGGTGTCGGCGGGCCTGGTGGTCGGTACGGGCGCGGGCGTGCTGCTGCTCGGCTACGCGCTCCGGTCGCTGGTGCGGGGCGTCCGCGACTGACCCGCCCGGGACGGCGGGAGGCGTTGCGCCCCCGCCGACCCGCACCGGGTGACCGCGGGCTCACCCCGTGACGAGCAGGCCGGTGCCGGCCAGCAGGGCCAGTGCGAACACGGCGGCGAGGGTGGCGGCGCGACGACGGGCGTGCGTGCCGCCCACCAGGCGCAGGGCGAGAGCGAGAGGGCCGATGGGCTGCATGGTCCGGGTCTCCTTCCGGTCGGTGTTGGTGATCCGGGCGGCCGCGACGAGGGTGCCGATGGCGAGCCGCACCGGGGACATCCGCAGGAACGCCGCGCCGTGCACGTCGGCCTGCCACTGTTCGAGGTGGCGGGCGCGCAGCCCGCGGGGGAGCAGCGCCGCGGTGCAGCGCACGATCACGAGCGCCACCCGGGTGGACGGTGTCATCGCGCCTCCCGCAGTCGCGCCGGCCGCCGCGCCTCCTGCGCCGACGCCCGGGCGCACACCCGGCGCGCCGCCAGGGCACCGTCGGCCGTCAGCTCGTACATCCGTCGCCGTGGGCCGCGCCGCTCGGGCTCCGTCTCCCAGTGCGACGTGACCCAGCCGTGGCGTTCCAGCCGGTCCAGGAGGGGATAGACGCTGCCGGAGGGCCGGCCGGTGACCTTGATGATCTCCAGCCCCCAGCGGGGCCGGTCGGCGTCGAGCAGCACGCGCAGGACGTCGACCGTCGCGCCACCGATGCGTCCGAGCGGTTCCACACCCTCAGGCTACCTATGTAGATTAAGCCCGTCCAGGGGAACGTCCGAACCCGCCCCGCGCTCCCGAAACTCCCGCGACACGTACGCCGGCCGGTCATAGGGTGGCTGCGGCCTGTCGTACCCCGGAGGTAGGAAGGCCGTGGTGGACGGACGGGAGCGGGGTGGTGGTCGTGGTGGACGTGACGTCACCGGTGCGGGAGCGGCCGCGGCACGCGCTGCCGCGGGTGCCGGCGTTCGCCGTGCTCACCTACTTCCTCGTGGGCTACCGGCGCACCTGGCGAGCCGGGGTGTTCTCGTCCTTCCTGCTGCCGGTGCTCACCGTGCTGGGGTTCGGCATCGGTGTCGGCGCCTACATCGACCAGGGCGTGGACGGCGTGCCCTATCTCGACTGGCTGGTGCCGGGGCTGATCGCCTCGACCGCACTGCAGGTGGCGCTCGGCGACGCGACCTGGCCGGTGTTCAGCAACTTCCAGTGGATCAAGACGTACTACGCGCAGAGCGCCGCCCCGCTGCGGGTCGGTGACATCCTCGCCGGTCACCTGCTCTACGTGCTGTTCCGGGTGCTCACCACGATCGCCGCGTTCCTGCTGGTCACCGGGCTCTTCGGCGCGTTGCGCTCGCCCTGGGCGCTGGCGGCCCTGCCGGTGTCGGCGCTACTCGGCCTGGCCGTCGCCGCACCGACCTTCGCCTACAGCGCGACGGTCGACAGCGACAGCTGGCTGGCGATGCTGTTCCGCTTCGCGGTCATCCCCATGACTCTCTTCGCCGGCGTGTTCTTCCCGGTCGAGGGCCTGCCCGAAGGGTTGCGCTGGCTGGCGTACGCGACGCCGCTCTGGCACGCCGTCGACCTGTGCCGGGCCGCGACCCTCGGTGTCGCCCCCGAGTGGTCGGCCGCCGGCCACCTGCTCTACCTCGCGGCCTGGGCGCTCGGCGGCGCGCTGCTCGCGCGCCGCGTGTTCCGCCGCAAGCTCGTCGTCTAGGAAGGGCCTTGTCGTGGTCGCTCTGGTCCTGCCCCGGCTCGTCGACGTCTCCGCCGCGTACCGGCGCTCGGCCTCGGTGGCCGAGCGGAACGTCGCGGCGCTGAAGTCGGTCTACTGGCTACTGCTCCTCTCCGGGTTCCTGGAGCCGCTGCTCTACCTGCTCTCCATCGGCGTCGGAGTCGGCGCGCTGGTGGGCGACCTCACCCTGCCGGATGGTCGGCTGGTCACCTACGCGGCGTTCGTCGCTCCCGCGATGCTCGCCTCGTCGGCGATGACCGGGGCGCTCGCCGAGACCACCTTCAACTTCTTCGGGAAGATGAAGTACATGAAGCTGTACGACGGGGTGATCGCCACCCCCGTGCGGCCGTTCGAGATCGCGCTCGGCGAGCTGGGCTGGGCGATGCTGCGGGGCAGCGCCTACTCCGCCGCCTTCCTGGTGGTCATGGCCGCCATGGATCTGACGACCGTCGCCCGGGCGGTGACGGCCCTGCCGGCCGCGGTGCTGGTCGGCTTCGCGTTCGGCGCGCTGGGCGCGGCCGTGGCGACGTTCATGCGCAGCTGGCAGGATTTCGACCTCCTGGGCTCGGCCCAGTTCACCCTCTTCCTCTTCTCCGGCACGTTCGTTCCCGCCGAGGCGTATCCGGCCGTGCTGCGCTGGCTTGTCGAGCTCACCCCGCTCTACCGGGCGGTGCACCTGATCCGGGGTGTCTCGCTCGGCACCGCGGGTTGGGCGTGGCTGCTCGACGTGCTCTACCTGCTGGTGATGATTGCGGTGGGTCTGCTGGTCTCCTCGCGTCGGATGGGGCGCCTGCTCTACCGCTAGGTGGTTACCGCCGCCTTTGTCGGGGCATGTCCCGCAGGGATACGCGACGACAAGGAGGGGCGATGGCCGCCGACGAGTCTGACCGCCGCGGGCGCGACCACGACGACACGGTTGCGCGAGCGGCCGCCGACCGGGCCCCCGATCGGGGTCGCGGGCCGGTCGACCCGGACGCGGGCCCGGAGAGCCCGGCGAAGCTGCCGGGTGCCGGATGGAAGGCGGCGGCGCGCCGGACGATCACAGAGTTCCAGGAGGACAGCCTCACCGACTGGGCGGCCGCGCTGACCTACTACGGGGTGCTCTCGATCTTCCCCGGCCTGCTGGTGCTCGTCTCCATCCTCGGCCTGCTCGGGCGGGAGACCACGGAGGGCGTCAAGGACACCGTCCGCGACGCCGTTCCGGAGGGCAACATCCAGACCATCCTGGAGAACGCGATCACCCAGGCGCAGGGCTCCGGCGGGCTCGCCAGCCTCGCCGCCGTCCTCGGTCTGCTCGCCGCGTTCTGGTCGGCCTCCGGTTATATCGCGGCGTTTATGCGGGCCTCCAACGCGATCTACGACGTGCCGGAAGGACGGCCGATCTGGAAGACGCTGCCGATCCGGGTCGGCGTGACGGCCGTGGTCGGGGTGATGCTGCTGGCCAGCGCCGTGATCGTGGTCTTCACCGGCCGCCTCGCCCGCGCGGCCGGCGAGGCGATCGGGCTCGGCTCGACGGCGGTGACGGTCTGGAACATCGCCAAGTGGCCCGTGCTGCTGGTCCTGGTCAGCCTGATGTTCGCCATCCTCTACTGGGCCTCGCCGAACGCGCGCCACGGCGGCTTCCGCTGGGTCAGCCCGGGCGGGGTGCTGGCGGTGGTGGTCTGGCTGGTCGTCTCGGCCCTCTTCGCCGCCTACGTGGCCAACTTCGGCTCCTACAACAAGACGTACGGAACCCTCGCCGGGGTGATCATCTTCCTGGTCTGGCTCTGGCTGACCAACATCGCCATCCTGCTCGGCGCGGAGTTCGACGCCGAGCTGGAACGCGGCCGGGCGATCTCGGCCGGTCATCCGGCCGATGAGGAGCCGTACGTGGAGCTACGTGACGATCGCAAGCTGCGCAAGAAGCGCGAACGAGGGTGACGATCTTTCCTTGATCCACAATTAGCTTTTGTTCGTTCGGACAAAAGTTGATGTCAGATCGCTTGAAGCTCTGGACACGCAGCGCGGAACGCTCCTACTGTGTCGGGCACAACACATCGCCGTTGCGTCGATGTGAAGGACGCCGATGCGGAGGTGAGTCCCGGTGCGGACGGAGGACCCGCTGCACGTACGCCTCCTGCGGCTGCTGCGTGACCAGGGAGCGGTGTCCCGGGCCGAGCTCGGCGACCGGTTGCAGATGCCGCGCCCGCGACTCCTGGCCGAGCTGGACCGGCTCGTCAACCTGGGCTACGTGGCCGAGGCCGGGCTGGCCGCGTCCCGCGGTGGACGTCGGTCCACCCTGGTCGAGCTCAACCCGCGCCTGCGTTTCGCCGCCGTGGACCTCGGCGCCAGCTCGATCGACGTCGAGGTGGTCAACGGCCGGCTCGAACCGGTCGCCGCCTACGCCGAGCCGGCCGACATCCGCTCGGGTCCGAAGGTGACGCTCCAGCGCGTCAACGAGCTGCTGCACAAGGCCAAGGTCGACGGTGCCTACGAGCGTCTCGACGCCGTCGGTGTCGGCGTGCCCGGGCCGGTGAGCTTCCGCGACGGGGTGCCCGTCTCGCCGCCGATCATGCCCGGCTGGGACCGCTTCCCGGTGCGCGAGCTGCTCACCCGCGAGCACGGCTGCCCCGCGGTGGTCGACAACGACGTCAACATCATGGCGATCGGCGAGCGGCACGGCGGGGTCGCCCACTCGGTGGACGACTTCCTGTTCGTGAAGATCGGCACCGGCATCGGCTGCGGGATCTACCTCAGCGGCGAGGTCTACCGGGGCACCGACGGCTGCGCCGGCGACATCGGGCACATCCAGGTCGACTCGCACGGCCCGATGTGCTCCTGCGGCAACGTGGGCTGCCTCGAGGCGCTCTTCAGCGGCGCCGCGCTGGCCAAGGACGCGACCGCCGCGGCGCGCAACGGTGTCTCACCCGCGCTCGCCGAGCGGCTGGCCGCGCACGGGCAGGTCACGGCTCTCGACGTGGCCGAGGGCGCCGTCGAGGGGGACGTGACCTGCATCCAGCTGATCCGCGACGGCGGGCGGCGGGTCGGTGGCGTGCTGGCCGGGCTGGTGAGCTTCGCCAACCCCTCCATGATCGTGATCGGTGGCGGTCTCGCCCAGCTCGGTCACATCCTGCTCGCCGAGATCCGCAGCGTGGTATACCGCCGGTCGTTGCCGCTGGCCACCGGCAACCTGCCTGTCGTCCTCTCCGAACTCGGTCCCCGGGCCGGGGTCGCCGGCGCCGCGGTGCTCGCGAGCGACGTCGCCTTCGGGGAGGCCTCGTGAGCGCGAGGAGTGAGCCGGGTTTGCGAGCCCCGCAGTCGCGAACGGAGAGCGGCGCGGTGAGCGCGAGGAGTGAGCCGGGTTTGCGAGCCCCGCAGTCGCGAACGGAGAGCGGCGCGGTGAGCGCGAGGAGCGGGCCGGAGGTGACGCGGTGACCGAGCGGGAGGAGGGCGTGGTGACCGAAGGGGAAGCGACCCCGGTGGGCGGCGGCGCGGAGGGCGGCGCGCCGGACGCGCCGCTCGTGGAGGCGCCGGCCGACACCGTCGCGGGCGAGGTGGTGCTGCGGCTCACCGACGTGGTCAAGACCTTCCCGGGCGTACGCGCCCTGGACGGCGTGCAGTTGGAGGTCCGTGCCGGCGAGGTGCACTGCCTCCTCGGCCAGAACGGTGCCGGCAAGTCGACCCTCATCAAGGTCCTCTCCGGCGTACACCGGCCCGACTCGGGCGAGGTCGAGTGGCGCGGCGAGCAGACCAGCTTCGCCAACCCACAGGCCGCCATGCGGGCCGGCATCGCCACCATCTACCAGGAGCTCGACCTCGTCGAGGACCTCTCGGTCGCGGAGAACGCCTTCCTCGGGCACGAGCCGCGCCGGTTCGGCTTCGTGCGCCGGGGCCACATGGCGCGGCGCACCCGGCAGATCCTCGGCCGGCTGGGCCACGCCGAGATCCCGCCGAACCGGATGGTCCGGTCCCTGCCCGCCGCCGGCAAGCAGGTCGTCAGCATGGCCCGTGCCCTGTCACACGAGGCACGGCTGATCATCATGGACGAGCCGAGCGCCGTGCTCGCGCACGACGAGGTCGGCAACCTGTTCCGTATCATCCGCGAGCTGACCGCGCAGGGCATCGCCGTCATCTACATCTCCCACCGGCTGGAGGAGATCCGCGAGATCGGCGACCGGGTCACCGTACTCAAGGACGGCCGCACCACCGCGGCGAACCTGCCGGCCCGGGACACTCCGACCCGCGACCTGGTCAGCCGGATGACCGGCCGCACCATCGAGTACGTCTTCCCGGAGCGCCCCGCGGACGCGGAGCCGGCGGAGGCCGACCTGCTGGAGGTCGACGGGCTGACCCGCGCCGGCGAGTTCGCCGACGTGTCGCTGCGGGTGCGGCCCGGCGAGATCGTGGGCATCGCGGGCCTGGTCGGCTCGGGCCGTTCCGAGCTTCTGGAGACCATCTACGGCGCCCGGCGGGCGGAGGCCGGCACGGTGAGGATGGCCGGCCGGGTGCTGCGCAACGGCAGCGTCGGCGCGGCCGTGCGTGCCGGGATGGGCATGGCGCCGGAGGAGCGCAAGAGCCAGGCGCTGCTGCTCGGCGAGCCCATCTACCGCAACGTCACGCTGGCCACCTTCGCCCGGTACGCCCGGGCGGGCTTCACGGACGTGGGGCGGGAGCGCGCCGAGGCCGACCGGATCGCGGAGAGCCTGGAGCTGCGCCCGCGTGACGTCCGCCGGGCGGTGCGCACCCTCTCGGGCGGCAACCAGCAGAAGGTGGTGGTCGGGCGGTGGCTGCTCGGCGACACGAAGCTGCTGCTGCTCGACGAGCCCACCCGCGGCGTGGACGTCGGCGCCCGGGCCGAGCTGTACCAGGTCATCCGCGCCCTCGCCGAGCAGGGCGTCGGGGTGCTGCTGGTCTCCAGCGAGGTCCCCGAGGTGCTCGGCCTGGCCGACCGGGTGCTGGTCATGCGGGAGGGGCGGGTCGTCCGCGAGGCCCCGGCCGGCGAACTCGACGAGAACACCGTCCTCGACCTCGTCATGGCGGGGTCCCTCATGGAAGGCGCGGCGGCATGAGTGAGCCTGAGCGAGCGAACAGTCAATACAGCGCGGTCGAGCCCCGGGCCGGCGTGAGGTGGAGCGAGGTGGCGGCGTGAGCGAGACGTCCACTCCGGAGCGGGCGGCGAAGCTGCCGGCACAGTCTCCGCCGGTGGATCCGGCGGAGACGGCGCTCGCCGGGCAGCGGCCGGCGGGCCAGCTCTCCTGGTGGCGCGGCGAGGGCGGCGAGGGTGCCCGGCGCAACCTGGGCCTCATCGGGGTGCTGGTGGCACTGATCGTGATCGGTGCTCTCACCCGCTCCGACCTCTACTCGGACCCCGACTGGGTCTGGGACAACTTCCTCAGCATCCTCCAGCTCGCCTCGGTGGTCGGCGTGGTCACCGTGGGCATGACCTTCGTGATCATCGGTGGTGGCATCGACCTCTCGGTCGGCGCGATCGTCGCGCTGGCCGGGGTGTGGGCGACCACGGTGGCCACCCAGAGCTACGGCGCCGGCGGCATGATCTTCTGCGCGCTCACCGTCGGTCTCGCCGTCGGCCTGGTCAACGGGCTGCTCATCTCGTACGGGCGGCTGGTGCCGTTCATCGCCACGCTGGCGATGCTGGTGGCGGCGCGGGGTCTGGCCGCCGAGATCTCCGGCAAGCAGACGCAGGTCTCCGACAACAACACGATCAACAGCATCGCGAGCACGAACCTGCTCGGCATCCCGCTGCTGGTCTACATCCTCGCCGCGGTGGTGCTCGCCGGCTGGGTGCTGCTCAACCGCACCACGTTCGGGCGGCGCACGGTGGCGGTCGGCGGCAACCCGGAGGCGGCCCGGCTGGCCGGCATCAACGTGAAGCGGCACACGATGATGCTCTACGCGCTCTCCGGCCTGTGCTGCGGCATCGCCGCGATCATGCTCACCGCCCAGGCGACCTCCGCCCAGGCGGCGATGGCGAACCTCTACGAGCTCGACGCGATCGCCGCCGCGATCATCGGCGGCACGCTGCTCAGCGGCGGGCGGGGCACCATCATCGGCTCCCTGCTCGGGGTGATCATCTTCTCGACGATCACCAACCTCTTCGCGATCAACGGCCTCACGACCGAGGCCCAGAACATGGTCAAGGGCGGCATCATCGTCGCGGCCGTCCTGCTCCAGCAGCTGCAGTTCCGCAGCCTCACCCAGTTCCTCGGACGCAACAGGCTCACCACCAGCTGACCCACCGCACCACACCCGGGCCACCGTGCAGGCGACGGTGGCCGGGCCCCGCACACCCCTTTCCGCTCCCACCACCGCGAATACAGGAGGTCGTCATGACCCAGCACGATCGCGACCTGTCCCGCCGCCGCCTGCTCTTCGGCGGGGCCGCCGTCGGCGCCGGCGTGCTACTGGCCGGCTGCACCAGCAACGAGAGCAACGAGCCGACCACCGCGCAGACCAAGGGCGCCGACGCCGCGGCGGGCGGCAACGCGGAGCCGGGCAAGCGCGTGGTCGTGGCCTTCTCCGCCCCGGCCGCCGACCACGGCTGGCTCGCCGCCATCACCACCAACGCCAAGGCGCAGGCCGCGGCGTACTCCGACGTGGAGTTCAAGACCGTCGAGGCCGGCGCGGACGCCGCGGCCCAGCGGGCGGCGATCTCCACGCTGATCTCCCAGAAGCCGGACATCATCGTGATGCTCCCGCACGACGGCAAGGAGCTGAACGCCGCCGGCCTGGAGGCGATGAAGGCCAACATCCCGGTGGTGAACCTGGACCGGGCCTTCCCCGACGCCCTCGCCTACCGGCTTCAGATCAAGGGCGACAACTACGGCATGGGTGTCGCCGCGGCGCACTACATCGTCGACCAGCTCAAGGCCAAGAACGTCACCAACCCGGTGATCGCCGAGATCGCGGGCATGGACGAGCTGGAGCTGACCCAGGAGCGGTCGAAGGGCTTCGCCGACACCCTCGCCCAGAACGGGCTGAAGGTGGCGAACCGCCGCGCGGCCCGCTTCACCGCCGACTCCGGGCAGGCGGAGGCGTCGCAGCTGCTCCGGGCGCTGCCGAAGATCGACGCGATCTGGAACCACGACGACGACCAGGGCATCGGCGTGCTGGCCGCGATCAACCAGGCCAACCGCAAGGAGTTCTTCATGGTCGGCGGCGCTGGTTCGAAGAAGGCGATCGAGGACATCCAGGCCGACAACACCGTGCTGAAGGCGACCGTCACCTACAGCCCGTCGATGGCCTCCTCGGCCATCTCGCTGGCCCGGTTGATCGCTCAGGGCAAGGGCATGTCCGACCTGGTGGAGCTCCAGGTGCCCAAGGAGATCATCCTCGCCTCCGAGACGATCACGAAGGAGAACGCGAGCAACTACATCAAGCTCGGGTTCTGACACATTGGGGGGAGACCCACCTTGTCCACTACGGATGAACAATTGCGGGTCGGCATGGTCGGCTACGCGTTCATGGGCGCCGCGCACTCGCAGGCGTGGCGCACCGTGAACCGGGTGTACGACCTGCCGGCGCGGGCCCGGATGTCGCTGATCTGCGGCCGGGATGCCGGGAAGGTGGCCGACGCCGCCGACCGGCTCGGCTGGGAGGCGTACACCACGGACTGGCGTGACCTGGTCAACCGGGACGACATCGACGTCGTCGACGTCTGCACCCCGGGTGACAGCCACGCCGAGATCGCACTCGCCGCGCTGGCCGCCGGTAAGCACGTCCTGTGTGAGAAGCCGCTGGCCAACACGGTGGAGGAGGCGAGGGCGATGGCCGCCGCGGCGGCCAAGGCCCAGGCCGCCGGCGTGCGGTCGATGTGCGGGTTCAACTACCGCCGGGTGCCCGCGGTCACGATGATGCGCCAGCTGGTCGCCGACGGACGGCTCGGGGTGATCCGGCACGTCCGCGCGACGTACCTGCAGGACTGGATCGTGGACCCGCAGTTCCCGCTGGTCTGGCGGCTGCAGAAGGACAGGGCGGGCTCGGGCGCGCTCGGCGACATCGGCGCGCACATCATCGACCTGACCCAGTACGTGACCGGCCAGCGGATCACCGGGGTCAGCGCGGTGACCGAGACGTTCGTCAAGGAGCGGCCGCTGCCGGCCGGTTCCAGCGGGCTCGCGGCCACCGTGGACGGCGCGTCCGACGGTCAGGTGCTCGACGGCGCCGGCCCGGTCACCGGCCCGGTCACCGTCGACGACGCCGCGCTCTTCCTGGCCCGGCTCGACGGTGGCGCGCTCGCCACCTACGAGGCGAGCCGGTTCGCGACCGGCCGCAAGAACGCCCTGCGGGTGGAGATCAACGGCTCGTTGGGCACCGTGGTGTTCGACCTGGAGCGCCTCAACGAGCTGGAGTTCTACGACGCGACGCGACCCAGCACCGAGCAGGGCTTCAGTCGCATCCTGGTGACCGAGGCCGAGCACCCGTACATGTCGGCCTGGTGGCCGCCGGGGCACATCATCGGCTACGAGCACTCCTTCACCCACCAGATGCGCGACTTCGTCGAGGCCATCGCCACCGGCACCGATCCGGCGCCGTCCTTCGCCGACGCGCTCCAGGTCCAGCTGGTGCTGGACGCGGTGACGCGCTCGGCGGAGCTGGGTTCCTCCTGGACGGAGGTGGAGCCGGCACTGACCGCGGTGGCGGTCTGACCGGCCCGGCCGGCGCTCCCGGCCGGGCCACGAACCCCGATCCACCCCGCGGTGGCGGCGACGCCGCCCCGCCCGACCAGCTTTCCGGACCGACCGGCGAGGGCCGGCCGCGGTTGCGCCCCGCGGCCGGTACGAGGTCGGACCCGGAGGGCGTGCACCCGGGCCGCGACGCCCGGTGGCACACGCAGGACGGCTGTCCGGTGCGGCCGGACCGGGATTCCCCGGCCGCACCGGAGGGCCGCCACCACCTCTCGACGATGCGGAGGACCAGATGGCACCGTCCACCTCTCGCGCGATTGTCACCGACTGTTCCCGCCGGCCCGCGGCGCGCCGCCGCCACTGAGACGTCCGGCCGGGGCGGAGGGCCACCGCCCCGAGCGGATGCGGGGGAGGCAGGGTCGAGACGCCGACCGACCCTGCCTGCCAGCCCCGTCCGTCCGCACCCGCACCGGGGCCGGACCGGCGCCGTCGCCGCCGACTTCGACGCCGGACCGTCCGGAGCGGACGGGCGGACGGGGCCCATCCCCTCAAACCCATATCTTTCGGAAGCAAATTCTGATATTAATTAAATTCGATGCACAACGGTTCTCCTGATCGGGGAAGGGGTGCCATGCGTACGGGTGTCTGGCTGATAGGGGCGCGTGGCTCGGTCGCCACCACGAGCGTTGTCGGAGGGCTCGCGCTGCGGGCCGGTCTCGCCGGGCCGACCGGTTGCGTCACCGAGCTTCCCGACCTGCGCGGTCCCGCCCTTCCCGCCTTCGCGGACCTCGTCTTCGGCGGCCACGACGTGGTCACCACCCCGTTGGCCAAGCGCGCGGAGGCGCTGGCCGCCGCCGGTGTCGTGCCGGGCCGGCTGGTCGCCGCGCTCCCCGACGAGCTGGCCGCGGTCGAGGAGGAGCTGCGTCCCGCACCGGCCGGGCCCACCCAGGCCGACCGGGCCGCCGCGGCGGCGCGCGACCTCACCGACTTCCGCGACCGGCACCGGCTCGACCGGGTGGTCGTCGTCAACGTCTCGGCCACCGAACCGGCCGCCCACCCGCACCCCGGGCACGCCGACCCCGCCGCGCTGCGCGCCGCCCTGGCCGGGCCCGACGAGGTGCTGCCGGCCAGCTCGCTCTACGCGTACGCGGCGCTGGAGGCCGGCTGCCCGTACGTCGACTTCACCCCGTCCACGGGCGCCCGGCTGCCGGCGCTGCGCGCGCTGGCCGTCGAGCGCGGCCTGCCCTACGCCGGGCACGACGGCAAGACCGGGGAGACCCTGGTGAAGTCCGTGCTCGCCCCGATGTTCGCGATGCGGCACCTGCGGGTGCGCTCCTGGTCCGGGGTGAACCTGCTCGGCGGCGGCGACGGCGCCAACCTGGCCGACCCGGCCGCCAACGCGGCCAAGGTGGAGAGCAAGCAGCGGGTGCTCGGCGAGACGCTGGGCTACGTGCCGCAGGGCGACACCCGCATCGACTTCGTGGAGGACCTCGGCGACTTCAAGACCGCCTGGGACCTGGTGACCTTCTCCGGTTTCCTCGACACCCGGATGCGGATGGAGTTCACCTGGCACGGCTGCGACTCGGCGCTCGCCGCGCCACTGGTGCTCGACCTGGCGCGACTCACCGCGGCCGCCCACGCGGCCGGCCGGGTCGGCCCCCTCACCGAGCTGGCGTTCTTCTTCAAGGACCCGCTCGGCGCGTCGACCCACTCGCTGGCCGAGCAGTGGGCCCGGCTGGCGGAGTTCACCCGCGAGCTGCACGCCGGGCAGGGGAGCGCCGATGGCCACGCTCGCTGACCTCGTCGAGCTGGTCCGCGCGCCGGCCGCGCTCTCGGTCCCCGGTGACGTCGTCGCCGGCGCCGCCGCTGCCGGCGTGCTCGACCGGCGTACGCCCGCCCTCGCCGGCGCCTCCGTGCTGCTCTACTGGGCCGGGATGGCCGCGAACGACTGGGCGGACCGGGGCCTGGACGCCGTCGAGCGGCCGGAGCGGCCGATCCCCAGCGGCCGGGTCAGCCCCGGCGCCGCGGTCGGCCTGGCGGCGGGCCTCACCGCCGCCGGGCTCGCCCTGGCCGGCGCTGCCGGCGGCCGGCGCGCGGCGGCGGTCGCGGTGCCGCTGGCCGCCAGCGTCTGGGGGTACGACCTGCGCGCGAAGAACACCGCCGCCGGCCCCGCCGTGATGGCCGCGTGCCGGGGGCTGGACGTGCTGCTCGGCGCGAGCGGTGGCCGGCTGAGCCGGGCGTTGCCGGCGGCGCTCACCGTGGCCGCGCACACCTGGACGGTCACCGCGCTCTCCCGTCGGGAGGTCACCGGCGCCGACCCGGCCCTGCCGCTGGGCACCCTCGCGGGCACCGCCGTGGTCGCGGCGACCGCCGCCGGAGCCGCGCGCCGCCGCCCGTTCCGGGGCGAATCCGCCCCGGCCGGCGGCGCGTCCTGGCCGGGCCCCGCCGGCCCTGACCCGGCGCACCTCGCGGCGGCCGAGGCGGGTCCGGCGCCGGCCCGGGCGCGCCGACGCTGGTCCCGCCGAGGCGCGTCGCACGGGCCCGCACCGGGCTCGCGTCGCGCCGCGCTCGCCGCGGTCGTGCCGGCGGCGCTGGCCGCGTGGTACGCCGCCGGCTACGGCGCGGCGCAGGCCCGGGTGGTCGCCGAGCCCACCGCCGGTCGCGTGCGCGCCGCGGTCGGCGCCGGCATCACGGGGCTGCCCGCGTTGCAGGGCGCGCTCACCGCGCGCGGTGGGGCCGGCCTGCTGGGGCTGGCGGTCGCCGCCGCGGCCCCGCTGGGGCGGCGGCTGGCCCGGAAGGTCTCCCCGACATGACCGCCCCCACCCCCGATCCCGCCACCCGCCGGAGCATCCGGGCGGGCGACGGAGCGGGGCTGCGCTTCGGGTACGGCACCAACGGCTTCGCCAACCACCGGTTGGACGACGCGCTCGCCGTGATCGCCGACCTCGGCTACGACGGGGTGGCGCTCACCCTCGACCACGACCACCTGGACCCCTTCGCGCCGGGGTTGCCCCGGCGGGTGACCGCGCTCCGGCGACGCCTCGACGCCCTCGGCCTCGCCGTCATGATCGAGACGGGTGCCCGCTACCTGCTCGACCCGTGGCACAAGCACGCGCCGACGCTGCTGCACGACGATCCGACCCGTCGCGTCGAGTTCCTGCGCCGGGCCGTCCGGGTCGGCGCCGACCTGGGCGCCGAGGCGGTCTCGTTCTGGGCCGGCGTACGCCCCGAGACGGTCCCGCCGCGGGCCGCCTGGGACCGGCTCGTCGCCGGCTGCGCGACCGTGGTCGACGCCGCCGACCGGGCCGGGGTGCGGCTCGGCTTCGAGCCGGAGCCGGGCATGCTGGTGGAGGACATCGCCGGCTGGCGGCGGCTCCGCGCGGCCCTCGACGACCCGCCCCGCTTCGGCATCACCCTCGACATCGGGCACTGCCGTTGCCTGGAGCCGGCGCCGGTGCCCGACTGCGTGCACGAGGTGGCCGAGCACCTGGTCAATGTGCAGATCGACGACATGCGCCGGGGTGTGCACGAGCACCTCGAGTTCGGCGAGGGCGAGATCGACTTCCCGCCGGTGCTGCGCGCGCTGGACGACGCGGGCTACCGCGGCCTGGTCGCCGTGGAGCTGCCCCGGCACTCCCACGCGGCGCCCGCCGTCGCCGCGCGCTCGCTGGAGTTCCTGCGCGCGGCCGCCGCCCGGGCGCGCACCCTGCCGGCCCCGGCCGGCCCGCCGGCCCGCGCGGCCTCCCCGGTCCTGCCCGCCCAGGCCGCCGATGGCTCGCGCCCGGCAGCCGGCACCCGAGCCGCACCGGAGGACCGGGCGCCGCACCTCCACACCCGAGCCGCACCGGAGCGTCGGGTGCCGCCCGCCGCGACCCGGACGGCCCGCGCGGGCACCACCGCGCCCCTCAGCTCCGCACCCGCCGACGCGCCGCCGACCGGAACGGCCCCGGTGCGTATGTAGGTACGGAGCAGAGGGGTCCGAGGCGTACCCACGCCGGCGCCCGCGGTCTCGGCCGCCGGCGCGTCGTGACCCGGTCCGCGACGTGGCGCGCGGCGGTAGCCGCCGTGCCACCCCGGCACCGGCCGCACGACCGCCGTGCCCGCGACGCGGCGTCGGGGCGAGGGGACGCCCGGGCGCCCACGGCGATACCGCGCAGGCTCCCGTTCCAGGAGCGGCGCCGAGGGGAGGCACGATGACAGTGGATCATCTCCGGGCGGCCCTGCGGGGCGTACCCGACCCGGACTGGCTGGAGACGGCCGTGCGCCAGGTGGCGGCCGAGCCGACGACGGTCAACCGGTTCTTTCCGGCCGCCGGTCGCCGCTGCGGCCGGCACGAGCTGCCCGAGGCGCCCGGCTGGACGGCCGACGAGGCCGCCCGGGCCCTGCTGCTCGCCGCGCTCCCCGCCGACCACGCCCGGTACGCCGACACCCTCTACCGGCAGGGCGACGCGGCCGAGAAGCGCGCCGTCCTGAAGGCCCTGCCGCTGCTGCCGGTCGGCGCCGACGCCGTGCCCCTGCTCCACGACGCCATCCGCACCAACGACACGCGGCTGCTCGCCGCCGCGCTCGGCCCGTACGCCCGCCACCTCGAGGACGCCGCCTGGCGGCAGGCCGTGCTGAAGTGCGTCTTCACCGGGGTGCCGCTCGCCGTCGTGGCCGACCTCGACACCCGCGCCGACGCCGAGCTGGCCATGATGCTCGCCGGACTGGCCGCCGAACGGCACGCCGCCGGGCGGAACATGCCCGCCGACGCCACCGACCTGCTCGACCGGCTCACCGCCGGCTCCGGCCGATCCACCGCCAGGGAGGCGTGATGCGCATCTTCGACCCCCACATCCACATGACCTCGCGTACCACGGACGACTACGAGCGGATGGCCGCCGCCGGGGTCCGCGCGCTGGTGGAGCCGGCCTTCTGGCTGGGCCAGCCCCGCACCAGCCCCGCCTCCTTCACCGACTACTTCGACTCCCTGGTCGGCTGGGAACCGTTCCGGGCCGGCCAGTTCGGCGTCCGGCACTTCGCGACCATCGCCCTGAACCCCAAGGAGGCCAACGACCCGCGCTGCCGCCCGGTGCTCGACCTGCTGCCCCGCTACCTGGAGAAGGACGGGGTGGTGGCGGTCGGGGAGATCGGGTACGACTCGATGACCCCGGAGGAGGACGAGGCGTTCGCCGCCCAGCTCGCCCTCGCCGTGGCGCACGACCTGCCGGCGCTGGTGCACACCCCGCACCGGGACAAGGCCCGGGGCGTGGAGCGCAGCCTCGCCGTGGTCCGCGAGTCCGGCATCGAGCCGGGCCGGGTGGTGCTCGACCACCTCAACGAGGTGACCGTGAAGCTGGCCCGGGACACCGGCTGCTGGCTGGCCTTCTCCATCTACCCCGACACCAAGATGTCGCCGCCGCGGATGGTGGAGATCCTGCGGGAGTACGGCACCGAGCGGATGCTCGTGAACTCGGCGGCCGACTGGGGGCGCTCCGACCCGCTGCTCACCCGGGCGACCGCCGAGGTGATGCTCGCGGCCGGTTTCGGCGACGACGACGTCGACCGGGTGCTCTGGCGCAACCCGGTCGAGTTCTACGGCCAGTCCGGGCGGCTCGACCTGGCCGAGGCGGACCTCGGCGACCCGCCGGCCGCGACCTTCGCCGGCAACTCGATCCTGCGCGGGGGGAGCTGATGCGACTACGGCACCCCTCCGGCGAGATCGTGCACCTCGGCTACTGCACCAACGTGCACCCGGCCGAGGACCTCGCCGGCATCCTCGCCCAACTGGACACCTACGCCGTGCCCGTCCGGGAGGCGCTCGGCGCCGACCGACTCGGCCTCGGACTCTGGCTGGCCGCCCCGGTCGCGGCCGAGCTGGCCGCCGAGCCGGCCGCCCGCCGGCGGCTGCGGGCCGAGCTGACCGCGCGGGGTCTGGAGGTGGTCACGCTCAACGGCTTCCCGTACGCGGCGTTCCAGGCCCCGGTGGTCAAGGGCGACGTGTACCACCCGGACTGGACCACGCCGCGGCGCCTCGCGTACACCCTCGACCTGGCCCGGGTGCTCGCGGACCTGCTCCCGGACGACGCGGCCCGCGGCTCGATCTCCACCCTGCCGCTGGCGTGGCGGGAGCCGTGGGACGACGCGCGCGCCGAGGCGGCCCGTCACCGGCTGGACCAGCTCGCCGCCGGCCTGGCCGAGGTGGAGCGGGACACCGGCCGGCGGATCCGGGTCGGATTCGAGCCGGAGCCGGGCTGTCTCGTCGAGAGCACGAAACAGACCGTCGGAATACTGTCCGGCATGGACGGTGAGCGGCTGGGGGTCTGCGTGGACCTGGCGCACCTCGCGTGTGCCTGGGAGGAGCCGGCCGAGGCGCTGGCCCGGCTGCGCGCCGCCGGCCTGCCGGTGGTGAAGGTGCAGGTCTCGGCCGCGCTGGAGGCCGCCGACCCGGTCGCCTCCGCCGACGCGCTGCGGCGCTGGGTCGAGCCCCGCTTCCTGCACCAGACGCGGGCCGCCGCCTGCGCGGGCGGCGGTGACCCGGCCGACCCGGCGTACGCGGCGGACGACCTCGACGCCGCTCTCGACGCGCGGCTGCCCGGGCGCTGGCGGGTGCACTACCACGTACCCCTGCACGCCCCGCCCGAGCCGCCGCTGGAGTCGACCGTGCCGGTGCTGCGCGCCGCGCTGGCCGCGCTCTACGCCGGCCCGGACGCCGGCTGCGACCACCTCGACGTCGAGACGTACACGTGGGGTGTGCTGCCGCCGGCGCGGCGGCCGCGCACCGACGCGGAGCTGGCCGCGGGGATCGCGGCCGAGCTGGCCTTCGCGCACACCGAGCTGACCGCGCTCGGGCTCGCGCCGGCCGGCTCGCCGCCCACGGGGGTTTCGCGAGTGGATCGACCAGTGCCGCGAAGCGGCGTGGAGCGGAGCGAGGTGCCGGCATGAGTCGTCGACTGGTGGTGCTGGACGTGGTGGGGCTGACCCCGCGGCTGCTGGCGCACATGCCGCGGCTACGGGCCGTCGCCGAGGGGGGCTTCCGGGCGGAGCTGGGCACGGTGCTGCCCGCGGTGACCTGCTCGGTGCAGTCGACCTTCCTGACCGGGGAGCTGCCCTCCGGGCACGGCATCGTGGGCAACGGCTGGTACTTCCGCGACCTAGGTGAGGTGCTGCTCTGGCGGCAGCACAACGCGCTGGTGGGTGGGGAGAAGCTGTGGCAGGCGGCCCGCCGGGCCGAGCCCGGCTACACCGTGGCGAACGTCTGCTGGTGGTACGCGATGGGCGCCGACGTGGACTGGACGGTGACCCCGCGCCCCGTCTACTACGCCGACGGGCGCAAGGAGCCGGACTGCTACACGGACCCGCCGCAGCTGCACGAGGCGCTCACCGGCCGGCTCGGCACGTTCCCGCTCTTCAGCTACTGGGGCCCGGGCGCCGGGCTGGCCTCGTCGGCGTGGATCTGCCGGGCGGCCGAGCAGATCCTCACCGACCAGGCGCCCGACCTGACCCTGGTGTACGTCCCGCACCTGGACTACGACCTGCAACGGCACGGCCCCTCGTCGCCGCGCGCCGCCGCCGCGGCGGCCGAGCTGGACGAGGTGCTCGGCCCGCTGCTGGACGCCGCCGCCGCGCGGGACGCGACCGTGGTGGCGCTCTCCGAGTACGGCATCACCGACGTCTCCCGACCGGTCGACGTCAACCGGCTGCTGCGGGCCGAGGGACTGCTGCGGGTGCACACCCAGGCCGGGATGGAGTACCTGGACCCGTGGACCTCCCGGGCCTTCGCGGTCGCCGACCACCAGGTCGCGCACGTGTACGTCCGGGACCCGGCGGACGTGCCGGCGGTGGCGAAGCTCTGCGCGGGCCTTCCCGGTGTGGCGGAGGTGCTGGACGCCGAGGGCAAGGCGGCGCACGGCCTGGACCACCCGCGCGCCGGGGAGCTGGTGCTGGTCGCCGAACCGGAGGCGTGGTTCACGTACTACTACTGGCTGGACGACGCCCGGGCGCCGGACTTCGCCCGGCTCGTGGAGATCCACCGCAAGCCCGGCTACGACCCCGCGGAGCTCTTCTTCGACCCGGCCGCCCCGGGTGCCGCGAAGCGCCGCGCGGCCGTGGCGCTGGCCCGCAAGAAGCTCGGCATGCGCTACCTCATGAGCGCCGTGGGTCTCGACGCGGGCGCGCGGGCCGTGCGCGGCTCCCACGGCCGGCTGCCGGCCCACCCGGCGGACGCCCCGGTGCTGCTCTGCTCGGACCCGGCCGCCGCGCGGGAGCGGATCGCGGCCACGGAGGTGAAGGGGCTCCTGCTGGAGTTGGCCGGGCTCCCGGGCACCGCACCGGGGGAGGGGCGGTGACGGTCACCGTCGCGCCGACCGACGCGAGCGGGCTGCGCGCCCGCTTCGACGCCGAGCTGGCCGCGTTCCTCGACCGTCAGGGGCCGGACTGGCCCGACGGCGCCCCCCGCGGGGTCTTCACCGCGCTGCACCGCTTCGTGCTGGCCGGCGGGAAGCGGCTGCGCCCGCTCTTCTGCTACTGGGGCTGGCGTGGCGCCGGCGGTGAGGACGGCACCCCGATCGTGGTGGCGTCGGCCGCCCTGGAGCTGTTCCACGCGTTCGCGCTGATCCACGACGACATCCTCGACGGCAGCGACCGCCGTCGGGGTGAGCCGTCCGTGCACCGGCTCTTCGCCGACCTGCACGCCCGCTCCTCGTGGCGGGGCGATCCGGAGGCGTACGGACGCAACACGGCGCTGCTCTGCGGGGACCTCTGCGCCGCCTGGTCGGACCAGATGTTCCACGAGTGCGGCCTGCCCACCGAGCAGGTGCACCGGGGGTACGCGATGTTCGCGGTGATGCGTACCGAGGTGATCGCGGGGGAGTACCTGGACCTGGTCTCCGGTGTCGGGGACGGCTCGGTGGCCAGCGCGTTGACCGTGATCCGGATGAAGGCCGCCCGTTACACCGTGACCCGCCCCCTGCAGATCGGCGCCGCGCTCGCGGGCGGGCCGCCGGAGCTGGTCGACGCGTTCGCCGAGTTCGGTGACCCGCTCGGCGACGCGTTCCAGCTGCGGGACGACGTCCTCGGCGTCTTCGGCGACCCGGCCGTGACCGGCAAGTCGATCCTGGACGACCTGCGGGAGGGCAAGCCCACCGTCATGATGGCGCTGGCCCGCAGCGCGGCGGACCGGACGCAGACGGCCCGGCTGCGCGAGCTGTTCGGCAATCCGGACCTGGACGCCGACGGCGCCGCGGAGCTGCGCGCGATCATCGAGGCGACCGGCGCGCGGGAACGCATCGAGCAGATGATCCGGGTCCGTACGGACGCGGCGCTGGCTGCCCTGGGGTGCGCGCCGGTGGACGCCGAGACCCGGGCGGCCCTCCAGAGTCTGGCGGAGCAGGCGATCGACCGCCGTTCCTGACCGGCGCGCGGACGGTGGCCGGCGGGGGACGCGTGCGCGACTTTCGACCGATCGAGCGAAAGTCCGGGATGGTTCACCAGAAGGTATGGACACATCGACGTATGCCACTTAACCTCGTGGCCAATACCACACTGTTTCGTCGAGGTGAACCGGCGGCGCGGTAACCCATCGACAGGTGAACCTCCGCGCGGGTGGCTCCACCGTCGGAGGCTCACGGCCGCCCGGGTCGGCACCTCCCGGCGGCCCCGCCGCAACTCCGCTACGGCTTCCGGCGCGTCGGCGCGCGCCCCGCCCTGGCTGTCCACCGTCAGGAAGGGACACACCTCGATGTCCATCTCGGACAGACACCACCACCGACCCCGACGATGGTTCTCCGCCGGCTCGGCGCTGCTGCTGGTCGCCGCGGCCGGCACGGTCGCCCTCGGCGCCGGTCCGGCCGCCCTCGGCGGCCCCACGCCGGCCCAGGCCCATCCGATCAACGCCACCGACTTCCAGCAGGTCGAACTCGCCCGCGGCGTCGCCGAGATGGGCGAGCCCATGTCGCTGGCCGTGCTGCCGGACCGCTCGGTGCTGCACACCGCGCGCAACGGCACGCTGCGCCGCACCGACGCCAACGGCGCCACCACGGTGATCGGCACGGTCCCCGTCTACACCCACGACGAGGAGGGCCTGCAGGGCGTCGGGGTGGACCCGGGCTTCGCCAGCAACCGGCACATCTTCCTCTACTACGCCCCGCCGCTGAGCACCCCCGCCGGTGACGCGCCGGCCACCGGCACCGACTTCTCCGCCTGGCAGGGCGTCAACCGGCTGTCCCGCTTCACCCTCAACGCCGACTTCACGCTCAACCAGGCGAGCCGGGTCGACGTGCTCGACGTGCCCGCCGACCGCGGCCTCTGCTGCCACGTCGGCGGAGACATCGACTTCGACGCCGCCGGGAACCTCTACCTCTCCACCGGCGACGACACCAACCCGTTCGACTCCGCCGGGTACGCGCCGATCGACGAGCGCACCAACCGCAACCCCGGCTACGACGCGCAGCGCAGCGCCGGCAACACCAACGACCTGCGAGGCAAGATCCTCAGGATCAAGGTGAACGCCAACGGGACGTACTCCATCCCGGCCGGCAACCTCTTCCCGGCCGGCACGAGCGGGGCACGCCCGGAGATCTACGCGATGGGCTTCCGCAACCCGTTCCGGATGAGCGTGGACAAGGCCACCGGCATCGTCTACGTCGGCGACTACGGCCCGGACGCCGGCTCCACGAGCGCCACCCGGGGCCCCGCCGGCCAGGTCGAGTTCAACCGGGTCACCGGCCCGGGCAACTACGGCTGGCCGTACTGCACGGGCACCAACACCAGCTCCGAGACGTACAACGAGTGGAACTTCGCCACCAACGCCACCGGCCCGAAGTTCAACTGCACCGGCGGGCCGACCAACAACTCGTTCCGCAACACCGGCCGCGCCACCCTGCCGCCCGCGCAGCCCGCCTGGATCCGCTACGGCGGCGACGCCGGCAGCCCGACCGAGTTCGGCGGCGGCTCCGAGTCGCCGATGGGCGGCCCGGTCTACCGGTACGACGCCGCCAACCCCTCGACCACCAAGTTCCCGCAGTCCTTCGACGGGCAGTTCTTCGCCACCGAGTTCGGCCGCGGCTGGATCAAGCCGATCCACGTCAACGCCGACGGCAGCCGGGGCACCATCGACAGCTTCCCGTGGACCGGCAAGCAGGTGATGGACTCGGCCTTCGGCCCGGACGGCGCGTACTACGTGCTCGACTACGGCACCGGCTACTTCAACGGCGACGCGAACTCGGCGCTCTACCGGTTCGACCACATCGGCGGCGGCAACCGCGCGCCGACGGCCCGCGCGACGGCCGACCGGACGTCCGGGGCGGCGCCGCTGACGGTGGCGTTCTCCTCGGCCGGCTCGTCCGACCCCGACGGCGGCGCGCTGACCTACCAGTGGGCCTTCGGCGACGGCACCACCTCCACGGCCGCCAATCCGACGAAGACCTACACCGCCAACGGGACGTACACGGCCACGCTGACGGTACGCGACCCGCAGGGCGCCACCGGCAACGCCAGCGTGACGATCAACGTCGGCAACACCGCGCCGACGGTGACCATCACCAGCCCCGGCAACGGCAAGCTCTTCTCCTTCGGCGACGCGGTGCCGTTCAGCATCACCGTCACCGACCCGGAGGACGGCGCCGTCGACTGCGGCAAGGTCAAGATGACCTACGTGCTCGGTCACGACCAGCACGGGCACCAGATCACCTCGCAGAACGGCTGCTCCGGGACCATCACCATCCCGGTCGACGGCGAGCACGACTACGCGGCGAACATCTTCGCCATCTTCGACGCCGAGTACACCGACGCGGGCGGGCTGACCACCCACACCCAGCACATCCTCCAGCCCCGCCACCGCCAGGCCGAGCACTTCAAGACCTCGTCGGGGATCAACACCTTCGACAAGGCCGCGGCCGAGGGCGGCAGGACCGTCGGCGACATCAACAACGGCGACTGGATCGCCTTCGAGCCGTACCAGGTCAGCAACGTCACCTCGTTCACCGCCCGGGTCTCGTCGGCCGGGGCCGGCGGCACCCTCCAACTCCGGACGGGCTCGGCAACCGGCACCGTGATCGGCTCGGCCACCGTCCCCGTGACCGGCGCCTGGGACACCTTCACCACCGTCACCGGCACGGTCACCAACCCGCCCGCCGGCACCACGACGCTCTACCTGACGTTCGCCGGGTCGGGCACCGGCGCGCTCTACGACGTGGACACCTTCACGCTCGTGACCGGCGGCGGTGGCGGCACGCCCGGCACCGGGCCGATCCGGGGTCTGGCGGGCAAGTGCCTGGACGTGCGCAACGCCGGCACGGCTGACGGTACGCAGATCCAGATCTACACGTGCAACGGGAGTGCGGCGCAGACGTGGTCGGTGACGCCGAACTCGACCGTGCGGGCGTTGGGGAAGTGTCTGGACGTGTCGGGTGGTGGTTCGGCGGACGGTACGAAGATCCAGTTGTGGACGTGTAACGGTACGGGTGCGCAGAACTGGTCGGCGCAGGCCGACGGGACGTTGCGTAATCCGCAGTCGGGCAAGTGTCTGGACGTTTCCGGCAGCAACTCGGCCGACAGCACGCCGGTGCACCTGTGGACCTGCACGGGCGCGGCGAACCAGAAGTGGGTCCTGCCCTGAGTTGAGCGGAGCGGGCCCCCGTCGATGCGTACCGTGGACGAGGGGCCCCTCCCGACCGATCCTGAGGAGAGCTGAGATGCGCAGACTCCTGCGTACCGTCCTCGGCGGGGCCACCGCCGCCCTCGCCGTCATCGCCTGCACCACCCCGGCCACCCCGGCCAGCGCCGCCGACGCCCCCTACGACGTCCTGGTCTTCTCCAAGACCGCGGGCTTCCGCCACGACTCGATCGCGGTCGGCACCCAGGCCATCCGTGACCTCGGCGCGGCCAACAGCTTCACCGTCACCGCGACCGAGGACGCCGGCGCCTTCACGACCGCCAACCTCGCCCAGTACGAGGCGGTGGTCTTCCTGAACACCACCGGCGACGTGCTCAACGCCAGCCAACAGACCGCCTTCGAGTCGTACATCGGCTCGGGCGGCGGGTACGTCGGCGTGCACGCCGCCGCCGACACCGAGTACGGCTGGTCGTTCTACGGCAACCTGGTCGGGGCGTACTTCGCCTCGCACCCGGCCATCCAGCAGGCCAACGTGAAGGTGGAGCACCGGGGGCACGCGGCGACCGCGCACCTGCCGCAGACCTGGACCCGCACCGACGAGTGGTACAACTACCAGACCAACGCCCGCTCCACGGCGCGCGTGCTGGCGACCCTCGACGAGTCCTCCTACTCGGGCGGCTCGATGGGCGCCGACCACCCGCACTCGTGGTGCAAGACGTACAACGGCGGCCGGTCCTTCTACACCGGCGGCGGCCACACCCAGGCGTCGTACGCCGAGCCGGCCTTCCGTGCCCACCTCCTCGGCGGCATCCGCTACGCCGCCGGACGGGCGAAGGCCGACTGCCGGCCGGAGACGGGCTACACCACCCTCTACAACGGCTCGACCACCGGCTGGTCGCAGGCCGGGCCGGGCAGTTTCACCAACGCCGACGCCACGCTCACCTCGGTCGGCGGGATGGGCCTGTTCTGGTACAGCGCGAAGCAGTTCACCAACTACTCCCTGAAGCTGGACTGGCGTCTCGCCGGCGACGACAACTCCGGTGTCTTCATCGGCTTCCCGCCGTCGAGTGACCCCTGGTCGGCGGTCAACAACGGCTACGAGATCCAGATCGACCCCACCGACGCGGTCGACCGGACCACCGGCGCGGTCTACACGTTCAAGTCGGCCGACATCGCGGCCCGGGACGCGGCGCTGAACCCGGCCGGGGAGTGGAACACCTACGAGCTGCTCGTCGAGGGCGAGCGGCTCCAGGTCTTCCTCAACGGCGTGAAGATCAACGACTTCACCAACACCGATCCGGTCCGCTCGCTCGCCGGGCACATCGGCATCCAGAACCACGGCACCGGGGACGACGTCTCCTTCCGCAACATCCGGATCAAGGAGCTCGGCGGTACGCCCCCGCCCACCGGGAACGTGACCGTGCAGGCCGAGGCGTACAGCTCGGCCAACGGGGTCAGCCCGGTCGGCAAGGGCGGGGCGAACGGCGGGCAGACGATCGGCTACATCGAGCCGGGCGACTGGGCGGCGTACAACGGTGTCGACCTCACCGGCGTCACCTCGTTCCGGGCCCGGGTCGTCTCCGGCGGACCGGGCGGCACCATCCAGGTCCGCACCGGGTCACCGACCGGCACCGTGCTCGGCTCGGTGGCGGTGCCCAACACCGGGGGCTGGAACACCTTCGCCGACGTCAGCACCGCCCTCTCCGGTGTGCCGTCCGGGGCGCAGAACCTCTACCTGACCTTCACCGGGTCGGGCACCGGGCTCTTCGACGTGGACGACTTCACGCTGGTGCGGGACGGCGGCGGTGGCGGCACGCCCGGCACCGGGCCGATCCGGGGTCTGGCGGGCAAGTGCCTGGACGTGCGCAACAGCGGCACGGCTGACGGTACGCAGATCCAGATCTACACGTGCAACGGGAGTGCGGCGCAGACGTGGTCGGTGACGCCGAACTCGACGGTGCGGGCGTTGGGGAAGTGTCTGGACGTGTCGGGTGGTGGTTCGGCGGACGGTACGAAGATCCAGTTGTGGACGTGTAACGGTACGGGTGCGCAGAACTGGTCGGCGCAGGTCGACGGGACGTTGCGTAATCCGCAGTCGGGCAAGTGTCTGGACGTTTCCGGCAACAACTCGGCCGACAGCACGCCGGTGCACCTGTGGACCTGCACGGGCGCGGCGAACCAGAAGTGGACCCTGCCCTAGCGTGAGCCCTCCGCGATCTCGCGGTTCGTGCCCCGAAGCTCCGGCCGGCACCGGGGGACGAGGCGCCGATACCGCGGGATCGCGGGGAGGGCAGGGAGCGAAGGCAGGAGCGGGGCGGGGGTTTTCTTGGCCCGCCGGGGCACCTAGAGTTGGGGACGGCGGCCGTTCCGGTCGCCGGCGACCCGGCGGGAGGCGCAACCCGGCGGGCCCAGGTGCTCCCGCACCCGCCGGCGGGCCTCGCGGTCACGCCACACACCGGTTCGACCGGTCCCCTCGCCCCGGTCCGCCCGCACGGAATCCCCATCACCACAGGGGAGAGAAGGACAATGGCGCGACCCATCACGCTCTTCACCGGCCAGTGGGCCGACCTTCCGTTCGACGAAGTGTGCCGGCTCGCCTCCGAGTGGGGCTACGACGGGCTGGAGATCGCCTGCTGGGGCGACCACTTCGAGGTCGACAAGGCCCTCGCCGACGACTCGTACGTCGACCGCAAGCGGGAGACCCTCGCCAAGCACAACCTGAAGGTCTACACGATCTCCAACCACCTGGTCGGGCAGGCCGTCTGCGACCACCCCATCGACGAGCGGCACCAGGACATCCTGCCGGCGCGGATCTGGGGCGACGGTGAGCCCGAAGGGGTCCGCCAGCGGGCCGCGGAGGAGATCAAGAACACCGCCCGGGCGGCGGCGAAGCTCGGCGTGAAGACGGTCGTCGGCTTCACCGGCTCGTCGATCTGGCACACCCTGGCGATGTTCCCGCCGGTGCCGCCGTCGATGATCGAGCGCGGCTACCAGGACTTCGCCGACCGGTGGAATCCGATCCTCGACGTGTTCGACGAGGTCGGGGTGCGCTTCGCGCACGAGGTGCACCCGAGCGAGATCGCGTACGACTACTGGACCACGAAGCGGACCCTGGAGGCGATCGGGCACCGGCCCGCGTTCGGGCTGAACTGGGACCCGTCGCACTTCGTCTGGCAGGAGCTTGACCCGGTCAACTTCATCTTCGACTTCGCCGACCGGATCTACCACGTCGACTGCAAGGACGCGAAGGTCCGCACCGGCGACGGGCGACGTGGCCGGCTCTCCTCGCACCTGCCGTGGGCCGACCTGCGGCGCGGCTGGGACTTCGTCTCCACCGGCCACGGCGACGTGCCCTGGGAGGACTGCTTCCGGGCGCTGAACGCGATCGGCTACGACGGCCCGATCTCGATCGAGTGGGAGGACGCCGGCATGGACCGGCTCGTGGGTGCCCCCGAGGCGCTCCAGTTCGTCCGCAAGCTCGCCTTCGACGCCCCGTCGGCCGCGTTCGACGCGGCGTTCAGCAGCAAGGACTGAGGCCCGCGGCGGGCCCGGGGGCCGACCGTGCGCGGTCCCCGGGTCAGCCGGCGGCGAAGAGGTGCTCGCTGACCAGCCGTGCCGTGCCCACCGGCCCGGCCCGGCCGGCCAGGTCGGAGAGGACGATCGGCATCGTGCCGGTGGCCAGCGGCGCCGAGCGCCGGTAGACCACGGCCCGGATCTCGGCGAGCAGGATGTGGCCGAGCCCGTCCACCGCCCCGCCGATCACGACGATCCCGGGGTTGAAGAAGCTGACCAGGCCGACCAGCAGCCGGCCGAGGCGACGGGCGGCGTCGCGGACGATCGTCTGCGCGGCCGGGTCGCCCGCGGTGGCCGCCGCGGCGACGTCCGCCACGGTAAGGGTGCCGGCCGCGGCCAACCGGTCGGCCAGCGCGGCGGACCGCCCCGACCGGGCCGCGGCCAGTGCCGACCGGACCAGCGCGGCGTCGCCGCAGTACGCCTCGAGGCAGCCGCTCTCGCCGCAGGCGCAGGGCGGGCCGTCCTCACCGAACGGCAGGTGCGCGATGTCGCCCGCGCTGCTCGTCGCGCCCCGGTACAGGGTCCCGCCGAGCACCAGTCCGCAGCCGATGGCGGTGCCGAGCTTCAGGTAGAGGAAGTCGTCGAACGTCCGGCCGGTCCCCGCGTGCTGCTCGGCGACGGCCCGCACGTTCGCGTCGTTGTCGACCACCACGGGGCAGCGCAGCGCGGCGGTGAGCGCGTCCCGGACGGGGAACCGCTGCCAGCCCGGCAGGACCGCGGGCGCCGCGGAGCTGCCGGCGTCGACGTCCACCGGGCCGGGCAGGGCGAGGCCCACCCCGGTGAGCTCGTCCACGCCCAGCTCGGCGCGGAGCTTCTCGACCAACTCGACGGCCCGGCCGATCACCGCGTCCGGCCCGTCGGCCACGTCCACCGGCTCGGCGGTCTCGGCCAGCACGTTCAGCTCGCCGTCGGTCACCGCCACGCCGATGCGGGTCGGTTCGACGACCACGCCCGCGAAGCGCATCGCGCTGGAGAGCCGGAGCAGGGCGGACCGCCGCCCGCCACGGGACGCGGCCGGCCCGGCGACCTCGACGAGGCCGCGGGCGACGAGCCGGTCCACCTCGGCGACCAGCGTCGACCGGGACAGGCCCAGGACGTCGCCCAACTCCACCCGGGACCGGGGGCCGTCGTCGCGCAGCACCCGGACCAGTCGCGCCTGATGTGCGTTCTCCGGCCGGACGAGGACCATGTCACCACCTCCGGATCGAGTCTCGCAGGTCGGTGTTTCGGTCCGGTAGCGGCCAGGGGCCGCACCCCTGCACGGGTGCGGCCCCTGGTGTGTGATGTCGGGTCGGTCAGCCCCGCAGACCCGACATGTGCTGGTAGCTGATCTCGGCGTACCGCAGTGACCGGCCCGGGTCCGCGGCCCCGCCCGGCGCGTTGTCCTGCTCCCACATGGGGTTGTGGTAGCCCTTCGCGCCCATGTTGGCGAAGAAGTGCCCGTAGTCGATGTCGCCCTTGCCGAGCGGCACCATCTCGTAGCCGGCGCTGCTGTCCGGGTTGAACGCGCCGTCCTTGGCGTGGAACAGCGGGAACCGGATCGGCTGGGCGGCGACCACGGCCAGCGGGTCGAAGACGCTGGTCCGGGCCACCCCGTCCGGGTCCGTGTAGGTGCGGAAGCGGTGCTGCGCCACGTGCGCCCAGTAGATGTCCATCTCGAACCAGACCCACTCCGGGTTGGTGCGCGCGATGAAGTACTCCAGCTTGCGTACGCCGCTGGACCGGGTGGGCCGGCCCTGCGCGTCCAGCGGCCCGCTGTCGAGCAGGAAGTTGTACGCCGCGTCGTGGTTGTGCGTGTACAGCTTCAGCCCTCGGGCGGCGGCCATCTCCCCGAACGTGTTCCACCGGTCGACGGCGGCGTCCCAGTCGGCCTTGTAGTTGCTGCCCGTCGGGTCGCTGCCGGTGCCGATGTGCGTCATGCCGAGGATCTCGGCGGTGTCGAGCGTCTGCTCGAACTGGGCGACGGTGGCCGGGGTGACCGTGCTCGGGATCGAGGCGTGTGAGCCGTTGGCGCGCACGCCGTTGTCGTCGAGGATCTTGCGGATCTCGGCCGGTGTGATCTGCCGGCCGAGGATGGAGGTGTGCTGGGTGTACCCGGCGAACTCGACCTCCTTGTAGCCGATCTCGGCGAGCCGTGCGAGCACCCGCTCGAAGCCGTACGGAACTCCGCTGGCGTCCGGGGCGGCGCTGATCCGGTCCCGGACGCTGTAGAGGATGATGCCTCGCTTGCCGGTCGGGACGAGCAGGCCGTTGCCGGCGAAGGCCGGGGAGGCCAGACCGGCGCCGCCCACGGCGGCCGCGCCGGCGAGGCCGGCGAGGGCACCGAGCATGCGGCGGCGGCTCATTCCGTGCTGACTGTCGTTCATCTGCTGCTGCCTCTCTGTGTCGTGCTGACGGGTGGCGCGGGAGCCGGGGGCCGCCGTGGCGGCCCCCGGCCACGGCGTCGTCAGGGCGTGGCGCCGATGCCCTGACCGGCGAACTCGATCCAGTTGAGGTTGCCGAAACCGCTGGTCGGGCCGCCGGGGACGGTGGTGAACACGAGGTAGAGCCGGTGCGTGCCGCCCGGATCGGTGATCGGCACGGTGGTGCTGGTGAAGGCGTTGTTGCCGCTGGTCGCGTTGACCACGGCGGTGGTCAGCAGCGGGCCGGTGGGGGAGTCGAGCCGCAGCTCGACGCCGAACCGGGGCTGCCCGGCGGTGGCCGCGTTGCCGCCGGAGGTGCGCAGCGTCACCGACTGCGTCCGGTGCATGTTCACGGTGTTGTTGACCGCGATCCAGTCACCCGGGTCGAGGCTGCCGCGCTGCTGCCCGCCACCGGTGTCGGCGGTGGTGCCGACCGTCGTGCCGGACTGGTCGGCGGCGAACTCGACCTGCTGGAGCTTGTCCTGCACGATCTGCTGGTCCACCGTGGTCAGCGCGGGCTGCCCGTTGGCCCCCTCGTCGGTGTAGGACGCGCTCACCACGCCGTAGATGTAGCCGCCGTGCGAGGCGTCGTCCGCGTCCGTGGGCAGGACGCCCGAGCACCCGAACTGGTTCGCCTGCCCGTGGCCGTGGCTGTCGTGGCCGAGGACGAAGGTCACCTCCACCCGGGCGCAGTCGATCGGCCCGTCCTCCGGGTCGGTCACCGTCACCGACCACGGGATGCTGTCACCCCAGCTGAAGAAGCCGCCCTCCAGCGGGGTCTCGACGGTCACCGTCGGTGCGGTGTTGCCGACCGTGATGGTGGTGTTGGCCGAGGCGGTCTTGCCGCTGGAGTCGGTCACCGTGAGCCGGGCGGTGTAGACGCCGTTGGCCGTGTAGGTGTGGGTCGGGTTCGGGTCGACGGAGTCGGTGGTGCCGTTGCCGTCGAAGTCCCAGGCGAACGAGATGGAGTCCGCCGGGTCCGGGTCGTTGGAGCCGTCGCTGCTGAAGGCGACCGTCAGCGGCGCGATGCCGTTGGTGCGGTCGGCCTTCAGCGCGGCGATCGGCGCCCGGAGTCCCTTGACGTAGCTGAACTTCAACATCGCCGCGTCGGGGTTGATGTTGAAGAAGCCGTCCCCGTACGTCAGCAGGTAGAAGTTGCCGTCGGGGCCCCACTTCATGTCCATCGGGTTGTCGCAGAGGAACGGCCGCGACGGAGTGGTGGGCGCCTGGCCGCAGTTCAACACGTTGTTGATCTTCAGGATGTCGCCCTGGCCGTCGAGCCGGATCTCCTTGAGGGTGTCCCGGGTGAACTCCCCGAAGAAGATCGAACCGTCGAAGTACGCGGGGAACTTCGTCTCCGACCTCAGCTCCGGGTCGTAGTCGTAGCGCGCCGCGCCGTGCGGTCCGACGCCGCCGGTGCCCAACTCGGGGAAGAGCACGGGGCAGGTCTGCGTCGGGGTGGACAGGTAGGACTCCGGGCACGGCGTGGGGGCCTGGAACGAGTACCAGAGCTCCGACTCGGCCACCGCCGGCAGCTCCGTCAGCCCCGTGTTGTGCCGGGACGTGTTCCTCGGCGCCGCGCAGTCGAACGGCGCGACCGGTGAGATGGGGCTGGTGGTCCAGTTCATCTCGATGTACGGCAGATCCGGCTGCACGCACATCGGCCAGCCGTAGTTGGCCGGCCTGTCGACCACCATCATCCGGCCGGTGCCCGCCGGGCCCCGGCCGACCGCGGCGGTCGACGAGTCCGGGGAGTAGTCGGTGACGTAGGCGACGTCGTTCTTGTCGAGGGTGATGCGGAACGGGTTCCGCAGGCCCATCGCGTAGATCTCCGGCCGCGTCCGGTCACCCGGGTCCTGCGCCTCCGGGAAGAGGTTCCCCTCCGGGATCGTGTAGCTGCCGTCCGGCCGCACCGCGATGCGGAGGACCTTGCCGCGCAGGTCGTTGGTGTTGGCCGAGCTGCGCCGGGCGTCCACGAACGGGGCCTGGTAAACGCCGGTGGCGCTCACCGAGTCGTTGTGCGGGGAGAAGCCCCCGGAGCCGCCACCCCCGGCCGGGGTGTCGTCCCCGGTGACCAGCCAGAGGTTGTTGTGCGAGTCGAAGGCGATGTCCCCGGCCACGTGGCAGCAGGCGCCCCGGTCCACCGGCACCTGGAGGATCTTCTGCTCCGAGGCGAGGTCGAGGGTGGGGTTCTCGCCGTCGACGAACCGGAACCGGGAGAGCTGGAAGTAGCCCTTCCACACGTCCCAGGCCGCCGGGTCGGTGCTGGTGGTGGGCGCGCTGCCGGTGGGCGTGTCCAGCGGCGGGGCGTAGTACAGGTAGACCCACCTGTTGGTGGCGAAGTCCCGGTCGATCGCCGGGCCGTACATCCCGTCCTCGCTGTGGGTGTAAACCGGGATCTGCGCCAGGACGCTCGTCTCGTTGGTCTCCGGGTCGTGCAGCCGTACCCCGCCGCGGCGGTCGGTCTGGATCACCCGGCCGTCGGGCAGCACGTCGAAGCCGATCGGCTCGTTCACGTTGGGCTGCGCGCCGATCACCGTCATCTGGTAGTTGGCGAGGACGGTCGCGCCGCAGTCGCCGTCCGTCACGCCGGCCGCCCACTGGATCGCACCGGCGAGGTGCGCCCGCAGGTCGGGCCCCGCGTAGCTCTCCGCCGTGGCGCCGAGGCCGGTGTAGAAGGAGCGGCCGCCCTGGTAGTCCTTGCACCAGGTGATCGGGTGGTCGAAGCCCATGCTGCCGCCGGTGTACGTCTTCTCGTCCACCGTGGCCAGCACATGGGAGACGCCCCGGACGTTGGCCGCGAAGTTGTACCAACGGTCCGTGGTGGTCCACCGCTCGGGCAGTGGCGCGGACGCCGGGTGAACGCGGTCGGCCACCGTCACCCGGGCGGCGCTGGCCGTCGTGGCGGCGCCGGCGGCGCGCGTGCCGAGCACGTTGTCGAGGAAGGCCCAGCCGGGCTCCGCCTCGATGGCGGAGTGCACGCCGACGAAACCGCCGCCGTCGCGGTAGTACCGCTCGAACGCGGCCTGCTGCGCCTCGTCGAGCACGTCGCCGGCGGTGTTCAGGAAGACCACGGCGCGGAACTGCTTCAGATGGGCCTCGTCGAACTTCCGGGGGTCGTCGGTCACCTGGACGGTGAACCGTCGGTCGTCGCCGAGTTGCCGGATCGCCGCCACCCCGGCGTCCGTGGCGGCGCGGTCGCCGCCTGTCGACCCGGTGAAGACGAGGACCTTGTACTGGATCCCGTTGCTCTGCTCCGCCGGTGCGGCCTGTAGCGGTGCGGCCTGTGCCGGTGCGGGTTGCCGGGACTCGGTCGCCACGAAGGTCGCGCCGACGAGGGTGAGAAGGCTGAGACAGGCGCCCGCTCTTCGGCCGATGGGTCTGCGCATCGAACCTCGCTCTGGTCGGGGGTGTCCGCCTCAGCGGCGCTGAGGCGGTTTCGGGGGATTACCGAGAGCCTGGCCAGGTTCTACGCAGGACGATATTTGCGAGTGACACTAAAGAGAAGAGCATCTGAGCAAAAGTTTCTGTCTGATCGTCCGAACTTTTGCTCCAAATCGGAGAAAGTCTCCTCGGCCCCGTTCGCGTGCGGGGAGAGCCGTCTGTGTGAACAGCGCCGGGGCGCTCGAAAATGCAACAGGCCCGGCCGCCGAGTCGGCGGCCGGGCCCGTAGGCGCTTCGACTACATGCTGCTGCCCGAGCCGGACGGCTTGGAGCGCGGGGTGGTGGTCGACGCGGTCGACCCGGAGGCCGAGCCGCTGCTGGCCGAGTTGGTGCCGGACTTCGCGCCGACGGTGGCCGGCGACCCGGCGAACGCGTCGTCGGCGGCGGTCAGGCCCTGCTTGCTGCCGTTGCCGCTCAGCTTCTCGCCCAGCTTGGTCTGGCCGAGCTTGTCCTTGCCCTCGCTGTAGAGCTTGGTCGCCTGGGCCTGCGCGACCCCCGCCGCCTCCTGCACGGTGGGGTGGTCGAGCACCTTGCGGCCCCGCATCATCAGCTCCTCGTACTTCTCCCGGCCGGCACGGGCGCCCAGGACGAATCCCGCAGCCAGCCCGCCAAGAAACATGATCTTTCCGCGCATGGCGGCTCCTTCCGTACCTGACGCGCCGCCGCCCCGTCGGGTGCTCCCGCCGGGTGCGACCAACTCGCGCCTGCGTTCTGTGTCCGCAGCTAACTACCCATCCTGCTCCGCGCTCATACCTCCGTGTGCCGTGATGGCGATTTGTCTGAATTGCTGGATGTTCGCCCGGTCGGCCGTGCCGGCGGTGGGCTCGATCCGCTCGGGGAACCCCCTGGACCAACACCCCCGTGAGTCCTGTACTCTTGTCCCCGTCGCACGGCGTCGGGAAATCCGCCGCCCGTGCACGGCGGTCCCCTGTAGCTCAATTGGCAGAGCAGCCGGCTGTTAACCGGCAGGTTATTGGTTCGAGTCCAATCGGGGGAGCCACCCGACGCCCGCCGGCCCGAGGCCTGCGGGCGTTCGCCGTCTCCGACCCGCCCGGCGCGAGGCACCCGCCCGCCGGCCCTTCCCGTCATTTCCCCTCAAAACGGGTGATCGACCGGCAGGATGGGCCTGTCGGAATCGGGTCTGCCCACCGCGACGTACCGCGGGGGTGATCACTCGCGTCGGTTGACGGGTGGGGGCGATGTCCGGAGCGGTGGGCCGCGGCCGGGCCACGCTGATCGCGGCGCTGGTCGTACTCGCGTGGCTGGCGGTGGGCGCTGTCGCCGGCCCGTACTCCGGGCGGCTCGGCGACGTGGCGACGAACGACAACGCCGCCTTCCTCCCCGCCGATGCGGAGGCCACCCGGGCGCAGGAGCTATCCCGCGGGTTCGTCCAACGGGAGACCACGCCCGCCCTCGTCGTCTACGAACGCACCTCGGGGCTCACCGAGGCCGACCGGCAGAAGGTCGCCGCCGACGCCGCCCGTTTCGCGCAGGTGCCCGGCGTGGTCGGGCCCCTGCCGCCACCCCTGCCCAGCGGGGACGGGCAGGCGCTACAGGTCGTGGTGCCGATCGACGACGACGAGGGGGAGCGGATCGGCGCCATCGTCGAACAGCTGCGCGACATCGCCGGTGACGGCGCCGGGATGAGGGTCGACGTCGCCGGGCCGGCTGGCCTGCTCGCCGACCTCATCGAGGTCTTCTCCGCCATCGACGGGACGCTGCTGCTCGTCACCCTCGGCGTGGTGCTGGTGATCCTGCTCGTCGTCTACCGCAGCCCGGTGCTCTGGGCCTTCCCCCTGCTCGCCGCCGGGATGTCGTACGCCCTGGCGTCGCTCTTCGTCTACCTGCTGGCCCACGCGGACCTCATCACCCTCAACGGGCAGGCGCAGGGAATCCTCACCGTGCTGGTCTTCGGCGCCGGCACCGACTACGCGTTGCTGCTGGTCGCCCGCTACCGCGAGGAGCTGCACCGGCACGAGCGCCCGTGGGGCGCGATGCGTGCCGCGTGGCGGGGTGCCGCGCCGGCCATCATCGCCTCCGGCGGCACCGTCATCCTCAGCCTGCTCTGCCTGCTGCTGTCCGGCCTGAACTCCAACCGGGCACTCGGGCCGGTCGCCGCGGTCGGGATCGCCGCCACCCTGCTCGTGATGCTCACCTTCCTGCCCGCACTGCTGGTGATCGGCGGCCGGTGGGCGTTCTGGCCGCGACGGCCCCGCAACGACCGGGCCGACCCGCAGGTGGAGCACGGCCTCTGGGGTCGGATAGCGGGCTTCGTGGCCCGCCGCGCCCGCCCGGTCTGGATCGTCACCGCCGTGCTGCTGGGCCTCCTCACACTCGGTCTCACGCAGCTCGGCACCACCACGCTCAGCCAGTCCGACCTGTTCACCAAGCGCACCGACTCGGTCGCCGGTCAGGAGGTGATCGCCCGGCACTACCCGGCGGGCACCGGCAGCCCGGCCACCATCATCGCGAACCAGCAGGCCGCCCGGCAGGTCACCGAGGCGGCCCAGGGCACGCCCGGGATCTCGGCCGTCCGGCCGGTCACCCGGGACCGTACCGCCGGCTCCGGCCCACCGCTGGTGGTCGACGGCCGCGTCCAGCTCGAGGCGACGCTGAGCGACCCACCGGACAGCGACGGCGCGGAGCGGGCCATCCGTGACCTCCGCGCCGCGGTCCACCGGGTGCCGGGAGCCGACGCCGTGGTCGGCGGCTTCACGGCGATCAACGTGGACACCACCACGGCCGCCGAGCGGGACCAGAACGTCATCATCCCCGTGGTGCTGGCGGTCATCGCCGTCATCCTGGCCCTGCTGCTGCGCTCCCTGCTCGCCCCGCTCCTGCTGATCGGGACCGTCCTGCTCTCGTTCGCGGCCACCCTCGGGCTCTGCGGCCTGCTGTTCCGGCACGTCTTCGACTTCCCGGGCGTGGACGCGGCGTTCCCGCTCTTCGCCTTCGTCTTCCTGGTCGCCCTCGGGATCGACTACAACATCTTCCTCATGAGCCGGGTCCGCGAGGAGTCGGTGCGGCGCGGCACCCGGGCCGGCGTGCTGGCCGGCCTGGCGGTCACCGGCGGTGTCATCACCTCCGCCGGCATCGTGCTCGCCGCGACGTTCTCCGCGCTCACCGTGCTGCCGCTGGTGGTGCTGGTCGAGTTGGGCACCGCCGTCGCGGTCGGCGTCCTCATCGACACCATCGTCGTACGCTCGCTGCTGGTCCCGGCGCTCGCGTACGACATCGGGCCCACCATCTGGTGGCCGGGCCGGCTGGCCCGGACGAGCCGAGCGGAGGGTCGGCACCGTGCTGGCTGATACCGACGTCGTCATCGTCGGCGGCGGCCTGGCGGGGCTCGCCGCCGCGCGGCGGCTGCACCGGGCCGGCGTGCCCTGGCGGCTCCTGGAGGCCGGCGGTCGGCTCGGCGGCCGGATCGCCACCGACGCCGTCGACGGCTACCTGCTGGACCGCGGCTTCCAGGTGCTCAACACCGCCTATCCCCGCGTCGGCGCCCTGGTCGACCTGCGCCGGCTGCGCCTCGGACACTTCACCTCCGGCGTGCTGGTGCGCAAGGGCGACCAGCTGGTCCGGCTGGTCAACCCGCTGCGCGAGCCGACCGGCGCCGCCGGCGCCGCGTTCGCCGGCGTGGGCTCCCTGCTCGACCGGCTCCGGCTCGCCGGCCTGGCCGCCGGCTGCGCCACCCTGCCCGCCGGGCGGCTGCTCGACGCCCCGGAGACCACCGCCGAGGTCGCGCTGCGCCGCGCCGGCCTCTCCCACGCCATCATCGAGGAGCTGATCCGCCCGTTCCTCTCCGGCGTCTTCATCGACCGCGAACTGGAGACCTCCAGCCGGGTCCTCGCGATGGTGCTCCGCTCGTTCGCCCGCGGGCGGATCGGCCTGCCCGCCGAGGGGATGGCGGCGCTGCCGCGCGCGGTCGCCGCGCCGCTCCCGGCCGACCTGCTCACGCTGGACACCCCCGTCGCCGAGGTCACGCCCGGCCGGGTCCGCACCCAGGCCGGTGACATCCGCTGCCGGGCCGTCGTGGTCGCCGTCGACCCGCCGGCGGCGACCAGGCTGCTGCCGGCCCTGACGGCGGTACGGATGCACAGCTACACGACCTACTACCACAGCACGGACCAGCCCCCGCTGGACGAGCCGATCCTGCTCCTCGACGGGGACCGTCGCGAGCTGATCGCCAACACGGTGGTGGTGAGCCGGGCCGCGCCCACGTACGCCCCCGCCGGGCGGCACCTGGTCGCCACCTCGGTGGTCGGGCCGACGCCGCCGCCCGAGCCCACCGTACGCACGGAGCTGACCCGCCTCTACGGTCGGTCCACGGCGGACTGGACCCACCTGACCACCGTGCACGTGCCGGCGGCCCTCCCCGCGGCGCCACCGCCGCAGGGGCGCCTGCGCAGACCGGTGGCGCTCGGCGACGGGCTGTTCGTGGCCGGCGACCACCGCGACAGCCCGTCGATCCAGGGTGCCCTCGCCAGCGGATGGCGGGCCGCCGGAGCGGTCCTCGCGCAGCTGCGCCTGAGGTGAGCGCGGACGACCGCGCGCCTGACGCCGCCTGGTCGCGTCCGGTGGTCCTGAGCGGGTTCGGCCGGACGCTCGCTGTTATCCTCGCGTTGCCCTTCGTGCGCTTCTGCCGCGGAGGTCCTGACGGCGCGGGTGAACCCGGTCGATGTGGCGCTGGTCCAGCCAGATCATCCCGGGATACGATCCGGCGCGGTGCCGGGGCGGTAGCTCAGCCGGTTAGAGCAGGGGACTCATAATCCCTCGGTCGCGGGTTCGAGTCCCGCCCGCCCCACCAGGTAAACACGCTGGTCAGCCATGCTGTCGACGGCCCGGGCGAACCGCGTCAAGATCCGGACCGACACCCTCAGTCCGCACTGAGTCCGCAGCAGCACGACCTGCCGCCCGGTCGAGGCGATCGGCCACCTGGTCCAGGTCGTCTTCGAATAGGTCCGCATACACGTCCAACGTCATGGCCGCCGAGGCGTGCCCGAGCATCCGCTGCACCGCCTTCACGTTGGCACCCTCAGCTACCGCGAGACTGGCCGCCGTGTGCCTCAGCTCGTGCGGCGTCAGGCCGGCGAGCCCGACCGACTCCGCAGCCCTGTCGAAAACCCGGCGACGGAAGTTGTTGTTGCGCAACACCTCGCCGGTCGGGGAGGTGAACACCAGCTCGTCACCGAAACGGCCGGCGATCTGCGCGGCGATCGGCTCGACCAGGAACCGGGGGAGCGGCACCGACCGGCGTTGGTGCGTCTTTGGCGTACCGAACACCGCCCGACCGTTGACCTCCGTCACCGACTCCGCCACCAGCAGCCGCCGCTTCACCAGGTCCACCCGCCGCACGCGAAGCGCTGCCAGCTCGCCCCACCGCAGCCCGGTGTAGGCCAGCACCCGGATGATCAGCCCGTACGGCTCCGCCGCTGCCGCCAGCTCGCCCACCTGGCCGTGCGTCAGGAACACCTTCTCCGACCGTCCGACCCGTGGCAACCGCACGCCCGCCGCGACGTTGCGAGTCAGCCGACCATCCCGAACGGCCAGAGCCAGCAGCAGCGAGAACACCCGATGGGCTTGCCGAACGGTGGACGGCGCAAGACCCGCCTGCGTCATGCGGCGCACCCACTCGCCAACGTCCGCGTGCGTGACTGCCGAAAGCGGGACGCGTTCCCACACCGGGAGCACCTGCCGCCGAAGGAGACTGCCGTACCGCTGGCGAGTCGACGGCTTGAGCTGCACCTGATTGGCGAACCATCGAGCAGCCCAATCGCCGACGGTGACCCGCGCTAGAGCCGGATCGACCCACTCACCGCGGGCGAGTGCCGTCTTCATCGAGGCGTGCCAGCGGTCGGCGTCGACCTTGCGGTCAAAGTGCCGAGCGTGCTCCTTGCCGGCAGCATCCCGGTACCGGGCACGCCACTTGCCGTTCGGGCGCTTGACCACACTCATCGGTCTGCCGCCTCTTCCAGCCACGCCCGCACGTCGGCCGGGTTGTACCGCAGGTGCCGGCCCACGCGAGACGCCTTCGGCCCGATCCTGCGGTACCGCCACTGGTAGAGGGTGCTCACCGGGATGCCGAGGAAGGTCGACACGTCCTCAGCCGTCCACAGCGGTTCGATGGTCCGGGTCTTCATGCTGCTCCCTCCTGAGCCGTCGCGGTTGCCGAAACATCGGGCGGGTCGGCGGCCTGTCTGGCCGCGTCGAGCTGGGCGCGCCATTGGATCCGTTCGGAGATGGCGCGCAGGACCCGGTGCCCGAGCGGGGCAACGTCGGGGTCGGTGGGTTTGGCGAGTTCCCAGGCGTGGCGTTGTTCGCCGCCGGCCGGGGCGGTGTCGGCGTCGGTGGTGACGCCCAGGAGTGCCTTGACCCACTCCCGCCGGTCGGCCCGGTGGTCGGCCAGAGTCTTGCCGGACCATTGGCGGGAGATGAGCACCCGCCGGCCGCCGATGCCGAGGGTTTCCCGCTTGTGGACCTTGTTCTTACAGTTGCCCGGCTTCAACCCGGGCCGTGCCTTCTTGGGCTGGACGCCGTAGAGCAGCCAGTTGGCGCACCGCTCGGAACACGGTGTGTGCCGCAACTCGTGCCACAGCCGTTCGAGGTGCGCGCGTTGCCGGCCGGTGGTGACGTCGTGGCAGTCGGCGGCCTGCTTGGTCAGGTACTTGGTGATGTACCCGACGCACCGGTCAGCGTCCTTGGTTCCGGCGAGGACGCCCTTGGCGTCGACCTGGCTCCCGAAGCGGACGACGTGCACGGGTTCGGCGTCGGGGTCAGCGTCGAGCAGGTCCAGGGCGTTATCCCAAGACGGCAGGAGGTGACCGGTGGTCGGATCGGTGTAGCCGCCCGCGTCGGCGTCCCACTGCGGCGCCCTTCCCAGTTCGTAGACGCGCACGTCGACCGAGGGCCACCACACCTGGTGGTAGGTGGCGGCGGCGACCTGACGGACGAGGGCGCGGGGGATGGTGCCCCGGATGGCGAAGTGGGCGTGCGGGGCCAGCCGGCGTTGCGGCTCGACGGCACCGGCGTATTGGACGTTCCAGCCGACCGCGCGGCGCAGGTTCTGCCAGAACCGATCGAGCAGCCGCGGGAAGTGCACCGCGTCCCAGGCGGCCCGCCGGTAGTCGTAGCTGTCCGGGTCGACGGGGGTCCCGTCGGTGTGGACGCGCCCGTAGGAGCCGAGGGTGAGGGTGAGGAACATCGAGGGCCGGAACACCTGCCCGCCGTGCCCCTCGAAGGTCCGGCCCACGGTCCGGTTCTCCACGGGCAGGCGGGGCAGATCGGGGGCGTCCTGCCGCCGTTTGGTCGACCGGACCCGCCGCTTGCCGTCGCCGTCTTCCTGGTCCTCGGTGGCGTGCGGTGGTGCAGGTCGGCCGCGCATGCCCTCGGTGGTGATCTGGCCTTCCAGTTCTGCGATTGCCTCGTCCAGGTCCGCGACCTGATCCCACTGCGACGCGCGGGCAGCTTCGTCGCGGGCGAACTCCAGGTGAGCGCGGGCGACGATCAGCCCGCGTTGCGCGTCGGTGGCGGGGGCGGGACCGGGGTCGGGTTCGTCGTCACGGTGCCAGCCCTCACGGATCTGCTGCTGCCGCAGCTTCCGTGCCCGCTTGGCGCAGGCGGGGCACTTGGCTTCCTGCGTCGCGCCGCAGGGCATGTCAATGACTTCGGTCTGCCCGGAGTCGAGGTCGGTGCGGCGCAGGCTCACGGGGCGGGTGCAGACGCCGTAGTCGGCGGCCAGGTCTTTGACAACGTCGACGGAGCGGGGCATGAGCATCCGGGCGGCCCGGGAGCCCGGCCTCGGCTCCACCACGGGGGCGGATTCGAGGCCGGGCAGCGTCGGGGTGATGGTCATCGGCCCACCCCCAGCGTCGGGGTGAGGTCGCGGACCCGCAGGGCCGGGCGGGGGTTGGTGGTGGTGTGGTCGTCGCGTAGCGGGTCGTAGGCGGCGACGCCGGCGCGGGTGGTTTTGGCCCGGTACATGGCTGCGTCGGCGTCGCCTAGGGCGGCGGCGAGCCCGGCCGGGTGGGCGGGGGCGAGGCCGATGCTGGCGGTCACCGACACCGAGACCCCGGAGGGCAACGGGACCGGGGCGGCGATGGCGGCGGCCAGCTGGCGGGCAGCCGCGGCGGGGTTCGGGTCGAGGAGCAGGGCGGCGAACTCGTCTCCACCGAGCCGGGCAGCGACACCGTGAACGGTGCGCAGGCGTTGCGCGACGGCGGTGAGCACTAGGTCCCCGGCGGCGTGGCCGTGGATGTCGTTGACGGGCTTGAAGCCGTCCAGGTCCACTACCAGGACCCACGGGCGCAGCGGGGCGAGCTGGTCCCATGCGTCGGCCAGCCCGGTGCGGTTCGCGAGGCCGGTGAGCGGGTCGCGGCGGGTGGCGCGTTGCAGGGTGGCAAGTTCGTAGCGGGTGGCGGAGAGCCGGTACTGGTCCCAGCAGAAGACGGCGAGGCCGGCGACCAGGAACAGGGTGGAGAAGAAGTGCTCTTTCATCGGGTCACCTCGCGGGTCAGCGGAGTGCCGTTGCGGCGGACGAACGCGGTGGAGGGCACCGGGGCGACCGGAGCCGGGGTCGGGCGGGTCGGCTCGGCGTCGACCAGGACGACGGGCTCAGGCGCGGTCGACGCGAGGACCGGAGCCGGCTGGACGGGCCGGGCGGGTGGTTCGACCGGGCGAGCCGGTGGGGTGACAGCCGACGGAGCCGGGGCGGTGGCGGGTTCGTCGGCGGGGACCGGGGCGGGTGTGGTGGTGAGGATGAGTTTGGACAGGCCCATGAAGGCGAGGGCTGGGACGGCGGAGAGCAGCCATCCGGAGAGGCCGGGCTTGGCGACGGCGAGTTGCGCGGCGAGGGAGAGGGTGACGGCGGCGACGAGCAGGAACATGGGGTAGCCGATCGGTCCGCCGGTGCGCTTGCGGCGGCGGATGGTGAGCAGGGCGGCGACGGGGACGAGTTCGCTGATGACGGCGTTGGCCCAGCCGAACCATTCGCCGGTGCCGGGCGGGGAGTTGTCGAGGGTCCAGTCCTTGACGTGGGTGAACGAGGCGGCCCCGGCGAAGCCGGCCACGGCCAGGAGGATGAGCACCAGGACCAGGCCCTCAACACGTTCGGCGCGGGTGTGGGTGGGGTGTGGCTTCATGCGGCACCGTCCAGGACTTCGCCGTCGATGACGCGCAGGCGGCCGTAGGTGTGGGCCATGTCGCGGATCTCGTCATCAGTCAGGTAGGAGAACCGCACCCGCATCGGAGTGGGGTCCCCGTCGATGACCACGAACCCGACACCCGGCAGGCTCTGCGGGATCCGGTCGCACAGGGCTCCCCGGTCGCGCATCCCGTCCCCGAGCACCAGATCCACTTGTGCGGCTTCGGCGAGGCGCAGGCCGATGCGGGTGGGGAACAGGTCGCGGAACGGCAGCACCTCCTTGCGCGGGTCCTGGATCGCGGCGACGACGTGTACGCCGACCGCGCGGCCCTGCGAGAGCAGGATCGAGAGGGCGGCCTTGATCCGGTCCTTCAACTGCCGGTCGGTCAGGTAGGCGGTGAGGTTGGCCAGCTCATCGATGACCAGGACGATCAACGGCTCATCCGGCGTCGGCGTGTGCTGCCGGGTCCGCCCGTAGAGCTTGCTCGCCCTGTCCTTGGCGACGGCGGCGGCTTCTTCGATGAGCTCGCACATGGCCGTGTAGTCCTTGCAGGCAAAGCGGGTGAACATCGGTGCACCCATCCCGAGTTCCATGCCGCCCTTCGGGTCCAGGCCCCAGATCTGCACCAGCCCGGAGGCGACCCCGGCGGCGAGCGAGCGGACCACGGACCAGATGACCGAGCCCTTCCCCGCGCCAGTCGCCCCAACGACCAGGACCTGAGTGCCGAACAACCGCAGCTCGTACCCGTCGCCGTCTTCCCGTCGGCCGACCGGGAGGGCAGTGAACTCCGGGACGGCGGGCACCGGCACCGGCCGGACGAGCTTGGCGAGGGGGTCACCGCGGAACAGGTGCAGCAGCACCACATCCGGCCGAGAACCGGGCACGGCCTTGACCTGCCGGACGCCGAACGTGTGCGCCAACCGTTCGGCGACGCGGGCGAAATCGTCAGGAATCTGGCCGGTGACCATCCGCACCGTCACCACGTCGACGCCGCCGCCGCAGCGGACGCGCTTGAGCACGGGCAGGACGGTGTGCCCGTCGAACGAGACGGCGAGTTTCGCGGTGACCATCGCCGCCATCCACTTCCGGCGGTAGACCATGCGGCGGTAGCAGGCCAGGACGGGCCACCACCCGAACCGCAGGAACGACGGCCGGTGCCCGAAGGCCCAGCCGGTGGCGACGACGGCGACGAGGGCGAGGAAGCCGACCGGGCCGAGCCACTCCCACCGCAGGTAGAGCCAGGCGAAGAACACGGCCGGAGTGGTGACGTACCAAAACCGCACTGCCACGACGACCAGACGGACCAGGCCCTTGAGGGTCCACCAAGTCAGGGCCAGCCACATCGGGATGCGGATGAACGGGGTACGCACGTTGATCGGCGCGGAGTCGATCCGGTCACCCCGGATCACGTTGACCAGCGGCATCGCTCAGCCCTCCCGCATGGAGGCGAGCAGCGAACCCTGCCCAGGGACGGCCGGTCGACGGCGTACCACCCGGCGGCGCGGGGACGGGCGAGCCGGAGTGAGCGCCGCCAGGTCCACGGGTCCGGACAGCGGGGCGGGGACGTGGCGGGTCATGGTCGGCAGCCACCGGCCACGCCCGAGGACCGCCCGCAGGTCGACGCGGTCTGCGACGTGCGGGGCGATCAAGTCCGGGTCGAGGTGGCGCAGCTTCACCACCGTCCGCGCGAGGGCAGCAGCGGCGGCGGAGATCTCCACCAGCGCGGCGACGCGGACCGCGTCGGCGGGGACGGTGGTGTAGACCTCGCGGGCGGCCCGGATACCGGGGCCGGCCAGGCGCATCACCGTGCGGCGGTGTGTCGTGCGGCGGGGGCCGGGGCGCGGGTTTCCGGCGATGCGGGCAGCGTCAGCTAGCGTGGGCATCAACCCACTCCTTTCGAGGAGATCGAGGTGAGGCGCGGGGCGGGAGTCGTCTTGGCGGAGGAAGCCCGCCCCGCGCGTTCTGTTCTGGTCAGGCCGCCTGCTTGATCGCGGCGGGCTCGCTCATGGCCCCGGCGCGGATCGACCACGCCTGGCGCGCCCGGCACTTTCCCGAGTCCTTGCACCGCTGCGAGTCCACATACGGGGTCAGGGTCACGTCGGTGAACTCCACCGCCGGCGGGTAGCCGGGGATCTTCGACGCCGGCGGCACCGGCTGCACCGGGGCGGCGATCTTCACCTTCACTTCCTTCGACCCGCCGAACTTCCCCGCCTCCGGGTCCAGGTCCAGAACCTTGACCACCCACAGGCGCTCGCCCGACTCCTTGTCACGCGCCTGGTCGTCGCCCTGGCCGCGCTTGTCGAAGTCCGTCACCGGCTCCACACCCAGACACAGCGCACCGTGCGGGAAGACGTAGTCGAACGGAACCGGAACCTTGATCGTGTTCGGGACAGCCACTGTCCACTCCCTCTCATCTGCCGCCGACCTTCGGCCGGCTCTGGCGTTCGATGCGGCTCGCGCCGCATGCCATCACGCTAGCCGCACTTTTAGTGCGGGGCAAGACTTAGAGTGTGGGAGATCGAAGATCGCGCATAGAAATCGCCCGTTACCAACCGGATGGGTTGGTAACGGGCGATTGGGTTGGGATCGAGTTCGTCCTACGTGGGCTTGGCTCAGCTCAGCTCAGGCCAAGCCGGTCCGCAAGTTCGCGAAGCCCCGGCTCATCGGCCTGATCCGACCGCAGCATGTCCGTCATGAGCCGTTGCACCAGTGGATGAGCGGGCGCTTGCTCCGGCGCTACCTCGACTGCACGAGAAAGCGTCTCGACCACACCAGCCACGTTCCGTCGCTGAGCATGAGCGCGAGCCACATCGATGAGGAAACGACCCTGTCGCTCAGGCGAAAGGCCGGACGGATCGACGTTCGCGGCGCTCCGCAACGCCCGACCCGCGTCCCCCAGCTCGACCGCCACCGCAACCTCGTGAAGCGCGACGTTGGTCGGGCCGAACTCAGTGTTGTAGTCGTTCCGATCCACCCCGAGCCGTTCCGCTGCGCGACGCGCGATCGCAAGCTCTTCATAGGCCGCTTCCGCATCGTTCCGCCGGGCAGCCACTACGGCTAGTTGCAGGTGAAGGGCACCCCAGATCGAGAGCGCTTCCGGCTCGCCCGCCTCCGCCCGATCTTCCAGGGCGGCAGCTGCTGTGGCGGCCGTCTGCTGTGCGCGATCGAGCCTCCGAGCAGCCTGAAATACCAGTGTCAGGCGAAACGCTCCCTCGGCCATGAGTAGCGTGTCCCCGGATCGCTCAGCGGCACTGATCGCCCGGTCGGCGGCCACCCAAGCCGCGCCCGGCTCGGCCATCCTGGCGAGCACCGCAGCGCAGGCATGGTAAGCCCGCGCGAGAGCCGCAAAGACTGCCTGTTGCGCCTCACCCTCCGTCGTCCGCGCTGCGGTTTCCAGGTCTGGCAGTAGGCCCACCAGCATGGCGCCCACTTGGCTGAATTCGGAGGCGTGCGTGTACGTCCAGGCCTCCGCGACTCTGGCCGACAGCTCATCGACGTCAGCCGGCTCGTGGCTCGTGCCGAGCACCGCCGCCAGGGCGTGACTGGAACTGAGCGCGAGGCCCAGCTCGGTCGCGGCGGGTAGTTCCTCGTGAGCGGCAGCGACAACCGGTGCCTCGGGGGCCAGCTCGGAAAGCGGCACCTCCAAAACGCCCGCAAGACGTTCAAGGACCGTCATCCGGTCGATCTTCCGCACACCGCGCTCAACCTGGGATAGCCACGTCTCCGAACGGTCGATCAGGCGGGCGAACTCCCGCTGCGACAGCCCACGACGTTGCCGGTAGAAGGCGATCCGTCGACCAACGGCCCGCTCCGAGGGTGTGCCGTCACTCATGACCCACTCACACCCTTGCTCCCAAGCGGGTCCAAGAACTCCACCCGGACGCCCGACAAGTACTGCTCGCGCTCTGCCAGGAACCGCAGGGTGTGAGGCTGACGCTCGTGTGCGTCGAAGGCCGCACGGTCCCGATAGACCTCGTAGAAGACTCGCGCCAACGGCTCACCCTCTACCCCATGAGTGGCGTACACGAGCGTGCCCGGCTCGTCCTGCTGGATGCCGGGCAGCGTCTCCGCCGCGAGCCGATCGAAGCCAGCCGCAGCATCCTCATCCTTGAGGTCGAAACGGACTACCAACGCGAACATGGGCAACCTCCGGGTAGTGAGCCGCACTCTATGTACGCCATGGTACCGGCGATGCTGGGCATAGGTGGTTGCCGAATTGCCCTCTACAGAATCAAGGCGGCCCGCAAGCGGGCCGCGCCGGCCCGGCCCCGGCCTGCTGGCGACCTTCGGCCGGCATCGGCCGGGCCGGCCGGCCACGCTGAGGGACGACACAATCAGAAGACCTCGGGGCTCTGCCCCGAACCCCGGCCCTCCTCAGAGATGCCGCCGCAGATCACCTCGACGGGCACCACAAGGGCTACCAGCCTCCCTGGACGGGGCCAAGGTCGTTCGTCCAGTAGGGCGCTCCACCTTGTCCCCGTCCAGGGAGGCTGGAAGGTCTACGACTGCCCGACGAGGAGATCCGCTTTAAGGCCGTATGGTTCCCGCATGACGCAGGTCCCTCCGATCCCAGAGCAGCCGGCGTTCCTTGCTCGCATGCACCTCCTGGCAACAGAGGTTGGCGAGGCGAGTGACGTGTACGCGGCTGGCTTGCGGCTGTGGGAGGAGGCTGGACGCGCAGTCGAGGCGGGGGAGCTTGCGGGAGATCTCTGCGCTTTATGGGGAGCCCTGACCGACTGGGTGGAGCTGAAGCCGGACGAGGCGGACCAGGCTGAAGCCGCAATGAGGCAGGCAGCGCAGGATTGGCTTGGCGTGGACCAGGCGGACCGCTGTGCGGTCGAGCGATATCTCGATCACTGGCTGCACGACGTCTGTGGTTACGAGCGCACCTAGCGCCCTGCGGCCGACGCGAGGACTGAGCGCTGTACAGCCAGCCATACAGCCAAGACCACCGGCTGACGGCGACGCCATCCGACAACGACAGATGGGCTGACTTGGGAAGCAGCTACCTGACCAGCCATCCGCGATCTTCTTCTAATCCCCAGGTCGGTCAGTTGCCTGACGCATATGGGGACGCGAGCCACGACGCTCAGGGTTTGGGCACTACCTGGACGACGCTGCCGCCGCCGCTCGCCGTGTTGCCGCCGTCGACCACGGAGGTGACCAGGTTGTAGTAACCCGGCTTCGCGTCGGGACCGATAACGACGGTGCTGACGGGACGTTCATCGGGCGTGCCGGATGGTCGAACCGGCGCGGCCACGAAGGTGACCAGCCCCGGAAGGTTTGGGGTGCCTTCGGTGGCGGCCTTTAGGTCACCTACGGTGGCGAACGGACCGGTCAGGCGTGCGGTCAACTCAACCTGCGGTGGGGTTCGTCCCGGCTCCTCCGGGGACTCGACGGTCCAGTGCACAGTCAAGGTCTGGCCAGGCTGGTACGGCCTGTCGACGTCCTGGGCCTCACAGCAGCTGTAGGTGACCGACGCGGCCGTTAGCGGGCCGGAGGGCGCGGCGTCGCAGGCCGCCAGGAGCGGCATGACCATGCAGGCAAGCAGGCGGACCCGCGTCACGTTCATGCGCTGGATCGTAGGCTCGGGTTGCCAGTCCGGTAGCCCCGCAATCGGCCACAGACCCTCAGGAGGGGTGCGGTCCGCATCCAGTCCGCAGAAGGACGGCGAAAGGCAGGCAAGCAGTGTGAGATGCCGAGAGCCGTTTCCGCTTCTAGAACGCCATCCGCGCAGCTCACCGGGCTGCTCATCTTGATCTCATAATCCCTCGGTCGCGGGTTCGAGTCCCGCCCGCCCCACCAACAGCGCCCGACGTGGGAGAACCTGACGGCGGATGCGGCGCTACCCGGAGTTCGGGCGGGTTCCGTCCGCCCCGCGTTGCACGTAACTCTCCGATGCCTGCACGATTCTTTCGCCGCCCGGCGGCTGGCGCGGGTTCTGTGCTGCACTGGTGAAATGGTGTCAGGCGAGCTCAGCGGCCTGCTGGAACGGCATGCGCGTCCGGATTTGACCACTGCCATCGAGGGTGTCCGGATCTGTAAGGCCGACGATACGGTTCAGCCGGGCTCGTCGATGTCCGGCACGGTTTTGGCGCTCGTTGCCCGGGGCGTCAAGCGGCTGGCGGTGGGAGACCGTGTCTACGAGTACGGCCCCGGTCAGTATCTCGTCGCCTCGGTCGACCTGCCCGTGACAGGGCAGTTCGTCGATGCCGCGCCGGGCCGGCCGGCACTCGGTTTCGGAATGACTCTGGAACCCGCCGCTATCGCGGAGCTGCTGTTGGAGGCCGGGCCGGGGGATCTACCGAGATCCCGTGGTGTGGTGCGCCCGGGAATCGCGGTCACCGACGCCTCGGACGATCTGCTCGACGGGATCGTGCGGCTCCTGCGTCTGCTCGACCGGCCGGGGGACCGGAGGGTACTGGTCCCGCTGGTGAAGCGGGAGATTCTCTGGCGGTTGATGACCGGCGAGCAGGGGGACGTCGTCCGTCAGCTCGGCCTGGCCGACAGCAGCCTGGCGCACATCAGGCGGGCCGTGCGGTGGATCCGGGAGAACTACAACCGGCCGTTTCGGGTCGAGGAGGTGGCACGGCTTTCGGGAATGAGCGTGCCCGCGTTCCACAAGAACTTCCAGGCGGTCACGGGAATGGCCCCCATCCAGTTCCAGAAGCACATCCGGCTGCAGGCGGCGAGGTTGCTGCTGGCGACCCGTCCGCACGATGTCACCGGCGTCGGCAAACATGTCGGGTACGACAATCCGTCCCAGTTCAGCCGGGAGTACCGGCGTCAGTTCGGTGCTCCGCCCAGCGTCGACGCGGCCCGTATGCGCGCTGGAGCCGTCCCCGCTCCTGCGGCGCTGCCCTGACGGCGGCCCGGGCGACGAGGATCGTGCAATAAGGCAACAGAATCGCGCTAGCCCCCGTGTCTCGGCGTCGCTTGTATTGGAGACACCGAAGGCCATCACGGATTCGGGAAGCAATTCCAACGAAGAAGAAAGGGGCGAGTGATGAGGCCGCTGACCGATCGTCGAACGCTCGCCGCCCGTTCAAGGGGAGAACATGAAGCACCGCACGTCGGGGCGGCCCGGAGCCAAGGGCGGCCACCTGCCTCTCGGCGACGAGCAGTCGAGCCGGCCGTGACCGTGGACGACGCCGTCATCCGCGCCCTCGCTGTCGGGCCGGACTCTTCCCCGGCCGAGCGCACGATCGACATCACCACAGTGGGCCGACGTAGCGGAGTCCCCCGCCGCGTCGAGGTGTGGTTGCACCGGGTCGACGGCCGCTGGTACCTGACCGGCATGCCTGTTCCCCGTAGCTGGTACGCGAACCTGCGAGCCAATCCGCGGTTCGTGGTCCATCTGAAGCACGGGGTCACGGCCGACCTGCCGGCGACCGCGGTGCCGGTCGACGAGCAGACGCGGCGGCGGGTGATCACCGCGGTCCTCGACCTGCAGAACCGGCCCGATGTCGCGGCGCGGGTCGGCCGGCGCCAGAGCTTCGACGTGTGGTTCGCCCACAGCCCGCTCGTCGAGATCGTCTTCGACGACGAGCGGTTGCGAGCGGCGGCCGCGGCGCGGTCCGAATAGGTCACATCCCACTGACCGGCCCGGCGTGGCGTTCCGCGCGGGCCGCTGACACCGACGCGCCCGGGGCGAGCCCCGCGGGCCGTCGACCACACACGCCGGCCGAATCTCCCTGGATCCGGCGGTGAGACACACCAGGAGACCGATCACCATGCCATACCACATGATCAACAAGATCTATGTCGACGGACAGTTCGTCACCCCGCACGGCACGGAACTGTTCGACCTGTACAACCCCGCAACCGGGCAGGTTGTCGGACAGGTCCAACTCGCCGACGAGGTGGACGCCGAGGCCGCCGTCGCGGCCGCGAAGCGTGCCTTGCCGGGGTGGTCCGCGACGTCGCGAGAAGAGCGGATCGACGCGTTACGCCGGCTTCACGACGCGGTCGCCGCGCGGCTGGAGGACATCCGGGAAGCTGTCGTGGTGGAGTACGGCGGGCCGGTGCGCAACTCGTACCTGGTCGAGGGGGTCGTGGGCGCGTTCGCCCACATGATCAAGACATTGGAGGGGTTCGAGTTCACCCGGCAGGTCGGCAACGCCGTCGTGGAGATGGCACCGATCGGCGTTGCCGGCCTGATCAGCCCGTGGAACTCGGACGCGTTCTTCATCGCCGACAAGCTCGCCACCGCACTGGCCGCCGGCTGCACCGTCGTCGTCAAGCCGAGCGAGATGAGCGCGACGCAGACCCACGTCCTGACCGAGGCGCTGCACGCGGCCGGACTCCCCAGGGGCGTGTTCAACATCGTGACCGGCCGGGGCGACGTCGTCGGGACCACCATCACCCGGCACCCCGACATCGCCAAGATCTCCTTCACCGGCTCCACCGACGTCGGCAAGATCATCATGCGCGAGGCGTCCGACACGTTGAAGAGTCTGACGCTCGAACTCGGTGGCAAGTCACCGTCGATCATCCTCGACGACGCCGACCTCGAGGAGGCCGTGACCGGCGCGCTCGGGGCCGGATTCGTCAACAGCGGCCAGGCGTGCGCCGCGGGCACCCGCATCCTCGTGCAGGAGAACCAACTCGACGACGTCCTCGCGCTCGTCACGAAGCTGGTGGCCGACCACCCGGTCGGCGACCCGCGCGACCCGGCCACCGCCATCGGCCCCATGGTGAGCCGGCGGCAGTGGGAACGTGTCCAGTCCTACATCCACCGCGGTGTCGAGGAGGGCGCCCGGATCGTCGTGGGCGGACCCGGTCGCCCCGACGGGCTCCCCGACGGGTACTACGTGCGCCCGACGGTGTTCGCCGACGTCACCAACGACATGACGATCGCACGCGAGGAGATCTTCGGGCCGGTCCTGTCGGTCATCACCTACCGCGACGAGGACCACGCCGTCGAGATCGCCAACGACACCACCTACGGTCTGTACGCCTACGTCTTCTCCAGCGACGCCGCGCGGGCACGCCGGGTCGCGTCCCGCCTGGAGGCGGGCCGGGTGTCGATCAACGGCGGTTACGAGCCACTGTCCCCGTTCGGCGGGTTCAAGCAGTCGGGCCTCGGCCGCGAATACGGCAGCTTCGGTCTCGAAGGCTTCCTGGAGCCCCGGGCCGTCATGCTGTGACGGCCACGGGCCGGACCCGTGGCCGGCACGCGGACGAGCGCATCCGCGGCTCGTGGCGCGTCCGGCCCGGGTCCGGCCGCGGCCGGTCGTCGACCGCCCGGCAACCGATCGGCTCACCGGTGGCGGCGTCGTCGCGCGCGTACCCCCTCGCCCGTGCCGTGGTGTTCCGCGGGCCCGACGTGCCGTAGGGTTCCGGGATGACGCGCGAGGTGTGGGCGGACGGGCAGGCGTACGAGGCGTACGTGGGCCGGTGGAGCCGCCGGGTCGCGGAGGAGTTCGTCCGCTGGCTGGCGGTGCCGACCGGCCGGCGCTGGCTGGACGTGGGCTGCGGCACCGGCGCGCTGTCGGCCACCGTTCTCGCCCTCGCCGACCCGAGGCAGGTCGTCGGCGTCGACACGTCCCACGGGTTCGTGACCGACGCCCGGTCCCGGGTCGCCGACCCGCGGGTGGCCTTCCAGGTCGGTGACGCCCGGGCGCTACCGCTGCCGGAGCGCAGCGTCGACGTGGTGGTCAGCGGGCTGGCGCTCAACTTCGTACCCGACCCGTCGGCTGCCGCCGCCGAGTTCGCCCGGGTGCTGCGGCCCGGCGGTGTCGCGGCCGCGTACGTCTGGGACTACGCCGACGGCATGGCCCTGATGCGTCACTTCTGGGACGCGGCGGTCGAGCTGGACCCGGCGGTGTCCGAGCTGGACGAGGCCCGCCGCTTCGCGGTCTGCGCCCCGGACGCCCTGGGGGCGCTCTGGGTCGACGCGGGGTTGCGGTCGGTGTCGGTGCGTCCGGTCGAGGTTCCGACCGACTTCGCCGACTTCGACGACTACTGGTCACCGTTCCTGGGCGGGCAGGGCGCGGCCCCGGCGTACGTGGCGTCGCTGCCCGAGGCGCACCGCGCCGCGCTGCGGGACCTGCTGGCCGTCCGGGTGCCGGCCGGCGCCGACGGTGCGATCCGGCTGACCGCCCGTGCCTGGGCCGTACGCGGGGCGGCGGCCTCCTGACCGGTCGGCCGCGTCACCTCGCCGCCGGACGGGTCGGGCGGCGAGGTGAGCGTCGCGGTGGGCGGCAGCTCGCGTCGCGCGTGCGGGGTGACCGAGGGCACGGTGCGGCGCGGCCGGCAGAGAGGTGCAATCGGTGTGTGAGCGGAATCCGGCCCGGCGGGTGATGTGATGAGATGCGGCCTGCCGACCCACCATCGGGGAATCGGCGACCCCGTCGCGTCGGCGGACCCGGCGGCGCGGGAGCCGGGTGCCACCTACCGGCAGCGGTGGGCCGTGGAGACGATGGGCGTCGCACCCCACGACCGGCTTCTGGAGATCGGATGCGGTCGCGGGGTCGCCGTCTCCCTGGTCGCGCGGCGCCTCACCACCGGCCGGATCGTGGCGATCGACCGGGCGGCGACGATGGCGCGGCTCGCGACCGAACGCAACGCCGGCCACATCAGGTCCGGCACCGTCGAGATCCGGTCCGCCGAGTTCGAGTCGGCCGACCTGCCGAGCGGCTACTTCACCAAGATCTACGCGGTGAATGTCAGCCTGTTCTGGCTGGGTGACGCGGCGCGCCAGGTCGACCGGGTGCGGAGCCTGCTGGCTCCCGAGGGCCGGCTCTACGTGTTCGGCGAGCGGCCCGGGTCCGCGCACTCCGCGGCGAACCTCAGCTCGACGGAGCGGTTGCTCCGGGGCCGGGGGTTCGCCACCACCCGGTCGTCCGAGGCTCGCGGGCGGGGCCGCACGCTCACCTGCGTCACCGCGACGCCGACGTCATGAGGGTGTGCCGTCACCGGACCGGTCGAACTTGCCCGCGACCGCGTGGTCGGTGTCCGTCACCCGCCCCGTCTCCATGACCTGCTTCAGCCGGCGCAGGTTCGCCGCCACCTCCGCGTCGGGCGGCTTGCGCAGGAGGGTCAGCACGCTGTGGCCCAGCCCGCCGAGCGGGGTCCTCAGCACCTCGCGCACCTCGGTGCAGTGCCGGCCGGGAGTGAAGTGCACCTCCCAGTGGGCTCTCGTCCCCGGCATGCCGGCCGTCTCGTAGCGGATCAGCTCGTCGGTGCGCTCCTCGGTCACCCGGACCGTGGAGTTCACCCGGATGCCGAGCGGACCCTCGATGGTCCACCGGAACGTGGTGGGACCGAGCCGTTCGACGGCCATGACGTCGCCCAGGAACCGGGGCAGGTTCGCGAAGTCGCGGTAGAAGGCGAAGACGTCCGCGACGGGGCGGTCCACGGTCACGCTCGCCTCGACCGGCTTCTCGGGCAGGCGGATCATCGACCGTGCTTGCCCACGGGCACGTGCGCCAAACCTCGCCCCGATCGGGGCGTCCGGGCCCGCCCTCGTCCCTCGCTGTCCGATAGCTGACAGGACGCCGGGGGTCTTTCCGTCGCACTGTTGTAGCAGGTGAGAGGCGTGCGGATGGCGGGCCACATCCGATTCCTCCGGTCCGGCGGCGACAGCAGCGTCCCCGCCGGCACCGCGACCACCGAGCCCGGCCACGCCACGGCGGCGGTCCCGGCGTAGCGCAGCGCCGGCCCGCACGTCCCCCTGAGGTCGCGCCCGGTGACACCGTCCCGGGCGCCCGGGACCGCCCACGACACCGACGTCACCACCTCCGGCATCGCCGTGCGCCGGCCGCGCCGTCGCGGCCGGGCACGGCCGGACCGACCGGCATCCACCGCACCCGCCCCTGCCGCACCGCGGCACCGCCCCCGGGTGGGACGACGGGCCGGCCGGTCGTACGCGACGAACCGCCGCCCGGCATCCCCGGCGGCTCCGGTCGTCGCCGCAACCCAGGACAGCCGCCGGCCCACCGGCCACCAGCCGGTCCGGCGCAGAGCAAGGAAGGAGGGGCCGGCATGGCCGCTCCCACCGCGACCGCATCCCTGAACGCGTCCACCTACTCACCGGGTGACCAGATGACCCTGACCGTCACCTACGGCGACGCCGACACGAGACCGTTGACCCTCACGATCGTGGTCAGCGACGCGCAGGGCAACAGCAGCGCCCCCGTGCGCGTCACGGCGGTCATCGACCCGCTCACCGTCACCGTCGCCGACGACTCGGGCCGCGCCTGGACCCGGTTGTCGGACAACGGCTCGGTGGCCGTCTACCGGGCGGTGGCGTGATGCCCCGGGTGACCGTCACGGTCCGCGACTCCGGTGGGCGTACCGCCACCGCCGCGGCCAACTACACCATCGCCCCACCGGTGCTCGGCGGCTACTACCTCTCCGGCGGCGCCGACCCGACGGCCGACATCGCCGGCGGGAACTTCCGGTCACTGACCCAGTACCGCAGCTTCGCGGACGGGTACGTCTTCCCCGGTTACCAGCGGCAGTGGCTCACGACGCTCGGCAAGTCCGGCATCCAGGTCAACATGGTGCTCGAACTGAAGCACTACGGAGCGCCCAACGCCGGTCCGCAGACCTTCACGGTGGACGGCGTGTCGTACACGGTCCCGGCGCCCGCCATGACCATCCAGCAGCGCCCGGGAACGACCTGGCCCAAGGCGTACGGCTACGGCCAGGTGCTCGCCGGCCAGTGCGACGGGCTCCTGGCCCGCGCGCTGTCGCAGTACCGCGCGATGGGGTTCCCGGTGAACATCCAGCTCGCCTCGGAGCTGGACACCGACCACGAGTTCGGCACGTCCGAGGCGGGGCGGGCCTACACGTGGGCGGAGTCGGACGCCCGGGCCGTGCAGGCGATGACGTACATCGTGAACTGGTTCAAGGCGCGCTCGCTGCCGGCGGGTAGCACCTTCTCCGTCGGGTTGGGCGGTTTCGACCGGGCCTGCTTCCAGCGCACCCACCCGGAGTCGCTGATGGCGCGCCTCGATTACCTGCAGTGGAACGTGTACGCGACCAACGCCAGCCACACGGCGCTGGACCGCTTCCGGCGCACGAAGGACTGGGCGGTGGCCGACCTCGGCCCGGTGGCGCTCTCCCGCCCGGTGATCATCGCCGAGTGGGGCGTCCGGGTCGCCGAGATCCCGAACCAGGCAGCCTGGATCGCCACGGTGCCGGCGGCCGTCGCCAGGCTCAACGCCGAGCGGGGACCGCGGATCGTGCGGACGAACTACTTCAACTCGGGCTGGGGCACCCTGTCGCCGAAGGCGACCGGGCTGTCCGCCCTGAAGGCGGCCTACGCCACCCGCCCGTACGTCTGAGCACCTCCGGCGCCGGTGCCCGGCCGGCCGTGGCGCCCGGCCGGCCGTGCCCCGGACCGTTCCCGGCGGGCCAACGGCCCGCAGGCCCTGGCGGACTGCCGCCTCGTGCAGACCTCGGTCAGGCGTACGGCCCCCCTGCGCAGGTCGTGCGCCGGCCCCCGGAGCGGCTCCATATGCTCGGAGCATGGAACTGCGGATCTTCACCGAACCCCAGCAGGGGGCGACCTACGACGAGCTGCTCGCTGTGGCCCGCTGCGCGGAGGACGCCGGCTACGGCGCCTTCTTCCGCTCCGACCACTACCTGAAGATGGGCGGGGTGAGCGGTGAGCCCGGCCCCACCGACGCGTGGACCACCCTGGCCGGCCTCGCCCGGGACACCAACCGGATCCGGCTCGGCACGCTCATGACCGCCGCCACCTTCCGGCTGCCCGGCCCGCTGGCGATCACGGTGGCCCAGGTGGACCAGATGAGCGGCGGCCGCGTCGAGCTGGGCATCGGCACCGGCTGGTACGCGGAGGAGCACACCGCGTACGGCATCCCGTTCCCGTCGCTGACGGAGCGTTTCGACCGCCTGGAGGAGCAGCTCGCCGTCATCACCGGCCTCTGGGCGACGCCCCGCGGCGAAACCTTCGGGTACGCCGGCCGGTACTACCCGGTGGCCGACTCCCCGGCCCTGCCGAAGCCGGTGCAGGACCCGCGGCCGCCGATCCTGCTCGGCGGCATGGGCAAGAGGCGCACCCCGCAGCTCACCGCCCGCTACGCGGACGAGTTCAACCTCCCCTTCGCCTCGGTCGAGGACTCGGCGGCCCAGTTCGAGCGGGTACGGGCGGCGTGCGCCGAGATCGGCCGCGACCCCGCCGAGCTGCGCTGGTCCAACGCGCTCGTGCTCTGCTGCGGGCGCGACGACGCCGAGGTCGCGCGGCGGGCCGCGGCGATCGGCCGGGAGCCCGCCGAGCTGCGTGCCAACGGCCTGGCTGGCACCCCCGCCGAGATCGTCGACAAGATCGGCCGGTACGCGGCCGTCGGCGCCCAGCGCCTCTACCTCCAGGTGCTCGACCTCAGCGACCTGGACCACATCGAGCTGGTCGCGGCCGAGGTGATGCCGAAGGTGTGACCGCGGTCGTGCGGTGACCCGGTCCGCGTCGGCGGGCCGGGCCGCCGGCCGGGCAGCGGGCTTCGTCGGCCGGGCCGGCGCCCCGGCCGCGCGGATCGCCTCAGCGCGCCCCGCCGGCTCGGGCGCCGCCTCGCCGCCGCGCCCGGGGTGCCGGGGAGGGCGTGGGCACCGGGGTCGGCGCGGGCGGGGGCGCCGGCGTCGGCCGAGGACCGGGTGACGAGGCCTGGACGGCGTCGCCGTGCGGGGCGGAATCCTGGTAGCCGTTCATGGGCATGGGGTTTCCCCCCGATGCCGGGACCAACCGTGCCCGATCGACCGGTGTCGGCCGGCCCCGACCTGTCGGAGGATGCAGCACACCGACGGCCACGGTCAGAACGGGGGTCACGACGTGGAACTGCGGCGGAACCGGGGACCGCTCGTGCTCCCGCTGGTGTGCGTGCTCGGTGGTGTGGCCCTGCTCGCGGTGCCCAGCGAGGGCTCCGTGCTGCGTACCCTCGTGGCGCTGGGCGCCGTCGTCCTGGGCGGCGTGGTGCTGCTCGGCGCGGTGCGGCCGTTCCGGTTCGCCGTCGGCCCCGAAGGGCTGACCGTGCGCCGGCCGGGCCTGCGCCGGCTGGTCCGGTGGACGGAGGTCGACGCGCTCGCGCTCGACGAGCCCCTGCCCGTCGAGGGGCGCCCCGCGGCGCCCCGCCTGCTGCTGGTGCCCGTCCCCGGCGTCGTGCTCGGCCTACCGGCGACCGCGCGACACCCGCTCGACGGCCGACCGGCCGTGGAGCTGCTCGACCTGAGCCAGGTGCGGGAGGGGCCCGACGAGGTGGCCGCCGCACTGCGCCGCTTCGCCGGCGACCGCTTCACCGACGCGGTGGCCCGACGCCGGGCCGCGTTCGCCCTGAACGAGTTCCCGATCGGGCTGCGTGGCTACCGGACGGACCGGGTCGACCGGCTCCTCCGGCGCGGCCAGGAGGCACTGGCCTGGGGCGACGCCGCGGCGCGGCGGTCGGCGCGGGCCGAGGTCGAGCAGGCCCGAGCGGGCGGGCTGACGACCGACGCGCGCGGCTACAGTCGGCGGGAGGTCGACGAGGCGCTGCTCGCGCTCGACGCCGCCCTCGCCGAAGACCGCTCGACCGACCGGGAGCCCACCCTGTGACCACCGCGGACGAACGCACCCACCCCGCTCCGACCACGCCCGGCGACCTCGTGCCCCGTCGCAACTGGGCCGGCAACGTCCGCTACGCGGCACGCCGGTTCCACCGGCCGACCACCCTCGACGAGCTGCGTCGGCTGGTCGCCGGGAGCGACCGGATCAGGGCGGTCGGCACCGGGCACGCGTTCAACCGGCTCGGCGACACCGGCGGCGACCTGGTGAGCCTCGCCGGGCTGCCCCCGGAGATCAGCATCGACCCGGACCGACGGACGGTCACCGTGGCCGCCGCCCTGCGCTACGGGGACGTGGCGACCCGGCTGCACACCGAGGGGTGGGCGCTCGCCAACCTCGCCTCGCTGCCGCACATCTCGGTCGCCGGCGCGATCGCCACCGCCACCCACGGCTCCGGTGAGCGCAACGGCAACCTGGCCACCTCGGTCGCCGCGCTGGAGCTGGTCACCGCCGGCGGCGACGTGCTCCGCGTCGACCGCGACGCCGACGGGGACACCTTCGCCGGCATGGTGGTCGGTCTCGGCGCGCTCGGCGTCGTCACCAGGGTCACGCTCGACGTGGTGCCCACCTTCGAGCTGCGGCAGTACGTCCGGCTCGACCTCCCGCGCGAGGAGGTGGCCGCGGCGCTGGGCTCGGCGTACAGCGTCAGCCTCTTCACCGACTGGCGCTCCCGCCGGATCAATCAGGTGTGGCGCAAGCAGCGGGCCGACGAGCCCGCCCCGCCGCGGGGCTGGCTCGGGACGACGGCGGCGGACGCTCCCCGGCACCCGGTGCCAGGGATGCCGGCGGAGAACTGCACCCCGCAGCTCGGCGTGCCCGGGCCGTGGCACGAGCGGCTGCCGCACTTCCGGCTCGGGTTCACCCCGAGCAGCGGTGACGAGTTGCAGTCGGAGTACCACGTGCCCCGCGCGGCGGCGGCCGACGTGCTCGCCGCGCTCGACCCCCTCGCGGACCGGATCGCCCCGGTGCTGCAGATCTGCGAGCTGCGCACGGTGGCGGCCGATCGGCTCTGGCTGAGCCCCAACCACGGGCGGGACAGCCTCGCCGTGCACTTCACCTGGATCGACGACGCCGCGGCCGTGCTGCCGGTGGTGGCCGCCGTCGAGGAGGCGCTCGCGCCGTTCGCGCCGCGCCCGCACTGGGGGAAGGTCTTCGGGCTGGCCCCGGAGCGGGTGGCCGCCGCCTACCCCCGGTACGCCGACTTCGCCGCCCTGCTGACCCGGCTGGACCCTCGGGGGGCCTTCCGCACCGAGCTGCTGGACCGCTACTTCCCGCGCTGACCGCCCCGGCCGATCGATCCGGACCGGCGCGCGTCCGGGCGGGGGAGGGCGACCTTCCGGTCGAGTTCCGTTCCGGTGGACGGGGTCGGCATGATGGCCGGGTCCCCTGCCCGTGTCCATTGAGGAGTCGCATGACTCAGGAGATCTCCGGCCTCGGCGGTCGGCTCGTGCCGATCGACAACCGTGACCTCGCGCCGATCACGGTCGTCGCCCAGTGCCTGGACAACCAGTGGGTGACACAGGACCTCCTCACGCGGATGCTCCGGCGCCGGCAGTCCTACCGGGACGTCGAGCGCCGGCGCCGGCAGGACGCGCGCGCGGAGTACCTGCGCTCGGTCCTCAACGCCGAGCAGGTCGTGGTGAACCGGGCGTACTTCTTCAACAACCCGGTCGTCTACCAGGACTTCACCCGGACCGGACCGCAGCGGGACGCGTTCCGCGAACTGCTGGCAGAGAGCGTCCTCGTGCCGTTCCTGCTGCGCGAACGGAGCCCGGACGCGGCGCCCCGGTTCGGGGTCGACGAGGCCGGCTGGCCGGCGTGGCTCGGCGTCCTCGACGAGGTGGACCGGCTGCGCTGCATCCGGCTGTCCTGGGACGACACGGAGAACGAGCGCCTCACCGAACGGTTGATGTTCGCCGAGTTCCGCAAGTTCCTGCTCCAACTGCCCGCGTTCAACCTCGCCGAACTCCAGCGGGACCTGCGGCTGGACGACGAGGCGGTGCCGGTGTTGAAGAGCCGGCTGCGCGACGTCAACCAGTGGGCGCTGGACGCGGAGCAGGCCGACCGCGACGGCTTCTACCGTGAGTTCCTGGTCGAGCCCGGCACCAACCCGGCCGACGGCGCGTTCCGCACCCTACCGCTGGTCGCCGAGCTCAAGCAGCTGGTCGACCTCAGGTACAACACCACGCTCCCGGACGCTCTCGACGGCTACGCGCTCATCCCCACCGACTCGTTGCGGCGTACGGCGATGCAGGAGTACCGCCGGGAGCGGCCGCCCGAGCGGGGGATGGACGACCTGCTCGCGCTCCTGCGGGCGCTGCGCCCGAACGCGTTCGACCTGGCCCAGCTGCCGCTGCGGCTCGACCTCACCGGCCTGGACCTGCACCACGTACGCCAGGCGCGGGAGACCGACGAGTGGCGCGAGTACGTCACCAGCCTCCACGGGCTGCTCGACGACCCGCTCGACTTCGTCGCCCGGGGCCAGCGGGTCTACGACCGCTACGTCGCCCTGGCCCGCCGCCTCGCCGGCATCGTGGGGGACCGCCGGCTGGAGCGGACGCAGGCGTGGGAGCCGGTCATCCGGGTCACCGTCGAGGTGCTCGGCACCAGCGCCTCCGTCATCTTCGACGGCGATCCGCGGATCGAGCTGCTCGGTGACGTCGCCACCGAGGTGGCGGCCCGCGGCGCGACCGCCGTGGTCCGGTTCGCGGTGGTCGGGCGGGACCAGCGGCGCGCCGAGCGGCAGCTGGGCACCGGGATCGACGTGATGCGGGTCCACCTGCTCCGGGCGGGGGAGGATTGGCGCGAACTCGTCCGCCGCCTGCGGGAGGTCGGTTTCCCGGTGACCGGCGGGAGCGCCGAGCGCGACTCGGACGCCAACATCGACCGACCGGAGGGGGACGACGGTGAGTAGCGCCTGGGACGACTACCTGGAGCTGCGGAGGCGACTGCCCGGATACTTCGCCGACCCGGCGGACGCCGCCGTCCGGATCCTGGACGACGAGGAGCAGGTCGCGGCGGCGGAGCAGGCGAAGGCCGCCCTCCTGCGCGCCCGCGGACTGCCGGTCGAGTGGAGCCGGACGGGTGTGGTCTACCGGGACGAGTACCTGACGCTGGTGCGCGACCCCGTCCGATTTCCCGACGGCGGTGTGGGCACGTACATCCGGAAGCTGCCCAGCGGCGGGGCGGACGGCATCGTGCTCCTGCCGGTGCTGGACGGCGCGGTCGTCCTGATCGAGCACTTCCGGCACGCGACCCGCCGGTGGCACCTGGAGGCGCCTCGCGGGTTCGGCGAGGTGGGTGTGCCTCCCGCCGACCAGGCGGCCCGGGAACTGCGGGAAGAGATCGGGGTCGCGCCGGCCCGGCTCGTCGACCTCGGGTCGATGCACCCGGACACCGGGACGGCGACCGACGAGGTGCGGCTCTACCTGGCCGAGATCACCGGGCTCGGGCCCCTCGGCGCCGACGAGGGCATCCGGGCGGTGCGGACGTACGCGCCGGAGCACGTGGGCGAGCTGATCCGGGACGGGGTGATCACCGATTCGTTCACCATCGCGGCGTGGACCCGGGCGACCCTGCGCGGACTGCTCGGCGGTCCGGCCGGCGGCCCGGCGTGACGGAGGTGGGCCGCCTCACCGCCGGTCGCCGGCCATCTGCTCCCGGACGCTGCCCCGCTGCACCGCCCGGCTGATGTCGCTCGGCGAGATGATCCCCACCAGGCGGCCCTCCCGCACCACCAGGGCCCGCCCGTCGGCGCACTCGTTGAGCCGGGGGAGCAGTTCGTTGAGCTGCTCGTCCGGCGAGGCGAGCACCAGCTGCTCCTCCCGGCACGCGACCTCGGCCAGCGTGGTGCCGTCGCGGCGGTCCGGCGGGATGCCGCGTACCCGGTCGAGGGTGACCAGGCCGATCGGCCGCCCGTCCTCGGTGAGCGGCAGCGCCGAGTGCCGGTACGCGAAGAGGTAGTGGTCGACGAAGTCGGCGACGGTCATCTCCGGTGAGGCGGTCTGCGGCTGCGGGGTCATCACCTCGGCGACCCGTACGCCGCGCAGCGCGCTGCCCATGCGGGCCTGCCGCTCCTCCATCCCGGCCGCCCCGATCAGGAACCAACCGATCAGGGCCAGCCAGAGCCCGCCGAAGCCGACACCGGCGAGGAACTGCCACAGGCCGAGCGCGATCAGCACGGCGCCGAGCACCCACCCGGCCCGGGCCGCGACCACCGACGCCTTCGTCCGGTCGCCGGTCCAGCGCCAGACCCCCGCGCGCAGCAGCCGGCCGCCGTCCAGCGGGGCCGCCGGCAGCACGTTGAAGACCGCCAGCAGGATGTTGATGCCGGCCAGCCAGGCCAGCACGCCCAGCAGCAGCCCGCTGTAGCCGACCTGGGCGAGGATGATCGCGAACGCGCCGAAGACGACCCCGATGATCAGGCTGACCAGCGGGCCGATCCCGGCGATGCGCAGCTCCGCGCCGGGATCCTTCGCCTCACCGCGCAGCTCCGCCACCCCGCCGAACAACCACAGGGTGATGCCGCCGACCTCGAGGCCGTTGTTCTTCGCCACGATGGCGTGGGACACCTCGTGGGCCAGCAGGCCGAGGAAGAAGACCACCGCCGCGACCAGCCCGGAGAGCACGTACAGGATCACCGGCCGGTCGGGGTACGAGCGGGGGAACTGGCTGGCGGACAGGCCCCACCAGATCAGTGCGAAGATGACCAGGACACTCCAGTTGACCCCCACGGGTACACCTGCGACCCGGCCGAGCCGAAAACTCGCCCTCATGGACCGGTGGTACCCCCGCCACCCGCAGCCATGCTCCCCAGAGGCCGCCGGTGTTGTGGATCGGACCGTCAGCGGCGCGGGTTCTCGCTGGTGATGGTCTGCTCGCGGGGAATCGCGGCCGCTCGCAGCGCCCAGTCCAGCGCGTAGTCGGCGACCTGCTCCCAGCCGTCCTCACCGACGGTGAAGTGGGAGCGGCCGGGGAACGGGTGGTAGGCGGTCAGCGCCCGGGACTTCGTGTAGAGGGCGGCGTTGCTGCGGACCACCCCGGGCGGGATCACGTGGTCCGCGCCACTGGCGATCAGCAGCAGTGGTGCCCGGTCGTCCCGGCGCGTGTCGACGTGGGCGGCCGAGTTCGGGTCGAGGTTGGCGAAGGCGCCCTCGAAGAGCACGTGGCCGGCGCCGGGGACGGCGTAGCGCTCCCAGGCCCGGTCGGAGTCGGCCCGGCTCATCGTGTTGCCGAACGCGTAGGCGAAGTCGTCCTGGGTGAACGGGACGGCCTTGTGCCGGTTCGCCGGGTTGCGCAGGATCGAGAACGCGGAGCGCAGGGTGCTCAGCGGCAGCTTCAGCACCCCCTTGACCGGCGCGGGACTGACGCCGACGGCGGCCGCGCCGAGCCCACGGTCCACCAGGAGCTGGGTGATGAGCCCGCCGAAGGAGTGGCCCATGATGACGGGAGGCCGGGGCAGGCTCCGGATGATCCGGGCGTAGTGGTCGACGATGTCGGGAATCCTTTGCCCGGCGATGGGTGTCGGGTCGTCGCGCAACTGCTCGACCTCCCGGTCCATGCCCGGCCAGGCCGGCGCGATCACCCGCAGCCCACGCGCCGAGTACCGGTCGACCCACCCTTCCCAGCTCCGCGGCGTCATCCACAGCCCGTGGATCAGTACGACGGTGTCCACGTCCCCCTGCGGCGCGCTGCCCATCGGCGTCCCTCCCCGGTCGCGACGTACGGACCCCGGCGGTTACCCGGCTGGCGCGGTGGAATTCCTCGGCGGTGCGAGGCGCGGAATGGGCCGCCCGACGCGCCCCCGCGAGGGCTCAGCCCGGCGTGGCGTACCGAGCCACGCCCTGCACCAGCAGGTCGAGGCCGAACGCGAAGCGCTCGTCGCCGCCGCCGGCCATCATCTCGTCGAGGTGGGCGAGGGTGTGCGGGAACCGGTCGGCGGGCAGGCTGAGGTAGTACTCGCGTAGTTGGGCGAGCATCCCGCTCCAGTAGCCCTCGAGGTCCTTGCCCGAGGCGCGGACCTTCTCGCCGAAGAGCGCCCCCTCGTAGGCGTCGCCGGCGATGTAGAGGAAGAGCCGGTCCAGGAACCAGGCAGCCGGCTGGGGCGGCACCCCGCCGGCGATGAGGATGGCCAGCATCCCCTCGGTGACCCGTAGGGCGTTCGGGCCGGTGGGGATAGTGGCCAGGGAGGCCAGCGCGAGGTGGGTGTGCGTCGCGTAGGCCCGGTACGCCTGCCAGGCCACCTCCTTGATCTGGTCCGTCCAGCGTCGCGGGTCCGGCTCGGGGACGGTGATCGCGGCGCTCACCCGGTCGAGCAGCAGCTCCAGCAGCTCCTCCTTGCCCGACACGTGCGCGTAGAGCGAGGCCGGGCCGGTGCCCAGCTCCTGCGCCACCCGCCGCATGCTCAGCCCACCCAGACCCTCCCGGCCCAGCACGGTCATCGCGGCGTCGACGACCGCCTGCTGGCTCAGCGGGCGCCGGTTGGCGCGGGGGCGGGCCGGGGTGCGCCAGGGCGGGTCGGGCAGGTCGTTCACGAGTCACCTCCGGGTGCGGACGACGCCATCGTACTTGCCGACGAACGCAGTTCGTTGATAGAACGGTGTTCGTTAACGAACAGCGTTCGATTCGCGTCAGGAGATCCGATGTCCCAGGCCGCCGTGGGCGAGGCCGCTGCCGCCCGGCCCGCACCCAGCCGAGTCGCGCCGTACCGCTGGCGCTGGCTCGCCCTCGCCGTCATCCTCGCCGCGGAGGTCATGGATCTCCTCGACGCCCTGGTCACCAACCTCGCCGGTCCGGCGATCCGCGCCGACCTCGGTGGGTCGGCCAGCCTCATCCAATGGCTCGGCGCCGGCTACACCCTCGCCATGGCCGTCGGCCTGGTCACCGGCGGACGCCTCGGCGACCTCTACGGCCGGCGCCGGATGTTTCTGATCGGTCTCCTCGGCTTCACGGCCGCCTCGGCGCTCTGCGCCCTCTCCGTCGCGCCCGGAATGCTCGTCGCGTCCCGGGTGGCCCAGGGGCTCTTCGGCGCCGTGCTCATCCCGCAGGGCCTCGGGATCATCAAGGAGGTCTTCCCGCCCCGGGAACTGGCGGCCGCGTTCGGGGCCTTCGGCCCCGTCATGGGGATATCCGCGGTCGGCGGCCCGATCCTCGCCGGCTGGCTCGTCGACGCCAACCTCGCCGGCACCGGCTGGCGAGCGATCTTCCTGATCAACCTGCCGCTCGGCCTGCTCGCGATGCTCGGCGCGCTGCGCTTTCTGCCGGAGTCGCGCTCGACGCACGCCTCCCGGCTCGACCTGCCCGGCGTGGGGCTCGTCGCGCTCGGCGCCGTGCTGCTGGTCTATCCGCTGGTGCAGGGGCGTGAGCAGGGCTGGCCGGGGGAGATGTTCGCGATGCTGGCCGCCGCGGCCGCCGTCTTCGCGATCTTCGCCCGTTACGAGGTGCGCCGGCACCGCGCCGGCCGGGATCCGCTGGTGGTGCCGACGTTGTTCCACCGCCGGGCGTTCACCGGCGGGCTCGTCGCCGGGCTGGCGTTCTTCACCGCGCTCACGGGCTTCTCGCTGGTCTTCAGCCTCTACCTCCAGCTCGGGCTCGGCTATTCGCCACTGCGCGCCGGGCTGGCCGGCGTACCCCAGGCGGTCGGCATGGTCGCGGCCTTCGTGATCGCGGGCGCTGGCCTGGCCCGGCGGTTCGGTCGTACGCTCATCCACGCCGGCCTGGTCGTGGTGCTGGCCGGCGTCGGCGCCGTGCTGCTCACGCTGCGGCTCGCCGGTCCGGACGTCACGCCGTGGCGGCTGGTCCCGGCGCTGCTGCTGGTCGGCTTCGGGATGGGCCTGGTGATGGCCCCGTTCTTCGACATCGTGCTCTCCGGCGTGGAGCCGGCCGAGACCGGCTCGGCTTCCGGCACCCTGACGGCCGTGCAGCAGCTCGGCGGCGCGTTGGGCGTGGCCCTGCTCGGCACGGTCTTCTTCGCCCGGCTGCCGGGGGAGGGTGCCGCCGCGGCCGTCCGGAGCACACTCTGGGTGGAGGCGGCGCTGCTCGTGGTCACCGTCGCGGCCGCGTTCCTGCTGCCCCGGCGCGCGCGCGAGGCGGAGGCGGGACAGCACTGACCCGCGGGCGGGGGCGGCACAGGCGCCCCGGCCCCTGACAAATGTCATGCCCGGGACGTGACGGGCGCTCGGGGCACCGGGCCCGTCCGCCCCGGAGCATGGCTGTCATGACCAGTACGCACCCGGCCGTCGAGCTGAGCGGCCTCACCAAGACCTTCGGCGCGGTCACCGCGGTCGACGGGCTGAGCCTGCGGGTCGAGCCCGGCGAGGTGGTCGCGTTCCTCGGCCCGAACGGCGCCGGCAAGACCACCACCATCGACATGCTGCTCGGCCTGGCCCGGCCGGACGCCGGGTCGGTGCGGATCCACGGCGGCAGCCCGGCGGACGCGGTCGCCCTCGGCCGCGTCGCCGCCGTGCTCCAGACCGGCGGACTGCTCAAGGACCTGACCGTCGGCGAGACGGTGCGGATGACCGCGAACTTCTACCGGCACAGCCGCCCCGCGGCGGAGGTGCTGGAGCGGGCCGGGATCGCCGACATCGCCGACCGCGTGGTCGGGCGCTGCTCGGGCGGCCAGCAGCAGCGGCTGCGGTTCGCGCTCGCCCTGCTGCCCGACCCGGACCTGATGGTGCTCGACGAGCCGACGACCGGCATGGACGTCGAGGGCCGGCGGGAGTTCTGGCAGGCGCTGCGGCGCGACGCCCGGGCCGGGCGCACCGTCATCTTCGCCACCCACTACCTCGACGAGGCCGACGCGTACGCCGACCGGATCGTGCTGGTCCGGCAGGGGCGGATCGTCGCCGACGGCACCACCGCCGAGATCAAGAACCTGGCCGCCGGGCGGCTGGTCCGGGCCACCCTTCCCGGCGCCGACCAGGCGGCGCTCGCCGCGCTGCCCGGTGTCGACGCCGTCGAGGTGCGCGGCGACAGCGTCCTCGTGCGCACCGCCGACTCCGACCAGGTCGCCCGGCACCTGCTCACCCGGACCGCCGCCCGGGACGTCGAGATCACCTCACGCAACCTCGAAGACGCCTTCCTCGCCCTCACCACCGACCAGGCCGGAGCCGCACGATGACCACCACCCTGTCCGCCACCGCCGATCCCGCCGTCGTCACCCGCCGGCCTCCCGCTCTCGGCGGATTCTCCCCGGCGGTGCTGCGCATCGAGCTGCGCCGGGTGCTGCGCAACCGCCGCACCCTCGCGTTCACGCTGTTCATGCCGGCGGTCTTCTTCCTCATCTTCGGCGTGCCCCAACGTGGCCAGCAGCTCGGCAGCGGCAGCAGCGTGATCGCGTACATCATGGTCAGCCTCGCCGTGTACGCGGGCATGGTGGCCACCACCAGCGCGGGCGCCGCGGTCGCCACCGAGCGGGCGCTGGGCTGGAGCCGGCAGCTGCGGCTCACCCCGCTGCGCCCGACGGCGTACGTCGCCACGAAGGTCGTCACCGCCATGGCCCTCGGCCTGGTCGCGGTCGGTGTCGAGTTCGGCGTCGGCGCCGCGGCCGGCGTCCGGATGCCCGCCCACGTCTGGCTGCTGGCCGGCCTCGGGGCATGGCTCGGCTCGCTGGTCTTCGCGGCCTTCGGCCTCTTCGTCGGCTACCTCGCCCCGGCGGAGAACGTCATGCAGTTCATCGGCCCGGTCCTGGCGGTGCTGGCGATGTTCGGCGGGCTCTTCGTCCCGCTGGAGGTGCTGCCGGACGTGCTCGCCGACGTCGCGCGCTTCACCCCGGTGTACGGCGTCGGCGAGATCGCCCGTGCCCCGCTGACCGGGGACGGCGTGAGCCCGGGCGCGGTCGTCAACCTGGTCGGCTGGACGGTCCTCTTCGCGCTCGGCGCGATGCGGCTGTTCCGCCGGGACACCGCCCGGGTCTGACCGCCGATAGCGTGGACCCGATGGACGTGATCACGGGGGGCCGCCCGCCGGTGGGTCGCAAGTGGCGGCTCACCGGCTGGCTGCTGGCCGCGGTCTGGCTCTTCTTCCTCAACGTCCCGCTGGAGACCGCCCTGCGCCAGGCCGAGCCGTGGCGGAAGTGGCTCGGGGTCGGCACCCTGGTCGCGTTCGGCGCGGCGTACGTGCTGCTCTTCGAGTGGGCGCGGTCGCACCGGCAGGTCGGCAGGCCGGTCCCGCGCGGCCGCGCCGCCGCCCTGCTGCTGGGGCTGCTCGCCCTCGGCCTGCTCGGCAGCCCCGGCACCGGCGCGGACTGGATGACCACGCTGGTCTTCGTGGCCGCGGCGGCGGTGTTCCTGCTCCCGGGCCGGTGGGCGCTGGCCGTCGTGGTCCTCGCCGCGTTGACGCCGGTGGTGGCGGGGCACCTCGTCCCGGGCTGGGCGGGGGAGGACACGGTCTTCTTCGCGGTGGTGCTCGCGTCGTTCGCCATGTTCGGGGTGGCCGCGCTCGCCCAGCGCAACGGCGAGCTGCGGGCGGCGCAGCAGGAGATCGGCCGGCTGGCGGTCGCCGAGGAGCGGGCCCGGACCGCGCGGGACCTGCACGACATCCTCGGCCACTCGCTGACCGTGGTGGCGATCAAGGCCGAGCTCGCGGGCCGGCTGGTCGAGGTGGACCCGCCCCGGGCGGCCGCGGAGATCGCCGAGGTGGAGCAGCTGGCCCGGGCGGCGCTCGCCGACGTACGACGGACCGTCGGGGCGTACCGCGGGGTCCGTCTCGCCGAGGAGCTGGCGGGCGCCCGGTCGGCGCTGATGGCCGCGGGCATCGCGGCCGACGTGCCGGCCGACCTGCCGGAGCTGCCGCCCGCGCACGACGAGCTGTTCGCGTGGGCGGTGCGGGAAGGGGTGACGAACGTGGTACGCCACAGCGGGGCGCGCCAGTGCGCGATCCGGGTCCGGCCGGGCGCGGTGGAGGTCGCCGATGACGGGCGGGGGCCGAGCGCGCGGGCCGAGGCGGCCGGCCACGGCCTGCTGGGCCTGCGGGAGCGGGCGCAGCGGCTCGACGCCATCGTGACGGTCGGCCGGCGCCCGGACGGGCCCGGGTTCCTGCTCCGGGTGAGCCTGCCGGCGGGTGCGCGGTGAGTGACCGGATCCGGCTGCTCCTCGCCGACGACCAGGCGCTGGTGCGGGGCGCGCTGGCCGCGCTGCTCTCCCTCGAACCGGACCTGTCCGTGGTGGCCGAGGTCGGTCGGGGTGACGAGGTGGTGCCGGAGGCCCGGCGGACCGGCCCCGACGTGGCGTTGCTCGACGTGGAGATGCCCGGGCTGGACGGGATCTCCGCCACCGCGGCGCTGCGGTCGGCGCTGCCGACGTGTCGGGTGCTGGTCGTGACGACCTTCGGCCGGCCGGGCTACCTGCGCCGGGCCATGGAGGCCGGCGCGAACGGGTTCGTGGTCAAGGACACCCCGGCGCGGCAGCTCGCCGAGGCGGTCCGCCGGGTGCACGCCGGGCTGCGGGTCGTCGACCCGACGCTCGCGGCCGAGACGCTGGCCACCGGGGCGAGCCCGCTCACCGAGCGGGAGACCGACGTGCTGCGCGCGGCGCGCGGCGGCGGCACGGCGGCGGACCTGGCCCGGGCGCTGCACCTGTCGGAGGGGACGGTGCGCAACCACCTCTCCGCGGCGATCGGCAAGACCGGTGCCCGCAACCGGGCCGAGGCGGTGCGGATCGCGGAGCAGAACGGCTGGCTGCTCGGCGACTGAGCGGGCCGGCGGCTCAGGCGGTGGGCGGCGGGGCGGGCAGCTCCTCGACCACCACCACGCTGCTGCCGGGGCGCACCTCGGCGAGCAGCTCCCGCTGACCGCTGCGGGTCAACCGGATGCAGCCGTTCGTGGTGTTCTCGCCCAGCTCCCCGTCGTGGTACCAGGTGTGCAGGCCGATGTGCGCCCCCCGCAGCCCGGTCGGCACCGAGTCGGGGTCGTCGGGCACCGAGCCGAGGGCGAAGATGTCCACACCGCCGTAGACGTCCTGCGGCGGCGGGGTGCGGCCGAGGATGAAGGTTCGGCCCAGCGGGGTCTCCTGCCCGCGCTGCCCGAGGCTGATCTCCCAGGAGCGCACCGCGTTGCCGGCGCGGTACCAGGTGAGCCGGTGGTGCCGGCGCTCCACGACGATCTGGTCGCGCAGCGGCACCGTCTCGTATCCGCCGGGCGGCAGCCAGGCGAGCTTCCGGTTGGCCGAGGGGAGCAGCACCGCCGTCCAGCCGGCGTGCCGGTCGGCGATGGGCATGGTGACCTCGACCTCGCTGATGGTGGGGGCGAGGAACGCGATCGGCCGCCCGCCCGGCGCGTCGTACGCGGCGATCTTCCGGGTCGGGTGCAGGCCCTCGGTCAGGGGGGTGGTGTCCAGGGTGTCCGGGTCGTCCGGGAAGCCGGCGGGAGCGGGGTCGTACGTGACCACGGGCAGTCCCGGCGGGGCCGGCGCGGCGGGCAGGGCGCTCTCCTCCGCGCTCTGGTCGACGTCGCTCGGCACCGGCTCGGGCGTCGGTGAGGTGAGCGGTGCGGCCTGCCGGACCGGCTCCGCCCGGGGGGTCAGCGCGATGCCGGTGAGCAGCGCGGTGACCAGCAACGTCGGGACACCGACACCGGCGACGAGCCAGCGGCGACGGCCAGGGGAGATCATTCGGTCAAACGGCACGAAAACACTCTACGACTCCGCAAGGCGACGAAAACGCCGATCGCCCGGAAACGCGCCGGGGCGGGCCGGTGTCGTCGCCGGCCCGCCCCGCGTCCTGCCGCGTCAGACCCGGGCGCCGATGTGGATCGCGACCGCGTCGTGCGCCGGGATGTTCGCCGCGAACCAGCCGTTGGCGTCCACTGTGATCACCGGGCCACTGCACGACCCGTTGCTCCAGGTGCCGTGGATGACGTCGCAGTACCGGCCGGCGGGGAGCCCCGCGTGGTACGAGCGACCGTTGATCGCCTGGTCCTCGTCGTTGATCGTGATGTAACCCTTGCCGGCCCGGCTGAACGCGATGTGGTTGTTGCCGTTGTCGTACCAGTTGGCGACGCCGGCGCCCTCCGTGGCGTTGCGGAAGCCGACCATATTGGCGATGACCGGCCAGCGGTGCTCGCACTCCCAGCCGGAGTAGCAGGTGGTGTTCAGCGTCCGGTTGCCGGCGTCCGAGGGTGGCCCCTGGTCGCGGTCGCCGAAGGTGTAGCTGGACATCACCGTGGGGGAGCCGTACGGCCAGGCGAGCATGAAGGCGTTGGCGAGCGCGTAGATGCCCCGGTCGCGGTAAATCAGCACCCCGCCCGCGTCGCGCTGTGTGTCGTGGTTGTCCACGAACACCGACGCCACGCCGCTGGGCAGGTGACCCCAGCCCTCGCCGAAGTTGCGCAGGTACGCCAGCTTCTCCGACCGGAAGACCCGGGCCAGGTCCTTGCCGTAGCGGAACTCGTGCACGTCGCCGTTGCCGGTGTACTCGCCCGGCTGGATCGGCTCGCCCGCGCCGTGGATGACCTCCTGCACGATGTACGCCGGGCGGGAGAGTCGCGCCCTGAGGGCCGCGATGTCGGCCGCCGGCATGTGTTTGCTGGCGTCCATCCGGAACCCGTCCACCCCGAGGGAGAGCAGGTCGTTGAGGTAGGCGGCGAGACGCCCGCGCACGTGGTCCGACTCCGTCCGCAGGTCGGCGAGGTTGACCAGCTCGCAGTTCTGCACCTCGTACCGGTCGTGGTAGTTCACGATGTCGTCGTTGCCGTTGCGGCCGCAGTGGTGGAAGTCCTGCGACTGGTAGAGGCCCGGGTAGTCGTAGTGGCCGTAGGACGAGCCGGCCCAGCCCGTGCCGCCCGCGTCCTGGCCGGACATGTGGTTCACGACCGCGTCGACGATTACCTTCACGCCGGCCGCGTGGCAGGTGTTCACCATCGACTGGAACTGGGCGCGGGTGCCCTTGCGCGACTCGACGCGGTAGCTGACCGGCTGGTACGCCACCCACCACTGCGCGCCCCGGACGTGCTCCTGGGGTGGGGAGACCTGGACGAAGCCGTAGCCCTTCGGTCCGAGGGTGCTCTGGCACTCGGCGGCGACCGACGGCCAGTTCCACTCGAAGAGCTGGACGATGACCTTCCTGGTGCCGGTGGGCGCCGCGGCGGCCGGGGGTGCCGTCGCGGCCAGGGGGACGAGCAGGCTGGCGATCAGGCCGGTGGCGAGGACGGCCGATCGACGTCGACGTCGGGACATCGCGACTCCTGGCGGGGGTGGGGGACGGGAGCGGTGCGGCGGAGAGAGCCGATGAGCTGACTGAATCTTGCAACCGTCGTTGAAATTTTCGGAAAGGTTACAAGCGTGTTGCAGTGGCTGTCAACGCATGGACAAGCGTCACTGTCCCTCCTCGACGGTTCCGTCCGGACCCGAAGGGACCGGCACACGCGCGGTGCGGGCGGTCGGTTCGATCCGGCCGGAAATTTCTCCACCGCCGCTGATCCGCCCGCGCCGTCGCTCCGTACCGATGGGGGAGCGAAGTCGGCCGGCGGTGCGCCGCCACTGGACGATCGAGGAGCAGATGCCCCGGGTCAGGCAGAACCAGAAGTCGACGAGCGTGCGGACCAGCACCAGCAGCCGCGGCGTCCGCGCCCGGTCCCGGTCCTCCGTGGCCGTGCTGATCGTCTCGACACTCGCGGCGCTGTGGGCGGCCGTCATGCTCACCGGCGCCGGCCAGCGGGCGTACGCGTACGGCTTCTTCTTCACGGAGTTCTTCGCCGGGGTGGTCACCCTGGTCTCGCTCAGCCTCACCGTCATGCTGGGGCTGCTCGCCACCGACCGGCTGGTCCTGCTGATCCGGCACCGGGTGCTCCTGCAGTCCGCGCACCGGGCCACCGGCGTCCTCGGCGTCGTCGGGCTCGGCTTCCACGTGCTCACCAAGGTCGCCACCGGCCGCGCGGCGAGCACCGACGCGGTCGTGCCGTTCGTCTCCGGCCGCGGGCTCTACGTCGGGCTCGGCACCGTCGCGGCCCTGCTCATGGTGAGCGTGCTGTGGACCGGTGTCGTCCGGGCCCGCTTCGCCGGCGCCGGCCCGAAGTGGCTGTGGCGGTCGCTGCACTCGCTGGCGTACGTCTCCTGGCCGTTCGCCCTGCTCCACGGCCTCAACGCCGGCCGCGCCGCCAACTCCTGGGTCGTGCTGAGCTACCTGGCCTGCGTGCTGCTCGTGGTGGTGGCGCTGCTGGTGCGCCTCTCGGTGACGCTCGGCCGCCGCAGCCGGGAGCAGCACCAGGCCGCGGCGATGAACAAGGCGCTCGCCGAGCGGCCCGCCGAGGAGGCGCGCGGCCGGTCGCTGCTCGCCGGCCTGGGACGCCGGGCCGAGGCCAAGCTGGCCGCCCAGGCGGCGCGGCAGCGCCGGGAGGCCGAGTGGGCGCAGGCCACCGCCGAGCTGTCGGTGCCGGCCGGTGCCCGCCGACGGGACCCGGAGCGGTTCACCGTCCCGGTGGTGCCGGAGCCGGGCACGCTCCGCGAGCCGGTGCGGGCCGGCCGGCGCCGCCGGGCCGGTGAGGACGCCGAACCGGCATCGCGTTCCGTCCGGGAGCGGGCGGATCGCCGGTACCGGGACGAGGAGCGGGAAGCCGCGGCGCGCCGCACCCGGCGGCGCCGCGAGCAGGAGCCGGCGGCCGGTCGCCGCGACGACGGTCGGCCCGGATCGGTGCGGGTGTCGATGCCCGTCGGGCGTCGCCCCGCCCAGGTCGACACGGGCGTCGCGTACCCGCCGTCCCGGTCGGAGCCCGAGGAGCCGTGGACCAGCCCGCGCCGCTGGGAGGTGGCCGAACCGGTCTCCGCCGAGCCGATCTCGGCGCTGCCGCGCAGCGGCGGCGGACGGCACAGCATCGAGGACGACGTGCCGGAGGAGACGGAGTACTGGCGCCCGCCCTCCCGCTACCTGCCCGAGGAGGTGCCGGCCGACGACACGCCGACGCTGGTGGACCTGGCGTCCCGACGGGCGCGGCGGGCCGAGAGTCGGTCGGCGCGGCGGCGGCGGGCGCACGCGGACGCCGTGGACGGGGCGTACTGGGCCGGGCTGCGGGGTGAGGCGAAGTGAGGCGTACGACGGTGCCCCCGGTCGCCTGCGTCGGTGAGCCGCGGCTCACCGCCGGATTCGCCGAGTTCGGTCGGCTCGACTTCGCGGCGCACGAGGAGGTGCACGGCACGCTCGGCCCCATGGAACCGGCGAGCCTGCTGCGCCTCGCCGAGGGGATCCAGCTCAAGGGCAAGGGCGGGGCGGGTTTCCCGTTCGCCCGCAAGCTGCGCGCGGTGCTGGAGTCCTGCGAGCGGCAGGAGCTGAGCGCCGTGGTGGTGGTCAACGCCACCGAGGGGGAGCCGGCGAGTTGGAAGGACAAGGTGCTGCTCACCCGCGCCCCGCACCTGATCCTGGACGGCGCGGCGCTGGCCGCGTACGCGCTGGACGCCGAGGAGATCGTCATCGGCGTCGCCGACGACGGGGTGGGGCGCGAGTCGCTCATGGAGGCGCTCGCGGAACGGCGGATGCCCGCGCCGACCAGCGTCGTCACCGTCCCGCACCGCTTCATCTCCGGGGAGGGCGGCGCGCTGGTCAACGGGATCAACGGGCTGCCGCACATCCCGCCGGGCACCAAGAAGCGCTCCAGCGACTCCGGGGTGAACGGCCTGCCCACCCTGCTCTCCAACGCGGAGACGTACGCCCAGCTCGCCGTCGCGGCCCGGCTCGGCCCGTACGAGTACGCGACCCTCGGCACCGACGACGAACCGGGCACCGTGCTGCTCACCGTGACCGGCGCGGCCGCCCGCCCCGCGGTCGTCGAATGCGCCCTCGGCACCCCGCTGCGGGACATCCTCGAACTCTGCGAGGTGCCCGACGGGCCCGGCATCCTGACCGGCGGCTACCACGGCAAGTGGATCACCGCGGAGGCCGCGGACCGGGCGGAGATCTCCCGCGCGGGGCTGGCCGCCGTCGGCGGCACGCTCGGCGCCGGCATCATCGTGCCGCTGGGCGCCGACACCTGCCCGCTGGGCGAGGCGGCCCAGGTGGTGCGCTACCTCGCCGGAGAGTCCGCGGGCCAGTGCGGGCCGTGCAAGCGGGGGCTGCCGGACCTGGCCCGGGCCGTGGACCTCGCGGTCGCGGGCAGCCAACCGGCCGACGTCGTGCGGGCCGCCGCCGGCGAGGTGAAGGGGCGCGGCGCGTGCAGCCACCCCGACGGTACGGCCCGGTTCGCGCTCTCCGCGATCGAGGTCTTCGTCGACGACCTGCGGATGCACTCGACAGGTGACGGGTGCGGCCGGCGGGTGAAGGGCGCGATGGGGCTGCCCGGCGCACCCGACCCGAACCCGCAGAAGCTGACCCTCGACTGGTCCCGCTGCGACGGGCACGGCCTCTGCGCCCACGTGGTGCCCGACTTCATCAGGCTGGACACCAACGGCTACCCGGCGTTCCCCCCGACGCCCGTGCCGACCTGGCTGCGGGAGGGCGCGATGAAGGCCGTCAAGGTCTGCCCGGAACTGGCCCTGCGCCTCGCGAAGGCCGAATAGCCCGGAGACGGGGTCAGCGGGTCGGGGTCAGGCGGTCGGTGCCCAGGCGGTCACGGAGGACCTCCGGCACGATCACCGACCCGTCGGGCTGCTGGAACTGCTCCAGGATGGCCGGGAAGAGCCGGCTCGTGGCCAGCGACGACCCGTTGAGGGTGTGCACGAAGCGGGTCTGCTTGCCGCCCGGCTCCCGGTAGCGGATCGCCGCCCGGCGCGCCTGGTAGTCGCCGGCCCAGGAGACCGACGACACCTCCTTGTACTTGTTCATGCTCGGCATCCACACCTCGATGTCGAGGGTCTTCCGCATCGACGCGCTGGCGTCACCGGCCGACAGCAGGCTGCGCTGGTAGTGCAGGCCCAGCTTCTCGACCAGGCTCTCGGCGTGGGTGACCATCTCATCCAGGGCCGCGTCCGCCTGCTCGGGCAGCGTGAACTGGAAGATCTCCACCTTGTTGAACTGGTGGCCGCGTACGGTGCCGCGCTCGTCGGAGTGCGAGCCCGCCGCCTCCCGCCGGTAGCACGGCGTGTACGCGAACCGCTTCAGTGGCAGCGAGGCCGTGTCGAGGATCTCGTCCTGGTAGGCGCCGAGGATCGCGGTCTCCGAGGTGGGCAGCAGGAACTGGCCGCGCGGCGCCGACTCCCGGTCGAGGTGGTAGACGTCCTCGTAGAACTTCGGGAACTGCCCGGCCGCGAAACCGGCCGTGTCGAGCAGCAGGTGCGGCGGCAGCAGGAAGTCGTAGCCGGCCTTGACGTTCTCGTCGATGAAGAAGTTCAGCAGCGCCCACTCCAGCCGGGCGCCGAGACCGGTGTACATCCAGAAGCCGGAGCCGCCGAGCTTCACGCCCCGCTCGTGGTCGACCAGGCCGAGCATCCGGGACAGCTCCACGTGGTCGCGGACCTTCTCCAGCGCCGGCTGCTCACCGTGGGTCTTGACGACCCGGTTGGCCTCCTTGCCGCCCGGCACCACGTCGTCGGCGGGCAGGTTGGGCAGCTCGCTCATCGCGGTGCGCAGCCGGGCCTGCACCTCGTCCAGCTCGGACTCCAGCTCGGCGAGCTGCTTGCGCTCGGCCTCCGGCGCGACGACCTCCGGCTCGCGGCCGGCCCGCTTCGCCTCCGCGTACGCCCGCGCCTCCGCCTTGCGGCGCTGCCGCTCGGCGTCGATCTCGCCGATCAGCGCCCGGCGCTCCTGGTCGAGCCGCTGGATCTCGTCCAGGGCCCGGTTGACCTCGGCGGGATCCAGACGCTTCGCCAGCGCGGTCGCCACCGCCTCGCGATCCTTCCGGATCAACTCCATGTCGAGCATGCTGCTCCGTACGCCTCCGTCCGGCAGTCGGGTGGACCTCCAGATGCTACCGTCGCGGCCCGCCGCGCCCGGGCCGGGGAGCGCGGCCGTCCCCCCGGACGGGCGGCAGGTCAGGGCCGGGTGGAAGACCCTCAGAGCCGGATCGGCATCAGGATCGAGAAGGTGTCCTCGTCATCCGGGCGGCGCACGGCCAGCGGGGCGATCGGGCCGTCGAGCTCCAGCATCAGCTGCGGCCCGCCGGCCGCGTCCAGCGCGTCGAGCAGGTACTCGCCGTTCACCCCGATCCGCAGGCCCGCGCCGGCGTCGACCTCGCCCGGGTCGAGCAGCCGCAGCCCGTCCCGGTCGTCGAGGCCGAGCACGGTCACCGCGATCGGCGTCCCCTCGTGGTCGCGGGCGATCGTCGGGGCGTCGGCGCGGCGCAGCGCGGTCCGCAGCGCCGCCGCGTCGACCGGGATCCGGTGCGCCGGCGGCTCGCCGACGGCCGCCCTGAGCAGTCGCCGGTAGTCGGGGAAGTCGTACGGCATCGCCGTCGTGGTCGCCGCGGACCCGGCCACCGCGAGCGACACGTCGGTGCCCTCGACGGCGAGGTGGGCCTCCGGGGCGGTGTCGGCGCCGGTGTCCAGCAGGGCGGCCACCTCGTCGACGAAACCGGCCGGCACCAGCACCCGGGCCGGCGGCCCGTCCGCCCGCTGCGCGCCGGCCCGGGCCACCGCGAGCCGGTGCCGGTCGGTCGCGACCAGACGCACCCCGTCCGGCTCGACGTCGAAGAGGACACCGCCGAGCGCGGGAAGTTCGGGATCGCTGCCGACGGCGAACCGGACGGCGGCGACGGCGTGCGCCAGCTCGACGCGGGACAGGACGAGGCGGGTGGTCATGGCGGGCTCCTCGGGGCCGATCAGGGCACGGATCCGGGAGAGTTCGCGGCGGGCGTCGGCGAGACCGTCCTCCAGGCGGCGCAGGTGCGTGTCCAGCAGCCGGTGCACGGCGGCCGGTTCGGCCCGTACCGCGGCGGCGATCTCCGGGACCGGCATGCCGACGCGGCGCAGCCCGGCCACCAGCCGGGCCGGGGCCACCTGGTCGTCGGTGTACCAGCGGTAGCCGGTCACCGGGTCGACGCGCGCCGGCACCAGCACCCCGGCCGAGTCGTAGAACCGCAGGGCGCTGACCGTGAGCCCGCTGGCCCGGGCCAGCTCGCCGATGCTGCGCAGCTCGCTCTCCACGGTCGTGATCCTGTCGTCTCAAGCTGGTCGAGGGTCAAACCGCCGGGCTGGACCGGTCTCACCGGTCCAGCACGCGGAACGTGATCCCGGCGCGGGTGAGCCGGTCGAGGAGCGCCTCGCCCATCGCGGTGACCGGGGTGAGCTGGCCGGCGCTCGGGGGCAGGTCGTCGAGGGCCAGGCAGAGCGCGGACTCGGCGAGCATCTTCGCCGTCTCGTCGTAGCCGGGGTCGCCACCGGAGACCTCGGTGCGTACGCGCCGGCCGCCGCCCGCGCCCACGAACCGGACCCGGAACCACGACCGGGCCCGCTGCTCCGGTGTCGGTCCCTGCCCGGCGGCGAGCCGGCCGAACAACCACCGCCGGGTCGGCGCGAGCTTCGTCAGGCCCGCCACGGCGCCGAGCCCGGCCGCGGCGGCCACCACGGTGGGCAGCCGCTTGACCGCGGCGAAGTGCCGGTAGCGGAAGTCCGGACCGTACTCGGCGCGGGCGGCGGCCGAACGGCGTACGACCTGCGGGTCGATGGTCGGCAGCGGCACCGCCCACATGCCCAGCTCCGACGGGCGGGCGAGCCGTCCCGGCACCGCCCGGACCCGCCGCCCCTCCGGCCGCGGCTCGACGGCGCGTCGCTCGCGGGCCACCCGGCCCGCCTCGGCCGAGCGGGCGAAGGCGAGGAGCGCCGAGTGGTACGTGCCGCCCGAGAACCGTCCGCCGACCCGGACGAAGCCGTCCACGGTGATCGGCACGTCGTCGGGGAGCTGCCGGACGGTGAACCACGCACCGAGGTCGTGCGGGACCGAGTCGAAGCCGCAGGCGTGCACGAGGCGCGCCCCGGTGCGTACCGCCTCGGCGTGGTGGCGCAGGTACATGAGGTCGACGAACTCCGGCTCGCCGGTGATGTCGAGGTAGTCGGTGCCGGCCCGGGCGCAGGCGGCGACCAGCGGCTCCCCGTGCCGGATGAACGGGCCGACGGTGCTGGCGACCACGCGCGCGCACTCCGCCAGGTCGCGCACCGCGGCGGGATCGGTCGCGTCGACGGTCAGCAGGGGCAGCTCGGCCAGCGCCGGGTCGATCGTGGCGAGCCGCGCCCGCACCGCGGCGAGGCGGTCGGCGTCGCGCCCCGCCAGCGCCCACCGCAGCCCGGCCGGCGCGTGCCGGGCCAGATAGTCGGCGGTCAGGCCGCCGGTGAACCCGGTCGCCCCGAACAGCACCACGTCGTACGTCCGCTCCCCAGCCATCCCGCGAGTCTGCCACCCGACACCGATCGCCCGGCGCCGGCGCCGTCCGTAACCTCCCTGTTCATCCGCTATGGGGGGCTCGACGAGGGCTCCCGGCCGGCCGTGAACCCGCTCGCCCCGAAGGGGTGAACCGCGCCGCGCCGGGTAACCGCCGGCCGACCGGGGGGTGGAACGCGTCCGTGGGGGTGGGCCGCATGCCGGAACAGCGCAGCGGGGCACGGGTGGAGACGGTGCGGCGCGGGACGCCCGCCGTTCCGCTGCTGGCGTCCCGCCTGACGCCGCCGGCGCTGCCCGAGCCGATGGTGGCCCGGCCCCGCCTGCTGCGCCTGCTCGACGCGGGCAGCGCCGGGCCGGTCACGCTGGTCAGCGCCCCGGCGGGCTGGGGCAAGACGACGCTGCTGGCCAGCTGGAGCCGGCTGGTGGACGGCAGCTCGGGGGCCGGCGCCGAGGTGCGTGCGGACGGCAGTGTGGCCGAGCCGTCCCGGCCGGCGCCCGCCTGGGTCTCGGTGGAGGCGGGCGACGACGGTCACCGGCTCTGGTCGTACCTGGCGGCGGCGCTGCGCCACAGCGCCGAGCCGGGGGAGGACGTCGCCCCCGTGCCGGACCGGCCGCCCCGCCCCGATCAGTTGGAGCTGCTGGCCGCCGCGCTCGCCGCCCGGGACCGGCCGGTACTGCTGATCCTGGACGACCTGCACCGGGTCACCGACCCGGCGGCGTTGACCGGGCTGGACTTCCTGCTGCGCCACGCCGGGCAGCGGCTGCGCCTGGTCGTCGGCGCGCGGGCCGGGCTGCCGCTGGCCGTGCACCGGCTGCGGTTGGCGGGGGAGCTGACCGAGATCGGCCCGGACGAGCTGGCGTTCACCGACGACGAGGTGGCCGACCTGCTCACCGCGCACGGTGTGACGCTGCCCGCCGCGGCCCTGCGTGAACTGCGGCAGCGCACCGGTGGCTGGCCGGCGGCGCTGCGCTTCGCCGCGCTGGCGCTGCACCGGCAGCCGGATCCCACACGCTGGGTCGAGCAGTTCGGCGGGGACCAGCCGGAGATCGCCGGTTACCTGCACGAGGAGGTGCTCGCCGCGGTCGATCCGGCGTCCCGCGAGCTGCTGCGCCGCACCGCGCTCGCCGAGACGGTCTGCGCCGACCTGGCCGACGCCCTGACCGGCGGGTCGGACGCCGAGCGGGTGCTGGCCGACCTGGCCGGCGACGGCGGCCTGCTGCGCCGCGACGAGAGCCGACCGCCCTGGTACCGCTGCCACCCGCTGCTGGCCGACCTGCTCCGGGCGGAGCTGTCCCGGCTGCCCGCCGAGGAGCTGCGCGAGCTGCACCTGCGGGCGGCGGGCTGGTACGCGGCCAACGGTCGGCCGGCCGACGGGCTGCGGCACGCCCTGGTCGCCGGTCAGTGGGAGCGGGCCACCGAGATCTTCGTGGCGCAGTGGCCGGAGCTCGCGCCGTACGACCGGGATGCCGTGGGAGTGCCGGCTCCGGCGCCTCCGCCGCCGGAGGCGGTCCGGCGTGACCCGGAGCTGGCGCTCGCGTGTGCGGCCGAACGCGCCCACGCCGGCGACACGGCGGCCGCCGCGGACCACCTTCGCGTCGCCGCCGCGCACGCGAGCGCCCTGCCCACCCCGCGCCGGGACCGGTTCCTGCGGCTGGCCACCGCGGTGGAGCTCACCCTGGCGCGGCTCGCCGGCGACCACGCCGAGGTACGTGCCGCGGCTGCCCGTCTGGTCCGGGGGCGGACCGGGGAGACCCGGTCCCCGACCGCCGCGGCGCCCAGGGATCTCCCGTCCCCGACCGGCGCGGCGCCCGAGGCGGGTACCGCCGCCACCCGCCCGGCACGCACCGACCGACGTGCGGCTGGACCCGCCGCGGCGGAAGGCGTGGCCGCAGGCCCGCGCGGCAGCGCCACCGAGGACGCCGACCTGCGGGCGTTCGCCGGCACCGCGCTCGGGCTCACCGAGCTGGCGGAGGGGCGGCTGCCGGCGGCGCGTCTCGCGCGGGCGTCGGCCGCCGCCCGGGAGGCGGGCCGCCCGCGCACGGAGCTGGTCGCCGCCAGCCGGTCGGCGCTGCTGCAGGCGTTCGCGGGCGAGCTGCGCGCCGCCGAGGCGTCCGCGCGGGCGGCGCTCGCCATGCCGCCCTGCCACGGCTGGGCGTGCCGGGTCGACTGCGCGTACGCCTATCTGGCCCTGGCCGTCGTGGCGTTGCACCGGGACCAGTCCGAGGAGGCCGCCGCGAACCTGGCGCTCGCCGCCCCCGCGACCGGTGGCGAGCCGGACGTGGGTACGACCACCGAGGTCGCCGCGGTGGCGGTCGCCGCGCTCTGCCGCGCGCAGCTGCTCCAGGACCGGGGCGAGGCGGCGGCCGGGCACCGGCTGCTGGCCGAGGCCCGGCAGCGCCTCGCCGACCGGCCCGCCGCCACCGAGCTGGCGCACCGGCTGCTGGCGGCGCACGGCGAGCTGCTCACGGCCCGGGGCGACCTGGACGCCGCGCGGGACCTGCTGGCCGGCCCGGTACGTGACGGGGTCGAGCCGGTCGCGCCGCCCGCGGTGGCGCTGGCCCTGGCCGAGTTGCGCGGCGGTGACGTCCGGGCCGCCGCACGCGTGCTGCCCCAGTGGCAGGCGCCGGAGGCGGCGCGGTGGCCGCTGCCCGTGCGGCTGGAGGCGGGGCTGCTCGACGCGGTGCTGACCCGGCGGGACGGGGACGAACGCCGCGCCGGCCGGATCCTGGAGCAGGTGCTCGACCTGGCCGCCCCGGAGGGCTTCCGACGAATGTTCACCCGCGCGGAGCCGGCCGTGCGGGACCTGCTCGCCGCGCACCTCGACACCGGCACGGCGCACTGGTCGTTCGTGAGTGACCTCGTCCGCGGCGCGGACGAGCCGGCGCAGCGGGGGCCGGTCGAGCCGGGGCCGACGCTGGACGAGCCACTCACGGAACGTGAACTCACGATCCTCCGCTACCTGCAGAGCATCCTGTCCAACGTGGAGATCGCCAGCGAGCTGTCGTTGTCGGTCAACACCGTGAAGACCCACGTGCGCAACATCTACCGCAAGCTCGACGCGACCCGCCGTCGCGAGGCGGTGCGGCGGGCCCGCGAGCTGCGGCTGATCTGAGCCCTGCGAGGGCCGGCCGCCGGCCGACGGGTGCGTCGGCCGGCGGCGTGCCGTGGCGGGCCGCCGCAGGCTCGGCCGCGGGATGTGGTGTCACGGCTGGGCGGGGTGCCGGGTCACGGCTCGGCCGCGGCGTCGACCGCGGCGAGCAGGTCGGCGAGGTCGTACCCGCCGTCGTGGCGGACGTCGTTGACGAAGAGCGTCGGGGTGCCGTTCACCCCGCTGCGGATCCCGCCCACGAAGTCCCGCCGCACCCGGTCCGCGTGCGCCTGCCGCTCCACCTCGGCGCCGATCTCGTCCGGTGGCAACCCGATCTGCTCGACGCCGAGCGACAGGTGCACCGGGTCGAGCTGGTCCTGGTGCTCGTACAGCCAGTCGTGCATCTCCCAGAACCGCCCGCGCACCCCCGCGGCCTCGGCCGCTTCCGCCGCGCTCTCCGCGTACGGGTGCACGTTGGCGATCGGGAAGTAGCGGTACACGAGCCGCACGGTGCCCTCCCGCTGCCGGAGCATCTCGTGCAGGTTGGGGTACGCGGCACCGCAGTAGCGGCACTGGAAGTCGCCGTACTCGACGACCGTCACCGGGGCGTCCATCGCGCCGCGGACGTGGTCGGCTCCGGTCACCGGCGTCCGCAGGCGCGCGGTGACCTGCAGGGGAGTGGTCATCCGACCGTCACCTCCCGCTCGGCGCGCATCCGCTCCAGCGAGTCGAGGATGCCGTCCGCGCCCGGGTTGACCTCGGGTGGGGAGAGGTGGCTCCAGGCGACCGTCCCCTCCGGGTCGAGCACCACCAGCGCCCGCGCCGCCTCGCCGTTGTCCTGGTAGGCGCCGTACGCCCGAGCGACCTCGCCCTTGGGCTCGAAGTCGGCCAGCAGCGGGAACTCGATGCCCTGGGCCTGTGCGAAGGCCCGGTGCGACCAGAGGCTGTCCACCGAGATGCCCAGCACGGCCGCCCGGTAGCGGTCGAACTCCGGCATCGCGGCCTGGTAGAGCGCCATCTGGTCGCCGCAGACCGGACTCCAGTCGGCCGGGTAGAACGCGAGCACCACCGGCCGGCCGCGGTAACGGCCCGGTCCGGTGTGCCGCCCGTCCGGGGTGGCCGGCAGGGTGAAGTCGGGCGCCGGCCGCCCCGGTCCGATCAGCCCGTTCGGATCAGTCATGACTCCCACGCTCGCTCGGCGTGGGGTGAGGGCGGCTCACCCGCCCGGGGTGGTTCAGCGCAGCACCGGGGCGACGGCGATGCGGTTCTGCACCTCCCGGATGCCCGGCGCCGACCAGGCGACCCGCTCGACCTCGGCGCGTTCCGGCATCGAGTGGACCACTCCGCTGAGCAGCACCGTGTCGCCGTGCACCCGCACCGTGACGTGCTCGGCCTCCGTGGCCCGGCTGCGGGCCAGCGCGTCGACGATCCGCTCGGCGAGTTCGTGCCCGTCGGCGCGCGCCGCCGGGCGCACGCTGATCCCGTTGCTCACCCCGCGTACGCCGGCCAGCCGGCTGACGGCGCGTTCGGCCGCCCGTCGCTGGTACTCCCACTCGACGTCGCCGTGCATGGTGACCCAGCCACCCGAGACGGTCACCTGCAACTGCTCGACCGGTACGAAAGCGTCCCATTCCAGGGCGTGGCCGGCTGCGGCGGCGATCTCCGGGTCGGCGCGCTCGGCCCCGCCCGGCAACTGGACGGTCAGGTCGTTGGCGACGGCGCGGACCCGGGGCACCCGGTGCGCCGCCCGTTCGGCGGCCCACTTCTTCGCGTAGCTGTCGACCCGGCCGCTGAGCGTCACGACGCCCTCGGCAACGGTCACGCCGATCTCGTGCGGCCGGACCCGCGGCTCCCACGTCAGCTCGTCGAGGACGTCCGATTGGATGTCCTGGTCGGTCCGGGTGACGGTCTCGGTGGCCATCGCTGCCTCCTCCGGTCGCGTCGGGCGGCTCCGGCACGCACGCCCGCCTGAGGGCGATGCTGCCCCCGGTCGGGGTGAGCCACCCTCGCCCGACCCGGGTGAGGGTGGCTCACGGTTACCGGCGGGGTGATCATGCCGCGGCGCGGCGGAGGCATAGGCTTCGCGACGGTCCCACCCCGAGGAGGTAGAACATGGGTCCGATCAGGACGGCCTATCTCATCGCCGCGCGTTCGGCCGTACGGCTGCTCGGCGATCCGGCGGTCGCCCAGCGGTGGCAGCGCCCCAGCGCGCTCGCCGAGTTCGGCGTCGCGGGTCTCGCCGGACACCTCGCCTCGCAGGTCTTCCAGGCCGAGACCATGCTGGCGGCGCCCGTCCCGCCGGGTGACCCCGTCGACCTGCTCGATCACTACGCCCGGGGCAGCTGGATCGGCGCGAGCGTCGACGACGAGGTGAACGTGGGCATTCGCCGGGTCGGCGAGAAGATCGCCGAGGAGGGGCCGGAGGCGCTGGTCACGCAGACGGCGGCGGCGGTGGACCGGCTCACGGCCGCGTTGGCCGACGAGCCGGCGGACCGCGTCGTGCACCTGGCCCGGGGGCCGTGGTCGCTCACGTTGGACGACTTCCTGACCACCCGGCTCATGGAGCTCGCGGTGCACTCCGACGACCTGTCGGTCAGCGTCGGCGTACCCACACCGGAGCTGCCCGCCGAGGCGATCGACCCGGTGCTGTCGCTGCTCGCGCGTCTCGCCGTGCGCCGCCACGGCCAGCCGGCCGTGCTGCGCGCGCTGGCCCGCGCCGAACGAGCTCCCACCCACATCAACGCCATCTGACCCACCCACGCCCTGGGTCCGGGCCCCCGTGTCCGGGGCGATCATGCAGTTGTGATGCCTCGGTTCGGGCGCTTACGCGGCCTTTGTTCACGACCACAACTGCATGATCGACGGGGTCCGGCGCGGGCGGGTCAGGTGTCGAGGTTGACGGGGGAGTTGGGGCGGTCGACGTCCACGAACTCGATGTCGTCCACCGCGCGGTCCTCCCGGCTGCCGGCCGCCCGGGCGGCGGTGCCGGCGGCCCAGCCGATCGCGGCCCCCACCAGGGCCACGCCGATCAGGAGGGTCCACGGCAGCGCCGGCTTCCGGCCGGCGAGCGCGTCGAAGGCGAGGGTGGCCCGGCGGCGGGCCTCGTCGGCGGCGGAGCCGACCAGGTCCCCGGCTCCGTCACCGAGCCGGTGACCGCCCCGGCGCGCGGAGCGGGCAGTGTCCCGGACGCTGTCGCCGGCGGTGTTCACTGCGCTGACCAGTTGCTGCCACGCCTGGTCGGCGATCCGCTCCGGCCGGCTGCGGCGGTCCAACAGGGTGGTACCGAACATCGGGGTTACCTCCTCGGGGTGCCGGACGCGGCGATCACGCCGGCCTCGGCCCTGCCGGCCACCGCGAACGGTTCGCCTACCGCCAGTGCCCCGCCCACCGGCACGGCAAACCCGCCGAACGGCGCAGTCCGCCCGTACGGGCGGGTCGGGTGCGGGTCGGGACACACGCCGCCCGCGACCCGGTGCTGCGACCGGGGCGCGGGCGGGCGAGGTGTCGAGGGTCGTCGGAGGCGACGTGCTCAGCGCAGCACGATCACCGAGACGCCGTGCGCGAAGTCGTCGTCACCGTCATCGTCGTCGTCCCCGCCGCCGAAGCCGCAGGCCAGCACGAGGGCGAGCAGGGCGGCCACGCCGGCCAGCCCGGCCAGTTTCTTGATCATCGATCGTCCTCTCTGTAGGGCGCTCCCGGCCGATGCTAGGCAGTGGCGGCAACCGGACCGGCGCGTCGGGCGCCGGCCGCGGAGGGTGCGCGGGCGGGCGGACGAACGGGCCCGGGCACGCCCGGGACGTGCGGTTTCGGCCGGACTGGCCGAGACCCGCTACCCTGGGGCGGCGACGCGTGAGTCGTGGCGAATCGTTGAACGAAGTGACGAAGAGAAGAGTCCGGACAAGGGCGACGAAAAGTGCCCTGATCCGCGAATTGCTCATCCCCCAGGGGTGGCGACCGAGGCCGTCGGAGGAATACTCTCGGTCGCGGCCCGCGTACTGACGAGGCGCCCGGGGGACGGGCGGGTGGAGGTGCTCGCGTGAGCCTGTCGATCGTGAAGTCGGTTCTGTCGGGTGGCGTGGTGGAGATCGCCCCGCGGGGTGAGATCGACGTCGACACCGCCTACGAGGTGCGCGAGGCGATTGCCGAGGTGCTCGCCAAGGGGCGTCCGACCCGCATCGAGCTCAACATGCGGCTGGTCACGTTCATCGACTCCGTCGGCATCAGCGCGATGGTCGCCGGCTTCCAGACCGCCGAGGTGAGCGGCGTGAAGCTGGTGGTCACCGAGCCCAGCCGCTTCGTGCACCGGCAGCTCTGGGTGACCGGTCTGCTCGGGCTCTTCGGTGCTCCCGAGCCCTACTACGCGGGCAACCCCACCCCGGAGGTGCTGCCGGGCGCCTGAGCGCCCGACCAGCGCCCGCCGGGAAGCGAGGACGCGCCCGCGCGCCGCGCCGACCGGCGGACGCTCACCCCTCCAGGCCCGACAGGTCCACGTCGCCGACCTCGCTGACGGCCCGGATCGCGGTCACGGAGGCGTACCCCTCGGCGAGCAGCGCCAGGTCGGTGCCGGCCTGCGCGGCCTGCCCCGGCTCCTCCAGTGAGGTGCGGACGAAGCCGTGCCCGGCCTCGGCGACCGTCATCTGCACCTGACCGAAGGTGGCCAGAGTGCCGCGGCGTACGCCGCGCAGCCGCTCCTGGGGCAGGTCCGGCGCGTTGACGTTCAGCACGCTCTCCGCGGGGGCGGCGGTGAGCCGGGGCAGCAGGTCCAGGGCGACCCGGGCGGCCGTCGACCAGTGCCGCTCCGCGTCCCGTACCCGCCCCGCCGCGGCCACCGCCGCGCCGCCGCTCGCCGCGGTCGCCTCGCCGGCGCTCAGCACGTCGAGTGACACCGCCATGGCCCGGCAGCCGTTCGCGGCCGCGGTGAAGGCGGCGCCGACCGTGCCGGAGTGCAGGATGGCCCGTCCGGCGTTGGCGCCCCGGTTGACCCCGGACAGCACCACCGACGGCGGGGGCCCGAACGCGCCGTGCATCGCGATCAGCGCGATGAAGCCGGGCGAGCCGCCCACCCCGTACGCCGGCACACCGGGCAGGTCGGGCAGGGGGTGGTCGCGCACCACGACGTGTCCCTCCCGCTCCACCGCCGTCATCGCGGCGCTGGTGCCGCTCGCCTCCTCCAGCGGGGCGGCGACCACGACGTCCAGGCCGCGTTCCACGGCCGCCCGGGCCAGCGCCTCGATGCCGGGCGCGCCGATGCCGTCGTCGTTGGTGACGAGCACGCGGAGGGTCATCGCTCGACCGCCCGGTCGGCCAGCTCGTCCGGAGTGGTGCGTTGCTGCGGGCGGGAGGCGGCCGGGACCAGCTTCACGCGGTCGACCAGGCCGGTGATCGAGTCGAGCCGGCCGGTGCCGAGACCGTGCCGGGTGACGTTCAGCGCCCCGGCCGCCGCACCCGTCCGGATCGCCGTACGGATGTCGCCGCCGGCGGCGACCACGGCGGCGACGCCGGCGGTCATCGAGTCGCCGGCTCCGCGCGGGTCGGCCGTCTCGAGGCGGGGCATCTCCACCTCGAACACCTCACCATCGACAAGCGCGAGGGCAGGCCGGTCGGCCCGGCTCACCACGACGCTCTCGGCGCCCGCGTCGTGCAGGTCGAACATCGCGCGGGAGAGCTGCTCCTCGTCGTCCTCGGCGGCCCGGCCGTCGCGGATCAGCTCCTCGTGGCTCACCTTGAGGAAGAAGACCCCGCTCTCCAGGACCGCGGTGAGGTGGTCCCCGGAGAGGTCGACCACCACGCGCCCGCCGTTCGCGCCGAGGTCGGCGGCGAAGCGCCGGTAGAGGTCCGGCGGGACCAGCGTGGGATCGTTGGGCCCGCTGAGCACGCTCACCGGGGCGCGCAGCCCCTCGCCGAGCGCCAGGTTGTAGAGCTCGTCCAGCTCGTGGCGGCTCAGCGGCTGGCCGGGCACCTCGACGATCTCCCGTCGGGTGCCCTCGCGCCGGTCGTGCACGTAGCCACCGCTGCCCGAGTCGCGGACCACCACCTTCAGGTCCACGCCCTCGCTCACCAGCAGCGGTTCGAGGACCTGGCCGATCTCCCCGCCGAGCGCGGTGCAGAGCACCACCTCCCCACCGAGGGAAATGATCATCCGGGCCTGCCAGACGCCCTGCCCGCCCGGGTGCAGGTGGATCTCGGGCTGCCCGGCCGGTTGGTCGACGGTCACGGTCAGCAGGGGCGTGGGGGCGAAGACCATCACGTGTCCGCTCATGCGCCGTGTCCGTCCATCGTGTGCACCTCCGTTGGCGGTCAGGGCTGTGTGATTCCCCACCGCTTGACCGTTATGCGAAGGTCACCCGAACGTGCGATGTCGACCCGGTTGCCACCCGGGGTGTTGCCGGGCGGGGCCCGGTGGGCCAGGATCGGGCGACCGACGGCGGCGGGGAGACGGCGTGCTCAGGCGGGATTCCTTCAGCTACACCGTCCAGGCGCGCTGCGCGCTCACCGACGCGGCCGCCCTGCTCGGCGACCTGAGCCGGCAGGGCGAGCTGCATCCGCTGATCGTGCGGGTCCGCCGGGTGCCGGCCCGTCCGGGAGCGCGGGCCAGTTACACCGTCACGGATCGGTTGACCGCGGGGCCGGTGCGGTTTCCGGTGACGTACCAGGCCGATGTCCTCGTCGACACGACCGACCAGATCGTGACGGTGGCCCGGCAGTGGCCCGCCACGACGGTACGCAACCACACCCGCCTGCGCGCCGAGCCCGGCGGGCTGGTCCGGATCGACGTCGAGATCACGCTCGCCGCGCCGGCGCCGCTCTTCGCGTACGCCTTCCGGCAGGCCCGGGCCGCGCACCTGGCGCTGGCGAACCGGCTCGGTGGGGTGCTGGACGGCGAACCGGGCGGGCCGCCGGCCGTGACCTGACCACCGGTGCGTGCGGTCGCGGCGCCCGGTCAGCCCCTCGGTCGCCCGGCCGCCGTGGCCGGTCGGCGCGTGGTGGGCGGGACCGCCCGCCGCGTCCGGCCCCACGGCTTGTACGTCGACAGCACCGTAGCGATGATCATGAGAGTGGTGGACACGGCCGGGGCGATGATCAGGTCGGCGCGGTCGCGGGGCGGCAGGGCGGCACCGAGGTCCCCGGCGGCACGCAGGTTCGGTGTGAGCAGCGCCAGCACGAGCACGACCATCACCGTGGTGATCAGCAGCTTGACCAGCACCCAGCGGTGGCGCAGGAGCCCCCACGGGGTGAGCAGGCTGCTGGCGACGCCGATCACCCAGACCATCACGCTGAGCGGCGCGAAGAGTGTCGTGCCGACGAGGGCGGCGACCGGGTAGACCACGGCCGGGTCGGCCCCGCGCAGGACGGCGACGCCGAGGGTGAGCAGCACGAGGTCGGTGCCGAGCCACCCCAGCGAGGTGACCAGGTGCAGGGTGAGCAGGGCCTTGCGGGCGGTGGGCGGTGTCCGGCTCATGTGGGTGATGCTGCCCGCGTCGGCCGCCCGGATCGTCCGACCACCGACGACACCCGGCCTACGCTTCGGGACGTAGCGACCCGGCGCGGTGCCCGGTGGGTGGCCGCCACCTGGCGACCACCCACCGGCGCGATCAGTACACCGACAGGTGCACGTGGTTGGTGTGGTCGCTGGACGGGTCGCCGCCCGCCCCGCTGTACGACTTCCATCCGCTGCTGGGCAGCCAGATCTGCCGATACCAGATCACGTAGAGCACGGCGAGCCGGTCGGCGTTCCGGATGAAGTACGCGGCCAGGTTGTTGCCGTACGTCTTGTCGCCGCCGGTGGCGTCACCGCCGAAGCCGTTCTTCTGCGCGGCGAAGTCGCACGCCCGCCCCTTCGGGTGCTCTCCCGAGCCGCCGCTGCGGTAGCACGAGACGTAGCGGGTGAAGCCGGCCGCCTTGGCCTGGTTGAGCGCGTGCAGCATGCGGGGCGTGATGCAGCCGTTGGCCGGGGTCGGGTCGTTGACGCTGCACGACTCCTTGGGCCAGGACCCGTCGGAGTTGCGGGGTGCCGGGGCGGCGTTCGCGGTGGAGGTGCCGCGGTTGGAGCCGCCGCTGGCGGCGCGGGTCGAGTTGCTGGTGGCGACCTCGAGGGCCCGCTCGGCCTGCTCCTTGCGCTTGGTCATGACCGCGACCTGCTTGCGCTGCTCGCGGATCTCGCCGTCCACCGCGGCCCGGGTGCGGGTCATCTCGTCCCGCGTCTCCATCAGCTCACGCAGTGCCCGGTCCTCGTTGGCGGCGACCGCGTCGAGCGCGGCCGCGCGATCCAGGAAGCCGTCCGGTGAGTTGCTGTTGAGCAGCGCCGACACGGCGGCGAGCCGGCCGGTGCGGTAGGCGACGCCGGCGATCTCGCCGACCTTGCCGCTGCGCTGGGCCAGCTCTCCCTCGATCGTCTTCAGCTCGGCGGTCAGCTGTTGCTGGCGCTTCGTCGACCGCTCCAGGGCCGCCTTCGCGTCGAGGTAACCCCGGCTGGCCGCGTCGAGCTGGGCCCGGAGGGCGGGCGTGCCGCCCTCGTCGTCCTGCGCGGGTGCGGCGGCGGCCAGAGCGGCCGGGGGAGTGGCCGCGATGGCGGTGCCGGGGGTGAGCGCGACGCAGAGGGCGAGCGTCGCGGCGATCAGGGCCGCCGTGCGGGCGGCGCGTCGTCGTACGGGTGCCACTGGTGGCATGCACATGTCCTTCCGTCAGCCGCCGACCGGGTTAGCTGACGGGTTCGGGACGGAAGATCCCTACCGCTGACGCGGATGCACCCCACGAACGTGGTTCCCCGGCTCGCCCGTGCGGGCGATTAGGCGACGGTCCCCGCCGGCGCCGGTGGGCGCCGCCTGGCGGAGGCCGGGACCGAGCCTACCGGGGCCGGTGGGGCTGGTGCAGCAGATGTGACTCCGCGTGCCGCCACAACTACCGGTAAATCGGTCATAGGGGGACGATACACGCCAAGAATTAAGGTTGTCCTCATTACCACTCCACCGCCCCGCAGGCCCCAGCGGCCGCACCGGGCTCGATCTGCAACGTGGCGTGCTCGATGTGGAAGTCCTCGTGCAGGGCCCTGCGGGCGGCGGCGAGCACGGTAGCGATCTCGGCTCCGGGTGCCATCGTGAGGTGCGCGGAGGCCACCTCCATGCCCGAGGTGAGGGTCCAGACGTGCAGGTCGTGCACGTTGGCGACGCCGGGTACGGCGGCCAGCCGGTCGCGCACCGCGCTCACCTGGAGGTGCTCCGGTGCGGCCTGGACGAGGATCCGGACCGCGGCCCGCCCGAGCCGCCAGGTGCGGGGAAGGATGAACACGCCGATCGCCACCGCGACCAGCGGGTCCGCCCACCACCAGTCGGTGACCGTGATGAGGGCCGCCGCGCCGATGACGCCCAGCGAGCCGAGCAGGTCGCCCAGCACCTCGAGGTAGGCGCCGCGCAGGTTGATGCTCTCCTGCGCGCCCGGGCGCAGCAGTGCGAAGGCGACCACGTTGGCGAGCAGGCCGAGGACGGCCACGGCCAGCATGGGGCCGGCCAGCACCTCGGGCGGGTCGCCGAAGCGGCCGACCGCCTCGACCACGACGTAGACCGCGACCCCCGAGAGCAGCACCGCGTTGGCGAGCGCGGCGAGCACCTCGAGGCGGTAGAGGCCGAAGGTGCGCTGCGGGTTCCCGGTGGCCCGGCGCCCGGCGGTGATCGCCGCGAGGGCCATGCCGATGCCCAGCACGTCGGTGAACATGTGCCCGGCGTCGGAGAGCAGCGCGAGCGAGCCGGTGCGGAAGGCGGCCACCGCCTCGACCAGCATGAGGGCGGCCAGCAGCGCGAAGGCCGCCCAGAGCCGGCCACGGTGGTGCTGCGCGGCGTTCGCCACCGACCGCTCATGGTCATGACCTGCGCCCACGAGACCACCCTCCGCGCGACCGTTCCGACCGGTCCAACATATGCTCACATCGCTATGTATGCAAGTGAGGGGTCGGGCGGTCCGCCGACCGGGGCGGGAGCCCTCAGCCCGTCGGATCGATCGTCGTGAGCCGCTGGGTGGCCCGGGAGAGCGCCACGTAGAGGGTCCGGACACCCGAGCCCGGATCCGACCGGATCTCGCTCGGGGCGATCAGCACCACGCCGTCGTACTCCATGCCCTTCGCCTCCAGGCTGGTCACCACCTGGAGACGGGGGGCGCCGAGCGCGCCGAGCCAGGCGGCCACCTCGTCACGGCGGGGCACCGGGGTGATGACCCCGACCGTCCCCTCCACCTCGCCGAGCACCCGGGTCACCGCCGCCACGGTGGTGGTCTCCAACTCGGTCGCCGGCACGACCAGCTCGACCGGGTCGACACCCGTGGAGCGGACCGCGGTGGGCAGCGCGAGGTCGGGATCGACCCGCCGGATCTCGGCCGCCGCCACCGCGAAGATCTCCGAGGAGTTGCGGTAGTTGGTGGTGAGGGTGAAGTGGTGCCGCCGGCGGCGGCCCAGCGCCTGGTCCCGGGCCCGCGCCAGCTCCCCCGGGTCACCGGTCCACGCGGTCTGCGCCGGGTCGCCCACCACCGTCCAGGAGGCCAGCCGGCCCCGCCGGCCGATCATCCGCCACTGCATGGGCGACACGTCCTGCGCCTCGTCCACCACCACGTGCGCGTACTCCCGGTAGTCCGCCGGGCGCTCCCGGGCCGCCTCCCGCGCCGCCCGCCGCCGGTCGGCGTACGTGCTCAGCTCCCGGACCCCGCCCGCGAGCTGGAACGGGTCCCGCTTCGGCCGGGCCGGCTGCACCGGCTTGCCGAGCAGCGCGTCCAGCTCGTCGAGCAGCGCGATGTCGGCGATCGTCAGCCCGTCGGCGTCCAGCGTCCGGTACGCCTCCGACAGCAGCCGGATCTCGGCTCCGGAGAGGACGCCGCCCGCGTACCGCCGCAACCGCTCCGGACGCGCCAGCCAGCCGAGCACGTGGCGCGGGTGCAGCCGGGGCCACCAGGCCTTGAGGAACTCCCGGAACTCCGGCCGGTCGGCGATCTCGTCCTCGAAGACGCGCTGCTCCGGCAGCCGGCCGACGCCCAACCGGCGTGCCTGCGCCCACAGCGCCGCGAACACGCCGTCGAAACCCGCGCGGCGCACCTCGTTACGCCGTGCGCCCCGGGGCAGGGCCCGGTCCCGGATCGCGTCCAGCTCGCGGCGGTCCAGCCGCAACAGCTCACCCCGGTAGAGCAGGCGCAGCTCGTCCGGGCCGTCCGGCACCGCGTCGCGGACCGCCCGCTCCAGCACCCGGCGCATCCGCAGCGACCCCTTCACCGCGGCCACCTCGGGCGGGTCGGTGCGGGTGGCGGTCATCCCCGGGAAGAGCGTCCCGAGCGAGTGCAGGGTGGCGGTCTCCTCGCCGAGGGAGGGCAGCACCGAGGCGATGTACTCCACGAAGACCGAGGAGGGGCCGACCACCAGGATCCCGCCGCCGGCGTACCGGCTACGGTCGGAGTAGAGCAGGTACGCCGCCCGGTGCAGCGCCACCGCCGTCTTGCCGGTGCCCGGGCCGCCCGACACGATCGTCACCCCCGAGCCGGGGGAGCGGATCGCCTCGTCCTGCTCCCGCTGGATGGTGGCCACGATGTCGCGCATGCCCCGGCCGGTGGCCCGCGAGAGCGTCGCGAGCAGGGCGCCGTCGCCCACCACGGCCATCTCCGGCGGCGCGGCGCCCGGGTCGAGCAGGTCGTCCTCGATGCGGACGACCCGCTCACCGCTCGACTGGATCGTCCGGCGGCGGACCACGCCCAGCGGCTGGGCCGGCGTGGCCTGGTAGAAGGCGGCGGCCGCCGGCGCCCGCCAGTCGACCACCAGGCTGGCCGCGTTCTCGTCCCGGATGCCGAGCCGCCCGATGTGCAGCACCTGGCGGTCGCGCAGGTCGAGCCGGCCGAAGACCAGCCCCTCGTGCTCGGCGTCCAGGGTGTGGCGCCGCTGGGCGGCGTGGAAGACCATGGCGTCCCGCTCGACCAGCGCGCCGAAGTTGCCGACCCGGGCGAGCCGGTAGCCGTCCCGCTCGGCGCGGACCGCCGACCGCCGCAGCTCGGCGAGTCGGGCGTACACCCGGTCGAGATGCCGCTGCTCGACGGCGATCTCCTGCTCCAGGGTGGTCTGGTCGGTCACGCGCTCTCCTGATCCCCGTCGGCGGCGGCCGCGCGAGAAACCGCACGCCGCACGCCGGGCCAACCGAACGAGGGTACGCCCGGTCGTCCGTGCCGCTCCGCCAGGTGGTGCGCGGTCCTCAGGCCCCGGCCGCGGCCCGCCGCGCGACCACCGCGCCGCCGAGCACCTGGCGCAGCACGCCGAGCAGCGCGGCGTTCACCTCGTCGGGCCGCTCCATCATCAGCATGTGGCCCGCGCCCGGGCAGACGGTCAGTTCGGTGGTGGGCAGCGCGGCGGCGATCGACTCGGCGCACGGGGGAGGGGTGAGCCGGTCCCGGTCGCCGACCAGCGCGGCGGCCGGCAGGTGGGCCAGCTCGGCGAGGGTCTCCAGCCGGTGCTGTGCCCCGATGGAGGCCCGGAACCCGCCGATCGAGCGCAGCGAGGCGCGGGCCACCGCCGAGGTGACGAGACGGATGTCGGCGGGGTCGCAGTGGTCGCCGAAGAGCAGCCAGCGGATGCTGGGGCGAAGCGCGCGCAGCAGCGGCAGGGGCGGCCGCCAGGACCCGCACCGGGCCAGCACGCCGGCGCCGGTGGTCTCGGCGAGCCGGATCAGCCGGGCGATCCGCGGGGAGAGCCCGTAGACGGTGTGGGTGTGGCCCTCGGCGGTCGTCGAGACGAAGGCCAGGCCGGCCGTGCGCGCCGCGAAGTGCGCGGGGTGCCGGTGCGCGTACTCCATGATCGTCATGCCGCCCATGGAGTGCCCGACCAGCACCACCCGGCCGGTCGGGGCGACCGCGTCGACCACGGCCGCGAGATCGTCGCCGAGCTGGGCGAGCGTCGCCGTCGGCAGCGGCATGCAGCTGGAGCGGCCGTGACCGCGGGCGTCGTACGCGACCACCCGCACCGCCGCGCCGAACGCCTGGCCCAACGCGTCGACCTGGCGGTGCCAGCTCCGGGCGTCCAGCGTCCAGCCGTGCAGCAGGATCGCGGTGACCTCGGCGTCCGGCGGCCCGGCCGTCTCCACGTGCAGGCGCACCCCGTCGGCGAGGCGTACCTCCGTCTGCTCCGGCATCGCCACCTCCCCCGGGCCGCCCGGATCCGTGCCACCGGGGGTACCCGGTGGTAACACCGGCTACCCGCCATGACAGCACGCCAACCGTGCCGTGGGGAATCTCCCGGTGGCCGGCCAGTGGTCGGTCGATGGCGGCGCAGACGCGGAACCGCCCGCCGGGATCATCCCGACGGGCGGTTCGGTGTCGCTGTGGGGGGAGGGCTCAGCCCTCGAAGACGCCGGCCTCGACCAGGCGCTTCTCGGTCGCGTCCCAGCCGTCGCCGGGGTGCGCCTCGGCGAGGGTGTTGAGCTCGGCGCGGATCTTGGCGGCGTGGCCCGCGGCGGCCAGCACCCGGATCTCCTCGATGAAGGCCTCGGAGTCGGTGCGCAGGTGCGCGGTCTTGCCGTTGGTCAGGTTCCGCACGTAGGCGTGCTTGCCGCCGTTGAGCGGGATCAGGTACTTGAACTCGCCCAGCACGCTGAGGGCGCCACCCTGGCCAGCCTGGCCGGCCCGGACGGACGCGCGCGCGGTCTTAGAGGTGTTGCTCGCCACGGAGGTACTCCTTGCAAGACGTACGGGAGGACTTGATCGTCCGGGGGCTGTGCGGACGACACCGGGATGGATGGGCCCGCGAAAGACGTGCGCGGCACAAGCCGCCGATGGAACTGTACACGACCACGATCCCTGGCTGGTCATCGCGCCGTCAGGGGTTCCAACGGCAACCACCCGTCCGGCTATTCCGGCGGTTTCCACCGGCGAGTTTTCCGATTCTCTGGCGCACCATCCGTCACACAAGTCATCATGTGTTGCAGGAGCCACTCGGTGATCGAGGTCGTAGGGGAAGACGCACCTCGCTCTCCGGGAGGTCACCGTGCCAACGCGTGGCGTCGTATACGTCCACTCGACCCCGCTCGCCGTGTGCTCGCACGTCGAGTGGGCGATCGCGCGCGTCCTTGCCGCGCCGGTCAACCTGCAGTGGACCGCACAGCCCGTCGATCCCGGCGCCCGCCGGGCCGAGTGCGGGTGGACCGGTCGTCCGGGGACGGGCGCCGAGCTGGCTGCTGCCCTGAGGCAGTGGCCCATGATCCGTTTCGAGGTGACCGAGGAGCCGAGCCCCGGTGCCGACGGTGAGCGCTTCATGCACGTCCCGGGGCGGGGCCTGTTCCGCGCCACGGTCGGCGCGGCCGGCGACATCCAGCTCGGGGAGGACCGGCTCCGCAGCATCCTCGCGACCGCCCGCGCCCCGGAAGCGATCGCCCACGCGCTCGACAAGGCGCTCGGCACCGCGTGGGACGCGGAACTGGAGCCCTACCGGTACGCGGGCGACGGCGCGCCCGTGACCCTCCTCACGCGCGTCGGGTGACCCCCGCCCCGAGGTGCGCGCCCGGGCCGGAGCGGGCGGCTCCGGGGAAAGGTCAAGTTGCCCCGATACGCGGTGAACTGGTGGGATGGGCGGCGTGTCGTTCCGCCGCACTCCCCTCGCTGTCGCCGCCCTGACCGCTGTTCTCGTCTCCGGCTGCTCGGGTGCCCCGGAGCGCCCCGAGCCGACGCCGTCGAGCACGCCGCCGGGCGCGGCGACACCCCGCGCGACACCGAGCACCGCGCCCGACGATCCCGCGGCCCGCGCGCGGGTCCTCGTCGGCACGCTCAGCGACGAGGACCTGGTGGGTCAGGTGCTGATGCCGTACGCGTACGGCAGCGCGGCGACCAGCGTGTCGCCCGGCTCGGCGGCCGGCAACCGGGCGCTCGCCGGGGTGGACACCCCGGCCGAGATGATCACGAAGTACCGGCTCGGCGGGCTGATCCTCGTCGGCTTCAGCGCGGACGACCCGACCAAGGGCAACCAGGAGACCACCAACGTCGACAGCCCGACCCAGGTCCGGGCCCTGACGACGGGGCTGCGTGAGGCCGCCGGCAAGCTGCCCACCGGTGCGGCGCCGTTCCTCATCGGCACCGACCAGGAGTACGGCGTGGTCACCCGGATCACCGACGGGGTGACGGTGCTGCCCAGCGCGCTGGCCGCCGGGGCGGCCGGTGACCCGGCGCTGACCGAGGCCGCCTGGCGGGCCGCCGGCAACGAGCTGGCCGCCATGGGAATCAACCTCGACTTCGCTCCCGTCGCCGACGTGCTCGCCACCCGCAGCACGGTGATCGGCTCCCGGTCGTTCGGCGCCGACCCGCAGCGCGTGTCGCCGCAGGTCGGGGCCGCCGTCCGGGGGCTGCAGGGCGCGGGGGTGGCCGCCACCCTGAAGCACTTCCCCGGGCACGGGCACAGCGCCGACGACTCCCACGAGGAGCTTCCGGTGCTCACCCAGCCCCGGGAGGCGTTGGAGGCCGGCGCCTGGCCATCGTTCGAAGCTGGCATAGACGCCGGCACGATGGCCGTGATGTCCGCCCACCTCGACGTGCGGTCGGTCGACCCCGGCACGCCGGCGACCTTCTCCCACAAGCTCCTCACCGACGTGCTCCGCAACCAACTCGGTTTCCAGGGCGTGGTGATCACCGACGGCATGAACATGGCGCCGGCCAAGCGTTGGTCGCCGGGGGAGGCCGCGGTGCGGGCGCTCAACGCCGGCAACGACCTCATCCTCATGACGCCGAACGTCACCCAGGCGTACGACGGCCTGCTCGCCGCGCTGCGCGACGGCTCGCTGCCACGGGCCCGGCTGGTCGACGCGGTGACCCGGGTGCTGACCATGAAGTTCCGGCTGGCCGGCCCGCCCGCGCCCGCGATGTCCACGCTCAACGGTCCGGAGCACCGCAAGGCGGCCGACGCCCTCGCCGCCGCTGCGGTGACGGTACTGCGCGGCTCCTGCGGGACCACCCCGGTCCGGGGGCCGGTCACGGTCACCTCGTCGAGCGGCCGCGACGGCACCCGGGCCCTGCTCTCCCAGGCGCTGAAGGCGGCGGGGGTGCGGGTGGTGCCGAGCGGCGGCACGGTGGTGCACCTGGTGGGTTACGGCGACGGGGCCGGTGACCTGCGTGCCGACGCCGCCGTCACGGTCGCGATGGACACCCCGTACGTGCTGGGCTCGGCCACCTCGCCGACCCTGCTGGCCACCTACTCCTCCAGCCGGGCGTCGATGACCGCGCTGGCCCGCGTGCTGGCCGGCAAGGCGCGCCCCGCGGGCCGGTCCCCGGTGACCGTGCCCGGCCTGCCCGCGAGCACCTGCGACAGCTGACCCGTCAGGCCTCCGACCGGGCTCCGGCGTGCGGCGGCCCCGGATCGCCCGGGTCCGAGGCGGCCGGTCCGGGGTGATCGCCCGGCCGGCGTCGCCCTCCTCGCAGCAGCAGCGGCAGCGGCGTCGGCTCGGCCAGCGCCGGAGGATCCGGGCTGGACACGGCCCGGGGCAGCAGCGCGGCGAGCCCCGCCCGGGTCGCCACCACGATCAGCCGGTCGGTGCGTACCAGCGGGCGGCGCTGGGGCAGCGACCAGATCGTCTGGCCCGCCCGGCCGGTACGCATCGCGATGACGCGGACCTCGCCCGGCCGCGAGATGTCGGGACAGAACGCGCCCTCGAGTTCCGAGCCGGCGCCGATCGGGAGCTCGGCCAGGAGGAGGACGCGGCGGCCGACGGAGATGGTGTCGATCACCTCGCGTCCCATCATGGCCGCCGCGAAGGCGGGTGCCGCGAGGTACGACACGCTGCGCGACCGGGTGAGACCGAAGGTCCGCTGGACGCGTTGGGCGAACCCGTCGTCGAAGAGCCGGAGCACGACGCGCGGCGACCCGCCCGGTTGCCCGGACGGCGCCCGGCCGGTGGCGTGCGTCGAACGCCCGAGCAGCGCGGTCTCCAGGTTCGTCACGTCGTCCCCGGTCAGCACGACCAGTGCCCGGCAGGTCTGCACGGAGGCGGCGCGGAGGGTCTCCGGGCTGGTCGCGTCGCCGATCACCACGGGGAGCCCGAACTCGCGACCGACGGCCACCCCCCGCGCCGACGCCGTCCGGTCCACCCCGACCACCGGCACGCCGAACGCGTGCAGCTCCTGGAGCACCCGGGTGCCCACGTTGCCCAGCCCCACCACGATCACGTGATCGGTGACCGGGTCGGCGAGCCCGCCGGCCGCCACCTTCAGCCGGGCGTGCACGAGCGCGTCGACGACCAGCGCGGTGACCGCCGGCACGATCGCGACGCCCGCGACCGCCAGGACCACCGCGGTCACCTTCTCGGCCAGCGGGGCTCCCGGGTCGGCCTCGGCACCGCCGAGCGCCGTGAGCAGCGCCAGGTAGACGGCCTCGACCGGTCGCAGGCCCCGGGCGTACGCGAGCACCGCGCCGGCGGCGACGAACAGCACGGCCATGCCGGCCAACGTCCGCCGCAGGTTCCGCCCGAAGACGAGGGCGGTGGTCCGCAGCAGGCGGGGGCGACGCCGTCGGGGCGGCTCGGGGCGGGGCTGCCCGTACGCCCGGACGAGGACCAGATCGGCGGCATCCTCGTCCGACGGCAGCGTGACCGGCTCGGGCCCGTCGGTGCGCGCCAGCGCGCAGACGATGTCGGCGGCCTCGTCGAGGGTGCGCCGGCTTGCCGTGCGGAGCAGTTCGCCGTCGGGTAGCCGCAGGTAGGTGGGGGCCTCGTCGCCCAGCGTCGCCGCCACGAACGCCGGGGCGGCGATCTCGGACCCGGACAGCACGGCGCAGTCCCCGAGCATGCTCGACACGCCCTCGCCCAGCACGGGATTGAACAGGCGGACGACGAGCCGTACGTCCGGGTCCAGCTCACGGACGATCATGGCGGCGTCCACGTTGGTGACGTCGTCGGCGCCGACCAGCGCGACCGCCGCCGCCTGCCGCACCCTGGCGCGGTCCAGCACCTCCGCGGTCAACCGGCGCGCCACCAGGACCTCCGGCCGCAGCCCCGGCTCGCCGGTCTCCGGCCCGAACTCCGCGATGTCCGGTGCGTGGTTCTCGTTCAGCGACGGCAGCACCACCGTGACCTGCGCGCCGTACCGGTCGACGAGCTCCGCCACCAGGCGGCGGGCGAGCGCGCCGTCGCCGCAGACCACGAACCGTTGGGCGGACGGCTCCGCCGCCGGGGTGGTGTCGTCGGACACGCCCCGGAGCGTAGTCGCTCCCGTCGACCAGGACGGAAACGGACAGTGACGCCCGGGGCGTGCCGTGCTCAGCGCTGCGCGCGCAGGGCGGCGATCAACCACTCCACCGCCGGAACGGCCGGCGGGAACGGCGGGCGTCGGTTGAGGATCCCGAGAAGCTGCCAGTACCGCTCCACGCGCCGGTCGGTGAACGTCGCCATCCCGTCGGCCAGTGCCCGCCGCTCCTCGGCGGACAGCGCCGGGTCGACCATCTCGTCGAGCACCGCCCGGGCCTGCGGGGACGCCGGGTCGACGCCGGCCGCCAGCGCCGCCCGCGCGGGCTCGACCGACGGCAGCGGCTGCGGCGGGGGAGCGTCCCGCTCCGTCGAGCCGGCCACCGCCATCTCCCGTACCCGGCGGCGGAAGTCCGGGTCGGCGACCAGCTCGGCCAGCTCCAGCCAGGCGTCCACCTCCTCGTCGGTGGGCTCGTCGGGCAGCTCCGCGGGCATGGCGCGCATGGCCTGGGCCAACCCCGTACCCAGGTCCACGTCGACGCCGTCGAAGACCTCGGCGACGAAGTCGTCGATGATTTGCTGCCGCTCCCGGGCGGAGAGGCGGGCCAGATCGTTCATGAGTTTCCACTCCTCGCTCGTGCTGCCACGTCGGGTGATCGACCGCAGCACCGCCCGGCGCAGACGCAGCGTCCGGATCTCCGCGTCCAGCGCCCGGACGTGTGCCCGGGCCACGTCCCGGACGCTCACCTGCCGGTCCAGGATCCGGCGTGCGTCGTCGAGGCCGATGCCCAGCTCCCGCAGGCTGCCGAGCAATTCCAGGCGGGCCACCGAGGCGGCGTCGTAGAGCCGGTAGCCGCCCGCCGAGCGGGTCGTCGGCGGCAGCAACCCCAGGTCGGACCAGAAGCGGATGGTCCGCACGGTGAGGCCGGTCCGGCGGGCGAGCTGCCCGATGCTGAACAGGTCGCTACGGTCGTTCACGGCGATGAGCCTCTCGTCTCCAGTCGCTGGAGAGTCAACCCCGCAGCCGGCGGGAATCTCGTCGCGCGCGCCGGTGCGCCGCTGGCAGGCTCGCCGGCATGGCGCAGGGATTCCGGTACGTGGAACGGCCGGACGGTAGCGTGGTGATCTGGCACCACCACCGGGTGGCCGGCACCCTGCGGGGCGGTCGGGCCGCGCGGTTCCTCGACGAGGTCGACGACGATCCGCAGCTGGTCATGGCGAGGTGGACCGGCAACTACCGGCGAGGCAACGAGCGGACCGCGAAGCGACACCCGCGCAACCAGGCCCGGTGACGGGTGAGGGCCCGCGCTCGGCGAGCGCGGGCCCTCACGGTGCACCGTTCGTCACAGGGGGATGTTGCCGTGCGCGCCCCGGGCGGCCGGCGCCGCGGCGAGCGCCTCGGCGATCCGGCGCCGGGTCTCGGCCGGCTTAATCACGTCGTCGACCACGCCGATCTCGAGTGCCCGGTTGACACCACCGGCGACCCGGGTCTGCTCCTCGATCAGCTGGGCCCGCAGCGCCTCCCGCTCCTCCGCCGGTGCGGCGGCGAGCTTCTTGCGGTGCAGGACGTTCACCGCCGCGCTCGCACCCATCACGGCGAGTTCCGCGTTCGGCCAGGCGAACACGGCCGTGGCGCCGAGCGAGCGCGAGTTCATGGCGATGTACGCGCCGCCGTACGCCTTGCGGGTCACCAGGGTCACCCGCGGCACGACGGCCTCGGCGAAGGCGTGCAGCAGCTTCGCCCCGCGCCGCACGACGCCGTCCCACTCCTGCCCGAGGCCGGGCAGGTAGCCGGGGACGTCGACCAGCACGACCAGCGGCACGCCGAGCGAGTCGCACATCCGCACGAACCGTGCCGCCTTCTCGGCGCTGGAGGCGTCCAGGCAGCCACCGAGGCGGAGCGGGTTGTTGGCGATCACGCCGACCGTCCGGCCGGCGAACCGGCCGAGCGTGGTGACGATGTTCGGCGCCCACTTGGCGTGCAGCTCCACGCCGGGGGCGTCGAGCAGCGCCTTGACCACCGGCTTCACGTCGTACGCCCGGTTGGCCTCGGCCGGCATCTTGGCGGCGAGGTCGTGGCCGTCCTCGTCGCCGGCCGGCACGTCGTCCGGGCTGAGCCGGCCCTGGTTGCCGAGCAGCGCGGCGAGCTTGCGCGCCTCGGCGATCGCCTCGTCGTCGTCCTTGCAGGTGACGTGGGCGACGCCGGAGCGGCGGCCGTGCGGCTCGGGACCGCCGAGGCGCTCCATGTCGACCTGTTCGCCGGTGACGCTGCGCACCACCTCCGGGCCGGTCACGAAGATCCGGCCCGCGCCGCCCATCACCACGATGTCGGTCAGCGCGGGCCCGTAGGCCGCGCCACCGGCGGCCGGCCCGAGCACCACGGAGATCTGCGGCACCCGGCCGGAGGCCCGGACCATGGCGGAGAAGACCTGCCCGACGGCGTCGAGGGCAAGCACGCCCTCGGGCAGCCGGGCGCCGCCGGAGTGCCAGAGGCCGAGCACCGGCACCCGCTCCCGCACGGCGGTGTCGATCGCGTCGACGATGTGCCGGCACCCCTCGGCGCCCATCGCGCCGCCCATCCGGGTCCCGTCGCTGGCGAAGGCGATGGCCGGCGTGCCGTCGATCTCGCCGCGCGCCCACATCACCCCGGAGGTGTCCCGGGGCGCCAGCAGGCGCAACGAGCCGGCGTCGAAGAGAGCCCGGAGCCGCAGCTCGGGATCTCGGTAGTCCACGGTGGTCGTGTCCGCACCGACGGCGGTGGTGGTCACGTGAGCCTCCAAGGCTGTGGTCTCAGGCCCGCGCAAAGACGAGAGCCACGTTGTGGCCGCCGAAGCCGAACGCGTTGTTCAGCGCGGCGGGGATCTCCATGTGGCGCGCCTTGTGGGCGGCCACGTCCAGGGTGAGGTCCTTGTCGGGGTCGTCGAGGTTGATCGTCGGAGGTACGACACCGTCGCGGATGGCGAGGATCGTGGCGATCGACTCGAGCGCGCCGGCCGCGCCGAGCAGGTGCCCGGTCATCGACTTGGTCGCGGCGAGCACCGGATGGTCGCCGAGCGCCTTGTGCAGCGCGCCGATCTCCAGCATGTCGCCGATCGGGGTCGACGTGGCGTGCGCGTTCACGTGGACGATGTCCCGCTTGGCGATGTCCGCGTCGGCGATCGCCTTCGAGATCGCCCGGATGGCGCCCTCACCCTCGTTGTGCGGCTGCACGATGTCGTACGCGTCCGAGGTGATCCCCGCGCCGGCGAGCCGGGCGTACACCCGGGCTCCACGCGCGGCGGCGTGGTCGGCCCGCTCCAGGACGACCACGCCCGCGCCCTCACCGAGCACGAAGCCGTCCCGGCCGGAGTCCCACGGACGGGAAGCCTTCTCCGGCTCCTCGTTGCGGGTGGACATGGCCCGCATCGAGGCGAATCCGGCGATCGGCAGCGGGTGGATGACCGCCTCGGTGCCGCCGGCCACGACCACGTCGGCGCGGCCCGACCGGATCATGTCGAGGCCGAGCGCGATCGCCTCCGCACCGGTCGCGCAGGCGCTGGCGACCGAGTGCACACCGGCCTTGGCGCCGAGTTCGAGCCCGACCCAGGCGGCCGGACCGTTCGGCATGAGCATCGGCACGGTGTGCGGGGAGACGCGGCGAGGCCCGGAGGCCTCGAGGATGTCGTCCTGGGCCAGAAGGGTGGTGGCGCCACCGATGCCGGAGCCCACGCTCACCGCCAACCGCTCCGGGTCCAGCCCGGAGTCGGCCAGCGCGGCGTCCGCCCAGGCCTGCTTCGCCGCGATGATGGCGATCGCCTCGGAGCGGTCCAGCCGGCGCAGGCGTACCCGCTCCAGCACCTCGGACGGCTCGACGGCGAGCTGCGCGGCGATCCGCACCGGCAGTTGTGCCGCCCACTCCTGGGTGAGCGGGCTCACCCCGGAGCGGCCGGCGACCATGGCTTCCCAGGTCGACGCGACGTCCCCGCCGAGCGGGGTCGTCGCGCCGAGCCCGGTGACGACGACGTCGGGGCGAGTCATGATCAGGACTGCGCCTCGATGTAGCTGACCGCGTCACCGACGGTCTTGAGGTTCTGCACCTCGTTGTCCGGGATCTTGACGCCGAACTTCTCCTCGGCCGCCACCACGACCTCCACCATGGAGAGCGAGTCGACGTCCAGGTCGTCGGTGAAGGACTTCCCCTCGGCCACCTCGTCCGGGTTCACCCCGGCAACCTCTTCGAGGATCTCGGCGAGGCCGGCGGTGATCTCGTCACGGGTCATTACGGTTCGTTCCTCTCATCGGGTTGATCGCGTCGGACGGCCTCGCCGCCCGACTTTCGCCTCGGCGCCGCGCGCCGAGTCGGGTTTCAGGGGCAGCGGACGACCTGGCCCGCGTAGGTGAGGCCACCACCGAAACCGAAGAGCAGCACCGGGGCCCCCGAGGGGATCTCCCGCCGCTCGACGAGCTTCGACAGGGCCAGCGGCACGCTCGCCGCGGAGGTGTTGCCGGACTCGACGATGTCCTTCGCGATGATCGCGTCGGGGATGTCGAGGCGCTTGGCGATGCCGTCGATGATCCGGGCGTTCGCCTGGTGCGGCACGAACGCGGCCAGCTCGGAGGGGGCCACCCCGGCCCGCTCGCAGGCCTGCAGGGCCAGCGGGGCGAGCGAGGTCGTCGCCCAGCGGAAGACGGCCTGCCCCTCCTGCTGCACGTACGGCCGCCAGCCCTCGATCCGCACCGCCTCGCTCTTCTCGGGCACCGAGCCCCAGAGCACCGGGCCGACGCCGACCGGCTCGTCGTCGCCGGTCGCGGTGACCACCGCGGCGCCGGCGCCGTCGCCGAAGATGATGCAGGTCGAGCGGTCGGTCCAGTCGGTGAAGTCGGAGAGCTTCTCCGCGCCGATGACGATCGCGTTGCGCGCCGCGCCGGCCCGGATGGCGTGGTCGACGGTGCCCAGCGCGTACGAGAAGCCCGAGCAGGCGGTGTTGATGTCGTACGCCCCGGGCGCGGTGATGCCGAGCTTCGCCGCTACCCGGCAGGCCACGTTCGGGCTGCGGTCCACGGACGTGCAGGTGGCGACCACGACGAGGTCGATGTCGGCGGCGGTGAGCCCGGAGTTGGCCAGCGCCTTGCCCGCGGCGGCCGCGGCCATGTCGGCCACCGTCTCGTTGTCGGCGATCCGTCGGGTGACGATGCCGACCCGGTCCCGGATCCACTCGTCGTTGGTGTCGACCATCCGGGCGAGGTCGTCGTTGGTGACCACCCGGGAGGGCTGGTAGTGCCCCAGGGCGACGATCCGGCTTCCGGCCATCAGTTGTGTCCTCCGATGCGGGCGAGTGGTTGGCCCGGGGCGACCGGGTCGTCGTGGTGGGCGAGCCACTCGGTGAGCGCGCCGCTGTCGTGGGCGGTGACCTCGACCGGCCCCTGCCGGGTGGCGACGTGGCCGATCACCTGGCCGGAGCGGAGCGTGTCGCCCTCGGCGAGGCCCTCGACCGGGGCGAAGGTGCCGGCGGCCGGGGCGACCACGACCCGGAAGGAGATGGCCGGCTCGTGACTCGGCGCCGCGCCGTGCCGGGCGATCAGGTCGCGCGCGGCGGGCAGGTCGTCCGGGGTGTTCAGGGTGACGATCTCGGGGGCGTCGGTGCCCTTCAGCTCCCGCTTGACCAGCCCGGCGAGGGTGCCGGCCGGCGGCAGCTCGATCACGCCGGTGACGCCGAGGTCCGCGAGCGTACGCATGCAGAGGTCCCAGCGGACCGGGGCGGTGACCTGGCGGACCAGGCGCTGCACCATCTCCCCGCCGTGGTTGACCGCGGAGCCGTCCCGGTTGGACAGGAGAATCCGGCTCGGGTCGGTCGGGGTGATCCCGGCGGCCACCGCGGCGAGGGCCGCCTCGGCGGGCGCCATGTACGGGGTGTGGAAGGCGCCGGCCACCTGGAGCCGGATGATCCGGGTCTTCGCGGGCGGCTCGGCGGCGAGCTTGTCGAGGGCGTCCAGCGCGCCGGCGGCGACGATCTGACCGGCCCCGTTGCGGTTGGCCGGGTGCAGCCCGTGTGCCTCGATCGCGGCGAGCACCTCGTCGGGGTCGCCGCCCAGCACGGCCGCCATCCCGGTCGGCTCCAGCGCGCAGGCGGCGGCCATCTCCCGGCCGCGTACGCCGGCCAGCGTGATGGCGGCCTCGGCGGGGAGCACCCCGGCCAGGGCGGCTGCCCCCAGCTCGCCGACGCTGTGGCCGGCGGTGACCGTCACGTCGTGCATCGGCAGGTGTTCGGCGGCGAGCAGCGCCGCGGCGACCAGCAGGGGCTGGGTGCGGGCGGTGTCCTTGATCTCGTCGGCGTCGGCGACGGTGCCCAGGCGCACCAGGTCGACCCCGGCGAGGGCCGACCACCAGCGCAGACGCGCTTCGGCGCCGGTCAGGTCGAGCCAGGGGGTCAGGAAGCCGGGCTTCTGAGAACCCTGTCCGGGAGAAAGTACGGCGAGCACGACTATGACTCTCCCGGATACGCCCCGGTAGCGCTGTGCCGCCTCCGACCAAACCACACTAGGAGTATTGGAGGGACCCTACAAAGATCGGCGGTGATCATCACCTGTCTGTGACGTTTTGCTGACTCCTGGCCCGATTGTCTGGGTCGGGACTGGTGGGACCACTGGGTCGAGCCGACCGACCGCGAGGGCCACCTGGAGCGCGAACGCGTCCCGCGCGGTGAGGGGCGAGAAGCCGGTCACCTCGGCGATCCGGCGCAACCGGTAGCGCACCGTGTTCGGGTGCACGAAGAGCCCACGGGCCGCGCTCTCCAACGTGCCCCCGGCGGCGAAGAACGCGTCCAGGGTCCCCAGCAACTCGCCGCCGGCGCGGAGCAGCACACCGTACACGTCGTGCCGCAGCCGTCGGCGGGCCTCCGCGTCGCCCGCGAGCGCCCGCTCCGGCAGCAGGTCCGTGGCGGGCACCGGACGGGGCGCGCCCGGCCAGGCGGGCGCCGCCCGGAAACCCGCCAGCGCGGCCCGCGCCGACTCGGCGGCCGCGTCGAGGCTCGGCACCGGCGGCCCGACGACCACCGGCCCGTCGCCGAACGCGCCCAGCAGCTTGCCGGTGGCGGCCACCGGGTCGGCGGTGCCACCGAGCACGACGACGAGCCGGTCGCCGTGCACGCCACCGATCACCTCGGCGCCGATCCGCCTCGCCTGCCGGTAGACCGTGTGCAGCACGGCGGAGACCTCCCCGCCGGGGGAGCGCCCGACCGCGACCGCGACCGGCGGGGCGTCCGCCCAGCCCAGCGCGGCCGCCCGACTGGCCAGCACGTCCGGCGAGTCGCCGCGCAGCAGCGCGTCCACCAGCAGCGCCTGCAACCGGGCGTCCCACGCGCCACGCGACTCGGCGGCGCGCGCGTACACCCGGGCGGCGGCGAAGGCGATCTCGCGGGAGAAGCGCAGCACGGCGTCGCGCAGTCGCTGCTCCTCGCCCTCGGCGGCCAGGTGGGGCACCTGCTCCTCGACCACGTCGATGGTCACCTTGATCAGTGCGACCGTCTGCTGGAGGGTGATCGAGCGGGCCAGCGCCTGGGGCGCGGCCGCGAAGACCTCGTCGGAGACCTCCTGCGTGCTGTCCGTGCTGCCGCCGCCGGAGCCCAGCCACTGCACGAGCGACCGGACACCGGCCTGGGCCACCAGCATGACCCAGGAGCGCTGGTCGGCCGGCAGGGCTCGGAACCAGGGCAGCGTCTCGTCCATCCGGGCCACGCTCGCCGTGGCCAGGGCTCCCGCCGCCCGCTCGATGCGGCGCAGCGTGGCGCTCAGATCGCCGTCGCCCGCCTCGTTTCCCACCGCACCAGCCTGACACACGCTGTGACCAGCCCGACCGCGACCAGGCGCGGCGTGACGAGCCCCGCCGTGACGGGCTTGCCGGGCCGGGGAGCGGGCGCCGGCTCCGGGGCGGGGAACCAGGCCGGCCCGTCGGCCGGCTCAGGCGGGCGGGGGAGCGGGCAGGTCGAGCTCCTGGGCCAGGATGGCCGCCTGCACCCGGCTGCGCAGCTCCAGCTTGCCGAGGATCCGGCTGACGTGGGTCTTGGTGGTGCTCTCCGCCATCGCCAGCCGGTCGGCGATCTGCTGGTTGGACAGGCCGAGCCCCAGACAGGCCAGCACGTCGCGCTCGCGCGGGGTGAGGGCCTCGACCGCCGCCCGGCCGGGCGGCGGTGCGGCCGGCGCGCCGGTCGCGAAGGCGTGGATCAGCCGCCGGGTCACCGCTGGGGCGATCATCCCCTCGCCGCGGGCCACCGCACGCACCGCCGCCAGCAGCCCCGCGGCGTCGGTGTCCTTCAGCAGGAAGCCGGCGGCGCCCGCCCGCAGCGCCCCGAAGACGTACTCGTCGAGGTCGAACGTGGTCAGCACCAGCACGTCGGCGAGCTGCGCGGCGACGATCTCCCGGGTGGCGGCGACGCCGTCCCGGCGCGGCATGCGGACGTCGAGCACCGCCACGTCCGGGCGCAGCTCGCGGCACAGCCGGATCGCCTCGTCCCCGTCGCCGGCCTCGCCGACCACCTCGATGTCCGCCGCGGCGGAGAGGATCAGCCCCAGCCCCGCCCGGACGGCGGGTTGGTCGTCGGCGAGCACCACCCGGGTCGCTCCGCTCGGGTCGCCCCGCCCGCGCGCGCCGTCCGCCCGCGTGCCGCCCGCGCCGTCCGCCGGCTCGGCGCCCCGGGCCGTCACGACGGCTGCCGCGCGGTCGGCAGGGCGGCCCGGACCCGCCACCGGCCGTCCCGTGGGCCCGCCACGAACCGGCCGTCCAGCAGCACGGCGCGTTCCCGCATGCCGATCAGCCCGGCGCCGGCCCCCGGTAGCGCGGCCCGGCCGGCGCGGAGCGGGTTCTCGACGGTCACCACCACCTCGGCGGGCCGGTACGTGATGTCGAGGTCGGCCTGCCCACCGCCGTGCTTGAGGGCGTTGGTCAACGACTCCTGCACGATCCGGTAGGCGGCCAGGTCGACGCCGACCGGGAGGCCCTCCGGCCGGCCCCTGGTGCTGACCGTGACCGCCAGCCCCGCTGCCCGGGCTCGCTCCACCAGCCGGTCCAGCTCGTCCAGCCGGGCGGGGACCGCGCTCTCCGGGTCGTCGCCCGGGGCCCCGGGCCGCTCCGGCGCCCGCAGCACACCGATCATCTGCCGCATCTCGGCCAGGCCCTGCACGCTGTTCTCCCGGATGACCCGCAGCGCCGACTCGACCTGGGACCGGTCGAGCCCCGGCACGGAGAGCGCGGCGGTGGCGTGGATGGCCACCGCGCTGAGGTGGTTGGCGATGACGTCGTGCAGCTCCCGTGCCATGCGCGCCCGCTCCGCGGCGACCGCCTGCCGCCGGTCGAGCTCGGCCAGGCGCGCGGTCTGCTCGGCCCGGGCCCGCTCGGCGGCCGCCTGGTCGCGGTACTGCCGCACGCTGATCCCGGTGAGCACCGGCACCACCCCGGCCAGCACGAGCGGCGTACCGAAGCCGACCCCGCGCCAGGTGCCGACGAGGAGCACGCCGACGGCCATGGCGAGCACGCTCGAGGCGACGGTGATCCGCAGCAGCCACCGCCAGGTGCGGGGCGGGCCGTACACGCAGGCGTCGTAGAGCACCTGGGTGTAGATCAGGACGGTGCCCAGCGAGGTGCCGAGCAGCCCGTCGGCCACCACGGCGACCGTGCCCAGGGCGAGGCCGGCACGGGTGGCCGCCCGCCGCAGCGCGACCGCCACGCACATCGCGGCCAGCGGCAGCAGGAACAACGCCTCCGGCAGGTCCGGATGCCAGGACAGCTGTGGCTGGACGCCCAGGCCGAACAGGACGAGCCCGCCGACGAGCGCCGCGACGGCCAGCGCCAGGTCCCGGCCCCGGGTGCCCGAGCCGAGCCACGGGGGCAGTCGCATGCCCCGATCTCACCACACCGGTCGCCGCTCGCCCTCCGCCCCGGGGAGGAGGTCACGCGCGGCCTCCTCCGCCGAAGGAGGTACGCGGCCCGGCGCGTGGTCGACCGACCCTGGTACGCCCCGCACACCGCGTCGGAGGCGGCCAGTACGGTGACACTGCACGTCGGCGCGACCGCCGGCGGGCGATGGCGAGTGTGAGGAGACCGGGATGGGGCAGGGGGAGGCCGACCACGGCTGCGCCCAGGGGGAGCCCTGCCGGCCGGGCCACCACGATCAGCAGGCGGCCGCGAAGCACCGCCGCCCGCTCGGCGCGGTGCCGCCGTTCCCGCCGGAGCCGGCCGCGAGCCGGCCGATCGAGCGGGCCGAGGACGACCCGGCGGTGCCGCGGCAGCGCGCCGGGGAGTCGATTCCGACCGAGCCGGAGCCGGTCGAGGCCGGCTCCGCCTGCCGTAGCGACCTGCCCGGCTGGGCCGGCGCGCACCGGCACGGCGCGGTCCGTCCGCCCCGGCGCGGCGGGCGTCGGGAGCGGCCACCGCGCCGCTGGTGCTGAGCCGGCCGCGCGGCGGTGGAGGTCAGCGCGTACGCCGGCGGATCAGCAGCGCGATCCCGGCGAGACCCGTGGTGATGATCAGCACCACCGCCACGTTGAGCAACAGCAGGCGCTGAAGGTCGCCGAAAGCCTCGTCGATGTCCCTGGCGGGGTTGAGGGCGTCCTCCGGGATCACCCGCTCGCCGCCGCCGACGCCGCCGCTGATCGTGTCGTACCGGCGCTCCAACGGCACCCCGGCCGTGCGCAGCGTCTCGGACATCGTGAGCCGGCCGAGGAACCACCCGGCCTTGGTCTTGCGGGAGTCCGGCTGCTTCGCCGGGCGGTAGACGCGCGGCCCGCCGGCGGCGCTCGGGTAGAGGTCGTACGTCTGCTTGGGGGTGTCACCGGCGAGCACGACGACGGTGTACTTCGGACCGAGGTCGGCCGCCTTCGGCCCGGTGGACGCCCCGATGCGACCGAGGAAGCTGACCTGGTCGATCACGGCCGTCACGAGCGCCGCCTGCGTGTCCGAGCGCAACCGCAACGGCTCCGCCAGGCCCACTCCGGTGATGTCCACCCCGGGTGGGGGTGGCGGCGGCTTCGGAGCGGCGTGTGCCGGGCCGGCGAAGCCGACCGACAGGGTTGCCGCGAGTGCGCTGGCCAGTACGGCGACCAGACGCCTCACCCGTCGGACCATCGCCGCCTCCTCGCCCCGTTCGATGGATGGCATTGCTGCAGTTGACGCCTGGATCCGCGACGACGACCGGTCCGCGTACCGGACGCCACACCTCAAGACTGCGCAGGATGTCGAATGGTTGCAGCACGTGGAACAGTAATTGGAACTATGTGCGATCTCGGCCCGACCAATGAGCAGCCGTTGATCAGCGGGCGGATCGTACCTTTACGGAGGGGTTCATGGGGGGCAGGGTCGCACGTGTGGCGCGCTTCGTGCCAGCGGTGCTCGGCGTGGCGCTCGGTGTGTCGTTGGTGTTGCCGGCGGCGCCGGCCGCCGCGCACAACTCCTTGACCGGCAGCGATCCCCGCGACGGGGCTCGGGTGGCGTCCGCGCCGGCCCGGATCGAGCTGCGGTTCCTGTCCCGGTTGGACCCGGCTACGACGAAGATCACAGTGACGGGACCGGACAATGTGGCCGCCGCGGGCGGCGAGCCGGCCTTCTCCGGCAGCCGGGTGCGGGTGCCGTTCAAGCCGGGCCGGGCGGGGCTCTACATCGTCGGTTACCAGGTGGCCTCCGGCGACGGGCACCCGGTCAAGGGCGAGGTCCGGTTCACCCTGACCACCGGCACTCCGGCCGATCCGTCCGCCACGCCGTCCGCCACCGCGACGGCCACCGGCGGCGCGGCACCGGCGACCCCGTCGGCGAGCCCCACGGGCAGCCCGACCGCGAACGCCGGGCCGGACGAGGTCACCCCGAGCGGGGCCGTCGTGCCGAGCGCCGACGAGCGGGACGACACCAGCGGCTGGCTGTGGGCGGCGGGGGCCCTCGTGCTGCTCGCCGCCCTGGCCGCCGGTCTCCTGTTCCGTCGCCGCTCCGCCCGCGACCGCCCGTAGCGGAGCCGTCCGGACGCGTGCCGCGCCACCGCCGGGTGTCCCGGCCGGGCGGTGACGCGCGGGCGGGCGGCGGGAGGCGGGCGAAGCGCAGGCGGGAGCGAGTGGCGCGCAGCGGCGGTGAGCCCGTGGACCGGGCGTGCGGCGGCCGGCCGGCGTGGTGGGGAGGCAGCCGTCGGGCTGCCTCCCCTGGCGTCAGACGAGGCGGACGCGGGCGGCGCGCAGGCGGGCGAGCGTCCGCTCCCGACCGAGCACCTCCAGCGACTCGAACAGCGGCAGGCCCACGGTGCGGCCGGTAACCGCGACGCGTACCGGCGCCTGGGCCTTGCCGAGCTTGAGCCCCCGCTCGGTGCCGACCGTCTCCAGCGCCGCCTTGATCGACTCGGCGTCCCAGGACGGCAGGGCCTCGAACGCCGCGGCGGCGGCGTCGAGCAGCTCGGCCGAGCCCTCCTTCATGGCCTTGGCCCAGGCCGCCTCGTCGATCAGCGGCGCGGCGAGGAAGAGGAAGTCGACGTTCGGGACGATCTCGCTGAGCACCGCGATGCGGGTCTGGGCCAGCGGCGCGACGGCGGCGAACGCCTCGGCGTCGAACTCCTCCGGCTGCCACGGCGGCGGGGCGATGGTGCCGGTGCCGGTCAGCCACGGCTGGCAGGCGGCGATGAACTCGTCGACGGACAGCGCCCGGATGTACTCCCCGTTGAACGCGCGCAGCTTCTTCTCGTCGAAGAACGCCGGCGACGGGTTGACGTCCTCCAGCCGGAACTCCTCCTCGATCACCGACCAGGGGACGATCTCCCGGTCGCCGGAGGGCGCCCAGCCGAGCAGCATCAGGTAGTTGCGCATCGCGTCGGCGAGGTAACCCTCGTCGCGGTACGCCTCGAGGGCCACCTTGTCCCGGCGCTTCGAGAGCTTCTGCCGCTTCTCGTTGACCACCACCGGCACATGCGCCCAGACCGGGGGCTTGACCCCCAGCGCGTCCCAGAGCAGCTGCTGCTTCGGCGTGTTGGGCAGGTGCTCCTCGGCGCGGATCACGTGGGTGATCCCCATGATCATGTCGTCCACGACGTTGGCCAGCAGGAAGACCGGCGAGCCGTTGCCGCGGGCGATGACGAAGTCCTCGATCAGCTTGTTCTCGAACGTCGGCTCGCCGCGGATCAGGTCGACGACGACGGTCGCCCCCTCGTCGGGCGTGCGGAAGCGCAGCGCCCGCCCCTCGCCGGGGCCCAGGCCCCGGTCCCGGCAGTAGCCGTCGTAGCCGGAGTGCGACGAGCCCGTGCGGGCGATCACGTCCTCGCGGGTGCAGTCGCAGTAGTACGCCCGGCCCGAGTCGTAGAGCCGTTGCGCGGCCGCCCGGTGCTCGTGGGCGTTCTCCGACTGGAAGTGGGGGCCCTCGTAGCTGGTGCGCTCGATGCCGATCCAGTCCAGCGCGGAGAGGATGCCCTCGGTCCACTCCGGCTTGTTGCGCGCCGCGTCGGTGTCCTCGATGCGGAGCACGAACACCCCGCCCTGCTGCTTGGCGTAGATCCAGTTCTGCAGGGCCGAGCGGGCGCCGCCGACGTGGAACATACCGGTCGGGGAAGGGGCGAAGCGTACACGTACCGTCACGCCCCCAGCCTACGGCGCTGCGCGAGCCCATTAGGGCAGGGGTCGGCTCAGGGCACCGAGCGGATCTTCACCACCAGGGCGCTGCCGAGCAGCGTGACCACGGCGGTGACGGCGTAGAGCGTCGGGTATCCGCCGAGGTGCACCACGATCGGCGCGGAGAGCGCCGGGCCGAGCACCTGCGGCGCCGAGTTGGCGATGTTGATCACCCCGAGGTCCTTGGCCCGGTCCGTGGCGCGGGGGAGCACCTGGGTGATCAACGCGGCGTCCACCGAGAGGTAGACGCCGTAACCGGCGCCGAGCAGCACCGCGGCGACGATGGCCATGGGCCACGTCGGGGCGGCCGCGAGCAGCACCGCCGCCACCGCCATGACCAGCCCGGAGATGATCACGAAGATCTTCCGCCGTCCGGAGCGGTCGCTGATCCGGCCGGCGAGGACCGCGGTGAGCATCATGCCCAGCGTGTAGAGCAGGATGAGCACCAGCAGGGAGCCCTCCGGGTCGGCCACCCGGACGCCGTCGGTCAGGAAGTACAGCAGGTAGAGGGTGCCCAGCGCGTTGCCCGTCTGCACCAGGAACCGGGTGAACCACGCCCACGCGAAGTCCGGGTGCCGGCGCGGACTGACCCACATCGAGGCCACGAGAGCGCGCAGCCGCAGCGCCGGCCGGTGCGCCCGGGGCAGCGGATCGTCGGCGGTGAGCAGCGCGAACGGCAACGCCAGCACGAGCACCGCCAGCGCCACCGCGGCGTAGCCGGCGGAGTTGCCGGTGACCACGGCCGTGACCAGCACCGCGCCGACCACCAGGCCGAGCGCCTGCGGGATGCCCACCCAGCCGGAGACCCCGCCGCGCTGGGCGACGGGGACCCGGTCGGGGATCGCCGCGGTGAGGCTGGCGAGCATCGCGTTGAGGCAGACCTGGGCCGCGACCCAGGCGAGCGCCACCCCGAGCACGGTGCGCTGCTGGGCGAGGATCACCAGGGCCAGTGCGCCGAGCACCGCCCCACCGGCGGTCCAGACGTGCCGGCGACCGAACTCGTGCCGGCCCAGCCGCAGGCAGGTCCGGTCGGAGAGCGCGCCGGCCAACGGGTTGGCGATCACCGCGGCGAGCGCTCCCACCCCGGTGACCACGGCCAGCATCGCCTCCTTGCCGCCCGGGTCGATCCGCTCGATCTGCTGCGGCAGCAGCACCTGGATCGGGGTGAAGAACGCCATCCACACCCCGAGGTTGGCCGCGAAGATCAGCGCGATCCAGCCGCGCCGCACCGGCGCCGTCGGTTCGGCCAACGCCGCCGGCAGCGAGGCCGGCGTCGGGTCGAGGGTGGTCACCGCGCCCGGTCCGGGCGCGAGGCCGCGATGACGTCCCGCAGCCAGGCGTACGAGGACTTCGGGGTGCGCGCCTGGCTCGCGTAGTCGACGTGCACCAGGCCGAAGCGCTTCGTGAACCCCTCGGCCCACTCCCAGTTGTCCAGCAGCGACCACACGAAGTACCCGCGGACGTCGACCCCGTCGTCGAGCGCCGCGCGGACCGCGCGCAGGTGCCCGTCGAGGTACGCGATCCGCTCCGGGTCGTGCACCCGCCCGTCGGCGTCGGGCACGTCGTCGTACGCGCAGCCGCTCTCGGTGATCTCGATGGGCGGCAGCGCGTCGCCGTACCTGCCGTGCAGCCAGCCGAGCAGCTCACGCAGCCCGTCGGGCGCCACCGGCCAGTCGAACGCGGTGCGCGGGTAGCCGTCGAGCGGCGCCAGCTCGAACGGCAGTGGCGAGTCCTCCCGCGGCGCGCGTACGCCCGTGGGGTTGTAGTAGTTGACGCCGAGCACGTCGATCGGGGCGGCGATGGTCGCCAGGTCGCCGTCGTGGACGAGGGACGGATCGCCGACCGTCCCCTCCGGATAGCCGTGCCCGAGCAGCGGGTCGGTGAACAGCCGGTTGTGCAGCGCCTCGTACGCCGCCCCGGCGGCCCGGTCGGTGTCGCGGTCGCCGAGCACGCGCACCGGGGAGTAGTTGTTGGCGATGGCGACCGGGCTGCCGCTGCGGGCGCGCAGCGCGGCGACGGCCAGCCCGTGCCCGAGCAGCTGGTGGTGGGCGACGGGGAAGGCGTCGAAGAGCAGCACCCGGCCCGGCGCGTGCTGGCCGGTGCCGTAGCCGAGGCTCATGTGGACGAACGGCTCGTTGAGGGTGATCCAGAGCTTGACCCGGTCGCCGAGCCGGGCGGCGACGAGGTCCGCGTACGCGGCGAAGCGGGCCGCCGTGTCGCGGGCCAGCCAGCCGCCGGCGTCCTCCAGGGGCTGCGGCAGGTCCCAGTGGTAGAGCGTGGCCACCGGGTCGACGCCGTGGGCGAGCAGCTCGTCGACGAGCCGGTCGTAGAAGTCCAGCCCGTCGGGGCTGGCCGGGCCGGTGCCGTCCGGCTGGACGCGGGGCCAGGCGACGGAGAAGCGGTACGCGCCGACGCCCAGCCCGGCCGTCAGCGCGACGTCCTCGCGGTAGCGGTGGTAGTGGTCGCAGGCGATGTCGCCGGTGCTGCCGTCGACGATGCGACCGGGGAAGTGGGCGAAGGTGTCCCAGATCGACGGGCCGCGTCCGGCCGCGTGGGCCGCGCCCTCGATCTGGTAGGCCGACGTGGAGACGCCCCAGCGGAATCCGGCGGGGAACTGCGGCGGCGGTGCGGTCGGCATACGCCCTCCCGAGCAATGTGAAACGTGCTCGGACTCTAGGACGCGGGCCGGGATTGCGCCATAGGCCGTGATGACTGGATCCGCAATGCTTTTCGGCGTGTCTTTTTCCGAACCCGTCCAGGTACGTCCGAATTTGCGCATAGAGTGCCGAATATCGCGGATGTCCTCACTGGAGGAAGACGGAAATGATCCTCGTGGAACGCAGTGCGCACGTGGCGGCGCCGGTGGAAGCGGTCTGGGACGTCGTACAGCGGGCCGAGCAGTTGCCGGCCTGGCTGGCGGGGGTCCGCGCGGCCGAGGTGCTCTCGGGTGAGGGCTTCGGTCGGCGGCAACGGGTCCAGGCCGGGCGTGGCGCGGCGCACGAAGCCGAGGTGATCGCCTACCAGGAGCCGACCCTGATCGGGTGGCGCGAGCGCGCCAAGGGTGCCGGTGCCCGGGCGGAGGCGCGCACCGAGATCTACGTTCAACTCACTCCCGACGAGGAGGAGGGTGGCACGGTCGTACGGCTGATCGTCGTGCGCTGGCCGGCCGGTCCGGTCAAGGCCGCCCTGCTCCGGCTCGGTCTGCGCCGGGTCGGCGCCGATCTGGAGGAGTCGTTGGCCCGGCTGACCGACCTGGCCGCCGTCGGCTGACCGGGCCCGTCCCCGGCGTCACCCGCGATGGTGGTGGCCCGGCGTCCCCGCCAGGGACCCCGGGCCACCGCCCTACCCGCACGTGCGGCCCCGCCCCGCCACGCCTGCCCGCCGCCCCCGCCCCCGTCGATCACGCAGTTGTGGCCGTGTACGAAACGCCTGTACCGGGGCGTTTCCGGCGCCACACGTCCATGATCGACGGGATCATGGGTTTCGGGGAGACGGGAAGGGCCCGCGCGGATGCGCGGGCCCTTCAGCGGTCGTGCGTCCTAGCTGTCGCCGCCGGTCTCGCCGACCGGGGCCGCGCTGACGTCGTCGATCGCGTACTTCTTGGCCGCCTCGGCCGGCACGGTGGTCGGCACCGCGCCCCGGAGCGCGAGCTGCCGCAGCGTGGCGACCACCACCGACTCGGCGTCGACGTGGAAGTGCCGACGCAGGGCGTGGCGGGTGTCCGACATGCCGAACCCGTCGGTGCCCAGCGAGGTGTAGTCGCCGGGTACCCAGCGGGCGATCAGGTCCGGTACCGCGCGCATCCAGTCGCTGACCGCGACCTTCGGCCCGTCGGCGTCGGCCAGCTTCCGCGCCACGTACGGCACGCGCGCCTCCGCACCCGGGTTGAGGAGGTTGTGCTCCTCGCACTCGACCGCGTCCCGACGCAGCTCGGTCCAGGAGGTCACCGACCACACGTCCGCGGCCACGCCCCAGTCCTGGGCGAGCAGCTGCTGCGCCTTGAGCGCCCACTGCATGCCGGTGCCGGAGGCGAGGATGTTCGCCTTCGGCGCGTCGCCCTCGACGCTGGGCGCCGCGGCGTAGCGGTAGATGCCCTTGACGATGCCCTCGACGTCCACACCCTCCGGCTCGACCGGCTGGAAGATCGGCTCGTTGTAGACCGTCAGGTAGTAGAAGACGTTCTCCTGCGCCTCGCCGTACATCCGGTGCAGGCCGCTCTCGACGATGTGCGCGATCTCGAACGCGAACGCCGGGTCGTACGCGACCACCGCCGGGTTCGTGGCGGCGATCAGGTGCGAGTGCCCGTCCTCGTGCTGGAGACCCTCACCGTTGAGCGTGGTCCGCCCGGCGGTGGCACCGAGCAGGAAGCCCCGGGCCATCTGGTCGGCGGCCGCCCACAGCCCGTCCGCGGTGCGCTGGAACCCGAACATCGAGTAGAAGATGTACATCGGGATCATCGGCTCGTCGTGCGTGGCGTACGACGAGCCCGCGGCGGTGAACGAGGCCACCGAACCGGCCTCGTTGATGCCCTCGTGCAGGATCTGCCCGCCGGTCGCCTCCTTGTACGACAGGAACAGGTCCCGGTCGACGGAGGTGTAGCGCTGGCCGTGCGGCGAGTAGATCTTCTGCGTCGGGAAGAGCGAGTCCATGCCGAACGTCCGGGCCTCGTCCGGGATGATCGGCACCCAGCGCTTGCCGAACTCCTTGTCCTTCATCAGGTCCTTGAGCAGGCGGACGAAGGCCATGGTGGTGGCCACCTTCTGCTTGCCCGAGCCCCGCTTGACGTCCGCGAAGCGCTCCGGCCCCGGAATGGCCAGCCGCTTGGCGCTGGTGCGCCGTGACGGCAGGTAGCCGCCGAGCTGCTCGCGCCGCTCCTTGAGGTAGGCGATCTCGTCGGACTTCTCGCCCGGGTGGAAGTACGGCGGCAGGTAGGGGTTCTCCTCCAGCGCCGAGTCCGGGATGTCCAGGTAGAGCCGGTCGCGGAAGGTCTTCAGGTCCTCCAGCGTCAGCTTCTTCATCTGGTGGGTCGCGTTGCGCCCCTCGAAGTGCGAGCCGAGCGTCCAGCCCTTGATCGTCTTGGCGAGGATCACGGTGGGCTGGCCGGTGTGCTCGACCGCCGCCTTGTAGGCCGCGTAGAGCTTGCGGTAGTCGTGCCCGCCCCGCTTGAGGTTCCAGATCTCGTCGTCGCTCAGGTGCTCGACCATCTTGCGGGTGCGCGGGTCGCGCCCGAAGAAGTGCTCCCGGACGTACGCGCCGGACTCCGCCTTGTAGGTCTGGTAGTCACCGTCGGGCGTGGTGTTCATGAGGTTCACCAGCGCGCCGTCGGTGTCGGCGGCGAGCAGCGGGTCCCACTCGCGGCCCCACACCACCTTGATGACGTTCCAACCGGCGCCCCGGAAGAACGCCTCCAGCTCCTGCATGACCTTGCCGTTGCCACGGACCGGGCCGTCCAACCGCTGGAGGTTGCAGTTGATCACGAAGGTGAGGTTGTCCAGCTCCTCGCGGGCGGCCACCCCGATCGCGCCCAGCGTCTCCGGCTCGTCCATCTCGCCGTCGCCGAGGAACGCCCACACGTGCTGGTCGGAGGTGTCCTTGATGCCACGGTGGTGCAGGTAGCGGTTGAACCGGGCCTGGTAGATGGCGTTCAGGCCGCCGAGGCCCATCGAGACGGTGGGGAACTCCCAGAAGTCCGGCATCAGCCGCGGGTGCGGGTACGACGGCAGGGCGCCGCCCGGGTGGGACAGCTCCTGCCGGAAGCCATCCAGCTGGTCCTCGCTGAGCCGCCCCTCCAGGAAGGCCCGCGCGTACATGCCGGGCGACGCGTGGCCCTGGTAGAAGATGTGGTCGCCGCCGCCCGGGTGGTTCTTGCCACGGAAGAAGTGGTTGAACCCCACCTCGTAGAGCGACGCCGAGCTGGCGAAGGTGGAGATGTGCCCACCGACGCCGATCTCGGGACGCTGCGCCCGGTGGACCAGCATCGCGGCGTTCCACCGGATGTAGGCCCGGATCCGCCGCTCGATGTGCTCGTCACCCGGGAACCACGGCTCGCGCTCCGGCGGGATGGTGTTGATGTAGTCCGTGGTGGTCAGGGACGGCACCCCGACCTGGCGCTCCCGCGCGCGCTCCAGCAGGCGCAGCATCACGTAGCGGGCGCGCTTGGTTCCGCGCTCGTCGATGACCCCGTCGAGCGACTCGACCCATTCACTGGTCTCTTCTGGGTCGATGTCCGGAAGCTGGCTCGGCAGGCCGGCGGTGATCACCGGGCGCTTGCGTTCCGTAGCCACAGGCGGTCCCTCGGTTGTGTGTGGGATAGGTCTCTAGCGCCATCCTGCCCCCTGGTGGCACCCGGCGTCACGTCTAGGTCCCCCCGACGCGACGCTCAACACAGGTACCCGTGGGTAACTTTGCGTGGTCGACGACGTCCCCGGGCGGGGTTGTCCGGAGTGGTTACCGTTCGCGCATGGACGGACGACGCGTGGTGGGCGGGGCTCTGGCCATCGCGGCCGGGGTTCTCGTGGCGCTGCCCGCCGTGCCGGTGCTGCTCTCCGGCGACGCGGCCCCCGTGCCGGTCCTGCTGCTCGCCGGGGCGGCGATCGCCCTCGGGGCGGTCCTGCTGAGCCGTGGACTGCGGGCGCCGCGCCGGGCCGCCCGGCCGGTGCCCGGGCCCCGCCGACGGCACGCCGACACCTACATCCCGCACACGCCCCACCACGCGCCCGGGGGCTCCGACTCGGGTGGTTGGTCCGGCGGCGACTCGGGCGGCTCCGGCGGTGGCGGGGACTCGGGTGGGGGCGGTGGCGGCGGTTCCTGACGCCGGGGCTGCGGCAGAATGCGACGTATGCGTAGTGACGTGATCACCGTCCAGACCGGCTCCCGCCCCACCGTCCGGGACATCACCGCCGAGGCGCAGAGCTTCGTCTCCGGCCAGGGCGACGGCCTCCTGCACGTCTTCGTGCCGCACGCCACCGCCGGCCTGGCGATCATCGAGACCGGGTCGGGCTCCGACGACGACCTGCTCACCGCGCTGGACGAGCTGCTACCGAGCGACGACCGCTGGCGGCATCGGCACGGGTCGCGCGGTCACGGCCGGGACCACGTCCTGCCCGCGTTCGTCCCGCCGTACGCCACGCTGCCGGTCCTCGGCGGCCGGTTGGCGCTCGGCACCTGGCAGTCGATCTGCCTGGTCGACACCAACGGCGACAACCCGACGCGGCAGGTGCGCTTCTCGTTCCTCCCCGGCTGACGCCGGCGCCCCGCCGCCCGGTTGACCCGGCGTCGGTCCGGCGCGTTGGCACCGACGCCGGCAGACGCCCAAACGGTGGCTGCCGGCCCGGCGGCCCCGGCCGACCTCGCCGGGCCCGGCTGGCCGAACGGGGGTGGCGGACCTGCCGGCGAGGGTGATCAACTTCTGATTTCCGCACGTAGACTGGGGGCATGACGCAGGCTGCCGTCCCGACCGGCGGTCCCGAGCCGGCCGACCGCTCGGGGCTGGCGGGCGACGCCGTGCGGCGGATCGTGCACCTGGCGTCGGCCATCCGGCACCAGCAGGACGTGGAGATCGCCGAGCTCGGTCTCACCCCCGCGGTCGCCCGCGCCCTGCACGAGCTGGACCCGGACCGGCCGTTGCCGGCGCGGGAGCTCGCCGAGCAGCTGCGGTGCGACCGGTCCAACGTGACCGCCCTGGTCGACAAGCTGGAGCAGGCCGGGCTGGTGCGGCGCCGGGTCGACCCCACCGACCGCCGGCAGAAGACCCTCGTGGTCACCGAGGCCGGGCGGCGGATGCGGGAGCGGGTGCACCGGATCATGTCCGACTCTCGACTGCTCGACGGGCTCACCACGGGCGAGCTGGTCGTCCTGCGTGACCTGACGTGGAAGGTCTCCGACGGCGAGCTGCCCGAGGACTGCTGCGCGTCCTGACCCGCGCCGGTCGCCGTGTGTCCGGGTGGGCGTGACTGGCCCGCGTCGGTAATGCTGTCGGACGTGACCACCCCGCAAGATCTCGACGACCGGTTCCGGGAGACGCTGGCCGCGCTGGGCGACGCACGGCGGCGGCGCGACCCGGCCGAGCCGGTCACCGACGGCGCGACGCTCACCGGCGCGCGGGCCCTCGACCTGTTCGACGCGCAGGTCACGAGCCGGCAGCTGGATCTCGCCGCGCGCTGGCTGCGCAGCTTCGGCGAGGGTTTCTACACCATCGGCTCGGCCGGCCACGAGGGCAACGCGGTGGTCGCCGCCGTGCTGCGCCCCACCGATCCGGCCCTGCTGCACTACCGGTCCGGCGCGTTCTACTGCGTCCGGGCCGCCCAGGCCGCCGGGTCCGCTCCGGGCGGCGACGCGCCCGCTGCCTCCGACGACGAGGCCGGGGCGTACGACGAGGAGGCCGGCGCGTCCTCCGCCGCCGCGACCGGGCCGGAAGCCCGTGCCGTGACCGGGGCGTCCCCGGGCGGGCCCGACTCCGCCGCACCCGTCCGGCCCGCACCCGGGCCCGGGGCCGATGGACCGGAGGCGATCGACGCCACCTCCTCCGAGGTCGGCGGGGACACCTTCCTCGACGACGTCTTCGCCGACGGGGCCGACCCGGACGGAACTGACCACGCCTCGCCGGACGACGACGCTCCGGACGACGACGCGCCGGCCCGGCCGGAGCGCCCCTGGGTGCACGCCGAGGCGGCGCGCGACGTGCTGCGCGGCCTGGTCGCCTCCGCCCGCGAACCGATCGCCGGCGGCCGGCACAAGGTGTTCGGCCACCCCGACCTGGCCGTCGTACCGACCACGTCCACCATCGCCTCGCACCTGCCCCGCGCGGTCGGCATGGGGCTCGCCGTGGAGCGGCTGCGCCGGCTGGAGACCCGGCGGGCGGGCGGCGGGGTGCGGATCGGCGGCGACGAGACGTCGTCGGTGCCGTGGCCGCCGGACTCGATCGTGGTCTGCTCGTTCGGCGACGCCTCGATCAACCATGCCAGCGCCACGGCCGCGTTCAACACCGCCGGCTGGTACGACCACACGGGCCTGCGCATCCCCGTGCTCTTCGTCTGCGAGGACAACGGTCTGGGCATCAGCGTCCGGTCACCGCGGGGCTGGGTGGAGAACGCGCTGCGGTCCAAGCCGGGCATCCGCTACTTCGCCGCCGACGGCAGCGACCCCGCGCGGGCGTACGAGGTCGCCGCGGAGGCCGCCGCCTGGGTGCGCAGGCACCGCCGGCCGGCCGTGCTGCACCTGGGTACCGTCCGGCTCATGGGGCACGCCGGCGCGGACGCCGAGACGGCGTACCGCAGCCCCGCGGAGATCAGCGCGGACCTGGCCCGGGATCCGCTGGCCGCGACCGCCCGGCTGCTCGTGGACGCGGGGGTGGCCAGCGGTGCCGAGCTGCTGGCCCGCTACGACGACATCGGCTGGCAGGTGCGCCGGATCGCCGAGGAGGTGATCGGCGAGCCGAAGCTCTCCACCGCCGCGGACGTGGTCGCCCCGCTGGCGCCCCGGCGGCCGGCGCGGGTCGCCCGCGCCGTGGCCGAGGCGGCGGCCCGCGCCGCCGGTCCCGGTGCCGCCGTCCGGGCCGAGGCGTTCGGCGGCAAGCCGCCGGAGCTGGCCGGCCCGCTCACGCTCGCGCAGAGCATCAACGCCGCGCTCGCCGACGGGATGCTCGACCACCCCCGGATGGCGGTCTTCGGGGAGGACGTGGCCGCCAAGGGCGGCGTGTACGGGGTGACCAAGGGCCTGCGGGACCGGTTCGGGCCGGCCCGCGTCTTCGACACGCTGCTCGACGAGACCTCGGTGCTCGGGCTGGGGCTGGGCGCCGGGTTGGCCGGGATGCTCCCGGTGCCGGAGATCCAGTACCTGGCCTACCTGCACAACGCCGAGGACCAGCTCCGCGGCGAGGCGGCCACCATGCAGTTCTTCTCCCAGGGGGCCTACCGCAACCCCATGGTCGTACGCATCGCCGGGCTCGCCTACCAGGAGGGCTTCGGTGGGCACTTCCACAACGACAACTCGGTGGCCGTGCTCCGGGACGTGCCCGGCCTGGTGATCGCGGTGCCGGCGCGGCCGGACGACGCGGCGCCGATGCTGCGCACCTGCCTGGCCAGCGCGGCGGTGGACGGCAGCGTCTGCGTGTTCCTGGAACCGATCGCGCTCTACCACACCCGGGACCTCTACGCCGAGGGTGACGGCGAGTGGCTGGCCGGCTACGCGGAGCCCGAGGCCTGGGCGAGCGGCCACGTTCCGATCGGTCGCGCCCGGGTCTACGGGGTGGGCTCGGCCGAGGACCTGACGATCATCACCTTCGGTAACGGCGTACGCCTGTCGCTGCGGGCGGCGGCCGGGCTCGCCGCGGAGGGGATCGGCACCCGGGTCGTGGACCTGCGGTGGCTCGCCCCGCTGCCGGTGGCGGACATCATCCGGGAGGCCTCGGCGACCGGCCGGGTGCTGGTGGTGGACGAGACGCGCCGCTCCGGCGGGGTCGGCGAGGGGGTCATCGCGGCACTGGTGGATGCCGGATATGTCGGGGCAGCGCGGCGGGTTGCCGGAGTTGACTCGTTTGTACCATTAGGTCCGGCCGCGCGTCAGGTTCTGGTCTCGGAGGAAGCCATTACCGAGGGTGCCCGCACGCTCCTGGCACGGTAAATTCCGTTCCACCCGGTGCGCCACTTGCGCGGGGAGGCACAACTGTGTGGACTTTGCCTGACGGCGTCGACCTCGGCGCCGAGCAGGACGAGATGAGGAGGCACGCGACAGTGAGCGCGACCGCTGGTCAGGCCGCCGACGGGGTACGCAGCCTGGCGGACCGGTTCGGGATCGAACCGGGGATGGTCGTCATGGAGATGGGGTACGACGACGACGTCGACCACGACCTCCGCGACGCCCTGACCGACCGCTGTGGAGAGCTGGTCGACGAGGACACCGACGAGGTGGTCGACGCGGTGCTGGTCTGGTATCGCGACGGGGACGGCGACCTCTTCGAGATCCTCGTCGACGCCCTCGGTCCGCTGGCCGACAACGGCGTCGTGTGGCTGCTCACGCCGAAGGCGGGCCGAGACGGGCACGTCGAGCCGAGCGAGATCGCGGAATCCGCTCCCACGGCGGGCCTCCAGCAGACCTCGACGATCAACGCCGGCCGGGACTGGAGCGGGGCCCGCCTCGTCCTGCGCCGCGGGGCCAAGGGCAAGAAGTAGCTCCGGCCGCCCGTCGCCCCCCGGGGGACGGCAGACCGCACCGGTACCCGGCGGGTCGCCGGGTGCGCGGGCGACGCCGTTCCGCCGTCATCCGAGGAGTTCTCGCATGCCCATCGAGGTTGGCGCCGAGGCGCCCGACTTCGCGCTCAAGGACCAGAACAACCAGGAGGTCCGGCTCTCCGACTTCCGCGGCCGCCGCACCGTGCTGCTGGTGTTCTACCCGCTCGCCTTCACCGGCGTGTGCCAGGGCGAGCTGCACGAGATCCGGGACAACCTCGACGAGTACGTCAACGACGAGGTCCAGGTGCTGACCGTCAGCGTCGACTCGGTCTTCAGCCACAGGGTGTGGGCCGACCGCGAGGGCTACCGGTTCCCGATGCTCGCCGACTTCTGGCCGCACGGCGCGGTCGCCCAGGCGTACGACGTGTTCAACGACGCCACCGGTGTCGCCAACCGGGGCACCTTCGTGATCGACAAGGCCGGCGTCGTCCGGTACGCCGAGATGAACATGCCGGGGGAGGCACGCGACCAGCAGGCCTGGCGAAAGGCGCTGGCCGGGGCCGCCGGCTGACCCGATTCCGGCCACGCCGTGCGACCGGGCCGGCGGCCAGCAGGTAAGCTTGCCAGCCACCGGCCCGCCGCACGGGCGTTCCGGGCGCGTAGCTCAGCGGGAGAGCACTCGCCTTACAAGCGAGGGGTCGCAGGTTCGAAACCTGCCGCGCCCACCAGCACAAACATCGCTGCGAAACCGCCCTCCTCGTCGGCGATGAGTCCCGGCCGGTCGGCCGGTCTGTCACGGTGACACGTTCGCCGCTCAGCCTGGAGTTGCCACCATGCCCGCTTCGCCCGTGACCGTCAGCCTCCCGATCGCCGACCGCCCGACCTCGCACCGCTTCTACGCGCAGGCCCTCGGCCTGCCCGCGATCGGTGAGCCGGCGGCGGACGGGGTCCCGGAGCCGTTGCAGTTCGTCGTGAACGACGGCCTGCGGCTGATGCTGGTGCCGAGCGGGGGCTTCGGCTGGGTCATCGGCGACCACGAGGTCGCCGACCGGGGCCGCAGTGAGTGCGTGCTCGGCCTGACCGCCGACAGCCCCGCCGAGGTCCAGCGGATCGTCGAGCGGGCCCGGTCGGCGGGCGCCCGGGTCGTGACGCCGCCGGCGGCGCAGCCCTGGGGCTACACCGGCACGTTCGCCGACCCCGACGGGCACCTCTGGATGGTCACGGCCGACGAGCGGACCGACGGCTGATGGTCGTGTGTGGCTCGCCGACCCGAGCCACGGGAACGTGCGCCGGACCGCGCAGCCGTGCGAACCAGCGCGGTCCGGCCCCCGGTCGTCCTAGCCTTCGAGCGGGAGGGCGCGTCAGCCGAGCACCAGGCTGCGGGCGGCGTCGGCGATGTGATCGGCGTCGATGCCCGCCCAGGCGAGCAGCTCCTTGCTCGTCCCGGAGCCCGGCATGCCGCGCACGGCGAGGTGGGCGAAGGACGAGTCGCCCCGGCCACCGGCGATGAGGCTGTCCTTCACCGCGGACCCGAGGCCGCCCTCGGGGTGGTGGTCCTCGGCCACCACGATTCGTCCGGTGGCGGTCGCGGCGGCGGCGATGGCGGCGTCGTCGATGGGCTTGACCGAGTAGCAGTCGATGACGCGGGCGCTGATCCCGTCGCCCGCCAGGGCGTCGGCCGCCGCGAGGCACGCGTGCAGCGTGACACCGGCCCCGATCAGCGTCACGCTGTCCTGGGCGGACGAGCGCAGCACCTTGGATCCGCCCACCGGGAAGCTCTCGCCGTGGGCGTAGAGCACCGGGTACTTGCCGCGGGTCGTGCGCAGGTAGCTGATCCCCGGGAGGACGGCCATCACCTCGGTGAGGGCGACCGTGCTGGTCGCGTCGCTCGGGTACAGCACCGTCGAGCCGTGCACCGCGCGCATCATGGCCAGGTCCTCGAGACCCATCTGGGACGGCCCGTCGGGGCCGATCTCCACCCCGGCGTGCGAGCCCACCAGGCACAGGTCGACGCCGGAGACGGCACCCATCCGGATGAAGTCGTACGCCCGGGTGAGGAACGCCGCGAAGGTCGAGGCGAACGGTCGGTAGCCGCGCACCGCCAGGCCGGTCGCGGCGGCGACCATCTGCTGCTCGGCGATGAACATCTCGAAGTACCGGTCGGGATGGGCCCGCGCGAACTCGAAGGCGTACGTCGAGTTGCTGACCTCGCCGTCGAGCGCCACGACGCGCGGGTTGCGGGCGCCGAGGGCGACCAGCGCGTCGCCGTACGCCTTGCGGGTCGGCACCTTCTCGCCCAGGTCGTAGCGGGCGGGCTCGGCCGGTTCGGTGGCCTCGGTCGTGGTGGGGCGGGCGGCGGTGTCGCCGGTGGGGCTGGAGCCGTCGGTGGTGGCCGGCGTCGGCCGGGGCCCGCGTACCGTCAGGTTGCTCTCGCCGCCCAGCTCGCGGACGGCCCGCTCCGCCATCTCCGGCGGGAAGGGCTTGCCGTGCCAGTCGTTGCTGTCCTCGACCTCGGAGAAGCCCCGTCCCTTGACCGTCCGGGCCAGGATCACCGTGGGCTGCCCGGGGCCCGGGTCCTCGGCGGCGGTCATCGCGTCGTCGACGGCGGTCAGGTGGTGACCGTTGACGACCAGCACCCGGGCGCCGAACGCCTCGGCCCGCCGGGCGTACGCGTCGAGGTCCCACCCCAGGTCGGTGGGGCCGCGCTGGCCGAGCCGGTTCACGTCGACCATCGTGATCAGGTTGGACAGCCCGTAGTAGGAGGCCTTGTCGAGCGCCTCCCAGATGGATCCCTCGGCCAGCTCGCTGTCGCCGCAGAGCACCCACACCCGGTACGGCTGCTTGTCCAGGTACTTGCCGGCCAGGGCGACCCCCACGCCGTCGGGCAGCCCCTGCCCGAGTGAGCCGGTGGCGACGTCGACCCAGGGCAGCGCGGGCGTCGGGTGCCCCTGGAGGCGCTGCCCGAACCGGCGGTAGCCCTGCATCAGCTCGTCGTCGGAGATCACCCCGACCGCCTTGAACAGCGCGTACAGCAGCGGGGAGGCGTGCCCCTTGGAGAGGATCAGGTGGTCGTTCGCGGGTGAGCGCGGGTCGTCCCAGTCGTAGCGTAGGTGCCGGGTCACCAGCACGGCGAAGAGGTCGGCGGCCGACATGCCGGACGTCGGATGCCCGGAGCCGGCGCTCGTGCTGGACCGAACCGAATCCACCCGGAGCTGGGCGGCCACCTTCGCCACGGTGTCGAGGTCGAGGGTGCCGGTGGGCGCGGTGAGGGTCACGGTGCCTCCTGTGACTTCCGGGCCGGACTGCTGCCGCCGCCGCGTTTACCCCGGACGACCCGGATCAGACGTCGGTGGTCGACGAGCACCGAGGCGGTGCGCCCCGTGTGGGATGGCCGGCGGGAGCCGAGGGAGAGGTGGCGGGGTGAGCTACGCCGAGGTCGACGGGGTGCGGCTCTGGTACGAGTCGCACGGCGCCGGGCGTCCGCTGGTGCTGCTGCACGGCGCCTTCGGCGCGGCCGAGGACTTCGCCCGGCTCCTGCCGGCGCTGACCGGCCGGCACCGGGTGATCGCGGTCGACCTCCAGGGGCACGGGCGCACCGCCGACGTCGACCGCCCGCTGCGTCACGAGTCGATGGCCGACGACGTCGCCGGGTTGCTGCGCCACCTCGGTGCGGCCGAGGCCGACCTGCTCGGTCACTCGCTGGGCGGCGGGGTGGCGCTGCGCGTCGCGATCCAGCACCCGGAGCTGGTCCGCCGGCTGGTGGTGGTGTCCGCACCCTGCCGGCGGGGCGGTTGGTATCCGGAGGTGCTGGCCGTGATGGCCGGCCACGACGAGCGGACCGGCGAGCGGATGCGCGGCACCCCGTCGCACCGGCGCCACGCCCGCCTCGCACCCCGGCCGCAGGACTGGCCGCTGCTCTGGGCGAAGTCGGGGGAGCTGCTGCGGCGCGACTACGACTGGTCGGCGGAGGTGGCGGCGCTGGCGTCGCCGACGCTGCTGGTCTTCGCCGACGCCGACTCGATCCCGATCGCGCACGTGGCGGAGTTCTTCGGGCTGCTCGGCGGCGGTCGCCGCGACCCCGGTGCGGACGACGGCGGCCGTCCGGCCTCCCGCCTGGCGGTGCTCCCCGGGCTCACCCACCACGACATCCTCTCCTCGCCGGCGCTGCCGGCGGTGGTGCTCCCGTTCCTGCACCATCCCGTCCGGGCGCCCGGCTGAGGCCGTGGCCGGGGCGGCGGGCCGTGGCCGTGGCCGGGGCGGCGGACCGTGGCCGGGGCCGGGCAGCCGGCGGAGACCGGGGCCGGGCCGGGCGCACCGGCTGCCCACCGGCGCGCCCGGCCACCGGTCAACTCGTGAACCCACCGTCCACGTTGATCACCGCGCCGGTGACGTACGCCGCCTCCGGTGTCGCCAGATGCGCGACGGTCGCCGCGATGTCGGCGGGGCGCGCGTAGCGGCCCAGGGCGGTGAAGCCGGCGATCGCCGCCGCGTTCGGGCCGTCGGCCGGGTTCGCGTCGGTGTCGGTCGGGCCCGGGTTGACCACGTTGACGGTGATGCCGCGCGGTCCCAGCTCCCGGGCGAGGCCACGGGTCAGCCCGGCCAGGGCGGTCTTGCTCATCGAGTAGAGCGCCAGCCCCGGGAAGACGGCCCGCTCGCCGACGTTGCTGCCGATGCTGATGATCCGCCCGCCGTCGCCGAGGTGCCGGGCGGCGGCCTGCGCGGCGACGTACGGGGCCCGGACGTTCACCGCGATGGTGCGCTCCAGGTCGTCCGTGCCCAGCTGGTCGACCGTGCCGACGAGGAACACCGCCGCGTTGTTCACCAGGATGTCGAGCCGGCCCAGCTCGGCGGCCGTCCGGTCGACCGCGCCCCGGACCGCCTCCGGGTCGGCGCTGTCGGCCGGGAGGGCCAGCGCCCGCCGGCCCAGCGCCTCGATCTGCCGGACCACCGCCGCCGCCCGGTCCGCGCTCTGCTGGTAGGTGAGCGCGACGTCGGCGCCGTCCTGCGCCAGGCGTAGCGCGATGCCCGCCCCGATGCCCCGGGCGCCGCCGGTGACCAGGGCGACCTTTCCGTTGAGTGTCGTTGCCATGCACCGATCATGGAAGCGTGGCCGACGTCGGTCTGGCGGTGATCGGACCCGTCGTTCCCGGCCCAGCGCGAGGTCCGATTACCGCCGGGGCGAAGCTCGGGGGCCGAGCCCGCGGCTCGTCGCCCCGCTCAGGCCAGGCAGGCGGCCAGCCAGGGGAGCAGGGCGTCGGCCTGTGCCCGCTGGAACGCGCGCACCGTCGGGATGCCGGCCGGTGCCGGGCGCCGTGCCGCGTCGGCGAAGAAGCCCGCCATGCCCGCGTACGTCCCGGTGAGCACGTCCGGGTCGACGTCGGCGGTGAGCGAGAGCCGGCGCAGCAGCGCCTCGGTGTCGTGCCCGCCGTGCAGCCGTACGTTGACCAGCAGCAGCGCCGTGTCCAGCCAGGCCGGGCCGCGGCACGCCCACGGCCAGTCGACCACGGTCACCGCGCCGTCGCGGCCGACCAGCAGGTTGTCGGCCCGGATGTCCACGTGGCACAGCGTGTCGCCGACCAGCCCCGCGACGCCCCGGTCCGCGGCGTCCCGCAGCTCGTCCAGGTGCGCCGCCACCCACGGGTCGAGCCCGGGCGGCGGGTCGGCGGCGATCCGGTGCCAGCCGGCGAAGTCGTACGCGAGCCGCTCGGCGGCGGTCGGCGCGTGCGGCACCGGGTTGGGGGTGAGCGTCACCGCCATCGTCTCCAGCGCCGACAGCACGGCGGCCAGCTCGTCGGGTCGCCACGGGGTGGCCGGGTGCCGCCCGTCCACGTCGGTGAAGACCAGCGCCACCCAGTCACCGTCGTCGTGGCAGCCGAGCAGGCGGGGTGCCGGTGCGGACGCCGGCAGCGCGGCCGAGACGCGCGCCTCGGCCCGGTGCAGTCGAGGGCTGTCCGGGTTCTGCGCGGGGCTGACCGCCTTCACGAACGCGCGCCGCCCGGCGGCGGTCAGCACCCGGTCGGCGGAGCCGGGCGAGTAGCCGCCGGACTGCGAGCGCGCCTCGACGACCCGGTCGCCGACGATCCCCTCGACCGCCGCCCGGACGTGCTCGGGCAGCTCGGCCCAGCCGAGCCGCCCCCTGGTCGCCTGTGTCATCCGTCCACGGTGCGCGACCCGGGCGCGGCCGGCAACGCCATTACCTCGCCATCCGCCGCGCCCGCCCCGCCCCGCGCCGTCAGCCGGCGTCGTCCTGCCGCTCGTACCGCAGCACGACGGTTCCACTCTCGACCGGTCGCGTCTCGACCAGGGTGAAGCGACGCGGGTCGAACTGCCGGGTGGCGAGGGGGATGCCGCTTCCGGCGACGACCGGGTTGAGCTTGACGATCAGCTCGTCGACCTCGGGCAGGAGCTGCCCGGCGAGTTGCCCGCCGCCGGCCAGCCAGATGTCCTTGCCGTCCCGGCGCTTCAGCTCCCGCACGAACTCGACGGGGTCGCGGTCGACGATCTGCACCTCCGGCTCGGTGGCCGGCGGCAGGGACCGGGAGAAGACGTACTGCTGGAGGTGGGCGTACGGGCTGGTGATTCCGATCCGCAACGCCGGCTCGTAGGTGCCCCGGCCCATCACGAGGGCGTCGAAGCGCCCGGTGGGCCGCTCGATGCCGAACTGCGGATGGGTGAACGTGGGGAAGGTCTGCGGGTAGGTGGCCGCGAGGTGCGCCGCCAGGTCGGCCTCCAGGCGGAGGAAGTCGTAGGACCCGTCGGGAGCGGCGATGAAGCCGTCGAGGGTGCTGGCGACGTAGTACACGAGCTTGCGCAACCGGAACTCCCAATCACTACGGATGTCGTGAACGGAGACACTACAACAGCTGTCGTGGTTCCGCTAGGGTGTACCGCGTGGCACGGAACCCGGAACGGCGCGCGGTCCTGGCCGACGCGGGTCTGCGGGTGCTCGCCGCGAAGGGCGCGCGCGGGCTGACCCATCGCGCCGTCGACGCAGAGGCGGGAGTGCCGGTGGGTACCGCCTCGAACTACTTCCGCTCCCGGGACGCCCTGCTCGGCGCCCTCGGGGAGCGGATCATGGAGCGGTTCGCGCCGGACGAGGACGTCCTCGCCGCACTCGGTGCCCGGGAGCCCTCGCTGGACCTGATGACCGACTACGTCCGCTACGTGGTCGAACGCACCACCCGGCAGCCGGAGCTGACCCGCGCGTTGATCGAACTGCGGCTGGAGGCGGTGCGCCGCCCCGACCTGGCCCGGATCCTCGGCGGCACGCTGCGCCGCGGCTACCGCGCCGACGTCGCGTTCCACGTCGCCGCCGGGCTCCCGGGCGGCGCGTTCGAGGTGGCACTGCTGCACTACGCCGTGGACGGGCTCCTGCTCGACCTGCTGACCACCTCGATCGGCGCCGACGTCGACGTCGACGAGGTGGTGTCCGCGTTCGTCTCCCGCCTCGTCGCCGACGCGCCCCACCCGGCCGGCCGGACCGATCCCGTCGGGGAGGCCGGTGCCCCCGTGACGCGTCCGGGCGGGACATCCGGGGACACCGCGGACGCGGCGGGTGAGCCGGCCCGGTAAGGGCGAACTGGGCGCGATGTGCCCGAGCCGGGATCCGGGTCCGGCTCGACCCGGCCGTCGAGGGCCCGGCCCCGCGGGTCGGCGCCGAGCCGGCGGCCGAGCGCCCGGCGGAGCCGCCGCCCGGCCTGAGCCGGGGCGCAGGAGTGTTCACCGACCCAACGGGAAACCCGCGCGGACGCACCCGGGGAGGAGCGACGGATGAGGCATGGCGCCGGACTGACCATCGGTGTGCTCGGCTCGTACGGCGGCCGGAACCTCGGTGACGAGGCGATCCTCACGGGCCTGCTGGCCGACCTGCGGGCGCAGGAGCCGAACGCGCGCATCATCGTCTTCTCCCGGAACCCGGAGCACACCCGGGTGGCCCATCCGGACGTCGAGGCGGTGCCCTGGGAGGGCGTGAGCCGCACCGACTCCGCGCTGGTGCTCGCCCAGCTCGACCTGCTGATCCTCGGTGGCGGCGGCATCCTCTACGACAAGGAGGCGCGCCGCTACCTGCGGGTGGTCCGGGTCGCCCAGGAGCGGGGCCTACCGCTGATCACGTACGCGGTCGGGGTGGGGCCGCTCAGCGACGGCGTGGACACCGGCATGGTCCGGGAGACGCTGGCCGGCGCCACCCAGGTGACCGTCCGGGACCAGGAGTCCCGCATGGTGCTGGAGGAGGCCGGACTGGTCAACCCGATCACGGTCACCGCCGACCCGGCGTTCCTGCTGGAGCCCGAGGACTTCCCCGGTGAGCTGCTGCGGGAGGAGGGCGTGCCGGCCGGTAAACGGCTGGTCGGGATGAGCGTGCGGGAGCCCGGCCGGGCCGCCGAGCGGTTGGACGTGGACGGCTATCACCGGCTGCTCGCCCAGATCGGTGACTTCCTGGTGCACCGGATCGACGCGTACGTCCTCTTCGTGCCCATGGAGCGCGACGACATCCGGCACTCCCACGGCGTGCTGTCCCACATGATCGCCGCCGAGCGGGGCCGGATCCTGCACGGCAAGTACTCGCCCCAGCAGGTGCTCGGGCTGATGCGCCACTTCGACCTGGCCGTCGGGATGCGGCTGCACTTCCTGATCTTCGCGGCGATGGTCGGTACGCCGTTCCTCCCGCTGCCGTACGCCGGCAAGGTCTTCGACCTGGCCCAGCGGCTCGGGGTGCCGGCGCTGCGCGGGGTGGAGCGGGAGGTGGAGGGCCCGTTGCTCGCCGAGGTCGACCGGCTCTGGGACGAGCGGGAGCAGCGGGCGGAGGCCACCGCGCGCCGGGTCGCGCAGGTCTGCGACGAGGCCCGGGGCACCTCGCAGGTCACCCGCGCAGTGCTGGACAGCCTGCGCACCCGCAACCTCAGCCGGGTGTGACGGGCCGGGTCAGACGGCCGAGCCCCGCCAGCAGTAGCGCCAGCCGCGGGCGTCGTCCCCGGCGGACTCCAGCTCGTAGATCTGCGCCGCGACCAACCCCTCGGGGCCGAGGTGGTGGTGGGTCAGCGGCGGGCGGCCGTTGCTGTCCAGCTCGACGGTGACGTGCTGCCCGTCGGCCGGGCCGTCCACGAGGGGGATCTCTACCGTTGCGGCCATGGGCCCATCCTGCCTGCCCGAGCGGGGTCGCGCAGCGGATAGCGGGGCTGCGGTCCGACGACCGGTCCGGCTAAGGTCCCGGAATGGGCGAGATCGCGATTGACCCGACGCTCGGCCCGGTGCTGGCGCGCACCGGCGACGAACGGGCCGTGCTCGAATCCTTCCTCGACTTCCACCGCGACGTGGTGCTGCGCAAGCTGCGCGGGCTCTCCGACGCCGACGCGGGCCGCCGGCTGGTGCCGTCGGCGACCACCCTCGCCGGCCTCGTCAAGCACCTCACGATGGTCGAGCGCAACTGGTTCCCGTGCCTGCTGGCACCGGAGCCCGGCGACGTCTACCTCACCGGCGAGGAGGACGCGGCCCTCAGCTTCACGCTGACCGCCGAGGACACCGTCGCGCGTCTCGCCGCCGACTACGAGCGGGCGTGCGCGCGGTCCCGGGCGGTCGCGGCCGGTCTGGACCTCGACCACGTGGTGCCCCACCCCCAGCTCGGCGAGGTCTCGCTGCGCTGGATCCTCGTGCACATGATCGAGGAGACCGCGCGGCACGCCGGCCACGCCGACATCCTGCGCGAGCTGACCGACGGGCGCACCGGCGCGGTGTGACCGCCACCCGCCCGGCTCACGGGGCGGGCAGCAGCCCGGCCGGATACTCCATGCCGTCCCGGGTGCAGGCGGCGGCGGCCACCCGGGCCGCGTACGCGGCCGCGTCGGCGGGCGGGGCGCCGCGCAGCCGGGCGGCGATCAGGCCCGCGGCGAACGCGTCCCCGGCGCCGTTGGTGTCCACCACGGCGGCCGGCGGCTCGGCGGCGGGCACCGGCACCGGTCCGTGCCCGTTCGCGTGCAGCTCCGCGCCGTCCGCGCCGTGGGTCACCACGACGGTCCGCGGCGCCAGCGCGGCGGCGAGCGCCGCCGACCGGTCGCCGAGCCGCACCCCGCTGACGAAGACCAGGTCGGCGACCGCGGCGAACGGCCGGTGGTAGTCGTTGTCGCCGTCCCAGTCGTGCAGGTCCGTGCTGACCACCGCACCCGCAGCGAGGCCGGCCCGCAGGGTGGGCAGCAGGCCGAGCGTCCAATCCATGATCGACAGGTGGACGTGTGCCGCCGTCCCGACCAGCGCGGCCAGCTCGGGAGCGGCCAGCGGCGGCGGCCCCTGCCAGGGGCGCGGATCGTAGAGCGACATTCGCCGCCCACCCGGGTCGACCAGGCTCACCGAGCGGCGGGTGCCGCCCGGGTCGTCCCGCAGCACCGCGTGCACCCCGGCGCGGGCCAGCGCCGCCCGCACGACGTCCCCGGCCGGGTCGGCGCCGAGCACGTCGACCACGGCCACCCGGAGGCCGAGCGCGTGAGCGGCCAACGCGACCCCGGCACCGGTGTTGCCGATCCGGAACTCGACGGGGTCGACGGTGAGGGAGTCGGCGGCCGGCAGGGGAAGCGCGGGCACCCGGACCCGGACGTCCACCCCGAGCCCGCCGACCACGAGCAGGTCGAACATGGCGACGACGGTAACCCGTGCCCGGCGTCCTATCCTGGGCGCGGGCGTCGACGAGGGGGAGCAGGTGCTGGTCATCCACGGGCTGTGGCTGTCCGGTGCGACCGGCGGCCCCGCGCTCGCCGTCTGGGGCGAGGAGAGCGCGCTACCGAGCGAGGCGGCCCGCCGGCCGGGGCGGCCGCCCCGGGAACGACCGCACCCGTTCGCCGCCGACCACCCGGCGCTGGCCACCGTGCTCGCCGAGGTCGCCGAGCCGACCGCGCCCGGCACCGCGCTGCTCACCCTGCCGACCCGGGGCGGCGTACCCCTCGACTCGCCGGAGCTGATCCGGACCGCTGTCGCGGACCCGCCGCGCGGGCGGGTCACCCTCGCGCGGTGGCGGGTCCCCGTCCTGCGGTACGCCCCGGACGCCGCCCTCCCGCTGCTGCGCCTCCTGCACGACCTACCGGCCGTGCCGGGGGCGACGCTGCGCCACCTCGCCGAGCTGGCCGACTTCGCCGCCGACCTGGTCGCCCGCGGCCGGGTCCTGCCGGGCGTCGCCGACCTGCCCGCCGCCCTCGCGGCCGACGGGCGGAGCGGCGCGGCGGCGGCCGGCACCGGCCCCGGCGATCCACCCGCCGCGGCGCCGGCGGTCGCCGCTCACGGCGCCGGAACGCGCGACGCGCACTCCGCCCGGGCGGTCTGGCGGCCGCTGCTCACCGGCGCCGACGCGGGCTGGGCGCGGTCCCTCGCCCTCGCCCTCCCGCCGGCCACCCGCGCCGCCGAGCCCGACCGGGCCGTGGCCGCGCTGGTGGCCGACGCCCTGGACGAGCTGACCGACGCCGCCGCCCGGGTCGCGCTCGCGGAGACCGCGCTGGCCCGCGGCGCACGCCCCGGCGGGCCGGTGCCGGCCTGGCTGGCGGCCCTCGCCGGGCCCCGCCGGGACTTCACCGCCGATCCGGCCGCGCTGGCCACCCTCCGCGCCGAGCTGGACGCCTGGCAGCGCGACGCGGCCGGTGGCGCCGTCCGAGCCAGCTTCCGGCTGGTCGAGCCGCCCGCCGACGAGATCACCGAACCGGTCCTGGTGACCGTCCCCGCCGCCGGCACCGGCCGTCCCACCGGGGCGGACGGTGCCGCCGGTGGCGTCGATCCCCGAAGGGCCGCCGTCGGCCCGGGCGAGGCCGCCGTCGGCGGCCGTTGGCGGCTGGAGTTCGGGTTGCAGGCGGCCGACGAGCCGAGCCTGCACGTCGACGCGGGCCAGGTCTGGCGGGACCCGGCGGCGGTGGGAGCGCTGGCCGGCCGGACGGGGAACCCGCAGGAGACGCTCCTGGCCGAGCTGGGTCGGGCCAGCCGGCTCTGGCCCGACCTGGACCCGGCGCTGCGCACCGCCGTGCCCGAGGTGCTCGAGCTGGACGTGGAGGGCGCGCACCGGTTCCTGCGGGAGGGCGCGCCGGTGCTGCACGCCGCCGGGTTCGGCGTGCTGCTGCCCTCCTGGTGGCAGCGCCCCTCGGCCCGGCTCGGCGCCCGACTGCGGGCCCGCGGCCGGAGCGCTCCGGGCACCGTGGCCACCACCGGGGGCGGGGTCGGGTTGGACGCCCTCGTGGACTACCGGTGGGAGGTGGCCCTCGGCGACCAGCCGCTCACCGCCGACGAGCTGGCGGCCCTTGCCGCACTGAAGAGCCCGCTGGTCCGGCTGCGGGGTCGCTGGGTCGAGCTGGACCCGAAGCGGCTGGCCGCCGGGCTGCGCCTGCTCCGGTCGTCCGGCGAGCTGACGGTGGCCGACCTGCTGCGCCTGGGCCTCACCGCCGGCGACGACGGCGCGGCGCTGCCCGTGCTGGAGGTGACCGCCGACGGCGCGCTCGGCGACCTGCTCGCCGGTGCGGTGGAGCGGCGGCTCACCCCGCTGGACCCGCCCGCGACGTTCCGCGGCACGCTGCGCCCGTACCAGCGGCGTGGGCTCGCCTGGCTGGCCTTCCTCCAGTCGCTCGGTCTGGGCGGCGTGCTCGCCGACGACATGGGGCTGGGCAAGACGGTGCAGCTGCTGGCCCTGCTCGCCGGGGACCCGCCGGACGCCGGGCCGACCCTGCTGGTCTGTCCCATGTCGCTGGTCGGCAACTGGCAGCGGGAGGCGGCGCGGTTCACGCCGGAGCTGCGCGTACACGTGCATCACGGTGCCGAGCGGGCGCGGGGCGAGGGTTTCGTCGCCGCCGTCCACGGCGCGGACCTGGTCCTCACCACCTACTCGGTGGCGGCCCGCGACGCCCGGGAGCTGGCCGGCATCGACTGGCACCGGGTGGTGGTGGACGAGGCGCAGGCCATCAAGAACGCCGCCACCCGGCAGGCCGAGGCGGTCCGTGCGTTGCCGGCCCGGCAGCGGGTGGCCGTCACCGGTACGCCGGTGGAGAACCGCCTCGCCGACCTGTGGTCGATCATGCAGTTCGTCAACCCCGGGCTGCTCGGCCCGGCGGGGACCTTCAAGAAGCGCTACGCCGAGCCGATCGAGCGGCACGGCGACACCGAGGCGGCGGAACGGCTGCGCCGGATCACCGGCCCGTTCGTGCTGCGCCGGCTGAAGACCGACTCCTCGATCATCTCCGACCTGCCGGAGAAGCTGGAGATGGAGGTGGTCTGCAACCTCACCGCCGAGCAGGCCTCGCTCTACCGGGCGGTGGTCGACGACATGCTCGCGAAGATCGAGTCGAGTGAGGGCATCGAGCGGCGCGGGTTGGTGCTGGCCACCATGACCCGGCTCAAGCAGGTCTGCAACCACCCCGCCCAGCTGCTGCGTGACGGCTCGCCGCTCGACGGCCGCTCCGGCAAGCTCGCCCGGCTGGAGGAGATCCTGGAGGAGGTGCTCGCGGCGGGGGAGAAGGCGCTGCTCTTCAGCCAGTACGCGGAGTTCGGCGGCATGCTGCGCGGCCACCTCTCCGCGCGCTTCGGGCGGGAGGTGCTCTTCCTGCACGGCGGTGTCGGCAAGGCGGACCGGGACGCGATGGTCACCCGGTTCCAGTCGCCGGACGGCCCGCCGATCTTCGTGCTGTCGCTGAAGGCCGGCGGCACGGGGCTCACCCTGACCGCGGCGAACCACGTGGTGCACGTGGATCGCTGGTGGAACCCGGCCGTCGAGGACCAGGCGACCGACCGGGCGTTCCGCATCGGCCAGCGCCGCCGGGTGCAGGTCCGCAAGTTCGTCTGCGCCGGCACCGTGGAGGAGAAGGTGGCCGCCCTGATCGCCGACAAGCGCAGCCTCGCGGCCAGCGTCGTGGGCACCGGGGAGCAGTGGGTGACCGAGCTGTCGACCGCGCAGCTGCGGGAGCTGTTCGCGCTGGAGACCGGGGCGGTGGTCGAGTGAGCGGGCACGGCGGCGGCCCGCGTGGCACGGCGGGGCGCAGCGGGGTGGGGGCGTGAGCGAGACCGCGAACGGCCGCTTCGCCGACTACGGACGCCCCCGCCGGGTCGAGGGCGGGTTGCGGGCGCGCAGCACCCGGGGCGCCATCGGCCGGTCGTGGTGGTCACGGCGCTTCCTGGAGGTGCTGGAGTCGTTCGCCCTCGGCACCCGGCTCACCCGTGGCCGGTCGTACGCGCGGGCCGGTCAGGTCGTCCGCCTCGACATCGCCCCCGGTGCGGTGACCGCCGTGGTGCAGGGCTCCCGACCCCGCCCGTACGACGTCCACATAGGACTGTCCGCGTTCCCGCCGGAGCTCTGGGACCGGATCGAGGCGGAGCTGGCCGCCCAGGCGTTCTTCAGCGCCCGGCTGCTCGCCGGTGACCTGCCGGCCGAGCTGGAGGAGCTCTTCGCCGCGGCCGGTGCGCCGCTCTTCCCGGCCGGCGTCGACGAACTGACCCAGCGGTGCAGCTGCCCCGACTTCGCCGTGCCGTGCAAGCACCTGGCGGCCACGTTCTACCTGCTCGCCGAGGCGTTCGACGCGGACCCGTTCGAGCTGCTGCACTGGCGCGGGCGCGGTCGGGACGAGCTGCTCGACCGGCTCCGCGCCCTGCGGGCCGCCGTCACCGGGGCCGCGACGCCGCCACCGTCCGAACCGGACGACGCGCCTGTCGTCGCGGAGCCGGTGGACGTACCACCCGCCGGGGCCGCCCGGGCGCTGGCCACGTTGCCGCCGGCGCCGCTGGCCGAGGCCACCGACCGGTTCTGGTCGGCTCCGGTGCCACTGCCCGACCGGCCGCCCACCCTGGCGACCGGGCCGGACCTGCTGCTGCGGCAGCTGGGACCGCCGGCCCCCGCGATCGGTGGGCCCGGCCTGCTGGAACGACTCCGCCGGGCCTACCGGGCGTTCGGCGGCTGACGCCGGGCCGCGCGGTCATAGCCAGCGGCGGCGGAAGCGCCACATGAGCACCGCGTTGGCGACGAGTACCACGGCGCAGATGGCGCCGGCCATCCGGCCGGCGAGCACGGTCATCGCCGGCAGTGCGGCCCACAGCACGATGGTCAACAGCAGGAGGTAACGGCCACGGCGGCCGCGTGCCCGGTTGTCCAGCCGGGCGAAGAACGCCGGGTCGCTCTCGCGGAGCTGCCGGGTGATCTGTTCGAACCTGCGCTGATCCTCTTTGCTGAGCATGGCGGTGCCTTCCCCTCACGCGTTCAGCGGTTCGGCGGCATACCCGTTGCGATGGCGGCTCACGCCGCCAGCCGCTGGTCCTATTCCCCGTCCCGTGGCCGGAATGACGGCTGTCCCCGCCGGGTTCGTGGAAGACCCAGCCCCCGCCCGGCCGCACACCTGCCGCAGGCACGTGGTCCCGCCGAAACCACCCCGCGTGTGCCCCGCCCGGGCCACCTCAGCGCGCGGTTATCCGCGCCTTAAGTTTCGCTGTGGCCGTCGCCGGGGCCCAAAAGCGTCCGCGCCGGCCGAAACGTCACATCGACGTCGAGGCGGGGCGCGTAGGCCCTGCTCGGACGGGCCGCACCCGGGGGGACGACCGGTCGGGCCGCGGACGGCCCGCCGAAGGGCTGTCTTAAGTGCTCCCACGACCGCTTTCGGCGCGTCTTGTCGGCCCCCGGCCCCTTGGCTACCTTCCCGTGCAACCCCCGCAGGCACGCCGCGCACCTGCGCTTCTGCCCGATCGCAGTCGTGCCGCCGCCTCGAAGAGAAATCGGGATTGGTACATGGCCGACCAGAACGTGCCACCACGGCGACCGCGCGACGACCGCGCCCGGGACACCCGCCCGCGCCCCACCCCGGACGGCTACCGCGACGCGGCCGCGGCCGCGTCGTACGGGTACGACTCGACCCTGCCCGGCCCCGGCGGACACGACCCGCTCTCCCCGTACCCGTCCGTCGGCTCGTCCGGGCCGGTGGCGCGCGGCCCTCGCTGGGTCGGGCCCGAGGGGCTCGGCCGGCCGGTCCCCGCCCGCGCCGCCGGACTGCCCGATCTGGACGATGACGACGACTCGACCGGCCGGGTGGGCCGCCGGCGCGCGCTGGTGGCGCTGGGTGGGGCGGCGGTCGTCGCCGGCGGCGCCGCGCTCGCGGCGAGCCCGCAGGTGCGCGGCCTCTTCGGCGACGGAGTGGCCGCCGACGCGACCGCCACCACGGTGACCGACGGCACCGCCACCCGCCCGAGCGGGCAGCAGCCGAGCACCGTACGCACCTACACCGAGCAGAACGAGAGCTACATGGGCTCCCGCGCCGGTGCGGCGCTGAAGAAGAACTCCCCGGCCGGTGGCCGGTCCTTCTCCGGGCCCGCCGCCGCGGCGGCCGAGACCAAGGTGACCGTGAAGACGGTCCTCGCCAAGGACCCGGTGCTGCACCTGGCCCGGCGGGCCACCTTCGGCCCCACACCACAGGTGGTCGCCGACATCAAGCGGTTGGGCATCGACGGCTGGATCCGCGAGCAACTGCAACCGGACCAGATCGAGCCGAGCCGGGGCGAGCTGAGACTCGCCGAGCTGCCCACCCTCAAGCTGTCCGTGCAGCAGCTGCGCGACCAGCGGGACCAGCTCAACGAGCGCGGCGCCCAGCCGGAGCGGGAACTCGTGGACGCCACGGTCGCCCGGCAGATCTGGTCGAAGCGGCAGCTGTTCGAGGTGATGGTCGACTTCTGGAACGACTTCCTGCACGTCGCCGCGGAGTTCGACGGCGGCGAGGTCTACCGGGCCTCCTTCGACCGGGACGTGGTGCGCGCGCACGCCCTCGGCAGCTACCCCGAGATGCTGCTCGCCGCGAACAAGCACCCGGCGCTGCTGCTCTACCTCAACCAGAACGAGTCCCGCGCCGACGCCGTCAACGAGAACCTGGCCCGGGAGAACCTGGAGCTCTACTCGGTGGGGGTCGACGGTGGCTACACCGAGAAGGACGTCCGGCAGGCGGCCCTGCTCCAGACCGGCCGTGGCGTCGAGGACGGAAAGTACGTCTTCCGCGCCGACCGCCACTACGTCGGCAAGGTGAAGATCCTCGGCTTCACCCACGCCAACGACTCGAAGGACCCGAAGAAGGCCGACGCGGCGATCGACGCGTACCTCACCCACATCGCGCTGCACCCCTCGACGGCGAAGTACGTGGCGCAGAGCCTCGCCACCCGGTTCGTCTCGGACACCCCGCCGAAGTCCCTCGTGGACCGGCTGGCCAAGACGTACCGCGCCAACGACGGCCGGATCAAGCCGGTGCTCCTGACCCTGTTCAGCTCCTCGGAGTTCTGGGCCGCGGTGGGCCAGAAGGTGCGCCGGCCGATGGAGTACCTCGTCGCCACGTACCGCACCCTCGGCGTCTCGCCCGAGCCCGCGGCGACGCGCGACGGAGGCGACAGCCGGCGCACCCCGTTCGCGCGGGGCCTGCGGCAGATCACCGACAAGATGCGCGAGCTGGGCCAGTACCCGATGGGGCAACCCACCCCGGACGGCTACCCGGACGTCTACGTGGCCTGGACCTCGGCCGGAGCCATGGTCAACGGCTGGAACGAGGCCGCCGACCTCGTCGCCGGGCAGCGCACCGAGTTCACGTACGTCAAGCCGGAGCGCCTGGTGGCGAAGCCGCCGGCCACCGCCGGCGCGTACGTCGACGCGCTCGCCAAGCGGCTGGTGCACCAGAAGCTGAGCGCACGCGAGAAGGCGCTGATCCTCGGCGTGGCCGGCGTGCCGGCCTCCGCCACGGTCGACGCGACGTTCAACGGGGCCATCACCGCCGTCGCGCGGGCGATCCTCGCATCCCCCCAGCACCACCTCCGGTGAGGCACCCGATGGAGAAGACCGTGAACACCTTTCCCCTGCACCCCGAATGCCCCGACCTGCGCCGGCTGGCCGACAACCCGGCCGAGGCGCTGCTGCGGGCGGAGGCCGACATCGTGGCCGCCGAGAACGCCGCCGAGGCCGACCGCTACCGCCGGCTGGAGGAGCTGGAGGAGGCCCAGCAGGACGGGCGCGGCGTCACCCGGCGGACCTTCGTGGCCGGCGCGGCCGCCACCGCCACCGCCCTGGCCACCGCCCAGTTCGTCACCACCTCGGCGTCCTTCGCCGCCACGAAGACCGGCACCCTCGTCCACGTCTTCCTCTACGGCGGCCTCGACGGGCTGAGCCTGGTGGCGCCGGCCGACGACCCGGTGCTCGCCAAGGCCCGCCCCGACCTGCTGCTCGGCGACGACTCGCTGGCGCTCGGGCGGGGGTTCAAGCTGACCAGCGCGTTCACACCGCTGGAGCCGTGGCTGAAGTCCGGCCAGCTCGGCTTCGTCCCCGGGGTCTCCGACGAGCGGCTCTCCCGCAGCCACTTCCAGGCCGCGGACGCCTGCAACCTCGGCGGCCTGCCCAACGAGACCGGCGGCCGGGGCTGGCTGGACAGCCTGGTCGACGCGCTCGGCAAGGGCACCGCGTTCCGCAGCGTCGGCGTGGGCAGCACGCTGCCCCGGTCGCTGGTCGGCACCAACGGCGCGCTCGCCCTGAACAGCGTCGGCTCGCTGCGGCTCAACGGGGACGAGCGCTACCGGGCCGCCACCGAGAAGGCGATCCGGGGACTCTTCACCGGGATCAACCACCCCGTCGAGGAGGCCGTGCAGTCCGGGCTCGGCGCGCTGGCCACGGCGCAGAAGCTCGCCGCGAAGCCGTACGAGCCGGCCGAGGGGGTCAGGTACGAGGGCGTCGGCCGGGCGTTCCAGCAGCTCGCCCAGCTGATCAAGGGCGGGGCCAACGTCCGGGTCGCGACCGTCGGCATGGGCGGCTACGACACCCACGAGAACCAGGGCACCCGCGCCGGTGGCCAGCTTCACCGGCGGCTCGGTGAGCTGGCCGCCGCGATGGCCGCGTTCTTCACCGACCTCGGGCCGCTGGCCGCCGACGTCACCGTCATGGTCTCCAGCGAGTTCGGCCGTCGGGTGGCCTCCAACAGCGGCGGCACCGACCACGGCCACGGCGGGGTGATCACCCTGCTCTCCGGCAGGAAGCTGGCCGGCCCGCTGCTCGGCGCCTGGAACGGGCTGGACGACCTCGACTCCGGCGACGTGCCCGAGTACAACAACATGTTCAACGTCTACGGCGCCGTCGCGCAGGGACGCTTCGGCCTCACCGAGGCGCAGGTCAACAAGGTATTCCCGCGGCGGAAGTTCACCCCGATGAAGCTGTACGCGTGACCTACCAGGACACCCGGCCCGCCGGCCACCGCACCGGGTCACCGTCCCGGCGCGGCGGCCGGCCGGCCGCCGCCGTACCACCGACGGTGCCGGCGCGGCGCGGGCCCGGCGGGCCGCGGCTGCTCGCCGCGCTGTTCGTGGCCGGCCTGGTCGCCAGCGTGCTGCCCTGGTGGCTGGACACACCCCCGGGCTCGCTGCGCTCCACCGCGGCGACGCTCACCGCGGCCGGCCGGATCACCGGCCTGGTCGCCGGCTACCTCCTGCTGGTGCAGGTGCTGATGATGAGCCGGCTGCCGGTGCTGGAACGGTGGGTCGGCGGCGAGCGGCTCGGCCGGTGGCACCGCGACCTCGGCGCCACCCTACTCGTCGCGGTGCTCGCGCACCTGTCGCTGATCCTGTTCGGCTACGCCGGGCTGCGTGACCACTCGGTGCTCACCGAGGCCGGTGTGCTGCTGCGCGACTACCAGGACATGCTCCAGGCGTTCCTCGCCACGGGCCTGATGGTGCTGGTCGGGTTCAGCAGCGTCCGGGCGATCCGCACCGCGCTGCCCTACGAGCTGTGGCACCTGCTGCACCGCTCCAGCTACCTCGTGCTGCTGCTCGGCTTCGGCCACCAGTTCGGCAACGGCGCGCAGCTCTTCCGGCCCGGCCCGGTCCGCACCGGCTGGATCGCCATGTACGTGCTGGTGCTCGTCGCGCTCTGCTGGGGCCGGATCCTCGCACCGCTGCGGTTCAACCTCCGGCACCGGTTGCGCGTCGCCGACGTGGTCGCGGAGAGCGCCGACACCATCTCGATCTACCTGACCGGGGAGCGGCTGGACCGGTTGGAGATGCTCGGCGGCCAGTACTTCCGCTGGCGCTTCCTCACCCGCGGTTGCTGGTGGCAGTCGCACCCGTTCTCCGTCTCCGCCGCGGCGAACGGCCGCTGGCTGCGGCTCACCGTCAAGGTGGTCGGGCGGCACACGGCCGACCTGCGCGACCTCGACCCGGGCACCCGCGTCTGGGCGCAGGGGCCGTCCGGCACCTTCACCGCGGCGCACCGCGTCCGGGACCGGGCGCTGCTGATCGCGGGCGGCAGCGGCATCACCCCGGTCCGCGCCATGCTGGAGGAGCTTCCGCCCGGCGCCGCGCTGATCTACCGCGCCCGCACACCGGCGGACGTCCTGCTCGGCCGGGAACTCGACTGGCTCGCGCAGGCCCGGGGCACCGACATCTGGTACGTGGTCGGTTCCCGCGACGACCCGGGGCCGCGCCAGGTGCTCAGCGCGGACGGGCTGCGCCACCTGGTGCCCGACCTGACCCGGCGGGACGTCTACCTGTGCGGGCCGCCCGGCCTGGTCGCGCAGTCGCTGCGGGCGCTGCGCCGCGCCGGGGTGCCCCGCCGCCAGATCCACCTGGCCACCTTCGAGCTGTAGGTTGGGACGGTCCACATGCGTCGCGCGTTCCTCGCGATCACCGGCCTGGCGGCCGGCACCACCGCGCTCGTGGTGCTCAAGGGCCCGCCCGGCACCAGCCAGGTCGCCCAGGAGCTGCCCGCCGGGCAGCCGGTGAGCCCCACGCCGAGCGCCGGCCCCGCCCCGACCGAGGGCCCGGTCGCCGCCCCGTCACCGACCGGCGGCACCACCTCCTCGCCCCGCCCCGGCCGCGGCGCCACCCGGTCGCCCGCCGCGCGCCCCACCACGAAGGCGCCCGCCTCCCGGTCGACGCCCCGCGCGCCGCAGCAGCCGAGCACCCGGCGGGTGACCGGGCCGGTCGTGGAGAACGAGTACGGCAACGTGCAGGTGCAGATCGTCGTCTCCGGCGACCGGATCGTCGAGGCGCTCACCGTGGAGCTGCCCGGCGGGCCGGGGGAGACGGAGCGACACAGCGACGACGTGCGGCGCGCCTACAACGGCACGTCGGGAGAGGTGGTCCGGAAGCAGAGCGCCGACCTGGACACGGTCTCCGGCGCCACCGAGACCAGCGAGTCGTACCGGCGGTCGCTGCGGGCCGCCATCGAGCAGGCGTGAGGGCGTCGCTCACCCGGCCCGGGCTGCGCCGGGTCGAACACGTCATGGGTACGGCGATCAGCCTCGACCTCGCCGACGACCTGCCCGCCGCCACCCTGCACGATCTCGCCGACGAGGTCTTCGACTGGATGCGCGAGGTCGACGCGCGGTTCAGCACGTACCGGGAGGACAGCGAGGTGCGCCGCTTCGACCGGGGCGAGCTGCTGCTCTCCGAGGCGTCCGCCGACTTCCGGGCGGTGCTGGTCACCTGCGCCGAGCTGTGGGGCGTGACCGACGGCTACTTCGACGCGTACGCCACCGGCGGCCTCGACCCGTCCGGCTACGTCAAGGGGTGGGCGGCCCAGGTCGCCTCCGACCGGCTGCGCGCCGCCGGGGCGGTCAACCACTGCGTGAACGCCGGCGGGGACGTGCGGGCGCGGGGCCGGTCGGCGTCGGGGCGGCCGTGGCGGATCGGGGTGCGGCACCCGTGGGACGCCGACGCCACCTGCCTCGTGCTCACCGGCACCGACCTCGCGGTGGCCACCTCGGGTGTCTACGAGCGCGGCCACCATGTGCGGGACCCCCGGCGCGGGGAACCGGCCCGGGGCCTGCGCTCGGTGACCGTGGTCGGCTCCGACCTGGGGGTGGCCGACGCGTACGCCACCGCCGCGGTGGCCATGGGAACGGGGGGCATCGGCTGGCTCGACCGGCTCGCCGGCCACACCCACGCGATCGTCACCGACGACGGCCGTCTGCTGCGCTCCACCGCGTTGCCGCTGGCCGGATGACGGTCTCCCGTGGTCGCGGCGGCCGGCCGGTGCGACGTGCCGGTCGGGACGGGCGGCGGCGGGCATCAGCGAACGGGGCGGTGGGTGTTGGCGGGGCGGGAGCCCATCGGCCGGGGGCGGCCGGGGCGGGAGCCGGCGGGACGGGTGCCGGCCCAGCGACGTCGTGGGCGGTTGCGGTACGGCGGCTCGGCACCGCCGGGGTACGGCGTGGTGTGGTCCGTGGGCATTCACTTCCCCCGTTCCCGGCGCGGTTCCGCACCGTCGCCCTGCTCAACGAGGACAGGCACCCCGGCGACGCTGCCGTTTCCCGCCCGCTGCCGGGTGCGCCCGGCCGCGCCGGAGGCCGCAGGGTTACCCGACGCCCGGGGGCGCTGTCGCCCGGGCCCGGTCCCCGATGTCGTCGCCGCGGCGCCGAAGCGGTCACATGCCGCGGCGCGGGAGGGGGAGGTGACCGGGGAACAGGTCCGCGCTGAGCGTGATCCCGGTCGCCCGGAGGACGTCGATCAGGGTGTTCTGCACCAGGTAGGAGTCGGGCAGCTGCCACTGGGCCTGCTCGGGGGCGACCGCCCAGCGGACGGGGCCCTCGGGCAGCCGGGTGGGCGGCGCCGGGATCCACGAGCCGGGTCCGTGGCGCACCACGTGGAAGCAGTGCTCCAGCTCCGGCCGGAGCGGGTCGCCGGGGCGGACGAGGAACATCCACCGGCCGGTCGGCGTCACCAGCACCGGCCCGCGTACGCCGGCGCCGGCCGGATGGGTCTGGAGCGCCTCCAGCACGCGCCGACCCAGGTGGGCGGGGACCTCCAGCACGTCGAACGCGCGCCCGGTGGGCAGCAGCACGCCGTGCGGCCGGGTGCGCCACCACGTCGCCACCCGGGCCGGGTCGGCGCTGGCCGCGTGCTCCCAGTTCTCCAGGGCGGGGTGGCAGCCGACCGTGGGGCAGCCGGGGCGTCCGCAGACGAAGCGGCTGCGGGCCAGGCACGCCCCGGGCGTCACCTCCCAGCCGTGCGCCGCGTAGCGCACCGCGACCCGGCGCAGCCGGACGCGTTCCAGAGGCGACAGTTGCGCGACCCGCGGGCCGACGTTCCCCCACATCCCTGCCATCTCCCCTCGTCGGCCCGACGGCTTCGGTTGTTACGTCGAGCGCCGTCACTGCCGTAACCCGCGATCGTTGAGTTGACGAACGGCTGATGCAACTTGCACGAAAACTACGAGGACTGGCTGTACGGCTGACGCACAGGCTGTGCGACCAGCGAAAATCTGAAGACCGCGGAAGCCGTGCACCGGCCGCCGCCCGGCACCACCGGCGATCCACGCCACACAGGGGAGGGATGGGAGATGGAGGAGCTACCCATAGGTCGCCGGGTCGCCTACTGGCGGGGGCGGCGCAAGATGTCGCAGCAGGTCTTCGCCGACCGGCTCGGCAAGTCGAAGAGCTGGGTGGACAAGGTGGAGCGCGGCGTCCGCCGGCTGGACAAGTTCTCCGTCCTCTACGAGATCGCCGACATCCTCCAGGTCGACGTGCAGCTGCTGCTCGGCAAGGACCCGGAGCGGCGTACCGACGCGCTCAACTGCATCGACCAGGTCGAGGTCGAGGAGATCCGGGCGGCCCTCGAACGGTACGACTCGATGAGCGCCTACTTCGACGCGGCGCCCTACCCTCCGCCGCTGGCCGACATGCGCAAGGCCGTCAACCACGCCTGGCTCACCTACCAGTACGGCCGCTACGGGATGCTCACGCGCGCGTTGCCGAAGCTGCTGCGCGACGCCCAGGCGGCCGACGCCGGCTACGGCGGCGACGACGCCCGCGAGGCCGCGCACCTGCTCGGGCAGGTCTACCAGATCGCCTCCTCGGTGCTGCGCAAGCTCGGTGAGTGCGACCTCGCCTGGCTGGCCGCCGACCGGTCGATGGCGGTCGCCCAGCGGGCCGACGACCAGCTGCTCGCCGGCATCGCCACCACCCGGGTCTGCAACGCCCTGGTCGCCATGGGCCGGCCCCGCCCGGCGCTGGAGCTGAACGTCACCATCGCCAACCGCCTCGCGCCCGGCGGCGGCAACGACACCTCCCCGGCCCGGCTCAGCGTCTACGGCATGCTGCTGCTCCAGGGCGCGATGGCCGCCGCCCGCATCGGTGACTCGGCCACGGTCGACGACCTGATCAACGGCGCCGCGGAGGCGGCCACGCTGCTCGGCGGCGACCACAACCACTACTGGACCTCGTTCGGCCCGACCAACCTCGAACTGCACCGGGCCGCAGCGGCCGTCGAGCTGGGCGACGGTGGCCGGGCGGTCGAGGTGCACCAGCTGCGCATCCAGGAGCCGGCGTTCAACGCGCTGCTGCCCGAGCGGCGGGCGCACCACCTGCTCGACATCGCCCGCGGCTACGCCCAGATGGGCGACGTGGCCAACGCCGGCGAGATGCTGCTCCTCGGCGACCGGCTCGCGCCGTCGGAGATCCGCTGCCGGCCGATCGCGCACGAGGTGATGTCCGACATCCTCCGTCGCACACGTGGTGCGCCGCCTTCTCCGATTGCGGAGTTGGCTGAGCACATGGGAGTAGGAGTATGAGCGCGGAGCCGGCCTGATGTCGGGGCCGCGTTCCGTCAACGGGCACCGCGAGGTGCTGTACGTCATCGCCTGCGGCTCGCCGCTGGCCCGCCACGTCGGCCGCCTGGTCGACCTCGCCCAGCAGGACGGCTGGGACGTCTGCGTCATCACCACACCCGACGGGGCGAAGTTCGTCGACCGTCCGGCCCTGGCCCGGCAGACCGGCCACCCGGTGCGGACCCACTACAAGCAGCCGGGCGACCCGGACCTGCTGCCACCGGCGAACGCGATGATCGTCTGCCCGGCCACGGTGAACACGGTCAACAAGTGGGCGGCCGGCATCACCGACACCCTCGCCCTCGGGCTGCTGGTGGAGGCGCAGGGGCTCGGCACACCGATCGTGGCCGTGCCGTTCACCAACGCGGCGATGGCGGCGCACCCGGCGTTCCGGGCCGGCCTCGCCCGCCTCGACGAGTGGGGCGTGACAGTGCTCTTCGGCGACCACGTCTTCCCGCTCCACGCGCCCGGCACCGGTGAGCGGCACCTGCACGCCTTCCCGTGGGGAGCCGGCCTCACCGCGCTGCGCGCGCGGCTCTGCCCGGTGGTCTGAGCCTCCGGCCGGGTGGGTCCGGTGGTGGCACCCACCGTCCGGCGGGCCCGTTCGTGGCCCGCCGGACGGCCGACCGGCCCGGACCGGCGGGGGAGGCCACCGCACACAGTTCGCGCCGGTAAGCTGGCCCGCCGTGAGCACAACCGGATCAGGGCCGACGGTGACCGAGGTGGTCGCCGAGCTGGAGCGGCGCTATCCGCCGGTCTGGGCCGAGGAGTGGGACCGGGTCGGTCTGGTGCTCGGTGAGCCGTCCGCCCCGGTGCGGCGGGTGCTCTGCGCGGTCGACGTGGTCCCCGAGACCGTCGCCGAGGCGCTCGACGCCGGCGTCGACATGATCGTCGCCCACCACCCGCTGCTGCTGCGCGGGGTGTCGTCGGTCGCCCCGACCACGTACAAGGGCCGGATCGTCCACCAGCTGATCCGGGCCGGGGTGGCGCTCTACGTGGCGCACACCAACGCCGACGTCGCCGCGCCCGGGGTCTCCGACGCGCTGGCCGCCCGGTTCGGGCTCACCAACCTGCGCCCACTGCACCCACCCGCGCCCGGTTCGCCCGCGTACGGGCCGGGCCGGGGCATCGGCCGGGTCGGGGAGCTGCCCCGCCCGATGACGCTCGCCGAGCTCACCCGGCACGCCGCCGCCGTGCTCCCCGTCACCTCCTGGGGCGTACGCGCCGCGGGCGACCCGGGGCGGATGGTGCGTACGCTCGCTGTCAGCGGCGGCTCCGGCGACGCCTTCCTCGGCGACGCGACGGCCGCCGGGGTGGACGCCTACCTCACCTCCGACCTGCGGCACCACCCGGCCGGCGAGCACCTCGCCGCCGATGGGCCCGCCCTGCTCGACGCCGCCCACTGGGCGACCGAACGACCCTGGCTGGACGACCTGGCCGCGCTCCTGCGGGAGGCGACGGGCGTCGAGACGCTGGTGTCCGACCTGGACACCGACCCGTGGACCGTGCACGCTTGCGCACCCGCTGTGGACGACAAGGAGCCCCGACCGTGAAGGCTGACCCGAAGGTCCAGCGCCGCCTGCTCGACCTCCAGGCGATCGACACCGCCCTCGCCCAGCTCGCCCACCGCCGCCGTGCGCTGCCCGAGCGGGCCGAGCTGGAGGCGCTGGCGCGGGAGCTGTCCGCCCTGGAGGACGAGCGGGTCCGCGCCCAGGTGGCGGTCGACGACCTGGACCGGGACATCGCCCGGCTGGAGAAGGACATCGACCAGGTCCGCGCCCGCAAGGAGAAGGACGAGGCCCGGCTCGCGGCCGGCAGCGGCCCGGCCCGGGAGCTGGAGGCCCTCCAGCACGAGCTGGCGTCGCTGAACCGCCGCCAGGGTGACCTGGAGGACGCCGAGCTGGAGCTGATGGAGCAGCGGGAGACCGCCCAGGGCGTCCTCGACGGCGTGGAGCAGCGGCTGACCGAGACCCGGGAGAGGCGGGCGGTCACCGAGCAGCGCCGCGACGACAGCCTCGCCGAGATCGCCAAGGAAGAGGAGTTCAAGCGGGCGGCGCGCCAGCCGCTCGCCGCCGACCTCCCGGCCGACCTGGTCACGCTCTACGACCGGATCCGTGAGGACACCGGGCTCGGCGCGGCGCTGCTCACCGCCGGCCGCTGCGGCGGCTGCCGCCTGGAGCTCTCCGGCGCCGACCTGGCCCGCATCCGCAAGGCCGACCCGGACGACGTGGTCCGCTGCGAGGAGTGCCGGCGGATCATGGTGCGTACCAACGAGTCGGGTCTGTAGGCGGTGATGGCGTCCCGGCTGGTCCTCATCGAGGCCGACGGCGGGTCCCGGGGCAATCCCGGTCCGGCCGGCTACGGCGCGGTGGTCCGCGATCCGCGGACCGGCGAGGTGCTCGCCGAGCGGTCCGAGTCGATCGGGGTGGCCACCAACAACGTGGCCGAGTACCGCGGCCTGATCGCCGGGCTGGAGGCCGCCGCGGAGCTGGGCGCCACCGAGGTCGACGCCCGGATGGACTCGAAGCTGGTGGTCGAGCAGATGTGCGGCCGCTGGCAGATCAAGAACCCGGGGCTGCGCCCGCTCGCCGCGCAGGCCGCCGCGCTGGTCGCCCGTTTCGACGAGGTCCGGTTCAGCTGGGTCCCCCGCGACCGCAACCGGCACGCCGACGCCCTGGCCAACGCCGCGATGGACGCGGCGGCCGGCACGCCGGCCCGGCCGGTGGTCGACGCGCCGCGGATCGTCGAGCCGCCCCGCGAGGTGGCCGGCGACGACGCGGCGGACCGGGAGCGGGCCCGCGAGGTGGCCGACCGCGCCGCCACGGCCAGGGCCACGGGCGGCGACGCGACCACCGCTCCCGCCTCGTGGGAACCCCGGCCCAGCCTCACCGCGACCCGCCTGCTGCTCGTCCGGCACGGCGAGACCGAGTACACCGAGCAGGGCCGCTACTCCGGTCGCGGCGACGTGTCGCTGTCGGCCCGGGGGCGGGCGCAGGCCCGGGCCACCGGCACCCGGGTGGCCGCGCTGGCGCCGGGTGCGGCGGCCGTGGTCAGCTCACCGCTGTCCCGGTGCACGGCCACCGCGGCGGCGATCGCCGAGGCGCTCGGCGGGGTGCCGGTGCGCCCGAGCGACGACCTCATCGAGTGCGACTTCGGCGCCTGGGAGGGGCGCACCTTCGCCGAGGTGCGGGCGGGGTGGCCGGGGGAGTTGGACGCCTGGCTCGCCTCGACGGCCGTCGCGCCGCCGCAGGGCGAGTCGTTCGTCCAGGTCGCCGAGCGCGCCCGGCGGGCCGTCGCCGCGCTCTGCGAGGCGTACCCCCGGGAGACCGTGGTGGTCGTCTCGCACGTCTCGCCGATCAAGCTGATGCTGCGCGACGCGCTCGCCGCCGACGACGCCTTCCTCCACCGGCTCTACCTCGACGCCGCCGGCATCTCGGTGGTGGACCTGTGGCCCGACGGCGGCGTCGCCGTCCGCTCGGTCAACGACACCGCGCACCTCGCCGCGATCTCCTGAGCCACCCCGAACGTGTGGCTGACGCCACAGTGGACGTCGTGGTGCCCCCGCCCTCCCCGGTCGACCGATGAGCCGCCGGCGCCCGCCGTTCGGCGCAGCGCGTCGGCCGTTCGGCGCAGCACCCTCCGAGCGGGGAGCGTGACGGCGCTCACACAGCCGTAGCCTCCGGCCGTCACAACGCGCATCAAGACATCCCGGAGGTGTGTGACATGGCTGCACCCGAACCGGAGGCGCCGCCGACGGTGCCGGCCAGGGCGAAGGACAAAAGCCCCTGGAACTGGTTGCTCTTCGTCCCGATCGTGGTGCCGCTCATCCCGGCCTTCTTCAACGGAGACTCGCCCCGCCTGTTCGGCTTCCCCCGCTTCTACTGGCTCCAGCTCGCCTACATCGTCCTGGGCGTGACCACCACGACCCTGGTCTACCAGCTCACGAAGAGGCGGGGTGACCGCTGATGTGGCGCGACCACCTCACCGAGATCATCATCTTCACCCTGCTGTTCCTGCTGGTCAGCGCGATGGGCTTCGTGGCCGCCCGGTGGCGGGCGCCGAAGGACATGGCGCACCTGGACGAGTGGGGGCTGGGCGGGCGCAGCTTCGGCGGCTGGATCACCTGGTTCCTGGTCGGCGGTGACCTCTACACGGCGTACACCTTCGTGGCGGTGCCGGCGCTCGTCTTCGGCGCGGGCGCCATGGGCTTCTTCGCCGTGCCGTACACCATCGTGATCTACCCGCTGGTGTTCCTGGTGCTGGTCCGGCTCTGGTCGGTGTCGCACCGGCACGGCTTCGTGACGCCGGCCGACTTCGTCCGCAGCCGGTTCGACTCGCCGGTGCTGGCGCTGCTCATCGCGATCACGGGCATCGTCGCCACGATGCCGTACATCGCCCTCCAACTGGTCGGCATCGAGGCGGTGCTCAAGGCCATGGGCGTGACCGGCGAGAGCACGATCGCCCGGCACCTGCCGATCATCGTGGCGTTCGCCATCCTGGCCGCCTACACCTACCAGTCCGGGCTGCGGGCGCCGGCGCTCATCGCGTTCGTGAAGGACACGCTGATCTACGTCGTGATCCTGGTGGCGGTCCTGTGGCTGCCGTACAAGCTCGGCGGGTGGGGCGACATCTTCGACGCCGCCGACGCGAAGTTCGACGCCTCGCCGAACCCGGGTGACGGCATCCTGCTCAACGCCAACAACCAGCTCCAGTACGTGACCCTGGCGTTCGGCTCGGCGCTGGCGCTCTTCCTCTACCCGCACAGCCTCACCGGCGTGCTCGCCAGCCGGAACCGGGACGTGATCAAGCGGAACATGTCCGCGTTGCCGGCGTACAGCCTGCTGCTCGGGCTCATCGCGCTGCTCGGCTACATGGCCATCGCGGCCGACGTGAAGCCGCTGCCCGGGGCGTCGGAGGGCACGGTGGACAGCAACACGGTCGTGCCGCTGCTCTTCGACCAGCAGTTCCCGGACTGGTTCGCCGGGGTGGCGTACGCGGCCATCGGCATCGGCGCGCTGGTGCCGGCGGCGATCATGTCGATCGCGGCGGCCAACCTGTTCACCCGCAACATCTACAAGGAGTACCTGAAGCGGGACGCCACGCCCGCCCAGGAGGCGAACGTCTCGAAGATCACCTCGCTGGTGGTGAAGGTCGGCGCGGTGGCCTGCATCGTCTTCCTCGACCCGCAGTTCTCCATCGACCTCCAGCTGATCGGCGGCGTGATCATCCTCCAGACGCTGCCGGCGGTGGCCCTGGGTCTCTACACCCGCTGGTTCCACCGGGGCGCGCTGGTCGCGGGCTGGGTGGCCGGCATGGGGCTCGGCATGTGGATGCTCTACCAGATCTCCAGCCCGACGCGGAAGCACTTCGCGGGCTCCGCCTTCCCGCTGGAGAAGTTCGGCTTCGACACCCAGCGCACCATCTACGTGGGCATCGTGGCCGTGCTGGTGAACCTGCTGGTCGCGGCCCTGGTCACGCTCGTCCTGCGGGCGGCCAGGGTGCGCGACGGCGTCGACGGCACCCAGCCGGACGACTACTTCGCCGACGAGGGTGACCCGCGGGTGACCCCGGGCGCCACCCGGGACGCCGACGCGGCCCCCGAGCCGGTGGCCTGAGCGTCGCGGACGGTGCGGCCCCCGGACGGTGGTCCGGGGGCCGCACCGTGCCGGAGGCCTGCTCAGGTCACTGGCGGTGACGGCGGTCGAGGGCCGCGTTGAGCCGGTGCAGCATCTCGGCGAGGGTGTCCCGGTCCTCCGGCGTCCAGTCGGCCAGCATCTCGCCGTAGAGGCGGGTGCGGGCGGCCTGCACGGCGGCCATCCGCTGTAACCCGGCCGGGGTGGGGGAGACGACCATGCCCCGGCCGTCACGTGGGTCGGGCTCCCGCAGGATGAGGCCGTCACGCTGGAGCGCCGACACCTGGCGGGTCACGGTGGAGCCGTCGAGGCCGAGCCGGGTGGCGAGCGCCGAGACGTTCTGCGGGCCGGCGTCGGCCAGGTGCCGCAGGATGACGTACGCCGCCCGGTCGAGCACCCGGTGCTCCGCGGTGCCGGTGCGGCGCCGGGTGGCCTCGCCGAGCCGCATCAGCATGGCGACCTCGGTCTCGATGCGGCCGAGGGCGGTCGCCTCGGCGCCGGCGTCCGGGGTGGGGTGCGCGCTCATAGTTGTATGATACAGGGGAATTAACTGTAAGATACAGCTATCTGGGGAGTCGGAGTGGATCGGCGTTCCGAACCGAACCGCAGTGCCATCTACGCCACCACACTGGTGGCCTTCCTCGCCATCGCCGGCATCGCCGTGGTGGACCCGATCCTGCCGGCCATCGGCGAGGCGATCGGCGTCACCGCCTGGCAGGTCGAGCTGCTCTTCACGGCGTACATCGCGGTCATGGCCGTGGGCATGATCCCGGCCACCCTCGCCAGCGGCCGGTTCGGCTTCAAGCCCGTATTGATCACCGGCGTGTCCGTCGTCGGGCTTGCCGCCATCCTCGCCTCGTTCAGCGACAACATCGTCCAGTTGAGCGTGCTGCGCGGAGTCTGGGGCCTGGGCAACGCGATGTTCTTCGCCACCGCCATGGTGGTGCTGGTCAACCTGGCCGTCGACCGGGAGTGGGTGGTCGGGCTCTTCGAGACCGCCCTCGGCCTCGGCTTCGCGGTCGGCCCGCTGCTCGGCGGCCTGCTCGGCCAGGTCAGCTGGCGGCTGCCGTTCTTCGTCTGCGGCGTGTTCATGGTGCTCGCCCTCGCGGTCGCCGCCGGCAAGCTGCGCGAGCCGGCCAACCGGCAGGCACCCGTCCGCGTCGGGCAGATCCTCGCCACCTACCGGCGTCCCGCGTTCGTCGCGCTGTGCGTGGTGACCGCCGCGTACAACTTCGTCTTCTTCGTGGTGCTCGGCTACACGCCGCTGTTCCTGGGCCTCGACGTCGTGCCCCTGGGGCTGGCCTTCACCGGCTGGGGCCTCGGCCTGGCCGCCGGCATCCTGGTGATCGGCCACCGGTTGGCCCACCGGATCGGTGCGGTGCAGACCGTCGGTGTCGCCGTCGCGGGGCTGCTGGTCTGCATGGTGCTCTTCGCGACCTCGACCGGCACCGCCGAGGCGCTCGTGGTACTGGTCCTCGCCGGGCTCTTCATGGGCCTCGCCAACGCCAACCTCACCGACCTCGCCCTCGGTCTCGGCTCCCGGGACCGCCGGCTCGCCACCGGCGCATTCAACCTGGTCCGCTGGGGTGCCGCCGCACCCGCGCCGATCATCTCCGGCAAGCTCGCCGAGCACTCGCTGGCGCTGCCGTTCTGGGTCGGCTTCGGGGTGCTCGCCGTCGGCGTGCTGGTCTACCTGGCCACCGCGCACGTGATGGCCGGCGGCTACGGCGAGCGGGTGTTCTGGTCCCGGTGGAACCGGGCCGCGGCCGGCGCCGAGGGCGCACCGGAGGAGCCGGTCGGCGAGGCGTACTGAACCACCGTCCCCCATCCCGTGCCGCCCCGTCGCGCCCCGCGGCGGGGCGGCACCCTCTGCCCGGCTGGCGCGGCTCAGTCGACGCCGCGGGCGGTGAGGGCGTCGGCGAGGTCGTCGGAGTGTTTCAACGCCATGACGAGCATCGGTACGACGAAGGCCAGCGGCTGCACGGGCACCCCGCGCGCGCGTTGCGCCTCGCGGACCTGGGCGGCGAAACCCGCGATGACCGGCACGGTGGTGATCGTCATCGAGAGCATGAGGGCGATCCGGCCCGGGTCGACGCGGAACCGCCGCAGGGGCCCGAGGGCGCGCTCGATGGCGTCGATGAGGTCCTCGGTGCGGGTCGTGAGCGTGACGAGGGTGGCGAAGAGGACGACCGCGACGACCCGCACGACGTTGACCGCCGCGGTGGCCGGCGACAGGAACACGGCCTGCGGCACGAGCATGACGAGGACGAGCCAGCGCAGGTAGTACAGCTGGCGGCCCAGCTCGCGCAGGCCCGCCGCGAGGAGCAGGTAGCAGCCGGTCACGAGCGCCACGGTCCCGGCGAGGAGCCAGGCGCTCGCCGGGGCGAGCGAGATCGCCAGCGCGACAGCCATCACGGTGACCAGCTTCGGGCCGGCGGGCAGCCGGTGCAGGAAACTGCGGCCGGGCCGGTACAGGGCGATCAGGTCAGCTCCTCCTCGTACCGGGCGATCACGGACGCCGGGTCACCCCGGTCCACGAGCCGGCCGGCCTCGAAGCGGAGGACGGTGTCGCACCGCGCCGCCAGCCGGAGGTCGTGGGTGACGAGGACGAGCTGCTGCGGCATCTCGTCGAGCAGGAACCCCGCGATGCGTCTGCTGTTCGAGGCGTCGAGGTACGCGGTCGGCTCGTCCGCGACGACGAGGCCGGGCTCGCCGATGAGCACCGCGCACAGCGCGAGGAGCTGCTTCTGCCCGCCGGAGAGGGTCTGGGCCGGGGCGTCGGCGAGCTGGGTGAGCCCGAAGCGGTCGAGCGCCGCGTCCACCCGCTCCTGGATCTCCGTGCGGGATAGACCTCGGCGGCGCAGCGAGAACGCCACGTCCTCGGCCACGGTCGGCATGATGATCTGCGCGTCGGGGTTGCTGAACACGAAGCCCACGCGTCTCCGCAGCAGCTTCGGCTCGCGGGCCGGGTCGATGCCGTGCACCCGCACCTCGCCGGCGGTGGGGGTGACGAGGCCGTTGAGCAGCCGGGCGAAGGTGGACTTGCCGGAGCCGTTGGAGCCGATCACGCCGATCCGGCGCTCGTCGAGGTCGAGGGCGAGGTCGCGCAGCACCGGCCGCCCGGAGAACGCGACCGTGACGTCCGCGAAGTGGATGGTGGTGCTCACCGGACCACCTCGAACAGGGCGGCCACGCCGATCCCGCCGCCGACGGCGGCCGTGGCGAGGCCCAGCGTCCCGGCCGGCGCGCCCGCCCGCACGAGCCGGGAGAAGAGCCGCACCACGCTGACCGCGCCGCTCGCCCCCCACGGGTGCCCGAGCGCGAGCGCCCCGCCGTCCGCGCAGACGCGCGGGTCGACGACGTCGGCGGTGGCGAGCCCGAGGCGGGTCAGCACGGCCAGCGTCTGGGCGGCGAACGCCTCCACGATCTCGATGGCCGCGAGGTCGGCGAGGCCGAGCCCCGCGTCGCGCAGCAGGGCTTCGACCGCCGGAACGGGGCCGAGCCCGGGCAGCGCCGGGTCGCAGCCCACCGTGGCGCTCGCGACGAGAGCCAGCCCCGGTGCGCCGCCCCGGGCGGCGGCCGGCACGAGCGCCACGGCCGCCGCGCCGTCACTGTCGCGGCAGGAGTTGCCGGCCGTCACGGTGCCGCCGTCGGCGGCGTCGGGGAAGAGCGCGGGGAACCGGTCGAGCATGGTGGGGATCCGTGGGCGTGGGCCGCTGTCCCGGACGACGCCGCCGAGCGGCACCAGCTCGTCGTCGAAGCCGCCCCGCGCCCGGGTCTCGGCGGCGAGCCGGTGGCTGCGCGCGGCGTACCGGTCCTGGCGGTCGCGGTCGACGCCGTCGAGCACCGCGAGGTCCTGGGCGGCACGCACCATGTCGGGATCGGCGAAGCCGGCCGGGGCGAAGGGCGCCTTGGTGTACGCGACACCGTCGGCGAGGCGGGTCGGCGCGGTCGACGCGCTCTCGGCGCCACCCGCGACGCGGGCGCGGTCGTCGCCGGCCCGGATCGCGTCGGCGGCCGTGACGATCGCGGCCAGTCCGCTGCCGCACTGCCGGTCGATCGTCATCCCCGGCACCGTGACACCGAGCCCCGCCGCCAGCGCCGACAGCCGGGCCGTGTTGCCACCGGGCCCCATGCAGTTGCCGAGGACGACGTCACCGACCCGCGGGGGCGCGCCCGTGGCCCGCGCGGCGTCGTCGACGCAGGCGCGCACGACGGGAGCCGCGAGTCGCTCCACGGTGACGTGGGCGAGCTGCGTGCCCTTCGGGGTGATCGGGGTGCGTCGCGCCGCGACGACGACCGGGAGGTGGCGACCGTGCTCAGACAACGCGGGCCACCGTCCCCTCGATCGCGTCGTGCCGGATCCGCTCGCGGGCGGGCTTGCCGGTGGCCGTACGGGGCAGCCGCTCCGTCCAGAACCAGCGGCGGGGCAGGTGCGTGCCGGAGAGCAGCGTGGCCGCCTGCCGGCGCAGCTCGCGGGCCGACGGCGGCCGGCGGCCGGGGCCGGTCTCGACGACCGCCGCCACGAGGGCGCCGGCCCGCGCGTTGGGCAGGCCGAAGACGACCGCGTCGCGGATGCCGTCGATCCGTTGCAGCGCCGCCTCGACGTCCTCCGGGATGACGGTGGCCGCGGCGGTGAGGATGGCGCCGTCCTTGCGGCCGCGGAACCGCAGCGGCTCGTCCCCCTCGCCGCTCACCAGGTCGCCCACCGTGCCCCAACCGTCGTTGTCGCGGCGGAACGGTCCGGCGGCCGCGCCGAGGTAGCCGTCGGCGAAGTAGGGGGAGCGGACCCAGAGCACGCCGTCGTCGATCCGCGTCTCGACCCCGTCGAAGGGGCGCAGCCCGTGGCCGTCGGGGTCCACGGCCACGAAGGACAGCTCGGCCGCGCCGTAGTAGGAGACCAGCCGGATGCCGGCGGCCCGGGCCCTGCTCCGCAGGTCCGGGTCGAGTCGGGCGCCGCCGACCAGGGCGGCGCGGAGCCGGTGCGGCGTGCCCGCTTCGATGCGCTCCAGCACACCGCGCAGGGCGTACGGCGTGCCGTGCAGCACGGTGGCGTGCGCCAGGTCCGCGTCGGAGACGGTGTGCGTCCGGGGCAGGAGGACGGTGGCGCCGATCGCGCGGGCGTGGACGGCGGAGAACATCGTCACCGACGAGACCAGCGGCGAGGGGAGGTAGACGACGTCGTCGGCGGTGAGGCCGAGGAGCCGCTCGACGCCCGAATACGACGCGGCCCAGGACTCGTGTGTCCGGACGATCACCCGAGGCGTTCCCGTGCTGCCCGAGCTGAACGTCGCCCAGGCCACGCCCGGCACCGGGTCGGCCGCCTCGACCGTGGCGCGCAGCCCGTCCCAGTACCCGCCGTTCCAGCGGTCGTCGCCGATGAGCGGCACCCCGCCCGCCGCCCGCACCGCGAGGGCCGTCACGAGCGCGTGCACGCGGTCCGGGTCGAGGATCGGGACCACCCGGCCCGGCACGTCGACGCCCGCCGCTCTGGCGGCGGCGATCCGCTCCCGCACCTGCGCCTCGGTGAGCACCACCCCACCGCAGACGACGGCGGGCCGCTCGCCGGTCACCGTACGCTCGCGTCGGTCTGCGACCGGGCGGCCCGCGGCCCGGGCACGGCCGCCGTCGTGGCGCCGAACGCCCGGGGGTACGCGCGCCAGAGCGCCATCGCGACGGTCGTGGCGACCACCACCTTCACCAGGTCGCCGGGGAGGAAGGCGGTGCTGGTCAGCGCGGTCTCCGCGAGGGGCAGCCGGGTGACGAGCGACTGGACCGGGATGCCGACCGCGTAGACCACGAGCGCGCCCCCGACGAAGCAGGCCAACGCGGTGCGCCACCAGGTGGGCGGCCGGTTCCCGGAGCGCGCGACGGCACCCACCACGAAGGCTCCGACGATCCAGCCGACGAGGAAGCCGGCCGAGGGGCCGACGAAGACACCCGCGCCGCCGCGACCGCCGGAGAGCAGCGGCAGTCCTACCAGGACGAGCGCGAGGAAGAGGGTGACCGCGGCGGCGCCCCGCCAGCGGCCGAGGATCGCACCGGCGAGCATGACGCCGAGCGTCTGCGCCGTGATCGGCACGGCTCCGCCGAACACCGAGATCGCGCCGGGGATCCCCAGGACCGCCAGGATCGCGGCGAAGACCACGATCCTCGTGAGGTCCCGGGTGTCGAACCTGCGAACTCCAGCCACGACCGGCTCCCTCCCTGCCCGCGGGTACGCGGGACGCCGCCTCGCCGCTCGTCGGGCGACGGGCGATCACGGACGTGCGAACGACCAGGGAACGACGTCCTCCTGAACACCGTTCTCCTGAACGGCGTTCACTATACTGACGGGATGTCGAGACCGGAAAACGCCGCCCGGAACACGCGTGAGGACGTCGTCGCGGCGGCCCTGGGCATCCTGGACCAGCAGGGACTGCCCGATCTCACGATGCGCCACCTCGCGGCGACGCTGGGCATCCAGCCGAGCGGGCTCTACTGGCACTTCCCCAACAAGCAGGCGCTCCTCGCCGCGGTCTCCGACCGGATCCTCGCGGGCGCCCGCACCGTCGACGCCACCGGACGCGACTGGCGGTACCGCGTGCGGGCCGAGGCCGCCGCGCTGCGCGACGCGCTCCTCGCCTTCAAGGACGGCGCCGAGGTCGTCTCCAGCACCCTCGCGCTCGGCCTCGGCGCGGAGGAGCTGCACCGCCGCCTCGCCGCCGCGATCGGCGCCGGCGGGTTCGACGAGGAGACCACTGCGCTCGCCGCCGCCACCATGGTCCACTTCATCGTCGGCCACGCGTTCCACGAGCAGCAGCGCATCCAGGCCGACAGCCTCGGCGCCGTCGCCCACGGGCACACCCTCGACCGGGAGGACCCGACCGACCCGGCCGGCCGGCCCGGCGCGTTCGATTTCGGGATCACGCTCCTCCTCGGCGGGCTCGAACGGCACCGCGCCGACGCGGGGACCGGGCCGTCACGCCGGCCGTGACACCGGTCAGCCGAGGGCACGCCAGAGCAGGTACAGCCCGATGACCGTGCCGAAGACCACGATCATCGTCTTCAGCACCACCGCGGGCAGGCGGCGCACCAGGCGGGCGCCCACGTACCCGCCGACCAGCGTCGCCGGGGCGACCACCGCCACGGCCGCCCAGTTCACCGGCCCGAACAGGGCGAACACGACCAGCGTCGTGAGCCCCACCACCGCGGAGATCAGGTTCTTGACGGCACTGACCCGGGCCAGGGTGGTGTCCAGCACCAGGGCCAGACCGGCGACCAGCATCACCCCGAGCGCCGCGCCGAAGTAGCCGCCGTACACCGAGCCGAGCGCGACCATGGCCTGCACGCTGACCGTACGGCGGCGCGGCGTCAGGTCGCGCGGATGGCCCACCAGCCGGCGCAGCGGGTCCTGGAACGCCAGCACCGCCGTCGCGCCGAGCACCAGGAACGGGACGACCACCTCGAAGGCGCGGGCCGGGGTGGCGAGGAGCACCAGTGCCCCGGCGACGGTGCCGAGCACGGCGGTGGGCAGCAGCAGGGCCAGGGCCCGCGGGCGCGGCAGGTCCACGCGACTCCCCGCCACGCTCGCCACGTACCCCGGAAAGACCGACACCGAGTTGCTGACGTTGGCCGGCACCGGGGGCAGCCCGACCGCGATCAACGCCGGAAAGGTGATCAGTGAACCCCCGCCGGCCACCGCGTTGACCGTGCCCGCGGCGAGACCGGCGGCGAGCAGCAGCGCGGCGTGGGAGAGATCCATGGTCCCCAGAGGCTAGTACCCGCACCGACGCCCGGCCCGCGACGGTCTGCCCGGCCACGTCCGATGGCCGCGCGTGCAGGTCTGGTGGCCACTACTTCAGGGAACGTGTGGCCACCTGCCCCATCGGAGGGCACTCTTTCCCGGAACTAGTGCGATCTTGCGCGGGCGGGCCGGCAATAGACGGCCGGTCGGCGTCGTTAGGATGAGAGCGCGACGGACGAGTCGACCGGGCGGTCGCGTCGACGGGCTCCGGCCCGTCGCCGAGGAACGTCCGGACTCCACAGGGCAGGGTGGTTGCTAACGGCAACCCGGGGTGACCCGCGGGACAGTGCCACAGAAAACAGACCGCCGACCCCAACGGGGACGGTAAGGGTGAAACGGTGGGGTAAGAGCCCACCAGCACCCCGGGTGACCGGGGTGGCTCGGTAAACCCCACCCGGAGCAAGGCCAAGAAAGGATCGTCACCGCGAGGCGACGGTCCGCGCAGACGCTTGAGGGCGGCCCGTCCGATGTCTGCGGGTAGGCCGCTGGAGCCTGCCGGCAACGGTAGGCCGAGATGGATGGCCGCCGCCGGCGCGCCTTCGGGCACGCGCCGCGCACAGAATCCGGCGTACAGGTCGACTCGTCCGTCGCCCCCAGGTCGAACCGCTGCGCGCCACGGTTGTCGGCCCGTGGACGGCCGGCCGGGCGCACCCTTGTAGCGTCCCGCCATGGCCTGCCGTGGGTACTTCCTCGCGCTCGACGAGCCCTGCACCGCGCTGCTGCTGACCCATGGCGGCAACGACGATCGGCTCATCGAAGTCATCCAGGAACTCGAGATGACCGACGCGCCGGATCACTGCGACGTCGACAAGGCGTGGGACGGCATCCACCGCTGCCTCACCGAGGGCAAGCTCGGCGGCGAAGACGGCAGCTACCCGCTCAACGCCGTCGTCCTCGGCGGCCTACCGATGCATCAGGGCGACGGCTACGTCGTCAGCTTCAACACGGCGGCCGAAGTTCGTGACGTCGCCGCCGCCCTCACCGACCTCGACCCGGAGCCGTTCATCGCGCGGTACTGGACGCTCGATGCGAACGAGTACGGCGCGGTGATCGACCAGGGCGGCCTCGACTACTTGACGTACCACTTGCGGAAGATCACCGGGTTCTACCAACGGGCGGCGCGGGCCGGCTGGTCCAGCGTCTTCGTCGCCGATCAGTGACCGGTGCGTGAGGGCCGGGGGCGCTGCGCCCCGGTTCAGCGCGCCGGCCAGTTTCGCAGGAGGGCGTCGAGGGCGTCGAGGGTGCGCGCCCACGAGTCGTCCGTCGAGCGTGGGGTGTGGCGGAAGCCGCCGCTGCGCTCCAGGCTCACGTAGCCGTGGAAGGTGCTGTGCATCATGCGTACGGCGTCGGTCTGGTCGGGCTCGGCCAGCCGGTAGCCGCGCAGGATCGCCCGGGTCATCTCGGCGTGCCGGGGGCCGGCGCTCGCGGCCGCCGTCTCCGGGTCGAGGTCGATCTGCATGGCGGCGTACCTGCCGGGGTGCTGCCTCGCGTAGTCCCGGTAGGCGTTGGCGAAGGCGTTCAGCGCGTCCTTGCCGGCGCGGCCGGCGAGCGCGACGCCGACCCGGTCGGCGAGTTCCGCGAGCGCGAGCAGCGCGACCCTGACCCGCAGGTCGTGGGCGTTGCGGACGTGGGAGTAGAGGCTGGCGTCCTTGACGCCGAAGCGGCGGGCGAGCGCCGACACCGTGACGTTGTCGAAGCCGACCTCGTCGGCCAGCTCGGCGGCCGCCCGGGTGAGGCGTTCGACGGTCAGGCCCGCACGCGTCATGCGTCACTCCAAAGCTAGTCCGTTAAATTGTTTGCCTAATAGGTCTAGGCTAGAGCCTATGGTACCTCTCACCGAGTCCGACATCCGTGCCTCCTTCGTCAACTGCACGAAGGGCGAGGCGAAGCGCCTGGCGGTGCCCCGGGATCTCGCCGAGCGCCCCTGGGCCGACCTCGACTTCCTCGGGTGGCGCGACCCGGCCGCCCAGGAGCGCGCCTACCTCGTCGTCGAGTCCGGCCCGGCGCTCGTCGGGGTGGCGTTGCGGGTGGCTCCCCAGACCCAGCGGGTCAAGCGCAGCATGTGCTCGTTCTGCCTCACCACCCACACCGGCGACGGCGTCTCCCTGATGACCGCCCGCAAGGCCGGGCGGGACGGGCGGCAGGGCAACTCCGTGGGGGCGTACCTCTGCTCCGACCTGGCCTGCTCGCTCTACCTGCGGGGGAAGAAGGACGCCGGGCGGCGCATCGAGGAATCGCTCACCCTCGCCGAGAAGGTCGAGCGGACTACCACCCACCTCACCGCGTTTGTGGAGAAGGTCGTCGGCCACCCGGCGTCCGTGGCGGCGCGGTGAGTGATCCGGGCCGGCACGCCCGTCGACCCGCCGGGCGATCGTCGTACGGCAGGGGCCGGCCCGCCGCCGTCACCGAGTGACGGACGGGCGGGCCGGCCTTCCGGCGAGGACCGGTCACTCCGGGTACGACGGGCCCGGCTCGGTGCGCAGCATCCGCTTGAGCATCCGGTTCGCCGCCCGCATGTCGTCGCTGATCAGGCGCGTCCGCACCGTGCCCTTGCTGGTCAACGCGCCGCCCACCTCGTGGACGGTCGTCTCGCCGGGCAGCGGCACGGCCTGGCAGCCGGTGTACTGCTCGCCGGGCAGCCGGCCGTCGAGCAGGTACGCGTACACCGGGTCGTCCACGCACGGGGTGTAGTACGGGAAGACGCCGTGGCTGCCCTCGTTGTCGACGCTGATCATCGAGGCGCCGGGCAGCTTCCGCGACGCGGCCAGCGCACCCTCGTACGCCGTGGCGACGTCGAGCTCGCTCTGGAGCATCAGCACCTTCGGGAAGGTCCTCCGGTCCGGCTTCGGCATCCGGTTGGTCGTCGGCCAGTACGCGCACGCCGGCGGGTTCTGCAGGAACGGGGCGACCAGCGGCGCGTCCCGGGTGAGGCGGCGGCTGAACGCGTTCCAGTGGGCCACGCTGTCGTTCCACTGCCCGTCCTGGCAGCGGATCACCTCGAAGACGTAGTCGATGTCGTACGTGTACTCGCCCGTGCCCGGGGCTGGCGCCACCCGCCCGCGCTGGGCCGTCAGCGCCGCCTCGGCGTCGGCCCGCGCCCGCAGGATGTACGCCCGGTTGCCGGCGTCGATGCCGGGTGCGGCGAGCATCTTCTCGGTGGCCGCCGCGAGGATCTGCTCCGGCGTCCAGCCGTTCCACTCCTCGTAGTACTCGATGACCGTGTTCACGGCCATCGCGGCGGTGGGGTAGTTCGCGGTGTCGTACAACGCGCCGAGGATGAAGAAGCCGAACATGAACGGTCCCATGCCGATCCGGGTGCCGCCGGCCCGCTCGAACATCTCGCGGATCGCCATCGGGTCGGTGCCCCGGCCGTACAGGTCGTCGTGGCGGGCCATGTACGGCAGGAGCTGCTCCTGGAACGCCCGGTCACGGGTGAACGGTTGCAGGTCCCAGGTCTCCTGGAGGGTCGGCGAGCCGACCGCGGCGACGGAGTCGAGCACCATCCGGCCGGTCCGGCTCGGAAAGGTGGCCGCGTACCAGGTGCCGAGCCAGGTGCCGTACGAGTAGCCGAGGTAGTTCAGCTTCTCCTCGCCGAGCAGCACCCGGACGAAGTCCATGTCGTACGTGGTCTGCTCGGTGGTGATGTACCCCGTCAGCTCGGTGCCGCGGCAGCCGGCCACGTTCGCCCGCGTGATCTGGTCGTTGGTGACGTCCTCGTCGGTGTAGGTCACCGTGCACCGCAGCGGGGTGCTCTGGCCGACGCCGCGCGGGTCGAAGCCGATCACGTCGTAGTGCTCGGCGAGGGCGGGTGCGGACAGTGCCACGTACGGCGCGAGCGACAGACCGCTGCCGCCCGGGCCGCCGGGGTTGACCAGCAGGACCCCCTTGCGGTCGGTGCCGGCAGCGACGGTGCGACTGACCCGCACCTGGATCGTCCTGCCGTCACCGGGATCGTGCCAGTCCCGCGGCACCGTGACCGTCGCGCAGGCCAGGCCGAGCCGGGCCTCCTGCGCGGCGGTGACGTCGGGGAGCCCGCACGGTTCCCAGCTCAGCCGCTGGTCGGCGAGCGAAGCGGCCAGCGCCGCCGTGTCGGGCTCGGTCGGCGTCGCCGCGGAGGCCGCGGGTGCGCCGGCGCCGCTGGCCAGGACGGCCGCGGTGAGGGTCGCGGCGAGTGTGGCGGCCGCCCGGCGCGCACGGGGTGAACGGCGCGAGCCGATCGAGGGGTGAGGCATTCCGCTCGTCCTCTCGGTGGTCAGGATGATCGATACGGCCCTCACCCTGACGGAGATGTGTTTCGCTGCCTTCTCGTCGCGCTGACGAAGACCGGACATGGCGGAATTCCGCCAGGGCGGCGGGGGCCGGCTTGTGCCGTCCGGCACCCCGGTGCGGAGGCGGGCGGACCGGTAGCCTTCGCGGATGCATCGAAGCCGTGTCTACGCCCTGCTGATCGACGCGCCCCGGTCCGAGGCGGACGCGGCGGCGGCCTTCTGGTCGGCGGCGCTCGGCGCCCGCGCCGAGCCGTACACGCCGGAGCCACAGTTCACCGACCTGCACGGCGCGCTGCACGGGATGGTCCTCGCCGTGCAGGCGGTCGACGACGAGCCGCGGTTCCACCTGGACATCGAGACCGACGACGTCGAGGCCGAGACCGCGCGCCTCCTCGGGTTGGGCGCCACCGTCGTGACCCGGTGGCAGGAGTGTCGCGTCCTGCGCGCCCCCGGCGGCCACCTGCTGTGCGTCCTGCCGGTGGAGTCGGCGCCGGAGGTCTTCGACGCCGAGGCGAAGACCTGGCCGTGACGCCGATCCGTCGTGCCTGCTCCGCCGGCCGCGCGGCGACGGTGGAGAGCCGGGTCGGTGGGCGTCGGTGCGGTCAGCCGGGCCCGTCCCCGTCGTCCCACACCGTCCCCGCCGGCAGGTAGTACGCGCGATCCGTGGCGTCGAGCGCGCGCGCGACCACGAGTCGGGCGTGCGCGTCGAGCGGCGGCAGCCGGTCGGGCGGGAACCACTCCACCGCCACGGACTCGTCGTCGTTGACCCGGGCCGTACCGCCGAGCAGCCGGCAGTGGAAGCCGAGGTTGAGGTACTCGCACCGGTCGCCGTTGGGGTAGGTGTGCGGGTGGGAGACGACGCTGGCGAGCCGCACCGGCTCGACGTCCAGGCCGGTCTCCTCCCGCACCTCCCGGACCACCGCCGTGGCGGGCTGCTCGCCCGGCTCGACGACGCCGCTCACCACCGACCAGCGGCCGTCGTCGGCGCGCTGGCCGAGCAGCAGTTCCCCGGCGTCGTTGCGGACCACCGCGCTCACGCTGGGCAGCCAGAGCAGGTCGTGGCCCACGTGCTCGCGCATCCGCAGGATGTAGTCCGGTACGCCCATCCGGCGACCCTAACGCCGCGCGGGGTGCCGCCCCGACCCGCCACCCCCGGTGCGCGCCGGGGCCGATCCGGCCCACGCCAGCGCGCCGGTCGACGGAGTGCCTGCCCTTTTTGCCGGATTCTGCCCCGCGTCGTCCCTACCCGATCTACTGTGGATGCCAGCGGCGACTTGTGGTGTTCCGGTGGCGGCCGGGCGGTTCGCGATGCACAGTGATCTCATGAGCGACAGCGGACGTGGTGGGCACTACTACTGGTGCACCCGACACCACCGGGTCGAGACCGACGCCGACGTGTGTCCGGCGAGGCACGTCCTCGGCCCGTACGCCTCGGCGGCCGACGCGGAGAACGCACTGCAACGGGTGCAGGAGCGCAACGAAGCGTGGGACGCCGAGGATGCCCGCTGGGCCGGGGAGGACAGGTAGACGGCGCGGGACGGCCCGCGTCGAGGTACTCCGTGTTCCGCGAGGGCGGAAGCACGGCCCCAAGGAGGGAAACCGAGATGGCCGTAACACCGAAGGCCACCCGCCCGGCCACGAAACGTACCACCGCGAAGAAGACCGCTGCGGCGGAGCGGAACACGACCGCGAGCCGGACGACGCCGGCCCGTCGGGCCGGCGGCACGGCCGCCAAGGCCCCGGCCAAGAAGGCGACCGGCGGGGCGGGACGCGCCCCCGCGAAGAAGACCACCGCCGCGAAGGCCCCCGCGAAGAAGACCGCGACCAAGGCCTCGACCACCGCCCGGAAGACCACCGCCACCGCGAAGAAGGCGCCCGCGAAGGCCTCGACGGCCGCCAAGAAGACCACGGGGGCCGCGAAGAAGACCACGGCGGCGGCCAAGCGCACCACCACGGCGGCGGCGAAGAAGACGACGGCGGCGGCCCGCAAGTCCACGACCACGGCCAGGAAGTCCGCCACCGGGGCCGCGAAGAAGACCACCGGCGCGGCGAAGAAGACCGCCGCGAAGAAGGCGCCGGCGAAGAAGGCCCCGGCCAAGCGGACGACCGCCACGACCCGTCCCACCGCCGCGAAGAAGGCCCCGGCCAAGAAGGCGCCGGCGAAGAAGGCTCCGGCCAAGCGGGCGACCGCGACGACCCGTCCCACCGCCGCGCGCACCACCGCCGCGAAGAAGGCGCCCGCCCGGACGACGACCGGCGCCACCGCGAGCGCCCGGAAGACGGCCGCCACGAAGGTGCCGGCGCGGAAGACGCCAACCACCGTCCGGTCCACCACGGCGCGTGGCGCCACGAGCGCCGCCCGCAAGTCCGCCCGCTGACCGTCCCAGCATCGGGATCCCGGGGTACGCCACCGCGCTGAGCCGGTCCCGACCGTCGGAAACCCGACCGCCTCCTTCCGTGCCCGGCACGGAAGGAGGCGCTCGCCGCCTCGGGGTCCCCATCCCGCCGTCCGCTCGAGACGACGCCCGGACGGTGGACCTCCGCCGGCCGGCGGCCCGTCCGGACGGCGGGCGGTGGGCAGGTCGGCCGGCGGCCCGCGCCGACGGCGGGTGGTGGGCAGGTCGGGAGGCGGCGCGCGCCGACGGCGGGTGGTGGGCAGGTCGCCGGTTCCGCGCGACCGGCCGGTCGCGGGCGGGCGGATCAACGGCCGCGCTGTCAGGATGGACGCGTGGTCATCCGACGCGTCCTCGCGCCCCGCATCGACTTCGCTGGGCTCCGTCGTGAGTTGAAGCTGCCCGAGGAGTTCCCGGCCGACGCGCGACGGGAGGCGGACGCCGCCGCCGCGGACCCGCCGCGGCCGGCCGTGGACCGCACCGACGTCCCGTTCGTGACCGTGGATCCCGCCGCCTCGCGCGACCTGGACCAGGCCATGCACCTCAGCCGCCGCCCCGGCGGCGGCTACCGGGTCCGCTACGCGATCGCCGACGTGGCCTCCCACGTCCGGCCCGGTGGCGCGCTCGACGAGGAGACCTGGCGCCGGGGGCAGACCGTCTACCTGCCGGACGGCAACGTGCCGCTGCACCCGGAGACCCTCAGCGAGGGCGCGGCGAGCCTGCTTCCCGACGTCGACCGCGCCGCCGTCGTCTGGACCGTCGACCTCGACGCCGAGGGCGCCACCGTCGCCGTCGCGCTGGAACGCGCCCTCGTGCGCAGCCGGGCGAAGCTCGACTACGCCACCGTCCAGGCCGACGCCGAGGCCGGGCGGCTGCCCGACCCGATCGCCCTGCTTCCCGAGATCGGCGCGCGGCTGACCGCGCGAGGGCTGCGCCGGGGCGCCATCAACCTCCCCCTGCCCGAGCAGGACGTCGAGGCCGACGGCGACGGGTGGCGCCTCGTGCTGCGCGGGCCGGTGCCCATGGAGGAGCACAACGCGCAGATCTCCCTGCTCACCGGGATGGCCGCGGCCGACATCATGCTGGCCGGGCGGATCGGTCTGCTGCGTACGATGCCGGCGCCCAAGCCCGAGGCCGTGGCGCGGCTGCGGACGGCCGCCGCGCCGCTCGGCGTGCACTGGCCGGACGGGAGCGGTCCCGGCGAGGTGATCGCCGCCCTCGATCCGGCGCAGCCGCGGGCGGCGGCCTTCATCGACCAGGCCGCCGAGCTGATGCGCGGCGCGGCCTACACCGCCTTCGACGGCGAGGTGCCGCCGCACCCGGAGCACGGCGGGGTCGCGGCCGCGTACGCCCATGTCACCGCCCCGCTGCGACGACTGGCCGACCGGTACGCCACGGAGGTCTGCCTGGCCCTGCACGAGGGCCGCCCGGTGCCGGAGTGGGTGCGCACGGCGCTGCCCCGGCTGCCCGAGGTGATGGCGACGACCGACCGGACGGCCTCCGCGGCCACCCGCGGCGCGGTGGAACTCGCCGAGGCGGTGCTGCTCGCCGACCGGGTGGGGGAGGTCTTCGACGCGGCCGTGCTGGACGTCGACGCCCCGCCGACCAACCACTCCCGGCCCCGCCCGCCCGGTGGCACGGTCGCCCTGGACACCCCGCCGGTGCGTGCCCGCTGCCTCGGCGACCTGCCGCTCGGCGAACGGGTCCGGGTCCGCCTGGTCACCGCCGACCCGGCCGCCCGGACCGTGCTCTTCGAACGCGCCTGACCTGCGGGCGGCCCGCCAGCGGGGATTGTCACAGCGGTCGCGTCTGCTGCCGACCCGCCGGATTTGCGAGGATGACGGCATGGCATATGACGCGAGCACGCTGCCCGACGTGTCCGGGCTGACCGTCGGCATCATCGGCGGCACGGGTGACCAGGGTCGGGGACTCGCCTACCGCTTCGCCCGCGCCGGCCAGACCGTGGTGATCGGTTCCCGGTCGGCGGAGCGGGCCGCCCGGTCGGCCGCCGAGATCGCCGCGCTGCCCGGCGTGCCCGAGGGCACGAGCGTCACCGGGGCGGACAACGAGGAGACGGCGCGGCGCAGCGACGTCGTGATCATCGCCGTTCCCTGGGACGGCCACGCCGACATCGTCGCCGCGCTGGCCGAGCCTCTCGCCGGCAAGATCGTCGTCGACTGCGTCAATCCGCTGGGCTTCGACAAGCAGGGCCCGTACGCCCTGACCGTCGAGGAGGGCAGCGCGGTGCAGCAGGCGGCCGGCCTGCTGCCCGACTCCCGGGTCTGCGCGGCCTTCAACCACGTCAGCGCGCCGCTGCTGGCCGACCCGGAGATCGACCGGATCGATCTGGACGTGCTGATTTGCACCGAGGACCGTGAACTCGTGGGCGTGGTGGCCGCGCTCGCCGCCCGCATCCCCGGCATGCGGGGGATCTACGCGGGCCGGCTGCGCAACGCCCACCAGATCGAGGCGTTCACGGCCAACCTCATCGCCATCAACAAGCGTTACAAGGCCCACGCCGGCATCCGCGTCACCGACCTCTGACGTCGCGCCTGCACGGGGGCGGGTCACGCGCACGGCGGGACGCGCCGGAGCGAGTACCCGTCGGATGCCCGGCCCGCCGGCCGTGGTCGCGAGGTCCGCGGCGTCCCGCCCGGCGCCGCGGACCTCGGGATCCGACGGGCGCGGGTCAGAAGGTGTGCTCTGCCGCGGGGAAGTCGCCGCCGCGCACCTCGTCGGCGAAGCGGCGGGTCGCGTCGGTGAGGGCCCCGGCCAGGTCCGCGTACCGCTTCACGAAGCGGGGCGCCCTGCCGGTGCGCAGCCCGGCCATGTCCTGCCAGACCAGCACCTGCGCGTCGGTGTCCGGGCCGGCGCCGATGCCCACGGTCGGGATGCTCAGCTCGTTGGTGATTCGTTTGGCCACCTCGCCGGGCACCATCTCCAGGACGACGGCGAACGCGCCCGCCTCGGCGACGGCCCGCGCGTCGGCGACGACCTCCTCGGCGGCGTCGCCGCGACCCTGCACCCGGTAGCCGCCGATGGCGTGCTCGCTCTGCGGGGTGAAGCCGATGTGCGCCATCACCGGGATGCCGGCGCCGGTGATGGCGGCGATCTGCTCCGCGCAGCGTCGGCCGCCCTCCAGCTTCACCGCGTGGCAGCCGCCCTCCTTCATGAACCGCACGGCGGTGCGCAGCGCCTGGGTCGGCCCCTCCTCGTACGAGCCGAAGGGCAGGTCGCCGACGATCAGCGCCTGGGTGGTGGCCCGGACCACCGCGCGTACCAGGGGAAGCAGCTCCTCGGCGGTGACCGGGATCGTCGTCTCGTAGCCGAAGACGTTGTTCGCCGCCGAGTCGCCGACCAGCAGCACCGGGATCCCGGCCCGGTCGAAGATCGACGCGGTGTACTGGTCGTACGACGTGAGCATCGGCCAGCGCTCGCCGCGCTCCTTCGCGGCGATCAGGTCGCGGGTGCGGACCCGCCGGGTCGCCAGGCCGCCGTAGAGGGCGGTCACCTCGGTCGGGGTGGACTCCACCATGACTCTCTCCTTCCTCGAGGCCGCGTACGCGGTCCCCGGGTTCCGCCGCGATCGTCGCACCGGGCGGCCCGGCGGCGGCAGGGCGCAGTGGAGGATCTCACTCCCGGACCGGGGCCGGCCCCGATCGGGCCGGCCCGATCGGCGGCGGAGAGAGGCGCCCGGTGTCAGCCGTCCTCGCGCCAGCGGTTGGTGACGGGCAGCCGCCGGTCCCGGCCGAACGCCTTCATCGAGATCTTCGTGCCCGGGGCGGACTGCCGCCGCTTGTACTCGGCGGTATCCACCATCCGCAGCACCCGGTCGACCACGGCGGGGTCGTGACCGGCCTCGACCAGCCCGTCGCGGCCGAGGTCGCCGTCGACGTAGCCGATGAGGATCGGGTCGAGCACGTCGTAGTCGGGCAGGGTGTCGCTGTCCAGCTGGCCCGGGCTCAGCTCCGCGCTCGGCGGCTTGCCGATGGAGTTCTCCGGGATCGGCGGGGTCTCGCCCCGACGGGCGGCGTCGGCGTTGCGCCACTTGGCCAGCCGCCAGATCAGCGTCTTCCACACGTCCTTGACGGGGTTGAACCCGCCGACCGAGTCGCCGTAGAGGGTCGAGTAGCCGACCGCCAGCTCGCTCTTGTTGCCCGTGGTCAGCACGAGGTGGCCCTCCTGGTTCGACAGCGCCATGAGGATGACCCCCCGGACCCGTGCCTGGAGGTTCTCCACCGCCACGCCGGAGAGCGACATGTTGGCGAGGAACGTGTCCACCATCGGCTGGATCGGCTCGATCCGGTAGTCCAGCCCGGTGCGCTTGGCCAGGTCGGCCGCGTCCTCGCGGGAGTGCTCGGAGGAGTGGCGGCTGGGCAGGGAGACCCCGACCACCCGGTCGGCCCCCAGCGCGTCGACGGCCAGCGCGGCCACGACGGCCGAGTCGATGCCGCCGGAGAGACCGAGCACCACCGAGGGGAAGCGGTTCTTGTTGACGTAGTCCCGCAGGCCCAGCACGAGCGCCTGCCACACCTCGGCCTCGTCGGCGACCGGCTCGATCATCCCGCCGACCGCCCGCTCACCGGCCGGGGCCGGCAGGCTCTCGCTGACCGTGGCGCGGACCACGCGCAGGCCGTCGGCGACGCGGGTGCCCGCGTCGACCGGCTCGCCGGCCGCGGGCAGCTCCAGGTCGTGCACCAGGAGGTGCTCGACGAACTGCGGAGCGCGCGTCAGCAGCTCGCCGTCGGCGGAGACGATCATCGAGTCGCCCTCGAAGACCAGCTCGTCCTGGCCGCCGATCATGTTGACGTACGCGATGGCGGCGCCCGCCTCGGCGGCCCGGCGCCGGACCAGCGGCAGCCGGATGTCGTCCTTGTTCAGCTCGTACGGGGAGCCGTTGATGTTGACCACCAGGCCCACCCCGGCCTGCCGGGCCGCGGCGAACGGGCCGCCGGCCTGCCACAGGTCCTCGCAGATGGTCAGCGCCACGTCCACCCCGCCGAGGCGGACCACGGTGAGCATGTCGCCCGGCACGAAGTAGCGGTCCTCGTCGAAGACGCCGTAGTTGGGCAGGTGGTGCTTGAAGTAGGTGGCCGCCACGGCGCCTCGGTGCAGCAGCGCGGCGGCGTTGCGGGCGCCCCGGCCCGGCTCGGCGTCCGAGGAGACCTGCGGCGGCCCGTCCGCGTCCAGGTAGCCGACCACCACCGGCAGTTCGCCCAGACCGTCGGCGGCGAGGTCGGCGGCGAGCCGGTCCAGCGCCGCGCGGGACGCCGCCACGAAGGACCGGCGGAACACCAGGTCCTCCACCGGGTACCCGGTCAGCATCATCTCCGGGAACGCGACGAGCTGGGCGCCGGCGTCGGCGGCCCGCCGGGTCCAGTCGAGGACCAGTCGCGCGTTGCCGGTGAGGTCGCCGACGGTCGGGTTGACCTGGCACAGAGCGATACGCAGGGTGGGCATGTACTCATCTTGCCCCAGCCCGTGGGCGTCGACACGTGGGGCACGGGGCGGGCCGGTGACCCCCGGGTCCGGTGCCGGCGGACACCTCGGGACGGGGACGGCCGGGTCGCGTAACGTCGGCGTAACCAGGCGCGTGGAGACTGGTCGGTCAGGCCGCACCGGCCGGGCCGGTGGCGGAGACGAGTGTCACGAGGGGTGGAAGTGGACCGTCAGCAGGAGTTCGTCCTCCGTACGCTGGAAGAGCGGGACATCCGGTTTGTCCGGCTGTGGTTCACCGATGTGCTCGGCACGCTCAAGAGCGTCTCGGTCGCCCCCGCCGAGCTGGAGGCGGCGTTCGACGAGGGCATCGGCTTCGACGGCTCGGCGATCGAGGGCTTCGCCCGGGTGTTCGAGTCCGACATGGTGGCGATGCCCGACCCCACCACCTTCCAGGTGTTCCCGTTCGAGGGCGGGGTCAGCGGCGAGAGCGCGCGGATGTTCTGCGACATCCTGCTCCCCGACGGCACCCCGTCCTGGGCCGACCCGCGGCACGTGCTGCGCCGGGCGCTCTCCAAGGCCGCCGACAAGGGCTTCACCTTCTACACCCACCCCGAGATCGAGTTCTACCTGCTGGAGGACGGCGCGCAGGACGGCGCGCTGCCGACCCCGGTCGACACCGGCGGTTACTTCGACCACACCACCCACGCGGTCGCCCGCGATTTCCGGCGCCAGGCGGTGCTGGCGCTGGAGCGCATCGGCATCTCGGTGGAGTTCAGCCACCACGAGGTGGCGCCCGGCCAGCAGGAGATCGACCTGCGCTACGCCGACGCGCTCACCACCGCCGACAACATCATGACTTTCCGGCACGTGGTGAAGGAGGTGGCGCTCTCCACAGGTGTGCAGGCCACCTTCATGCCGAAGCCCTTCACCGACCAGCCGGGCAGCGGCATGCACACCCACCTGTCGCTGTTCGAGGGGGAGCGCAACGCGTTCCACGACGCCGGCGACCCGATGAAGCTCTCCAAGGTCGCGAAGTCCTTCATCGCCGGCCTGCTGGTGCACGCCCGCGAGTACACGGCGGTCACCAACCAGTGGGTCAACTCGTACAAGCGGCTCTTCCCGCTCGCGCTGCCGGACCGGATCACCGAGAGCCCGGCGTACGTCTGCTGGGGGCACCTCAACCGCTCCGCGTTGGTCCGGGTGCCCGCGTACGGCAAGCCGAACTCGGCCCGGGTCGAGGTCCGCTCGCTGGACTCGGCGACCAACCCGTACCTGGCCTTCGCGGTCCTGCTCGGCGCGGGTCTCAAGGGGATCGAGGAGGGCTACGAGCTGCCGCCGGGCGCCGAGGACGACGTGTGGTCGCTGACCAGCGCCGAGCGGCGGGCCATGGGGTACGAGGCGCTGCCCGAGAACCTGGCCGAGGCGATCGACGTGATGTCCGGGTCGGAGCTGGTCGCCGAGGTGCTCGGCGAGCACGTCTTCGACTTCTTCCTGCGCAACAAGCGGGCCGAGTGGGAGCAGTACCGCCGCGAGGTCACCCCGTACGAGCGGCAGCGCTACCTGGCGCTCTGAGGCGCACCCGGCCCAGCGCGGCGGCGCACGGGGCTGCCGGGGTGGTGCCGTCCCGCTATCGTCTCGATCACCGTGCCGGCACCCCCGCCGGCGCAGGAGGTCGGGAGGCAGCCGGTGCTGGAGGATCTGCTCAGCGGAGCCTGGCAGAGCGTCGTGTTCGGGATCGTCGGGGTCGCCCTGCTGGCGGCCGGTTTCCTGCTGGTCGACCTGCTGACGCCGGGTCGGCTGCGGGAGCTGATCTGGGTGCGGCGCAACGGCAACGCGGCCCTGCTGCTCGCCGCCAACCAGCTCGGCATCGCCGGCATCGTGTTCACCGCGATCCTGACCAGCTACAGCGACTTCGCGAAGGGGTTGGCCTCCACGGCGATCTTCGGTCTGATCGGGCTGGCCATCATGGCGCTGGCGTTCTTCGTGCTGGACCTGCTCACCCCGGGGCGGCTCGGCGAGATCATCTGCGCGGACGAGCCGCACCCGGCCGCGAAGGTCAGCGCCGCCACCCACTTCGGCGCCGCGCTGATCGTCTGCGCCTGCATCGCCTGAGGCCCGTCGGCGTCGTACCCCCGCCGTAGCCTGACGGGGTGAACCGGACCGACCGCCTCTACGCGCTGGTGGAGGAGCTGCGGGCGGTGTCGCCGCGCCCGCGCAGCGCCCGCTGGCTCGCCGCCCGCTTCGAGGTGAGCAGCCGCACCATCGAGCGCGACATCGGGGCGCTCCAGGAGTCCGGCGTGCCGATCTGGGCCGAGCCGGGCCGCGCGGGCGGCTACGTGCTCGACCGCGCCCGCACCCTGCCACCGGTCAACCTGACCCCCGGCGAGGCCGTGGCGATGGCGGTGGCCCTGCACCGGCTGCGGGGCACGCCGTTCGCCACGGCCGCCGCGGCGGCTCTGCGCAAGCTGGTCGCCGTCATGCCGCCCGCCGACGTCGCCGAGGCGCACCGGCTCGCCGGCCGGGTGCACCTCATCGGCGACGGGCCGGTGACACCCGTCCCACCCGCCGTCGCCGACGCGGTGCGCGCGGGGCGGGTGCTGCGCATCCGTTACGCCGACCGCGGCGGCGCCGACTCGCTGCGCGACGTGGAGCCGTTGGGCTACCTCGGCAATCCCCGGCACTGGTACCTGCTGGCGTGGTGCCGGCTGCGCGCCGGCGTCCGCGCCTTCCGCACCGACCGAATCCACGCCGTGACCCCGTTGGCCGAGCGGGTGCCCGAGCGGGACCTGGCCGCCGACGACCTCGACATCCCGCGGGAGCGGGTCCACCGGCTCAGCCTCGTCTGAACGCGACGACCGGGTCCGCCGGGCCGGCGGCCGGGGCGTGACGATGCGGCGAGCGCGACCGGGGCCGCCCGTGCGATCGGGCGGGATCTGCGGACAGGATCGCCGGCCCGGTCGCGTCGGGGCAGCGCCCCGGCCCGTCCACACGGCATCCTGGAGTCTCCGACGCGAGGGGAGCGCGCCGTGCCCGACGCACTCGGCTACGCCGACGCCGTACGCCTGCTCGGCGGTGGGAAGAGCCGCCTCGTCGACTGGTTCGACAAGCTGACCGCCGGGGCCCTGCTGGTCGCCGCCGTGCCGGTGCCGGCGCTGCTCGGCATCTTCGACGCCCGGGCGGAGTTCGTCCGGCTCGGTCACGAGCTGGTGCGGGGGGCGGCCGAGAGCCGGTCCGGGCTCTCCCGCTACGGGCGGACGCAGCGCCTGGAGGCGGCCCACGCGGTCATCGCGGTGACCGCGTTCTTCGAGGAGCTGGGCGAGCTGGAGCTGCCCTTCGACGCCGGTGGCCTGAGGATCGGCCGGTCCGAGCAGCTGGGGCTGGCCGGCGCCCGGCCGGCGGACGACCTCACGGCCGCCCTGTTCTCGACGGCGGCGCCGGTCCCCGGCCCGCACCTGCCCTACCCCGAGCTGCGCTCGGCTCTCGTCGACTTCTACGAGATGCTGGTGGCGGCGTTCCTCTCGTTCCTGCGCGGGCTGGCGATTGCCGACACGCTGTACGACCGGCGGTGGCGCGCGACCGAGCAGGCGCTGGCCCGGCTCCCGCACTCCGCCGCCGACCGGCACCGCGACCTGCTGACCCGGCTCGCCGCCGACTTTCCCGAGGTGTCGCTCTGGCTGCACCTGCACGAGCACGAGGCGACCCGGCAGGAGGTGCACCGCCTCTCCCTCGGGCTGGCCGAGATGCACCGCGCGCTGCGCGACCTCTCCACCGGCCGCGCGCCGGACGCGCGGCGGGTGGCCCTCGGCGCCGCGTACGCCGCCGAGCTGCGCCGGCCGGTGATCTCCTCCGGCGACGTGCCGGCCGGGCTGAGCGTGCCCACCCTCGGCGAGGCGTACGTGCCGCCGCTGTGCCGGATCGCGGAGCTGGGCCCGGACGCGCGGCCCAGCGACGAGCGCTGGTGGGCGGCCCGACCGGTCCGCGACGACCTGTGGCAGTCGCTCGTCGTCCACCTCACCTCGCCCGGCGCCACCCGGGCGCCGCTGCTGGTGCTCGGCCAGCCGGGCTCCGGCAAGTCGGTGCTGACCCGGGTCGTCGCGGCGCAGCTGCCGGCGGCCGACTTCCTCGTGGTCCGGGTGACGCTGCGCGACGTCTACGCCGCCGGTGACCTCCAGGACCAGATCGAGCAGGCGGTCCGCAACGACACGGGGGAGCGGCTCGACTGGCCCACGCTGTCCCGGTCGGCGGGGGACGCGCTCCCGGTCGTCCTGCTCGACGGCTTCGACGAGCTGCTCCAGGCGACCGGGGTCAGCCAGACCGACTACCTGCGGCGGGTGGCCGCGTTCCAGCACCGCGAGGCCGACCAGGGCCGCCCGGTGGCCGTGCTGGTCACCAGCCGCACGAGCGTCGCCGACCGGGCCCAACCGCCACCGGGCACCATCGCCGTGCGGCTGGAGCCCTTCGACGAGGCGCGGGTCGGGGCCTGGGTGCAGACCTGGAACCGGGTCAACCGGGCGGCCTTCCGGGCGCCCGGCGCGCGCCCGCTGGACCGGGAGATCGTGCTGTCGCACCGCGAGCTGGCCGAGCAGCCGCTGCTGCTGTTGATGCTCGCGCTCTACGACGCCGAGGGCGGTGACCTGCGCGAGGCCGGGGAGCTGCGACGCGGTGACCTCTACGAGCGGCTGTTGCGGCGCTTCGCCCGCCGCGAGGTGGTCAAGCAGCGCGACGGCCTGCCCGAGCGGGAGCTGGACCGGGCCGTCGAGGAGGAGCTGCGCCGGCTCGCCGTGGTGGCGTTCGCGATGTTCAACCGGGGCGTCCAGTGGGTCACCACCTCCGAACTGGACGGTGACCTCGCGGCGCTGCCCCTGGCCGGGGCGCCGGCACGCGAGCGGTCGGAGCTGCGCACGCCGTTGGCGGCGGCCGAGGTGGTGCTCGGCCGGTTCTTCTTCATCCACCGGTCCCGCGCCTCGTCGGACGAGCGTCGGCGCGAGACGTACGAGTTCCTGCACGCCACGTTCGGCGAGTACCTGGTGGCCCGGCTCACCGTGCAGGTGGTGGACGACCTGGTCGCCCGTGAGGCGGCCGCCAGCCTGTCCTGGGGCGGCGGCCCGGTCGACGACGACCTGCTGCACGCGCTGCTGTCGTACACCGTGCTGAGTACCCGGTCCACCGTGCTCGCGTTCCTCGGCGAGTGGCTGGCCGGGCGGACCGCCGCGCAGCGCGACGCCTGGTTCGACCTGCTGCTGCGCCTGTTCCGCGAGGTCCCGTACGCCGCCGGGGCGCGTCGGTTCGACGACTACCGCCCCCGGCGGCTGCGCGTGCCCGCCCGGTACGCCGCGTACGGCGCGAACCTGCTGCTGCTCGTCCTGGCCGCGGGTGGCACGGTGACCGGGCGGCGGCTGTTTCCCGAGGCGGCCGACCCGGTGGTGGAGTGGCGGGCGCAGGTGGGGCTCTGGCGTGCCCAACTCGATCCGGAGGAGTGGAAGAGTCTCAGCGACCTGCTGGCGCTGGAACGACTCGGTGAGGGCGGCGCGCGGGACATCCGGGTCTGGACGCACTACCGGCTCGGGGCGCCGCCCGAGAGCGACGTGCCGTGGCTGCTGGGGCTCCCGGCCGGACGCCCGGGGAGCGGCTGGGGCCTGTCGGGCGACGCCCTGGCCCGCCTGCGGCGCAACGCCCACCTGACCTGCGATGTGGACGCCGGCGTCGTGGTGCACAGCGTCGAGCCGCTGTTCGACAAGCTGGCGAGCGCGCTCGCGGTCTTCCACACCGGGAAGGAGGCTTCCGCCTCGGCCGCTCGCGCGTTGGTGGAGGCCTGGCTCCTGCCCCTGCGGGCGGCGACACAGCGGGAACGGCGCGAGGTGTACCTGCGCTGTGTGCGGCTGGTGGCGGCCGTGTCCGGGGTGGTGCCGGAGTGGGACCGGGCGGCGTTCCTGCGGTTGCTGTTCGACCGCCTGGCCGCCGACCGCGCGGCGTCGCCCGAGCTGGTGGCCGAGGTGCTGTCCGCCTGCCAGGTCGAGCTGCTCAAGGAGCCGGGGACGACGTACGCCCTGATGCGCTGCGTGCAGCGGGCGCTGGGCGCGAACGAGGCGACGGACCTGCGGCTCGCCCAGATCGTCAACCAGCTGATGCGCGACCGCGGCGGCCAGCTCGACGTCGCCCTGGACGACGTGACCGCCACCGTGCTGGTGCGCCTGCACGAGCGGGGGCTGGCGGACGCCTACCTCACCCCCGGGCTGCTGGTGGCCTTCGAGGGCCGGTACGGAAGGCAGCACCCCGACCTGGTGCGGCGGCTGGGCCCGCTGGCACGCGACGTGGTGACACAGCCCGGGAAACGCCGACAGGACGCTGTCGCGGACGTGGTCGAGGCTGACTCCTGAACACGGCGCCGGCCGACCGGCCGGCGCGGGGAACGGGAGGCCACACATGACCGTCAGCAACGCCGTCACCTGGTTCGAGATCGGCACCGAGCGACCCGACGAGGCGCAGCGGTTCTACGGGGAGCTGTTCGGCTGGAGCTTCACGGAGGAGGGCACCGGGGGAGCGTCGTACCGGACGACCGAGGGGGGTGCCGGTGCGGGGATCGGCGGCGCGATCCGCGGCACCGACGGGACCTCGCCGAGCTACGCGATCTTCTACGCCCAGGTGGCGGACGTCGCGGAGACCTGCCGGCGGGCCGAGGCCGCGGGCGGGAAGGTGCTGGTGCCGCCCCGCACCACGCCGACCGGGCTCACCCTCGCGCACCTGGTCGACCCGTCGGGCAACCGCCTCGGCGTCTTCACGCCACCCGCGCAGGCGGGCTGACCCGCACCGACTGCCGAGGTGGCGGTGTCCCGGTCACCGGGACACCGCCACACCGGCGTGCCGCCGGGTCAGTCGCCCTGGCGGCCGTGCCCCCAGCCACCGTGGTGGCCGCCGCGGCCCTCCGGGCCCCCCGGAAAGACGCCGGCCTCGACCGCCTTCGTGATCGCGTCGGCCTGCTCCTGGGTGAGCTTGCCGTCCTTGACCGCCTGGTCCAGCCGCTCCTTCAGGCGCGCCTGCCGGTCCTCGGCCGACGGCCGCTGCGGGCGGTCGGCCTTGTGCTGCTCGCGCAGCTTCTCGAGGGCGGCAGTCACCTTGTCGGTGGAGACGCCCAGCTCCTTGGCGAGCTGCTCGGCGAACTCCGACTGGCGGTCGGCCTTCTTCTGCTGCTGCTCACCGTCGGCGGTGGCGGCGGCGGTCGGCGTCGGAGTGCTGTCCGCGGCGAACGCCATGGTGGGCGCCGCGATCCCCACGCCGAGTACGCCCGCCGTGGCCAGACCGGCCAGCAGGTGCTTCCTTCTGATGCTGCGGGACATGGATCCTCCAGCTCGTCGGTGGTGCGATGACCTCACCGACGGTGACCAGGCCGGCTTGGCGGGACCCGTGGCGAGGCTGTCAGCCAGCTGGGAATCCCGCACCCGGACCGGACAAACGGGTTGCGGCGGTGCCGGACCGCGGGCAGGGTTGGCCGTCGGCCGGGCGGCACCCGCGCCCGCCCGGAGCGCCGACCGCGGCACGAGAGGAGCGAGCATCGTGGGAGACACCCTGATCCGGGAGATCCCGGTGGGCGAGCCGGGCGCCGGACCGTACGGCATCACCACCGGCCCGGACGGCGCGCTCTGGCTGACGCTGGTCCACGCGGGCGGCATCGCCCGCCTCGGGGCGGACGGCGAGGCCCGCACCTGGTCGCTGGACGCACCGGGCAGCCGCCCACTGATCATCACGTCCGGGCCGGACGGCGCGCTGTGGTTCACCCGCTCCGGCGACGACCGGATCGGCCGCATCAGCACCGACGGCGACCTGAGCGAGGTGGCGTTGCCGGCGGGCACCGGGCCCTGCGGCATCACCACCGGGCCGGACGGCGCGCTGTGGTTCGCCGGGATGAACTCCGACACCGTCGGCCGGGTCACCCCCGACGGCGCGGTGGACACCGTACCGCTGCCGGTGACCGGCGCGTTCCCGTCGATGCTGGCCGCCGGGCCCGACGAGGCGGTCTGGTGCACCCTCAACCAGGCGAACGCGATCGCCCGGGTCGGCGTCGACGGCGCCGTCACCGTCCACCCGCTGCCGACCCGCGACGCCGGCCCGGTCGGCATCACCGCGAGCGCCGACGGCCCGCTCTGGTTCGTGGAGATCGCCGCCGGCCAGGTCGGCCGCATCGACACCGACGGGCGGGTCCGGGAGTACGCGCTGCCGGATCCGGCCGCCCGGCCGCACGCGATCGTCGGCGACGCCGACGGCGGCGCCTGGTACACCGAGTGGGGCGGCAACCGGATCGGGCACGTCGACGCCGACGGCCGGATCGAGTCGTACGACCTGCCGACGCCGCACTCGGAACCGCACGGCCTCACGCTGGCCCCCGACGGCGGCGTCTGGGCCGCCCTCGAACCGGGCCGCGTCGCCCACCTGGCGCGCCCGTGAGGCGCGTCAGCGCACGGCGGGGGCGACGGTCAGGGTGCCCGACGCGGTGTCGAGGGTCGCGTCGGTGCCGACCGGCACGGTGAGCTGACCGACGCCGTGCCCGATCGGCAGGCCGCCGAGCACCGGCACGCCGAGATCGCCGAGGCGCTCGGCGAGCACGTCGGCGACGGTCACCGGCCAGCCGTCCGCGCAGTCGGTGAACTGGCCCACCGCGACCCCCGCCAGGGCGTCGAGCGCGCCGGACCGGCGCAGCTGGGTGAGCATCCGGTCGACCTTGTACGGCGGCTCCTGCACGTCCTCGATCAGCAGCACCGCCCCGGTCAGGTCGGGCATGTCCGGGGTGCCCACCGACGCGGCGATCAGGCAGAGGTTGCCGCCGAGCAGCGGACCGGTGGCGCGGCCGGGCACGCGGACGGCGTACGTCTCCTCCTCCGGCGCCGCGGCCACGGTCACCGGCTCGGTGGTCATCAGCGCCGCGTGCAGCGACTCGGCGGAGCGCAGCGGGGTCCGCTCGTCCGTCCACGCCGCGCCGGGACCGTGCACGCCGGCCAGCCGCGCGCCGCGCCACAGGGCGAGCTGCAACGCGGTGATGTCGGAGAAGCCGGCCACCACCTTCGGGTCCCGCCGTACGGCGGCCATGTCGACGGCGTCCACCACCCGCTGCGCGCCGTAGCCGCCGCGCGTGCAGATCACGCCGCGCACCCGCGGGTCGGCGAACGCCGCGTTGAGGTCCGCCGCCCGTAGCTCGTCCGCGCCGGCCAGGTAGCCCTCGCGGGCGTACGCGTGCGGCGCCACCACCGGGCGCAGCCCCCAGCCGGTCAGCAGCTCGATGCCCCGGGCCACCCGCTCGGGCCGGGTCGGGCCGGACGGCGAGACCAGCATCACCGTGTCGCCGGGGCGCAGCACGGGCGGGCGGAGGACGGTGCTGGCGCTGGTCACAGCGGCAGAGCCTATCCCGCCTCGGGCGGAGCCGGACCGCCACCGTCCCAGCGGGAGCGCGGCGGCCGCGAGGGAGTTCGGGGTTCGGCGGGGCACCCGATAGCCTCGACGTCGTGGCAACCGCGTTGGTGATCGAGAACGACCGGTCCGACGATCTGCGCCGGCTCGGGGAGTGGCTGACCGAGGCCGGCCTGGACCTCTGGGTGGTGCGCCCGTACGCCGGCGACGAGCTCCCCGCCGACCTGGAGGGGTACGTCGCCCTGGTGGTGCTCGGCGGGCCGCAGCAGGCGTACCCGCTGCCGGACGGCGCGCCCGGCGCCCCCTGGTTTCCCGCGTTGGAGGGCCTGCTGCGCAAGGCCGTGCGGCACCGGGTGCCGACGCTGGCCATCTGCCTCGGCGCGCAGCTGCTCGCCGCCGCGCACGCCGGCCAGGTCGAGCGCAGCCCGTCCGGGCCGGAGATCGGGCCCGCCGTCGTGGGCCGGCGGGACGCCGCCGAGCAGGACCCGCTCTTCCGCTACGTGCCGCTCATCCCGGACGTGCTCCAGTGGCACTCCGACGAGATCACCGAGCTGCCGCACGGCGCGACCCTGCTCGCCGCCTCGACCCGCTACCCGCACCAGGCGTTCCGGCTCGGCGACCGGGCCTGGGGGTTGCAGTTCCACATCGAGTGCGACACCGCGATGATCGCCGACTGGGCCACCGACTCGACGGAGCTGGCCGAGCTGGGTTACGACCCGGAGCTGGTGGTGGCCGCCTGCGCCGCGGTGATGGCCGACATCGAGGAGGTCTGGCAGCCGTTCGCGGCGCGCTTCGCGGCGCTGGCCCTCGGCGAGCTGGACGACAGCCGCATCCGCCCCGGCCTTCCGCTCCTCGGGCACTGATGGGCCGGCCGAGCAGCGCCCCCGGCCGCCTCGCCCGGTACGGCTTCGGGACCGCGCAGGGCGACGGCGGCGCCCGGGCGGCCGACCTGCTCGGCCCGGAGGGGCTCGGCCTGTGGCGGCCCGACGGCCAGGAGCCGGTCGACGAGGCGGCGGGCGAGCTGCTCGCCGCGCTCTCCCGGGCGGCCGACCCCGATCTGGCGCTGCGGCAACTGCACCGCCTCGTGGAGGGCGAGCGCCGCGCCGCCGGTGACACCGCCCGGCCGCCCGAGGGCGGCATCGGCGCCGGCTCGGCCGTGCTCGGCGAGCTGTACGCCGACGCGGGGCTGCGCCGGAGACTGGTCGCCGTGCTGGGTGCCTCCTCGGCGCTCGGCGACCACCTGGTGGCCAACCCCGACCAGTGGACGGTGCTGCGGACCGCGCCGGACGGGCTCGCCCCGACGGCGGACGGGCGGCTGGGGCGGCTCGGCGACGGCAACCCGGTCGCCGCCCTGCGGCAGGCGTACCGGCTGGCGCTGCTGCGGATCGCGGCGGCGGACCTGACCGGCGGCCGGGGGCTCGAACAGACGATGGCGGCGCTCTCCGCGCTGGCCGACGACACGTTGCGGGCGGCGTACGACATCGCGGTGGGGGAGCTGCCGGAGGGCACCGAGCCGCCGCGGCTCGCCGTGGTGGCGATGGGCAAGTGCGGTGGGGACGAGCTGAACTACGTCTCCGACGTCGACGTCATCTTCGTCGCCGCCACCGACGACGACCTCACGGCGGCCACCACGATCGCCACCCGGCTCATCCACGTCTGCGGGCTGGTGGCCTGGCCGGTGGACGCCGCGCTGCGCCCGGAGGGCAACCGCGGGCCGCTGGTGCGTACGCTCGCCAGCCACCTCGCCTACTACCGGCGCTGGGCCCGCACGTGGGAGTTCCAGGCGCTGCTGAAGGCCCGCCCGGCCGCCGGGGACCTGGCGCTCGGCCGGGAGTGGATCGACCAGCTCGGCCCGCTGGTGTGGCGGGCGGCCGAGCGGCCCGAGGCCGTCGAGGACGTCCGGGCCATGCGGCGGAAGATCATCGACAACATCCCGCCGAAGGAGCTGGAGCGCGAGATCAAGCGGGGGCCGGGCGGCCTGCGCGACATCGAGTTCGCCGTCCAGCTGCTGCAGCTCGTGCACGGCCGGGGTGACGAGTCGCTGCGCGTGCCGGGCACCATCCCCGCGCTGCGGGCGCTGGTCGCCGGCGGCTACGTGGGCCGCGCCGACGGCGAGGCGCTGCTGCGCGGCTACCGCTTCCTGCGCGGTGTCGAGCACCGGCTCCAGCTCCAAGGCCTGCGCCGCACCCACACCGTACCGACCGACCCGGCCGCCCTGCGCTGGCTCGCCGCCGCGCTCGGCTACACGGCCGCGCCGGGGCGCAGCGCCGTCGAGGCGTTCCGCGCCGAGTGGGTCACCCACGCCTCCGAGGTACGCCGGCTGCACGCCAAGCTGCTCTACCGGCCGCTGCTGGAGGCGGTCGCCCGGGTGCCCGCCGACGGTCTGCGGCTCACCCCGGAGGCGGCCCGGCACCGCCTGGAGATCCTCGGCTTCGCCGACCCGGCCGGGGCGCTGCGTCACCTCCAGGCGCTCACCGGCGGGGTGAGCCGCACGGCGGCCATCCAGCGCACCCTCCTGCCGGTGCTGCTCAGCGAGTTCGCCGACGCTCCGGAGCCGGACCGAGGTCTGCTGAACTACCGGCAGGTCTCCGACAAGCTCGGCAGCACCCCCTGGTATCTGCGCCTGCTGCGGGATTCGGGGCCGGTGGCCCGCCGGCTGGCCCGCGTGCTCTCCACCTCCCGGTACGCGGCCGACCTGCTGGCCCGCGAGCCGGAGGCGCTGCGCCTGCTGGCCGAGGAGCAGGAGCTGGCGCCCCGGCCCCGGGAGGTGCTGCACGAGGGCTTCGTCGCGGCGGCCGCCCGGCACGCCGACCCGGTCGAGGCGACCCGGGCGATCCGCGCCCTGCGCCGCCGCGAGCTGGTCCGCATCGCCTGCGCCGACGTGCTCTGCCGGGCCGGGTCGCTCGCCCCCACGGTGCCCGGTCCCGACGGCACCGGCCGCCGCGTCCCCGGGCTGACCGACGTCACGGCGGTGGGCACGGCGCTGGCCGACGTCACCGACGCCACCCTGGCCGCCGCGCTGCGCGCCGCCCGCGCCGCCCAGCCGACCCCGCCCGGGCTGCGCTTCGCGGTGATCGGCATGGGCCGCCTCGGCGGGTACGAGTCGAACTACCTCTCCGACGCCGACGTGCTCTTCGTCTACGACCCGCCGCCCGGCGGCGACGAGAGCGCGGCCAGCGCCGCCGCGCACGCGGTCGCCGAGGAGCTGCGCCGGCTGCTCGGCATGCCCGCACCGGATCCGCCGCTCGGTGTCGACGCCGACCTGCGCCCCGAGGGGCGGCAGGGCCCGCTGGTGCGCAGCCTCGCCGCGTACGCGCAGTACTACGCCCGCTGGTCGCGGGTGTGGGAGGCGCAGGCGCTGCTGCGGGCCCGGTTCGTCTGCGGCGACGCCGACCTGGGTGCCGAGTTCGAGGCGCTGGTCGACCCGGTCCGGTACCCGGCCGACGGGCTGACCCGGGAGCAGGTCGTCGAGATCCGCCGGATCAAGGCGCGGGTGGAGCACGAGCGGCTGCCGCGGGGCGCCGACCCGGCCACCCACACGAAGCTGGGCCGGGGCGGGCTCGCCGACGTCGAGTGGGCCGTGCAGCTCCTCCAGCTGCGCCACGGTGGCGCCGTGCCCGCGGTACGCGGCACGCGTACCCTCGACGCGCTCGCCGCCGCCCGGGACGCCGGCCTGGTCGACGCGGCGGACGCGGCCGCCATGGCGGCCGGCTGGACGCTCGCCGCGCAGGTGCGCAACGCGCTGATGCTGGTGCGTGGCCGGGCCGGTGACCAGCTGCCCCGGCACGGCGTGGAGCTGGCCGGCGTGGTACGACTGCTCGGTGCCGACGACCCGGGCCAGTTCCTCGACGACTACCTCCGCACCACCCGCCGCTCGCGGGCGGCGATGGAGCGGGTCCTGGACGGCTGAGCCCCGGCGCACCCCGCTCGCCGCGCTGCTCGTGTCGCTGGTGCTGGCCGCCGCGTTCCTGCTCGCCCCGCCGATGGGCACCGACCTGTCGGCGCAGGTGGCGCGGGCCGGCTTCGCGGCCGACCACGGCCTCCTCCCGGTCGACCTCTCCTGGTACGGCGGGGACAACCAGTTCGGTTACAGCCTCTTCACCCAGCTGCTCGGCGCGGCGGTCGGCGTACGCCTGGTCGGCGCCGTGGCGGCGGTGGTGTCGGCGGTGGTGCTGGCCCGGCTGCTGCGGCGCGGCGGCGCCCGCCGGCCGCTGCTCGGCGCGGTGCTCGGGGCGGTCGTGCTGGTGGGCAACCTGGCCAGCGGGCGGATCACCTTCGCCGTCGGCCTGATGTTCGGGCTGCTCGCCCTCGCCGCCGTCCACGCGTCCCGCCCGCCACGGGGGGCGCGCCTGGTGCTGGGCGCGGTGCTGGCGGCGCTAACCACCTGGGGCAGCCCGGTCGCGGGCCTCTTCCTCGGTCTGGCCGGGGGAGCGCTGCTGGTCACCGAGGCCTGGCGGGGCCGGTCCCCGCGGCGGGTGCGCGCGGAGAGCCTGGTGCTCTGCCTCGCCCCGCTGGTGGCGGTGGCGCCGATGGCGCTGCTGTTCGGCAACGGCGGCCGGCAGCCGTTCACCGCCGAGTCCATGCGGATCAACGTGGCCCTGGCCGTGGTGGTCCTCGCGCTGGTGCCGGTGCGGGTGCTGCGGGTCGGGGCGGTGCTGGCCGCGCTGCTGCTCGTCGGGGCCTACCACGTGCCGAGTCCCGTCGGCTCGAACGCGCTCCGCCTGCCGATGCTCTTCGCGCTCCCCGTCGTCGCGGCCTTCGCGCCGTTCGGCGCGCGCGCCCTGGCCGCCCTGCTCGCCGCCCTGCTCTGGTGGCAGTCGCCGGTGGTGACCGGCGACGTGACGCGGATGGGCTCCGCGCCCGCGTACGCGGCCTTCCACCGGCCGCTGCTCGACGAGATCGCCCGGCGGGCGCCGGTCGGGCGGGTCGAGGTGGTGCCGCTGCGCGACCACTGGGAGAGCGCGTACGTCGCGGCGGCCGTGCCGCTGGCCCGGGGCTGGGAGCGGCAGGTGGACGTGGCGCGCAACCCGCTCTTCTACGGCTCCCGCCTCGACGCGGCCGAGTACCGCGACTGGCTGCGCCGCAACGCGGTCGGCCTGGTGGCCGTCGCCCCGGACGAGGCCCCCGACCGGTACGCGCGGGACGAGGCGGCGCTCGTGCTCGCCGGCCAGCCGTTCCTGCGGGAGGTGGCCCGGCCGGGGCGGTGGCGGCTCTACGAGGTGCTCGACCCGACGCCGCTGGTCTCCCCGCCGGCCGCGCTCGCCGGCTCCACCCCGGCCGGGGTCCGGTTCACCGTCGACACCCCGGCCGACGTGCTGGTCCGGGTGCGCTGGTCCCGCTGGCTGTCGCTGGAGGGCGCCGACGGGTGCCTGGCACCCGGCCCGGACGACTGGACCACCGTCCGCGTGCGAACCGCCGGCCCGTACACGCTCACCAGCAGCCTGTCACCCGACGGTCACTGTTCGTAGTCGTGGACGGCCCACCCGGGGTGGCCCGACCGGGTCCTGGCAGCATGACCGGGTGCCTTCCCACCTCGCGCGCTGGATCGGTCTGGCCGGTTCGGCGCTGCTCGCCGTCGTCGCCTACCTCGGCGGCGCGATGCCCCACGGCGACCTGCGCCCCACCCCGCTCAGCATCTGGCAGGGCCCGTACGGGCCGCTGATCGTCATCGGCTGGGCGGTCGGGACCGGGGTGCTGGCGTACGCGTGGTGGTCGCTGCGCGACCGGGTGCCGTCGACCCGGTGGGCGCTGCTCACCGTCGGGCTCTGGCTGCTGCCGATGCTGGTCACGCCACCGCTGGGCAGCCGGGACGTGTACGCGTACGCCTGCCAGGGCGCCAGCTACGCCGCCGGGATCAACCCGTACGAGCAGGGTGTCTCCACGCTGCCCTGCCCCTGGCTGGACAGCATCTCCTACATCTGGCGGGACACTCCCGCCCCGTACGGGCCGCTCTTCGTGATGCTCGCCGGGGCGATCGTCAAGGTGACCGGTTCGCTGGTCGGCAGCATCGCGCTGTTCCGGCTGCTCGCGGTGGCCGGTGTGGCGCTGGCCGCCACCTGCCTGCCGGTGCTGGCCCGCCGCTGCGGCGTGCCGGCCGGCCGGGCGGTCTGGCTGGCGCTGGGCGGCCCGGTGATCGGGGTGCACCTGATCTCCGGCGCGCACAACGACGCCCTCATGGTGGGGCTGCTCGTCGCCGGGCTGGCCGTGGTGGCCGCCCGGCCGGGCCGCCCCGGCCCGCTGCTCGCCGGCGGGGTGCTCCTCGGGCTGGCCGGTGGGGTCAAGGCGACAGCCCTGGTCGTGGTGCCGTTCGCGGCGTTGGCCGCGATCGCGGGCGGCTACTCGATCCGCGCGTTGGTGCGCGACGGCGGCTGGGTCGTCGGGGGCGCGCTCGCGACCGTGGTGGGCGCGACCTTCGCCGCCGGCCTCGACTTCGGCTGGATCAGCGGCCTCGAACAGGGCGGCCTGGTGGTGGCCTGGACGTCGCCGCCCACCGCGGTCGGGCAGACGGTCGGCTACCTGGCGCTCCCGTTCGGCTGGCACGGCGACCCGCTGCCGCTCACCCGGGGCATCGGGATGGCGGTGCTGGCGGTCCTGCTGATCTGGCTCTGGTTCCGGGCCCGCACCCGCGACCCCCTCTGGCACGCGGCGCTGGCGCTCACCGCCACGGTCGCGCTCGCTCCGCTGTTCCATCCCTGGTACTGGACGTGGCCGCTGGCCGTGCTCGCGGCCACCTCCCGGCACCGCACCGGCTGGTTCACGGCGGTCGCGATCGCTTCGGCGTTCCTGGTGCTCCCGGACGGCACGGGCCTGCCCCGCTACACCAAGACCGTCGGGGCGCCGCTGATGACGCTGTTGGTGATCGTGGTGGCGGTCCGCTTGATACGTTCGGCTCGGGCGGCCCGCCGGCCGGTCGCCGTCGAGTAGGGAGGGCACGCCGGTGACCGCAGCCGGCACCCCGTCGCCCCCCACCGGGCCGCTCCCGGCCCGTGCCCGGTACGCCGGACTCGCCGGGTCGGTGCTGCTCGCCGTCGCCGGGTACCTGGGCGGGGCGTTGCCGACCGTGCGGCCGGGCGTCACACCGGTGAGCATCTGGCAGGGCAGGCACGGGCCGCTGATCCTCGGCGCGTGGCTCGTCGGGACGGCGCTGCTGGTCGGCGCCTGGTGGTCGCTGCGCCGGGGCGCCCCGTCCACCGGGTGGGCGTACCGCACGGCCGGGCTCTGGGCGCTGCCGCTGCTGGTCACCGCGCCGCTGGGCAGCCGCGACGTCTACTCGTACGCCTGCCAGGGCTGGGCGTACGCGCACGGCGTCGACCCGTACGCCGTCGGGGTGGCCGAGGCGGGCTGCCCGTGGCTGGACAGTGTCGCGCCGATCTGGCGGGACACCCCGGCACCGTACGGCCCGCTCTTCGTGCTGGTCGCCGCCGTGGCGGTGGTGCTGGGCGGTGGGTTGACCGGCACGATCGTGCTGCTGCGGCTCTTCGCGTTGGCCGGGGTGCTGCTGGCCGCGCTCTGCCTGCCGGGCCTGGCCCGGGCCGCCGGGGTGCCGACTCGCCGCGCCGCGTGGCTGCTGCTGGCCTGCCCGCTGGTCGGGGTGCACCTGCTGGCCGGCGCGCACAACGACGCCATGATGGTGGGGCTGCTCCTGCTCGGCCTGCTGGTGCTGGTGCGGCTCCCGGGTCGGCCCCGCGCGCTGCTGGTCGCCGGCGTGCTGCTGGGGCTGGCGGTCGCGGTGAAGGCCACCGCGGTGGTGGTGCTCCCGTACGCGGCGCTGGCGGCGGTGCGGGGCCGCTACACCGTGCGGGCGTTGCTGCGCGACGGCGGCCTGCTGGCCGGCGGGGTGCTCGCCGCGCTGCTGGGCGGCTCCCTGGCGTCGGGTCTCGGGCTGGGCTGGGTGGGCGGGCTGAGCCGCAGCGGGGACTCCGCGCAGTGGACGTCCCCGCCGACCGCCGTCGGCTTCGTCGTCGACTACGTCGGTGCGCTCGCCGGTCGGTCTCCGGACGCCGTCGGCGTGGCGCGGGCGGTGGCGTTGCTGCTGCTCGCCGCGCTGCTGGTGGCGCTCTGGTGGCGGGCCTGGACGGCGCTGCGGCGGCTGGGCGACGCGCGGCGGCGGATGCTCCGGCTGGCCGCGGCCCGCCCGCGCGTGACGCTGCGGGCGGCGGCGCTGGCGCTCACCGCCACCGTGGTGCTCGCCCCGGTGTTCCACCCCTGGTACGCCACCTGGCCGCTGGCGTTGCTGGCCGTCACCGCCGTCGGTCCGGGCGAGCGGACACCCCGCCTCGGGGCGCGGACCACCTGGGTCGTGCTGCCCTGCGCGGTCGTCTCGTTCCTCACCCTGCCGGACGGCACCAACCTGGCCCGCTTCACCAAGGCCCCCGGCGCGATCGCCGTGACCGCCCTGCTCCTGATCCTGCTGACCCTCCCGGCCCTGACCCCCCGCCTCCGCCCCCGCCCCCCGTCACCTCGTTGATCGACAGGTTGGCGGCGGTATGGGAGATCGGGAACGCCGCGAACCTCTCGATCGACGCGGTGCAAGCGGGGGAGGAGGGGGTGGGGACGGCGGGTCAGCGCGGGGTGCCGCAGGTGGGGCAGGGGGTGGAGGCTGGGGCCGACGGGCGGGCTGTGCGTCGGCGTAGCGCGAGCGTCAGCGGGAGCAGCGCCGGACCGACCAGGCCCACCACGACGGCGGTCCCGGCGTACGCGGCCCAGGTGGGGCGGGGGGCGCCGTTCAGGAGGCCGTCGGCCGCGCCGGCCAGGATGTGCAGGGCGAGCAGGCCGATCGGCGTGAGCAGGACCAGCAGGGCCCAGCCGCCCCGGTGGTCCGCGCGCAGCCTCAGGCCGCCCCCGACCAGCACCACCACGGCGATCACCGCCGCCGCGGCCCAGGGCAGGACCTGGCTCGCGACCCACTGGTAGGACGTCGTGACGAAGTCGACCGGGGGTTGGAGGTTGAGCTGTGCCGCCCCGGCGGCGACGACGGCGACCAGGGGCAGCGCACGCAGTGTGGCGGGCAGCCGGTCCGGCAGGCCGAGCGCCACCAGCCCCAACGCGACCTGGGGCAGCAGCACGAACAGGGGCGGACGCGGCAGGCCCGCGAGCGCGGCGGCCGGCACGACCGCGAGGGTGAGCAGCGTGGCGAGGGCGATGCCGCGCCGCGCCCAGCGGGCCGGTGCGGCGAGGTGCGCGAGCGCGGTGAGCAGCCAGGCGGCCCACACGACGATGCCGAGCGACACGAACGGCCCGGCGGTCGGCACGCCCCACTCGGCCGACGGCGGGCGCAGCTCCAGCACCGACCAGGCCGCCGCGAGGGCGCTGGCGGTGAGGAAGGCGAGCACGGCGGCGAGGCGTACGCCCGGAACCAGGTCGGCGGCGCCGGCGGCCCGCAGCCGCTGGCGCAGGCCGCCGCGGATCAGGTCCGCGGCGTCCGCGGCGGACGGCCAGCGGCGGCCCGGGTCGGCGAGGTCGAGGTACGTCCCGACGATCTCGGCGCCGCGGGAGCGCCGGTAGTCGGCGGGGTACGCCCGCAGCAGGCGCAGGTAGCGGCGCTCCAGGTCACTCATGCCGCCCCTCCCGCGAGGCGGGGCGTGCTGGTGCGAGCGGCCCGGGACCGCAGTCGGGTGGTGGCCGCCTCGACGTTGCGGCGCAACCGCTCGGTCTCGGCACTCAGCGTGGCCTCGCCGTCGGGGGTGAGGCGGTAGTAGCGGCGCAGCCGGCCGTCCACCACCTCCTCCCGGTCGACGCCGACCAGGCCCGCGTCGACGAGCCGGTCGAGCGCGCCGTAGAGGGTGCCGGGGCGCAGCGAGACGCGGCCCTCGGAGAGGGCGTCGACCTCGCGGATCAGGCCGTAGCCGTGCAGGGGCCCGGCGGCCAGGGCGGTGAGGATCAGGAAGGTGGGTTCGCGCAGCGGTGTGTCCACCGTCCCAATATATCGGACACGAAGATATACCGCTGCCCGTTACACACGACGAACCGGGCCGGTTCCGCGGGAACGGAACCGGCCCGGCCGGGACGAACGGAGTGACTCAGCAGTCGAAGTAGAGCGCGAACTCGTGCGGGGTCGGACGCAGACGGATCGGGTCGACCTCGTTGGCCCGCTTCCACTCGATCCACGTCGAGATCAGGTCCGGCGTGAACACGCCGCCCTCCAGCAGGTAGTCGTGGTCGCCCTCCAGCCGGTCGAGCACCGCCGGCAGCGAGCCCGGCACCTGCTTGACGTCGCCCCACTCTTCCGGCGGCAGGTCGTACAGGTCCTTGTCGATCGGGGCTGGCGGCTCGATCTTGTTCTTGATGCCGTCCAGGCCGGCCATCAGCATCGCCGAGAAGGCCAGGTAGACGTTGGCCGACGGGTCCGGCACGCGGAACTCGACCCGCTTCGCCTTCGGGTTGCTGCCGGTCACCGGGATGCGGGTGCACGCGGAGCGGTTGCGCTGCGAGTAGACCAGGTTGACCGGGGCCTCGAAGCCCGGCACCAGCCGGCGGTACGAGTTGACCGTCGGGTTGGTGAAGGCCAGCAGCGACGGCGCGTGGTGCAGCAGGCCGCCGATGTACCAGCGGGCGGTGTCGGACAGGCCGGCGTAGCCGGTCTCGTCGTAGAACAGCGGCTCGCCGTTCAGCCAGAGGCTCTGGTGGGTGTGCATGCCGGAGCCGTTGTCGCCGAAGAGCGGCTTCGGCATGAAGGTGGCGGTCTTGCCGTTCGCCCAGGCCTCGTTCTTCACGATGTACTTGAAGAGCTGGAGCTGGTCACCGGCGTGCAGCAGGGTCGAGAACCTGTAGTTGATCTCGGCCTGGCCGGCGGTGCCCACCTCGTGGTGCGAACGCTCGACGCTGAAACCGGCGTCGACCAGCCGGCGCACGATCTTGTCACGCAGGTCGGCGTAGTGGTCGACCGGCGGCACCGGGAAGTAGCCACCCTTGTACGCGGTCTTGTAACCGCGGTTGCCGCCCTCCTCCTCGCGGCCGGTGTTCCACGCGCCCTCGATCGAGTCGATGTAGTAGAACGCCTGGTGCGGGGAGGTCTCGTGGCGGATCGAGTCGAAGATGTAGAACTCCGCCTCGGGGCCGAAGTACGCGGTGTCGGCGATACCGCTGGCCTCCAGGTACGCCTCGGCCTTCTTCGCCACGTTGCGCGGGTCGCGGGTGTAGGGCTCGCGCGTGAACGGGTCGTGGATGAAGAAGTTCAGCGCGAGAGTCTTCTGCGCGCGGAACGGGTCGATGAAGGCGGTGGCGACGTCGGGGAGCAGGAGCATGTCCGACTCGTGGATCGCCTGGAAGCCGCGGATCGACGAGCCGTCGAACGCGAGGCCTTCGGTGAAGATGTCGTCGTCGACGGACTCGACCGGCAGGTTGAAGTGCTGCATCACGCCGGGCAGGTCACAGAACCGTACGTCGACGAACTTCACGTCCTCGTTCTTGAGGTAGCGCAGAAGTTCCTCGGGGTTGGCGAACACACGTCCTCCTGGCACGTCCACTCGTTGGCTAGGCTCCTGGCGACGCTATGGCCGGGCGGTTGCTCGGCCATGTCTTGAGTGTTTCTGCCGTGTTACGTCCCTAGCGGAGCGTCATCGACGCTGGTCTTCCGCGCTGGGCCCGGCTGCTCACGGCGCCGGTCTGGGTCATTCTAGTGACGGATATGGTCATTGGCCCGAATTCGCGTCCAGAGAGCGGTGCTGCGTCCCGGTGCCGCGGTGCCCCTGGATACCCTTGACCGCTGTGACCAACCCGCGTGACCAGCACCCGCTGCCGCCCGCCTCCGACCCCTCCTTCACCCCGCCCAGCCTGGGCCGGCGGTTCGGCGCCCTGGTCATCGACTGGGTGCTCTGCCTCCTGGCGTCGAGGATCTTCGCCGACCCGGTCCGCGACGGCTGGGCCCCCGTGCTCGTGCTGGTTCTCCTGTACGCCGTCTTCCTCGGCCTCTTCGCCCAGACCCCCGGCATGTACATCACCCGCGTCCGCTGCCTGTCCTGGAGCGACGGCGGCCGGATCGGAGTGCTCCGGGGCCTCGTGCGCGGCCTGCTCCTCGCCCTGGTCGTGCCTGCCCTGATCATGGACGCGAACCGCCGCGGCGTGCACGACCGCGCCGCGAACTCCGTCATCACCGCGGCCTGAACCGCCACCCGTCAGGCGGCGGGCGCAGCGACGAAGAGCCGGGCCCGCGCGGGCCCGGCTCTTCGTGGCGTACGGCTCGGGTCAGCGGCCCCGCGTCTGCCGGAACGCGCCGCGCGGCGGCCGCATGTTCTTCGGGATCGCGCCCTTCGGCATCTGCGGACGGGCGCTGAGCGCCTTGAGCCGCTTGTCCAGCGCGTTGACGTCCTTGCCGCTCAGGGCGCGGGGCAGCCGCATCAGCGTCATCCGCAGCTTGCGGACCGGCAGCTCGCCCTCGCCCTGGCCGATCACGTAGTCGTGCAGCGGCGCGGTGCCGATCACCTTGGCCAGCCGGCGCTTCTCCTGGCCGAGCAGGCCGCGGATCCGCTGCGGGTTGCCCTCGGCCAGCAGGATCACGCCCGGCCGGCCGATGACCAGGTGGACCATGTCCATCTGCGTGGTGGAGCTGACGGCGGGCGTGACGCGCCAGTCGCCGCGCATGCTCTCGATGATCTGGGCCGCCGCGCCCGGCTGCCCCTCGGCGGCGTTCATCATCGCCTTGTTGGAGCGCAGGTTGAGCACGATCAGCACCGCGAGCAGCGTGAACAGGATGCCCAGCGGCAGCCAGATCCAGCCCCAGAGGATCACCGCGACCACGGTGAGCGCGAGCGGGATCAGCACGGCGCCGGCGACCAGCGGCGCGAACCACCGGTCCTGCTTGGCGGTGAACTGGAACACCATCCCGATCTGCTTCAGCCGCTGGCCGAACGAGACCTTCTCCTGGGGCTTTGCCATGTCGCAGAGTCTAGTGGTCACCGCCGGTTCCGTTGATCCGCGGGCCGGGCTGGCTGAGTACCTTACGCCGCCCGGGCCGGCCGGGCGGGCCGGGTAAGGAGGGGGTGGCGGCCGAAGATCGGGCGCCGTGCCCATGCCCCGGGGGCACCTTCGCGCGGAGAGTCGACGTCAGCAGATGGCCAGAACCGCACGACAGGAGCCCGACATGTTCGGCACCGACGCAGAGTTCCTCCTCTCCCTTCACCGCACCCACGCCGCCGAACTGCGTGCCGAGGCGGCCGCCGACCGGTTCGCCCGGTCGCTGCCGCGCCGAGGCGTACGCGGGTGGCGGGGCCTCCGGCGCCGGGCCGGCCGTACCGTCGACGCCCGCTGGTGACCGCCGTTCCCGCTGCCCCGGCGGCGACGCCCGTCCCGGTGGCGGCGCCCGCTCCGGCCAATGGTGGCGCGGCGCGGGACCGCCGGCCGGGCCCCGCCCCCGGCCCGGCGTCCGAGCACCGGCCGACCGGTGGGGCCGGCACCGGCGCGGCGCGTGGCATGCTCGGTGCCGTGACCGCACGCGCCGCCAGCACCGTCCTCGTCGGTCGCCAGCCCGAGCTCGCGACCCTCCGGGACGCACTGGGCCGGGCCGGCGCGGGTGACCCCACCACGGTCCTCGTCGGTGGCGAGGCGGGGGTGGGCAAGACCCGGCTGCTGGAGGAGTTCGGCCGGGCGGCCACCGAGGCCGGGGCCCGGCTGTTAATCGGCCAGTGCCTGGAACTCGGCGAGGCCGGTCTGCCGTTCGCCCCGTTCGCCGCCGCCCTGCGCGAGGTGCTGCGCCGCGACGGCGTCGACGCGTTCGCCGGGTACGAGGCGGAGTTCGCCCGGCTCCTGCCGGAGCTCGCGCGGGTGCCGTCCGTCGTCGGCGCCCCGCTGGCGGCCCCGCTGTCCGACGCCCCGCGCGGCTACCTCTTCGACCTGGTGGCCGACCTGTTCCACCGGCTCGCGCAGGCGCGGCCGCTGGTGCTGATGATCGAGGACCTGCACTGGGCCGACCGCTCGACCCGGGACCTGATCGGTTTCCTGGTGCGGGCGGCCCGTCCCGGCCGGCTGCTGCTGGTCTGCACGTACCGCACCGACGAGCTGCAACGCGGTCACCCGCTGCGTCCCTTCCTCGCCGAGCTGGACCGCGCCCGGGGTGTCGACCGGATCGAGCTGGGGCGTCTCGACCGGGACGGCACCGCGGCGATCCTGGCCGACCTGCTCGGCGTCGAGCCGGCCGGTCGCGCCGTCGACGACGTGCACGACCGGTCCCAGGGCAACCCGTTCTTCATCGAGGAGCTGGCCGCCGCCGGCGACCCGATCGGCTGCGCGGCGTTGCCGGACACCCTGCGCGACCTGCTGCTCGCCCGGGTCGAGCGGCTGCCCGACCCGGCCCAGCGGGTGCTGCGGATCGCCGCGGCCGGCGGCACCCGCTTCGCCCACCAGCTGCTCGCCGAGGTGGCCGGCCTGCCCGAGCCGGAGCTGGAGGACGCGCTGCGCGCGGCGGTCGCGGCCCAGCTCGTGGTGGCCGACCCCGACGGCGACTACGAGTTCCGGCACGCGCTCGTGCGGGAGGCCGTGCACGACGAGCTGCTGCCCGGCGAGCACGCGCGCCTGCACGCCCGGTTCGCCGCCGCCATCGAGGCCCAGCCGCACCTGGTCGCCGCCGGCCGCGCGCCGGCCGAGGTCGCCCACCACTGGTACGCGGCGCACGACCACCCCCGCGCCCTGGTCAGCGCCCGCGCGGCGGCCTGCGCGGCGGCCGAGCGGTACGCGTACGCGGAGCAGAGCCGGCTGCTGGAACGGGTGCTGGAGCTGTGGGAGCTGGTGCCCGACGCGAGAGAGCGGCTCGGCATGGACCACCTGGCCGTGCTGGAGGAGACGCTGGCCGCGGCGATCACGGCCGGCGACTACCACCGGGCGCTCACCCTGGCCCGCGCCGCGCTGGCCGAGGTCGACAGCGCCGCCGAACCGCTGCGCGCGGCCCGGCTGCTGCACCGCCGCGCGTCGATGATGGCGATGCTCGGCAAGAGCGACGGGGTCGCGGACCTGCGGGAGGCGTACCGGCTGGCGGCGGGGGTGCCGGACGGTCCGGAGCGGCTGCGCCTGGTCGCCGACGTCGCCGCCCAGCTCGTGAAGATCGATCCGCTGGACGGCGTCCGGACGGCCAGGGAGGTGCTCGCGGCGGCCGAGGCCGCCGGCGTCGACACGACACTGCTGCCGATCCACCTGGTGGTGCTCTGCCGCCGTGACGACTCGCCGGACCTCGGCCTGGGCGACCTGCGCCGCGCCGAGGCGGCCGCCCGGGCCACCGGCAACGTGCCGGCGCTGGTCGGCACGCTGGTCTACCTGTCCGACGTGCTCTTCGAGCTGGGCCGGTACGAGGAGTCGGCGCAGGCCGCCGCCGACGGCGTGACCGACGCGCGCCGGGTCGGCATCAGCCGCTCCACGGGGGCGTACCTGCTGTCGAACCGCGCCGAGGCGCTGCTCGCCCTGGGCCGGTGGTCGGAGGCCGAGCAGGCCTGCGCGGAGGCGGTGCGGATCGACCCGCCCGGGGTCACGGGGCTGCACTGGCTCCAGCTCCGGGCGGGGCTGCGGCTCGCCCGGCGGGACCCCGCCGCGGACGAGACGGTCGGCCGCGCACTGAGCTTCCTGACCCGGCCCTACCTGCACCCGCACCACCGGTTGCCGCTGCAGGAGCTGCGGCTGGAGGCGGCGCTCGCGGCCGACGACGCCGCGGAGGCGCGACGCGCGGCGGAGGCCGCCCTGGCCGACGACGCGGTCGCCGCCTTCCCCCGGTACGGCTGGCCGCTGCTCACCGTCCTCGCCCGGGCCGCCCGCCGGTTCGACGACGACGGGCTCGCGGCTCGCGTCGGGGCGCTGGCGGCGACGCTGCCGGTACGGTTCCCGGCGGAGCGGGCGCACGCCGCCGTGGTACGCGCGACCGTCGCGCCCGGTGCCGAGCCGCTGGCCGAGTGGCGGGCCGCCGTCGCGCAGTGGCGGATCGGGGGGCAGCCCTATCCGCTCGCGCGGGCGCTGCTGTCGCTGGCCGAGGCGGCGGCGTCGGCGGGGGAGCGGGACGAGGTGGCCGAGGCCGTCCAGGAGGCGGCCGCGATCGCCGGGCGGCTCGGCGCGACACCGCTCGCCGAACAGGCCGCCACGCTGGCCCGCCGGGTCGGCCTCCGCGGCGCGACCCACGGGCGGCCGGGCGCGGACCGGCTCACCGAGCGGGAACGGGAGGTGCTCCGGCTGGTGGCCGAGGGGCACAGCAACAGCCGCATCGCCCAGCGGCTCTTCATCTCACCGAAGACGGCCAGCGTGCACGTCTCCCGGATCATCGCGAAGCTGGACGTCACGAACCGTGTCGAGGCCGCCGCGCTGGCTCACCGGCTCAACCTGCTCGCCGACCCGCGCTGACGGGCCGCCGGCCAGCCGCTCTCCCCGCGGGCAGGCCGGGTCGGGCTCAGGCGCGGGGCAGGTAGATGCGGTAGCCGTCGATCGTGACCAGGTCGAGGCTGCCCGCAGCGGCGCTCATCCGCTCGTCCAGCCGGGCCGCCAGCGGGGAGCCGGTCGGCGCGACCCAGGCGGGGGCCGCCGACGCGGCCACCGCCCGGCGGTACGGGGCGTAGCGGTCGAAGCCGGGGCGAAGCCGGTCGTCGACCACCGCGCAGACCACGTCCTCGCCGCTGGTGAAGGTGAGCCGGTTGCAGGTCCAGTAGCCGCCGTAGACGTGCCGGACGCCCAGGCCACGCAGCGTGGTGATCAGCTCGGCGTGCCGGGCCTCGGCGGCGCGGGCGGCGGGAGCCGTGCCGGCCGCCCGGTACGTCGCGTAGGCGCTGCTGGCGAAGGTCGCGGTGAGGACGGCGGCCGCGAGGAGGCCGACCGTGCGCCGGGCCGGCTCCGCCGGCCGCCCACCGACCGCTTCCCGCGCCGGTCGCCGCGGCAGGTTCCGGGCGGCCCGCCACAGCGGCCAGAGCAGCGCGGGCAGCGAGATGAGCAGGCAGGACAGGTAGCGGGAACTCTCCACCGGGGTGCGCCCCGACGAGCTGCTCAGCACGTAGGCGGCGAGGGTCGCGGCCCCGGCCCCGACGAGCGCGAGCCGCACCGCGGCCCGGACCCGCCCCTCCTGGTCGGCGGCCGAGCCGGCGGGGGCGCGCAGCGTACGCCAGGCGCTGGCGGCACCCACGACGAGCAGCACCGGCAGGGCGTACGCCCACCAGAGCTGCCAGGTCGCGCAGTGACCCGGCGAGCAGAAGCCCATGCCCAGCGGGGGCCCGAGCAGCAGCCCGCCGTGCAGGCGCTCCGCCCAGCCGGCCGGCACGTCGCCGCCCCCGGCGGCGAGCACGGCGGCGAGCGGGTTGCGGCCGGCGAGCAGGCTGTGCCCGAGCAGCGGTGCGGCGCCGGCCACGGCGGCGACGGCGAGCAGCCCGCCCGCCCACCCGCGCAGCTCCCGCCACCGGAAGGCGACCAGCACCGCCCCGGTGGCGACGACGTACGGCAGCACCAGCGGATCCACCCAGATCATGAGCCCGGCGACGAAACCCCAGGCGGCCCAGCGGGGCAGCCGCCGGCCGGGACGGTCGGCGGCTAGGTGGAACGCGAGCAGGGCGAGCGCCGCCCCGGCCGGGTTCATCTCGGGATAGCCGCCACCGGCGATCAGCTGGTTCTTGACGATCCGGTCCGAGCCGAGCGCGAGCAGCGCCACGACGAGGAGCGCGAACCACCGGTCACCGGTGAGGCGCAGGGTGAGCCGCCACGCGAGCAGCACGAAGAGCGCGTAGAGCGCCAGCGTGGTGAGGCGCAACCCGAACACCGACGGCCCGGTCAGCGCGAGCACCGGCGCCGCGAGGTACGCCTCCAGCGCCCCCATGTACCCCTGGCCGTAGAACCACACGGGGAACTCCTGCCCGCGCGCGATGTGCAGCGCGGCCAGACCCATGGTGGCCTCGTCGCTGTTCGTGGGCGGGGCGTCCCAGGCCAGCAGGGCGAGCCGGTAGCCGACCCCGGCCAGCAGCGCCAGCACGGTGAGTCCGACGGCCGGTCGAGCCCACCGGGAGCCCGGCAGCGTGCCCCGCGTGTCGCGGGGCTCCTGGCGTACACCGGCCGTCATGGCCTGATCATGGCACCTGACGGCCGGTGAACCGGGCAGCGGGGCGGATCAGCCGGCGCTGGCGACCACGTGCGCGTCGCGGGCCTCGAGGGCCTGCCGGTAGAGCCGGCCCGCCCGGTACGAGGAGCGCACCAGCGGCCCGCTCATCACCCCGGCGAAGCCGATCTGCTCGGCCTCCTCGCGCAGCTCGACGAACTCCTCCGGCTTGACCCACCGCTCCACGGGGTGGTGGCGGGCGCTGGGGCGCAGGTACTGCGTGATGGTGATCAGCTCGCAGCCGGCCTCGTGCAGGTCCCGCAGCGCCTGCGAGATCTCGGCCCGCTCCTCGCCCATCCCCAGGATGAGGTTGCTCTTGGTGACCAGGCCGGCGGCGCGGGCCTGCCGGATGACGTCCAGCGACCGCTCGTAGCGGAAGCCCGGCCGGATCCGCTTGAAGATCCGCGGCACGGTCTCGACGTTGTGTGCCAGCACCTCGGGCCGGGCTCCGAAGACCTCGGCGAGCTGCTCGGGCACCGCGTTGAAGTCGGGGATCAGCAGCTCGACACCGCAGCCGGGCTGGAGCGCGTGGATCTGCCGGACGGTCTCGGCGTAGAGCCAGGCGCCGCCGTCGGGCAGGTCGTCACGGGCCACGCCGGTGACGGTGGCGTAGCGCAGGCCCATCGAGACCACGGACTCGGCGACCCGGCGCGGCTCGTCCGCGTCGAACTCGGCCGGCTTGCCCGTGTCGATCTGGCAGAAGTCGCAGCGGCGGGTGCACTGGTCGCCGCCGATGAGGAAGGTGGCCTCGCGGTCCTCCCAGCATTCGTAGATGTTGGGACAGCCGGCCTCCTGGCAGACGGTGTGCAGCCCCTCGCGCGAGACGAGCCCGCGCAGCTGGGTGTACTCCGGCCCCATCTTGGCCGTGACCTTGATCCACGGTGGCTTGCGCTCGATCGGCGTCTCGGCGTTGCGGGCCTCGATCCGCAGCAGGCGCCGCCCCTCGGGGGCGGGCGTCGCGGTTCGCGCGGCCTGGCCGGTCGTCGGCGCGGAGTGCTCGATCGTCACGAAACCGAGCGTACGCCCGACGGTGCCTGTCGATGTAGCTTGGGCGACCGGCGTCACGTCCCCGGGCTTGTGACGACGGACACCGGCCGGAGGAGAAACGCCGTCACATTCGCCGGTTCCCGGTGCTAGGCTCCCCGGCAACTGCGACGACGGAGCCGAGTAGCGGCCCGACCCGCCAGTGCAGAGAGCCGCCGGTTGCTGAGAGGCGGTCTGGCGCCGGGCCCGCGAAGACCCTCCCGAGCAGCGGGAAGAACGGCGTCGACCGTCGCGGCAGCGGCGGGCGCGCCCAGTAGAGCCCGCCGGCTGGCCCACGTCACGGGCGACGAGAGAGGCCCCCGCCGAGGCGGGGGCGAAGGTGTGGTGGCACCGCGAGGACCCGCTCGCCCGCACCTCCCGGGATCGCGTTGCGATTGACGAGGAGGTACGACGTGCAACGCATCCTCTCCGCCCAGCTCCCCGCCCACGTCGGCGAGACCGTCCGGATCGCCGGCTGGGTGCACCGCCGCCGGCTGCTCAAGTCGGTGGCCTTCCTGATCGTCCGGGACGCCGCCGGCCTGGCGCAGGTGGTGGTGGCCGACCCGGCCGTCCGCGCCGAGGTCGAGGCGCTGCCCGAGGAGACCGTCGTCGAGGTCACCGCCACGGTGGTCGCGAACGCCGTCGCGCCCGCCGGGGTCGAGCTGACCGCCCCGGTGGTACGTCCGCTCGGCCCGCCCGCGGTCCCGCCGCCGTTCGACCTCTACCGGCCGGCGCTCACGGCGAACCTGCCCACCCAGCTCGACCACGCGCCCACCTCGCTGCGGCACCCGGTGCGCTCGGCGGCGCTGCGTGTCTCGGCGGCGGCCGTGGCCGGTTTCCGCACCGACGCTGGACGCGCGGGACTTCGTCGAGGTGCACACGCCGAAGGTGGTGAGTTCGTCCACCGAGTCCGGTGCGAACGTGTTCGCGCTGGACTGGTTCGGCCGGCCCGCCTACCTGGCCCAGTCGCCGCAGTTCTACAAGCAGCTCATGGTGGGTGTCTTCGAGAGGGTGTACGAGGTGGGGCCGGTGTTCCGGGCCGAGCCGCACGACACCGTGCGCCACCTGGCGCAGTACACCTCGCTCGACGTCGAGCTGGGCTTCATCGCCGATCACCGGGACGTCATGCGGGTGCTGCGCGACGTGCTGGCCGGGATGGTGGGCGGCGTCGCGGAGCGGGCCGCGGGTGCGGTGGAGACGCTGGGGATCACGCTGCCGGCCGTGCCGGCGCAGATCCCGGCCGTGCACTTCACCGAGGCGCTGAAGATCGCGGGCGCCCCGGCGGACGAACCCGACCTGGCGCCGGCGCACGAGCGGGCGCTGGGGGAGTGGGCGCGGCGCGAGCACGCGTCGGACTTCCTCTTCGTCACCGGCTACCCGATGGCCAAGCGGCCCTTCTACACCCACCCGGACCCGGCCCGGCCGGGCCACAGCAACGGTTTCGACCTGCTCTTCCGGGGGCTGGAGCTGGTCACCGGCGGGCAGCGGCTGCACCGGCACGCCGACTACCTCGCGGCGCTGGCGCAGCGGGGCGAGCCGGTCGAGCCGTACGCCGGTTACCTCGACGCGTTCCGGCACGGGATGCCGCCGCACGGGGGCTTCGCGATCGGCCTGGAACGCTTCGTCGCCCGCCTCACCGGGGCCGCCAACGTCCGGGAGGTGACCGCCTTCCCCCGCGACCTGCACCGCCTGACCCCCTGACCCCTGTTCCGGGCCGCCTTCTCACCACGAGGCGGCCCGGCGGGCCGGGGGAGGGGCCGGGTCAGGCGGGGCCGAGGAGGTCCCAGCTGTTGCCGGCCAGGTCGTGGAAGACGGCGACCCGGCCGTACGGCTCGGTGCGGGGCGGCCGGACGATCTCGACGCCGGCGTCGACCATCCGGCGGTAGGTGGCGTCGAAGTCGTCGACGTGGAGGAAGAAGCCGACCCGGCCGCCGGTCTGACCGCCGACGGCGGCCTCCTGCCGCTCCCCGTCGGCGCGGGCGAGCAGCAGGCCGGTGCCGCCGCCGGGCGGGCGGACCACGACCCAGCGCTTCGGCCGGCCGTCGTTGGTGAGCGACGGGTAGTCCTCGACCAGCTCGAAGCCGAGGATCTCGGTGAAGAAGGCGATCGCCGGGTCGTACTCGGCGACGACGAGGGTGACGAGGTCGATCCGCATCCGGGTCAGGACTCGGCCGCGACGATGGTCTTCAGGTGGCGCTCCACCACCGGCAGCACGTCGGCGACGGTGACGGGCCGGCCCAGCTCGGCGGTCAGCGAGGTGACCCCCGCGTCGCGGATGCCGCACGGCACGATCCGGTCGAAGAAGGCCAGGTCGCAGTCGCAGTTGATCGAGAAGCCGTGCAGGGTCACCCCCCGGGCGACCCGGATGCCGATGGCGGCGACCTTGCGGGCCGGCCCCCGGTCGTCCTCCGGCACCCAGACGCCGCTGCGCCCCTCGACCCGGCCCGCGGCCAGCCCGAACTCGGCGCAGACGTCGATCAGCATCTGCTCGGTGCGCCGCACGTATGCCACGACGTCCACCGGGTCGGGCAGCCGCACGATCGGGTAGCCGACGAGCTGGCCCGGACCGTGCCAGGTGATCTTGCCGCCCCGGTCCACGTCGATGACCGGCGTGCCGTCCATCGGCCGGTCCCACGGCTCGGTGCGCTTGCCCGCCGTGTAGACGCTCGGGTGCTCCAGCAGCAGGACCGTGTCGCCCTGCTCGCCGGTCACCACCGCTTCGTGCAGCCGGCGCTGCTCGTCCCAGGCGGCCTGGTAGTCGAGGAGACCGGCGCGGACGGCCGTGAGGCCGGAGGTCATCGTGCTCACGCCGTTCAGCGTAGTCCCGCGGCGGCCGTACGGCGCTCGTGAGCCGCCTCACCGGGGGCCCGCGTGAGCGGTCGTCCGGGTGGGCCCGGCCGGGGCACCCGCGCGGTCACGCCGCACACGGGCTCACGCCGGCGGGATCCGCCACAGCCACACGTCGTCGACCCGCTGCGGCGGGCCGAGCAGGGCGGTGGCCGTGCGCCGCACCGCCTCCTCGTCGACCTCGAACTTCGCCCCGTGCACCTGGTCGGGGAGCACCACGGCCTCGACCCGCCAGTACGCCAGGTCGGCCCGCACCTCCCGCAGCGTCCCGTCGGTGACGATCGGCACGAGGCCGGTCCGGGCCGCCTGGTCCATCAGCGCGCTGAACGGGCGCGGCACGGGCCCGATCCGGCCCCGGCCGTCCGGTCCGCCGGGGCCGAGGAAGAAGCCCGCCGGGATGCGGAACTCACCCTGCCGGTGGGCCAGAGCGTACGCCTGCCAGCGCTGCCCGTCCGGGTAGATGTCGACGGCCACCGGCACCGGGGTGAGCACGCCGCCGGGCGACACGTACTCCCGCCAGGTGCCGGCGGTGATGAACCGCGGAATCGGTTCCCGCTCGTCGGTGAGCAGCGGCGTGGGCACCAGCGGCAGCAGCGCCACCACGAAGCCGAGCGTCCAGGCGGCGTCGACGGAGCGGTGCCGGGCCGGCGTCGCCCGGAGCCGGTCCACGGTGTACGCCAGCAGCAGCCCGAGCACCGGCGCGACCACGAGCGCGAGCCGCGCGGGCAGCGCCGCGTTCACCACCGGCAGGTGCCCGAGCAGGTCGAAGGGCATGGGCACGTCGGTGCGGTCGCCGTCGACCTTCGCCTCCGGCCCCCACGAGAGGACGGTGAAGACGATCGCGACGGCGCCGAGCGCCCAGAGCGTGGCGCGGCGGGCCGGGTCGGCGCGTCGCCACAGCGCCACGAAGCAGGCCACGGTGAGCAGCAGCAGCGGCACCCCGAAGAACGAGTTCTCCTCGGTCGGGTTGGGTGCCAGCGAGGTGCCGAGCCCGGCCTCGCCGGCGAGGGAGCGGCGCGGGTACGCCCCGAACGCCGCGATGTCCTCCGAGTGGATCACGGGATCGAATCCGGTGCCGTGGAACCGCTGCGGGCCGGCGAAGTGCAGCCACAGCGGGTACGCGAGCAACGCCCCGGCCACGACCGTGGTCACGGCGAGCCCGCGGAGGAAGTTCGGCAGGGCGGCCCGCGCCTCGGCCCGCCGGGCCGGGTGCGACGCCCAGACGACGACGAAGACGCCGAGCGCGAGGGCGGTGAAGAAGAGCCCTTCGGCGGCGATGGAGAACGCGACGGCCACGAGCACGCCGAAGATGACGCCGTCGCGCAGCCAGTGCCCGGGTCGGCGCAGCGCGAACAGGCGCCAGATGAGCAGCGGCACCAGCCAACCGGCCGTCCAGTTCAGGTGGGCGTTGGCGTGCGAGACCATGCCGGGGGAGTACGCCACGAAGAGGCCCCCGACGGCGGCGGCGAGCCGGCTGCGGACCATTTGCCGGGAGAGGAGCAGGTACCAGGCGACCGCGGTGGCGGCGAGGTTGAGGGTGAGGATCACCAGGAACGTCACGGGTGGTCCGACCAGGTACGTCAGTGGCGCGAAGATCACCGCGTACACCGTGATCGAGGTGTTGACCGCGAGGTTCACCCCGTCCGGGACGTTGATGAGGTGGGTGAAGAACGGGTCCTGCCCGTGGGTCAGCGCGTGCCCGCCGAACGCCAGCAGCCACTCGAAGAGCGCCTGGTCGCTGGAGTTGACCGTGATCGTCCGGACGTTCGGGTCCCGCCAGAGGCCGCTGGTCACCCAGACCGCGAGCGCGAGCGCGACCAGCACCACGATCAGGTCGGCGCGGCGCCCCCGGACGGCGCGGGGCGGTGAGGCGGGTGCGGGCCCGGTGGCCAGGGACGGGGAGGTCGGCACGCAGCGGACGTTACCAATCGGATCTGGACGTGCCGGTCATACATGCGAGGAGGGGAGGTTCTTGTCGCCTTGTGGTCGGCGACCGGGTTGCGGCGTGCCCCGCCCGGTCGTCGCGGCCCTCGGCGGGAGCGGGTGGGCCGATCCGGGCGCGCCACCCGGCCCGCGCTCGGGGAACACAACGGCGACCGTGAATGTGTGAGCGGGCGACATGTCACAGGTCTGTCATCGCGTCGTAACGTCGCGGCAATTCGAAGGTGACCCAGTTCACATTCGCCCCTCGGAGGCCGCCGTGCGCCGCTCCTCGTCCCTCCTCACCCGGCTGGCCAGTGTGGCCGCCGGGCTCGTCCTCGCCGCCGCGGGTGCGGTCACCCTCGCCGCGCCCGCCCAGGCGGCGACCCTGACCCAGGTCAGCAGCTTCGGCTCGAACCCCGGCAACCTCACCATGTACGCCTACCGGCCGGACAACCTCCCGGCCAACGCCCCGGCCGTCGTGCTGCTGCACGGCTGCACCCAGAACGCGTCCGCCTACTTCACCAACTCGGGCTGGCGCAAGTACGCCGACCAGTGGCGGTTCGCGCTGATCGTCGCGGAGCAGAAGTCCGCCAACAACGCCACCAGCTGCTTCAACTGGTTCGAGACCGGCGACACCGCCCGGGGTCAGGGCGAGGCGCTGTCGATCAAGCAGATGGTGGACCACGCCAAGGCCAACTTCGGCGTCGACGGCAGCCGCGTCTTCGTGAGCGGCCTCTCGGCCGGGGCCGCGATGAGCGCCGTCATGCTCGCCACCTACCCCGACGTGTTCGCCGCCGGCTCCATCGTCGCGGGCATCCCCTACCGCTGCGCCACCAGCATGGTCAACGCGTTCAGCTGCATGAACCCCGGCTCCGACAAGAGCCCGGCGGCCTGGGGCGACCTGGTGCGCAACGCGTACCCCGGCTACACCGGGCCCCGCCCGCGGGTGGCCGTCTGGCACGGCACCTCGGACACCACCGTCGCCCCGCTCAACGCCACGGAGGCGCGGGACCAGTGGACGAACGTGCGCGGGGTCTCGCAGACCCCCACCAGCACCAGCTCCCTGCCCGGCGGCACCAGCCTGGAGGTGTACGGCAACGACGTCGTCCGCGTCTACCGGGTCTCCGGCATGGGTCACGGCACGCCGGTCGACCCGGGCAGCGGCGCCGAGCAGTGCGGCACCGCCGGGGCGTACTTCCTGGACACCATCTGCTCGGCGTACCGGGACGCGGTCTTCTTCGGCCTGAACGGCGGCGGCGGCGAGCCGACGCCCGACCCCGACCCGACGCCCGACCCGACGCCGATCTGCGTGACGGCGAGCAACTACGCGCACGTGGCGGCCGGCCGCGCCTACCAGTCCGGCGGGTACGCCTACGCCAACGGCTCCAACCAGCGGATGGGCCTCTACAACACCTTCTACACGAGCAGCCTCAAGCAGACCGCCCCCAACCACTGGGTCGTCGGCTGCTGACCCCGACCCCCGACCCCCGCCCTCCGGCCCACGCTCGGGTGACCAAGAGGTTCGCGTCGGGTTCCGCTCCGGCATGACGCGAGCCTCTTGATCACCGTGCGAGAGGGGGGCGGGGGTCAGGCGGTCAGGGCGGCGTGGAGGGCGGTGCGGAGGTCGGGGTGGCGGTAGCGGAAGCCGGCCCGGGTCAGGACGCCGGGGAGCACCCGTGAGCTGGACAGGACCTCCACCGAGAAGCCGCCGAGCGCGATCTTCAACGCCACGGCCGGGATCGGCATGAACGCCGGCCGGTGCAGCTGCCGGGCCAGCTCCCGGGTGAACTCGGCGTTGGTGACCGGGGCCGGGCCGACCACGTTGACCGGGCCCGCGACGTCGTCGCGGCTCAGCAGGAACGCCGTGGCGTCGAGGAAGTCCGCCATCGAGATCCACGGCCACCACTGCCGGCCGCCGCCGAGCTTGCCGGAGATGCCCAGCCGCATCGGCAGCAGCTGCGGCTTCAACATCCCGCCGTCGCGGTGCAGCGGCAGGCCGGTACGCAGGCGGACCACCCGCACGTCGGCGTCCTCGGCCGGTCGGGTGGCCGCCTCCCACACCCGGCACACGTCGGACAGGAAGCCCTCGCCGGCCGGCGCGTCCTCCGCCACGGCACGGTCGCCCGTGTCGCCGTACCAGCCGACGGCCGAGGAGTTGAGCAGCACCTTCGGCCGGTCCTCGGCGGCCAGGCCGGCGATCGTGATGGCCAGCGTCGTGGTGGTGTCCACCCGGCTGGACCGGAGCACACGCCGGTACTCGGCGGTCCACCGCCGGTCGCCCACGCCCGCGCCGGCCAGGTTGACCACCGCGTCGGCGTCGGCCACCACCGCCGGGTCGAGCTGCGCGGCGGACGGGTTCCACTGCCGCTCGTCCGGGGTGCGCGCCGGGCGGCGGACCAGCCGGGTGACCTGGTGCCCGTCGGCGACGAACCGGTCGACGAGCCGGGCGCCGAGGAAGCCGGACGCGCCGGCCATGAGGATCCGCATGCTCATATCTTCCGGTACGGGCGGCGGGCCCCACACGTTCGGCCGGCACGTCGGTCGGTCACGCCACCGGGTCGGGGCGCAGGTCGGCCAGGAGCCGCTCGATCTCGGCGAACGCGTCGGCGGGGAGCGGCCCGAGCGTGAGGGTCGCGAAGTTCTCCCGTGCCTGTGGCACCGTGCGGGCGCCGGGGATCGGCACCGTCCGCGGGCTGCGGGCGAGCAGCCATCCCAGCGCGCCCTGGGCGAGCGTACGGCCGTCGGCGGTGAGCGCGGCGCGGATCTGCTCGACGCGGGCCGCCCACTCCGGCGTCGGCCGCCCGTCGGTGAACCAGTGCAGCCAGTCGGGCGCGACCCCGCGTACGTCGTCGCGGCCGACCGCGCGCTGCGAGCCGGTGAGCAGGCCCATCGCCAGCGGCCCGCGGTTGAGGCTGGCCAGGTCGTGCGCGTCGCAGACCGCGAGCATCGCGGCGTTGTCGAGCAGCACCGACTGGTCGTGCTGGATGGCGGCGCAGTGCGTACCGGCCTTCGCGAACGCCTCGGCGGAGTCCGGGTGGTCGGTGCTCCAGCCGTACGCCCGGATCTTGCCCTGCGTGACGAGGCCCTCCAGCGTGTCGACGAGGTCGAGCGCGACGGGAGCCGGCAGGTCGTTGATGTGCAGCTGGTAGAGGTCGACGTGGTCGGTGCCGAGCCGGCGCAGCGACTCCTCCAGGCTCTGCACGGCGTAGGCGGGGCTCGCGTCGGTGCCGGTCCACCGGCGGGTGGCCTCCTCGGCGCGGTTGCCGAACTTGGTGGCGATCACCGCCCGGTCGCGGCGGCCGGCGAGCGCCCGGCCGAGGACGCGTTCGCTGTGCCCGGCGCCGTAGTTGCTGGCCGTGTCGAACAGGGTCACGCCCGCGTCGAGCGCCGCGTGGATGGTGCGGACGGACTCGTCGTCGTCGACCTCGCCCCACCCGAACGGCTGCCCGCCGTCTCCCCACAGTGGCCCGCCGATGGCCCAGCAGCCCATGCCGATCGCGCTGACCTCGATGCCGCTGCGGCCCAGTCTCCGTGTCATCGTCATGGCACACAGCCTTCAACCTGGAGCGCGCTCCAGGTCAAGTCCTACGATTCCGGCATGTACGCGCCCTCGGAGGCCGCCCGCCGCAGCGGCTTCAGCCTCGACACCCTCCGCTACTACGAGAAGATCGGCCTGCTCAGCGGCGTGGGCCGCACCTCCGGCGGGCGGCGGGTCTTCACCGACGACGACCTGAGCTGGTTGGAGCTGTTCCGCTGCCTGCGCGACACCGGGATGCCGATCGCGCAGATGTGCCGCTACGCCGAGCTGGCCCGCGAGGGTGAACACACCGCCGCCGAACGCAAGGCGCTGCTGGAGGAGCACGCGGTGCGGGTGGAGGAGCAGATGCGCCTGCTCCGCAGCCGGTACGACCACCTCCGGGAGAAGATCCGCTACTACGAGGGGCTTGCCGACTCCGCCTGATCCGCGGGTGAGCCGGCCGGCGACGATCGGGCCAGGGCCCACCCGACGAAGCGGTCGAAGAGCTGCCGCGCGCCGGGAGCGCCGTGCGGGTCGAGCAGGTGCAGGTCGGTGGCCGCGTCGTGCAGCAGGCTGCTGAGGTAGAGGCAGAGCGCCACCCGGCTGCCGGCGTACTCGCGGGCCAGGCGGAGCTTGGCGGGCGCGCACGGCCACGCGGCGGCGCAGCCGCGGCACAGCCACAGTGGTCGGAGCGGCAGGTGCGGCGCGCCGGGGCCGTCGGCGCGGGCCGCGCTCACCACGGGCCGCCGTCGCCGCGCCACGCCCGCCCGCGCCCGTGCCGGTCCGGGCACGTGGCCCAGCGCAGCCCGCACGAGCACCAGCGCCGCAGGCCGCGCCAGGTGGGTCGGTGGCGGGGAGCCAGGGGTACGCGCGGCAGGTCGCGCCGCCGGATCGGCCACATGGGCGCCTCCATCTGCTCCTGCCCGCCGTGCCGTCCGCGCCGGTGGGGGACAGCCGTGGGCGTGTGGGCGCACCCGGCCGACGACCGGGGGATACGCCGGCCGGGCGCGCTCTCGGGGGTGACCAGCCCACGGTTTGCAGACCTGGGAACCGGTCATCGAAAGCTTTACACACCATGTTGTACAAAGCAAGGAGCGGCTTGGCCCTACTTGTCCTGACTAGTTGTTCATGGTCGAATGGCGGCGCAGACCTGGGAGTGTGCATGCCCGCCAAGCCGAAGTGGGCGCTGCTCGCCGACCACATCCGCGCGCGGATCGAGTCAGGGGAGTGGGCGCCCGGAGACAAGTTGCCGTCGACCGCCCAACTCAAGGAGGAGCACGGCGTGTCGCAGACCGTCGTGCGTCAGGCGATCCTCGTCCTTCAGACGCAGGGGCTGGTCGAAGGCGTGCACGGCGTCGGGGTGTTCGTGGCGGAGCGCGCCGAGGGCTGAGGCTCCACACCCGCTTCGCCGGTCGAGGTGGGGGGTTACCCGACTCGGCCGGGCGGCTCGGACGTCACCGCGGCGTGGCGACCCGGGGCAGCACCGGTGCGAGGGCGTCGAGCGCGTCGGCCCGTACGACATAGCGGGTGACGCCCCAGCGGCGCCGGTGCCCGGCGATGGCCGTCACGATCTCGTCCGCGCTGCCGATCAGCACGAACGGGGTGGCGAGCAGCTCCTCGACGCTCAGGCCGACCTCTGCGGCGGTCTCCGCGGCGGCGGCCTCCGCGTCGTCGGTCACGACCACGCGCTGCACGAGCGCCTCCAGCTCCGGCGGCTCCGCGCGACCGTCGGCGCCGGCCGCGACCTGGGCGAGCTGCGCCTCGATGTCGGCCTGCCGCCAGCGCACGTCGTGCTGGTAGCCGTCGGGCAGCGTACGGCCCAGGCCGGCCAGGCCCACGACATCGGCGTGTGCGCCGGCCCAGCGCAGCAGCCGCGAGTTGGCGGTGCCGACGGTGAGCGGGATCCGTCGCTGCACCGGGCGGGGCCTGTCCAGCCGGGCCGCCCGGACGACGAGGTCGGGGGTGTCGACGGTGACCTCCTCGCCGTCGAGCAGCGCCCGGACCGCCTCGGCCACCGCCACCGCGCGCCGGACCCGGCCCGCCACGTCCGGCCGCTCCCGCCCGACGGCCTGCCACTCGGCGGGGGTGTGCCCGGCCCCGATGCCGAGCCGGGCCCGCCCGCCCGAGACCAGGTCCAGGGTCGCCACGTCGGCCGCCAGCAGCATCGGCTCCCGGATGCCGGCGTTCGCGACGTACGAGCCGAGGCCGATGGTGGTGGTCGCCGCCGCGGCGGCGGCCAGGGCGACGAACGGGGTCGGCACCGCGCCCGGGTGGTCGGCGGCGAGCAGGGCGTCGTAGCCGGCGGCCTCGGCGCGCCGGGCCAGCGCGACCCAGCCGGCGGCGTCGGACGGGCTGGCCTGGAGCGAGAAGGTGACCATGACCTACAGCCTGCCGGCCGCACCGGCCCGCGGCCAGCCGCGACGGGCCGATTCTGCTACCGGCAGACCCACCCGGCATCTCGGCGGTCACTTCTCCTCGGGCTTCTCCCATGGCTCGTGCCACATGGCGCGGAACGCGACCTCGTGCTCCTCGTGACTCGTCTTCTCCTTGAAGACGGCCTCGCGCAGGGCCATCCGCGAGCTGGCCAGGACCACCACCTCCACGGCCACCAGGCCGATGCAGATCACGGTCAGCAGCGCGAGCGCCGCGAGGGCCGGCAGGTCGTCGGCGAACGGGATGCACACGGCGAGCACCACCACCATGCCCACCCGGGTCCAGGAGAGCGTGTGCAGGGTGCGCGCCTGGAAGAGCATCCCGCCCGCGATGTAACAGATCACCCCGCCGAACAGCAGCGGCACCCCGGGGCCGTGGGCCGGCTCGTCGGGGCCGACGTGCGGATCGCTGATGTGCCGGACGAGCTCCTCGGCGCCGAGGGCGAAGATGATGATCCCCGCGATCATGACGAGGTAGAGGTAGGCGTACGCGTCCCGGGCCATGGCCACCCGCGGCCGGCCCAGCGCCGCGTGCTGGGCGATCCGCGCGGCCGGGCCGATCACGTCGAAGTGCGCCCACCAGAGCGCCGCGGTGAAGACGACGCCGCACACCGCCGCGGCGACGGCCCCCCAGGTGACGGGCTGGCCGAGCAGGTTGCCGCCCACGCCGACCGAGATGATCGACTCACCGAGCGCGATGATCAGGATGAGGTCGTACCGCTCGGTCCAGTGTTCGGCGGAGGCCACCGTCCAGCCCCAGGCGCCGGCCACCAGGCCGCTGCCGTACTGCATCACCACCACGGCGATCCAGAGCGCGTCGCGGAGCATCGTCGCCGAGCCCTGGTGGTCGACGTAGGGCGGGATCAACGCGGCGCCGAGCAGCAGCAGGGTGCTGACGATCACCTCCGGCGAGTACCTCAGCAACAGCCGCCGCTCGCCCGGCTTCTCCTTGGCGATGTGCCAGTACAGCAGCAGGTGCACGGCCCGGATCACCAGGTAGCTGATCGCCACCACCATCGGCCCGGCGGCGGTCTGCCGGGGGTCGCCGAACGCCTGCGGCAGGGAGAGCGCGAAGCAGAACAGGGCGGCCATCCCGACGACCATGAGCACCGGTACGAAGCCCTCGCCGAGCCGGACCCGGGTGGCGACCACGCTGTGGATCACCCAGCACCACCAGAGCACGGCGAGCACGAGCATGCCGTGCAGCAGACTGCGGCCACTGATGTCCATGGCGGTGGCCCGGGTGATGATGAAGAACGAGAAGACGAAGACCAGGTCGAAGAAGATCTCGAACTTGTCGACCCGGGCGCCCGGCGCGACCGAGACGGCTGGCCCGAGCCGTCCGCGCCACCGGTGACCACCCACCGGACGAGTCTGCCAGCGCGCCCGCCCGCGCCGGGCCGGAATCGGATCAAACCGGCCACGGGGGAGCGGTCCGACGATCAGCGGGTTGAGCAGGTGATACGTCGCCCCCGTGGCTCCGGCGGCGGATTCCCGTGTTACCCGGGGGCCACCCGGGGAAAGCGCCCGTACGGCCGTGTCGGCAGCCGTCGACGGCGTCGCGGCCGGACCGCGAACGCCCGCCGCCGAAAAGGATGGATCATGACCAGCGCCAGGGTGACCACACCGTTCTCCCGCGACACCACCGCGCTCGAGGTGGTGCGCGGCGTCGACCTCGCCGGCCGCCGCGCCGTCGTCACCGGCGGCGCCTCCGGCATCGGCGTCGAGACCGCGCGGGCCCTCGCCCAGGTCGGCGCCGAGGTGACCCTGGCCGTACGCCGACCGGACGCGGGCCGGGAGGCCGCCGCCGACATCACCGCCACGACCGGCAACGACCGGATCGTCGTGGCGTCCCTGGACCTGGCCGACCCGGCGTCGGTCGCCGCGTTCGTGACCGACTGGGACGGGCCGCTGCACATCCTCGTCAACAACGCCGGGATCATGGCGTCACCCGAGATGCGGACGCCGCAGGGCTGGGAGATGCAGTTCGCCACCAACCACCTCGGGCACTTCGCGCTCGCCACCGGCCTGCACCGCGCCCTGGCCGCGGCCGGCGGCGCGCGGGTCGTCTCGGTCAGCTCGGCCGCGCACCTGCGCTCGCCGGTCGTCTTCGAGGACATCCACTTCGCGCGCCGCGAGTACGACCCGTGGCTGGCGTACGGGCAGTCCAAGACCGCGAACGTGCTCTTCGCCGTCGAGGCGACCCGGCGCTGGGCCGACGACGGCATCCTCACCAACTCGTTGATGCCCGGCGCGATCCGGACCAACCTCCAGCGCTACGTCGACGAGGAGGAGTTGGCGCGCATGCGCGCGGAGACGGGCAGCGTCTCGGCGGGCCACTGGAAGACCACCGAGCAGGGGGCGGCGACCTCGGTGCTGGTGGCGGCCTCACCCCTGCTGGACGGCGTCGGCGGGCGCTACTTCGAGGACTGCCAGGAGGCGGGGCCGAACGAGCCGGGCACGCGCACCGGGTACGCCCCGTACGCCCTGGACCCGGCGGCCGCCGAGCGGCTGTGGCAGGTGTCGGAGGACATGCTCCGGGCCTGAGCCGCCGGGACGCCGGACGCGGCCGGCGGACAGCAGACCCCCGGACACGAGAAGGGAGGTGCGCCCCGATCTCTCGGGGCGCACCTCCCTCCGGTACGCGTCGGATCAGGCCAGGCCCAGCTCCGCCTCGAAGTTGCCGGCCTCCAGCCGCTCCTTGACCGCCACCAGGAAGCGGGCCGCGTCGGCGCCGTCGATCAGGCGGTGGTCGTAGGAGAGCGCCAGGTAGACCATCGACCGGATCGCGACGACCTCGCCCAGCTCCGGGTCGTTGACGACGACCGGGCGCTTGACGACCGCGCCCGTGCCGAGCATCGCCGACTGCGGCGACGGGACGATCGGGGTGTCGAACAGCGCACCCCGGCTGCCGGTGTTGGTCAGCGTGAAGGTCGCGCCGGCGATCTCGTCGGGGCTGATCTTGTTGGTCCGCGTCCGCTCCGCCAGGTCGGCGATCCGCTTGGCGATCCCACCCAGGTTCAGGTCACCGGCGTTGTGGATGACCGGCACCAGCAGGCCCCGCTCGGTGTCCACCGCGATGCCCAGGTGCTCCGCGTCCGGGTAGGTGATCGTGCCGGCCGCCAGGTCCATCCGGGCGTTGACGATCGGGTACGTCTGGAGCGCCTCGATCGCCGCGAGCGCGAAGAACGGCAGGAAGGAGAGCTTCACGCCGTGCCGCTGCTGGAACGAGTCCTTCGCCTGGGCGCGCAGCTTCGCGACCCGGGTGACGTCCACCTCGATCACGGTGGTCAGCTGCGCCATCTCGTGCAGCGACTCGTGCATCCGCTTGGCGATGGCCGCGCGGATGCGGGGCAGCTTCTCGGTGGTACCCCGCTTCGCGCTCGGCTGCGGCTTCGCGGCGGGCTTCGCCGGGGCCGGGGCGGCCGGCGCGGCGGCAGCCGGGGCCGGTGCGGCCTTGGCGGCCTTCGCCTTCTCCGCCGCCTCCAGCACGTCCTGCTTGCGGACGCGACCGCCGACGCCGGTGCCGTTGACCGAGGAGAGGTCGACACCGTGCTCCGCGGCCAGCTTGCGGACGAGCGGGGTCACGTAGCCGGCCGCCTCCCCACCGCCGCCCTGCGCCGGGGCGGTCGGGCGCTGCGGGGCCGGGGTCGGCGCCGGCGGCACCGAACGCTGCTCCGCCTGCGTCGGCTGCGCCGAGGTCTCCGCCTCCGGCGCGGGCTCGTTGTAGGACATGCCCGGGGTCGGCTCGGCCGCCGGGGCCGGCTTCGCCTCGGCCTGCGGCTGCGGCGCCGGCTTCACCTCGGGCGCGGGCTTCGCCTCGGGCTGCGGCGCGGGCTTCGCCTCGGCCGGGGCCGCGCCCGCGGCGCCGATCACGGCCAGCTCGGCGCCGACCGCGGCGGTCTCGTCCTCGGCGACCTTGATCTCCAGGACGGTGCCGGCCACCGGCGACGGGATCTCGGTGTCCACCTTGTCGGTGGAGACCTCCAGCAGCGGCTCGTCGACCTCGACGGTCTCGCCGACCTGCTTGAGCCAGCGGGTGACCGTACCCTCGGTGACGCTCTCCCCGAGGGCCGGCATGGTGACCGGGGTCCCCTGACCCGACGGCGCGGGCGCGGCCTGCGGGGCCGGCGCGGCCTGCGGGGCCGGCTCGGGCGCGGTGCCCTCGGCGGCGGCCGTCGGCTCCGGGGCCGGGGCGGCCTGCTCGGCCGGGGCCGCCTGCTGCGGCGCGGCGCCGCCCGCCTGCTCGCCCTCGCCGGAGATGACGGCCAGCTCGCTGCCGACCTCGGCGGTCTCGTCCTCCCCGACCACGATCCGGGTCAGCACGCCCGCCGCCGGCGACGGGATCTCGGTGTCCACCTTGTCGGTGGAGACCTCCAGCAGGGGCTCGTCGACCTCGACGGTCTCACCCTCCTGCTTGAGCCAGCGGGTGACGGTGCCCTCGGTGACGCTCTCGCCGAGCCGAGGCATGGTGACCGATACCGGCATGTTCTCCAGACTCCTTCATTCCCCTGGTGGGATCATCGCCCGTCGCCGGACGCCCCGGTTGTCGTGGTCAGGCGTGCGCGTGCAGCGGCTTGCCGGCGAGGGCCAGGTGCGCCTCGCCCAGGGCCTCGTTCTGCGTCGGGTGGGCGTGCACGAGCTGCGCCACCTCGGCCGGGTAGGCCTCCCAGTTGTAGATGAGCTGCGCCTCACCGATCAGCTCACCCACCCGGGCGCCGACCATGTGGACGCCGACGACGGGACCGTCCTCGACCCGCACCAGCTTCACGAAGCCGGTGGTCTTGAGGATCTGGCTCTTGCCGTTGCCGCCCAGGTTGTAGTTGTAGGTCTTGACCTTGTCGGCGCCGTACTGCTCCTTGGCCTTGGCCTCGGTGAGGCCGACCGAGGCCAGCTCCGGGTCGCAGTAGGTGACCCGCGGGATGCCCGCCTCGTCGATCACGGCCGGGGTCTGACCGGCGATCTCCTCGGCCACGAAGATGCCCTGCTGGAAGCCACGGTGCGCGAGCTGGAGGCCGGGCACGATGTCGCCGACGGCGTAGACGTTCGGCACGCTGGTGCGCAGCCGCTCGTCGGTCAGCACGTAGCCGCGGTCCATCTTGACGCCCTGCTCCTCGTAGCCGAGGTTGGCGGTGTTCGGGCCGCGGCCGACGGCGACCAGCAGCAGCTCGGCCTCGACGGTCTCGCCGCCGGCGATGGTCACCTTGACGCCGTTCTCGGTCTTCTCGACCTTCTCGAACGGCTTGCCGACCTTGAAGTTGATCTTCCGCTTGCGGAAGGCCCGCTCCAGCGCCTTCGAGGACTCCTCGTCCTCGGCCGCGACCAGCCGGGGCAGCGCCTCGATGATCGTGACGTCCACGCCGAAGGACTTCCAGACGCTCGCGAACTCCACGCCGATCACGCCGCCGCCCAGCACGATCGCCGAGGACGGGACCCGGTCCAGGGTCAGCGCGTGGTCGCTGGTGATGATCCGCTCACCATCGACCTCCAGGCCGGGCAGGCTCTTGGCGTACGAGCCGGAGGCGAGCACGACGTTGCGGCCGGTGTAGCGCTTGCCGTCGACCTCGACGACGTTCGGGCCGACGAGCCGACCGGCCCCGGCCACGAAGGTGATGTTCTTGGTGCTGCCCACGAGACCCTGGAGGCCCTTGTAGAGCCGGGAGATCACGCCGTCCTTGTACGAGTTGACCGCCGCCATGTCGATCCCGACCAGCTCGGCCTTCACCCCGAACTGCTCCGACTCGCGGGTCTGGTCGGCGATCTCGGCGGCGTGCAGCAGGGCCTTGGTCGGGATGCAGCCGTTGTGCAGGCAGGTGCCGCCGAGCTTGCCCTTCTCGATCAGCGCGACCGACAGGTCCAGCTGGGCGGCGCGCAGCGCGGTCGCGTAGCCGCCGCTGCCACCTCCGAGGATGACGATGTCGAAGGTTGCGTCGTTCGGCTCGCTCACGTCCAACTCCCAGGTCGCGTCGATGCATTCGGGGGGTCATGGCGGGACGCCTCTTGGGCAGACCCCACCTCGGTCATCTTGTCACCACCGGGCACAGGGCGCGTAGTGAGGTGCCCAACGACACGTCCGCGACACGTACGCTTGGCACCGTCTTCGATGACGGATTGTGGGGGAGAGGTCCGTGGGATTGTTCCGGCGCCGCAAGCAACCGCGCGCGGTGAGCCAGGATCGGGCGGCCGACCGTGCCGATCTGGAGCATCTTGAGAACTTCGTCCGCACCCGGCGGGGGGTGGAGGCGTACATCGAGCCCCGGACCACCGTCACCGAGACCACGGTGATCCTCATCGCCGACGACGGGGAGTGGACGCGCCGCCGGATCGACGGCCCGGACGGGGCCCGGCGCTTCGCCTACCGGCTGGGGATCCCGGTCTACGACGTGCGCCTCATGGGCTACCCGCAGCGCATGCGCGACTTCAACGAGCGCCGCAAGCGCCGCCCCGACCTGTACTGAAGGCGGTTGCCGGGCCGGCGGCGGATTTCGCCGGGCCGGACGTGACCGGGCCCCCTGCCGCGGTGGCGGCAGGGGGCCCGGGTCAGGCGGGTCGCGTCAGCTGTTCGCGGCGACGTCCTCGCGTCAGCCGTTCGCGGCGACGTCCTCGACCAGGTGCACGAGGGTGCGGACGGGCACGCCCGTGCCGCCCTTGGTCCAGTAGCCGGTCGGCTCGCCCGAGTGGTAGCCCGGCCCGGCGATGTCGATGTGCGCCCAGGCCACGTCCTCGGTGACGAACTCGCGCAGGAACACGCCGCCCTGGAGCATGTGGCCGGCCCGGTCCATGCCGGCGTTCACCTGGGAGATGTCGGCCACGTCGGAGTCCATGCCCTTGCGCACGTCGTCCGGCAGCGGCATCGGCCAGGCCGGCTCGCCGACGGCGTCACCGGCGGTGCGGACCCGCTCGCAGAGGTCCGGCGTGCCCATCACACCGGCGATCCGCTTGCCCAGCGAGATCACCTGGCCGCCGGTGAGGGTGGAGGTCTCGAAGAGGTAGTCGCAGCCGTCCTCGCAGGCGCGGGCGATCGCGTCGGCCAGGATCATCCGGCCCTCGGCGTCGGTGTTGAGCACCTCGACCTTCTTGCCGTTGTACATGCTGATCACGTCGCCCGGCCGGTACGAGGTGCCCGACGGCATGTTCTCCGCCATCGGCAGGTAGCCGGTCACCGCGACGGACGGCTTCAGCGCGGCCACCGCCAGCATCGCGGCGCCGACCGCCGCGGCGCCCGCCATGTCGGACTTCATCTCCCACATGCCCTGGGCCGGCTTGATCGAGATGCCGCCGGTGTCGAAGGTGATGCCCTTGCCGACCAGCGCGACCCGCTTGCCGGAGCCGCCGCCCTCCGGGGTGTAGGTGAGCTTCACCAGCCGCGGCGGGGCCTCCGACCCCTGCCCGACAGCGATGATGCCGCCGTAGCCGCCCGCCTTCAGCGCCGCCTCGTCGAGCACCTCGACGCCGAGACCGGCCTCCCGGGCGGCGTTCGCGACGGCCTCGGCGAAGGTCGGCGGGCGCAGCTCGTTCGGCGCGGTGTTGACCCAGTCCCGGCTGGTCAGGACCGCACCGACGACCGCCGTGGCGCGGGCGACCTCGGCCCGCGCGGCACTGTCGTCGGCGTCCGGCACGGCGACCAGGACCTCGCTCACCGGCTCGCGCCGCGCCGGCTGCGGGCGCGTCTTGTAGCCGGCGAAGCGGTAGCCGCCGAGCAGCGAACCCTCCGCGACCGCGCGCAGCGCGGCCGGGGCGTCGGCGTCGTCCGGCAGCGGCAGGGCCACCGCCACCCGCGCGGCGCCGGCGAGGGCGCGGACGGCCGAACCGGCGGCACGGCGCAGCACCTCCGGGTCCGGCGCGGCGCCCGACGGCTCGGGGCCGAGGCCGACCGCGGCGACGACCGGAGCCGTGATGGTGCCCAGCGTCGCCAGCTTGATCACCTCACCCGGCCCGCCGGTCGCGCCGAGCAGCGCCAGCGTCTCGGTGAGCTTCCCGTCGAAGGCGGCGGCGATGCTCTCCGCGCCGCTGGCGAGCAGCAGGGTGCCGGCGAGGCCGCTGGTGGCGGCCTGCTCCCCGGTCTGGCTGTGCACGCCGATCACGATGGCGTCGACGGCGAGCTCGGCGGGGTCGGTGTCGACCAGGCTGAGGGTGGTGCGGGACGATGTCACTGAGCTACTCCGGGCGGGCCGGGCCGGTCGCGACGTCGCGTACCGGCGGTGAAGGTCTCCGGCGGCAACCTACCCGCCGGACGTGTGGGCTGTCCCGCCGACCGGGATCGGCGGGTCCCGCCGATGCTAACCAGCGGGTGTGCCCCCGGTAAGTTGCCACCCATGACCGAGGTGACCACCGACGCCGCCGCGACCCGGCTGCGCCGTTCCCCGCTGCACGAGCGGCACACCGCCGCCGGCGCCAAGTTCGCTCCCTTCGGGGGCTGGGAGATGCCGCTGGAGTACGCCGGCGGTGGCGTGCTCCGGGAGCACACGGCCGTCCGCACCGGGGTGGGCGTGTTCGACGTCTCCCACCTCGGCAAGGCCCGGGTGGCGGGACCGGGGGCGGCGGAGTTCGTCAACGCCTGCCTCAGCAACGACCTGGGCCGGATCGGGCCCGGCCGGGCGCAGTACACCCTCTGCTGCGACGACGCGACCGGCGGCGTGGTGGACGACATCATCGCCTACCTGCACGCCGACGACCACGTCTTCCTGATCCCGAACGCCGCGAACACCGCGGAGGTGGTCCGGCGGCTGCGCGCCGCCGCGCCGGAGTCGCTCACCGTCACCGACGAGCACGAGGCGTACGCGGTGCTGGCCGTGCAGGGGCCGCGCTCTGCCGAGCTGCTCGGCTCGCTGGGCCTGCCCACCGGTCACGACTACATGAGCTTCTCCACGGCCACCCTCGACGCCGCCGGCGTACCGGTCGAGCTGACGGTCTGCCGGACGGGCTACACCGGCGAGCTGGGCTACGAGCTGGTCGTGCCGGCCGAGCACGCCGTGGCGGTCTGGGACGCGCTCTTCGCCGCCGGCGAGGCGTACGACCTGCGCGCCTGCGGGCTCGCGGCGCGCGACACGCTGCGCACCGAGATGGGATACCCGCTGCACGGGCAGGACCTGTCGCTGGAGATCACGCCGGTGCAGGCCCGCTCGGGTTGGGCGGTCGGCTGGGACAAGCCGGCGTTCTGGGGCCGCGACGCGCTGCGCGCGGAGAAGGCGGCCGGCCCGAGGCGTACGCTGCGCGGCCTGGAGGCCGTCGACCGCGCCATCCCGCGCCCCGGCATGACGGTGCTCAGCGGCGACGCGACGGTGGGCACGGTCACCAGCGGCACCTTCTCGCCGACGCTGAAGAAGGGCATCGCGCTCGCCCTGCTGGACACGGCGGCGAACCTCGCCGACGGCGACCTGGTCGAGGTCGACATCCGCGGCCGCCGCGCCCAGATGCGCGTCACCCGCCCCCCCTTCGTCCAGCCCTCCGTGAGGTAACCAGCCCCGCCGCCGATCTCCCCGGTGGTCGGGAGCTTCCGTCACGGACCGCGCCGGTCCCGACGCGAAGCCCCTCGATCACCGGGGCGCGGCGGGGGAGGGGCCGGGGTCAGTGCGGGTGGTCGCCGGCGTCGAGGACGGCCTGGGTCCAGCCGCCCTCGATGACGCCGGTGCCGTCCAGGACCGCCCAGTCGACCACGTCGGCGGCCTCCACCACGACCGGCGAGCCGATCCGCACGCTCTGGTCGGACGCGGCGTCGCTGGCGCTCACGCCCACGATCCGCTCCGGGACCTCCCACTCGGTGACCCCGGCCCAGACGTACTCGGGGCCGTCCTCGCCGGGCAGCCCGTACTTCACCACGAGCTGCGACTCGCGCGGCAGCTTCCCGGCGACGAACCGGGCGCGGACGTCCTCCAGACCCGCCCGGGCCGTGGCGATCGCCTTGCTCATCGCGTCCCCCGGCCGGGCGTAGCGCACGTCCGGCTGGATGCCGGCGAAGAGGGTGGCGCAGGCCGCGGCGTAGTACCGGCCGTCCGGGCCGGGGTGGCCCGCGGGCGGCCGGAGGCTGAGGAACGAGTCGGCGTCCGGGTCGGTCGCCGGGTCCAGCTCCAGCCGCAGCAGCACCGGGGCGGTGGCGCCGTGCTGCTCCGGGTTGCCGTACGCGACCGCGATGTCGTGCCCGGTCACGGTGGCGAGCACCGGCAGCTGCACGAACGCCGGCACCTCCTCGCCGGACAGCCCGTCGGTCCAGTCCCGCAGCAGCCGCCGCGCCGCGCCGGTCATCACCGCACCCCACGCCCGGGTCAGGTGGTCCGGTACGCCCTGGGTCTGCAACTCCAGCAGGCCGAAGCGGCGCAACCCCTTCGTGGTGAACCAGAGCCCCTCGGCGTCGGACGAGTAGGGGACCAACACCCAGTCGACCAGCCGGATCCGGCCGTGGTCGTCGGGAAGGGAGCGCAGCGCCTGCGCCGGGTCGAGGAACTGCAGGCCGAAGACGTCCACCACGTCCCCGCCGATCGAGTCGGCGACCGCCGCCGCCACCGCCCGGGCCGCCCACTCGTGCGCCGGTGGCCAGCCGGGCCGGTACTCGGCCTGCACCACCACCAGGTGGGTGGCGGCGGCGAGCCGGTCCAGCTGTGACTCGCTGGCGCCGAACGCGGTGAGCAGGTCGGGCGGCAGCTCGGGGAACTCGCCGATCGGGCGGGTGTCCACGCTCATCAGCGGACTGTCCAGCATCTGCTTCGCGAGCCCGTACACCGGTTCGGCGATGCGCCCGGCCAGCGCCGCCACCGCGCTCTTGGTGCTGACCCTCGGCAGACCCGCGACGGGCACCAGGTACGTCGCGTTCAGCGACTCCGGGACCGGTACGGGCAGGAAGTCGTCCGTGATGAGCATTCTCGTTCCCCCGGTTGGCGGTGCCGGTGCTGTCGAGCCGAACGCTACCCGGCGCGGCGCGCCCCGTTCAGGCGGACAGCACCAGTCCCAGGTAGACGAGCGTGGTGACCACCTCCACCGTCGCGCCGAGCACGTCCCCGGTGATCCCGCCGAGGCGGCGTACCACGTGGGCCAGCAGCGGCACCGCGACGGCGAGCGCGGCGCCGACGGCGAGCGGCCCCTGCCACGGCCGGCCGGGCACGGCGGCGACCGCCAGCAGCGCGACGGCGGCCACGCCCAGCGCCAGGGCCACGGGGCCGACCGTGCCGGCGACCAGCGCACCGAGCCCTTCCGGGCGGGCCGCGGGCACCCCGCGCCGGCAGGCGAGCGCCACGCCGAGCCGGCCGGCCGCGGTGGCGGCGACCACCGCGGCGAGGCACGCCGGCCACGACCGCCCGGCCAGCTCCGCGAGCGTCGCGGCCTGCACCAGGAGTACGACCACCAGCGCGACCACCCCGAACGGCCCGACGTCCGGCTTCTTCATGATCTCCAGCGCGGCCGGCCCGCTCCGGTACGACCCCAGCGCGTCGACGGTGTCGGCCAGCCCGTCTAGGTGCAGCCCGCGGGTGAGCAGCGCGGCCGCGCCGACGGTCACCCCGGCGGCGACCAGCGGGGGAGCGACCGCGTTCAGCAGCAGCAACACGCCGGCCAGCAGCGCGCCCAACAGCGCGCCGACCGCCGGCGCGAGCGCCATGGCCGTGCCCGCCACCGCCCGGTCGATCCGGCCGGCCCGCACCGGCAGCGTGGTGAACGTGGTGAGCGCGAGCCGCGCCCCGGCGGTCAACCGGTCAGTCGGCACGCCGGCCCGACGGGTCGACCCGCTCCTCCGGCTCGGTGCTCGTCGGCCCCGGCCCGGCCGGCTCCGGCTCGGCGAAGTCGGGCTCCTCGTCCTCCTCGCCCTCCGACGGCTGCTCGTCCTCGCCGCCCAGCGACGGGTGCGCGGGCATTGCCGCGGCCAGCGCCAGCACGGAACGCAGCATCGGCAGGGCGACCAGGGCGTTGGCGCCCTCGCCGAGGTCCAGTCGCAGGTCGAGCAGCGGGGTGAGGCCGAGCACGTCGGCGGCCAGCGTCACGGCCGGGTCGCCGCCGTGGTCGGCGAGCAGGCACCAGTGCCGGGCCTGCCCGGCGAGGTCGCGACTGACCAGGCCGGCGGCCACGCCGACCGGGCCGTCGAGCATCACCGGGACGCGCCGGGCCGTCGCGCCGAGCAGCACGCCGGTGGCCACGGCGATGTCACCGCCGCCGAGCTCGGCGAGCACCTCCTTCGCGCCGAGCGACGAGCGGCGGCTGCGGTGCAGCGCGTCGCGCACCGCCGCGCAGCGCCGCATCCAGGCCGCGTCGTCGATCTCGCCCGAGTCGGTGATCACCCGTCCGAGCACGGCCGGCGGCTCCGCGCCGGCCGTGGCGGCGAGCACCGCGGCGGCCGCGGCCTCCGTGCCGGCCCCGCACGCCGCGAGCACCAGCAGCTGCACGCCGGCCTCGGCGGCCTCCTCGGCCAACCGCCAGCCGTAGCGCAGGGCGGACTCGACCTGCTCGCCGCTGAGCGCCGGCTCCTCCTCGATCGGGGCGGCGGTCGGGGCGTCCACCACCTGGAGGCCGGCGCCGCACTCGGCGGCCAACCGGGCCAGCGCGCCCCGGCCCGAGCGGGCCTGCCCGGCGCGGCGCGCCGACTCGCCGGGCCGGGTGCCGGCGGCCGCCCCGCCCGTGTGGTCGCCGTTGATCAGCAGCACGCGGACCGAGCCCCAGGCGGCGGGGGTCGCGGTGCCCTGGGTGGCGGCGGCGAAGCCGACCAGCCGCTCCAGCACGCCCAGCCCAGCGCCGGGCACGTCGAGGGTGGCGAGCCGCTCGACGGCCTGCGGGCCCGCGTACTCGTCGGGCATCGGCAGCTCCATGCCGGGCTGGATCACGAGCCCGGTGGCGACCATCGGTAGTGCCATGGTGGGGGCCGACCAGTCGGCGCCGCGCTCGACGGGCAGCGGCGGTGGGGCCGTGGCGTCGACCACGCCCGAGAGGTCGACGAGGTCGGGGGTGGGCTCGGCGGGCACCCCGTTGACCGTCGCCGGTGCCGTCGCCACGACGGGCGCGGGCGTCGCGGAGGCGGCGGTGGTCCCGGCGGCAGCCGGGGCGTCCCCGCCCTTGAGCCAGGACGGCTGCCCGGCGATCACCAGCACGACGGCGTCGCAGGCGTCGGCGACCGCCCGGTTGGTCGCGCCGAGGGCGTCGGTGAAGGCCCGGCCGAGCGGGGTGGTCGGCACCAGGGACAGCCCGACCTCGGGGCTGACCAGCACCAGCCGAGCGGCGCAGCCGGCCACGGCCGCCGCCAGCTCGGCCACCGTCTCCGTGTCGTCCGCGGGCTGGTGCGCCGGGTCCAGCAGCACCGTCACCCAGCCGCCGAGGTCGTCGACGAGCAGGGTCTCGTTCGGCTCCGCGGAGGCGATCACGTCGGCCAGCCGACGCGGGTCGTCCGCGGTCTCCTCGGTGGTCCAGCTGCCCGGCCGGCGGGCGCGGTGCGCCGCGAGGCGGGCGGCCCACTCGGTGTCCTGCGGGTCCCCCTCGGGCGCGGTGGCGACGTACCGGACCACCGGCGCGTCGGCGACCAGGGACTCGGCGAACTCGGACTTCCCGGACCGGATGCCGCCGAGCACCAGGACCGTCTTCCACCCGTCAACCGACATGCCCGTACCTTAAGGCCGCCCGGGGTGCGGCTGCCGCCCGGCCCGGCGGTCAGCCGCAGTGCTCGAAGGGGCTCGCGTAGCTGGCTCCGCCGGTCGACCCGCCCCACTTCACGCACGTGCCGGCGGCGGCGGCGCGCACCGGGCCCGCGTAGTAGGTGAACGAGCCGCTGTCGGTGCTGCGGGCGCGCCCCTTCACCTCCAGGTACGCGGAGGTCGCCGTCTTCGTGCCCACGGCGGTGTCCTTGAGGGTGACCACGCAGTTGTTGCCGTTGCCCGAGTGGTAGAGCAGGTAGACCCGGCCGCGCCGCCGCCCGTCCCCGTCGGTGAGCGTCGCCGAGTCGATCACCTGGTAGCCCGAGCCGCAGACCTGGGTCGCCGTGTACGGGTTCGGCTTCTCGGGCTTCGCGCTCGTCGCCGTCGGCGTCGGCCGGCCGCCGGTGCCGCCGGTCGGCGTGGCGCTCTGCCCGCCTCCGGTCGGCCCGCCCGACTGGCCCGGCGCGGCGCTCACGGTCGGATCGGGGACCGTGGAGCGGCTGCCGCTCGGCCTGCCGGTGGGGCGCGGCGACGCGGTGGCGGTGGTTCCCGGCACGACCGACGCCTGCACCGGGGGCGCCGCGACCGACTCGCCGGTCAGCGCGGGCGGGCGGTTCCCGCCGTCGGCGTCGGCACCCGGACGCAACGCCACCACGGCGACCGTCGCGGCCACCGCCACGAGCGCCACCGAGGCGGCGGCGCCGATCAGGACGCCCCGGCGTCGTCCGTCGGATCCGGCGGACACCGGATCCTCGCGCGTGTCCGCGGGTCGGGGCCCCGGCACGGCCGCCACGCCCGGCGTCCAGCCGTCCGGCCCGGTCGCGCCGGCCGGCCGCGGCGTGCCGCCGGGACCGGTGGTCCCGGCCGACAGGCCGGCGGAAGGGGTGGCGCCGGCCCCGGGGTGGCCGGCGGCCGGTGCCCGAGGGCCGGTCGGCGGTGCGCCGGCCGGCGTGGGTCGGCCGCCGCCGAAGCCCGGCGCGGGCGTCCCGCCGGGCGAGGCGAGGGGTGGGCCGCTGACCGGCGGGGTGTGGGGGCCGGTTGCACCGGTCGGGGCGGGGGCGGCGGGGCCGGCGGGCGGGGTGTGGGCGCCGGGAACGGCCGGCGGGTTCGCCTCGGCGGGGCCGGCCGGCGGGGTCGGCAGCGACGGTACGGGGATGGCGGCCGGAGCGGGCCCGGCCGGCGCCGGCCCCGCCAGCGCCCACGGCGGGCGCGCGGAGAGCGGGATGCTGGCCAGGGTGACGTCCCGCGCGTCCGCGGCGGCCCGGGCCAGCTCCGCCGCGCTGCCGAACCGGTCGGCGGGTCGCTTCGCCATGGCCCGGCTCACCAGCTCGACCACGGCCGGCGGGGTGCCGGGCGGCAGGGCCGCCGGCTCGTCCTGCTGGTGGCGCAGCGCCACCTCGAGCGGGTTCTCGCCCACGAACGGGGGCTGGCCGGCGAGGCAGTAGTACGCCACGGCGCCGAGCGCGTACACGTCGCTGGCGGCGGAGACCGGCTGACCGGTGGCCTGCTCGGGGGACATGTAGGAGGCGGTGCCGAGGACCATGTTGGCGGCGGTGAGGCCGGCCAGGGCCCGCGAGCGGGCGATGCCGAAGTCGACGAGCACCACGCGGCCGTCCCGCTTGACCAGCAGGTTGCCCGGCTTCACGTCCCGGTGGACGATCCCGGCGAGGTGCGCGGCGTGCAGCGCGTCCGCCGCCTGCGCCACGACCGACATGGTCGACGCGGCGTCCAGCCGGCCGGCGCGGCCCACCCAGGCGGAGAGCGGCTCGCCGTCGACGAGCTCCATCACCAGGTAGTCGACCGGGTTTCCGTCGGCGAGGGTGGCCTGACCGACGTCGTGCACCGCGACGACGCCGGGGTGCCGCAGGGCCGCCAGCATGCGCGCCTCGGCGCGGAACCGGGTGGTGAACTCCGCGTCCTCGACCAGCGTCGACAGCAGCACCTTCACCGCCACCTCGCGTTCCAGCAGGAGGTCCGTGCAGCGCCAGACCGCCCCCATTCCGCCCGTCGCGACACGCTCGCCCAGCCGGTACCGGTCGCTGAGCACCACTCCCCGAGTCAGCACCGGGCCACCGTACCGGCAGGCCCGGACGGTGTGATCGACGACCGTACGGTCGCCCGGAGGGCGAGCGCGCGGCCGTCGCACGCCGGGGCGACTACGCTTGCGGAGGTTCGTCCCGTGGGGACCACAGCGGCGAGGGGAGACGCGGCATGGCGTGGAGCTGGCGATACGAGGGCACGGACGGCCAGCCGGCGGAGGGTCCGGCGGAGTCGTTCGGCAGCCAGGCCGACGCCGAGTCCTGGATCGGTCAGACCTGGCGCGAGCTCGCGGCGTCCGGCGTCACCTCGGTCGCGCTCGTGGAGGACGACCGCGTCGAGTACCGGATGAGCCTGCTGCCGACGGCCGAGTGATGGGCTACGAGCGCGCGGGCGGGGAACCGCTCGTGCTCGGCGTGCCCCGGGCGGCGTTCCGGCCGAGCCCGGTCTTCGTCGCCCTGGTCGCGCTCTTCGCGACGACCGGGGTGCTGGCCTGGAACCAGATCGGCAACGTCCGCCTGAACGTGTTCGGGTTCGTGGTCTCCGGGTGGCTGGTCTCGCTCTGCCTGCACGAGTACGCGCACGCGGTCGTCGCGTTCCGGGCCGGCGACCGCGGCGTCGCCCACCGCGGCTACCTGACGCTCAACCCGCTGAAGTACAGCCACCCGCTGCTCTCCATCGCGCTGCCGGTGCTGGTCGTGCTGCTCGGCGGCATCGGCCTGCCGGGCGGGGCGGTCTGGGTCGACCGGCACCGGATCCCGGGGCGGCTGCGGCACACCCTGGTGAGCCTCGCCGGGCCGGCCACCAACGTGCTGTTCGCGCTGGTGCTCGTGCTGGTGCTGCGGCTCGGCACCGGGACGGGCGGGTCGATCGAGTTCTGGGCCGGGGTGGCGCTGCTGGCGTTCCTCCAGGTCACCGCGAGCGTGCTCAACCTGCTGCCGGTGCCCGGCCTGGACGGCGGCAACATGATCCAGCCCTGGCTGAACCAGCAGTGGCGGCGGATGTACGACCTGTTCGCCCCGTACGGGTTCATCCTGCTCTTCGCGCTGCTGTGGAACCCGCGGATCAGCGGCTGGTTCTTCGACGTGGTCTTCACCGTCGGTGACGTGCTGGGGCTGCCGTCGTGGCTCTACGCCACCGGTCTCGACCTGATCCGCTTCTGGCGGAGCTGACCGGGCGCCGGGAGCCGCCGCGCAGCGGCGGGGTGGCCGTCGGCGCGCGTACGCCCGGGAAACCCCGGGCCGGCGCGGTGCGCGCCGGCCCGGGAGAGAGCGTCAGGGGCGCTGGGCCGGGCTCTCGGTCTTCGCCGGGTCGCGCTCGGTGATCGGGTCGACGATGTCGTCGATCGCCTTGAGCAGGTCGGCGTCGAGCTTCACGCCGGCCGCCTTGACGTTGTCCTGCACCTGCTCGGGGCGGGACGCGCCGATGATCGCGGAGGCGACGTTCGGGTTCTGCAGCACCCAGGCGATGGCGAGCTGGGCCATGGTGAGCCCGGCCTGCTCGGCCAGCGGCCGCAGCTGCTGCACGCGGGTCAGCACGTCGTCGTTGAGGAACCGGGCGATGAAGTTCGCGCCCGACTTCTCGTCGGTGGCCCGGGAGCCGGCCGGCGGCGGCTGGCCCGGCAGGTACTTGCCGGAGAGCACGCCCTGCGCCATCGGCGACCAGACGATCTGGCTGACCCCCAGCTCCTCGCTGGTGGGCACGACCTCGCCCTCGATGACCCGCCAGAGCATCGAGTACTGCGGCTGGTTGGAGACCAGCGGGATGTGCAGCTCGCGGGCGAGCTTGTGGGCCTCGCGGATCTGCGACGCCTTCCACTCGGAGACGCCGATGTAGAGCGCCTTGCCGGAGTGCACGACGTCGGCGAAGGCCTCCATCGTCTCTTCCAGCGGGGTGCTGTAGTCGTAGCGGTGGGCCTGGTAGAGATCCACGTAGTCGGTGCGCAGCCGGCGCAGCGAGCCGTTGATCGACTCCATGATGTGCTTGCGGGACAGGCCCCGGTCGTTGCGGCCCGGGCCGGTGGGCCAGTACACCTTGGTGAAGATCTCAAGCCCTTCGCGGCGCTCGTCGGCGAGCGCCCGGCCGAGCACGTCCTCGGCCCGGGTGCCGGCGTACACGTCGGCGGTGTCGAAGGTGGTGATGCCGGCGTCGAGGGCGGCCCGTACGCAGGCGAACGCGGCGTCCTCCTCGACCTGCGAGCCGTGGGTGATCCAGTTGCCGTACGAGATCTCGCTGACCATCAGGCCGGAGCGGCCTAGGTGACGGAATTCCATGACCTCGACCCTAACCCCGATCTTCGGCCGGCCCCGTCCCGTGGTCGGTGTGATGATCATCCGGGCGTCCCGCCGCTCGGTGCGGGGGCCCCGCTACAGCACCGGGTTGGTGTCGGCGAGCAACCGCTCGATCTCCTCCAACACGGCCTCGTGGGTGTCGTGCATCGGGTCGATGAGCCGGTTCCCGCGCCGGTCGAGCGCGCCCCACCGGCCGGTGCCGGTGCCCACCAGGAAGGCGACCGGGTGGATGACCAGCACCGGGTGCACCGGCGGCACGAGCACCGCCCCCGTGTGGTCCACCACACCGTGCCGACCGGCCAGCTCGACGACGGCCAGACCCTCGTCGGTGAAGCCGTCGACGTACCGCCCGTCGGCCAGCGGCGTGCGGAAACTGTGGAAGCGGGTGGGCACCACGATCCGGCCGGTCCGGTCGACCGCGCCCCAGCCCTCCCGGCGGACCGCGGCCACGCCGCGCCGGAACGGGCGTACGTCGGCGAAGCCGGGCGGAATCACCACGTCGCCGGTCGGGTCGATGGCCAGCCAGCCCTCGTTGCCGTCCCGCACCACCCAGGCCAGGCCGTCGGAGAACCCGCGTACCGCGAGGAACGACGGCCCGATCACCGTCGTCCCGGTGAGCGCGATCAGCGACCAGCGGTCGGTGTCCGGCCGGCGCACCCAGGCCAGCCCCTCCCGGAACGGCTGGGCGTCGGCGTACCGGGCCGGGATGACCAGCTCACCCTCGGCGTCGGCGTAGCCCCACACCGCGCCGTCGCGGGTGGGCACCGGGGGCTGGATCCGCTCCAGCACCTCGTCCCGGCTGCGGGGGTACGGCCCGAAGCCCTCCGCGGTGACCCGCTCGGCGACCGCGTCCAGCGAGAGGCGCACCCGGGCCAGCAGTTCGGCGTCACCCGCGCCGCGCAGGTCGAGCGCCCGCTCGAAGTGCTGGCACGCCTCCATGAACCGACCCTGGTCGAAGCAGGACCGCCCGGCGTGCTCGTGCAGCGCGGCGCGCAGCCGGTCGGGCAGCTCGGGCGAGGTGGCCCGGGCGAAGAGCTGGTCCGCCTCCACGAACTCGCCACGCCAGCGCAGCACGTGCGCCAGCCGCGCCTGGGCGAGCGCGATCCGGCGCAGTTCCCCGGTCGCCTCCGCGTACGTCAGCGCGAGCCGCGCGTCGGCGAGCGCGTCGTCCAGCTCGCCGAGGACCCGTGACACGACCGCGCGCAGGCTGAGCAGCCGGGCGCGGGCCCGGTTGTCGACGGCCGACGCCAGCTTCTCGGTCAGCCGACGCCGCACGACCCGCAGCTCCTCCGGGTCGTCGACGACCTCCCGCAGGGTGGCGGGGTCGATCCGCCAGCGGTACTTCGCCAACACCTGCTCGGGGTCCCCCTGCTCCGCGGGCGTCGGCCCGGCGGGCGGTGGGGAGACGGCGGCGGGAGGCGCGGAGACCGACGCGGCCGGCGACGGCTCCGGCCGGGCCTGCGGCGCGGGCGGTGCGGAGACGGAGGCGGCGGGCGGTGCGGAGACCGGCCCTGCCGGTGAGGTGTCCGGCCCGGGCGGCGGTGCGGTGACCGGTCGCGCCGCCGCCCCGGCGGTCGGCGGCGCGGACACCGGGCGTTCCGGCGTGGTCGCCGTGGGCGTGGCCATCAGCGCGGGCTCGTCCACTCCGGACTCGCCGGAGCCGGTGGAGGCGGAGGGCGGCGTCGGCGTCTCGGCGGCCGGTTCGCCGGAGACCGGACTCGTCGCTCGGAGGTCCTCGGCGAACCCGTGCTCGGGGGCGTCCGGGGACTCCACCTCGACCGGCCGCGCAGCGGTGTCGGCCGGCGGTGCGGGCACCGGAGCCGCCGGTGCGGTCTCCGCGGTCGACGGCACCCGCCCCGGTTCCCCGGGTGACACGTGAGCGGTCGGATGGCCGGCGACGGGGGTCGCGGGTGGTCCGGAGACCGGGCCGGCCGGCTCCCCGGGCAGCGGGTCGCCGGGCGGCGCGGACACCAGGCGCGCGTCCGACGAGGGGACTCCGGCCGCCGGCGCCTCCGCCGATGCGGGTCCCGCGGCGCCGTCCTCGGCCGGGACGGAGGCTCCGGAGGCTGGACGCGGCGCGTCCGCCACGTCGGCGCGGTCGGCCCCGGTCGCCTGCGTCGCGAACGGCGGCACGGGCGGTGCCGATACCGGCGGTGCCGCTGCGGGCGATGCGGAGACCGGCGGTGCAGACACGGGCTGTGCCGCTGGCGGTGCCGCTGCGGGCGGTGTGGAGACGGGCGGTGCAGACACGGGCTGTGCCGCTGGCGGTGCCGCTGCGGGCGGTGCGGATACCGGCGGTGCCGCTTCGGGTGGCATCGGAACCGGCGGTGCCGACACGGGGTGCGCCGCCGCGAGCTGTGCGGGAACGGGTGGGGTGGGCCCGGGGACCGCCGGCGTCGGGTCGGCGGGGACCGGCGGCGCGGGGTCCGCGGGCGTGGAAGGCTCGGGTAGCCGGTCGAAGGGCGGTGGCGGCGCGGCGACGGTCTCCGGCGCGACGAGGGCGGCGGCGCGGGCATCCTCGCCCTCGGCCTGCGCCGCGGCGTGGTCGGGCTCAGCGGCCACGGGTGCCGAGCCGGGCACCGGTGCGGCGGCGGGCGCGGGCGTCCGCCCACCGTCGGAGGCCTCGGCCCCGACGGTGTCGTCGCTTCCGTCAGCGGGAGGCTCGGGCGTCGGCTCGGCGGACGTCCACGCCGGGCGCGCCGGCCCGGAGGCTCGGGCGAACTCCGCGTCGGCGGGCGGCCAGGTCGCGTCGGACTCCTCATCGAGGTCGCGCGGGGTCCGATCCGACGTCGGCGCGACGGCCCGCTCGTCCGCCACGGGCACCGCGACATCGCCCGATCCGGCGGCCGGCGGGGGCGCCCAGGAGTCGCCCTGGACGGACGGCGAGCGGTGGGCGGTCGGCGGTGCGGGCACGGGGTCGGCCGACGGCACGGGGGTCGGCTCCGCCGGGAGCGCGGAGACCGGCGCGGTGAACTCGTCGTGCCGGGTCGCGGCGGCGAGGTCCCCGTCGGCCGGGCCCGTGTCCGGAGAGTCCTGCGCGCCCGGGGCCGCCTCCGGGGGGTCCTGCGTGGCCGGGGCCGCCTCCGGGCGGTCCTGTGTGGCCGGGGCCGCCTCCGGAAGGTCCTGTGTGGCGGAGGCCGCTTCGGGGAGGTCGTGAGCGGACGGGCCCGCCGCCGCGAGGCCCGGTGCGGACGTCTCGACCGGGTCCTGGGCGGGCCGGGCCGGCTCCTCCTCGCGGGGCCCGGCCCCGACCGGCTGCTCCACCGCGGCGGACGGCGTGCGCGGCCGCTCGGGTGCGGCGGACGGCGTGCGATGCTCCTCGACCGCTGGTGCGGGGGCAGGCGCGTCGGCCGCCCTTGCCGCCGAGGCGGCACCGGCGTTCGCCGGCTCTCCGGCGTGCGTCGTGGTCCCGTCCGCCGCCGGGCGGGACGGCACCGTCGGCTCGGCCGGTCCCGGCTCGGTGCCGGCCGCTCCCTCCGGCTCGGCGGGGACGGTTCCCGCCGGTTCGGCGGCGGGCCGGAACCAGGCGTCCGCCCCGCCCGAGGGCTGGGGTGGGCGCACGGGCGCGGCCGAGTCCGACGGGGGCGGCGGGACGTACACCCGCGGCGCACCGGGGCTGGGCGGGAGGGCCGGTTCCCCCGGCGCGGGCCGTGCGGCGGTCGGCGGTGGAGTCGGGTGACCGCCGGACGCGTGGTCCGCGAGGCGGTCGTCGGCGCGTACCCCGGGATAGGGCGGGGGCGCGGAGCGCCCGCCGGGCGCGGGTGGGGCGACCCGGCCGGCGGCCTCCGGCCCGGCCGGCACCCGCCGGCCGGGATCCGCGTCGGCCGGTGGGGCCGGGCGGGAGCGCGTCGCGGCGTCCGCGTCGGGTGGGACTGGGCGGGCCGGTGCCCGCTCGTCGACCGGGGGGACCGGTCCCGGGCGGCCGGGAACGTCCGGCCCGATCGGCCGCGTCGGAGCGGGGCGGGCCTCCGGTGGTCCGGAGACCGGACCGTACGGCGGCCGGTCGACTCCGGCGGGCACCCCCGACACGGGCCCGGCCGAGGCCGGGGACACCGGGGCGGATGAGACGGGTCGGGGCGGAGCGGGAGAGACCGGGCTCGGGGAGACCGGGGCGTCCGGCGGCCGGACGCCGTGCCGCCCGGGCGGCGCCGGGTGCCCGGGCGGGGCCGGGTGCGCGGGTGGGGCCGGCGGGTGGTGCCGGTCGGTGGGGGTGGGTGGCGCGGGTCGTCCCGAGGTCGCGGCGGGGGAGACCGGGCGGGAGGTGACGGGGGGCTCGGGTGCGCGGTGGGGCGCGGGTGGGGCCGGCGGGTGGTGCCGGTCGGCGGGGGCGGGTGACACGGGCCGCCCGGCGGCGGGGGCCGGCGACACGGGCCGCCCGGCGGCGGGGGCCGGCGACACGGGCCGCCCGGCGGCCGGGGCGGGGGAGACCGGCGGACCCGAGATCGGCACGTCGCGGGCGGGGCCGGCGGCCGCCGGGGGGTAGGGGCGGCCGGGCCCGCGGTAGCCGTCGTCGTGGCGCGGCGGCAGGTCGGGGCGGCCGGCCCCGCGGTGCGGCACGTCCGGATCGACCGGCCGGCGCTGGTCCGGCCGCGGCTCGGCGCGGCGCGCGGCCTCCCGGTCGGGGCGCGGCGGCCAGGTCGAACCGGAGTCGTGATCCGGGTACGCCCGTCCCTCGCGGTACGCCTCGCCGCGCGGACGCCGCTCGGCGGGGCCGGCGGGCTCGCGGTACGTGTCGTCGCGCGGGGGCCGGTCGGCGTACGGCTCGGCGTAGCCGGCCGCCTCGCGGGCGGGCCGGTACCGCTCGACCTCGGGGCGCGGGGGTGCGCCTCGGTCGTACGCCCGGTCGTCCTCGTACCTCGGGTGACCGTGACGGTCGTGGTCCGGGTGGCGGCCGTAGCCGTCGTCGTACCGCGGTCGCACGACGGGGTGCTGCTGCGGCCGGTCGTCGTAGCGGGGTCGGTCGTCGTAGCGGCCCCGGTCGGCGGGGCGCGGCCGACGGGCGTCCTCCCCGTACCGGGTGTGGTCGGGGTGCCGGGGCGCGTCGTCGTAGCGGAGGTCGTCCGGGTGGCGGTCCCGTTCGGCGGGGCGGCCCCACGGGTATCGGGTGCGCCGGCCGTCCGCCGGGTGCTCCTCGTACGCGGCGGCGGGCCGTCCGGCGTCGCGGCGGCGGGGCGGCGGCTCCTCGTCCGGCTCCGCCAGCCAGCCCGGCTCCGGCCGGGGGGCGGGCGAGACCGGCGGGGACGGCGGATGGTACGTGTCGCGTTCGGACCGGCGCGGATCGTGCCGCTCGTCCTGCCGGGCGGGCCGCTCGCCGCCCCGCGAGCGGCGGTCGGCCCACGCCGTCCGGCCGTCCGGTGCGTGGTTCCGGGCCGGGGGCCGCTCGTCGGGCCACGTCGGCTCGGCGTGCGGGCGGTGGTACGGCTCGTCGTCGTGGCGCCGCCCGTCGAAGCCGTCCCGGGGGCGGTCCCGACCGTACGGCTCCTCCTCCGGCGGGGGCTCGTCGTCCCAGGACCGGCCGAGGTAGGTGCCGTCGGAGCGGGTCGGGGCGAGCGGGGGCACGTCGGCGCGGCCGACGACGGAGGCCCGGCCGCGGGGTGGTGGGGCGTACTGTGCGCCGATGTCGCCGGGGTAGCGCTGGCCGGGGAACTGCGGGTGCCACTCGTGGGTCGGTTCGACCATCCAGGACGGTTCGGCCGGGTCCTGCCACCGGTCCGGGTACCGGCTGCTCATCCGGCGTGCCCGTCGCCACGCGCCGGGGGTGTGCCGGTGCCCGCCCGGCCTCGCCCAGCCACGGTCGCGATCCGGTGACCGCCGGGCGCCCGGCCGCCGAGGACCGCGCTCCGGTGGCCGGCCCGCGTCCGCTCGCTCACGGCGTTGTCACCTCGTTGCCAATTGTCGCGCTGGGCACCCGACCTGCCGGTAGAGTCGCCCGTTCCGGCAGGGCGTGGCTGCGGATGGAGGGTAGCGGCGTGGGCTCCGTCAACGCCACTGTGGCATCGTTCACCACCTCACACGTTATCCTATGGTTCCGGACATTCTGGGCAATATCCGCATCCGGTTTCCGACGATACTCCACCTATCGGCAGGCGGCGCTCGCCGGGATCGTCACCAACACCGTGTTCGGTTTCCTCCGCTGCTACGTGCTGCTCGCGGTGGCGGGCGCGGCCGGATCCGCCGCCGGGTACGACCGCCGGCAACTCGCCACGTTCGTCTGGGTCGGACAGGGGCTGCTCACCGTGGTCCTGCTCTGGGGCTGGACGGAACTGTCCGACCGGATCCGCACCGGCGAGATCACCGCCGACCTGCTGCGGCCGGTGCACCCGGTGACCGCCTACCTCGCCACGGACCTGGGCCGCGCCGGCTACGCCGGGCTGGTGCGGATGCTGCCGCCGGTGCTCGTCGCGCCGCTCTTCTTCGACCTCTACCTCCCGGCCCGCTGGCCGACCGGGCCGCTCTTCGCCGGCTCCGTCGTCGCCGCGGTGGTGCTCTGCTTCGCCTGCCGCTACCTCGTCAACGCCACCGCGTACTGGCTGGCGGACGTGCGGGGGCCGCTGGTCCTGTGGACGCTCGGCTCGGGCGTGCTCTGCGGGCTCTACTTTCCGCTGCGGTTCCTGCCGGAGCCGCTCTACACGGCACTGTGGATCCTCACCCCGTTCCCGAGCCTCCTCCAGACCCCGCTGGACGTGCTCGTCGAACGGGATCCGCTGCCCGCGCAGTCGGCACTCGTCGCCGTCCAGCTCGGCTGGGTCGCGCTGCTGCTGACCGCCTGCCGGCTGGTGCAGCGTCGCGCCGAGCGCCGACTGGTGGTGCACGGTGGCTGACCGGCCCGGTGGCACGCTGACCGCGTACCGGGCGCTGCTCGGCGCGCAGGCCCGGTCCCAGACGGCGTACCGCACCTCGTTCGTGGTGGACCTGGTGGGCAACGTCGGCGCCACCGTGTTCGACGTGCTCACCGTGCTGGTCCTCTTCGGAGTGACGCGGGAGCTGGGCGGGTTCACGCTGCGCGAGGCGCTGGTGACCGTCGGTCTCTCCGCCGTCGCGTTCGCCACCGCCGACCTGCTGGTCGGCAACATCGAACGGATCCCCCGGTACGTCCGCACCGGTCTGTTCGACGCGGTGCTGCTTCGGCCACTCGGCGCGCTGCCCCAACTGCTGCTCATGGACCTTCCGCTGCGCAAGGTCTCGCGGGCGCTGTTCGGGCTCGCCGTCTGGGTCACGGCGGTCGCGGCCGCGGGCGTCGAGTGGACGCCGGGCCGGGCCCTGCTCGTCGTGCTCGCCCCGGTCGCCGGGGTGGTGTTCTTCGGCTCGGTCTTCGTGGCCACCGCGACGGTCTCGTTCTTCTGGGTCGAGTCGGGCGAGCTGGCGAACTCGTTGACCTACGGCGGGCGGGACTTCACCTCGTACCCCGTCACCGTCTACGGGGGCTGGTTCCGCGCGCTCTTCGCGTACGGCCTGGGGTTCGCCTTCGTGAGCTACCACCCGGCGCTGGCGCTGCTCGGCCGCGCCGACCCGCTCGGCCTGCCGGCCTGGGTGGGCTGGGCCGCGCCCGGCGTCGCGGTGGTCGCCGCCGCACTCGCCGCGGCGGCCTGGCGTTTCGGCATCCGCCACTACCGGAGTACGGGTTCATGACAGAGGTCATCGCCGCCCACGGGCTGCGCAAGGAGTTCACGGTACGCGTCAAGGCCGGCCGCCTGCGCCGCGAGAAGCGGGTCCGGGCCGCGGTCGACGGGCTGGACCTGCGGGTCGAGCGCGGGGAGGCCCTCGGCTACATCGGGCCGAACGGGGCCGGCAAGTCGACGACGCTCAAGATGTTCACCGGCGTGCTGACCCCCAGCGCCGGCGAGGTCCGCGTCTGCGGGTTGCGCCCCGTCGCCCAGCGCACCCGCCTCGCCCTGCGCATCGGCGTGGTCTTCGGGCAGCGGTCGCAGCTGTGGTGGGACCTGCCGCTGCGGGACTCCTTCGACCTGCTGCGGCACGTGTACCGGGTGCCGGCCGCCGAGCACGCCGCCCGGCTGCGCCGCTGCCGCTCCCTGCTCGACCTGGACGGCTTCCTGGACGTGCCGGTCCGGCAGCTCTCGCTCGGTCAGCGGATGCGCGGCGAGCTGACCGCCGCGCTGCTGCACGGCCCGGAGGTCCTCTTCCTGGACGAGCCGACCATCGGCCTGGACGTGGTGAGCCGGCAGGCCGTGCGGGGCTTCCTCGCCGAGCTGGACCGGGCGGGTGACACGACCCTGGTGCTCACCACCCACGACCTGGCCGACATCGAGCGGCTCTGCCGCCGGCTCGTGGTGATCGACCACGGGCGGGTCGTGCACGACGGTTCGATCGCCGAGCTGCACCGCCGCTACGGGTCGCGCCGCCTGGTCGTCGCCGACCTGGACGCCCCGCTGCCGCACCCGCCGGCGCTGGCCGGCGCGCCGCTGCACGAGGTGGCCGCGGAGGGCCGCCGGCTGGTGTACGCGCTGGAGTCGGCCGGCGTGGCGGAGGTGGTCTCCGGCCTGGCCGGCCTCGCCAGCCTGCGGGACATCTCGGTGATCGAGCCGGACATCGAGGAGGTGGTCACCCGGCTCTACCGGACCCCGGCCGACGACCCGGCCGTGCCGCAACCCCCGGCCCCCCGGTCCCCGCGGTGATCAGGAGGTTCGCGTCAGGGGGGATCAACGACGACGTGAACCTCTTGATCGCCGGGTGGGGCGCTCCGGCGGGTGAGCGGTCAGGGGTGCTCCAGCACCAGCACCGCGAAGGTCCCCGGCGCCAGCGCCTCGTACCGGTGCGGCGCGTCACCCGCGAAGACGGCGTAGTCACCCGGGCCCAGCTCGACCAGCTCCGACTCGGGGCCGACCCGCAGCCGACCGGCCGCCACGACGACGTGCTCCGCGCTGCGGGGCGCGTGCGCGTCCGCGGTACGCACCGCGCCGGGCTCCATCCGGACGAGGTAGATGTCCCGGCGGGTGTTGGGCCGCCCGGCGCTGAGCAGGGTGCCGGCGAAGTCAGCCTGCTCGGACCGGACGGCGGGGCCGTGACCGAACCGGATGACCCGCACCTCGGGCTTGGTCGGTTCGACCAGTCGACCCAGCGGCACGCCGAGCGCGTCGGCGAGCGCCCAGAGCGTCTCCACGTTCGGGTTGCCCTGACCGCTCTCCAACTGGACGAGGGTCGACTCCTGGAGGCCCGCCCGGCGCGCCAGCTCGGCGGCCGGCACCCCGGCCCGCGCCCGTTCCCGCCGCAGCGCGGCGGCGATGTCGGCCAGCGGGGGAGCCGGTTCGGCGGGCATGGTCACTCCGTCTCTGCGGCGCGTTCCGCAAGGTGGACCATGCGTACGCTACCCCGAACGGCCCGTGACGGGACGTCGCTCGGCCACCCGCCACCGCACCCGGCGACGCGCGTCGGTCAGACCCGGTCGCCGATGTTGACCTGCGGGGTGGGGGCGCGCATCCGGCGGAACGTGATCGACCGCATGATCGCGTAGAGGTAGAGCGAGCCCATGCGCTGACCCGTGTCGGGGTAGCGCTCGCGGACCAGCTTGCGGATCTTGCGCGAGATCAGGATCGAGTCGACCACCACGCCGAGCGCCAGCGCGCCCCAGAGCAGGTTCGAGACGAGCCGGACCACCGGCGGCATCGCGGCGTTGGAGCCGATGAGCACGATCAGGGCGCCGCCGAAGAACCAGGTGCCGACGTTGCGCCGGGAGTCGACCACGTTGCGGGCGAGCAGCCGCTCCGGGCCGCGGTCGCGCGGGCCGCCCTCGCGGCGGAACTCGGCCGCCGCCTCGGCGCGCATCTGCCGGCGGCGCTCCCGGGCCTCCTCCTTGGTGAGGGGCTTGGTGGGGGCCCCACCCGGACGCCGACCGACACTCGGCCGCTTCGGGGTCTCGCGCCCCTTGCCGGGCGTGTAGCCGCGGGGGCGGGCGGACGAGGACTCCTCGTCGGGCGTCACCGGGGTGACGGCCTCGTCGACGAGGTCGGCGGACTTACGGCGAAACAGCGACGGCACGCGGAAAGGGTAGCCAAACGACGGCGCCCGGTGCACATCGCGGTGCACCGGGCGCCAACTTCGGCTGACGTCACGGACGCTCGACGTGCGCGCCCAGGTCGGCGAGCTTCGCCTCGAAGTCCTCGTAGCCGCGGTTGATCAGGTCGACGCCGTACACCCGGGAGGTGCCCTCGGCGGCGAGCGCCGCGATCAGGTGGCTGAACCCGGCCCGCAGGTCGGGGATGACCAGGTCGGCGGCGTGCAGCTTGCTCGGACCGGCGATGACGGCCGAGTGCTTGAAGTTGCGCCGCCCGAAGCGGCACGGGGTGCCGCCCAGGCAGTCGCGGTAGACCTGGATGTTGGCGCCCATCGAGTTGAGCGCCTCGGTGTAGCCCAGCCGCTGCTCGTAGACCGTCTCGTGGACGATGGACAGGCCCCGGGCCTGGGTGAGCGCCACCACGAGGGGCTGCTGCCAGTCCGTCATGAAACCGGGGTGCACGTCGGTCTCCAGCGCGACCGACTTCAGCTCCCCGCCCGGGTGCCAGAACCGGATGCCACCCTCCTGGCCCGGGTCGCCGTGGCGCGGCGGCCGCAGGTCGGTCACCTCGTACTCGCCGCCGACGGACCGGAAGATGTTGAGGAAGGTCATCATGTCGGCCTGCTGGGCGCCGAGCACCTCGACGTGCCCGCGGGTGGCCAGCGCCGCCGCCGCCCAGCTGGCCGCCTCGATCCGGTCGGGGATCGGCCGGTGGGTGTAGCCGTGCAGCTTCGGCACACCCTGGATCTCGATCACCCGGTCGGTGTGCACCTTGATGATCGCGCCCATCTTCTGCAGGACGCAGATCAGGTCGATGATCTCCGGCTCGACGGCCGCGTTGCGCAGCTCGGTCACGCCCTCGGCCATCACCGCGGTGAGCAGCACCTGCTCGGTGGCGCCCACGCTCGGGTACGGCAGCGCGAACTTCGTGCCGCGCAGGCCGTTCGGCGCGGAGAGGTGCAGCCCCTCCGGGCGCTTGTCGACCGTCGCGCCGAACTCGCGCAGCGCCTGGAGGTGGAAGTCGATCGGGCGCGGCCCGATGTGGCAGCCGCCGAGGTCGGGGATGAAGGCGTGCCCCAGGCGGTGCAGCAGCGGCCCGCAGAACAGGATCGGGATGCGGCTCGACCCGGCGTGCACGTTGATCTGGTCGGTGCTCGCGCTCTCGACGTTGGCCGGGTCGAAGACGAGCTCGCCGTCCTCCTCGCCGTCGCTCACCTTGACCCCGTGCAGCCCGAGCAGCCCCCGGACCACCTCGACGTCACGGATCTTCGGCACGTCGAACAGCCGGCTCGGGCTGTCGCCGAGCAGAGCGGCGACCATCGCCTTGGAGACCAGGTTCTTCGCGCCGCGCACGCGGATCCGCCCCTCGAGCGGAGTGCCTCCGTGCACGACCAGGACGTCGTCGGTCAACGCAACCTCCAGCGCGTCGGTGCTGCCGTGTTGATTGATGGGGCCCACGATGCTCACCGCTACCCCGGATGCGGTCGGATCGAAACGGACCGCCTGCGTCGTTGCTCCGGCAGCATAGTCCTCGGTGGCGAGAATGGAACCGGTCACACCACCCGCAGAGTGTTAAACCGGTGATCCCGCACTAATGGGTGCAACGACGCTTACGTACGGTGATCAGTTGGCGGTCGGGGCCGGGGTGACCGCGCCGGGAAGCGCGAGCATCTGGTCCAGCGCCGCGCGGGCGTGACGGGCGGTGTCCGGGTCGACGGTGATCTGGTTCACCACCCGGCCGGCCACCAGCTCCTCCAACGCCCACACCAGGTGCGGCAGGTCGATCCGGTTCATGGTCGAGCAGTAGCAGACCGCCCGGTCCAGGAACATGATCTGCTTGTCCGGGTGGGCCAGCGCGAGCCGGCGCACCAGGTTCAGCTCCGTGCCGACCGCCCAGGCCGAGCCCGCGGGGGCCGCCTCGATGGTCTTGATGATGTACTCGGTCGAGCCCACGTGGTCGGCCGCGGTGACCACCTCGTGCCGGCACTCCGGGTGGACGAGGACGTTCACCCCGGGCACCCGCTCCCGCACGTCGTTGACGCTGTCGAGGGTGAACCGGCCGTGCACCGAGCAGTGCCCGCGCCACAGGATCATCTTCGCGTCGCGCAGCTGCTCCGCGGTCAGCCCGCCGTTCGGCTTGTGCGGGTCGTAGAGCACGCAGTCGTCGAGCGAGTAGCCCATCTCCAGCACCGCCGTGTTGCGGCCCAGGTGCTGGTCGGGCAGGAAGAGCACCTTCGAACCCTGCTCGAACGCCCAGTCCAGCGCCCGCTTGGCGTTGGACGAGGTGCAGACCACGCCACCGCGCCGGCCGACGAAGCCCTTGATGTCGGCCGAGGAGTTCATGTACGTCACGGGAACGGTCTGCTCCGCGACGCCCAGCTCCGTGAGCACGTCCCACGCGGCCTCGACCTGCCCCAGCACCGCCATGTCGGCCATCGAACAGCCGGCGGCCAGGTCGGGCAGGATCACCTTCTGGCTGTCGGAGGTGAGGATGTCGGCGCTCTCGGCCATGAAGTGCACGCCGCAGAAGACGATGTACTCCGCGTCCGGCCGGGCCGCCGCCTCCCGGGCCAGCTTGAACGAGTCGCCGGTGACGTCGGCGAACTGGATCACCTCGTCGCGTTGGTAGTGGTGCCCCAGCACGAACACCTTGCTGCCCAACGCGGCCTTCGCCGCCGCCGCCCGGGCCACCAGACCGGGGTCGCTGGGCGCCGGGAGGTCACCCGGACACTCCACTCCGCGCTCGGTGGCCGGGTCGCTTCCCCGACCGAGCAGCAGCAGTGCGGTGGCCGTGTTGGAGGGTTCTACCCAGGTGGAAGTCACGTTCCCCATGGTCCCACAGCGCGGGCGCGGCGCAGCTTCCCCCGATGTGTGCTGCCACACTGCTCGGCATGCGCGTGCTGCTCTGCCCGGACAAGTTCGCCGGCACCCTGTCCGCCCCGGAGGTGGCCGCCGCCGTCGCCGCCGGTTGGCACGAGGTCGCCGACGGTGACGATCTGCTGATCCGGCCGCTCGCCGACGGCGGTCCCGGCTTCGTCGACGTGCTCGCCGGCGCGCTCGACGGCCGCCGGCAGCCGGTGCCGACAGTCGACCCGCTCGGCCGCCCGACGGCCGGTGAGATCCTGCTCACCGACGACCGCACGGCGTACGTGGAGAGCGCCCAGGCCTGTGGGCTGCACCTGCTCGCCCCGCACGAGCGCGACCCGAGGTCGACCACCTCCTTCGGGCTCGGGCTGCTGGTCGCCGCCGCGGTCGAGCACGGCGCGCGGACCGTGGTGATCGGGCTGGGCGGCTCCGGCACGAACGACGGCGGCGCGGGGATGCTCACCGCGCTGGGCGTCACCCCGCTCGACGACACCGGCCGGGCCCTGCCGTACGGGGGCGCCGCGCTGGCCGCGGTGGCCGGCCTCGACGGGGCGCCCCGGCTGCGCGGTGCCGCGCTGGTCGCCGCGACGGACGTGGACAACCCGCTGCTCGGCCTGCACGGTGCCAGCAACGTGTTCGGCCCGCAGAAGGGCGCCGACCGGGCCGACGTGCTGCTGCTGGACTCCGCGCTGGAGCGCTTCGCGGCGGTGCTGGAGCGGGAGCTGCCGGGCTGCCCGCCGTCGTTGGGCACGCTCCCGGGCGGCGGGGCGGCCGGTGGTATCGGCGCCGCGATCCTCGCCCTCGGTGGGCGCTGCGAGTCGGGCATCGGCCTCGTCACCCGGGCCATCGGCCTGGACGCCGCGCTGGACGGGGTCGACCTGGTGATCACGGGGGAGGGCTCCTTCGACCACCAGTCCCTGCGCGGCAAGGTGGTGGCCGGGGTGGCCGGGGCGGCCCGCGACCGCGGGGTGCCCTGCGTGGTGCTCGCCGGGCAGGTGAGCACCGGCCGGCGGGAGGCCGCCGCGGCGGGCGTGACCGACGCGTACAGCCTGGTGGAGCACTTCGGGGGCGACGAGCACGGCCTCGCGGCGGCGCTCGGCCGGCCCGCGGAGGGGCTGCGCGAGCTGGGCGCACGGCTGGCCCGGCAGTGGAGCCGGTGAGCTGCGGGTGTGACCCACACCGCCCGGACGGACCCCGAGTCACGTCGAGGGGTCCCCGACGGCCGAAGCGGCCTACAATCAGAAATTGGAGAACAGTGGGAATCGCTGACCGGCGGGTGACGTTGGTCGGGACGACCACACCATCAGCGCGCAGGGAGAATTCCACGTGACCACGCCAGCGCAGACCGAGTCGACCGAGGCCAAGGCCCCTACCACCGTCGTCCTCACCGACGTCGCGGCGCAGAAGGTCAAGGCCCTGATCGAGCAGGAGGGCCGCGACGACCTGCGGCTCCGCGTCGCGGTGCAGCCCGGTGGCTGCTCCGGCCTGCGGTACCAGCTCTTCTTCGACGAGCGCTCGCTCGACGGTGACGTCGTCACCGACTACGACGGCGTCGAGGTCGTCGTCGACCGGATGAGCGCCCCCTACCTGGCCGGCGCCACCATCGACTTCGCCGACCGGATCGACGCCCAGGGCTTCACCATCGACAACCCGAACGCGGGCAGCTCCTGCGCCTGCGGTGACTCGTTCAGCTGAGTCGACCTCCGCGTCAACCCGACGGGGCCGCCCATGAGGGCGGCCCCGTCGTCGTGGTGTCCAAAGTTACCGGCGGGTGACGCGCGTCCACCGAGCGGACACATGCCGGTTGCCGGCCCGGTAGGCTGACCGCGCCCTGCTCCCGACCCCGAGGGTTGACATGAAGATCGCGGTGACCGGTTCGATCGCCACCGACCACCTGATGAGCTTCCCCGGCCGCTTCGCCGACCAGCTCATCGCCGACCAGCTGCACAAGGTGTCCCTCTCCTTCCTGGTGGACGACCTGGTGCTGCGCCGCGGCGGCGTGGCGGCGAACATCGCCTTCGGTATGGGGCAGCTCGGCCTGCACCCCGTGCTCGTCGGCGCGGTCGGCGCCGACTTCGCCGACTACCGCTCCTGGCTGGAGCGGCACGGGGTCGACTGCGGCTCGGTGCACGTCAGCGAGGTGGCCCACACCGCCCGCTTCGTCTGCACCACCGACACCGACATGTGCCAGATCGCCTCCTTCTACGCCGGGGCGATGAGCGAGGCCCGCAACATCGAACTCGCGCCGGTCGCCGACCGGCTCGGCGGGCTCGACCTGGTCCTGGTCGGCGCCAACGACCCGGAGGCGATGCTGCGCCACTCCGCCGAGTGCCGGGAGCGCGGCTACGCCTTCGCCGCCGACCCGTCCCAGCAGCTGGCCCGGATGCCCGGTGAGGACGTCGTCGCGCTGATCGACGGCGCCGACTACCTGATGACCAACGACTACGAGAAGTCGCTCCTGCAGAGCAAGGCCGGGCTCAGCGACGAGCAGCTGCTCGACCGGGTCAAGGTGCGGGTCACCACGCTCGGCAAGCACGGCGTGGAGATCGCCGGCCGGGACTTCGACACCATCCACGTGCCGATCGCCCGGGAGATCCGCGCTGTCGACCCGACGGGCGTCGGCGACGGCTTCCGCGCCGGCTTCTTCACCGCGCTGTCCTGGGGCGTCGGCCTCGAACGGGCCGCCCAGGTGGGCTCCCTGCTGGCCACCCTCGTGCTGGAGACCGTCGGCACGCAGGAGTACCAGGTGCGCCGGGACCTCTTCATCAAGCGCCTCGGCGAGTCGTACGGCGACGTGGCCGCCGACGAGATCCGCCCCCACCTGCTGCCCTGACCCGCGTCCCGTGCCCCGCCACCACGCGGGGCACGGGTCAGTGGACGCGGCGGACGTCGTAGGCGGGCCCGTCCGGGCCGGTGACCCGACCGACGAACTCCTGACCCCGCATCCGGCACCAGGCCGGGATGTCCACCGCCGCCGCCGGGTCGTCGGCGAGCACCCGCACCACGGTGCCGACCGGCAGCTCCGGCAGCCGGCGGGCAACCGCGATCACCGGCAGCGGGCAGCGCTGGCCCCGGCAGTCGAGCAGCTCGTTCGGCAGCGTCACAGCCCGACCACCCCCGCCTCGGCCCGCAGCGCGGCGACGATACCCGGCAGCTCGGCCAGGAACCGCTCGACGTCCGCCTCCGTGGTCTCCCGGTGCAACGAGACGCGGACGTTGCCGTGCGAGAGCACACCCATCGCCTCCAGCACGTGTGACGGGCGCAGCGTCGACGAGGTGCAGGAGGAGCCGGAGGACACCGCGAAGCCGCGCCGGTCCAGCGCGTGCAGCAGCGCCTCGCCGTCCACGTAGAGACACGAGAACGTCACCAGGTGCGGCAGCCGCCGCTGCGGGTCGCCGACCACCTCGACGTCCGGCACCTCCGCCGCCACCCGCGCCCGGATCCGGTCCACCAGCGGCGCCAGCCGGGCGGCCTCCGCGGCGGCGTCGGCGGCCACCGCGCGCAGGCTCGCCGCGGCGGCCACCACCGCGGGCAGGTTCAACGCGCCGGGCGTACGGCCCGACTCCCGCTCGTCAGCCGGGTAGGGCGACTCCCACCGGGTGCCCTTGCGGACCACCAGCAGCCCCACGCCGGGCGGCCCGCCCCACTTGTGGGCGCTGGCGGTCAGCACCGACCAGCCCGGCGGCACCGGCACCCGGCCGACCGCCTGGGCCGCGTCGACGTAGAGCGGCACCCCGGCGTCGGCGCACGCGGCGGCTGCCTCGGCGACCGGCTGGAGGGTGCCCACCTCGTGGCTCGCCGCGATCAGCGCGGCCAGCGCCACACCCGGCGCGCGGACCGCGGCCGACCAGACGTCGACGTCCAGCCCGCCCAGCCGGTCCACCGGCACCGACACGGCGTCACCCCCGTCGGCGACGTGCCGCTCGGCCGCGTGCAGCACCGCCGAGTGCTCGATGGCCGAGTGCACAAGCGTCCGGCCCACCCGGCGCCGCCCGGCCAGGCCACCCAGCACGGCGGCGTGCGCCGCGGCGGTGCCGCTCGCGGTGAAGGAGAGTTCGTCGGGGCGTACGCCCAGGGTTTCGGCGGCCGCGGCCCGGGCCGCGTCGAGCAGCTGGCGTGCCCGACGGGCTTGCGTGTAGAGCTTGCCCGGGTCCGCCCAGCCGTCGTCGAGAGCGGCCAGCAACGCCTGCCGGGCGACGGGGTGCGACGGCGTCGAGGTCGCGGCGTCCAGGTAGACCGGCGATGCGCTCACGACTGACTACGCTAGCGCGCCGAACGAGCCAAGATCCCCCGTTGGGGGTCGGACAGCCACCCCAACACGGTCCAGCCGGTCATGGTCGAGTAATCTGCGACCGTCGGTGACGCCTTTGCCGCCGGTGCTGTCGCTCCGACCGTCGGAGACCGGCAGGAAGACACCGCGGCGCGCTAGGGAGGCAGGACCAGGTGGTCGCAAGGAGTTCGGAGGTACGGCCCTCGGCCGTACGGCACAGCGCTTCTCCAGGAGCCGGCGGTGGCCGGCGGCGTGGTGCTGGTCGGCTCGCCGGGCTCGGTCTCGGCGGCGTGGCGCTGCTGGTCCTGCTCACGGGTTGTGACGTCGGCAAGACCTTCGCCGGCTTCGGCTGGCCGCAGGGCGGCATCACGCCGGAGTCCCACCGGATGTACGACCTGTGGATCGCCTCCTGCATCGCGGCCCTCGCGGTCGGCGTGTTCGTCTGGGGTCTGATCTTCTGGTGCGTGGTGCGCTACCGGAAGCGGGGCAACGACCTGCCGGTCCAGACCCGTTACAACATGCCGATGGAGTTCCTCTACACCATCGCGCCGATCCTGGTCGTCTCGGTGCTCTTCTACTACACGGCGATCGTCCAGACCGACGTGAACAAGACGAGCCGGAACCCGGACGTCACCGTCGAGGTCGTCGCCTTCAAGTGGAACTGGCAGTTCAACTACCGCGACGGCCAGGGCCCGGACGCCAACACGGTCGCCTCGACCCTCGGCACCAGCGAGGTCATCCCGATCCTGGTGCTGCCGACCGACCGGTCCATCCGGTTCGAGGAGACCAGCCGGGACGTCATCCACTCGTTCTGGGTGCCGGAGCTGCTGTTCAAGCGGGACGTCATGCCGGGCAAGATCCGTAACGTGTTCGAGGTCTCCCGGCTGGAGACCGAGGGCGCCTACGTCGGCCGGTGCGCGGAGCTCTGCGGCACGTACCACGCGTTCATGAACTTCGAGCTGCGGGTCGTGTCGCCGGAGAAGTACGACCAGTTCCTCGCGGCCAAGCGCGACGGCCGGACCACCCAGGAGGCGCTGAGCGCCATCGGTGAGGACCCGTACGCGCAGACCACCCGGCCGTTCGAGACCCGGCGTACGGAGAGCAACTTCAACCCGGCACCGGCCGGTGCGGGAAGCTGAGGGAGCGGGCATGAAGACCGAGTGGCGCATCTTCCTGATCATCGCCGTCTTCCTCGCCGGCGCGACCGTCCTCTACGGCGCGTGGACCGCCGGTGAGAGCGGCCGCGTCGAGTGGGTCGGCACCACCGCCCTGGCGCTGTCCTTCCTGCTCTGCTCGATGTGCGGCGGCTTCTTCTGGTTCGTCTCCCGTCGGATCGACCTCCGCCCGGAGGACCGGCCGGACGCGGAGATCGCCGACGGCGCGGGCGAGATCGGCTTCTTCAGCCCGGGCAGCTACTGGCCCTTCGGGCTGGCGCTCGCCGCCGCCGTCGCCGGCCTCGGCCTGGTGTTCTGGCAGTTCTGGCTCGTCGGCGCCGGCCTCGTGGCGGTCATCTTCGCCGCGTGCGGGCTGCTCTTCGAGTACTACAGCGGCACCCGGCGCACCGCCGAGCACTGACCCGGCACACCCCGGACCACGCGCGAAGGCCCGCCTCCGTCGGAGGCGGGCCTTCGCGCGTGTACGAGCTGCGGCCTCGGGTCGCCGCGGCGCCGGCCCCGCCGGGGCGCATCCGGGTCAGGCGGCGCGGCGGTGCGCGGACCGCCGGTCAGGCGTGCGGGTGAGGCGGGGAGGGTGGAACGTGAACGGCGCGATGAGGACGGCCGTGCCGCAGCGGACGCAGATCAGCTCGGGGCAGTCGAGGCCGTGCCCGTCGACGCACGGTGGCGCCTCGAACGGCGCAACACCCTGGCAGCTGTCGCAGTAGAGCTCGCGGTCCGACACGGGCGTCTCCTTTCGCGCCGGTCCGCCGGCGTGCCGTTCCGGGCGGACGGTGAATCACTCCCGTGTAGTTTGGCACGCCCCTCCGACACCTCCCGTGACGGCGGGGCGTCGGGCGGCGGGCGGGGAGCGCTCAGAGCGCCCGGGCGACGTCGATCCAGCGCTCCAGGGCGGCCGCCGCCGCGCCCGAGTCGATCGACTCGGCGGCCCGAGCCATGCCGGCCCGCAGCGCCGCCACGAGGTCGCCGTCCAGCGGCCCCTGCGTGGCCAGCGCGGCCGCCGCGTTGACCAGGACGGCGTCGCGTACGGGGCCGGTCTCCCCGGCCAGCACGCGGCGGGCCACGGCACCGTTGAAGGTGGCGTCGCCGCCGCGCAGGTCGGCGAGGGTGGCCCGGGCCACCCCGAGGTCGGCGGCGTCGATCAGCTCCTCGCGCACGCTGCCGCCCTGCGCCACCCAGACGCGGGTGGGCGCGGCGGTGCTGAACTCGTCGAGCCCGTCCTCACCGCGCATCACGAGCACCGAGTCGCCGCGGGCGGCGAACACCCCGGCCATCACCGGGGCCATGCGGGCGTCGAAGCAGCCGACCAGCCCGGCCCGCGGACGCGCCGGGTTGGTCAGCGGGCCGAGGAAGTTGAACACCGTGGGTACGCCCAGCTCGCGGCGGACGGGGCCGGTGTGCCGCATCCCCGGGTGGAAGCGGGCGGCGAAGCAGAAGCCGATGCCGGCCTCCTCCACGCAGCGGGCGACGCCCTCGGGGCCGAGATCCAGCGGTACGCCGAGGAACTCCAGCAGGTCGGCCGTGCCGCAGGACGAGGAGGCGGCACGGTTGCCGTGCTTGACGACGCGCACGCCGGCCCCGGCCACCACGAGCGCGGCCATGGTGGAGATGTTGACGGTGTGGGCGAGGTCTCCACCGGTGCCGACCACGTCGAGGGCGGTCGAGCGCAGCTCGTCGGTGAGCGCCACGGGCACGGCGCGGTCGAGCATCGCCTCGACCAGCCCGGCCAGCTCCGCCGAGGTCTCGCCCTTGGCGCGGAGCCCGACGGCGAAGCCGGCGACCTGCGCCGCGGTCGCCGAGCTGGCCATGATCTCGCCCATCGCCCAGGCGGTGTCGGCGGTGGAGAGCTCCTCGCCGCGCAGCAGCGCGTTGAGCAGGTGCGGCCAGGTCCGATCGCCCATCGCGGGCCTCCCGAGCGTGCGGATGCGGGTGGGATGAACCGGCGCCGGTCGGTCCGGCGCCGTGGCGGTGCCGGAGCGGAGGGACGTCAGGCGGGTGCGTGCGTCCGCAGCAGCTCGGCCACCGTGGTGCCGGTGGTCACCGGGTCGAGCGGGTGCACCAGGGTGGCGTCGACCTCGGCGTAGGCCGCGAGCCATCGGTCCGCGGCGCGGGCGATCACCACGCAGGTCGGGGGTGCGTCGTCCCGGTCGTCCTTGATCTGGCGGGCGATGCCGATGCCGCCGCCCGGGCTGGCCTCGCCGTCGAGGAGCAGCAGGTCGATCTCGTAGTCGTCGACCAGCCGGACGACCTCCTCGTAGGAGGACGCCTCGACGAACTCGAGCCGGAGGCCGGGCGCGGGCCGGGTGCCGACGGCGAGCCGCATGCGGTCACGGACCTGCGGGTCGTCGCTGTAGAGCAGGACGGTGCACTGACGATCGCTCATGCCGACACTCCGGTTCGCTGCGTGCTGCCGTGAGGCACCGGGCGTTCATCCGCTCGCGGCGCGCTCATGGCTCGACTGGCTCCCACCTCGTAGCTGCCGCCGATCGTACCGGTCGACGTGACACAGCCGACATCCCGCCCGCCGTCGCGCTCGGGCCGTCCCTCTGGCGCAGCTCAGGCCGCGGATTCCGCGGCGCGCTGGCGGGCCTCCTGGCGGTCCAGCTCGCGGTCGATGCGACGGGCCTCGCGCTCCGACTGCTTGATCCACTGGACGACCAGCACCGCGAGCATCGTCACACTGACGAACTCGCCACCGGCCCAGAGGATGCCGCCGGCGAGCACCTGGTCGTCCCAGGGGTCGGCCCAGCCGAGCCGCAGCGAGGGGTACCAGTCGCCGCCGAACAGGGTGCTGCTCTGCATGACGGTGAGCCCGAGCACGGTGTGGAACGGCACCGAGAGCACCATCAGCAGTGCCCGCGCCGGGTACGGCCAACGGCCCGGCAGGGGGTCCAGGCCGAGCAGCGGCCAGAAGAACACGCAGCCGGTCATGATGAAGTGCGCGTGCACCAGCTCGTGCGCCCACGCGTGTTCGAGGGTGAACCGGTAGAGGTCGGTGAAGTAGAGCACGAACGGGTTCACCACGAAGATGGCGAAGGCCACCAGCGGGAAGCTGTAGATCCGGGCGATCCGGCTGTGCACGATCGCCAGCAGCCGCTTGCGTGGCCGCGTCGGCAGCGTGCGCAGGGCCAGCGTCATCGGCGCACCGAGGGCCAGGAAGATCGGCGCCACCATCGACAGCATCATGTGCTGGACCATGTGCACGCTGAGCAGCGCCGTGTCGTAGGCGTGCAGGCCGCTGACCGTGACCAGCGCGATCCCGCCGAGGCCGGGCCCGAGGAAGAACACGGTCCGCGCGACCGGCCACGCGTCGCCGCGCACGCGCAGCCGGTGTACGCCGTAGAGGTAGAGCCCGGCGGCGAGCACCAGGCCGAACGCGAGCCAGCTGTCCAGCCTGGTCTCGGTCAGGACGGCGCTGATGGTGAACGGTGGCGGCGGCGTCTCCCCGCCCGCGGCCGGGCTCGCCGCCGCGGCCTGGGCCACGGCGGTCACGCCCGACGGGACGGCCGAGGTGGCGGCGAAGATCGGATCGGCGTGCAGCACGCTTTTCAGGCTAGGCCAGGCGAACCGGACCACCACGATCGGGCCACCCTGACCGCTGGTTTGGCCCCCCGCTGATCGCCGATGCCGGTCAGGGGCAATAATGACCGCGTGACTGCGGCCCCAGCCATTGACAAGAGCCGGATCCACTCCCTGACCCGTCCGAACATGGTCAGCGTCGGGACGATCGTGTGGCTCTCCAGCGAACTCATGTTCTTCGCGGCTCTGTTCGCGATGTACTTCTCCATCCGCGCCGCGGCGCCGGAGCAGTGGGCGAAGCACACCGAGCACCTGAACATCCCCTACGCGACCACGTTCACGGTGATCCTGGTGTTGTCCTCGGTGACCTGCCAGCTCGGCGTCTTCGCGGCGGAGCGGGGTGACGTCCACGCGCTGCGGCGCTGGTTCACGATCACCTTCGTGATGGGCCTGATCTTCGTGCTCGGTCAGCTGAACGAGTACCGCGAGCTGGTGCACGAGGGCGTGAAGATCAACGAAGACGGCTACGGGTCGATGTTCTACCTGACCACCGGCTTCCACGGTCTGCACGTGACCGGCGGTCTGATCGCCTTCATCATCTTCATGATCCGCACCACCATGGGCCGGTTCACCCCGGCGCAGGCGACCTCGGCGATCGTGGTGTCGTACTACTGGCACTTCGTCGACGTCGTGTGGATCGGGCTCTACGCCATGATCTACTGGCTCCAGTGATCTTGGCGCGTCACGAACCGCGCCGTTGCTCCGTCCCCTGAGAAGGTCCAACCGGTTAAGGACACAGGTCATGACTTCTGACAACGACCGCCGACGCGGTCTGCTCGCGCGGTTGCGTGGGCGGCCCGTGGCGCGCAGCAGGGGCCGCCGCCGGCTGGGTGCCGCGGTCCGGCTGCTCGCCGCGCTGACGCTGGCCGGCGGCGCCTACACCCTCTTCGCCCCCGGCGCGCAGGCCCAGGACAACCCGACGCTGAGCAGCGCGGCCAACGAGGGCAAGGCGCTGTTCGACGTTAGCTGCGTGACCTGCCACGGTCGCAACGCGCAGGGTGTGGAGGGACGCGGCCCGAGCCTGATCGGTGTCGGCGCCGCCTCGGTCGAGTTCCAGGTCAGCACCGGCCGGATGCCGCTGGCCCGCCAGGAGGCGCAGGCGCACCGCAAGCCCCCGCTCTTCACCGACGAGCAGACCCGACAGCTCGCCCAGTACATCCAGGAACTCGGCGGGGGCCCGCAGCTGCCCGAGGGTGAGAACCTGCACCAGGAGGGCGACGTCGCGGCCGGCGGCGAGCTGTTCCGGATCAACTGCTCGCAGTGCCACGCCTTCGGCGGTGGCGGTGGCGCGCTCTCCTCGGGCAAGTTCGCCCCGAGCCTGCGCCCGGCGACCGACCGGCAGATCTACGCCGCGATGCTCAGCGGCCCGCAGAACATGCCGGTGTTCGGCGACAACCAGCTCCGCCCGGAGCAGAAGGCCGACATCATCGCCTACATCCAGGAGACCCTGAAGCACGACCAGGACCCGGGCGGCTTCAACCTCGGCCGGTACGGCCCCTCCACCGAGGGCCTGGCGATCTTCCTGGTCGGCATCGTCGCGCTGGTCTTCGCGAGCCTGTGGATTGCGGGCAAGTCGTGACCGAGCGGATCATTCGATTCAGTGCTGTGGTGCCGCCGTTCGGCACCGCCCGTAACGAGGTGACGGCATGAGCACGCACACCGAGCACCAGGCCCAGCAGGGCCGGGAACCGCTCGACGTGAACACCCCCGGGATCACCCGCTTCGACGTCGTCCGCGAGGGCGCCCGCCGGGACGACATCGAGATCGTCCACTACGAGCCGCAGGTCACCCCGGGCAGCAAGGCCGAGCGCCGGCTGGTCCGCCTGGTCGCCTGGCTCTTCCTCATCGCCGGCCTGACGGCGACCGCCTTCCTGGTCGTCTACATCTGGTGGCCGTGGGAGTACGCGCCGGGCCGGGGCGGCGACAAGTGGTACACCCCGCTGCTCGGCGCCACGCTCGGCCTGTCCCTGCTGGCCATCGGTTTCGGCATCCTGACCTGGGGCAAGAAGCTGCTGCCCAAGGAGGTGTCGATCCAGGACCGGCACGAGGGCGCCGTCGCCGCCGACGACCGCACCATCACCGGCCAGACGATGCTCTACATGGCCGACGAGCTCGGCGTGAAGCGCCGCCCGCTGCTCGGCATCTCGCTGCTGGCCGGTCTCGCGCCGGTCGGCGCGGTCGCCGCCGCGCCGCTGGTGGGTGGGCTGATCTCCAACCCGCACAAGAACAACCAGATGTTCACCACCGGCTTCGCCCCGGCCGAGGGCGGCGAGAAGATCCGGCTCGTCCGCGAGGACGGCCGGCCGGTCCGCCCGGCCGACATCAGCGCCGGCGGTCAGTTGACCGTGTTCCCCGGCATCGAGCACGGCGTGAGCAACCGGCACGCGGACTCGCCGACCCTGCTGATCCACCTGCGCGACGAGGACGCGCAGGAGTCGCGCCAGGCCAACGAGCGGGTCGGCCACGGTGACTACATGTGGGGCAACTACGCGGCGTTCTCCAAGATCTGCACGCACGCGGGCTGCCCGGCGAGCCTCTACGAGCAGCAGACCAACCGCCTGCTCTGCCCGTGCCACCAGTCGCAGTTCCTGATCACCGACAACGCCCGGCCCGTCTTCGGCCCCGCCAGCCGGCGGCTGCCGCAGCTGCCGATCGAGGTGGACTCCGAGGGCTTCTTCGTGGCGAAGTCCGACTTCACCGAGACCGTCGGGCCAGACTTCTGGGAGCGGCCATGAAGCGTCGTAAGTTCGACCTGGCGGCGGCGCCGGGCAAGGCCGCGGCGGGGGTGGACGACCGCTTCCAGGTGGCGACCCCGCTGCGCCGGCTGCTGAACAAGGTCTTCCCGGACCACTGGTCCTTCCTGCTCGGCGAGATCGCGCTCTTCTCGTTCATCGTGCTGCTGCTCACCGGGGTCTTCCTGACCTTCTTCTTCGAGCCGTCGATGACCGAGGTCGTCTACAACGGCAGCTACGCGCCGCTGCGGGGCACCCCGATGTCGGCCGCGTACGCCTCCAGCCTGGACCTCTCCTTCGAGGTCCGCGGCGGTCTGATCATGCGGCAGATGCACCACTGGGCGGCGCTGCTGTTCATGGCCGCGATCGTCGTGCACATGCTGCGGGTCTTCTTCACCGGCGCGTTCCGCAAGCCGCGTGAGACGAACTGGATCATCGGTTCGCTGCTGTTCTGGGTCGGCTTCCTGGCCGGCTTCACCGGCTACTCGCTGCCGGACGACGGCCTCTCCGGCACCGGCCTGCGGATCGCCTCGGCGATCATGCTCTCCATCCCGGTGATCGGTTCCTGGCTCACCTCGTCGATCTTCGGCGGGGAGTTCCCGGGCACCATCATCATCAGCCGGTTCTTCATCGCCCACGTGCTGCTCATCCCGGCTCTGCTGCTCGCCCTGATCAGCGCCCACCTGGGCCTGGTCTTCAAGCAGAAGCACACCCAGTGGCCCGGCCCCGGCCGGACCAACGGCAACGTGGTCGGCGAGCGGATGTTCCCGCGGTACGCGATCAAGCAGGGCGGCTTCTTCATGATCGTCTTCGGCGTGATCGCGCTGATGGGCGGTCTGTTCCAGATCAACCCGATCTGGCTCTTCGGCCCGTACGAGGCGTGGGTGGTCTCGGCCGCCAGCCAGCCGGACTGGTACGTCATGTTCCTGGACGGCTCGACGCGGCTCATGCCGGCCTGGCAGATCAACATCCCGATCGGCGACGGCTATGTGATCCCGCCGCTGTTCTGGCCGACGGTCGTGCTGCCCGGCATCCTCGTGGGGCTCTCCACGATGTACCCGTTCCTGGAGGCGCGGCAGCTCAAGGACTACAAGAGCCACAACCTGCTGCAACGGCCCCGGGACGTCCCGGCCCGTACGGCGGTCGGCGCCATGGCCGTGGCCTTCTACCTGGTGCTGACCCTCTCCGGTGCCAACGACGTCATCGCGGACAAGTTCCAGATCAGCCTGAACGCGATGACCTGGGCCGGCCGTATCGGCCTGCTCATCGCGCCCCCGCTGGCGTACTACGTCACCTACCGGCTCTGCCTCGGTCTGCAGCAGCACGACCGTGAGGTGCTGGCGCACGGCGTGGAGACCGGCATCATCCGGCGCCTGCCGGACGGCCGGTTCGTCGAGGTGCACCAGCCGCTGAGCGCCTCGCAGGCGCACGGCGACGGGCACGGCGCGCTGGAGTACACCGGCTGGGTGGTGCCGAAGAAGATGAACCGGCTCGGGGCGCTCGGCCCGGCCATCCGGGGCTTCTTCTACCCGATCGAGAAGCCGGCCGAGGCGCCGGTCTCGCCGGGGCACCCGCCGGTCGAGCCCCGACCGGAGCGTGAGGAGATCAGCAGCGGCCGCGAGTCGGGCCGCTGACCCTGACTCACCTCGACGTGGGGCCCGCCGGACCACCCGCGGGCGCCCCCGCCCTTTCCCCCACCCCCCGGCGCCCCGCCCCCCGCCAGGGCACCGTGGCCCGGGGGGGCCACACCCACGCCTCCCCGGGGTGGGGGGCCCCGCCGCTCCGGGGGCGGGCCCCACGTCCGTTTCCGCCTCCCGACGGCGCCGCGCCGCGCGCCTGGGATCCGTGGCCGGGTGGTGCCACTGATGCCCGACGGGCCCGGGTGACCCGAGGTGCGCCAAGCCGGACGCCGGCGTCCGACCGGGCCGTCCCCTCGCGTGCGGCGCTCGCAGGAATAACCCCCGTGAGCCGGGTATCCGTGCGGTCCAACGTCTCAGGGGGAGGGAAGCATGTTGGGTATCAAACGCCTCGGCCTGCTGGCCGCGCTGGTGGTGGTCGGGGTCGCGCCCGCCGCCGCGGCACAGGCCCAGGCGCAGCCGTCGTCGCAGGACACGCAGTACCTGCAGGCGATCCACCAGGTCAACCTGTTCGAGATCACCACGGGTGAGCTGGCCCAGCAGAAGGGCCAGAACCAGCGGGTCAAGGACCTCGGCAAGATGTTCGTGACCGACCACACCCAGCTGGACCAGACGGTGCAGCAGACCGCCTCCCAGCTCAACGTGCAGCTGCCCAACGGTCCGAACCAGGACCAGCAGGCCGTGATCGACCGGCTCAACAACGCCAGCGGCCAGAACTTCGACCGGGAGTGGGTGACCGCACAGCTCGCCGGCCACCTGCAGGCCATCCAGGCCACCCAGACGGAGATCTCGCAGGGCTCCGAGCAGTCGGTGATCCAGCTGGCGCAGACGGCGCTGCCGGCGCTCCAGGCGCACTACGACGAGCTGGTCCAGCTGGCTGAGCAGCTGGGCATCCCGGTTCCGCAGGCCAGCGCCAGCGGTACGCCGAGCCCCGGCGCCACCACCGAGTCGCCGGCTCCGGGCGGCACGGAGACCGAGTCGCCGGCTCCGGGCGGCACCGACACCGAGTCGCCGGCTCCGGGCGGCACCGAGACCGAGGCCCCGGCTCCGGGCGTGAGCTGACCTCGGCAGGCACCAACGGCCGGCCCGTCGCCAGACGGGCCGGCCGACGCCTGTCCGGGGGCCGGACGGGCGACCGACGCCTGTCCGTGGCCCCGGGCTCGTCCAGCCGGGCCGGCGCGCGGCGCCGGGGCGGAACGTCAGTCGGCGTTGGCCAGACCGATCGCGAACGCCTCCTCCAGGTCGTGCTGGGAGTAGGCCCGGAACGCGATGTGCGACTCGGTGTTGAGCACGCCGGGGACCTTCGAGATGCTGCCCGCGATCACCTGGGCGATCTGCTCGAACTCGCGGACCCGGACCATGGCGATCAGGTCGACGTGCCCGGCGACCGAGTAGACCTCGCTGACGCCGGGAAGGTTGGCGAGGGTCTCGGCGACCTCGGGGATGGAGTCGGTGGCGCAGTCGATCAGCACGATCGCGGTGATCACGGGGTCGTTCTCCGTTCGTCGGCGTCGTCGCTCATGCTAGATCCTGGCGGATGCCGGGGCGGCCGGCACGGTGAGGTCGTCGCCGGCCCGGATGACCTCGTGCAGCCGCTCGCCGGCCCGCACCGTCGCGCCGGGCCAGATCACCGACCGGGTGACCTCGCCGTCCACCGTGGCTCCCGCCCCGACCACCGACTCCCGGCAGGTGCCGGTGACCGTGGCGGTCCGGTCGACCAGGCCGCCGGCGGCGGCGTGCAGGTTGGCCGCGAGGTAGTCGGCCGGGGTGCCGGTGTCGTAGAACGTGCCGCGGTACGGCACCACCCGCAGCGCTCCCGCCGCCTCGGCCGGCCGCCACACCGCGCGCACCAGGTCACCGAACTCCACCGGCAGGTCGCGTACCAGCCGCCACGGCAGCAACGAGAACCCGGTGAAGGCGTGCCCGTCGAACGTGCCGGGCGCGGCCGGGTCGGCGGCGGGCCGGCCCAGCAGCCGCACCTCGTGGCCGTCCCATCCCGCCAGCAGGGCCGCGATGTCCGGCCCCGGTTCGGCGGCCGGGTCGCTGAGGTACGCGTCCGCGTTGCCGACCAGCACCGGCCGCCCGCCGATCCAGTCCTTCAGGTTCGCGATCCCACCGGCGGTGCCGAGCGGGTCGCCCGGCTCGACCGACAGGTGGGCCCGGTCGCCGACGTGCGCGACCACCTGCCCGCCGAGGTAGCAGGCGTTCACCGCGACGCGGGCCGGGCCGGTCAGCCCGAGCCCGGCGAGCCGGGCCAGCGCCCGGTCCAGCAGCGGCACGTTCCCCACCGGGCAGAGCGCCTTGGGCAGCCGTCCGGTCAGCGGCCGCAGCCGGGTACCCTCGCCGGCGGCGAGCACCACGGCGCAGAGGTCGGCCACGCCGCCCGGCGGCACGTCACTGCTCCGCGTCGGGCACCGGTGGGGGGAACTGCCCCGCCAGCGGGCCGATGTCGTAGTAGGCAAGCAGCCGCGCCGTGGGCCAACTGAGCTGCGGGAGGTCGTCCAGCGGATGCCAGGCGGCCTCGAAGACCTCCGCGCCGTCGACCTTCAGCTCCGTGGTGGACGCCGGCACCTCCGCGGTGAACACGACGTCCACCCACCCCTTGGCGTGCACGATGGCGTTCGGCACGGCGGGGCTCAGCCGGGTGGGCGGGAGGCGGATGCCGGACTCCTCGTACAGCTCGCGGGCCGCGCCCACCACCGGGGCCTCGCCGCGCTGCAACAGCCCGGCCGGGAGCGTCCAGCCGCGCCCCGGCGGCTGCCGCAGCAGCAGCAGCCGGCCCGCCCCCTCCGCCTCGGAGTCGCGGACCAGGGTGACCGCGCCGACGATGTACTTCGGCACGGCCAGCCGCACCAGACGCCGGCGCAGCGGCAGTGGCAGCCGGTAGAAGACCTGGTACGCGACGGCCCTGCCGGTGGCGCGCGAGCGGGGGATCATGACTCCAGGCTAGTGGTCGCGAATGCCGCTCGTGCCCGGCGGGGCCCAGCGGTCACTGGCGGTGGTCCACGAGGTCGATGAGCTGGCGGACCACGGCGTCCGGCTCGATCACCCGGTCGAAGACCGCGACCAGCAGGGTCTCCAGGTCGGGGTAGCCGAGCTCCTCGGCGAGCCGCAGCAGCGGCAGGTCGCTCGCGAGGCCCCGGTTGTGCTGGCGCAGGGTGAGCCCGATGGTGGCCCGGCCGAGCCGGACCTTGTCGGTGATGGAGATGCCCGGCTCGGTGTGCTCGGCGAACCAGCGGTTGATCTGCATCTGCGCGTGCGGGGACTTCACGAAGCCGAGCCACTCCCGGCGCGGCCCGCGCGGCGCGGTCTCCGCCTCGAAGCCGTTGTCGGCGTCGCTCTCGGTGAAGATCTCCACCACGTCGCCCTCCTCCAGCTCGGAGGAGAGCGGGACGAGCCGGCCGTTGATGCGCGCCGCGAGGCAGTGGTCGCCCCGCTCGGTGCCCAACTCGTAGGCGAGGTCGACCGGGGTCGCGCCGGCCGGCAGCACGATCTGCCGCCCCTCGGCGAAGACCTGGATCTGCGCTTCGGCCAGGTCGCAGCGCAGCGACTCCAGGAACTGGGCCGGGTCGGCGGCGTCCTGCTCCCAGTCGAGCACCCGGTGCAGCCAGGCCAACTGGTCGGCGTGGGCCGTCGCGCCGCCCCCGGCGCGGGGGAAGCGGTAGTCGGCGGCGATGCCGTACTCGGCGGAGCGGTGCATCTCCTCGGTGCGGATGAGCACCTCGACGGTGCGGTCCTTCGGCCCCCGGACGCTGGTGTGCAGGGACCGGTAGAGGTTGTTCTTGGGGGAGGCGATGTAGTCCTTGAAGCGGCCCGGGATCGGCCGCCAGGTGCCGTGGATGGCGCCGAGCGCGGCGTAACAGTCGGTGGCCGGCCCGTCCACCACCACCGCGATGCGGGGCAGGTCGTAGGGGGTGCCGTGCCCGCCCGCGACGGTGTCCTTCCAGATCGAGTAGAGGTGCCGGGGACGCGGGCTCACCTCCGCGTCGACCCGGCTGCGGCGCAGCGCCGTCTTGGCGCGGGCGACCACCTCCGCGAGGTACGCGTCCCAGCCGGGCCGGTCGTGCACGTGCCGGGCGATGCGGGCGTGCTCCTCGGGGTGCAGGTGCAGCAGCACCACGTCGTCCAGCTCCCGCTTGAGCGTCTGGATGCCCAGACGGTCGCAGAGCGGGATGAGCACCTCCTCGGTCTTGCGGGCGATCCGCTCGCGGGAGGCGGCGGACCGGACGCCCAGGGTGCGCATGTTGTGCAGCCGGTCGGCCAGCTTGATGATCAGGACGCGGACGTCCTTCCCCGCCGCGATGATCATCTTGCGGATCGTCTCGGCCTCGGCGGCCTTGCCGTAGAACGCCTTGTCGAACTTCGTGACCCCGTCGACGAGGTGGGCGACCTCCGGCCCGAAGTCCTCCGCGAGGGCCTGGAGCGTGTAGCGGGTGTCCTCCACCGTGTCGTGCAGCAGCGCCGCCACCAGGGTGGTCGTGTCCATCCCGAGGTCGGCGCAGATCTGGGCGACCGCCAGCGGATGGGTGATGTAGGGCTCGCCGCTCTTGCGGAACTGACCCCGGTGCATGTTGTCGGCGATCGTGTAGGCCCGGCGCAGCACGGAGGGATCGGCGCCGGCGTGGATGGTGCGGTGGGTGCGGACGAGATGGTTGACCGGGTCGGTCTCGGCGGTCGGCCACGCGAGCAGCGACCGTAGTCGCCGGGTCAGTGGCAGCTCGCCCGGCCGGGTCGGAAGGGCGCCCCCCAGGGCGGCGCCGTGTCCGGCGTCGACGTCCACGAGGGACACCTCCTCACCCCGGCCCCGCGACCACCGTACGACCGGCAACCGGGAGCAGGCCCACGAAACGGGCAGGACTGCACTTCTCTAACAGACTAAGGGAGTCGACGTAGTCCGATCGGTCAGTTGGTCATGAGCGTTCGGTCGAGAGTTGGTGGGACGCGGCGGCCTCCGCCTTCGCCAGGAGGTCACGGAACCGGGCCGCACCACGGATCGGCGAGGACCATCCGGAGGAGATCTCCACCAGCCGGGTCTCCGGCCGCTCCAACCAGGACAGGATCCGCTCGGACTCCTCGGCCGAGGCCCGGGGGACCGGCCCGTGCCCGGCCGGGACGGTCTCCGCCGTGGCGCGGATCGCGGCGATCGTCGGTCGTGGGTGGACACCGGGCGGGGAGACCCCGGCGCCGGCCAGCCGGCCGTGCCGGACCAGTGCCAGCTCCCAGCCACCCCGGGCGGCCGGCCGTGCCGCGGCCAGCTCCGCGATGCCGCTGAGGGCGGCCAACCGCTGCATGCGTACGGCGGCCCGCAGCACCGCGGCCAGCCGGGCGCGGACCACCGCCGCCTCCTCGTAGCGCTGGTCGCGGGAGAGCGCCTCTATCCGGGTCAGCAGGGCCTCCACCACCTCCTGCGGGTCGTCGGCGGTGGCCGAGCGGAACGGAGCGGCGGCGCGGTGGTCGTACTCCTCCGGGGTGATCCGGTGCTCGCAGGGCGCCGGGCAGCGACCCAGCTCGGCCAGCGCGCAGGCCGGCGTGACGGTGCGCAGGGAGAGCCGGTGCGTGCACTGGCGCAGCGGCAGGGCGTCGTAGAAACCCGCGGCGGCCAGCTCCGCGGTGCGACGCGAGGTGAACGGACCGAGGTAGGCCTGGTCGGTGGGGGAGAGGTCGCGGACCACGGACAGTCGCGGGTAGTGCTCGTCGGTGAGCTTCAGCCAGAGCATCCGCTCGGGAAACTTCGACCTCCGGTTGTACGGCGGCGCGTGTGCGGCGATGAGCCGCAGCTCGCGCACCTCCGCCTCCAGGGAGTGCGCGCACTCCACCGCCTCGACGCGCTCGGCGGCGTTGAGCATCTCGGAGATCCGGGCCCTCTTCTCGGCCGCCGTGAAGTAGCTGCGCACCCGGGTGGCGATGTCGCCGGAGGTGCCGACGTAGAGGGGCCGGTCGTCGGCGGCCCGGAAGATGTAGACACCGGGCGCCTTCGGCAGCCCGTCGGCCAGGTGCCGCTTGCGGCGCTGGGTGGGGGTGACCGCCTTCGCGAACTCGATGGCGTCGCCGATCGTGTCCACCCGGTGGCTTCCGAGCCGGCCGATGAGCGCGTGCAGCACGTCGACGGTGGCCTTGGCGTCGTCCAGGGCCCGGTGGTTGGGCTGGGTGGCGGTGCGGAAGTAGGCGGCGAGCGTGCCCAGCTTGCGGTTGGGCACCTCGTCCCGGATCAGCACCCGGCGGGCCAGCGCGGCGGTGTCGAGTACCCGGGGGTTGGGCCAGCGGTAGCCGTGGCGGGCGCAGGCGGCCTTGAGGAAGCCGACGTCGTACGGCGCGTTGTGGGCGACCAGCACGGCGTCGGCGATGAACTCCAGGAAGCTCGGCAACACCTGCTCGATCGGGGGCGCCGGCACCACCATGGCCTGGGTGATGCCGGTCAGCACGGTGATGAACGGCGGGATCGGCTGCCCCGGGTTGACCAGGGTGGCGAGCACGCCCAGCTCCTCGCCGCCGCGCACCTTGACCGCGCCGATCTCGGTGATCCCGCCCCCGTCCGGGGCGCCGCCGGTCGTCTCCAGGTCGACGACGACGAACGTCGTCGCGTAGAGCGGCAGGGCCGGGTCGACCCCGCCGCCGGAGGTGGGGTCGAGGCCGGCCAGCGTCTGCTGGACGTACTCCGCCTGTGCCATCCGCGGCACGCTAGCGCCCCGGTCCGACACTCCCGTCCCAGCAGCCCCAACGCTCACCACAGGGCTAGGATGAGAGATCGGCTCACTCACCGGGCGGTGGGCCCGGTAACGGTGGGAGACTTGCCACATGCCCCTCACCGAGCCGTACGACGACCACCTCCCTCCGGAGGACCGGTCCGCCGCTGCGCGCACTGCCGGTGAGGTCGGCGGGCCCGTCGACGCCCCGGCCGATGACGTCCGGCCTGGTGACGTCCGGCCTGGTGACGCCCCGGCCGATGGCGTCCGGCCTGGTGACGCCCCGACCGATGACGTCCGGGCCGATGATGGTCCGGCCGACGATGCCCGGGCCGGCGACGGCGGGCCGATCGACGACGGGACGATCCGGGGCGGCGGGGACGCCCGGGACGGTGACACCGCCACGGGCGAACCGGAGCCGGTCCTGCCCGAGCCGGTGCGCCAGCGCATCGTGGCGCTGACCGCCACGGTGCTGCCCGGCCTTCCCTCCGACGAGGTGCCGGTGCCGCTGCGCCGGGTGGCGAAGTTCGCGCCCAACCGGCGCGCGCGGCTCGGCGCTCCGGCGATCGCCGCCCAGCTCACCGCCGATCCGCTCTTCCGGCAGCGGGTCAGCGCCCGGGTGCTCGCCGACGCGGGTGACCTGGGCGCCGCCGTGATCGACGGCACCGCGCCGGCCGCCGCCGACCCGGTCGAGGTGGCCGCGCTGGCCTATCTGGCGCGGCCGCGGGGCTGGCGGGATCTCATCGAGGCGAGCGGTGCGGCGGTGCGCGCCGAGGCGGACAGCGCCGTCGTCGCCGAGCTGGTCCGCGAGGCGGAGCAGCGGGCCACCCGGGCCGAGCACGATCGGGCGGTGGCCCGCGTCGAGGCCGAGAAGCTCCGCGACGAGCTGGCCCGGGTCCGCGAGGAGCTGGGCCAGCTCCGCGAGGAGGCCCGCCAGCTGGCGCGGTCGCTGCGCGAGACGCAGGCCCGGGAGCGGCGGGCCAACGAGCTGCTCGCCACGGAGCGGGGGCGGGCCGCCCGCGCGGCCGCCGACGCCGACGCCGAGCTGCGTCGGGCGCGGGCCCGACTCGCCGAGGCCGAGGCCGCGGCGGGCGCCGCACGGGCGAGCGCCAAGGAGTCCCGCTCCGTCGACGAGGCGCGGCTCTGGCTGCTGCTGGAGACGATCAGCCAGGCCTCCGTGGGGCTCCGGCGGGAGCTGGCGCTCGACCCCGTCGACACGCTGCCGGCCGACTTCGTGGCCGAGGCGTTCGCCGACCAGCCCGGCGCCGCGACCGGCGCCGCCACCCGCGCCCGGGACACGGACGACCCGGCCCGGTTGGACCAGCTGCTGGCGCTGCCGCGGGCGCACCTGGTGGTCGACGGCTACAACGTCACCAAGCGCGGCTTCGGCGAGATGTCCCTGGAGCAGCAGCGCAAGCGCCTCATCACCGGGCTGGGCGGTATCGCCGCGCAGACCGGCGACGAGGTGACCGTGGTGTTCGACGGCGCCGACCGCATCCCGGGGCTGCCGCCCACCCCGCGCGGCGTGCGGGTGCTCTTCTCCCGCAAGGGGGAGACCGCCGACGAGCTGATCCGGCGCCTCGTCCGAGCCGAGCCGCCGGGCCGGCCGGTGGTCGTGATCTCCTCCGACCGCGAGGTCGCCGACGGCGTACGCCGCCACGGCGCGTACCCGCTCGGCGCCGACTCCCTGCTGCGCCGCCTCGCCCGCTCCTGACCGGCCCCCCGGGCTCCCTTTCCGCGTTTCCCTTCCTCTCGGTACTCCCGCCCTGCGCTCCCGCTTTGCTTCCGCGCCCTGCGCTTCGCGCTGCCTTCCGCTCTGCGCTCCGGCTTGGCGTTCGTGCTCGGCGCTTCCGCCTGCGCTCCGGCTTGGCGCTCGTGCTCGGCGCTTCCGCGCTGCGCTTCCGCTCGGCGGTCACGACGGGCGCCCCCGCCCGGTGGGCCCGCTCCTGCGACGGGGCGGCTGCTGCTGCCGTCGGCCTCCACTCACGGACGTTCTCGACCTGGCAGCCGACGCCCGGGCCTGGAACCCAGCCACGGAGATCCTCGAGGGGCGGCCGGCGGTGGCGTCCCGGCCGGCCGGCAGACGAAGGTGGGCTCGGGGGCGGGGCAATGGGGCTTCGCCACTGTCGAGCTGCCCCGCGAATGAGACCACCGAAGACGCTTGGAAGCACCGCGTGGCTGGTTCGAGGGCAGGAGGGGAGGGGAGCCGGGAGAGCTTCGAGCGTGCCCGCTGGTCGTACGTCTGAGACAGCTCCCTGGTCCCACAACTGACGCACCACTTCGCCGATCGTGATCTGAGGCAGGGCTCTGCCGATCGTGATCTGAGGCAGCTCTGCCGATCGCGCTCTGGGGCGGCGCTCTGCCGATCGCGCTTTCGGGCGGCGCTCTGCCGATCGCGCTCTCAGGTAGCGCTCTGCCGATCGTGATCTGACGCGACTCTCTCTGCGAGACGGCGGCGGACAACGGGTCGTCGACGTCGAGGCGAAGGTCTCATATCTGGGGCAGCTCGACAGCGTCCGAAGGAGACTCCTCGCCCGCCCACGCCGGCCGGTCTCGCCGCGGCTGGTTGCCGCGGGCGCGCCGGCGTGCCGTGCCATCCCCGGGCCGTGCCAGCCGGTCCGGGGCGGAGGTCGGGTGCGCGGATCGGCGCGGCGATGGCTGGCTTGATCAGATTCGGGAGGGCTGGATGCCCGTTGTCCGGTTCTGTCGTACCCCGGGCCTATGGTCTGTATACCGACGGTGGTCGGGTGGCGACGTTCCGGTCGCGCCCGTCGCCGCAGCCCGTTTCAGGAGGCGTTGATGCTCATCGACTGCGACCGGTGCGAGATCCGGGGAGCCGGTTGTTCCGACTGCCTGGTGACCGCCCTGCTCGACGACCGGTCCCCGGGCGCCGACGTCGGGCCCGCCGAGCGCCGGGCGATCGAGGTGTTCGCCCGGGCCGGCTTCGAGGTGCAGGTGCTGCCCGGCGCGCCGATTCCCGCCGCCCGCCCCCGATACCGGCGGCGTGGCCGCGCGGCCTGAGCCGGACGCGCCGGCCTCGCCAGTGCAGGCGAGCGGCACGCGGCGGTGGCCGCGCGCGTGAGCCGGACGCGCCGCCCTCGGCCGTCGGGCGTACGCGCGAGGGGGTGGCACCGGGTGCGCCCACCGACTGCCGGGGCGTCGCCGGCCGACGGTGCGGTGCCGGTCGGGGCCGGGCGGAGGCGGTAGGTGCGGCCACCGGCTGGGCAATAGGATGGGCGCTCACGGCGGGAGGAGCGGCGGCATGACGCGGCGTGGTGACGGCTCGCCGGCGCGTGGGGCGCCGGCATGAGCCCGCGTGGCTGGGCGTTGCTGACCCTGGCCGGCCTGGCCGCCGCGCTGATCGTCGCCGTGGCGCTCCTGATTCCCTGGCACCGTCCGCCCGCGCCCCGCGCCGACCAGCTCGCCGCGCTGCGCGACCTTCCGGCCGACCAGGTGGCCCGCGGCCGGGAGTTCCGGGCCGCGCTGCGCCCCGGCGGCTACGCGAGCCTCGTCGTGGGGCTGCTGGTCGCCCTCGCGCTCGGGCTCACCCCGCTGGGCAGCCGGCTGATCGAGCTGGCCGGGCGGCCGTTCGGGGGGCACTGGATCGCGCAGGCGGTCGTCGGCGGGCTCGCCGTCGTGCTGGTCGCCGACCTCGTCACCCTGCCGTTCGCCGCGTGGCGCCAGGCCGTGCTCACCCGCTACGGGCTGAGCACCAACGGCTGGGGCGGCTGGGCCGTGGACCTGCTCAAGTCGTACGCGGTGAGCGCTGTGATCGGCGGCGTGGCCCTGCTCGGCTTCTACACCGTCATCCGGCTCGCGCCGCGCTGGTGGTGGGCGTTCGGCGCGGCCGGCGCCGCCGGATTGGTGGTGCTCCTGTCCTTCGTCCTGCCGGTCCTGGTGGAGCCGGTCTTCAACCGGTTCACGCCGATGGAGCAGGGCCCGCTGCGCACCGAACTCATGGCGATGGCGGCCCGCGACGGCGTACCGGTGCGGGATGTGCTGGTCGCCGACGCGTCCCGACGGACCCGCGCGGTCAACGCGTACGTCTCGGGCATCGGGCCCACCCGTCGGGTCGTGGTCTACGACACCCTGCTGCGCGAGGCCCCGCCCGAAGAGGTGACCGCGGTGGTCGCCCACGAGCTGGGGCACGCCCGGGACCGCGACGTCACCGTCGGCACGTTGACCGGTGCGCTCGGCGCGGCGGCGGCGGTCGTGGCGCTCTACCTGATCGGCTCGTGGGGCCCGCTGCTGCGACTGGCCGGCGTCGACTCGGTCGCCCAGCCGCGCGCGTTCCCGCTGCTGGTCGCCCTGGTCACCGTGGTCGGGCTGGTCAGCGCGCCGGTCCAGGCGCTGATCTCCCGGCGGGTCGAGGCGCGGGCCGACGCGCACGCGCTCGCCCTCACCGACGACCCGGCCGCGTTCGAGTCCATGCAGCGCCGGTTGTCCACGGTCAACCTCTCCGATCCCGACCCGCCCCGCTGGGAGTACCTCTACTCCGCGACCCACCCGTCCACCGTCGAGCGGATGGCCGCCGCCCGCGCCTACGCCAGGGAGGCCGGCAGATGAGCCGGACGCTGCTGATCACGAACGACTTCCCACCGCGCCCGGGCGGGATCCAGTCCTTCGTGCACAACCTGGCGGTACGCCAGCCCACCGGCTCCGTCGTGGTCTACGCGTCGAGCTGGCGCGGCGCGGACAAGTTCGACGCCGACCAGCCGTTCGAGGTGATCCGGGAACGCACCCGCGTACTGCTGCCCACCCCGCTGGTCGCCCGCCGGGCCGCCCGGCTCGCCCGGGCGTACGACTGCGACACGGTGTGGTTCGGCGCCGCGGCCCCCCTCGGCCTGCTCGCCGCCGGGCTGCGCCGCCGGGCGGGCATCCGCCGGGTGGTGGCGCAGACACACGGGCACGAGATCGGCTGGGCCGCGCTGCCCGGCGCCCGGGCCGCGCTGCGCCGCATCGGGAGCGGCGCCGACGTGACGACCTACCTCGGTGAGTACACGCGGATCCGGCTGGCCCGCGCACTGGACGGGCTGACCGACCTGCAGCGGCTCGCGCCCGGGGTGGACGTGGACACGTACCATCCGGACGTCGACGGCGAGCCGGTGCGGAAACGGCTCGGGCTCTCCGACCGGCCGGTGGTGGTCTGCGTGTCCCGGCTCGTGCCGCGCAAGGGGCAGGACATGCTCATCCGCGCCATGCCGCAGATCCGCGAGCGAGTGCCCGACGCCGCGCTGCTCGTGGTGGGCGGTGGGCCGTACCGCGCGGCGCTGGAGAAGCTGGCCCGACAGCTCGGCGTCGACCAGGACGTGGTCTTCACCGGCTCCGTGCCCTCGGCCGAGTTGCCGGCGCACTACGCGGCCGGCGACGTCTACGCGATGCCGTGCCGCACCCGCAACCGCGGCCTGGACGTGGAGGGGCTCGGCATCGTCTACCTGGAGGCCTCCGCGACCGGCCTGCCCGTGGTGGCCGGCGACTCCGGCGGCGCACCGGACGCCGTCCGCGAGGGGGAGACCGGCTACGTGGTGGACGGGCGGGACGTCGCCCAGCTCGCCGAGCGGGTCTCCCGACTGCTCGCCGACCGGGACCTCGCCCGCCAGCTCGGCGCCGCCGGGCGGGCCTGGGTGGAGCGCGAGTGGCGTTGGGAGACGCAGGCCCAGCGCATGAGCGCACTGCTCGCCGGCTGACGTCCGCCCGCGAGATCACGCTCGATCCTTGATGTCGTGGCCTCCCGCGCCGCGGGATCCCACTACATCAAGGATGAAGCACGATCATCGGGGTGCGGGGTGCGGGGTGCGGGTCAGGCGGCGAGGGTCTCGCGCTTCGGGGCGTAGTGGGGGACGTACTCCTGGCCGGTCAGCCGTTGGATGGCCGCCATCAGCTCGTCGGTGAGGGCGCGGATGTCGCGCGGGCCGTGGATGCGCCCGGCGACCGGGATCGGCGGGCCGAACCGCAGCATCACCGGGTGCCGGCGGGGCAGGCGGGCGTCGATCGGCAGCACCTCCGCGGTGCCGAGCACGCCGACCGGGATGATCGGCACGCCGGCGTCGCGGGCCAGCCGGACCACTCCGGTACGCCCGCGGTGCAGCCGCCCGTCCGGTGAGCGGGTGCCCTCCGGGTAGACGGCGACGAGGCCGCCGGCGCGCAGCACCGGCACCGCGGCGTCGAAGGCGGAGAGCGCGGCCCGGCCACCACCGCGGGCCACCGGGATGGCGCCCATGCCGCTCACGATCCGGCGGCTGAGCCAGCCGCGCGGGCCCCGGCCGGAGAAGTACTCGGACTTGGCCCAGAACGCGATGCGCCGGGGCGTGACGGCGCCCAGGAACAGCTCGTCGGCGACCGAGAGGTGGTTGCCGGCGAGGATCGCGCCGCCGTGCCGGGGCACGTGCGCCAACCCTTCCACGCGTGGACGCCAGCCCAACCGTAGGGCGTTGCCCACGGTCAGCTTGCCGAGGTCGTACAACAGGGGCACTGTCTCCTCCGATCGGTGGCGTCGGTCAGCCGCGGCCGGGGCCGAGGTGCGCGTTGCGGGCGGGGGCGAGGTGCGCGTCGCGGGCGGGGCCGAGGTGCGCGTCGAGGGCCGCTCGCAGCAGGCTGTCGTCGGTGGTTTCGCCGGTCGCGAGCTGGAGGCTGCCCCAGGCCCAGAGCTGGGCGAGGCCGTGCAGGTTGGCCCAGAGCGCGCCGGCGAGGACGGGGGCGGCGGCGTCGGACGGTCGGCGTACCCGTGCCACGAGGTCGACCAGCTGGGTGAAGAGCGGCAGGCTGGTGTCGCGCAGCCCGAGCCGGCCGCTGTTCAGCAGGTCGTGCCGGAACATCAGCTCGAACATGCCGCGGTCGGCGGCGGCGTGGTCGAGGTAGGCGCGGCCGAGTGCCAGGAGTTGGTCGCGCGGGTCGGGCCCGGCGTCGCGCACGGTCTCGGCCACCCGGGCGGCGAGGTCGGCGTAGCCCTGGCGGGCGATCGCGGAGAGCAGGTCCAAATGGGTCGGGAAGTAGCGGCGCGGTGCACCGTGGGAGACACCGGCGCGGCGGGCGATCTCCCGCAGGGAAACCGCCGCGTGCCCCTCGCGCCGAACGAGCTCCACACCGGCGGTCACCAGCCGGGTGCGGACGTCCGCCTCCGCGTCAGCCATAGACAGTGTCTACCAGGTAGGCGTAGACGTTGTCTACGCCTACCTGGCGGGTTCTGCGCGGATCCCTCAGTCCGCGACCGTCACCGTCACCGTGCCGATGAGGATCCGGTGGTCGGAGCAGGGGCCGCCGCAGCTGTCCGAGATGCTCAGCGAGTCGCCGTCGTAGGTGCCGACGATCTTTTCCTCCCGTACGAAGATCAGGTCGATCTTCTTGCCGGGCCCGCACGGGCCGGCGGGGGTGCCGTCGTCCTGGGTGTTCTCGCCGTATCCGAGGCAGCGCGAATCGAGGTCGTCCAGCTCCCGGTGCTTCCCGCTGTTGCCGGGGTTGTTCGGCGTGTCGACGTTCGACGAGTACCACTTGTCCAGGCGGTTGTAGCTCGGCTGGGCGTTGAAGTCGCCCGCGATGATCACCGTGTCACCGGCGGCGTAGTACGCGTCGACGTGGGCACGGACGGCGTCGAGCTGCTGCTGGTTGATCGGGGTGTCCCCGATGACCTCCTGCGAGGTCGTGATGTGTGTCGTGCAGAACCGCATGTGCGGTTTCGCCTCGAGCGGGGCGCAGAACAGCTTCCGCTTCTCCACCCGGCCGTCGTCGGGCAAGGTGAACTCGCTGGCCTTGCCCAGCGGCGCCTTGCTGAAGATGGCGATGCCGGACTTCTCCCCACCGCAGCCCGTGTCGTTGGTGCTCGTGAACCGCGAGTAGTTCTCTTCGTCCTCGCCCCAACCGGTCGCGCGGAGATTCCACTGCACCGCCTTGTACTGGCCCCAGCAGAGCTCGTTGAGCGCGGCGAAGTGGCTGCCCCGGTTGCGGATGGAGTTGGAGATGACCTCGATCAGGCCGTTGCTCGTGGAGCCGCGATGCATCGTCCACCCGGCGACGTTCCAGGTCCAGACGTGGTAGGTGTTGGTGGTGGCTGCCGAGCTGACGCCGGCGGTCGCCAGCAGGACGGTGAGGACTGTCGCGACCACGAGGCCGCTTCGCCAGACGCGCACATTTACCCCCGTAACTGTGGCTGGATCCTGGGAGCCTAGCGCCCGGGGCCGTCCAATCCGGACCCGTGTCGCCCGGGACGGGAAAACACGCGTTTCGACCGCCCGACGGCGCGGCACCGCCGGGCGTCGAAGCGTACGCGGGTCAGCCGAGGCGTTCGAGGATGCGGTCCGCCGACGTGGGGCGACCGAAGTGCCAGCCCTGCCCGGCGTCGCAGCCGATCGCCCGCAGCCGCTCGGCCTGCCCGGCGGTCTCCACCCCCTCGGCGGTGACCGTGAGGTCCAGCGCGTGCGCCAGCGACACCAGCGAGGCGAGGATCCGCTCGTCGGTGCGGCTGGACGCCTCGGTCGCCGGGGCGCGCAGGCCGGACACGAACTCGCCGGCCACCTTCAGCTCGGTCACCGGCAGGTCCCGCAGGTACGCGAGATTGCAGTAGCCGGTGCCGAAGTCGTCGATGGCGATGCGGACGCCGAGGTCGGCGAGGACCCGCAGGGCCCGCACCGGTTCCTCCGTCGTGCTCATCATGGTGCTCTCGGTGATCTCCAACTGCAGGCGTTCCGGCGGCAGGCCGGTGCGCCGCAACAGGCCGCGCACCTCCTGCACCAGCCCGGGCCGGTGCACCTGCCGCACGGCCAGGTTGACGCTCACGAACGGCGCGCGGCGGGCACCCGACCAGCTCTCCGCCTCGCGGCAGGCCTCGGCCAGCACCCACGCGCCGAGCGGCACGATGAGGCCCGTCTCCTCGGCCAGCCCGATGAAGCTGTCCGGCCGAAGGACGCCCAGCTCCGGGTGGCGCCACCGCACGAGCGCCTCCACACCGAGCAGGTGGCCGTCGCGCAGCGAGGTCAGCGGCTGGTAGTCCAGGTAGAACTCGCCGCGTTCCAGGGCGGTGGGGATGGCCGCGGAGAGGGCGTAGCGGGCCAGCTCGCGGCGGTTGCGGTCGGCGTCGAAGAGCTCCCAGCGGGCGCCGCCGGCCGCCTTGGCCCAGTGCAGGGTGCTGTCCGCGGCGCGCATCAGGTCGCCCGGCGTGGTGCCGGCGATCTGCCGTTCCACGATGCCGATGCTCGCCGTGACGGTCAGCTCGTTGCCGTCCACCTCCGCCGGCTCCCGTACGGCCGCGAGGGCGGCGTCGGCAGCGGCGACCACGTCGTCCGTGCCGCCGGTCCGCTCGACCAGGATGACGAACTCGTCGCCGCCGAGCCGGGCCACCAGGTGCCCGTCGAGGGCGCGGCGGAGCCGGTCGGCGACGGTGACCAGCAGCCGGTCGCCGATCTGGTGGCCGAGCGAGTCGTTGACCACCTTGAACCGGTCCAGGTCCAGGAAGCAGAGCCCGATGCGCTGCGCGCCCCGGCCGGGCTCGTTGAGCGCGGCGGTGAGCCGTTCGGTGAAGAGCGCCCGGTTGGGCAGGTCGGTGAGCGGGTCGTGGGTGGCCTGGTGGCGGAAGCGCGCCTCGCTCTCGCGCAGCGCGCGCTCGGCCTGCGTGCGGGCCATCATGGCGGCCCGGCGGATCGACTCCTGCTCGTCGAGCGTGCGGTCGCGCAGCGCCCGGGCGTAGCCGGTGGAGACCGCCGCGAGCAGCCGGGCCAGCCGGTCCTCGACGTCGTCGCCGACGAGCCCGAGGTCGCGGATCAGCCGCAGCTGGAACACCTCCACGGTGCGGCCGAGCCCCTCGGCGGAGGCGATGTGGTTGGCGACCAGCTCGGTGCCGACCCGGTAGCCGGGGCGGGGGTCGAACGGCTCGGCGAGCAGCGCCGCGGCCAGCCGGTCGGTGAGCCGTTGCAGCAGCGACTCCAGGTGCGCCTGCGTCATCGGCAGGTAGCTGGTGCCGGAGACCGCCTTGGCCCAGGCCCGGGCGAACGCCCCGGGACGGGCCGGGGCGGTCAGTGCGGCGGCGTCAGCCACCGAGCCGCCCGACGCCGCCCATGAAGACCGCCCGCTCGGCGTCCTCCGCGCTCTCCGGCGACTCCGGGCGCCACTGCGGCACCCACACCACTCCCGGGTCGAGGAGCGTGAACCCGTCGAAGAACGCGGTCAGCTCGGCGCGGTTGCGCACCCAGAGCGGGTTGTCGGTGCGCCGGTAGACGCGCTCCGCCTCGGCCCGCTCCTGCTCGCTGCGCCCGTCGTCGCTGGCCTGCGAGACCACGAGGTGGCTGCCGGGGGCCAGCGCCTCCCGCAGCGTACGGAGGATCTCCGCGGGGCGGTCGTCGTCGGAGATGAAGTGCAGGACCGCCACGATCATCACGGCGACCGGCCGGTCGAAGTCGATCAGGCGGCGGACGTCCGGGTGGGCGAGGATCCGCTCGGGATTGCGCAGGTCCTCCTGCACCACGACGGCCCGCTCGTTGCCGGCGAGGATCTCCCGGCTGTGCGCCACCGCCACCGGGTCGACGTCCACGTAGACCACGCGGGAGTCCGGGGCGCTGCGCTGGGCGATCTCGTGCACGTTGCCCACGGTCGGGATGCCGGAGCCGATGTCGAGGAACTGGCGTACGCCCGCCTCGGTGAGGAACTGCACCGCCCGGCGGAGGAAGGCGCGGTTGGCCTGGGCCATCAGCGGCGCCTCCGGCACCGCGGCCACCATCGCCTGCGCGGCGGCCCGGTCGGCGGCGAAGTTGTGCGACCCGCCGAGGTAGTAGTCGTACATGCGGGCCACGCTGGGGCGCTCGATGTCGATCGTCTCGGGTGCCCAGTCCGGCCGCTGCATGCTCCACCCCTCACCGTCGGTGGCGCGGGCGCCGTTGCCCGCAACCACCGCGGTATTCTGCCCCCCCGAGTGCCCGGGTGACCATAGTGAGCGGGCAGATCGCCGCCGACGTCGGTCTATGCGCGGACCCCGCGCCGGCCGGGCGGCCGACGCGGAGTCACGGGTGCGCAGCCCCGGGGCGGGTCGGGCGTCAGAACTTCGGGGCGTCCGGAGCCTCGAGCAGACCGAGCCGCAGGGCGGTCATCAGCGCCTGCGCCCGGTTGGCCGCGCCCAGCTTCTCGTAGAGCTTCGAGATGTGGGTCTTGGCGGTGGACTCGCTGACGAAGAGCTGCTTGGCGATGCCGGCGACGCTCATGCCGTCGGCGAGCAGGCGCAGCACCTGCCCCTCACGCGGGGAGAGCTGCGGGCCGGACGGTGCCAGCCGGCGCTTCATCGCCTCGGCGAGGTCGGCCGCCGTGAACGCGCTGGGGGAGGAGGCGGCGTGCCGGGCGGCGGCCACCACCTCGTCGGCCGGCGCGGTCTTCGGCACGAACGCGCTGGCGCCGGCCTCCAGGGCGCCGAAGAGCTGGTCGTCGCCCGCGTACATGGTCAACACCACGATGCCCATCGAGGCGCTGGACTTGCGCAGCGCCCGGGTGGCCTCGAGGCCGCTGCCGTCGGGCAGGCGGAGATCCATGATCACCACATCCGGCTGGAGCGCCCCGGCCTGGCGGACCCCCTCCGCCGCCGTGGCGGCCTCGCCCACGACCTCGAACTGCCGGTCGCGCTCGAAGGCGTGCCGCAGGCCCTTCCGGATCAGGTCATGATCGTCGACAAGGAGGACCTTGGTACGGGTGGCCGGTGTCGGGCTTGTGGTCATCCTCGGGTTACTCCCCTTCTGCTGCTGCGCTACCGCGCAGGTTATCGCGCCGGGGCGAGGTGCCGAGAACCACCGCCACGGTCGTACCGCTCGGTTGCCGGGGTCTGATCTCCAGCCGGCCCCGGATACGTTCCGCCCTCTCGGCCATGATCGCAAGACCGTACCGTCCGTCGGGCCGCTGGTCAGCGATCCCCTGACCGTCATCCGACACTTCGATCTGCGCGTACGGCGGGTCGACCTCGCAGGTGACCCAGAGGTTGGACGCCCCGGCGTGCTTGCGCGCGTTGGTCACCGCCTCCTGGGCGATGCGCAGGAGTTCGGCCTCGGTGGCGGCGGGGAGCCGGGCTGTCGACTCGTCCAGCGACAGGTGCACCCGCAGCCCGCCGGACGCCCCGACGGTGCGGGCGTACTCGGCGATCGCGGCGGCCAGCCCGCCGTGGCGGTCCACCTCGCTGCGCAGCTCGAAGAGGCTGAGCCGCAGCTCCGTGATCACCCGGGTCACCTCGCCGCGCAGGGTGCGCAGCGCCTCGGCGGTCTCCTCGGCGTCGTCGAAGACGGTGGCCAGGGCGTTGTCGATGCCGTAGCCGACCATCACCAGCTCCTGGGCGACCCCGTCGTGGATCTCCCGGGCCAGGCGCTGGCGCTCCTCGTTCGTCGCCAGCGAGCGGACCTCGTCGAAGAGCAGCGCCGCCTCCAGCCGCAGCGCGGCGGGGCCGGTCAGCGCGGTCACCCGGGACACGACGGCCGACGGGTAGGCGTGCGCCGCGTCGGCCTCCAGCACCACGAGGCCGACCGTGCGGACCCCCGCGACCAGCGGCACGATCAGCGCGGAAACGTCCCCGCCCGGGTGGGAGCGGGCCTGCGAGCGGGCCGCGGTCTGCGGCTGCTGGCTGGCCCACGCGTCGGCGATCGCCGAGTCCGCGTCGAGGGTCGTCTCCCAGTCGACCCGGTCCACGCCGACCTGGGCGAGCACCACCAGCCGGCCGCCGCCGCTGGCGGACAGGACCGCCGCCCGCGCGCTCGGCGCGACCGGGCGCAGCTCCTCCAGCAGGTGCTCGGCGATGCCGCCCGGGTCCAGGGTCGCGCCGGGCAGCTGCCGGGCGACCGTCCGCAGCTGGGTGAGCAGCCGGGTCGCCTCGGCGTACGGCTGCGGCTTGCCGTCGCCCCGGGCCTGCATCACCCGGTGCAGGGTGCGGGCGGCGTAGAGCCCGAGCACGGCCAGGATCAGCCACTGCGCGCAGACCGCCAGGTAGCCGGGCTGGGTGACCTGCCGGACGCCGTCGACCACGGTGAGCGCGCCGCTGACCAGGAGCGTGGCCGCCGCCACCCCGAGCAGCCCGGCGCCCTCGCGGAAGCGGCGGCGCAGCGCGGTGACGGTCACCGGCACCGCGAGGTAGGGCAGCACGGCGGAGGCGCCGAGACCGTCGATCGACCCGCCGACCAGCGACACCGCCGCGACCTGGCTCGCCGCGAGCCCCAGCACCACCACCTCGGCCACCCGGCTGAGCGGGCCGATCAGCCGGTGCTGCGGCGCGAGCAGGGCGGGCAGCCCGGCGACGCCGAGCAGCGCGATCCACCAGAGCTGGGTCAGCTCGCGCGTGGCGAAGAGGGTCAGGACGGCGACCAGCGCCAGCATCACCAGGCGCGCGGCCGCGGCGAGGGGATGCGGGTGGGGTCGGGCGGTTGTGGAGGCGGGCACGTGACGGATGGTAGTCAGCCTCGATAGATATCCGCGATCTCCGCCGCGTACGTCTTGTGGACGACCTGGCGCTTGACCTTGAGCGACGGGGTCAGCTCGCCGGTCTCCTCGGTGAAGTCCTTCGGCAGGATCCGGAACACCCTGATCGCCTCGGCCTTGGAGACGGCGGAGTTCGCCACGTCGACGGCCTTCTGGATCTCGCCGCGGAGCCCCTCGTGCCCGCGCAGCTCCTCCACCGGCGTGTCGGCGGGCAGCCCGGCGGCCTCCAGCCACCTCGGCAGCGCCTCCTCGTCGAGGGTGACCAGCGCGGCGATGAACGGCTTCCGGTCGCCGACCACCACACACTGGCTGACCAGCGGGTGGGCCCGGACCTGGTCCTCCAGCACGGCCGGCGCGACGTTCTTGCCGCCCGCCGTCACGATGATCTCCTTCTTCCGGCCGGTGATGCTGAGGTAGCCGTCGTTGTCGAGCTGGCCGAGGTCGCCCGTGCGGAACCAGCCGTCGGAGGTCAGCACGTCGGCGGTGGCCTCGTCGTTGTGCCAGTAGCCCTGGAAGATCAGGTCACCGGAGATGAGGATCTCGCCGTCGTCCTCGATCCGGATGCTCACGCCGGGCAGCGGGCGGCCGACGGTGCCGATCCGGGTGGCCGAGGGCAGGTTCGCGGCGGCGGCCGGGGCGGTCTCGGTCAACCCGTAGCCCTCCAGGACCGTCACGCCGATGCCCCGGAAGAAGTGGCCGAGGCGCGCGCCGAGCGGCGCGCCGCCGGAGATCGCGTCCCGGCAGCGGCCGCCGAGCGCGGCCCGCAGCTTGCGGTAGACCAGCCGGTCGAAGACGGCGTGCTGGGCCCGCAGCAGCAGGCCCGGCCCGCCCGGGGTCTCCAGCGCCTCGCTGTACGAGATGGCGACCTGCTCGGCCCGGGCGAAGATGCCGCCCTTGCCGTCGGCCTCGGCCTTCTGCTTGGCGGCGTTGTAGACCTTCTCGAAGACGCGGGGGACGCTGAGCACGAAGGTGGGGCGGAACTCCTGCAGCTCCGCCACCAGGTTCCGGGTGTCGGCGCAGTGCCGCATGGTGGCGCGGGCGTACACGACGCCGACCTGGATGAGCCGGGCGAAGGCGTGCGCCAGCGGGAGGAAGAGCAGCGTGGACGCGCCGGGGTTGAACAGGTTCGGCAGCACCGGCACCGCGTTGGCGATGTCGGCGTAGATGTTGCGGTGGGTGAGCACGCAGCCCTTGGGGCGGCCGGTGGTGCCGCTGGTGTAGATGATGGTGGCGACGTCGCCGGAGCGCACCGCGGTCCGGCGCCGCTCGATCTCCTCCGGGTCGACCGACGCGCCGGCGGCGACCAGCTCGTCGACCGCGCCGAGGTCGATCTGCCAGACCTGGCCCAGCTCGGGCAGCCGGTCCCGTACGCCGGCCAGCAGGGTGGCGTGGGCGGTGGTCTCGACCACGCAGGCGACCGCCCCGGAGTCGGCGAGGATCCAGGCGGCCTGGTCGGCGCTGGAGGTCTCGTAGATCGGCACGGTGACGCCACCGGCGGCCCAGACGGCGTAGTCGACCAGGGTCCACTCGTAGCGGGTGCGGCTCATCAACCCGATCCGGTCGCCGGGGCGCACCCCGGCGGCGACCAGGCCCCGGGCGACCGCGACGACCTCGTCGCGGAACTGCCGGCAGGTGACGTCGGCCCAGGCCGGACCGTCGGCGGCGCCGGTGGGGCGGACGAACTGCACGGTGTCGGGCGCGGACTCGGCGTTGTCCCAGACGGGGTCGGTCAGGTTGGCGGAGTCGCCAACGGTGACGATCGGCGGGACGGAGAACTCGCGCACCTGCACTCCCTCGTGCTCGCACTGGTCGGACCGGCCGCCACCACGGGTCGGCTCTGTCGAAACCTACCCGTCCGGCCGATGAGGGGTGCCAGCCAGGTGGACCGTGGGGCGTGGCGGGGGGCGGGTCGGCCCGGGCGCGCGGCGTGCCGGGTAGCCTCCCCCCATGGCGGACTCCTCCACGCAGTCGATCGTCATCGACGCGGCACCGGAGCAGGTGGCGGCGGTCATCTCCGACTTCGCGCGCTACCCGGAATGGACCGAGGCCATGCGGCGGGTGGAGGTGATCGAGGAGTACGAGGACGGCTACGCGAGCCAGGTCCGGTTCACCATCGACGCCGGGGTGATGGCCGACGAGTACGTCCTCGCCTACGAGTACGCGGAGGACCTGACCCGCATCGAGTGGCACCTGGTGGCGCCGTCGAAGATGCAGCGGTCGCAGCGGGGCTCGTACGACCTGGTGGGCAACCCGGACGGCACGACCACGGTGACCTACACGCTGGAGGTGGAGCTCTCCGTGGGGATGCTCGGGATGTTTCGCCGCAAGGCCGAGAAAATGATCATGGATACGGCGTTGAAGCAGCTGAAGCGCCGGGTAGAAGCACCCGGTGCGGCGCAGTGACGCGTCCGGCGGCCCGGCCGCCACGGTAGAGGAGTCGACCATGGTGGCAACGGATCCGGGCTCGGCCCGGGAGGAGGCGGAGCGGCTCGTCGCCACGCTGCTGGCGACCGCGCGGCTGGCCACGGCCAACCGTTCGGCGGTGAACTGGGGTCCGCTGGGCGGGATCGTCGCCGGTGTCCTGGGTCACAGTGCGGGACCGGGCGGGGCGGCCCACCCGGACGGGGCGGGTCTCGCCACGGGCTCGGCCGAGTGCTGCATCTGCCCGGTCTGTCGGGGAATCGCGGCGTTACGCGACCCGAGTCCGGAATTCGCGGAGCGGCTCGCCACCGGAGCGGGCGATCTGGCCGCCGGGGTGGCGAGCCTGCTGCGCGCCTTCGCCTCCGCGACGCCGCCCGCGCCGCCGGCCGGCGAGCCGGCGGGTGGCGCGTCAGACAGTGATCTCGTCTGGCGCGAGGCCACCCGGAGCGGGCATGATTCTCAGCCGGCGTCGGAGGGGGACGTGTGGTCCGCCGCGACCCGGGCGGACGACACGGCCGTCCCGCCCGCCACCGCGCCGCCCGTCGACGACGCCGGGCCGGCCGTGCCGACGGTCGCCCCGACACCGGGCGACCGACCCGTGGTGCCCGCCTCGCGTGCACCCGGCGACGTGGCCGCGGACGTACCGGGCGAGGGCGCCTGACCACGGACATCTCGTATCGGCCGGACGTGCCGGCGCGCACGGGACAGCACAGCAGAGGGGAGTGGCAGCGGTGACGCTGACCATCGGAGTGGACGTCGGTGGCACGAAGGTCGCCGGCGGTGTCGTGGACGACACCGGCGCGGTGCTCGTGCAGGCCCGACGGGACACTCCCGCCGATGACGTGGCCAAGACCCGGGACGTCATCACCGACCTGGTCAGCGAGCTGTCCGCCGGGCGCGACATCGAGGCGGTCGGCATCGGCGCGGCCGGCTGGATCGACGCCAGCCGCTCCACGGTGCTCTTCGCCCCGAACCTGGCCTGGCGTGACGAGCCGCTGCGCGACTACGTGAGCAACAAGGTCGGCCTGCCGGTGATCGTGGAGAACGACGGCAACGTGGCCGCCTGGGCGGAGTTCCGCCACGGCGCGGCCCGGCACGCCGACGACTCCATGGTCATGTTCACCATCGGCACCGGCGTGGGCGGCGGCATCGTGCTCGGCGGCGAGCTGGTCCGCGGCGCGCACGGCATCGCCGCGGAGCTGGGTCACATGCTGACCGTGCCGGACGGCCACCAGTGCGGCTGCGGCCGGCTCGGCTGCATCGAGCAGTACGCCAGCGGCAGCGCCCTGGTCCGGTTCGCCCGGGCCGCCGCCCGCCAGGACCCGCACCGGGCCGCGGCGCTGCTCGAACTGGCCGGCGGGGAGGCCGAGGCGATCACCGGCCCGATGGTGACCGCGGCGGCCAAGAGCGGTGACCCGGTCTCGACCGAGGCCTTCGCCCAGGTCGGCCGCTGGCTCGGCACCAGCCTCGCGGACATGGCCCAGATCCTCGACCCGCAGGTGCTCGTCGTCGGCGGCGGTGTGATCGACGCCGGTGAGCTGCTGATGGGCCCGACCCGGCGCTCCTACGCCGATTCGCTCGCCCAGCGCAGCCGGCTCCCCGTCGCCGAGATCCTTCCGGCGGAGCTGGGCAACCGCGCCGGGGTCATCGGCGCCGCCGACCTGGCCCGCCGGATCTGACGGGCCGGCCCCGTGACGCGAAGCTCCGGCGTGCCGCTGCGGGTGGTGTCCTACAACGTCCACGGCCAGCGTGACGACACGGCGGCGCTGGCCGCCGTGGTCCGGGCCGCGGCCCCGGACGTGGTGATCGTGCAGGAGGGGCCGCGTCGGTTCCGCTGGCGGCGGAAGTCGGCCGCGCTCGCCGAGTCGTTCGGCCTGGTGGTGGCCGGCGGCGGGCTCCCCGCGCTGGGCAACCTGCTGCTGACCAGCCTGCGGGTGCGGGTGCTGGCCACCCGGTGCCAGCGCTTCCCGCTCACCCCCGGCCGGCACCTGCGCGGCGCCGCGTACGCCGATTGCGTGGTCGCCGGTGGGGCGCGGTTCACGCTGGCCGGCTCGCACCTGTCGACCGACCCGGCCGAGCGTCCCGGGCAGGCCACCCTGTTCAAGCGCGAGCTGGACGCGGCCGTCACGCCCGTGGTGGCCGGCGCCGACCTCAACGAGGGGCCGGACGGCCCGGCGTGGGCCACCGTCGCGCGGGGGCTGACCGACGCGGCGGTCGCGGCGGACCGGGCCGACCGGCTCACCTACTCCTGCGCCGACCCCCGGCGGCGCATCGACGCGGTCTTCGTCGACCCGCGGATCACGGTGGTGGACTACGACGTGGTGGACACGCCGCAGACCCGCCGGGCCAGCGACCACTTCCCGGTCCTGGTCGATCTGCTGCTGCCGGTCACCGACTGAACCGGGGCGCGCCGGGGCTGGACAACCGGCTCCGATGTGGAGAGGATTTCGCGGCGACCGGCACCCGTGCCGCACATAAGGAGATTTTCCGGTGTCCACCTCCACCGACCGGCCCGATCCGGGGGCGAGCACGCTCGCCCAGAGCCGCGACGGCCGCCCGGTCTCCGACCGGGGCGACACGGTCTGCGTCATCGGCGCCGGGGCCAGCGGTCTGACCGCCGTGAAGAACCTCAAGGAGCACGGCTTCGGGGTCGACTGCTACGAGCGGGAGACGGGCGTGGGCGGGGCGTGGAACTGGCGCCACGACCGCAGCCCGGTCTACGCCAGCACGCACCTGATCTCGTCGCGGCCGTTCACGCAGTTCCCCGACTTCCCGATGCCGGACTCCTGGCCGGACTACCCGCACCACGGCCAGCTGCTGGCCTACTTCGAGCGGTACGCCGACCACTTCGACCTGCGCTCGCACATCTGGTTCGGCACCGAGGTGATCCGCGTCGAGCCGGTCGAGGGGGACCGGTGGGACGTGACCACCCGCAGCACCGGGGGCTACGGCCCGGAGCGCACCTCGCGCTACGCGGCGGTGGTGGTCGCCAACGGGCACAACTGGTCGCCGAAGCTGCCCCGCTACGAGGGCCTGGAGGAGTTCCGTGGCGAGGTCATGCACGCCTCGTCCTACAAGGACCCGGCGCAGCTGCGCGGCAAGCGGGTCCTGGTGGTCGGCGCCGGCAACACCGGCTGCGACATCGCCGTCGAGGCCGCCCAGCAGGCGTCGCACTGCTGGCACTCCACCCGGCGCGGCTACTGGTACGCCCCGAAGTACGTCCTCGGCCGGCCCGCGGACCAGGTCAACGACGCGCTGCTCGCGCTGCGGGTGCCGCTGCGGGTGCGGCAGTGGCTCTACCACTCGACCCTGCGGCTCACCGTGGGCGACCTGACCCGGTTCGGCCTGCCGAAGCCCGACCACCGGGTCTACGAGACCCACCCGATCGCGAACAGCCAGCTCGTCTACCACGTGGGGCACGGCGCGATCACGCCGGTGCCGGACGTCGCCCGCTTCGGCCCGTACGGGGTGGAGCTGGCCGACGGCCGGCGGATCGACCCCGAGCTGGTCATCTTCGCCACCGGCTATCTGCCGCGCTTCGAGTTCCTCGACGCGAAGGTGCTCGGCGACGACGGGGGCACGGGCCGCCCCACCCTCTGGCTCAACGCGTTCGCGCCGGGGCATCCGACGCTGGCCGTGGTGGGCCTGCTCCAGCCGGACTCCGGCGTCTTCACGCTGGCCCACTGGCAGGCCGTGCTCTTCGCGCGGCTGCTGCGCACGCGCCGGGTCCGCCCCGACCGGGCTGCCGCGTTCGCCGCGACGGTGCGGGCCAGGGCGGGGGAGCGCTACTCGGGGCCGGTGAAGGAGAGCACCCGGCACTGGTTCGAGGTCGGCCACGTGGACTACCTGCGCGCCGTCCAGCGCGCCCTCGACTCCCTGGAGGGCAAGTGAGTCACCGGCGCGAGCTGACGGGTCCCGTGGTCGCGGACGGAGGGCTGACGCCGTGAGCAGGACGCGGATCGTGCGCGGGCGGGAGTGGGCGCGGCCGGTCCGGCCGGCCCGGCGCGAGGTGCTCAGCGCCACCCCGCAGCAGGAGGAGGGGCGGCCGCCGCTGCTGTTCGTGCCGGGGTTCGGGCACGGGGCGTGGGCGTTCGCCGAGCACTGGCTGGGGCACGCGGCTTCCCGGGGTTTCCCGGCGCACGCCGTGAGCCTGCGGGGGCACGGCGGCAGCGAGCCCGCGTCGCGGGCGTCGCTTCGGGCGTACGTGCACGACGTGGTCCAGGTGGCGGCCGGCCTGCCCCGCCAGGCGGTGCTGGTGGGGCACGGCGCCGGGGCGCTGGTGGTGGCGCACGCGCTGGCCCGCTATCCGGCGCGGGCGGCGGTGCTGGTCGCGCCGGTCTTCGGCGGTTGGGGGACGTTCGGCGCGGCGCTGCGCCGCAACCCGGCCGGCACGCTGCCGGCGGTGGTCGGCGGGCGGCTGCGGCTGAGCCGCGCCCAGCTGTTCAGCCGGGAGCTGCCCGACGGCGAGGCCCGGCGGTACGTCTCGGCGCTGGGGCGGGCGAGCAGGCGTGCCCAGTGGCAACTGCTGGCCCCGCCCGAGCCGGAGCCGGCGGTCGGTGAACCGCAGGTGCTGGTGCTGGGCAGCCCGGATGACCGGGTGGTGCCGACCGGTGTGCTCAACCGGGTGGCCCGCCGCTACGGCTCCGCGCCGCTGCTTTTCCCGGGCATGGGGCACGACCTGATGCTCGACGCGCGCTGGCGGGAGCCGATCGACGCCCTGCTCGACTGGCTGGAGAAGGAGCCGGCGGCGCGCTGAGCCCTGCCGAACGGCGGCGTACCGGACGGGAGCGCGGACGCGTCCCGTGGGTCAGCCGCCCGCGGGCCGGTCGGCCCGGGCGGCGGACCGGTCGGGCTGGGTGGGCAGCCCGGCCACCTCGCCGCCGGCGAGGCGTTCCACCAGGGGGCCGGTCTGGTCCAGCGCGCTGAGGTACGAGCGCGCCCAGGCGCGGATGTCGTGCTGGTGCAGGTGCGCGCGCATGGCCCGCATCCGCTCGGTGACGTCGGCCGGGGCGGCGTGCAGGGCGGCGAGCAGGCCCTCCTTCAACCCCTCCAGGTCGTGCGGGTTGACCAGGTACGCCTGCGACAGCTCGGCGGCGGCGCCGGCGAACTCGCTGAGCAGCAGCGCCCCGGTGTCGTCGACCCGGGCGGCCACGTACTCCTTGGCCACCAGGTTCATCCCGTCGCGCAGCGGCGTCACGGCCATCACGTCGGCGACCCGGTAGAGCGCGGCGAGTTCGGCGCGGTCGAACGGCTGGGTCAGGTAGTGGATCGCCGGTTCGCCGACCCGGCCGAACTCGCCGTTGATGCGGCCGACCTCGCGCTCCACCCGTTCCCGCAGGATCTGGTACTGCCCGACCCGTTCCCGGCTCGGCACGGCGACCTGCACCAGCACCGTGTCACGGACCTTGACGTGCCCGCTGGCCAGCAGCTCGCTGTACGCCTTGAGCCGCTGCTCGATGCCCTTGGTGTAGTCCATCCGGTCGACGCTGAGGATCACGCGCTCGGGGCGGCCGAGATCCTGGCGCAGCCGCTGGGCGCGGGCGGCCACGTCGGGGCGGGCGGCCAGGGCGGCCATCTCGGCGGTGTCGATGGAGACGGGGAACGCGCCGATGCGCACCACCCGGTCGTCGACGCCGATCCGCCGGTCGGTGGCGGGCAGCTCCAGCACCTTGGTCACGAGCTGGGCGAAGTTGTGCGCGGCCTGGACCCGCTGGAACCCGACGAGGTCGGCGCCGAGCATCCCGCGCAGCAGTTCGGCCCGTCGGGGGAGTTGCATGAACAGCTCCGGCGGCGGGAACGGCACGTGCAGGAAGAACCCGATGCGCAGGTCCGGCCGCATCTCCCGCAGCAGCGCCGGCACGAGGTGCAGGTGGTAGTCCTGCACCCAGACCAGCGCGCCCGGCTCGGCGACGTCCGCCGCGGCCTCGGCGAACCGCCGGTTGACCCGCTGGTACGCCTCCCACCAGCGGCGATGGTGCTCCGGCTGCTCGACGGCGTCGTGGTAGAGCGGCCACAGCGTCGAGTTGGCGAACCCCTCGTAGTGGTCGCGGAGGTCGTCGGGGGTGAACGGCACGGCGCGCATGCGTACGCCGTCCACGTCGGGCAGGGCGGGTGCGGGACCGGTGCCACCGGCCCAGCCGACCCAGGTCGCGGGCGTATGTCGCAGCAGCGGGTGCAGCGCGCTCACCAGCCCACCGGGGCTGCGTCGCCACTCGCAGGCGCCGTCGAGCGCGACGCTGTCGTCGATGGGCAGGCGGTTGGCCACCACCACGAGAGAACTCTGGCGCATCTCGGGCATTCCGATCAGCAGAGGACTGACCGCCACGAGCAAGGAACAACCGGTCAGTCAGCGGGGGAAGTGACGTACGGCGGTATTCCTACTGACCGTAAGTTACACCACTGTCACGCCGACGACAGGCCTCGGTCGTCCCGACATCCGGTCCCCGACGTCCGGTTCGCGCACAGGGTACGGGTGAAACCGGCCGGCAGGGGTCGGGGGTCGGGGGAGGTCTCAGACGACCGCGCCGTCGTCGGGGTCGCGGTCGTCCTCGTCACCGCCCGGGCGCAGCCGCCAGATGAGCGTGACGAAACCGGCGAGGATGCCGGTGAAGCCCAGCAGCGTGACGATCGAGCGGTCCACCGGCAGCAGCGACGGGAAGAGGAACAGCACGAAGCCGACCACCACGGCGAGCACACCCACCGCGGCGTACTTGGAGATCCGGGGCAGTGGCGGCGGGGGAGGCGGGGTGTAGCGCTCCTCCTCGTCGTCCGGCAGGTCGGCGCCGAACGTGTCCAGCCCGTCCAGCAGGGACGGCTCGTCGTCCCGGTCCGTACGCCCCACCGAGACACCCGAGACGTCGGCCGCGTAGGGCAGGCGGCGGACGTCGGTCGCGGTCGGGGCGGCCTCGTCGGCGCCCGCCCGGGCGAGCGGGCCGGCGGCCGGCTCGGTGGGCTCGTCGTCGATGTCCTCGGCGGCGGGCCAGGGGTTGGTGCCGCCGGTGGGGGTGGTGTGGAAACCCGCCACGATCCGCGCCCACTCGGCGTCGACGTCCGGCTCGTCGGGGCGGGGCTGCTCCGGGGAGACCTCGTCGGCGAGCTGGTTGAGGTAGTCGCGCGCGGTCGTCAGGTGGGACCGGTCGACGTAGAGCCGGTCGACCGGCCGGGCCGGCACCGTCGTGGTGCGGGTGACCGGGTTGAGGTCGGCGGACGGCTGGAGGTAGGCGGCGATGCCGCCGGCGGCCAGCACGTCCAGCAGGTGTTCGCCGACGCGCGGATCGACGTCGCCGGCGACGGCGTACTCGCTCGCGTCGAGCCCGTTGTCCCGCCGCCCCCGGCGGGCCCCACCCGCTGACACCGGACACCCTCCTCAACGCGCCTGATCGGCGCGACGCCCCAGCCCCTCGACGCGACACGCACGCCGTGCCTTGAATCGTGACACGTTACGGGCCGGTTGCGGGAGTGCGTTGTGTCGCGTCTTCCAAAGTCAGCGGCCGTTCCGCTGGTGGAAGCGGGGGCTGTATGTCTGTTTGTGCGCAGGGCGTCAGGCGGTGCGCCCGCCGGGACCGCCCGGCGGCGGACAGGTGTACGAGCGCGGCTACGCGGGCTCGTCGCCGTCGGTGACCCGCGGCGGCCGGTGCTCGGCGATCCACGCCTCGACGTCGGCGCGCAGCCAGACCTTCATCCCGTGAAGGCGCTGGTAGGGCTTCGGGAAGCTCGGCCGCATGGCGATCTGCTGAAACCGGGTGCGCGAGACGTTCAGCCGCTGGCAGATCTCCCACGGCCCCATCAGCTCGCCCGGCCCTCGATCCTCCACGCCCTGACGGTAGGCACATTCGCATCTTCCCGATCGGGGGTCCCCGATAGGGGGTACCCGATTGACAAGAGGGACGGGAGTGGCGCACAGTCGCTCCGGAGGCGGTCGACAGGGCGGCCGCCGGGGGCACGGAGGGGAGCAGGGTGTGGACGAGGCGGTCGAGCTGGCGTGGTTGCGGGAGCGGGTCAAGGGGCTGGAGAACGCGCTGCTGGGCTCGCGCCGGGAGGTGTTCGACCTGCGGTGCCGGCTGGCGCTGATCGCGCGGGTCGCCGCCGACCCCGACCGGGCGCAACGCGCCCCCGGGGTGGCGTTCGGGACGATCAACGCCGCCCTGCACTCGCAGCCGGCCACCCTGCGGCGCGTCGCCCGGCACCTGTCCCGCCGGCGACCCACCGGGCGCCCGCCCGAGGCGTGACCCGGGTCGCGCGTCACCCCGATCTCCGGGAACCGCGGTCGGTCAGCTCCGCCGCCACCGGGCGTCCATTGTGGCGAACGTCTCCGCTTCGTAGGCTCGTGATCGACGACGGTGCCGCTCGCGGGGCGGGGGTGCACCGGTGCTGTCGTGACCGCCACTGGGAAAGGACGCCGGTGTTCTACTGGCTGATGAAGTACGTCCTCCTCGGCCCGCTGCTGAGGGTGGTCTTCCGTCCGCAGGTGGAGGGGCTGCACCACGTGCCGGCCACCGGCCCGGTGATCCTGGCGAGCAATCACCTCTCCTTCTCCGACTCGATCTTCACACCGTTGATGGTCAAGCGGAGGGTCACGTTCGTGGCGAAGGCCGAGTACTTCACCGGCAAGGGAATCAAGGGCTGGCTGACCAGGATGTTCTTCGTCAGCACCGGCACCATCCCGGTCGACCGTTCCGGCGGGCGCGCCGCCCGCGCGGCGCTCGACACGCAGCTCGAGGTGCTGCGGCGGGGCGGAATCGCCGGCATCTACCCGGAGGGCACCCGCTCCCCGGACGGGCGGCTCTACCGGGGCAAGACCGGGGTGGCCCGGCTGGCCCTGGAGAGCGGCGCGCCCGTGGTGCCGGTCGTGATGCTCAACGCCGACGAGATCCAGCCGCCGGGCAAGCTGATCCCGAAGATCGCCCGGGTGCGGATCCGGTTCGGCGCGCCACTGGACTTCTCCCGCTACCGGGGCATGGCCGGTGACCGGTTCGTCGAGCGCGCGGTCACCGACGAGATCATGTACGAGCTGATGGAGCTATCCGGGCGCGAGTACGTCGACGTGTACGCCCAGAAGGTCAAGAACCAGCCCGCCGCGCCCACCCCGGTGACCGCCTGAGCGCGCGACCGTGACTAGGCCTCCGCCAGGCGCAGCAGGCCGGTGGCGTCGTGGCGTACCGCGAACTCCCGCAGCCGGTGCCGGGCGGCGGCCGCGGCGGCCGGATCGGTCGCGTCCAGCGGCCCGACCGACAGGGCCGTCGTGATGATCTCGTCCGTCACGTCCGCCATGCGGGCGTAGCTCGCCGCCGCCGCGCTCAGCAGCTCGGCGGCGGTGCGGTCGTCGCCGGCGTCGCGCGCCAGCACGGCCTCGGCGACCTGGCCGGCGGCCCGGGCCCACGGCGTCATCCGGGGCGACCGCTCCAGCAGGCCCCGCACCAGCCGGGCCGCGTCGGCGCCCAGCACCCCGGCGACGTGCCCGACGGCCGGCACCCACTCGGCGAACGGGATCATGCGGGTGCGCCGCCAGTCCTCGTCCAGCTCGCTCAGCAGCCGCATGGCCTCGTTCCGGCGGCCCTCCACGGCCCGGCAGAGCGCGGCGTGCGCCAGGGTGGAGCGCAGCACCCGGTGGAACCCGCTGCGGCGGGCGGCGACGATCGCCTGCTCGACCAGGTCCGGGCCGTCTCCTTCCGGGTGCGCCGACGCGTCGCCCGACCCGCCGTCGGACGTCGTCCGGGTGCGATCACCGGGGCCGGCGACGGCGGCGACCGGGGCGTGGGGGGCGGGCGGCCCGCCGCGCAGCCCGCGCATCCACCCCGACACCGCCACGATGTGCAGGTCCCACTCGGCGGTCGGCCGGCGGGTGGACTCCGCCGCCATGGCCAGGGCGGAGGTCCACTCGCCCGCGTAGTACGCCCGGGCCCACTGGTCCTCGAAGCTCGTGGCGAGACTGTGCTCGCCGCCCAGGTCGAGGGTCCGCTGCTCGTCGACGAGGCGCGCCGACCCGGCGAGGTCACCCTCCTCCTGCAACGCCCACGCCAGGTTCTGCACCGCGCGGCGACGGCTCGTCAGCCGTTCCACGCGGCAGTGCTCGGTGACCTCGGCCAGCTCCGCGTACGCCTCGGCGGAGCCCGCCATGTAGCGCGCGACCGCGAGGGTGATCCGGGCGTTGGCCTGCGCCTCGCGCAGCTGGAGGCGCTCGGCGAGGGCGGCCGCCGTCCGGGCCGCGTGGCACGCCGGGTCGGTCTCCGCGTTGAGCATGTGCACCCGCGCCAGCTCCAGCAGCGCCCCCGCCTTCTCCTGACTGTCCGGAAGGTCGGTGTAGATGCCGATCGCCTGGTCCAGGAAGCGCAGCGTCGCCGTGCGGTCGGCCCGGCTCCACGCGGCGGTGGCCAGCAGGGTCCAGGCCCGGGCGGCGCCCGTGCGGTCACCGGCCGCCGTGAGCCGCTCGGCCAGCCGGCTGAGCCGGTCCGTGCCACCGGCGACCAGGAACGCGTCGCCGTCGCGGTAGAGCGCCAGCTCGGCGTCGAACAGCTCCAGTGCCGGATCCGGCGCGAGGTCCAGCGTGAGCGCCCGCCCGACCAGCGTCGCGGCCGTGTCGAGCGCGTGCAGCTCGTACGCCCGCCGGGCCGCCCGGTGCAGGGCCTCCCGCGCCGGCCGGACGTACGGGGTGAGGTCCAGGCCCACCGTCCGGGCGATCTCGTGTGCCGCCCAGCGGTGGTTGGCGAGCACCTCGGCCAGGTCGTGCTGCCGGCCGTCGGCGAGCTGCTCCAGCCAGTCGGCGGTGCGCTGGTGCCGCAGCACCCGCTCCGCCCGGGGCAACCGCTGATAGCAGACGTCCCGCACCAGCACGTGCCGGAACCGGTACTCGGATTGGCCGGGCATCGTCGAGGTGGCCTGCTCGTACACGAGGTCGCGGCGTTGCAGCCGGTCCAGCGCGCGCTCCACCCACTCCACCGGCCGCCCCAGCGCGGTCGCCACCGGGCCGGCCCAGAACTGCACGCCGACCACCGCGGCGGCCTGCAGGACCGCCCGGTCGGCCGGATCCAGCAGGTCGAGCCGGTTGCCGATGACCGCCTGCACGGTGCGGGGCATCTCGGCGGCGCCGACCTGGCCCGTCGAGCCCACCCCGTCGAGCAGGCCGCCGTCGAGCAGCATCCGCGCGTACTCCTGGGCGTAGAGCGGGTTGCCGTCGGCGAACTCGATGAGCGGGACGCGCTGCGTCGCCGGCAGGGCTGTCTTGCCGAGCAGCAGCGAGTACAGGGTGTCGATGTCCGAGTCGTGCATGGGCGGCACCGAGATGGACATGGCGCCGCTGATCGTGCCGGTCCACGCTGGGTGCCGCTCCCGCAGCTCGGGCCGGGCGGTGGCGACCACCAGCAGCGGCACGTTGCGGGCCGTGGCACCCAGCTGCTCGACGAAGGCGAGCATCGTCTGGTCCGCCCAGTGCATGTCCTCGAAGACCAGCACGGTCGGCCCGGCGGAGGCCAGCGCGAGCAGGAACCGCCGCCACGCCGCCTCGGTCTCGGCGAGCGTGAGCCGCTCGCCCGGCACACCGATCAGCGGACCGAGCGCCTCGGCCAGCCGTACGGCGTGCGGATCGGCGAGCTGCCCCAGCCGGCCCCGTAGCCGGTCGCGCAGGGCGACCGGGTCGTCGGCCTCGGGCATGCCCACCCAGGCCTTCACGATGTCGGTCAGCGCCGCCCAGGTGACGTTCTCCCCGAACGGCGGGCACTGCCCGACGAGCCAGGTGATCGGCGGCCCCGGCAGGCTGCCGGCGTGCCGGGAGAGTTCGCGCAGCAGGCGGCTCTTGCCCACCCCGGCCGGGCCGAACACCGTGACCAGCTGCGACGTCCGCTCACTCACCATCCGGTGCAGCGCGTTGACCAGCAGGCCGCGCTCGTGCTCCCGGTCCACCATCGGGGTCAGCTCGGCCGTCCGGGGGTCGCGGTGCGGCCGGGCCCGTACGGCCAGCCAGATCCGGCTCACCGCCGAGCGGCCCCGCAGCGTGACCGGCGGCTGGTCGGCGTACTCGAGTTCGTGGCGGGTGGCCGACCACGTCGCCTCGTCGACCACCACACCGCCGGGCGGGGCGAACGCCTGCAACCGGGACGCGGTGTTCACCACGTCACCGGTGACGAACGCCTGGCCGCCGTCCCGGGCCGCCGACAGGTCGACCAGCGCCTCGCCGCTCGCGATGCCGACCCGGAACCCGAGCGGTGGCTGCGGGCCGGCCGGCTGGCGGGCCAGGTTGCGCTGGAGCTCCAGGCCGGCGCGGACGCAGCGCAGCGCGTCGTTGTCGGTCGCCACGGGGGCGCCGAACAGCGCCATCACGGCGTCGCCGATGTACTTCTCGACCACCCCGCCGTACTGGTTCACGACCCGTCGCACCGTGGCGAAGTAGGCCTGCTGCAGGCCGCGCGCCTGCTCCGGGTCGGCCCGCTCGGCGTACGCGGTGAAGTCCACGATGTCCACGAAGAGGACGCTGACCTGCCGCCGGTCCTCCTGGATCGCCACCACGTGCTCGCGCAGGGGATGCCCGCACCCGGTGCAGAAGTTGGCCTCGGTGCTGTTGGCGTGCCCGCACTGCGCGCAGCTCACGGCGAGCGGCTGGCCGCACCCGCCGCAGAAGCGGTCGTCCGGACCGGCTGCGCGCGCGCAGTGTCCACACTTGAGGTCGATGTCCAACTCCGTACGCGAGAGAACTCAGTATCGCGGCGGACGGCGCCAGTCGGGTACCCGACGTGCGGGCGGGCATCGCGACCGATCGGCCGGCACTAGTCTTCCGTACCAGGAAGTTTCACGTCAGGGAGAGTGCCGTGCAGGTGCGACTGTCCGCCCCGTGGACCGATCCGGCTGGCAGGGAGTGGGTTCCGGGGGACACGGTCGACGTCGACGCGGTCATTCTCGCCGAGCTGGAGGAGCAGGGCATGGTGGAAGAGCCCGAGGGGCAGACGAGCGGGTCGGGGCAGAGCACGACCACGTCCACGACCAAGCCGACCGACCCGACCAAGATCGGCCCGGGGCCCGGTGCCCCGCCGGCCGACGACAACGACAACTGAGCAGCCCGGCGGGGCCGGTGGGCGAGCGCCCGCCGGCCCCGTTGGTGTGTCAGCGGTCGTTCATGCCGGCGCGGCGGCGCAGCGCGGCCACGTCGGTCACGACGATGCGCCGCCCCTCGGTGCGCAGCCAACCCCGGTTGGCGAACGACCCGATCGCCTGGTTGACGCTCTGCCGGGAGCCGCCGGCCATCTCCGCGAGCTGGCTCTGGTTGAGCTCGATCGTGATCATCGGTGCCTGGCTCTCGCCGGCCAGCCGGACCAGCGTCTTGGCGACCCGCCCGGGCAGGTCGAGGAAGACGTGGTCGGCGTTCTGCTCGGTGAGCCGGCGGATCAGCGCGCCCAGCGACCGCATCACGGCGTCGAGGATGCGCGGGTTGGAGTGCACCAGCTCCATGAAGGCGCCCCGGGACAGCGCGAGGGCGGTGCAGTCCTCGATGGCCTCCGCGGAGGCCGAGCGGGTGGAGGCGTCGAGCAGGGAGACCTCGCCGAGCACGTCCGGCGGTCGGATCACCGACAGCACGGCGCGTTCGCCCGTCGGGGCGGTGCGGAACACCGCGACGGCGCCCCGGCGCAGCACGATCAGCGACTCACCCGGGTCGTTCTCCACGAAGAGCAGTTGGCCCTTGCGGTACGTGCGCGGCACGGCGGCGGCGATGACGCGCTGCCGCACCTCAGGCTCCAGCCCGGCGAACATCTCCACACCTGTGAGCGCGTCGCCCGGCTCCGGAAGGCGTACCCCCTCCACGGCCCAACCCCTCCCCGGTCAAGGACCACAACTCGCACACCGGTGAACCTGACGGGCCCCCTACGGCAGGTGAACTGACACCGGTTCGGCGCCGGTAGCGGTACACATCAGATCATGACGGTCCTGTCGCTTGCTGTACACCCCTCAATTCACTTCCGTGACACTCCCGAGCTGCGGCAAACGGCAAGGTGAGGTGGCGGATCCACCCGGTGGGGCCTGGGGAGGGTGCATCCGCTCGCGGCCGGCGGCCCGGCGCGTCCCTCGCCGCCGCCGGCCGCGCCGCGGGCGGGCGGCGGTCGATGCCCCGGCGGGCGACGGTCGATGCCCCGGCGGGCGGAGTCGAGGCCCCGGCGGGCGCGGCCGACCGGCGGTGGGCGAGGATGGCGGTGATGGTCTACCGCTACTTCTACGACTGCGAGTTCATCGAGGACGGGCTCGTCATCGACCTCGTCTCGATCGGCGTGGTCGACGAGTACGGCCGCGAGTTCTACGCGGTCTCCACCGAGTTCGACGACTCCCGCGCGGTGCCGTGGGTGCGGCGCAACGTGCTGGACAAGCTGCCGTCGCCGGCCGACCGGGCCTGGCGCTCCCGGGAACGCATCCGCGACGAGCTGTACGACTTCCTGGTGGAGCCGATCCGGGGCCGCGCCGGGGAGCAGCTCGAGCTGTGGGCCTGGTACGCCGCGTACGACCACGTGGTCCTCGCCCAGCTGTGGGGTGCCATGCCGGCGCTGCCCCGGGAGATCCCCCGGTTCACCAAGGAGCTGCGCCAGCTCTGGGACGAGCGGGGCCGCCCGCCGCTGCCGGAGGCCGAGTCGGCCCGGCACGACGCGCTGGTCGACGCCCGGCACAACCTGGCCCGGTGGCGAGCGATGACCTCGCGTTGACCCCGGCGCCGCCCGGCTCCCGGAGCAGTCGAAAAGCGAGCGTTCCGGAGGTTTGACCGGTTCGTTCGGGGGCACCGCGTCGGACGAGCCCGCGAGGAGGACCGCCATGAGCCAGGAGTCGCCCAGCACCGCCGACACCCACCGCCGGGTCACCGAGCTGATCCGGGCCGCGCGGATCTGCATGCTCACCACGATCGCGGTGGACGGCCGGCAGGTGAGCCGGCCGATGGCTCTCCAGGAGGCCGAGTTCGACGGCGACCTCTGGTTCTTCGCGTACGCCGGCTCGGCGAAGGTGCGCCAGATCCGGGTCAACCCGGAGGTCAACGTCGCCTTCTCCGACCAGCGGCGCCACGCCTGGGTCTCGATCTCGGGAACCGCTACCGAGGGTCACGACCCGGCGCGGGCGGAGCGGCTGTGGAACCCGGTGCTGAAGACCTGGTTCCCGGACGGGCCGGGCACCCCGGGCCTCACCCTGATCAAGGTCCACGCCAGCTCGGCCGAGTACTGGGACTCGCCCGGGAGCAGCGTGGTGCAGCTGCTCGGCCTCGCCAGGGCGGCGGTCACCGGCCGGCCGCCGCAGCCCGGGGAGAACCGGGAGATCCGGTACTGAACGTTCGCACCCGGGTGGAACTGCCCGGGGTGCGGTGTCGCTGGTCGGGCCGGCGGACTACAGTGCGCAGTGACGGCCCGCCCCGGGCCGGCAACGGCGCCGATGTCTGATCCGACACATCCCTGGGGCTTAACCGGGCTTCACCTGATGCTCCAGGAGGATGAGCAGATCATGCGTATCGGCGTGCTCACCGGCGGTGGCGACTGCCCCGGTCTCAACGCGGTCATCCGGGCGGTGGTCCGCAAGGGCGTGGCCACGTACGGTCACGAGTTCGTGGGCTTCCAGGACGGCTGGAAGGGCCCGCTGGAGGGTCTGTCCAAGCCCCTGGGCATCGCGGAGGTCCGCGGCATCCTGCCGCGCGGCGGCACGATCCTCGGCTCGTCCCGGACCAACCCGTTCAAGATCGAGAACGGCGTCGAGCGGATCAAGGAGAACCTCGCCGCGCAGGGCGTGGACGCGCTGATCGCGATCGGCGGCGAGGACACCCTCGGTGTCGCCACCAAGCTGCACGAGCTGGGTGTAAACGTGGTCGGTGTGCCGAAGACCATCGACAACGACCTGGGCGCCACCGACTACACCTTCGGCTTCGACACCGCCGTCAACATCGCCATGGAGGCGATCGACCGGCTGCACACCACCGCGGAGAGCCACCACCGCACCCTGGTCGTCGAGGTCATGGGCCGTCACGCCGGCTGGATCGCCCTGCACGCCGGCCTCGCCGGTGGCGCGAACGTGATCCTGCTGCCCGAGCGGCAGTTCGACGTCGAGCAGGTCGCCGGCTACGTCGAGAAGCGCTTCCAGCACCAGTACGCGCCGATCGTGGTCGTCGCCGAGGGCGCCCAGCCGCTCGAGGGCCAGATGGTCCTCCAGAACCAGGAGCTCGACGCGTTCGGCCACGTCCGCCTCGGCGGCATCGGCCAGTGGCTCGCCGAGCAGCTGGAGGCGAAGACCGGCAAGGAGGCCCGCACCGTCGTGCTGGGCCACATCCAGCGCGGTGGCACCCCGACCGCCTTCGACCGGGTCCTCGCCACCCGCCTCGGCCTCCAGGCGATCGACGCCGCGCACGAGGGCGACTGGGGCAAGATGGTCGCGATGCAGAGCACGGACATCGTCCGGGTGCCGCTCGCCGAGGCCACCCGCGAGCTGAAGACCGTGCCGCTGGAGCGCTACGCCGAGGCCGAGGTCTTCTTCGGCAGCTGACCGACCGCGGCGTCGCGGCGGGCCGCACGGCCCGCCGCGACGCCGGTCGTGGCGAGGGAGGGGGTACGGGCGGGATGTCACCCGGGGTGCACACGGTCGCGGTGATCGGCGCCGGCAAGATCGGGGAGCTCATGCTCTCCGGCCTGCTGCGCTCCGGCTGGCCGGCGGACCGGCTGCTGGCCACCGCCCGCCGTCAGGCGCGGGCCGAGGAGCTGGCCACCCGCTACGGCGTCCGCGTGGTCGACAACCTGACGGCGGTCGCCGAGGCCGAGGTGCTGGCCGTGGCGGTCAAGCCGCAGGACGCGGCGGCGCTGCTCGACGAGATCGGCCCCAAGGTGCCGGCCGACAAGCTGCTCATCTCGCTCTGCGCCGGCCTGCCCACCAGCTTCTTCAACCGGCGGTTGCCCGAGGGCACCCCGGTCGTGCGGGTCATGACCAACACCCCGGCGCTCGTCGACGAGGCGATGACCGCGATCTCCGCGGGCGCCCACGCCACCGGGGCGCACCTGGCGCTGGCCGAGGAGATGTTCAAGCCGCTCGGCGCGACGATCCGCGTGCCCGAGTCCCAGCAGGACGCGGTCACCGCGCTCTCCGGCTCCGGGCCCGCCTACTTCTACCTGCTCGTGGAGGCGATGATCGACGCGGGCATCCTGCTGGGGCTGCCCCGGCAGGTGGCGCACGAGCTGATCGTGCAGACCGCCATCGGCTCGGCGGTGATGCTGCGCGACTCCGGCGAGCACCCGGTGAAGCTGCGCGAGGCCGTCACCTCGCCCGCCGGCACCACCATCTCCGCGGTGCGCGAGCTGGAGAAGCACGGTGTCCGCGCGGCGCTGCTCGCCGCGCTCGAGGCCGCCCGGGACCGCGCCCGCGAGCTGGCGGCCCAGAACGACTGAGGGGGCTGTCGGGCCCGGTGGCGTCAGCTGGGCTGGGGTTCCAGGTCCCGCTCGGCGGTGGCCTGGGTCGGGACGTGCGCGAACCGCGTCCAGGCGGAGACCACCTGTGCGGCGGTCCGCCAGGGCAGCGGGTCGGCGTCGTCGACCGGCTCGGCGGGCCCGGTGACTGTCACACCCCAGTGCCGGAGCCGCTCCAGGCTCTCCCGGAAGGCGGGGTGCCGGGCGAGACCCGCGTCCGGCGCGGGCACGACCACCACCGGCAGGCCGCCGGCGGTCGCCTCGTTGAGCAGCCGCAGGGCGAGGGTGTCGTTGAGCCCGTACGCCCACTTGTTGACCAGCTCGAAGCCGGCCGGCGCGACGGCGACGGCGTCGGCCGGCGGCAGCGGGTGCAGCGCCTCCGTCCGGTCGTCCTCGCGGACCGGGTGGTGGGTGAGGTCGGTGAGCCCGGCCCGGCTGTCGGGGTCGAGCGCGTCGGGGGCGGCGATGACGTGGACCTGCCAGCTCAGCTCGTGGCAGGTCTCGATGAACGGTGCGAGGTCGGCGGCCGGCTCGGCGCCGCAGACGACGAGGTGCAGGACAGGGGATCGTGACTTCCCTGGCATGGCGGCTCCTATCGCGAGGGTCCGCCGCCGAGGGTAGTGACCGGCCCGTCGACGCGCGCCGTTTTCCGCGCAACCGGCCGGACCGGCGCGCCACGCGACCCGTCGGCTGACCCGTGGGTCAGCCGAGCGCCCGTCCCTAGTAGAGCAGGTGCGGGCGGCGGCGCCGCTCGAACGCGGCCAGCTCGTCGGCCCACGCGCCCACCACGTCGTCCACGTCGGCCCCCGCGTCGATCATCGTGCGCAGCCGCGGCGAGCCCGTGAGCTTGTCCACCCAGTACGGCCGGGCCGCGTCCCAGGAGTCCTGACGCCAGGCGAACGCCGGGTAGCGGCGGGCCTCCACGAGCATCGCGACCGCCGTCCGGATCGGGTCGTACGCGTCGCGGTCGACGACCTTCACCTCCACACCGGCGCAGAGCTTGTTGAGCAGCGCCGGCTTCTGCCCCGCGGAGGTCGGCGTGAAGTACGCCTCGCGGAACTCGACCCCGGGCAGGTCACGGGCGTTGAGCCGGTCGGACCAGTGGTAGTCGAAGTCCTCGGCCAGCCCGCCGATCAGCTCGAAGGGCCGGCAGGTGCCGCGCCCCTCGGTGATCGAGGCGACCCCCTCGAACAGGCCGGTGCCGGGATAGACCAGCGCCGTGTCCGGGGTGGGCATGTTGGGGCTGGGCATCACCCAGGGCAGGTCGGTGTCCTGGGCCAGCACACCGCGCTTCCAGTGCCGGCACTTCACCACGTGCAGGTCGACCCGGCGGCCGACCTCGGCGGGGAGGAACTCCGCGTTGAAGTAGCGGGCCAGCTCGCCCACGGTCATGCCGTGCTGCTGGACGATCTCCTTGAGCCCCACGCCGGAGGTGTAGGGGGTGGTCATCATGGGCCCGCGCGCCCGCCCGCCGACCGGGTTGGGCCGGTCCAGCACCACGTAGCGCTTGCCCACCCGCGCCGCGGCGGCCATCGAGGTGTACATCGTCCAGATGTAGGTGTAGAAGCGGGCGCCCACGTCCTGGATGTCGAAGACCACCGTGTCGACGCCGGCCTCGGCGAACATGCTCTCCCACTTCGCCCGCGAGGCGCCGTACGCGTCGTAGACGGTGACTCCCGTGCGGGCGTCGATGCCGGTGCCCTCACTCCCGCCGGCCTGCGCCGAGCCCCGGAAGCCGTGCTCGGGGCCGAACGCCGCGGCGAGCCGGACCGCGCCGGAGGCGTGCATGAGGTCGACCAGGTGCCGGTATTCGGAGTCCACCCCCGTCGGGTTGGAGATCACGCCGACCCGCTGGCCGGACAACTCCGCGAACCGGGAGCGGACGAGCACATCGAGACCGGTCTCCACCCGCCGGACGCCGGGCTCCGCCACGGCCGGCGACCCGACGCCGGTCGTCGCGACCGCCCCTGCGGTCACCGCACCCGCACCGGCCAGGAATCGTCTGCGCTCCACGGTCCACCTCCCATCGATGGAGTGAAACTTAGCTACACATCGATGGTCCGTCAAGGAAGGATAGCTACAGGAGTGGCGACCGGGCCGGAGTGTCGGCGGGCGCCACCGCCGGCCGGCGTCGGCCATACTGGCCCGGTGTTCACCCTCGCCCAGGCCCGGCACCTGGTGGCCACCCTGCGGCCGCGCATCGACGAGTTGATCCGGCTCCGCGCCGACCTGGCCGAGCTGCGAGCCGACCTCGCGGCGCACGGGGTGAGCGCGCTCGGGGGCCGGGCCGAGGTCAAGGGGCTGGAGGCGCGGCTGCACGCCGTCCTGGAGGAGCTGCACCAGCACGACATCCAGGTCAAGGGCATCGCCCCGGTGCTGCTCGACTTCCCCGGCGAGCGGGACGGCCGGCCGGTGCTCTGGTGCTGGCTGGAGGGCGACTCCGACGTGCGCTGGTACCACCGCGTCGAGTGCGGCTTCGCCGGCCGCCGGCCGGTGTGAGCGGCCGCCGATCGCCAGAGAGCGGGCGCGGTGACTCAGCCGGGCGGCTCGGCGACGGCGAAGACCACGACGTTGTCCGCGTAGTGGCCACGTCGCCGGTCGAACGTCCCGCCGCAGGTGACGAGGCGCAGCTCCGCGCCGGGCGTCGGGCCGTACACGGTCCCGGTGGGGAACCGGTCCTTGCGGGTGCGCAGCGAGCCGGTCACCCGGAACGCGAGCCACCGCGCACCGCGCCGCACCTCCACGCGGTCGCCGGCGCGCAGCTCGCCGAGGCGGGCGAAGACGGCCGGACCGCGGCGGGAGTCCAGGTGCCCCGCGAGCACCGCGGGGCCGGGGTCACCCGGCGCCGGGCCGCCGCCGTACCAGCCGGCGACGTCGAACCCGGCCGGCGGCAGCAGGGCGCCCGCCCGGTCCAGGCCGAGCACGGTGAGCGGGGCGTCCACGGCGATGCGCGGTATCCGTACCCGCGTGGGCTCTCCACCCGGCGCGGCGCGGACGGGCGCCGCCGCGCCACCCGCCGCCGGGCGACCGGGTTGCGTGGACGGCCGCGGGTCGGCCGCGCCCCGGGTCGGTGGACGGCCGTCGGCCGTCGGCGGGTCGGTGGTGGCCAGCCCGACCCCCGTGCCGGTGGCCAGGCAGAGCGCCGCGCCGAGCGCGACGAGCGCGGTGGCCGGCCGCCGGGACCGCCGCCGGTGCCGGCGGATCTCCGGGCCGCGGGGGGTGCTCACCAGGTGGTACGACGGCGGCGCAGCAGCGCGAGGCCGGCGACCAGGGCGAGGCCCGCGAAGCCGCCCGCGATCACCGGGTACGTCCCGCGGCCGGAGCCCGCCGTGCCACCGGCCCCGGTCTCCACCCCGCCGGTCGGGACGACCGTGCCGCCCTCGGCGTCGCGCCGCAGCTCGGTGGTGAGCCCGCCCTCCTTGGCGTCGAGCACCAGCAGGGAGTACACCGCGCCACCGGTGAGCCGGACCTCCGCCTCGGTGGTGGGGCCGCCGCTGGCGGACAGCCGCAGCCGCCAGCTGCCCGGCTCGACCAACTGGTAGTCGGTGGTGGTGGCGAACTGCACGCCGTGGGCGATGACCGGCCCGTCGGCCGCGGCGACGTCCAGCACCGGCGCGCGCACCGAGGCCTGTACGACGCGCACCTTCGCCCGGCCACCGTCCGGCGTGCTGAGGTCGTCGTGCAGGACGCGCAGCCCCAGGTCGGCGTAGCGCCCCACCCCGGCCACCGTGTACGCCCCGCCGCTGTCCACCGCGACCTCGGTGGTGAGCACCGGCGGGTCGTCGGCCGGGGCGCCCGCCTCGCGCATCGCCACCGCGTACCGGCCGGCGGGCAGCGGCAGGTAGTCGGACATCACGCCGTAGCCCACGCCGGGGAAGACCCGTGGCTCGGCGGTGTCCGGGGCGGCGAGGTAGACGTCGACGCTCGGGGTGTCGGGGGAGAGGTGCGCGAGCCGCACGTAGCCCACGGTCGCCGCGCTCGCGGGCGTGGCCGTGACCGTCGGGAGCCCGAGCCCGACCAGGAGGGCTGCCACCACGGCGAGCAGGCGGCGCGGCGCGGTTCGGGGAAGGTGCATGTCGCCTCCGGGGGGTGCGTCCGGTCAACGGGATGCGTCCGGCCGACAGCGTCCCGTCGGCGGGACTCCGATGCAACTGTCACCGCCCCGACACGCCGAGAAGCCGGCGTGTCACGCTGCGCGTGCCGTTTCCGGGCCGCGCGCCCGCACCTCACCGGACACCGCGTCCAACGCGGCCACCACGGCGATCGGTGTCAGGCGGCGTCCAGCGCCCGCCGCAGCTCGTCCGCCCCGGCCGGCACCCCGTGCTCCATGTCGGACGGGTCCGCGAGGTAGACGACCCCGTAGGCCGGCGTGCCGGGCTCGTAACGCCGACCCTCGGCCAGCGGCCCGGCATCCACCGCGTCGTAACCGATCCGGTCCAGGAAGGCGATGGTCGCCGCCTTCGCGTCCGGGTCGTCGCAGGCGATCGGCAGCGCGGTCCGGTCGGGCGCCCCCGACGGCCGGTGCAGCGACCCGAGGTGCCGGAAGTTGATGTTGTTGAAGACCTTGACCACCCGGGCCTGCGGCAGGTGGCGCTGGAGCAACTCGCTGCTGGTGGTCGCCCCCGAGTCCAGCTCGGCGATCTGCCCGTCGCGCTGCGGGTAGTAGTTGTTGGTGTCCAGCACGACCTTGCCGGCCAGCGGCTCCGCGGGCACGGCGACGTACGCCTTCAGCGGCACGCTCACCACCACGAGGTCACCGGCGCGGGCGGCCTCCTGCGGCGTCGCCGCCCGGGCCCGCGCGCCCAGTTCGTCGACGAGGTCGCGCAGCGTCTCCGGCCCGCGCGAGTTGCTGAGCACCACGTCGTAGCCGGCGCCCACGGCCAGCCGTGCCACGGTGCCGCCGATGTGACCGCTGCCGATCAGTCCCACAGTCGTCATGTCCGGCGCAACTCCGTCCACCGTGGCCGCATTCCCGCGTCGTCGGCGCCCGACCGGCCCTCGTGGCCCTGGGCGCGCCGAACCCGCACCCGCCCACCGTACGGCGGGCGGGACCGGTGGGTCGGGGTCGGCGCGGCCTGCCACTCTCCCGGGTAGCGGGACGGGCTCAGACGCCGGGGAGCACCTTCTCGACGGCGGTGCGCAGCTCGGCGGAGTCGGGCTGCACCTGCGGGGCGAACCGGGCGGCCACGGTGCCGTCGGGGGCGACCAGGAACTTCTCGAAGTTCCACCGCACGTCGCCGCGGTGGCCCTCGGCGTCCGGCGTGTCCACCAACGCCGCGTAGAGCGGGTGCCGGCCGGGCCCGTTGACCTCGACCTTCTCGGTGAGCGGGAAGGTGACGCCGTAGTTCACCTGGCAGAAGTCGCTGATCTCCGCGGCGGTGCCGGGCTCCTGACCGGCGAACTGGTTGCAGGGCACGCCGAGCACGGTGAGGCCCCGGTCGGCGTACTCCTCGGCGAGGGCCTGCAGGCCGGCGTACTGCGGGGTGAGGCCGCAGCGCGACGCGACGTTGACCACCAGCAGCGCGCGCCCGCGGTAGCGGGCGAGGTCGGCGGGGCCGCCGTTGAGCGCGTCGATCGGAATGTCGAAGACGTCCATCCGGCGAGGCTACCGCCGCGCCGGCGGCCCGCGCTCCGCCCCGTCCGGGCCCCCGGACGAGGGCGGGTTGTGCGACGGGCGCGAGAAATCGAAACATGTACATCTTGACTAAGCGATGACGGTGTGAGTAGCGTCTCAGCATCATTTAGGAAACTTTCCTAACCGTTGGGAGACGGCCGATGAGAAGATCGCTCCGCCGAGCCCTCTGGGCCGGTGCCGTGGTCGCGCTGACCGCCGCGTTGGCGCCCGTCGCCAGCGCGTTCGGCGCCGGAAGCGTGACGACCACGTTCACGAAGGTGCAGGACTGGGGGACCGGCCACGAGACCAGGGTGACGATCACCAACGGGTCGGACGCCTCGGTCAGCACGTGGCGCATCGAGTTCGACCTGCCCTCGGGCAGCAGCGTCAGCAGCTCCTGGGACGCCGACGTGACCCGCACCGGCAACCACTACGTGGCGGTGAAGAAGAGCTGGGCCGGGCCGATCGCGCCGGGCGCCTCGTTCAGCTGGGGCTACAACGGCAGCGGCCCGTACGCCGCCCCGCTGAACTGCACCATCAACGGCGTCGCCTGCGGCGGCGGCACCACCCCGCCCACCACGACGCCCCCGACCACGACCCCGCCGACCACGCCCCCGCCCACCACGCCCCCGCCGGACCCGGGCGGGAAGAAGGTCGTGGGCTACTTCGCCGAGTGGGGCGTGTACGGCCGCAACTACCACGTGAAGAACATCCACACGAGCGGCTCGGCGTCGAAGCTGACGCACATCCTCTACGCGTTCGGCAACACCACGGGCGGCCGCTGCGCCATCGGTGACAGCTACGCCGACTACGAGAAGGCGTACACCGCCGCGGACAGCGTGGACGGCGTGGCCGACACCTGGGACCAGCCGCTGCGCGGCAGCTTCAACCAGCTGCGCAAGCTCAAGCAGATGTACCCGCACCTGAAGGTGATCTGGTCCTTCGGCGGCTGGACCTGGTCCGGCGGCTTCACGCAGGCCGCGCAGAACCCGACCGCGTTCGCCGACAGCTGCTACAACCTGGTCGAGGACCCGCGCTGGGCGGACGTCTTCGACGGCATCGATGTCGACTGGGAGTACCCGAACGCCTGCGGCCTGACCTGCGACAGCAGCGGCCCGAACGCGTTCAAGAACGTCGTCGCCGCGCTGCGCGCCAAGTTCGGCGCGAACGCCCTGGTGACCGCGGCGATCACCGCCGACGGCAGCAACGGCGGCAAGATCGACGCCACCGACTACGCGGGCGCCGCCCAGCACCTCAACTGGATCATGCCGATGACGTACGACTACTTCGGCGCCTTCAACCCGCAGGGCCCGACCGCCCCGCACTCGCCGCTGAACTCGTACCCGGGCATCCCGCAGCAGGGCTTCTGGTCCGACGCGGCGATCCAGAAGCTCAAGAGCAAGGGCATCCCGGCCAACAAGCTGCTGCTCGGCATCGGCTTCTACGGACGCGGCTGGACCGGCGTGACCCAGGCGGCCCCGGGCGGCAGCGCGACCGGCGCCGCGCCGGGCACCTACGAGGCGGGCATCGAGGACTACAAGGTCCTCAAGAACAGCTGCCCCGCCACCGGCACCGTCGGCGGCACGGCGTACGCCAAGTGCGGCAGCAACTGGTGGAGCTACGACACGCCCGCCACGATCAACGGAAAGATGACGTACGCCAACAACCAGGGCCTCGGTGGCGCGTTCTTCTGGGAGCTCTCCGGTGACACCGGCAACGGTGAGCTCATCAGCGCCATCAAGGGCGGTCTCGGCTGAGCCGTAGGCCGACGCAGCACCCACACGGCGGGGAGGGACACGCACCGTCCCTCCCCGCCCGGCGTGTCGTGCCGGGGTGTCGCGGGACACACCTGTCCGCCGCTCAGGTCGATGTGACAGACTCGCCGCTCGGTATTGCTCCACGTACCCGTGCCGAGGGGAGGGGTTGATGGGCGTGACGCACCGGAAGCTGGCGGGTGTCGCCGCGACCCTCGCGGTCCTGCCACTCACCCTGGCCGGCTGCGGGCTCGGCGGCGAGACCGAGGAGCCCCCGAAGCCGGAGCAGGCGCCCGCGGAGGAGGCCGCCACGAAGTCCCGCGAGCGGGTGCAGGCCTACCTCGACGCGGTGATCGCCAAGGATGTGGACGCCGGGCGCAGCCAGCTCTGCGCGGTGATGCACGAGACGTTCGACGCGGCGGCGACCACCCCGAACGGCGACTTCGCCGACCACTTCGAGGTGCCCGAGGCCGCCATCACCGACATCCGGTCCGGCCCCCGCGGCCAGGAGGTGAGCGTCTCCGTCACGGTCGCCGTCGGCTCGCGCAAGGTCACCCGGCCGCTGGTGTTCACCGTCACCCGCGACGGGGCCGACTGGTGTATCGCCGGCGAGGCGCCGGGCACGGCCGCCGACCCCGCCGCCGGTGGCGGCCCGAACCCGTCGGCGTCGCCCGCGTCCTGACCTGGCGCGGTCCCTCCCGCCCCGGGAGACCTCCCAGCAGCCGGAACGGTGCCCCTCGGCGCCCGCTGCGCTCCGTGGTCGCCGTACGCTTTCTGTCATGCGCCATGAGTGGCACCAGCTGAGCCATCCCGCGGTGGACAGCCCGGGGTTGCAGACCAGCCGTCCGACCGTCGACTCCGCCGAGGACGCCGCCCTCGGCCTCGACCGATGGCGGGACCTGCCCCGCGCGCAGACCCCGCCCTGGCCGGACCCGGCGAAGGTCGCCGAGGTCTGCAAGGTGCTCGACACCGTGCCGTCGGTGGTCGCGCCGTACGAGGTCGACCAGCTCCGGCAGCGGCTCGCGCTGGTCTGCGAGGGCAAGGCGTTCCTGCTCCAGGGCGGCGACTGCGCGGAGACGTTCGCCGACAACACCGAGAGCCACCTGCTCGCCAACGCCCGCACGCTGCTCCAGATGGCGATCGTGCTGACCTACGGCGCCTCGCTCCCCGTGGTCAAGGTGGCCCGCGTCGCCGGCCAGTACACCAAGCCCCGGTCGCTGCCGACCGACGCGCGAGGGCTCCCCGCCTACCGCGGCGACATGATCAATTCCCTGGAGGCCACGCCGGAGGCGCGGGTCGCCGACCCGCAGCGCATGATCCGGGCGTACGCGAACTCGGCCGCCGCCATGAACATGCTCCGGGCCTACCTGGCCGGTGGCCTGGCCGACCTGCACGCCGTGCACGACTGGAACAAGGGGTTCGTGAAGAACTCCCCCGCCGGGGAGCGCTACGAGGCGATCGCCCGGGAGATCGACCGTGCCCTGGCCTTCATCCGCGCCTGCGGGCTGACCGACGACGACGCCCTGCGCACCGTCACCCTCTACTGCTCCCACGAGGCGCTCGCGCTGGAGTACGACCGGGCGCTCACCCGCGTCTCCGGCAACCGGGCCTACGGGCTCTCCGGGCACTTCCTCTGGATCGGGGAGCGCACCCGCCAGATCGACGGCGCGCACATCGACTACATCTCCCGCATCGCCAACCCGATCGGGGTCAAGCTCGGCCCGACGACCACCCCGGACGAGGCCATCGAGCTGTGCGAGAAGCTCAACCCCGACAACATCCCCGGCCGGCTCACCCTCATCAGCCGGATGGGCAACCACCGGGTGCGCGACGCCCTGCCGCCCATCGTCGCCAAGGTCACCGCGGCCGGCGCCAAGGTCGTCTGGCAGTGCGACCCGATGCACGGCAACACGCACGAGTCGTCCAACGGCTACAAGACCCGACACTTCGACCGCATCGTGGACGAGGTGCTGGGCTACTTCGAGGTGCACCGGGGCCTGGAGACCCACCCCGGTGGCCTGCACGTCGAACTCACCGGCGAGGACGTCACCGAGTGTCTCGGTGGCGCCCAGGGCATCGAGGACCTCGACCTGCCCGACCGGTACGAAACCGCCTGCGACCCGCGACTGAACACCCAGCAGTCGCTGGAGCTGGCCTTCCTCGTAGCGGAGATGCTCCGTGGCTGACGCGAGGAGTGAGCTTGCGAGCCCCGCAGTCGGCAGCGAAGAGGAACACCGTGGCTGACGCGAGGAGTGAGCTTGCGAGCCCCGCAGTCGGCAGTCGAAAGGATCACCGTGGCTGACAGCCCTATCGACCTGCGTTCGGACACCGTGACCCGGCCCACGGCCGGCATGCGGGAGGCCATGGCCACCGCCGAGGTCGGTGACGACGTCTACGGCGAGGACCCGACCGTCACCGCGCTGGAGGCCGAGGTCGCCGCGCTGTTCGGGCACGAGGCGGCGCTGTTCGCCCCGAGCGGGTCCATGGCCAACCAGATCGCCCTGCAGCTCGTGGTGCCGCCCGCGAACGAGCTGCTCTGCGACGCCGACGCGCACGTGGTCACGTACGAGATCGGCGCCGCGGCCGCGTACGGCGGCATCTCGTCGCGGACCTGGCCGGCGGTCGGCGCGGACATCGATCCCGACGTGGTGGCCGGCATGATCCGCCCCGACGGCTACTTCGCCGTCCCGACCCGGGCGATCGCGGTCGAGCAGACCCACAACCGGGGCGGTGGCGGGGTGATCCCGCTGGCGACCCTGCGGGAGCTGCGGCGCATCGCCGACGACGCACAGCTCGCCCTGCACTGCGACGGCGCCCGCATCTGGCACGCGCACGTCGCCGACGGGGTGCCGCTCGTCGAGTACGGCCGGCTCTTCGACACCCTGTCCGTCTGCCTCTCCAAGGGCCTGGGCGCGCCGGTCGGCTCGCTCGTCGTGGGCAGCGCCGAGAAGATCGAGCGGGCGCGGCTCGTCCGCAAGCGGATGGGCGGCGGCATGCGGCAGGTCGGTGTCCTGGCCGCGGCCGGGCGCTACGCGCTGGCCCACCACGTGCAGCGGCTCGCCGAGGACCACGCGAAGGCCGCCCGGCTGGCGGAGGCCATCGCCCCGTTCGGGGTGCTGGCCACCGCGGTGCGGACCAACATCGTGCCGCTGGACCTGACCAAGTCGGCGCGGGACGCGCACGCGCTCGCCGCCGCCGCGCGGCAGGAGGGCCTGCTGATCTCGGTGCTCGGCCCGCGTACGGCCCGGCTGGTCACCCACATGGACGTCGACGACACCGCCGTCGACCGCGCGATCGAGATCCTGACCCGAGTACTCCGCGCCTGACCCCCACCCGGCCCGTCCCGGCCCCACCGTCCCCGCCGCGCCCCGGGGGCGGTGGGTTAGGGGTGGAGGCGTTTGAGGGTGGCGATGTCGGCGGCGTGGCCGAGCTGCTTCTCGCTGGGCGTCTCCACCACGATCGGCACCCCGGCGGTCGCCGGATGCGCCATCAGCTCCGCGAACGCGGGCTCGCCGATGGTGCCCTTGCCGATGTTCTCGTGCCGGTCCCGGGTCGAACCGCACAGATCCTTCGAGTCGTTGGCGTGCACCAGCCGCAGCCGCTGCGCCCCCACGGTGGCGACCAGCGTGTCCAGCGTCGCGGTCATGCCGCCCTCGGCGGCGAGATCGTGCCCGGCCGCCCACGCGTGGCAGGTGTCGAAGCAGACCCCGAGCCACGGATGCTGGTCCACCGCGTCCAGGTAGGGACCGAGCTGCTCCACCCGTGAGGCGAGCGAGCGGCCGCCACCCGCGCTCGGCTCGACCAGGAGCATCGGCCCGCCCGAGGCGGCGGCCGAGTCCAGGAGCGGCAGCAGCGCCTCGCGGACCTGCCGCATCGCCGCGTCGGCATGCCCCGCGTCGACCGCGCTGCCCGCGTGGAACACCACGCCCCGCGCGCCGATCGCCTCGCCCCGGCGCAGCGCGTGCGCCAGCGTCTGCGCCGACCGCTCGACCGTGGCCGGCGTGGGGGAGCCGAGGTTGACCAGCAGCGACGCGTGGATGAAGACCGGCACGCCCCGCTCCGCGCAACCGGCGCGGAACAGCGCGTCCTGCGCCGGGTCGCCCGGCGGCAGCGCCCAGCCACGGGAGTTGGAGACGTAGACCTGGACCACCTCGGCGCCGGTCGCGTCGAGGTAGGGCAGGGCCGCCTTGGCCAGGCCACCCGAGGTCGGTGTGTGCGCGCCGACCGGACGGGTCGAGGTCACCGTCATCTCACAAACATCCGATCGTCACCTGGGTGCCGGGTGGCACCTGGGAATTCTCGTTCGGGTTCTGGAACCGGACGATCGCGTTCGGGTTGAGCTGGATCGCCACCGGGAAGCCCTGGCTCTCCAGCACCTGCTTGGCCTGCTGGCAGGGCAGGTCCATCACGCGGGGCACGACCACCAGCGGTGGGCCCTTGCTGACCTCCAGCTTGACCTCGGCGCCCTTCTCCACACCGGCGCCGTCGGACGGGCTCTGCCCGACGATCTCGTCCTTCGGCTTGTCCGAGTCCTTGTAGACCTCGACCGGGGTCAGGCCCAGCTGGGCCAGGGCGTTCCGGGCCTCGTTGAGGTTCTTCCCGACCATGTTGGGCACGCTGATCGGCGCCCTGCCCTTGCTCAGGACGACGGTCACCTTGTCGCCCGGCTTGACCTCCGTGCCCACCTTCGGGTTGGTGGCCACCACCACCCCGGCGGGCAGGTTGTCGTCGTAGCGGGCGGTGCCCTTGACCACCACCAGCTTCGCGCTGGTCAGGTCGGCCTCGGCCAGTTCGAACTCCTTGCCCACCACGTCGGGCAGCGGGAACCGCTCCGGGCCGAGGGAGAGGGTCAGGGTGATCGTGCCGCCCTTGACGATCCGGGCGGTCGAGGCCGGCTCCTGGAACAGGACGCTGTCCTTCGGCGCCGTGTCGTGGTAGCGGGGCTCGGCGTACGTCAGGACGAGCCCGGCGCGCGCGGCCTGTGCCTCGGCGTCGGCCTTGCTCAGGCTGACCAGTTGGGGAGCGGCCGTGTAACGGCCGACCGTGAGGTACCAGCCGCCGACCGCGGCGAGCAGGACGAGCGCGACCGCGGCCGCGATCAGCCCGAACCGCCCGCGGCTCGCGTGCGCCAGCCGGGCGCGCAACCCGTCGAGACCGGACCGATCGTCACCGCCGGCCGGGGCGGCGCGACGCCGCCCGACCCGCTGGCCGCCCTCCGGCAGCCGGGCCCACGCCGGCCGTTCGGCCGGACGGACCGCCGCGACCACCATGGTCGGCTGGGAGACCGGCTCGTCGGCGATCCGGCGCAGCACGGTCGTACGGCTGTTGAGGTTGCCCAGGTCGTCGCGGGCGACCTGGACCTCGGAGAGGAACGCGCCGGCGTCGGCCGGCCGGGCGCCCGGGTCGCGCCGGGTGGCCCGGGCGACGAGCCCGTCGAGGACCGGCGGCAGGCCGGGAACCAGCGTCGACGGCGCCGGCACGTCACGGTCGACGTGCTGCCACGCGATGTCGATCGGGCGACCCGAGTCGTAGGGGACTCGGCCGGTGAGCATCTCGAAGAGCACGATGCCGGCGGAGTAGACGTCCGTGCGCGGGTCGGAGTGGCCCTGCGTGACGAGCTCGGGGGCGACGTACGCCACCGTCGCCATGAGCTGGTTGCCGCTCTCCTCCTCGGCGCTCGCCTCGACGGCGCGGGCGAGCCCGAAGTCGGCGACCTTCACGACGCTGTCGACCAGGTTGGACATGCCGCCGGTGGGCGCCTCGGCGACCAGGACGTTCTCCGGCTTGATGTCGCGGTGCACCACACCCGACCGGTGCGCGGCGGCGATCGCCGCCAGCATCTGCTCGAAGATGGCCAGCGCCTCGTCGGGGTTGAGGCGGCGTCGCTCGGCGAGCACCTCGCGCAGGGTGCGACCCCGCACGTACTCCATCACCAGGTAGGGCAGGCCGGCGTGGGTGCCCTGGTCGTAGACCGCGACCACGTTGGGATGGGTGAGCCGGGCGATCGTCTTCGCCTCGTCGGTGAACCGCTCGACGAACCCGGCGACCCGCGCCCGGGACTCGGAAGCCTGGGTCGGATGAATGATCTTGACAGCCACGGTGCGTTCGAGCCGCTCGTCCGTGGCGGTGTACACGGTCGCCATGCCGCCACGGGCCACGCGACCGCGAATGCGGTAGCGCCCGTCGATCAGCGAGCCCAGCAACGTGTCGGCGACCTGTGTGTCCATCGGCAGGGAGTCTATGTGTCCAGGGGGTCAAGGTTGAACAGGATGCTACAGCCGGGCTCAGACCTTACCCGTCCGCCGCGCTCGTCGACCCCGGGTAAACCCCCCGTGACCTGGGAAGACACCCTTCCTCGGAGGTCCGTGCCGGGCTCGGCGGCCGGGAACCGGGCCCACTGCGCTGCGCAGCCGCGCCGCCACCGACGGCGACGGTTCCGGCGGCCGCGCGCCGCCTCCGGGCGCCGCGGTCGCTCCGACCGACGGCGTACGGGGTGCCGTCCGCCCGCGCCCGCCGGCCACGTGGCAGGGTGTTCGGGTGACCGAACCCGTACCCGCCGACCGGGCCGCCAGCGGCCCCGACCAGGCCGGACCCGCCGAGGCGGCCGGCTGGCTGACCCTGCCCGACGTCGCCGAGCGCCTCGGCGTGTCGATCAGCAAGGTGCACCAGATGATCCGCGACCGGGAACTGCTCGCGGTCCGCCGCGACGGGGTCCGCCGGGTGCCCGCCGACCTGGTGGCCAACCGCACGGTGCTCAAGCACCTGCCCGGCGTGCTCAACCTGCTCGCCGACGCCGGCTACGACGACGAGGCCGCGCTGCGCTGGCTCTACGAGCCCGACGACACCCTGCCCGGCACGCCGGCCGCCGCCCTCGGCGGTGACCAGGCCCGCGAGGTCAAGCGTCGCGCCCAGGCCCTCGGCTTCTGACCGCGCGCGAGGTCGCCGCTCCCGCACGCGGGGGCGGCGACCTCGCGATCGACCGACGGGCCGCCCTCGGCCTCCGTCGACCGCACGATCTTCCGACGGGCCGCCCGGCGCGCTCCGCGTGGGGCCGCCGACGCCCGCCGCGCGCCCGGCGACGGTGTCAGTCGGTGCGGCGGGTCGCGACGATGGCCAGGTCGACCAGGGCCTGGCGGGCCTCGGTGTCGAGGTCCACGGCGGTGAGCGCCGCCAGCGCGGTCTCGGTCAGCGTGCCGATCCGCTCCTCCGTCCGGGCCACCGCGCCGCTCGCGGTGATCAGTTCACGGAGGCGGGTGACGCCCTCCTCGTCCAGCCCCGGATCGCCGAGCCCGGCGAGCAGCACCTCCCGTCCGGCGTCGTCGAGCGTCTCCAGCGCGGCCGCCACCAGGTAGGTGCGCTTGCCCTCGCGCAGGTCGTCCCCGGCCGGCTTGCCGGTCTGCGCCGGGTCACCGAAGACGCCCAGCACGTCGTCGCGGAGCTGGAACGCCTCGCCCAGCGGCAGCCCGTACGCCGAGTACGCGGCCCGGACGTCCGCCGGGGCGTCGGCCAGCGCGGCGCCGAGCAGCAGCGGCCGCTCGACCGTGTACTTCGCCGACTTGTAGCGCGCGACCTTGCCGGCGCGCTCCACCGAGGTGTCCCGGGTCACCTGCGCGAACACGTCGAGGTACTGCCCGACGGTCACCTCGGTGCGCATCTCGTCGAAGACCGGGCGGGCCCGGGCCACCATGTGCGGGTCGAGCCCCGCGGAGTGCAGCAGCTCGTCGGACCACACCAGGCAGAGGTCGCCGAGCAGGATCGCCGCGGCGTCGCCGAACCCGTCCGGGTCGCCACCCCAGCCGGACCGCCGGTGCCGGGTGGCGAAGCGCCGGTGCACCGCCGGCTCGCCGCGCCGGGTGTCCGACCGGTCCATCAGGTCGTCGTGGATCAGGGCGCTCGCCTGCACCAGCTCGAGCGCGGCCAGCGCGCCCAGCACCTGGTCGCTGTCCACCCCGCCGGCGCCCCGGTAGCCCCAGTAGGCGAAGGCCGGGCGCAGCCGCTTGCCGCCGCCCAGCACGAACGCCTCGATCGCCTCCGCGAGCGGTGTCAACGCGTCGTCGACACCGGCCATCCAGACCCGCTGGTTGGCCAGGAACTCGGTGAGGGCCTTGTCGACCCGCTGGCGCAGGCCGGCACGGTCGACGGGGGAGACGGGAGCAGCGTCGGTCACGCGTGAACGCTAGCCGGTCGGGTGGCCGATGTGGTACCCGCCGGTATCTAGGTGAGACCCACTCCGCGCCCGCCGTCCCTCCCCGGGCCGGCGCGCCCCTGACCACGCCGGCCCGGCCGGGACGCGCAGGGCCGGGGAAGGTAGGGCAGGGCCGCCGCGACGAGCGCCGCGTGGTGCCGGACCGCGGGCGAGCGCCGGTGGGCGGCCAGCCCTCGGCGTACGCCGGTGAGCTGGGCCACCGCCCGGGGCGAGCCGGCGCGGACCGCCTCGACCAGGGCGGCCCCCGCCGCCTCGCAGGCCAGCTCCACCTCGCCGAGCTGGAGGTAGCCCCGAGCCAGCCAACCGCCGTAGACCGCCGCCCGGCGGGGCCGTCCGGGCTCCCGGGCCGCGCCGCCCAGCAGCGCCTCCGCCCGCCGCGGCCGGCCCAGGGCGACCAGCGTCCGCCCGGTCATCGCCGCCAGCTCCGGCCCGTCGAGCCAGTAGAGCCAGGACGGCTCCCGCCCGGGGTCGGGCGCCGCGGTGGCGCGCTCGGCGGCGTCGAGGGCCCGCGCGGCGGCGTCCGGCCGCCCGCCGAGCGCGGCGGCGAGCGCCACCCGGTGCAGCAACAGCGCCCGCAGGCCGGGGCTGGCCCACCGCCGGCTGCCCGCGTACGCGGCGCGGGCCAGCAGGAGGGCGCCCTCGGCGTCGCCGCTGCCGGCGAGCAGGTGACTGGCCGAGCCGAGCACGTGCCCGGCGAGGGCCGGATCGCCGGCGGCGGCCGCCGCCCGCAGCCCGAGCCGGTACGCGGCCAGACCGCCGGCCGGGTCACCGGCGTCGGCGCAGAGCCAGCCGGCGAGCTGGGCCGACTCGGCGAGCAGCGGCAAGAGCCGACGGCGACCGGCCGGCCCGCACCGGCGGAGCGCCCGAGTCGCCCGGCGGAGCCGCTCCGCGGCGAGCGGGGCGAGGTCGGCCCCGCCGGCCAGGTCGTCCAGCCGACGCAGCCCGGCCAGGTCGGCGGCGTACGCCCGTCGGGGGTGTCGCGGCGTGCCGCCGGGAGCGGCCGGTGGTGCCGGTGCCGGGCCGGCGTGCGGCTCGTCGCCGCGGGCGCACCGTTCGGCGAGCGCGGCCGGAGCGGTGATCAGCAGGGTGGCGTGCGGATCGACCTGCCAGCGTTGGGCCAGGGCGAGCAGCGCGGCGCGGGACCGGGCGTCGACGGCCGCCCCGGTCGGTGGCGCGACCAGCCGCCGGGACCGCGCCGCCGCGTCGGCCAGCAGCTCGGGCGGTGCGGCGAGGACGACGGCGAGCCAGCGCAGCCAGAAGTCGCCCGGCACCCGCACCTGCCGTTCCCACCGGGACACCTCGTGGCGGCTCAGGGTCGGCACACCGGCGGCCGCGCAGAGCTCCTCGGCGGTGCGCCGCTGGCTCCAGCCGCGGGCCAGCCGCAGCTGGGTGATCAGCGGCCCGAGCAGCAGCGGCTCGGCGGGCGGGGTCGAGGTCATCGGTCTCTCCGAAGGGGGCGCGTGCGGCGGCGACCGCCCCCGGACGGGCGAGCACGCCACCACTGGGAGCGGCGACCCCCGCGCGGGCCCCCACGGGGACCGGCCCCGCCCGCGCTGCCACAGGTCTACCCCGGGGGTACGACGCTTTCCTCCCCGGCCCGCCGACCACCCCGCCGCGATCGTGGCGGGTGGTCGGCCGGGGTACCGGCCTCCCCGCCCGGCCGGCCCGCTGGTGCTCCCGGTGCGCGACCCAGCGGGTGGGAAGCTCGCCGGTGCGGCCGGCGTCGCCCGCTAGAGTCGGGACGTGGCGCTCGGTCTCCCCTCCGTCCTCCCGAACCCGCAGCCGGCGATCGGGGAGCTGATCCGTGAGCGGCAGCCGACCTTCTCCTTCGAGTTCTTCCCCCCGAAGACACCCGAGGGCGAACGCCTGCTCTGGCGGGCGATCCGGGAGCTGGAGTCGCTGCGGCCCTCCTTCGTCTCCATCACCTACGGCGCCGGCGGGTCGACCCGGGACACGACGGTCGCCGTCACCGAGCGGATCGCCACCGAGACGACGCTGCTGCCGATGGCCCACCTCACCGCCGTCAACCACTCCGTCGCCGAGCTGCGGCACGTGATCGGCCGGCTGGCCGGCGTCGGCGTGCGCAACGTGCTCGCGGTGCGCGGTGACCCGCCGGGCAACCCGGGCGGCGAGTGGGTCCCCCACCCGGAGGGCGTCCGCTACACCGAGGAACTGGTCCGACTGATCCGCGACGCGGGCGACTTCAGCGTCGGCGTCGCCGCGTTCCCGTACAAGCACCCGCGCTCGCCCGACGTGGCCAGCGACACCGCCCACTTCGTCCGCAAGTGCCGGGCCGGCGCGGAGTTCGCGATCACGCAGATGTTCTTCGACGCCGACGACTACCTTCGGCTGCGCGACCGGGTGGCCGCCGCCGGCTGCGACACCCCGATCCTCGCCGGCGTGATGCCGGTGACCCGGATGGCCACCATCGAACGGTCGGTCCAGCTCTCCGGGGCGCCGTTCCCGCCGGCCCTGGCCGCGCGTTTCGAGGAGGTGGCCGACGACCCCGAGGCGGTGCGCCGGCTCGGGATCGAGCAGGCCAGCGAGATGTGCCGGCGGCTGCTCGACGAGGGCGTGCCGGGAATCCACTTCATCACCCTCAACCGCTCCACGGCCACCCGGGAGGTCTGGCAGAACCTCCGCGTGGACGCGCGGGCGTGAGACGGGGCGCGACACCTGATCCCGGCTGCGACGGTTGACCAGTGGTGGGCACACACCTGAACTGGGACGAGTACGCGACGACGTGGGCCCGGCTGCACGGAGGCTTCGACCCCCGCTCGGCCGCTCCCGCGGTACGGGGCTGGCTGCGCTTCGCCTACCACGTCGGGTACGTGCTCGGCCGTCTCCGGGTCGGCCCGACCGCCGTGACGGTGGTCGGTGTGCTGCTCTGCGTCTGCGTACCGGTGTTCGCCGTGCAGCCGGGGGACGGGCCCTTCCTCGGGGCGCTGTTCGTGCTGCTCGCGGGCGTGGCGGACAGCGTCGACGGCGCGGTGGCGGTGGTGACCGGGCGCACCACCCGTCTCGGCTACGTCTACGACTCGCTGGCCGACCGGCTCGGCGAGGCCGCCTGGGTGGTGGCGTTCTGGCTGGTCGGTGCGCCGGGAGCGCTGGCCGCCGCGGCCGGGGGGCTCTCCTGGCTGCACGAGTACGTGCGGGCGCGGGCGGTCTCCGCCGGTATGCGGGAGATCGGCGCGGTCACGGTGGGGGAGCGGCCCACCCGGGTGCTGGTCGCCCTGGGCGGGCTGCTGGTGGCCGGGCTCGCCGGGCTGATCGAGCCGGACCTCGCGGCCGGCACCATCACCATGGCGACCGCGGTGTGGGTGCTGCTCGCCGGCTTTGGCCTGGGCCAACTCCTGACCGCCGTACGCCGTGCCCTGCTGACCGCGAACTGATCCGCCCGGACTGTCCACGCAACCGAGAGGGGCGGCGCGAGAGCCGCGAGCGCGCGGGAGGCGGTCAGGCGGGGCCGATGTCGGTCGCCACGATCTGGGCGGAGAGGGTGACCATCGGCAGGCCACCGCCCGGGTGGCCGGACCCGCCGACCAGCCACAGCCCGTGCACCGGGCCGCGGTTGGCCGGGCGGAGCAGGCCGCCGGCGGTGCCGTAGATCGCCCCGCCCGGCGCGCCGGTCGCCGTGACCAGGTCGGCGGGGGTGCGGATCTCCCGGAACAGCAGCCGGTCGCGCACGTCCACGCCCCGCGCGGCGAGCACGTCCAGGATCCGGTCGGCGTACGCCTCGGCGAGGCCCGGCCGGCGCCAGTCGACCGCGCCCGTCGCGGTGCCCTGCCGGGCGGCGTTGACCAGCACGAACCACGCCTCGTGCCCGTCCGGGCGGACCAGCGGGTCGTCGGCGACCGTGACGAAGACCGTCGGGTCGGGCGCCGGACGGGCCGGTACGCCCCGGCCCGGGTCGCCGAAGACCGCGTCGAACTCGGCGTCGTAGTCGGCCGGGAAGAACACCGTGTGGTGGGCCAGCCCCGAGGAGCCGGTGACCCCGAGCAGCAGCACGAACCCGGCCAGGCTGCGGTCGGTGAGCCCGGCCAGCCGGCGCGGGTGGGGCAGCAGGTCGCGGTAGAGGGTGAGCGCGTCGCAGTTGGCCACCACCGCGTCGGCGGGGACGGGCGCGGCGACGCCGTCGAGGCGTACGCCGTGCACCCGGCCGCCCGCCGCGTCGATGCGGGTGACCGTGGTGCCGGTCTGCACGACCACGCCGAGATCGAGGCACCGCGACAGCAGCGCGTCGGCGAGGGTGCCCAGACCGCCGCGCAGGTACCACCCCCCGTACGCCAGTTCGGCGTAGGGGACGGCGACCAGCGCGGCCGGGGCGCGGCGCGGGTCGGCGCCCGCGTAGGTGGCGTAGCGGTCGAGCAGCATCCTCAGCCGCGGGTCGGCGAGGTGCCGGCGGCTCAGGCCGCGCAGCGTACGACCCGGCGCGATCGCGGCCAGGTCGCCGAGCCGCCAGGCCAGCGCGGCCAGGTCCCGGGGGGAGTCGACGGGGCGGCGCAGCACGTCCCGGGAGGAGGCGGCCCACACCCGGCCGGCGCGGCGCCACAGCCGCTGCCAGTCGCTCGCGGCGCGGTCGCCCAGGGCCGCGCCGACCCGGGCGGCGAACCGGGCCGGGTCGGCGCAGGAGTCCAGCGTCGGCCCACCGGGGAAGACGTGCCGGACGATCGGGTCGAGCGGGACCAGGTCCAGGTACTCGTCGAGCTTCGCGCCGGTCGCCTCGAACAGGTCGCCGAAGACCTCGGGGAGGGTGAGCAGGCTCGGCCCGGTGTCGAAGTGGAACGCGCCGGCCGGGGTGTCGCGCACGTACCGGCCCAGCTTGCCGCCGACGGTGTCGGCCCGCTCGAAGACGGTCACCTCGTGCCCGGTGGCGGCCAGCCGGGCGGCGGCGGCGAGCCCGCCTACCCCGGCGCCGACGACCACGATCCGCGCCATCCCGCCTCCTAGCCGACCGGGCGGCCCCGCCAGGACAGCCGCCGCCGCTTTCGCAGATGGTACGACCGGAGGGTCAGCCAACCGAGGACCACGAGCGACACGGGGTGTGCCAGCGCGTCGGGCCACGGCCGGCCGCCGGTCGCCCGGGCCGTCACCACCCGTCCGGCCACCCCGAGCAGGTACGCTGCCGCCGCCAGCAGCGCCGCCGGCGCCGACCCGACGGCGAGCGCGCCCACCGCCAGCAGCGGCGGCGCGGTGTAGAGCAGGAGCAGCAGCGCCACCACCGCGGCCGCCGCGCCCGGGTGGCCGAAGCTGGCCCAGAGCGACTTCGAGTAGCCGTCGCGCAGCTGCGGCCAGTCCGCGTACATCCGACAGTCGGCGAGCCGGGACCCGTCGGCGAGCGCGATCCGACCGCCCGCGCGCTTGACCGCCCGGGCCAGCTCGATGTCCTCCAGGATCCGGTCGGCCACCGCGGCGTGCCCGCCGGCCCGCAGGTAGCCGGCCCGGTCCACCACCAGGAACTGCCCGCCGGCCGCGGCCAGCGACGGCCGCCGCGACCGCTCCACCGCCCGCAGCGGCAGGAAGGTCAGCCACAGCCACTGCAACAGCGGTTGGACCAGCCGGTCGGCCGCCGTCGTCACCACGATCCGGGGGTACGGCGACAGCAGCGTCACGCCGGCCGCCCGCAGCTCGGTGAGCGCCGCCGCCACGGCGTGCGGTGCGAGCACCACGTCGGCGTCGACGAAGACCAGCGCGGTGGCCGCCGGGTCGGCGCGGGTGGCCAGCTGCCAGCAGGCGTACGGCTTGCCGAGCCAGCCCGGCGGCGGGGGCGCCCCGGTGAGCAGGGTGACCCGCGGGTCGTCCCTGGCGATCTCGCGGACCACGTCGCCGGTGCCGTCGGTGGAGCCGTCGTCGAGCACCACGATCCGCAGCCCCGGCACGCCCCGCTGGGCGAGCAGCGCCCGCAGGCACGGGGCGACCCGTGCCGCCTCGTCGCGCAGCGGCAGCAGCACCGCCACCGGTTCGGTCACCTCGCCCGCCGGCGCGGCCGGGCGGCGCAGCCAGCGGGCCGCGTTGACCAGGGTGTGGACGGTCAGCACGGCCACGACGAGGGTGAGCGCGATCAGGGCGGTCATGCGGGCGCGTCGACCCCGGACGGCTGCGGCCGCCGGGGCCCGGGTCGGGCGCCCGGGCGTCGGGCGCGCAGCAGCGTCACCGCCAGCGGCACGGCGGTCAGCCCCATGCCCGCCGCGCCCCAGAGCGCCGACGCGGGCAGGTCCAGGAAGACCGCGTGGGCCAGCACGCTGGACGCGTACGTCCAGAGGTAGAGCGCGAACATCGGGGCGTCCCGGCCGTCGGTGGCCGTCGCGGCCGGGCCGGCCAGCGGACGCAGCGCGCTCATCAGCAACACCGCGAAGAGCAGCCACCCCAGGTAGTTGCTGACCGGGACGCCGGCCAGGCCGGGCAGGGCCGGTGCGGCGTCCCGCCAGCGCCAGTAGCCCTCGGCGACCATCTGCGGGTCGAGGAACAGGTCCCAGGTGGCCAGGCCCACCGCGGCGAGGGCGACCCGCCGGACCGCGAGCGAGCCGCCGGCGGCCGTGGCGGGCGGCGGCCCGGCCGCCGTGCGGCCGACGGGGTCCGCGGGCGCGGCCGGTGACGGAGCGAGCCGCACCGCCGCCAGCCAGGCCGGCCAGGCCATCCAGGTCCAGGCCAGCGGGATGATCAGCGGTACTCCGGCCAGCTTCGGCCCCAGCTCGCCGGAGTAGTCGTAGCTGCCGAACGGCACCCCGGTGGCCACCCCCACCGCCTCCACGGCGAACCCGCCGCCGGTGGCCACCGCGACCAGTGCCACGGCGGCCCGGGGGCCCCGGCTGAGCAGGGCGTGCCCCACCGAGAGCAGGTAGCCGAGGGCGACGGTGGCCACGGTCAGCCGCGCCCGGGTCGTCCCGTCGGTCAGCGGGTAGCAGATCTGCGCGGCCACCAGGACGGCCAGCAGCGCCCAGGACAGCCGCCGGGTCATGGGGCCGGGTGGTCGAGGGGCAGGTCCCGCCCCAGCACGCCGAACGGCCGCTCGTCGCCGGGGAAGTGGAAGTCGCGCAGCACGTCGGTGAAGCCGAACCGGCGGTACAGCCGCCAGGCCCGCGACGTCTTCTCGTCGGCCTCCGGGGTGGAGAGCAGGGTGGTGGTCCCCTCGGCCAGGCTGAGCAGCGCCCGCAGCTGCCCGGCGCCCAGGCCGTGCCCCTGCGCGGGCGGCCGGACGTGCAGCTCGACCACCTCGAAGCAGTTGGTCAGCCAGCGCTCCCGCGCCGCCGGGTCCAGCGCCCGCAGCACCTGGTCGTGCCACCACTGCCCGGGTGCGCCGAGGTAGCCGTACCCGAAGCCGGCCAGGTGGCCCTCACTGGTCAGGCTGGCCACGGCGCGGAAACCGGGCCGGCGCGCGTGGGTCGCGATGTAGCCGCGCCGGGCGTCCAGCAGGTCGGTCCGGTAGCCCATCGCCTCGCCGTAGACGGCCACCACGTCGTCCAGCCGTCGGACGAGATCGTCCGGGGTCCACCGCACCAACCTCATGCCCACCCACCTCTCGTGTCGGCCTCCTCGGCCCAGCCCAGCACCCCGCGGTCACCGACCACGTCGCGTACCTCGAAGCGTGCGAACAGCTCCTCGGCGTACCACCCCTCGGTGGGGGTCCGCGTGATCGCCGCGCGGTGCTCCGGGTGACGGTACGCGAACGCCACCAGGTCCGCCGGGTCGCGCCACACGCTGACCGTGCCCTGCCAGCCCAGCGGGGCCTCTCCGACGCCGAACCGGGCCAGCAGGCCGGGTGCGGTGCGTAGGGCGGCGGCCACCGGGGGGACGGCCCGCCAGAAGGTGACCGCCCGTCGGGCCCGCAGCCGGGCTCGGGTCAAGGCGAGCACGGGGCCGGTGACCCGGCCGCCGGCCGGCTCGCCGAACGGGCGGCGGCCCGACCACTCGCCCCGGCTCGTCAGTGGACGCAGGTCGACCCGGACGGTGGCGCGGGCGATCCGGCTCCACGCGCGCCCGACCGGCGTGTCGTCGAAGCCGGCCGCCGCCGTGGGGAAGTCCCAGACGGTCAGCGCCGCCCACCGGGTCGGGTCGGCGTCACCGGGCCCGAAGCCGGTGCCGGTGCCCGTGCCGAGCAGCTTCGCGAACCGTACGCCCCGGGTGGCGCGCAACCGGCGCGGGTCGAACGCCATCCGGGTCAGCGCGCGGGGCAGCGCCGCCGGGGCGGTCCGCCACACGTGCAGGGTGACCAGGTCGGGGACGGCGCTCACGCCGCCACCCCGCCCGGCCCGAGGGCTCGCCCGGTCACGCCACCTCGGCCGGTGTGCCGCCGGTGATCCGGAGCAGCTCGGTGTAGGTGGTCGGGAAGACCGCCTGGGGCACCCCGCCGGCCGCCCAGATCTCGTGGTACGCGGCGAGCGCGGTGTCCACCAGGGTGCGCAGCGGTTTCGGGTGCCCGAGCGGGGCGACGCCGCCGATCGGCTGGCCGGTGTGCGCCCGGACGAAGTCCGGTGTGGCCCGGTGCAGCCGGGTGACCCCGATCGACGCGGCCAGGCCGGCGGTGTCCACGCGGTGCGCGCCGGAGGTGAGCACGAGCAGAGGCTCCCCGTCGGCCTCGAAGACGAGCGAGTTGGCGATCTGGCCGACGTCGACGCCGAGCGCCTCGGCGGCCGCCGCCGCGGTGTGCACGGCCTCGGGTAGCAGGCGGATCGTGCTGGGGGCGCCGGAGGCGTCCCGGGTGTCGGCGCCGGACAGCGCGTCCTGCACCGTCCGCACGTTCGGGTGTGGCTGCATGCGGTCATTCTCCCCGGTCGCGCCCCGCCCGTTCCGCCCGCCCACGCCCTTCGACCCGTCGATCGCGCGGTTCCGGGGAGGTCGGCGCGTCACACGTTGCATTTTCGTCGGGGGAGGGGTGTACTGTCAGCAGTAGTTAGAACGAGTGTTCGATTGCCTCGAACGTTCGTTCCAACCTCCCGGAGGCGGTGTTTCGCGGCGCTGCCCCGGGCGGTGCGGCACCGCGGGCCGCACCTGGGTTCCGGGCAGTCGCGAGCCCGGTCCCGTCAAGGCAGGAGCGTCGCCCGCCGCCCACGACCCCCGGGCGGCGGGCGACGAACCCGCCGGTACGCCGGCCGGGTGTGGTGTGGGGAAGCTCCACACCCGGCCGGCCCCACACGGTGCGTCTTCCTCCGCACCACTCGTCCCGGCGTCCCGCCCGGCGGAGCATTCGCCGCCGGCCGGCCGCCTCGGCCAGTGGAGGAGACAGTCCGATGCCGACCAAACCCGCTCAGCCACCGACGGTGCCGGCGCACGTGCTGCCGCACCGCACCCCCGCCCAGCTCCTCGCGGTGGCCCGGCGCGGGCTGATCGAGGCCGGCCAGACCCGTCCCGACGGCCTTCGCTACGCGGCCGCCCACCTGGCCGCGCTGCGCGCCGCCGCGGCCCTGCTCGCCGCCCGCGCCCGGCCCGCACCCACCCGGCGCCACCAGATCACCAGCGTCTGGGTCCTGCTCTCCGCCGTCGCCCCCGAGCTCGACGAGTGGGCCCGCTACTTCGCGTCCGGAGCCGGTAAACGGGCCGCCGCCGAGGCCGGCATACCCCGGGTGGTCAGTGCCCGGGAGGCCGATGACCTGCTCCGCGCGGCCGAGCAGTTCGTCTCGGTGGTGGAGACCGCGCTCGGCGTGGCCCACCAACCGGCACTCGACGGCCTCGCCGCCTGACCCGGCGGCGGGGCGCACGCCGGTGCCGGACGCATCCCGCTCCGCGCCCGGACGCCACTGTCTCCGGTCGAGGCCCCCCGGTGCGCTGTCCTGCCGAGCAGCCCGCCGTGGAGCTCGCACGGCCCGGACGGCGGTGGTGTCCACCGCTGTCCCGGGTCCCGGTGGTGCGGGCGTGGCCCCGGTCTCGGCGGTTCGGGCGCGTGGCCTGGGCCGCACCGCTTCGGGCGCGTGGCCCGGGCCTCGACGGTCCGGGGCGCGCCCCCGGTCTCGGCGGTCCGGTCGTGGGCACGGCGTCCGGGCCTCGCCGCTCCGGCCAGGGGCGGCGAGGGTGGCGGGCCCAGATGTCGACCGCCCGGCGGGGGGAGCCGGGCGGCCGGCACCGGGCGGCCGACGAAGGGTCCACGTCGTCGGGGCCGCGCCTTCCGCGGGGGCGGCGCCGGGCCGGGCGGTGCGGCTCCGGGCGCACCCGCCGGGGCCGCGCCGCCCGGCGGTCCGCCCCGGCGCTGCCGACCGGGGCACTGCCGGCGCTGCCGACCGGGGCACTGACAGCGACACCTGATCCAACAGCAACGACGGGGGGTTGGTCCGATGGCGGGCCGCATGGTGGTCGGTTCCGCCGCACTGGCCGGTCTGGTCCGTCCGGCGAGTGCGCCGGACCCGGCGGGCGGCCACCGGGTGCTGCCGGTGGCGCCCGAACTGACCGGGCTGCTGCCCAACCGGGGGCTACGGCGCGGCAGCACGATCGCGGTCGCCACCGGTCAACCGCGGCGCAGCGGCGGCACCTCCCTGGTGCTGGCGCTGCTCGCCGAGGCGTCCCGGGCCGGCTCGTGGTGCGCCGTGGTGGGGGTGCCGACGTTCGGGGCGGGCGCCGCCGCCGAGCTCGGGATCGCCCTGGACCGGCTCGCCCTGGTGCCGCACCCCGGGCCCGACTGGGCCACCGTCATCGCCGCGCTGATCGACGGGGTGGACGTCGTGGTCACCGCGGTGCCCGCCTCGGTCTCCGCCTCGGTCGCCAACCGGCTGGCCGCCCGGGCCCGGCAGCGGGGCAGCGTGCTCGTCCCGTACGGCCGGTGGGAGGGCGCGGACGTGACGTTGCAGGTGGTCCGGGGTGCCTGGGAAGGGCTCGGGCCGGGTCGGGGCCGGCTGCGCCGACGGGAGGTCACCGTCTCGGCGCGCGGGCGGGGGGCGGCCGCCCGGCCCAAGGAGATCAAGGTCTGGCTGCCCGGTGACGAGCTGACCCGGGTGATCCCCCGCGCCGTGGCGCCCGCCGGCCGGGTCCGCCCGGCGGCCGTACCCGGTCGTACCGGCGCCGCGGTCTCCCGCCGCGGCGCGCTCACCCTGGTCGGCCCGGCATGACCGCGCCGGCCCGCACCCTGCTGCTCTGGTGCCCGGACTGGCCGGTGCTCGCCGCCGAGATCGTCGACGGGGTGCCCGCCACCGCTGCGGTGGCCGTCCTGCACGCCAACCGGGTGGTCGCCTGCTCCGAACGGGCCCGGGCCGAGGGGGTGCGGCGGGGCCTGCGCAAACGGGAGGCGCAGGGCCGCTGCCCCCAGCTGACCGTGGTCGACTACGACCCGGGGCGCGACGCCCGGGCGTTCGAGCCGGTGGTGGCCGCGGTGGAGGACCTGGTCGCCGGCGTGGAGGTGGTGCGCCCGGGCGCCTGCGCGGTGGCCGCCCGGGGGCCGAGCCGCTACCTCGGCGGCGAGGAGACGGCCGCCGAACGGATCATCGAGCACGTCGCGCAGACCTGCGGGGTCGAGAGCCAGGTCGGCATCGCCGACGGTGTGTTCGCCGCCGGACTGGCCGCCCGCACCGGGCGGGTCGTCCCACCCGGCGGCACCCCCGCCTTCCTCGCCGGGCTGCCGGTCGAGGCGCTGAGCCGGCCCGCCCTGGCCGACCTGCTGCGCCGGCTCGGCGTCCGCACCCTCGGCGACTTCGCCGCGCTGCCCGCCGGTGACGTGCTGGCGCGGTTCGGCTTCGACGGGGCGCTGGCCCACCGGCTGGCGGCCGGGCGGGACCACCGTCCGCTCGCCGTCCGGCAGCCGCCGGCCGACCTGACGGTGACCGCCGAGTACGACGAGCCGGTCGACCGGATCGACGCCGCCGCCTTCGCCGCCCGCGCGCTGGCCGAGCAGTTGCACGACCGCCTCGCCGGGCACGGGCTGGCCTGCACCCGGCTCGGCATCGAGGCGGTCACCGCGCACGGCCAGGAGCTGCACCGGGTGTGGCGGCACGACGGCCTGCTCACCGCCGCGGCCATCGCCGACCGGGTCCGTTGGCAGCTCGACGGCTGGCTCACCGGCGGTGGGCGCGGCGGGGCCGGCCGGCCCCGCCCGACGGCGGGAATCATCCGGCTGCGACTGATCCCCGACGGGGTCATCGCGCAGGCCGGCCTGCAACCCGGCCTGTGGGGGGAGACCGGTGAGGAGCGGGAACGGGCGCACCGGGCGTTGAGCCGGGTCCAGGGCATCCTCGGCCCGGAGGCGGTGCTCACCGCGGTGCTGGGCGGCGGGCGTTCCCCCGGTGACCAGGTGCACCTGGTGCCGTGGGGGGACGAGCGGCTGCCCGCCCGCCCCGGCCAGCCGCCGCGCCCGGGCGAGCCCGCGCGCCCCGGTGAGCCGCCGTGGCCGGGCCGGCTGCCGCCGCCCGCACCGGCGGTGGTGCTGCCCACCCCGCTCGCCGCGACCGTGCACGACGCCACCGGCGAGCCGGTGGTGGTCACCGCCCGGCTGCAGCTGAGCGCCGCTCCCGCCCGGCTGACCGTCGATGCCGCCCGCCCGATGGAGATCACCGGATGGGCGGGCCCGTGGCCGGTCGACGAGCGCTGGTGGGCGCCGGCCGAGGCACGTCGCCGGGCCCGGTTCCAGGTCGGCCTCGCCGACGGCACCGCCCTGCTGCTCGCCGTCGAGGCCGGGCAGTGGATGGTGGAGGCGATCTATGACTGAGCGTCGCGGCGCGGGTGTGCGGGCGTCCGGGCCCGGGGTGGCCGGATGAGCTTCCACAACCCGAAGATGCCCTGGTCGGAGCTGGAGCGGGTGCTCTCCGGGCGGTCCGGTGACGGTGCCGGGGCGTCGGGCCGGGGCCGGTCCCGTGACGAGCGGCACCTGCACGTGGTCGACCCGCTCGCGGTGGACGCCGACGGCGGGGACAGCCCGGCGTGGACCCGCCGTCGGGAGCAGTACCAGCCGCCCGCGGTGGCCCGTGCCGAGGGCGCCGTCCCGTACGCGGAGCTGCACGCGCACACCAACTTCAGCTTCCTCGACGGGGCCAGCCACCCCGAGGAGCTGGCGGAGGAGGCCACCCGGCTGGGTCTCACCGCGCTCGCCGTCACCGACCACGACGGCTTCTACGGTGTGGTGCGCTTCGCCGAGGCGGCCCGGGCGCTGGGCCTGCCCACCATCTTCGGCGCCGAACTCTCCCTCGGGCTGCCCGGCCCGCAGAACGGCCAACCGGACCCGCTCGGCCGGCACCTGCTGGTGCTGGCCCACGGCCACGAGGGGTACGCCCGGTTGGCCAGCACGATCTCCCGGGCACAGCTGCGGGGCGGAGAGAAGGGCCGCCCGGTCTACGGCGAGCTGGAGGAGGTCGCCGAGGAACTGCGCGACCACGTGCTGGTGCTCACCGGCTGCCGCAAGGGGCACGTGCCGTCGGCGCTGCTCACCGAGGGCGTCGAGGCGGCAGCCCGTGAGCTGGACCGGTTGACCGCGCTCTTCGGCGCGGAGACGGTCGCGGTGGAGCTCACCGACCACGGGCACCCGGTCGACGCCGACCGCAACGACGCGCTCGCCGACCTGGCCGCCGCCGCCGGCCTGCCCACGGTGGCCACCAACAACGTGCACTACGCGACCCCGGGGCGGCGCCGGCTGGCCACCACGGTCGCCGCCGTACGGGCCCGGCGCAGCCTGGACGAGATCGACGGCTGGCTGCCCGCCGCCGCCACCGCCCACCTGCGCAGCGGGGCCGAGATGGCCGCCCGGTTCGCCGCCTACCCGGGTGCGGTGGCCCGGGCCGCCGAGTTCGGCGCCGAGCTGGCCTTCGACCTCCAGCTCGTCGCGCCGCAGCTGCCGGCGTACCCGGTGCCGCCGGGGCACACCGAGATGAGCTGGCTGCGGAAGCTGACCTACGAGGGGGCGCGGGAGCGGTACGGCCCCCGGGAGGCGCACCCGACGGCGTACGCGCAGCTCGACCACGAGCTGGACATGATCGAGACGCTGGGCTTCCCCGGCTACTTCCTGGTGGTCTACGACATCGTCACGTTCTGCCGCGAGCAGGACATCTACTGCCAGGGCCGGGGCTCCGCGGCGAACTCGGCGGTCTGCTACGCGCTGCGGATCACCAACGTCGACGCGGTGCGCCACCGCTTGCTCTTCGAGCGGTTCCTCGCCCCGGAACGGGACGGCCCGCCCGACATCGACGTGGACATCGAGTCCGACCGCCGGGAGGAGGTGATCCAGCACGTCTACGCCCGGTACGGCCGGGAGCACACCGCCCAGGTGGCCAACGTCATCTCGTACCGGCCGCGCTCGGCGGTGCGGGACGTGGCCAAGGCGTTCGGCTTCTCGCCCGGCCAGCAGGACGCGTGGAGCAAGCAGATCGACCGGTGGGGGTCGGTGGCCTCCGTCGACGTGGCGGACATCCCCGACCAGGTGGTCGAGTACGCCAACGAGCTGCAGACGTTCCCCCGGCACCTGGGCATCCACTCGGGCGGGATGGTGATCTGCGACCGGCCCGTGATCGAGGTCTGCCCGGTGGAGTGGGGGCGGATGCCCGGCCGCAGCGTGCTCCAGTGGGACAAGGACGACTGCGCCGCCGTGGGCCTGGTCAAGTTCGACCTGCTCGGCCTCGGCATGCTCTCCGCCCTGCACTACGGCTACGACATGATCGGGATGAGCCTGGACCTCGGCGACATGACGCTTGACGACCCGGAGGTCTACGACATGCTCTGCCGGGCCGACTCGGTCGGGGTGTTCCAGGTGGAGAGCCGCGCCCAGATGGCCACCCTGCCCCGGCTCAAGCCCCGCGAGTTCTACGACCTGGTGGTCGAGGTGGCGCTGATCCGCCCCGGCCCGATCCAGGGCGGCTCGGTGCACCCGTACATCCGGCGCAAGAACGGCCAGGAGCCGGTGGAGTACGCCCACCCGCTGATGCGCAACGCGCTGGAGAAGACCCTCGGCGTGCCGCTGTTCCAGGAGCAGCTGATGCAGCTCGCCATCGACCTGGCCGGCTTCGACGCGGCCGAGGCCGACCAGCTGCGCCGGGCGATGGGCGCCAAACGTTCGGTCGAGCGGATGGCCCGCATCGCCGACCGGCTCTACGCCGGCATGGCCGAACGGGGCATCACCGGTGAGCTGGCCGACGACGTCTACCGCAAGCTCACCGCGTTCGCCAGCTACGGCTTCCCGGAGAGCCACGCGATGAGCTTCGCCTACCTGGTCTACGCCAGCTCCTGGCTCAAGCGCTACCACCCGGGCCCGTTCCTGGCCGCGCTGCTCAACGCCCAGCCGATGGGCTTCTACTCGCCGCAGACCCTGGTCGACGACGCCCGACGGCACGGGGTGGAGGTGCGCCGGCCGGACATCAACGCCAGCGGGGCCCTGGCGGTGCTGGAGTCCACCCCGGACACGCGGTGGGGCAGCGAGCCGGGGGAGCCGCCGCACGCCTGGGGGCTGGGCGGTCCGGCCGTCCGGCTCGGCCTGTCCAGCGTGCGTACCCTCGGCGACGAGGTGGCCGAGCGGATCGAGGACGAACGGGTCGCGCGCGGGCCGTACCGTGACATGCCGGACCTGGCCCGGCGGGTCGGTCTCACCGCCGCGCAGCTGGAGGCGCTGGCCACCGCGGACGCCTTCGCCTGTTTCGGGCTGACCCGGCGGCAGGCGCTCTGGGCCGCCGGCGCGGCCGCGCAGGACCGGCCCGGTCGGCTGCCCGGCACGGTCACCGGCGCGGCCGCGCCCACCCTGCCCGGCATGGAGGCGGTCGACCGGCTCGTCGCGGACGTCTGGGCCACCGGGTTGTCGCCGGAGAACCACCCGGCCACGTTCATCCGTCCCCGCCTCGACGAGCTGGGCGCGCTGCCGATCGCCCGGCTCGGTCGGGTGGATCCCGGCCGGCGGATCCGCGTCGGCGGCATCGTCACCCACCGGCAGCGGCCGGCGACCGCCGGGGGTGTCACCTTCCTCAACCTGGAGGACGAGACCGGCATGCTCAACGTGACCTGCTCGCCGGGGCTGTGGCAGCGCTACCGGCGGGTGGCCCGGACCAGCGCCGGGCTGGTGGTGCGGGGCCGGCTGGAGCGGTACGAGGGGGTGATGAACCTGGTCGCCGACCGGTTGGACGCCATCGAGCCCCCGGTCAGCCCGGCCTCCCGCGACTTCCGCTGACCAGCCCGCCGGCCGGGCCGGTTTGAAAAGTCGGGGAACCGGAGAAGTGCAGGTCCGGCGCGGGCAGGGTGGCCCACGCGACCTGGGAGGAAGTCATGTCACGGAAACTGCGGGGGATCGCGCTCGCCGGGGCGCTCGCCCTGGCCGTCAGCGGCTGCGGGGGAGTCGGCGGCGGCGACGGCGAGGCCGGGGGCACCGCCACCAGCGGCACGCTCAGCACCATGGGGTTCGGCCTCTCCGACGAGATCGCCACGACCCGGGTGGACGCCTTCAAGCGGGACCACCCCGACGTCGAGCTGAAGATCACCGAGGGTGCCTTCGACGAGCAGCAGTTCCTCTCCGCGGTGGCGTCGGGCAACCCGCCGGACCTGGTCTACATGGACCGCAAGCTGATCGGCACGTACGCCACCCGCGGCTCGATCCGGCCGCTCACCGACTGCGTCGAGAAGCAGAAGATCGACATGGACCAGTACCGGCAGGCCGCCCGGGACCAGGTCACCCTCGACGGCGAGGTCTACGGCGTCCCCGAGTTCTCCCAGGTGCGCGTGCTCTACCTCAACGAGGCGCTGCTCAGGCAGGCGGGGCTGACCGCCGACGACGTGAACCTCGCCGACTGGGCCGGGCTGCGGGCGCTCAACACGAAGCTGGCCCAGGTCTCCGGCGGCCGGCTCAACCGGATCGGAATAGACCCCAAGATCCCCGAGTTCCTGCCGATGTGGGCCAAGGCGAACGGGGTCGACATGATCAGCGCGGACGGCAGGACCGCCCGGCTGGACGACCCCAAGGTGGTCGAGGCGCTGACCACCGGGTTGACGCTCATCCAGGACCAGGGCGGGTTCGGCCGGTTCAAGTCGTTCCGGGACACCTTCGACTTCTTCGGCGCCCAGAACCCGCTGGTCAAGAACCAGATCGTCGCCTGGCCGATGGAGGAGTGGTTCCTCAACCAGGCGGCCAAGAACAGCCCGAAGGCCGAGCTGGTCGTCAAGCCGTTCGTGGACCGGCAGGGTGAGCCGCTCACCATGTCCTCCGGGCAGGCCTGGGTCATCACCAAGGGCGCGAAGAACCCGGACGCGGCCTGCGCGTTCGTCAAGCAGATGACCGCCACCGACACGTGGTTCGCCGCCGCCAAGGCGCGCGCCGACGCGCGCAAGGCCGCCGGCCAGCCCTTCACCGGCGTGTGGACGGGCAACGCGGAGGCGGACAAGAAGATCTTCGACGAGCTGTACCAGCCGACCGGCAACAAGCGCTTCGACGACGCCGTGGCGACCATCCGCTCGGCGCAGGACGTCGCGTTCGCCATGCCGGCCTCGCCGGCCGGCGCCGAGTTCGACAAGGCCTGGTACGACGCGGTGAACCGGGTCCTCGCCGGTCAGGCGCGGCCGGCGGAGGCGATGGCCCGCGCCCAGCAGGAGGCCACCGCCGCGCTCGACAAGGCCGCGAAGTAGGCCGGCATGGCCACCACCGTCACCACTCCCGCACCGGGCACGTCGGCCCCGGGCCGGCGACGCCGTACGCCGCTGGCCCGGCGGGAGGCCCGCTGGGCCTGGCTGTTCCTGGCACCGTGGCTCGTCGGGTTCCTGGTGTTCCAGGCCGGCCCGATGATCGCCAGCGCCTGGCTGAGCTTCACCGAGTACGACGTGATCAACCCGCCGGAGTTCACCGGGCTGGACAACTACCGGGAGCTGATGGCCGACCCGCGGGTCGCCCGCAGCCTCGGCAACACGGTCTACTACACGGCGCTGCACGTACCCCTGGTGATGCTCATCTCCCTCGGCCTGGCGCTGCTGCTCAAGCGGGTGGGCCGGTTGCAGGGCTTCTTCCGGACGGTGTTCTACCTCCCGGTGATGACCCCGGCGGTGGCCGTCGGCATCCTCTTCCTGCTCCTGCTCAACACCCAGGACGGCCTCGTCAACCGCGGGCTCGCCCTGATCGGGATCGCGGGCCCGAGCTGGACGACCGACCCGCGCTGGGTGATGCCGGGCATCGTCCTGATGAGCCTCTGGAGCCTCGGCTCCACCGTGATCATCTACCTGGCGGCGCTGCAGAACGTGCCACGCGACCTCTACGAGGCGGCGAGCATCGACGGCGCCGGCGGGTGGGCCCGGTTCCGCCACGTGACGCTGCCGATGATCTCCGGTGCGCTCTTCTTCACGCTGATCGTCAACACGATCGCGTCGCTGCAGATGTTCACCGAGGTCTACACCATGTACTTCGGCAACCGGGAGACCCAGAACCGGTTCAACAGCGACGCGGCCACGTTCTACGTCATCCACCTGTTCCAGGAAGCCTTCCAGTTCCTGCACATGGGGTACGCCTCGGCGATGGCCTGGCTGCTCTTCCTGATCATCATGGTGATAACTGTGGTGCAGGTGCAACTCAGCAACAGGTTCGTGTACTACGAAGGGGAAGACCAGTGACGGGTTTCCACGGTCACAACGGAGTGGCCAACGCGCGTCGTACCCGGCTCGGGGCCGGATGGGTGCCGGAGCACCACACCGAGCCGCGCGAGTACGAGGTGACGGAGGGCCCGGTGGCCAACGCCCGGCGGTCGCGTGTCGAGCGCGACCCGGCGGCGGGAGCGGAGTCGTGACCGCCGCCGTGGAGCGGAGCGTCGCACCGGTGACCGGCGTCGAGCCGGCCCGGTCGGCGCTCCGCCGCCCGGCGGCCCGGGAGGAGCCACGCCGGCCGCTCTGGCAGCGGGTGGCCTTCGTGGTCGCGCTGGTCGGTGCCGCGGTCGTCTTCATGCTGCCGTTCGTCTGGCTGATCAGCGCCTCGCTGCGCCCCCGCGAGTACGTCTTCGCCCCCGGCTTCCTGCCGCTGCCCTTCGCCCCGGCCAACTACACCGAGGTCTGGCAGGCGGCGCCCCTGGTCACCTGGCTGCTCAACAGCCTGGTGGTCGGCGTGGCCGCGGCGGCCGCCGTCACCCTGTCCAGCGCGTGGGTGGCGTTCGGCTTCGCCTACTTCCGCTTCCCGGGGCGGAACCTGCTGTTCGGGCTGGTGCTCGCCACCATGATGCTGCCGTTCGCGGTCACCATGATCCCGACGTACCTGATCTGGTCGGAGCTGCGGCTGACCGACACCCAGGTGCCGCTCTGGGCGGGCAACCTGTTCGGCTCGGCCTTCTACATCTTCCTGCTCCGGCAGTTCCTGCTCTCGCTGCCGCGGGAGTACTTCGAGGCGGCCCGGATGGACGGGGCCAGCTACCCCCAGCTGTTCTGGAAGCTCGCCTTCCCGCTGATCCGCCCCGCGCTGCTGGTCGCGTTCGTGTTCGAGTTCAAGGCGAGCTGGACCGACCTGCTCAAGCCGCTGATCTACCTGCGCGACGAGCACCTCTACACCCTGCCCCGCGGGCTCAAGGTGGTGCTGGACCGGTTCGGCTACGGCGGCGAGCAGCAGTGGGAGGTGGTGCTCGCCGGCAGCGTGATCGCCACCGTACCGATGATCATCCTGTTCTTCCTGGCCCAACGTCACTTCATCGAGGGCATCGCCACCGGCGGCCGCAAGGGCTGAGCCGGGCGGGACCTCCGACGGCTCCGCCGGCGGAGGGGCGTCCGGTCCGCATCCGGGAACGTGACTAGGCTCGACCGGGTGGAGCAGACCCGAGGCCGGTTCACCGAGCCGCCGCTGACCCCCCGTACCGCCGTGATCTGGTCGGTGCTCCGGGCCGAGCTGGACCGGCGCGACGGCGACGAACTCACCGTGCTCGACGTCGGCGGCGGCACCGGCGGCTTCGCGGTGCCCCTCGCCCGCGCCGGGCACCGCGTCACCGTGGTCGACGCCAGCCCGGACGCTCTCGCCGCGCTCACCCGCCGCGCCGCCGAGGCCGGCGTGGGCGACCGGGTGCGCGCCCTGCAGGGCGACGGCGACGCCCTGTCCGGCCTCGTCGAGCCGGCCGGCGCCGACCTCGTGCTCTGCCACGCCGTGCTCGAGGTGGTCGACGACCCGGCGTCGGTGGTGGCCGCGCTCGCCACCGCGCTGCGCCCCGGCGGCGCCGCCAGCGTGCTGGTCGCCGGCCGCGCCGCCGCCGTGCTCGGCCGGGCGATGAACGGCCACCTGGACGTCGCGGCCACCCTCGCCGCCGACCCGGCCGGCACCGCCGGGCCGCGGGACACACTGCAGCGGCGTTACGACGCCGAGAGCGCCGCCGCGCTGCTGCGCGCCGCCGGGCTCGAGGTCGAGGAGATCCACGGCGTACGCGTCCTCGCCGACCTGCTGCCGGCCGCGGTCGCCGACGGCCAGCCGGGCGCCCTGGTCGAGCTGGAGCGGGCGCTCGCGGGCCGCCCGCCGTACCGGGACCTCGCCGCCCAGCTGCACCTGTTCGCCCGCCGGCCGGCATGACGGGCACCTCCACGCCCCGGCCGGCCGAAGACCCCCTTCCGGGCACGGCGGACCCGCTCTCCGTCGTCCTGCCCCGGTACGGCGACGCCAGCCTCGCCGACGTGCTGCCCGGCGCGCTCGCCGTGCTCGGGGTGCCGGGCGCCGTCGACCGGCTCGGCCTCACCGAGCGGCTGGCCGGGGTACGCCGGCTCGCCGTGCTCCTCGTCGACGGGCTCGGCTGGTACCAGATCCCCACCGCCGCGCCGCACGCCCCGATGCTGGCCGGGCTCGCCGCGACGGTGGGCCGACCGCTCACCTCGGGCTTCCCGTCGACCACCCCGACCAGCCTCGTGACCCTGGGCACCGGTGCCGCGCCCGGCGCGCACGGCGTGCTGGGCTTCACCGTCCGCGTCCCGGGCACCGAGCGGGTGCTCAGCCACATCGAGTGGGCGGCCGACCCGGACCCGCTGCGCTGGCAGCCGGTCCCCACCCAGCTGGAGCGGGCCCGCGCGGCCGGCGTGGCGGTGACCGTGGTGAGCCGCCCCGAGTTCGGCGGCAGCGGGCTGACGGTGGCCGCCAACCGGGGCGGCGACTACCGGGGCGCCGCCGGGGTCGGCGCGCTCGCCACCACGATGCTGGCCGCGCTCTCCGCCGGCAGCGGCCCCACCCTCGTCTCCGGCTACCACCCCGACCTGGACCGGCACGGTCACCTCACCGGGGTGGACTCGGCGCCGTGGCGGATCGCCGCCGCGGAGGTGGACGACCTCGTGGGGCGGCTGGTCGACGGCCTGCCGGCGGACGCCGCGCTGCTGGTCACCGCCGACCACGGGCAGCTCGACGTGCCCGCCGGGCACCGGTTCGACCTGGACACCGACCCCCGGCTGCGGGCCGGGATCCGGGTCGTCGCCGGCGAGCCCCGGGTTCGCTACCTGCACGTCGAACCGGGCGCGGTCGACGACGTGGTGGCCGCCTGGTCGGCGGTGCTCGGCGACGCGGCCCGGGTCCGTACCCGCGACGAGGCGGTCGCGGCCGGCTGGTTCGGGCCGGTCCCGGAGGAGCACCTCGCCCGCATCGGCGACGTCGTGGTGGTCTGCAACGACACGTACGCCGTGCTCGCCACCCGGTCGGAGAGCCCGCTCGCGTCGCGGCTGGTGGCCTACCACGGGTCGGACACGGCGGCCGAGATGACGATCCCGCTGCTCGTCGTCCGGGGCTGACCGGATCCCGTCGTACCCGCCGGTTAGCCTGCGGAGATGGGCCGCAGCCAGTCGTTGCCCCGGGGCGGTGATCCGCGCTTCGGGCCGGACGCCGACGACTCCGCCAGCCCCGTCCTGCACGTCGACATGGACGCCTTCTTCGCCTCCGTCGAGGTGCGCCGCCGTCCCGAGCTGCGTGGCCGGCCGGTGGTGGTCGGCGGCCTCGGGCCCCGCGGGGTGGTCAGCTCCGCAAGCTACGAGGCGCGCCGCTACGGGGTCCGCAGCGCGATGCCGATGATGCGGGCGCGCGCCCTCTGCCCGCACGCGGTCTACCTCCCGCCGGACTTCGCCGCCTACAGCGAGGCATCCCGGGCGGTCATGCAGATCTTCCGGGACGTCACGCCGCTGGTCGAGCCGCTCTCCCTCGACGAGGCGTTCCTCGACGTGGCCGGCGCCCGCCGGCTCTTCGGCCCACCGGCCGCGATCGCCCGCGCGATCCGCGCCCGGGTCGCCGACGAGCAGGGGCTGACCTGCTCCGTCGGGGTGGCGCCGAGCAAGTTCGTGGCGAAACTGGGCTCGACCCGGGCCAAGCCCGACGGGCTGCTGGTCGTGCCGGCGGCCCGGGTGCTCGAGTTCCTCCACCCGCTGCCCGTCGACGCGCTGTGGGGCGTGGGGGAGCGCTCCGCGCAGACGCTGCGCCGGCTCGGCCTGGCCACCATCGGCGACCTCGCCGAGGCGCCCCACGGGATGCTGCGCAAGGCCCTCGGCGAAGCCGCCGCGCGCCACCTGCACGACCTGGCCACCGGGCGCGACCCCCGCGCGGTCAGCCCGGAGCACGTGGAGAAGTCGATCGGCGCCGAGGTGACCTTCGACGTCGACGTGACCGACCCGCGGGAGATCCGCCGTGCCCTGCTCTCCCTCGCCGACAAGGTCGGTGCCCGGTTGCGCCGGGCCGGTCAGGTGGGCCGCACGGTCTCGCTCAAGGTCCGGCTGGCCGACTTCCGCACGCTCACCCGCTCCCGCACCCTGACGGTCCCCACCGACACGGCCCGGGAGATGTTCGACACGGTCTGGTCCCTGTACCAGGCGCTCGATCCGGCCGAGCCGGTCCGGCTGGTCGGCGTACGCGCGGAAGGGCTCGCCGCGGCGCAGCAGACACCCCGCCAGCTCGCCCTCGGCGCCCCCGAGCGCGGTTGGCGCGAGGCGGAAGCGGCCGCGGACGCCGCGGCTGCCCGATTCGGGCGGTCCGTCATAGGTCCGGCCAGTCTGCTCGGCAACCGTGATCCGCGCCGAAATGAAAATCCACCCCGGCCATAGGTCGTCCCGCTTTCCGACGCGCGACCCCCCTCGTAGACTTGCGGGTAAGCAGCCGGTTGGCTGCCACGGTCTGTCGGTCCGAACGGGCCGACCAACGTGACCGGGGAGGAGTGCCGTGCCGCTCTCGGAGCACGAGCAGCGGCTGTTCGAGCAGATCGAGCGGTCGCTTGCCGAGGACCCCAAATTCGCCTCGGCCGTGCGCGCCAGCGATCCGCGCTTCCACGCGCGGCGTCGCCTGCTCGTCGCTGCCGGCGTCATCATCGCTGGCCTGGCCCTGCTGGTCTATGGCGCGGTGATCAAGCTTCCACCGTTGGCCGTGGCGGGTTTCGTCGTCATGTTGGCCTCGGCCGCGTTCGCGGTCCAGTCGCAACGTCGGGCACAGTCACCCGACCTTCACGTGGTGGGCGGCACGACCAGCCGCCGCCGCGGGCGTGGTCGCTCCGGCCGACGCCTCTCGTTCCTCGACCGCATGGAGGAGCGGTGGCGTCAGCGGCCGGAGGGGCACCGCTGAGCCCACACGGCTGCTGAGTCGGGCCCGGCCCTCGTGCCGGGCCCCACCTGTCTGAGTCGAGCCCGCCGTCGCGCCGCCCGGCCGGCGGCCGGCGCGTGCGCGGCCACCTGGTGTGCGCTCGGGGGTGGCACGCGGCCGGCCGGTGCGCCGGCGGGGCCCCACCACCCGGTACAGGACCACCGGTCGCGGCACGCGCAGGCGGCGCCCGCCGCGGGATCACCGACCGGCCTCGGCGCACGACGGAGGTGGCCTCCCGGGTAGGAGAGCACCTCCGGCCGGTCAGCGGGTGGCGCGGTCGGCGATCAGGCGGCGCGGGTTCCACCGCAGCAGCCGGAACCGGGCCCGACCGGTGACCGCGACCACACGGGCCGAGGCGTCCGCCACGGCGAGCCGCCAGCGCAACAGCACCGACGGCGGCAGCACCGCGGCGAGCAGCCGGGTCCGCCGGTCGGCGCGCGCGGCGAGCGCGCCCCGGACCGTGCGCAGCGCCGACGACAGCGGCTGACCGGTGAGCGGATCCCGCGCGTAGCGGGCCCGCTCCTCGGCCCGTCCGAGCATCCGCATCGCGGTGACGGCCTCGGCGTGGCTGCTCAACGCGTCCTGCACGAGGCGGTCCGCGGTCGCCCGCGGGGTCTCCGTCCGGTCGACCCGCACCCGGTAGTCGACGAGCGTGTCGAGCAACTCGTCCCAGGCGGCGTGCGCGTCGGCCCGGGCCCGGTCGGCGTCGGCGCCCACCACCACCATGCGCGGCCCGGCGGCCGGGCCGGCGCCCACGGCGGGTGCGCTGGCCGTCACCGCGGCGGGCATCCGGCCGCCCCGGCGCCGGCGCAGCGCGAGCCGGCGCAGCGCGGGCACCGCGAGCACCAGCACGACGGCCAGTGCTGCGGCCAACCACCACGGCCAGACCGGCGCCTGCTCGGCCGGGGTGTCCGAGCCCACGGAGAGGCCACTGTCGGTGTCCCGGTCGGCGGCGTCGGGGCCGGCCGCCCCCGGCGATTCCTCGACGCTGCCCGGCGTGTTCGGCGAGCCGGCATCCTCGGCGACCGGGTCCGGCGCGTCCGTGTCCGGTGCCCAGGACGACCGGGTGGAGCCGGAGACGCCGTAGGCCGGGGTGGCGTCGAACGGCACCCAACCCATGCCGTCGAAGTAGACCTCCGTCCAGGCGTGCAGGTTGCGGTTGGTCAGTGTGTACGTGTTGCCGCTGCGGTTGCTGCCGTTGGTGAAGCCGAAGGCCACCCGGGCCGGGATGCCGGCGGCCCGGACCAGCCACGCCATGGCGGCGGCGTACTGCTGGCAGAAGCCGACCTTGTTCGTCAGGAAGTTGACGATGTCCTGGTCGCTGGTGCCGCCCTCGGTGCTGAGCCGGTAGCTGAAGCCGTTGTCGGAGGAGAAGTAGTCGTAGATCCCCCGGACCTTGTCGTACTCGGTCTCCTTGCCCCGGGTGAGCCGCTCCACGAGGGCCTGCACCTCCGGCACCGGCGGGGCGTACGTTTGCTTCTGCCGCTCCAGCGGGTGGTCGGCGGCCAGCGGGCGGGCCGTCCGGAGCGCCGCCGGGCTGTACGTGGAACGGACGTACTCGAACGAGTAGCGCTTGCCGCGCGAGTTCTCCCGGTTGGAGTAGACGATTTGCCGGTTGCTGTCGTAGAGCCAGTTCGAGTTCAGGTCGTCGACGCCCACCGGCTCGGAGTAGAACGGCAGCAGCGGCATCTCCAGATCGCGGGTGATCTCGACGCTCGCCCGGTAGCGCTGCTGCTCGACGCCGTTGCCCGCCCTCTCCGACGGGTCGGGCAGGCCCCGGTTGATCGGCTGCCCGGCCGGGGTGGTCACCCGGAAACCGTCCGGCTGGAGGTCGTCCGCGACGCCGAACCGCAGGTAGAACGGGTCCGGCTCGTCGGTGGTGACCTTCACCATGTCGGCGACCTCGGACTGGTTGAGCTGGCCGCTCAGCGCGGCGAACAGGTCGATCCGGCCCGGCGCGCCGCCCTGCCCGGGCCGCCCGTTGCCGCTGCCGTTGCCCGAACCGGAGGTCAGTGAGTCGAGCAGCCCACCGGTCATGCCCGGCACGGCCAGCGGCAGCAGCACCGCCACCGCCACGCCGAGCACCGCGAGCCGCCGACCGGCGGCGGCCAGGGGCGAGGACTCCCAGACGTCGACGTCGCGCCCGTCACCGGTGAACCGGCGGCCGAACCGGCGCACCCGGTCGACGTTGTCCGCGACCAGCAGCCACAGGAAGCCGGCCGCGCCGATCACGAACGGGACGGCGGGGACGCTGTCCACGTAGACGGCGACCGGGACCGAGTAGACGGCGAGCATGGGCAGGCCGGCGAGCGCCGGACGACGCAGACCGACGGCGAGCAGGTCGACCACGATGGCGACCGCCCCGACGCCGAGCACCGCGATGAACAGCAGCGGCTCGGTGTCGGGCACCTCGACGCCGTACGAGCGCATGTCCTGCACGGAGCCGTCGAGCAGCTCGCCGAAGTGCGCGATGGTGGCGGGCGTCGGCAGGACCGCCAGCAGCTCGCTGCCGCTGGGGAAGAGCCAGGTCAGCGCGAGCGTGAACCCGGCCAGCATGCCGAGCACCTGGCCCCAGAGGGGGGCCCGCAGGGCGCGGGCCAGCGTGGCCGCGCCGGCCACCACGGCGACCGCGATGGCCGACTCGATCAGCCACGTCCAGCGTTCGAAGATGGCCGACAGCGGTGCCGCGGCGAGCAGCGTCGCCGCGGCGGCCACCAGGCCGAGATTCCGACGCCCGGTCATGACCGCACCCTCCCGCTCGTGCCTCTGCGCCGCCGCGCCCCGGCGCGGGGCTCGCCCGTGCCGGGGCGGCCCGCGGTCATCGCATGCCCCCGGCCACCGTCTCGGCCAGCGCGGCCCGCAGCGCGAAGCCCTGCGAGCCCCGGCCCGCCTGCGGCCAGATCGCCGGCAGCCGGCTGCCGTGGTCGACGCCGATCACCCGCCAGCCGCTCTGCAGGAGCGCGAGCGCGGCGGCGGCGTGCGCGTGCTCCGCCTCCGCCCGTGCCTTCTCCGGCAGGTTGAGCCAGGTCGAGCTGTTGATGAGGAAACCGACGCAGGTCGCCCCGTTCGCCCGCAGCCCGGCCAGCAGCTCCGCCTCGGCGGTGCTGAGCGCGCCGAAGACGGCGATGATCAACCCGCCGTCGGCGCGCTGCCGGACCCGCTGCACCAGCTCGGTCACCTCGGTGCGCTGGTCGAGGCGGACCTCGGCGAGCTGGTCGAGGAGGAGCCCGTCGCCACCGGCCTCGGTGGCGTCGACGTCCGCGCCGGTGCCGGTGACCAGGCGCAGCTTGTAGCCGGCCTGCCGCAGGTGCACCGAGACGCTCGCCGCGGCGGAGACCGCCCACTCGAAGCTGGCGGTCGGGCCGTCGCCGCGGTGGCCGTACGCGCGGGTGTCCAGCACGACCGTCGCCCGGCTCTCCCAGGGCTGTTCCTCCCGGCGCACCATCAGCTCACCGGTGCGGGCGGTGGACTTCCAGTGCACCCGGCGCAGGTCGTCGCCCATCCGGTACTCCCGGGTCGCCGCGTCGTCCTCGCCGTGCACCGCCACCGAGCGCGCCCGGCTGTCGCCGCTGCCGGCGTACTCGCCGGGCAGGCGCACCGACGGCAGGGCGGCGACCTGCGGGATCACCGTCAGGTGGTCGACGCTGGGGAAGGCGCGGGTGAGCTCGCAGAGACCGAACGGGTCGGTCAGGCGCACCACCAGCGGGCCCACCTCGTAGCGGCCCCGCACGTCGGCCCGGACGGAGTAGGCCACCGAGCTGGCCTGGTGCGCGCCGAGCCGCTCCAGCACCACGCGGGGCCGGCTGCCCAGCGCGTAGGGCAGCCGGTCCTCCAGCAGCAGGGTGCCGGTGGGCAGGCGGGACATGTTCTGCAGCCGCAGCACCACCCGGGAGGTGGCGCCGACCGGCACCCGGTGCGGGTCGAGCGACCGGTTGCAGGCCAGCTTGTAGCGGCTGCGGCCCACGTAGGCCGCGGCCAGCAACGGCAGGACGGCGAGCAGCACGGCGACCCGGAGCAGGTCCTTCTCGCCGAGGATCCCGGCCGAGACGGCCGCGGCCACGGCGGCCGCCAGGAACGAGCGGCCCCGGGTGGTCAGCCCGCGGAGCCCTTCACGCACGTCACGGCCTCCGCGGCTCGTACGGCCCGTGGCCGTTGCCGGTCGCCGGACGGGTGTCGTAGGGGCTGCGCTTGCGGTCGTGCGGCAGGGGCAGCCGGTGCACCAGCTCGGAGACGATCGCGTCGGTGGTGCGCCGGGCCAGCTGCGCGTCGGCGGTCGGGATGATCCGGTGCGCCAGCACCGGCACCGCCAGCACCTGCAGGTCGTCGGGGAGGACGTAGTCGCGGCCCTCGAGGGCGGCCACCGCGCGGGCGGTGCGCAGCAGCTGCAGGGTCGCCCGGGGGGAGGCGCCCAGCCGCAGGTCGGGGGCTTCACGGGTGGCCGTGACCAGGTCGATCGCGTACTGCTTCACGGCGTCGGCCACGTGCACCTGCCGGACCGTGGCGATCAGCTGTCGCACGGTGGCGGCGTCGGAGACCGGGCGCAGCTCGTCGAGCGGGTCGGTGGCGCCGTGCCCGTCGAGCATCGCCAGCTCAGCGCCGACGTCCGGGTAACCCATCGCGATCCGGGCGGTGAACCGGTCCCGCTGCGCCTCGGGCAGCGGGTAGGTCCCCTCCATCTCGATCGGGTTCTGGGTGGCGATGACCATGAAGGGGGTCTGCAACTGGTAGGTCACCCCGTCGACGGTGACCTGCCGCTCCTCCATGCACTCCAGCAGCGCCGACTGGGTCTTCGGCGAGGCCCGGTTGATCTCGTCGCCGACCACCAGGTTGGCGAAGACCGCCCCGGGGCGGAACTCGAAGTCGTGCGTCTCCTGGTTGTAGACGCTGACCCCGGTGACGTCGCTGGGGAGCAGGTCCGGGGTGAACTGGATCCGGCGTACGGAACAGTCGATGGACCGCGCGAGGGCCTTGGCGAGCTTGGTCTTGCCGACGCCGGGTACGTCCTCGATGAGCAGGTGGCCCTCGGCGAGCAGCACCGCCAGGGCGAGGCGCACGGTGGCGGTCTTGCCCTCGATGACCTGCTCGATGTTGGCCACGATGGCCTCGCTGGCGGCGCGGAACTCGTCGTGCGGCAACAGGCCGCCCACCTCGTCCCAGGTCTGTTGTGTCACGGGCCTCCTCCTCGTCGCCGGAAACGGCAGCTCTGTTAAGAGCAGCTGGACCCGTCGTTGGGTTCGCGACGCCGAGCCTCGTCTGCCGCACAAATCTCACTGGCCTCTCAGGCTAACCATGTTTGTCGTGAACGCCGACCCCCGCAGCCAGACCGTCGGTTACGCCCCGAATATTCGCCGCCTCGGGGGAACATCTCCCGTCCCGGCGGGTAGGCGACCCCGCGCGGAGAGGGGGCGCGGCGATGCACCCGCAGCGGGACATCTACGGCGACACCGGCGACGGCGGCGTACGGCTCGGCGGCGGCGCCGCCCGCTGGGAGCTGCACCCCGACCACGTCCACCTGACGCCGCACCACACGACCGGGCGACTCGCCCGCTTCGAGGCGGAGCTGCTGCCGTTCGTGGCGGACGTCGACGCCTGCGCCCTGGCCGTCATCGACGTACAGAACGACTTCTGCTCACCGGGCGGCTGGACCGACCGCTCCGGCCTCGACCACACGGCCTGCCGGGCTGCGGTGCCGGGAGCGGTGCGGGCGGTGCGGGCGGCCCGCGCGCACGGCATGCCGGTCCTCTGGGTCTACTGGCACAACCGGCCCGACCTGCGCAACCTCGGCGCCCCCACGCTCTGGTCCTTCAAGCACCGCCTGGACCAGCGGGGGATCGGCGAGGAGCTGGACCACGGACCGGTGCTCACCGCCGGCTCGTGGGGCGGCGAGCTGGTCGACGAGCTCAAGGAGCTGATCGAGCCCGACGACGTCCACGTGCCGAAGTACCGGATGAACGGCTTCCACGGCACCCACCTCGACCAGGTGCTGCGGGCCCAGGGCATCCACACGCTCTTCCTGGCCGGGGTGAACATCGACCAGTGCGTCAGCACCACCATGGAGGAGGCCTACTTCCTCGACTACGCGGCCGTGCTCCTCGAGGACGCCTGCGCCACGTCGAGCCCCGCCTACTGCACGGAGGCCGTGCTCTTCAACGCCAAGCAGTGCTGGGGCTTCGTCACCACCACCGACCGGTTCGCCGACCCCGTGCCCTGGCCGGCGACCCCGGGCTGACCCCGCGCGGCCGTCCCGACCCGTGGAAGCGGGACGTCGGCCCCGCCCGGCCTGGGGGTACACTGCCGTCATGGCCGGAGTCTTCCTGCTTCTTACCGGGCCGTGCTGATGCGCTGAACGCGCGACAGCACGGCGGCCCCTCCTGCGTGAGGGGCTTTTTTGTGCCCGTCGCCCGCCCCCGGCCGGCGCCGGGCGAGGAGCACCAGCAGACCGCACGAGACGACCGCGCCGAGCGACGCGAGGAGACGTGATGAGTGAGGCAGCCGCACCGGCGGGCGACATCCCCCCGTTCCGGTACACCGCGGCCCTGGCCAACGAGATCGAGCATCGTTGGCAGGACCACTGGGAGCGGGAGGGCACCTTCCACGCCCCGAACCCGACCGGGCCGCTGGCCGACCCCGACCACCCCCGGGCCGGCGCGGAGAAGCTCTACGTGCTGGACATGTTCCCCTACCCGTCCGGGGCGGGGCTGCACGTCGGCCACCCGCTGGGCTACATCGGCACCGACTGCTTCGCCCGCTACCAGCGCATGGCCGGCCGCAACGTGCTGCACGCCATGGGCTTCGACGCGTTCGGGCTGCCCGCCGAGCAGTACGCGGTGCAGACCGGCACCCACCCGCGCACCACCACCGAGGCGAACATCGAGCGCTACCGCGCGCAGCTGCGGCGGCTGGGCCTGGCCCATGACGAGCGGCGCTCGGTGGCGACCATCGACACCGACTTCTACCGCTGGACCCAGTGGATCTTCCTGCAGATCTTCAACGCCTGGTACGACCAGGACGCCAGGCGGGCCCGGCCGATCGCCGAGCTGATCGCCGAGTTCGAGGGCGGCACCCGGCCGACGCCGGACGGCCGCCCCTGGGCCGACCTGTCGGTGGCCGAGCGGCGCCGGATCGTCGACGACCACCGGCTGGCGTACGTCTCGGAGGCGCCGGTCAACTGGTGCCCCGGCCTGGGCACGGTGCTGGCCAACGAGGAGGTCACCGCCGACGGCCGCTCCGAGCGGGGCAACTTCCCGGTCTTCAAGCGGAACCTGAAGCAGTGGATGATGCGGATCACCGCGTACGGTGACCGGCTGCTGGAGGACCTGGACAAGCTGGACTGGCCCGAGGCGATCAAGCTGATGCAGCGCAACTGGATCGGCCGGTCGCAGGGCGCCCACATCGACTTCCCGACCGCCGGGGAGCCGATCCGGGTGTTCACCACCCGCCCGGACACGATCTTCGGCGCCACCTACATGGTGCTGGCGCCGGAGCACGAGCTGGTCGACACGCTGGTGCCGGCCGCCTGGCCGGAGGGGACGAAGGACGCCTGGACGGGCGGGCACGCCAGCCCGCGGGCGGCCGTCGAGGCCTACCGCAAGTCGGCGGCGGCCAAGTCCGACGTCGAGCGGCAGGCCGAGACCAAGGAGAAGACCGGCGTCTTCGTCGGGGCGTACGCCACCAACCCGGTCAACGGCGCGCAGATCCCGATCTTCATCGCGGACTACGTGCTGGCCGGCTACGGCACCGGCGCGATCATGGCGGTGCCCGCCCAGGACGAGCGGGACTGGGCGTTCGCCGAGGTCTTCGACCTGCCCATCGTCCGCACCGTGCAGCCGGCCGAGGGCTTCGACGGCAAGGCGTACACCGGGGACGGCCCGGCGATCAACAGCGCCGCGCCGGACCGCGGCCTGGACCTGAACGGCCTGGGGGTCGCCGACGCCAAGGCGCGCGTCGTCGCGTGGCTGGAGGCCAACGGGCACGGCCGTGGCGCGGTGACCTACCGGCTGCGGGACTGGCTGTTCAGCCGCCAGCGCTACTGGGGCGAGCCGTTCCCCATCGTCTACGACGAGACCGGTGCGGCGATCGCGCTGCCCGAGGAGATGCTGCCGGTCGAGCTGCCCGAGGTGGACGACTTCTCGCCGAAGACGTTCGACCCCGACGACGCCGACTCGAACCCGGAGACGCCGCTGTCGCGCCGCCGGGACTGGGTCGAGGTCGAGCTGGACCTGGGTGACGGCCCGAAGCGGTACACCCGGGAGACCAACGTGATGCCGCAGTGGGCCGGCTCCTGCTGGTACGAGCTGCGCTACCTGGACCCGACCAACTCCCAGCGGTTCGTCGACGCGGAGAACGAGCGGTACTGGATGGGCCCGCGCGGTGAGGGCGACTGCGGCGGCACCGACCTGTACGTCGGCGGCGCCGAGCACGCGGTGCTGCACCTGCTGTACGCCCGGTTCTGGCACAAGGTCCTGTACGACCTGGGCCACGTCTCCAGCTTCGAGCCGTTCCGCCGGCTGTTCAACCAGGGCATGATCCAGGCGTACGCGTACACCGACGCCCGGGGCAGCTACGTGCAGGCCGCGGAGGTCATCGAGCGCGACGGCGCCTGGTTCCTGGACGACGTCCCGGTCACCCGCGAGTACGGCAAGATGGGCAAGTCGCTGAAGAACGTCGTCACGCCCGACGAGATGTGCGAGGCGTACGGCGCGGACACCTTCCGGGTCTACGAGATGTCCATGGGTCCGCTGGAGGTGTCCCGCCCGTGGGAGACCCGGGCCGTCGTCGGCTCGTTCCGCTTCCTGCAGCGGGTCTGGCGGGCCGTCGTCGACGAGCAGACCGGCGCGCTGCGGATCACCGAGGACCCGGCCGACGAGGCGACCCGCCGGCTGCTGCACAAGGTGATCGACGGCGTCCGCGGCGACATGGAGGGGATCCGGTTCAACACCGCGATCGCCAAGCTGATCGAGCTGACCAACGCGCTGACCCGGCTGCCGGCCACCCCGCGCGAGGTGGCCGAGCCGCTGGTGCTGATGGTGGCGCCGTTCGCCCCGCACGTCGCCGAGGAGCTGTGGCAGCGGATGGGCCACGAGACCTCGCTGACGTACGCCGACTTCCCCGTCGCCGACCCGCGCCTGCTGGTCGCCGAGTCGGTGACCTACCCCGTGCAGGTCAACGGCAAGGTGCGGGGTCGGGTGGAGGTGCCCGCCGACGCGTCCGAGGAGACGGTGCGTACCGCCGCGCTGGAGGCCGTCGCCGGCGCCCTGGGTGGCAAGGAGCCGCGCAAGGTCATCGTGGTGCCCGGCCGCATGGTGAGCGTCGTCGCCTGACCACCCACGGGCGTCACCCCGCCCCCCGGCTCCTGCCCCGCCCGCTCCCTGTTCCGTCGATCATGCAGTTGTGGTGCCAGGGTTCGACCCGGAACGAGCCTTTCGTCACCTGCCACAACTGCGTGATCGACGGGGGCGGGGTGGGGTGGGCGGGTCAGGGGGTGGGGTGGTGGAGGGTTCTTGTCACGGCGGTCCGGTTTTCTCGTAGCCAGGCGTGCCAGCCGTGGACCAGCCGCACCACCCCCGCCGCCCGCAGCCGGCGCATTCCCGGTTCGTCCCGCTCGGCCCCCGCCGCGATCCCGCGCCAGGTGCCCTCCACCTGGTCGAGCATCAGATCCACCAGGTCCTCCCGCGGCAGCCGCGCCGAGGCCGGTGAGGCGGCCCCGGGCACGGCGGCCCCGGCCGTGGTGGCCCCGGGCAGGGTAGCCCCGGGCACGGTGGCCCCGGCCGTGGTGGCCCCGGGCGCGGTGGCCCCGGCCGCGTCGTACGCGTCGCAGATCAGGCGGCACCGCCGGCCCAGCTCGGCCGGGTCGGCGCCCGGGCCCAGATCAGCCCAGTGCCAGCAGGCGAACGCGACGTCCTCGATCCGGCGTCCCGGCGCGGCCCGGTCCCAGTCGAGGAAGGCGACGGGCAGCGGGCCTCGCGGGGTGGGCCGGTAGACGGTGTTCTTCGGCGACAGGTCGCCGTGGCAGACGGTCTCGGCGTCGCCCGCCAGCGGGCTGCCCGCACACGCGTCGTGCAGCCGCCGGATCAGCCCGGCCAGCGCCACCAGGGCGGGGTCGGCGACGTACGCCGGATCCTCCCGCTCGCGCCAGGGCACCTGGCCGTCGAGGTAGCTGAGCACCTGGCGGCCCTGCTCGTCGGTGCCGAGGTGGCGGGGCGCGAGGTCGGCGCCCACCCGTTCGAGGTGACGGAGGAGCGCGCCCACGAACGCGCCGCGCGGCGGCGCCGTACGCCGGACGGTGTCGCCGACCCGGACCACCTCGGCGATGAAGCCGCCCGAGAGCGGTTCGCCCACCGCGGGCATGGCCGCCGGAACGGCCGCCGCGGCCGCCGGGGCGGCGGGAACCACCGGCGGAACGGCCGCCGCGTCCGTCGGGGCGTCGGCAGCCACCGCCGGAGCCGCCGCCACGGGGGACGGCGGAGCGGGGGCGGCGTCGGCGGGCACTGGTTCGGCGGCGTCGGCGGGCGACGCGTCGGTTCCGGCCATGGATCAGGCCCGTTCGGCGCGGCGGTGGCGCTCGGCCCGCCAGAGGCGCCGGACCAGGATCGCGCTGGCGATCAGGCCGAGCCCGGCCGGGGCGACCGCGAACCAGTTGACGTCGCTCGGCGAGGTGACGGCGGCGCCGATCGCGGCGTAGCCGAACGCGCTCGGCACGGCGGCGAGCACGCTGCCGGCCAGGAACGGCAGCAGCCGCGCCCCGGTGGTGCCGTAGCCGTAGCTGACCAGCCCGAACCCGGCGATCGGCACCAGCCGGACGGTGATGACGCCGAGCACGCTCTGCCGGGCGAACCACCCGTCCAGGTGGGCCAACCGGCCGCGGATCCGGGCGGCGACGAACTCCCGCCCCAGCAGCCGCCCGACCGCGAAGCCGATCGCGGCGGCCAGCAGCGCCGCGCTCAGCGCGTACCCGGCGCCCTCCAGCGGGCCGAAGATCGCCCCCGAGGCGAGGGTGATGAAGGTGCGCGGCACCAGGGCGACGAGCAGCAGCGCGCCGGCGAGCACCGCCGCGACGGGCGCCAGCCAGCCGAGCCGGTCGGCGAGCCCGGGCAGCTCCGACGGATCGGGTCGGGGCACGACGAGCAGCAGCACGCCGCACGCCGCGACCAGGAGCAGCAGCAGCGCGAAGCGGACGGCCGACGGCTGCCGCAGCAGTCGCCGGACGGCGCGCGTCATCCGCGGGCGGCGGCCACCGCGGCGCGGCGCTCGGACCGGAGCCGGTCGGACCAGGTGTCGTCCACCGGCGGAAGCTGGTTCACACCGGTGGCCCAGCGCAGCAGCAGGTCGGCCAGGGCCGGGTTGCGGGCCAGGGCCGGCCCGTGGGAGTACGTGCCGAGCAGCTTGCCGCGCCACGCCCCCTCGGTGGCGCCGTCGTTGCCGATGCCCGCCGTGATCCGGGCCAGCGGCGCGACGCCCGGGCCGAGGTGGGTACGGCCGCCGTGGTTCTCGAACCCGCTCAGCGGTGGCACCGCCAGCCGCGGGTCGATGTCGCCGGCCAGCTCGCCGACGGCCCGCGTCTCGCCCCGGTCGGAGGTGATGTCGAGCAGCTCCAGGCCGGGGTAGCGGGTGCCCTTGGCGAAGAAGGAGTTGCCGAGGAGCTGGTAGCCGGCGCAGACGCCGAACACCACCGACCCCTGGGCGACCGCGCGGTGCAGCCCGCCGTCGGCGATGAGCCGCTGCGCGCCCAGCGCCTGCGGCCCGTCCTCGCCGCCGCCGATCAGGTAGATGTCGGCGGTGGCGGGCAGCCGCTGGTCCGAGCGGACCTCCAGCACCTCGACCGGCATTCCGCGCTGGCGGGCCCGCCGGGCCAGGATCAGGGCGTTGCCCCGGTCGCCGTAGGTGGAGAGCAGGTCGGGGTAGACCCAGACGATGCGCAGGCTCTCAGTTGACACGGTCCAACTCCGCTCGGATGTCCTGGAACGCGGTGTAGTTGGCGATGACCTCCAGGCGCCCCGGGGGCACCGCGCGGATCGCCTCGGTGAACGTCCGTACGTGCTGGAACGGCACCTCGTTGACGTCGAGCCGGACGGCCAGGTCGTACGCCCGGTCGCCGGTGATCAGCACCTGCCGGCCGCGCAGGGGGGCGAAGTCGACGTCGAAGAGCCATGACGTGTCCAGCCCGTCGGGGTCGCGCGCGTTGATCGACAGCAGGGTCGGCGCCTGGTCGGCCATGTCGAACGCCTCCAGCCAGCTGGCCGGGTTCTTCGCCAGCAGCAGCCGGATGAGCCGCCCTTCCCGCTCGACCTGCGCGTAGCGGCCGGCGACGGAGGTGACGGAGCCCAGCCGGGACACCGCGTCGACGGGTCGTACGCCGAACTCGGCGGCCACCGCGAGCGCGGTCGCGGCGTTGCCGAGGTTGACCTTGCCGGGCAGCTGGAGGGCCACCTTGTGCCACGCGCCGGTGGGGTCGAGGACGCCGTCGTCCTCCACGGTCCACTGCGGCTGCGGGCGGCGCAGGGGGCAGCCGGTGCACCACCACTGCTCGCCGGAGCGCTCGATGGTGGAGCCACACTCGGGGCAGACCCACGAGTCGTCGTGCCAGCGCTGCCCGGCGCTGAACCAGACGACCTGGGGTGGGTTGATCCGGTGGTCCGGGGTGGGCGGGGGCGAGGCGGCCCAGACGACCATCGGGTCGTCGGCGTTCGCCACCACCCGCACGTCCGGGTGCCGGACCAGCGCCGCGCGCCAGAGCTGCGCCATCATGGCGACCTCCTTGGCGCGGTCGAGCTGGTCGCGGGAGAGGTTGAGCAGCGCCACCACGTGCGGCTCGGTCGCCTCCAGCACCTGGGCCAGGTAGTGCTCGTCCACCTCCAGCACCGCGTAGGGCGTGCTGCCCGCCTTGGCCAGCGCGGAGGTGTGGCCGGTGGGCATGTTGGCGCCGAACGAGTTGGTCGCCACCTTGCCGAGCACGCCGACGGCGGCGGCGGCCAACCGGGTGGTGGTCGTCTTGCCGTTCGTACCGGAGATGAGCGCGATCGCGCGGCCGGCGGCGAGGTGCGCGAGCAGGTCCGGGTCGATCTTGAGCCCGATCCACCCCCCGATCACCGAGCCGTCACCCCGGCCCGCGGCCCGGGACAGCGCCGCGGCGGTCCGCGACACGGAGCTGGCCACCTTCGCCCGCAGGGGCATCTTCGCGTCCGTCACGCGAGCGAGGTTACCGGACCATCGCGCTCCCCAGATCGCCGCCGACGGCGAACCGTTCGGCCGGGGAGCGCGGACGCGCGGCCGATTCCGGCTCGGCCGGACGGAGTCGATCTATGTCGGGAAACGGACGCCGCCCATGGGGCGCTTCGGCCCTCCACCGCGCTCCACCCCTTGTGACGTGCGGTTTTGCGCTCAGATCGGCCGCGCCACGCGGGCGTTTCCGGTTGCAGGTGGAGGGAAGTGGAGTAGAGTGGGGCCCAATGGTGAGGCCGGGAGGGCCCACCGGCCCGGGGGGTCAGCGGCGCCGCGAACGCCGCTCAAGGGCGAGGGGGTTGGGCCGTGTTCCTCGGCACCCACACTCCGCGCCTGGACGACAAAGGCCGGTTGATCCTTCCGGCGAAGTTCCGGGATGAGCTGGCGGGGGGTGTCGTGATCACGAAAGGGCAGGAGCGCTGCCTCTACGTCTTCCCGATGCCCGAGTTCCAGCGGATCGCGGAGCAGTTGCGTGCCCAACCGATGACGAGCAAGGCGGCCCGGGCCTACAGCCGGGTCTTCTTCGCCAGCGCGCACGACGAGGTCCCGGACAAGCAGGGCCGGGTGACGATCCCGGGCCACCTGCGGGACTACGCCGCGCTCGACCGCGACCTGGTCGTGATCGGCGCCAGCACGCGGGTGGAGATCTGGGACAAGGCCGCCTGGGAGTCCTACCTCGCCGAGAGCGAAGACGAGTTCGCCGACATCGAGGAGGGGGTGCTGCCCGGCGGTCTGTAGGGCGGAACGGCGCCCGGCGTACTGCGAGATCTCCAGCCGCTTTCGAGTTCCTGGCACCCCTTCCCCGGTGCCAGGCGCACGATCTCTCGGGGGGCCCGCGGCCTCGCGACGGGCGGGAGCGGATGGGGATCTGGCGGTACGGCGACAGGCGCCGTCCGACGCGGGCGCGAGAAGGAAGCACGGTTACCAGCGGGTGGGGGTCGACATGGGGGAGCTACGCGGCACGCACGTGCCGGTGCTGCTCGAGCGGTGTCTCGAGCTGCTGGCCCCCGCGCTGGGTCGGGGCGACCGGACGGTCCACGTCGACGCCACGCTGGGGCTGGGCGGGCACGCGGAGGCGGTGCTCGAGGCCCATCCGCGGACGGTGCTCATCGGGCTCGACCGGGACACCGAGGCGCTCGCCCACGCGCGCGTCCGGCTGGCCCGCTTCGCCGACCGCATCCACCTGGAGCACGCGGTCTACGACGAGCTGCCCGACGTGCTCGACCGGCTGGGCTACCCCGGGGTCGACGGGATCCTGTTCGACCTGGGGGTCTCGTCCCTGCAACTCGACGCGCCCGACCGCGGGTTCGCCTACGCGCAGGACGCGCCGCTGGACATGCGGATGGACCAGACCCGGGGGGTGACCGCCGAGGAGGTGGTCAACACCTACAGCCATCCGGAGCTGGCGCGGGTGCTGCGGGTGTACGGGGAGGAGAAGTTCGCGGGACGGATCGCCTCAGCGATCATCCGCGAGCGGGAACGCGCCCGGATCACGTCCTCGGCGCGGCTCGCCGAGCTGGTCCGGGAGTCCATTCCGGCACCTGCCCGACGAACCGGCGGACACCCGGCAAAGAGAACGTTTCAGGCTTTAAGGATCGAGGTAAACAGGGAGCTGGCCGCGCTGGAGACGGCGCTGCCGGCCGCACTCGACGCGCTCAATGTGGGCGGCCGCATGGTGGTCCTGTCCTACCACTCGTTGGAGGACCGGCTCACCAAGGCGGCGCTCGCCGACCGGGTCCGGAGCACGGGCCCGATCGACCTCCCGGTCGAGCTGCCGGGGACCGGTCCGACGTTCCGGCTGTTGAGCCGGGGCGCCGAGCTGCCCGGGGAGCTCGAGGTCGCCGCGAATCCGCGCGCCGCCTCCGTACGGTTGCGGGCCGCGGAGCGCATCGATCCGGAGGCGCAACGCCAGGGGCGGACCGACCGCGAACGGTCCCGCCGACGGGTCAAGGCGATGTACCAACCGGGAACGGGGTCCGCGGGTTCCGAGGGGGATCGGCAGGGGGCACCGGGGGACGGCAGTGGGACGGACGTAGAGGGGGAGGGGACATGAACGTTGACAGGCGCGACCGCCGGGACACCACCGGCGTCGGGCAGCGCGCACCGCGGTCGGGGGGCCGGACCGCGGGGGAGCGAGCCACCCGCGTCGGGAACGGTACGTCACGCATCGACCGGGTGAACCGGCAGGGGGAGTCCCGCGCGCGGGGGGCGCGCGAGTTCCCGGTCCAGGGGAGCGCGGCGCTGCGGCCGGCCGAGCGGATCGCGGCCTCCGCGCGTCCGCCCCGGCTGCGGGTCGCGCCGCCGCCGCCGGTGTCGGTGCCGCGCGCGCCGTTCGCGGCGCTGATCGTGGTGCTCGTGGTCGGTGGGGTGCTCGGCATCCTGCTGGTCAACACCAAGATCAATGAGAACGCGTTCAAGCTGGAGAAGCTGCAGCAGCAGCAGGCCCGGCTGGACCTGGAGCAGGAGCAGCTCAAGAAGCAGATCGCCGATGCCGAGGCGCCGGGCAACCTGGCGGCGCACGCGCGCAAGCTCGGCCTGGTCGAGTCGGGGGAGCCGGCGTACGTCCGGCTCCCCGACGGCAAGACCATCGGGGTGCCGCAGCCGGCCACCGGCGCGCCGTCGGTGACCAGCCAGCAGGGCGAGGGACGCTGACCCGTGCCACCGAGGTCGGAGGATCCGCGCCGGGACGCCACGGGCTCCCGGCGCGGATCGTCGCGGGAGCCCACCGGCCGGGACGCCGGGGAGCCGGGCGTCGGAGGAATCTCCGGCGCCCGCGCCTACACCCCGCGCGGGCGCACGATCCGCGAGGAGCGTGGCGGCGTGCCGCGCGGCGGGGGTGCGGAGCAGCGGCGTACCCCGCGCAGCACCCGGTCGGGTGACCCGTTCCGGCCGGCCCTGCAGGTGGTCGAGGGTGGGCGGGCCACCGCGGCCCGGGCCGCCCGGCGGGACTCGCCGGCGGCGGGCCGCTCCGGGGTGGTCCGCACCGTGCAGGCGCGCACCCCGCGTTCGCCGGCCGAGGAGAGCCCGCCGCGCCGCCGGACCACCGCCCGGGCGCCGCGCCGACCGGAGCGCCCGGCGGGCCGGCGGCCGTCGCGCAAGCCGCCACGGCCGCCGAAGCTCGCCGACCCGCGGCTGCGGCTGCGGCTGGGCACCGTGCTGACCCTGGCGCTCTTCGCCACCATCGGCATCCGGCTGGTCGTCCTCCAGGCGGTGGACGCACCGGCGTACGCCGACGGCGGGGTCACCGACCGGACCCGGACGGTGGACCTGCCGGCGCCGCGCGGGGCGATCTACGACCGCTGGGGGGACCCGCTCGCGCACAGCGTGGAGGCCCGGTACGTCTTCGCCGACCCCACCCGGGTCAAGGACCGCGCGGCCACCGCGAAGGCGCTGTCCCCGCTGCTGGGCATCTCGGTGTCGAAGCTGACCGAGCTGATGGCGCCGCGCAAGCTGCTCAACGGCAAGGAGTCCGAGTTCGAGTACCTGGCCCGCGGGGTCGAGGTGTCCGTCGCCAAGCAGGTGCAGGCGCTGGAGCTGGCCGGCATCGGCGTGCACCGCGACGAGCGGCGCGAGGTGCCCGGCGGCGACCTGGCCGCCAACCTGATCGGCTTCACCAGCCAGGACATGAACGGCGTGGAGGGGCTGGAGGCCCGCTACGACGACCTGCTGCGCGGTGAGGACGGCAAGCGGGTCTACGAGGCCGGGCTCGGCGACCTGGCCGCACCGATCCCCGGCGGCTACAGCGAGACGACGCCGCCCAAGCCGGGTAGCTCGCTGCAGCTGACCATCGACCGGGACCTCCAGTACATGACCCAGGTCTACCTGAGCCGGCACATGGCGCAGGCCAAGGGCGGCACCGGCGCGGCGGTGGTCATCGACGTCGCGACCGGGGAGGTGCTGGCGCAGGCCAGCCACCCGACCTACGACGCCGCGCAGCCGCTGCGGAGCAACCCGGTCGCCCGGGAGGACGCGGCCACCAGCTTCGTGGTCGACCCCGGATCGGTGCACAAGGCGATCACGTTCGGTGCGGCGCTCCAGGAGGGGGTCATCACCCCGGACACCACCCTGCCGATCGAGAACAGCATCAAGAGGGGCGACACCTGGTTCTCCGACACGCACCCGGCGAACGGGCGGCGGATGAGCCTGGCCGGGATGCTCGCCTACTCGTCGAACGTCGGCACCATCAAGGTCGCCGAGAAGCTGGGCCGGGACCGCCTCATCGACTACCAGCGCCGGTTCGGGCTGGGGGAGCCCACCGGCGAGGGCATGCCCGGGGAGGCCAGCGGCCGGCTGCTGCCCGCGGACGAGTGGAGCGAGTCGTCGTACGGGTCGGTGCCGATCGGTCACAGCGTGGACGCCACCCCGCTGCAGATGGCCGCCGCGTACGCCGCCATCGCGAACGACGGGACGTACGTCCAGCCGCACCTGATCAAGGAGGTGATCGGGGCGGACGGCAAGCGGACGCGGGCGTCGGCCCCCGTCACCCGGTCCGTGCTGAGCCCGCAGAACGCCACGGCGCTGCGCGGCCTGCTGGAGGCCGTCACCACGGTCGACGGGGCGACGGGCACCACGGCGGCCGTCCCCGGCTTCCGGGTCGCCGGCAAGACCGGCACGGGCTGGCGGCTGGTGGACGGGAAGAAGCAGCCCGGCGAGGTCAACTCGTTCATCGGGATGGCGCCGGCCGAGAAGCCCCGCTACGTCGTGGCCGTCTTCGCGTACGCCCCCGACGGCGGTGGCGCGGCGATCGCGAACACGACGTTCAAGGAGACCATGCAGTTCACTCTCCGTCACTACAAGGTGCCACCGTCGACGACGAGCAAGCCGCCCGAGTTCGTGGTCTATCCGCGCTGAGCAGCCACGGCGGGACATCATCGGTGAGTGGGGACGAACCACCGGGGCGGCTGTGCGGCCGGCGCCGGACGACCGGGTAGGGTCTGACGCCGTGCCCGGCAATCTTCGCCCCCGTACCGTTATCGGAATCCGGCTCGGCGACCTCGCGGCCCGGCTCGCCGTCGCGCCGCCGGCCGACGCGACCGAGGTGGTGGTGACCGGCGTCACGCACGCCAGTCAGGAGGTCCGCCCCGGCGACCTGTACGCGGCCCTGCCCGGCGCCCGCCGGCACGGCGCGGAGTTCGCCGCCGCGGCGGCCGAGGCGGGGGCGGTGGCCGCCCTGACCGACGCGGCCGGCGCTCCGGCCGTGGCCGAGGCCGGCCTCCCGGCGATCGTGGTGGCCGACCCCCGCGTGGCCCTCGGCCCACTGGCCGCCGCGGTCTACGGCGACCCGACGGCCGGGCTGACCGTGATCGGCGTGACCGGCACCGCCGGCAAGACCTCCACCGCCTACCTGGTCGAGTCGGGGCTGCGCGCCGCCGGGCACACCACGGGCCTCATCGGCACCGTCGAGACCCGCCTCGGCGACCTGGTCGTCGACAGCGTCCGGACCACACCGGAGGCGACCGATTTGCACGCCATGCTGGCCGCCGCCCGCGAGCGCGGGGTGACCGCCGTGGTGATGGAGGTGTCCAGCCACGCGCTGGCGATGGGCCGGGTCGGTGGCGTGCGGTTCACCGTCGGCGGCTACACCAACTTCGGCTCCGACCACCTCGACTTCCACGCCGACGCGGCGGACTACTTCGCCGCCAAGGCGCAGCTCTTCGACGGGCGCTGCGCCGTCGAGGTGCTCAACCACGACGACCCGGCGCTGCGACCGCTGTTCAAGCCGGCCACGGTCAGCTACTCGGCCGCCGGGGACCGCAGCGCGAGCTGGTGGGCCGACGGCATCGGTGGCGAGGGGTACGCCCAGCGCTTCACCGTGCACGGGCCGGACGGCCTGACCCTGCCCGGGAGCGTGGCGCTGCCCGGCCGGCACAACGTGGCCAACGCGCTGCTGGCCATCGCCGCGCTGGCGGCCGTCGGGGTGGACCCGGCGACCGCCGTCGCCGGGGTGGCGGCCTGCCGGGGCGTCCCCGGGCGCCTCGAACTGGTCACCGCCGCGGACGCCCCGGTGCGCGGCGTGGTCGACTACGCGCACAAGCCGGACGCGATCGTGGCCGCCCTGGCGGCCCTGCGCGAGCTGAGCACCGGCCGCCTGATCTGCGTGATCGGCGCCGGTGGTGATCGGGACCGGGGCAAGCGGCCGGTGATGGGCGCCGCCGCGGCGGAGGGAGCCGACGTGGTGCTGGTGACCGACGACAACCCGCGGACCGAGGACCCGGCCGCGATCCGGGCCGAGGTGCTCGCCGGGGCGCGGGCGGCCGGGACGGACGCCCTGATCGCCGAGCTGGCCGGGCGGCGGGCGGCCATCGAGGAGGCGGTGCGGCTGGCCGAGCCGGGCGACGTGATCGCGCTGCTCGGCAAGGGCCACGAGCGCGGGCAGGAGGTGGCCGGCGAGGTGCTGCCGTTCGACGACCACACCGAGCTGGCCGGCGCGCTGCGCGCCCGCTTCGGCGACCTGGCGGGTCACCGGTGATCCCGCTGACGCTGGCCGAGGTGGCCGCCGCGGTCGACGGCCGGCTCGCCGGCGCGGACCCGGACGTCCGGGTCACCGGCTCGGTCGAGTTCGACAGCCGCAAGGTCGACGCCGGCGGGATCTTCGTCGCGTTCCCCGGCGAGAAGGTCGACGGGCACGACTTCGCGGCCGGGGCCGTGCAGGCCGGCGCCGCGGCCGTGCTCGGCACCCGCGAGGTGCCCGGCGTGCCCATGGTGCTGGTCGACGACGCGCGGGCCGCGCTGGGCCGGCTCGCGCGCGCGGTGGTCGACCGGCTGCCCGGGCTGACCGTCATCGGGCTGACCGGCTCCTCCGGCAAGACCACCACGAAGGACCTCATCGCCCAGCTCACCACCCGGCTCGGTGCCACGGTCGCGCCCGCCGGGTCGTTCAACAACGAGCTGGGGCACCCGTACACGGCGTTGAAGGCCGGGCCGGAGACCCGCTACCTCGTGATGGAGAAGGGCGCCCGCGGCGTCGGGCACGTGCGCTACCTCTGCGAGCTGGTGCCGCCCCGGATCTCCGTCGTGCTCAACGTCGGCACGTCGCACATCGGCGAGTTCGGGTCGCGGGAGACGATCGCCCTGGCCAAGGGCGAGATCGTCGAGGCCCTGCCGCCCGACGGCCTGGCGGTGCTCAACGCCGACGACCCCCTGGTGGCCGCGATGGCGTCCCGCACGCAGGCCCGGGTGGTCTTCTACGGCGAGGGGCCGGAGGCCGACGTGCGGGCCGTGGACGTCACGCTGGACGACCGGGGGCGCCCGTCGTACACCCTCGTCACGCCGGAGGGGAGCGCCCCGGTGCGGCTGCGGCTGACCGGCCGTCACCAGGTCTCCAACACCCTCGCCGCGGCGGCGGTGGCCCGGGAGCTGGGCATGCCGCCGGCCGACCTGGCGGCGGCGCTGGGTGAGTTGGGCCTGGTCTCCACCCGGCGGATGGACGTCTTCGACCGCCCCGACGGGGTGACCGTCATCGACGACTCGTACAACGCCAACCCGAACTCGATGGCGGCCGCGCTGAGGGCGCTGGCGGCGCTCGGTCGGGGGCGGCGTACCGTCGCGGTGTTGGGCTACATGGCCGAGCTGGGCCCGTACGAGCGGGACGGTCACGCGGAGGTCGGCCAGCTCGCGGCCGAGCTGGGTGTCGACCGGCTGCTCGTGGTGGGCGAGTCGGCAGCGCCGATCCACGAGGGCGCGACAGCGGTAGGCAACTGGGGAGGAGAGTCGGTGCTGCTCACCGATCAGGCGGCAGCCGTCGAGGTGCTGCGGGGCGAGCTACGGCCGGGCGACGTCGTCCTGGTCAAGGGCTCCCGGTACCGCACCTGGGAGGTGGCGGACGCGCTGCGCGCGGACGCCGCCGGGGAGAACGGTGCAGGCGCGGTCCCGGCGGACGGTGACACCGCATGAGGGCAGTCATCGTCGCCGTCGGGGTGGCGTTCCTGATCTCGCTCTTCTGCACCCCGATCGCGATCAAGGTGTTCACGCGGCTCAAGGCCGGGCAGCCGATCCGGGCCGAGGGCCCGGCGATGCACCAGGGCAAGAAGGGCACGCCGACGATGGGCGGCGTGGTCTTCATCCTGGCGACCGTCATCGCGTACGTCGCCGGCCACCTGGCCCTGACCACCCTGCCGGACCGGCAGATCGCGCAGGTCGAGCCGACCATCACGGCCTTGGTGCTGCTGGGGCTCATGGTGTTCTCCGGCGCCGTCGGCTTCATCGACGACTTCCTGAAGGTGCGCAAGCGCAACAGCGCGGGCCTCAACAAGCGCGGGAAGCTGCTCGGCCAGATCCTGGTCGGCGCGGTCTTCGGCATCATCGCGCTCTACTTCCCGAGCACCATGACCGACGCGTCCGGCGCGGTGACCAACACCGAGACCGTCGGCAGCACGACGCTGAGCTTCATCCGGGACATCCCGGCCCTCGACCTCACCAAGATCGGCGCGGTCATCCTCTTCATCATCGTGGTGATGGCGACGACCAACGGGGTGAACCTCACCGACGGCCTCGACGGCCTCGCCACCGGCGCGTCGGTGATGGTCCTGGCGGCGTACGCGCTCATCGCGTTCTGGCAGTACCGGCACTGGTGCGCCGACCCGGACTACACGCAGGCGTACTGCTACACCGTCCGGGACCCGCTGGAGATCGCGCTGATCGCGGGCGCGGCGGCCGGCGCCTGTGTCGGCTTCCTGTGGTGGAACACCTCGCCGGCGCGGATCTTCATGGGTGACACCGGCGCGCTGGGCCTGGGCGGTCTCATCGCCGGCATGGCGATGTCCACCCGCACCATCCTGCTGCTCTTCATCATCGGCGGCCTCTTCGTGATCATCACGATGTCCGTGGTGATCCAGATCATCTCGTTCCGGACCACCGGCAAGCGGGTCTTCCGGATGTCGCCGTTGCAGCACCACTTCGAACTCGCCGGCTGGAGCGAGGTCAACATCGTGGTCCGGTTCTGGATCATCGCGGGCATCGGCGTGGCCATCGCCCTGGGCCTCTTCTACAGCGAGTTCCTCGCCAACGTCACCTGACCTCCCGCCCCCGCGATCGTGCGCCGCCGGCCCTGAGCCGGCCCCGCGGCGGCCTCCGCCGGGCGACCGCGCGGTCGCGGGGGAGGGGCGACACGCCGAGCGGGCGGTTGCGGGGGTGGCCGGCCGGCCCAGCCGCGATGATGTCGGGGTGGGGGAGGGACGAGGAACCGACGGAACCATCGAGGCCCGGCCCCGGCGGGAGCCGGGCGGTGGGCGTACGCCAGAGGCGGGCGCGGCAGCGCGCGGGCCGGACGACACGGGCGCGGCCCCGCCGGCGCCCGTGCGGGGGCTGGACCCGGCGGGCGGGCTGGCCGCGCTGCGCGGCCTGCTGGACCGCCCGCTGGCCTCCTACTATCTGCTGATCTCCAGCGCCGGCCTGCTGCTCGTGATCGGCCTGACGATGGTCTTCTCGGCCACCAGCGTGCGCGACTACGCCGAGGGCGGCAACGCCACCGCCTCCGTCGTCAAGCAGGCGATCTTCGCGGTGATCGGCGTGTTCGCCTTCTGGGCCTGCCAGCGGCTGCCGGCGCGCACCTACCGGGCGCTGGGCCGGCCGCTGCTGCTCACCGCCGTCGCGTTGCTGCTCGTGCTCAACCTGTTGCTCGCCTGGGCGCGGCTCACCAACCAGGAGTCGGCCCGGATCGGTCCCATCGAGGCGCGCCTGCTCTGGCTGTTCATCGGCGGCATCCAGGTGCAGCCCTCCGAGCTGGCGAAGTTCGCGCTGGTGCTCTGGGGCGCGCACGTGATCGCCCGCAAGGGCGCCGCACTGGGCTGGTGGCGGGAGCTGGCCACGCCGCTCTTCCCGGTGGTCGGCCTGCTCTTCGTGCTGGTCGGCTACAACGACCTGGGCACCATGATCTGCCTGCTGGCGCTGGTCGTCGGGCTGCTCTGGGCGGCCGGCGTGCGGCTGCGGGTGTTCGGGGCGCTCTCGGTGGCCGGACTGGTCGGGGTCGGTCTGCTCATCGCCGCCGCCTCGCTCGGCGCGGGGTCCGGCGAGAGCGACGCCGAGAACTACCGCCTCGCCCGGCTGGTCTCCTTCTTCAACCCGCCCGACCCGGAGACGTGCAAGCTGGAGGCCTGCTACCAGATCTTCCAGGGGCGGCTCGCCATCGAGCACGGCGGCTGGTTCGGCGTCGGTCTGGGCAAGAGCAGCCTCAAGTGGAACTGGCTGCCCGAGGCGCACAACGACTTCATCTTCGCGATCATCGCCGAGGAGTTGGGCGTGGTCGGGTGCGCGGTGGTGCTCACCCTGTTCGCGGTGCTCGCGTACACCGGGCTGCGGATCGCCCGGCGCGTCGAGGACCCGTTCCGCCGGCTCGCCGCCGCCGCGGTCACCACCTGGCTGGTCAGCCAGGCCGTGATCAACATCGGCGGGGTGGTCGGGCTCCTGCCGATCACTGGGTTGCCGCTGCCGTTCATCTCCGACGGCGGAAGCGCCCTGGTCGTCACGCTCGCCGCGGTCGGCATGCTGGCGTCCTTCGCCCGGGCCGAACCCGATGCGGCCAGAGCCCTGCATGCCCGTCCGCCGGCCCGGTGGGTCCGACTACTCTGGGCCCCGTTGCCGCCGCTTCCCGGACGGCGCCGGACGGCGCCGCCCCCGGCTGCCCGAGGGCCCGTGCCCCGGGCACGGCAGCGGCGGGAGGACGACCAGGCCGCACCCCGCGGCGCCCGGCAGGCCCGGGCGCGCGGCGGGACGGCGAGCGAGAGGAGACGCTGATGGGTCCGCTGCGTTCGGTGGTGCTCGCGGGAGGTGGCACCGGGGGGCACATCTACCCGCTGCTCGCCTTCGCCGACTGCCTGCGCCGACACGACCCCGGCGTCCGGATCACCTGCCTGGGCACACCCAAGGGCATGGAGAACGAGCTCATCCCGCCGCAGGGCTACGACCTGCGGACGATCCCGGCCTACCAGCTGCCCCGCTCGATCAACATGAACCTGGTCCGGACGCCGGGCCGGATGTGGACCGCGGCGCGCGCCGCGGGCAAGGTGATCGACGAGGTGCAGGCCGACGTGGTGATCGGTTTCGGCGGGTACGTCTCCGTGCCGGCCTACCTCGCCGCCTGGCGCCGCGAGCTGCCCATGGTGATCCACGAGGTGAACGTGCCGCCGGGTGTGGCGAACCGGCTGGGCATGAAGTTCACCAAGAACGTCGCGGTCGGCTTCCCGCACCAGCCGGTGCAGGCCGAGTCGCTGCGCGACGCCCGGGTGGTCGGTGTGCCGCTGCGCCGCAGCATCGCCGGGCTCGACCGGGCGGCGCTGCGCGAGCGCGCCCGCGCCCACTTCGGGCTCCGCCCGGACCTGCCGGTGCTCTTCGTCGCCGGCGGCTCGTCGGGCGCCCGGTCGATCAACCTCGCCGTCGCCGGCGCCGCGAAGGAGCTGGCCCGCAACGGCGTGCAGGTGCTGCACGTGATGGGCGCCCGCAACGAGCCGGTGCCGATCCCCAGCGACCTGCCGGTGCCGTACGTGACCCTGCCCTACCTGTCGGAGATGGAGCTGGGCTACGCCGCCGCCGACCTCATGCTCGCCCGGGGCGGCGCGATGACCTGCGCCGAGGTGGCCGCGATCGGGCTGCCCACCATCTACGTGCCGTACCCGCACAGCAACCAGGAGCAGAAGCGCAACGCGCTGCCCGTGGTGGAGGCCGGCGGCGGACTGCTGGTCGACGACACCGAGATGACCCCGGCCTGGCTGGAGCGCAACGTCATCCCGCTGATCCGGGACCCGCACCGGCTCGCCGCGATGGGCGCGGCCGCGGCGGCGTACGGGCGGCGCGACGGCGACGTCGCCCTGCTGAACTTCGTCTACGAGGCGGTGGCCCGATGACCGCGCAGTTCACCCCGGCCGGCACGCTCACCGCCGAGGACCTCGGCGCCATCCACCTCATCGGGGTGGGCGGCGTCGGCATGAGCGGGCTCGCCCGGCTCTTCCTCACCCGGGGCCTGCCGGTCTCCGGGAGCGAGCTGCGCGAGTGGCCGTCGCTGGCCGGGCTGCGCGCGCTGGGCGGCACGATCCACATGAGCCACGAGGCGGCCAACCTCGACGGCGTGGACACCGTCGTCTACTCGTCGGCCATCCCGCAGGACCACCTGGAGATGGTGGAGGCACGCCGGCGTGGCCTGCGGGTGCTGCACCGCTCCGAGGCCCTCGCCGCGGCGATGACCGGCCGCCGGACGGTGGCGGTCGCCGGCACCCACGGCAAGACCACCACCACCTCGATGGTGACCATGGTGCTCCAGCAGGCCGGCACCGATCCGTCGTTCGTGATCGGCGGTGAGATCTCCGAGGTCGGCTCGGGCGCGCACCACGGCACCGGCGAGTACTTCGTGGTGGAGGCCGACGAGAGCGACCGCTCCTTCCTCATCTACCGCCCGTACGTCTCGATCATCACGAACATCGAGGCGGACCACCTGAACACCTACGGCGACCTGGCGAACCTGGAGGCCACCTTCGCCGAGTTCGCGCGGCTCACCGACCCGGACGGGTTCATCATCACCTGCGCGGACGACCCGGGCGGGCGGCGGCTGGCGGAGACGTTGCGGGCCGAGGGGCGCCGCGTGCACACCTACGGCGAGTCGCCGGACGCCGACCTGCGGCTGACCGAGATGGCCTCCTCGGCGCAGGGGGTGCGCTACCTCGCCGCGATCGACGGCCGGTCGCTGGGCGAGTTCCGGCTGCCCGTGCCGGGGCGGCACATGGGGCTCAACAGCGCCTCGGCGGTGCTCGCCGCGTACCTGCTGGACCTGCCGCTGCCGGCGGCGGAGGCCGCGCTGGCCGCCTTCCCCGGCGTCCGGCGGCGCTTCGAACGCAAGGGTGTCGCCGACGACGTGCTGGTCTACGACGAGTACGCGTACCACCCGACCTCGATGACGCTGGCGCTGCAGACGCTGCGCGAGGTGGCCGGCGACGGTCGGCTGATCGTGGTCTTCCAGCCCTACCGGCTCTACCGCACGCGCGACCTCCAGTCGGAGATCGCGCAGGCGCTGGCCATCGCCGACGAGCTGGTGCTGCTGGAGGTCTTCGGCCCGGGCGAGCTGCGCCAGCCCGGGGAGGGCTCGGCCGCGCTCGTCGAGGCGGTGCCGCTGCCGGCCGAGCGGAAGGTCTTCGTCGACTCCTGGGAGGCGGCGCCGCCGGAGGTGTCCCGCCGGGCCCGCCCCGGCGACGTGGTGGTGACCATGGGTGCCCCGCCGATCTCCCTGATGGGGGACCAGCTACTGGACGCCCTGCTGGCGCGTACGGGTGACGGCTCCGCGGGCGGCGGCGGGGTGACCATCGAGGGCACGGTCCCCGGTGGACCGGCCGCCGGTGGCGCTCCGGGCGCCGTGACCCCGGGCGGCACGGCACCCGCTGCCGGATGAGCCCCGGGCCGGCGCGCGGGCGGACCTCCGGCGCGGAGTCGGGCGGCCGGCGCGGGCCGGTCACCCGGCGCTGGCAGCTGGTTCGCGCCGGCAGCGACGCCGTGCCGGCCTCGACCCGGCGCTTCATGCGCCGGGCCCGCCAGCGCCGGATGCGCGCCGCGCTGCCCTGGGCGGTCGCGGCGGGGGTGCTGGCGCTGGCCGGCCTGGTGGCCTGGGTGGTCCTCGGCACCGGCTTGTTCGGGGTGCGGGAGGTGCGGGTGGAGGGCGCCGGTCTCGTCACGCCGGTGCAGGTGCGCGACGCCGCGCGCGTGCCGGACGGGATCCCGCTGGCCCGGGTGGACCTCGCGGCGACCGCCCGACAGGTCGGGCAGCTGGCCGCGGTGGAGAAGGCGACCGTGACCCGGGACTGGCCGGACACGCTGGTCGTCCGGGTGGTGGAGCGCACCCCGGTGGCGGTCGTGCCGCAGGGCGAGCGGTTCGTCGCGATCGACCGGAGTGGCACGGTCTTCCGCACCCTGGACGAGCGCCCCGCCGACCTGCCGCTGGTACGGGTCGCCCGACCGGGTGCGGACGACCCGGGCACCCGGGCGGCGGTGGAGGTGCTCGGCGCGCTCACCCCGCAGCTGCGCGCGGAACTGGTGGATGTGACCGTCGAGAGTCTCGCCCTGATCAAGCTCCGCCTGCGTGACGACCGGACCGTCGTCTGGGGTGACCAGTCCCGGGCCGGCGACAAGTCGCGGGTGGCCACCGCGCTGCTCGGGCAACGGGCGAAGACGATCGACGTCAGCGCTCCGGACGTGGTCACCTTCCGCTGATTCCGGGGCCGTGGTCGCCGGGCCCGACGTGAGCCGTCCCGCTCCGGGCGGCGACACGCCGGGTGGGTCCTTGGCTCCTGGGGCGGCGACGCATACGTTGCCCCGAAGAGGATCAGTGGTTGACATAACTGTAAGCCTCTAGTAGAGGGTGAGGGTTCATCCCTGATCCTCGCGAGGAACTGCCGACGTCGACCGCTGACCTGGCCAAGCCGTGTGGGGCCGGCCCATGCCAATCTCGAGGGGGAAAGGACCTTCAGATGACACCTCCGCACAACTACCTGGCGGTCATCAAGGTCGTCGGCATCGGTGGCGGCGGCGTGAACGCCGTCAACCGGATGATCGAGGTTGGGCTCAAGGGCGTCGAGTTCATCGCGATCAACACCGACGCGCAGGCGCTGCTGATGAGCGACGCCGACGTCAAGCTCGACGTCGGCCGGGAGCTGACCCGGGGGCTCGGCGCCGGCGCCAACCCGGACGTCGGCAAGAACGCCGCCGAGGACCACCGCGACGAGATCGAGGAGGTGCTCAAGGGCGCCGACATGGTCTTCGTGACCTGCGGCGAGGGCGGTGGCACCGGCACCGGTGGCGCGCCCGTCGTCGCGAACATCGCCCGCAAGCTCGGCGCGCTCACCATCGGTGTGGTGACGCGGCCGTTCTCGTTCGAGGGCAAGCGCCGGCAGGTGCAGGCCGAGGCCGGGATCGACGAGTTGCGCAACCAGTGCGACACGCTGATCGTCATTCCGAACGACCGGCTGCTGGCGCTGGGCGACCGCAACATCAGCATGATGGACGCGTTCCGCACCGCCGACCAGGTGCTCCTCTCCGGTGTCCAGGGCATTACCGACCTGATCACGACGCCGGGTCTGATCAACCTGGACTTCGCCGACGTCAAGAGCGTCATGAGCGGTGCCGGCAGCGCGCTGATGGGCATCGGCAGCGCCCGCGGTGAGAACCGCGCGGTGGAGGCGGCCGAGGCGGCCATCTCCAGCCCGCTGCTCGAGCAGAGCATGGACGGCGCGCGCGGCGTGCTGCTCTCCATCGCCGGCGGCTCCGACCTCGGCCTGTTCGAGATCAACGACGCGGCGCAGCTGGTCACCGACGCGGCCCACCCGGACGCGAACATCATCTTCGGCGCGGTCATCGACGACGCGCTCGGCGACGAGGTGCGGGTGACCGTGATCGCCGCGGGCTTCGACGGGGGCGCGCCCGCGTACAAGGCGGCCGAGCCGGGGCGGAAGACCAACCAGAACCAGCCGGCGCCGCAGAATCCACCGGTGGCGCCTCCGCCCAGCATGCCGCCGCCGCAGCAGTCGCCCCGGCGCGTGCTCTTCGACGACGTCGACGTGCCCGACTTCCTCAAGAACGGGTCCTGAGCGCCGCCGATGACCGACAGCTCGACCACGGTACGGCCGGAGCGCCGCGCCGAACTGGCGGCCGCCCTGGCCGGCGTACGGACTCGGATCGCCGACGCCTGTGCCGCCGCCGGCCGGGACCGCGCCGACGTCACCATGATTGCCGTGACGAAGACCTACCCGGCGGTCGACGTGCTGGCGCTGGCCGACCTCGGGGTGACCGACGTGGGCGAGAACCGCGACCAGGAGGCGGCCGGCAAGGCCGCCGAGGTGGCGGCGGCCGGCGTGCGCCCGCGCTGGCACTTCATCGGGCGGCTCCAGCGCAACAAGGCCCGCTCGGTGGTCCGCTACGCCGACGCGGTGCACTCGGTGGACAGCGTCCGGCTCGCCCGGGCACTGGACGCCGCCGCGGCCGGCCGGGATCGACCGCTCGCCGCCCTGGTGCAGGTGAGCGTGGACGGTGACCCGGCGCGCGGCGGCACCCTGCCCGACTCGGCCGATCCCGACGTCGGGCTGGCTCCGGTGGCCGAGGCGGTCGCCGCGTCCCGCGCGCTGCGGCTGGCGGGGCTGATGGCCGTCGCGCCGTTGGGGTGGGAGCCGGAGCGGGCCTTCGCCCGGTTGGCCGAGGTGGCCGACCGGCTGCGGGCGGCGCATCCCGAGGCGACGGCGTTGTCGGCCGGCATGAGCGGCGACCTGGAAATCGCGATCCGATACGGCGCGACACATGTCCGCGTCGGCAGCGCGTTGCTCGGAATGCGCCCCACGCTGCGGTAGCCTGACCGCGAAAGAAGCAAATTACATCGGTGTTGTTTAAGGAACGGCGTCCCGTCGTCGGGGGTCGTGGCGCGGGACGCGAATCCCGTGCCAGTGGATTGCCGTTCCGGTCCGGTGGGCAGGAGTGGTCCACTCGCGACAGCGACACGGCACGGGGGCGCGTGCCGCACGGCGGATGGAAGGGCGCGGGATGGGTGCACTGCGCAAGGCGGGGGTCTGGCTCGGTCTGGTCGAAGAGGACGACGAGCGGGCCTATGAGGACGGCGGCTACGACAAGGGTGGCTACCGCGACTCGCGCTACCGGCAGAGCCGGTACGAGGAGTTCGCCGACGAGGAGGACGAGACCGAGGAGCCGCCGGCGCCGCGTCCCCGCCTGGGCGAGCGCGGTCGGCTCGGCGAGCGTGCCGGCGGCCGTGGCGCGGATACCGAGCGGGCTGAGCCGGAGCGCCCGGAGCGCCCGGAGCGCTCCAGCGTCCGGTCCATCACGCGGTCGACGGGGGAGACCTCGGGTGCGCTGACCTACCACACCCGTGACAACCTGGCGCTGGCACCGCAGACGCCGCCGCGGGAGCGGACGGTCGCCGCCGACGAGGAGCAGCGGTACCAGATCACCACGCTGCACCCGACCACCTACCGCGAGGCGCGGACCATCGGCGAGCACTTCCGTGACGGCGTCCCGGTGATCATCAACCTCACCGAGATGGACGAGGCGGACGCCCGCCGTCTGGTTGACTTCGCCGCCGGGCTGGCGTTCGGGCTGCGCGGTACGATCGAGCGCGTGACCAATCGGGTGTTCCTGCTCTCACCGGCCAACGTCCAGGTCACCGCGGAGGACAAGGCCAAGATCGCTGAGGGCGGCTTTTTCAGTCTGAGTTGACCCCGCCCGACCCGAGGGACGTCGCCTGTCGTGTTGTCGATCGTGCTCCAGATCCTGTACCTGATCCTCTATGTCTTCCTGTTGCTTCTCCTGTCCCGGTTCGTCCTGAGCGCCGTCCTGCAGTACGGCCGGCGCTGGCAACCGGGACGCGGCGCATCGGCAGGACTGGAATCCGTGTGGAGCGTCACTGATCCCCCTCTCAGCGCGTTGAGGCGTGTGATCCCTCCGCTGCGAATTGGTACCGTGAGCATCGACCTGGCCTCCCTTGTGCTCCTGGTTATCCTGTTCGTGCTGATGGAGTTCGTGTTAGAGCCGTCGATCATCAGGACCGCCTGATGACCGACGCGCTATCGCGGCCGCAACTGACCCGAGGAGTTTCGATGCCGCTGACCCCGGCCGACGTCCACAACGTCGCCTTCAAAAAGCCGCCGATCGGCAAGCGGGGGTATGACGAGGAGGAGGTCGACGCCTTCCTGGACGAGGTCGAGCGCGAGCTCGCCCGTCTCATCGAGGAGAACAACGAGCTGCGCGCCCAGGTGGAGCGCGGCGGCCGTGGCGGTGCCCCCGCCGGCCCCGGCGGTGACGCCCGCCTCGCTGCGGAGCTCAACGACGTCAAGGCCCAGCTCGACCGGGTGCAGCGCGACAAGGCCGCGGCCGAGCAGGCCGCCCGCGCGATGCAGGCCGAGCTGGAGCAGGTCCGCGCCGCCGGTGGCGCCGCCGCCGTGGTCGGTGACGGTGAGCAGCAGGCGCTGCGGGTGCTGATGATGGCCCAGCGGACGGCCGACGACCACGTCTCCGACGCCCGGCGCGAGGCCGACCAGCTGCTCGCCGAGGCCCGCTCCAAGGCCGAGGAGGTGACCCGGGAGGCGCGGGCGAAGGCCGACGCGCTCGAGCGGGACGCCCGCCAGCGGCACCAGGAGGCCATGGGCGGCCTGGACGCCAAGCGCACCGCGCTCCAGAAGCACATCGAGGAGCTCAAGCAGTTCGAGCGCGAGTACCGTACGCGGCTCAAGGCGTACCTGGAGAGCCAGCTGCGTGACCTCGACGGCCGTGGCCAGGGCCTGGAGGCCGAGATGAGCCGCTCCGAGGGCGGTCGCGTCACGGGCGGCAACGGTCTCGCCACCGCCGGTCTCGCCGGCTCCTACGGTGGCGGTCGCTCCGGCGCTCTCGAGGCCGGTCGCTGATCTGCGGTCGGCGGCCGTCACGTCGACGGTCGCCGACCACCCGGGCGGTACGACGCGGCGGGGGTGAGCCGTGATAGTCGCAAGTCTCCTGCTCATCCTCGTCGCGGTGGCGCTGCTGGTGCTCGGTCTGGCCGGCGGCTCCAGCCTCTTGCTGATCATCTCCATCGCGGCCAGCCTGCTGGCCGCCGTCGCATTGGTGGTGGGCGCCCGCCAGGCGGCCGCCGGCCGTGCGACGGTGGGCGCGGGCGGGCCCGGGCAGTGGGAGCCGGACCGGTTCCGGGTGGCCGAGGAGGCCGCCCCGGACACCGCGTACGGCCCGCCGCTGGTCGAGCCGGAGATCCCGGTGCAGCACGTTCCTCCGACGGTCGGTGACGGCGACGGGCGGCGGCAACCGCCCGTCCCTCCCGCCGATGGGACGCTCCCGCCCGCCGCCGGTTCCTCCCTGGCGCACGACGACGAGCCCGACGCGCAGCCGGTGACGCCCGCGCAGGCGTCGCGGGTGGCGCTGCTCCTCGACGAGGTGCGGGTGGTGGACGGGCGGCCCCGATACCACCTGCCCGGCTGTGGGCACCTGGTCGGGCGGTCGCACGAGCCGCTCCCGGTGGCGGAGGCGGTCGAGTTGGGCTTCACCCCGTGCGCGCGGTGCGCGCCGGCCGCTGCCCTGCTCGCCGGCGCCCGACCCAGCTGAGCGAGGGGTCCGTGCCCGAGGAAGACACGCTCACCGTGGCGGTCCGGGTGAAGCCCGGCGCCGCCCGGGCCCGGGTCGGCGGGCGGTTCGACGGCCCGCACGGTCCCGCCCTGGTCATCGCCGTGAACGCCCCGGCCGTCGACGGTCGGGCCACCGAGGCCGCCCGGCGCGCGCTCGCGGGCGCCCTCGGCGTCCGACCGGCCGCGGTCTCGCTGCGCACCGGCGCGGCCAGCCGGGACAAGCTCTTCCTCATCGAACGTCCCGGCCCGGAGCTGGCCGGCGTGCTGCGCCGGCTGCGCGACGGATCCGGCGAGTGAGGCACGCCCGGGCCAGGCTGACGTGACGCCCGGGCTGGATCTCGCGCTGCTGGTGGGCGCGGCCGTGCTGCTGGTCGCGGTCGGCGCCGTTCGGCTCTCCACCGGGCTCGGCGTGCCCAGCCTCCTGGTCTACCTGGCGCTCGGTATGGGGATCGGCGAGGCGGGGCTGGGCATCCAGTTCGACGACGCCGAGCTCACCCGCGCTCTCGGCTTCTGCGCTCTCATCGTGATCATCGCCGAGGGTGGCCTCACCGCCCGGTGGAGTTCGCTGCGCCCGGTGCTCGGTCTGGCCGCGGCGTTGTCCACCGTCGGCGTGTTGGTCAGCATCGTGGCGGTGGGGGGCGCCGTCCACGTCCTGCTCGGGCTGGACTGGCGGCTGGCGCTGCTCTACGGCGCGGTGCTCTCCTCCACCGACGCGGCGGCGGTCTTCGCCACCCTGCGCCGGCTTCGCCTGCCGCCGCGGCTGGTGGCCACCCTGGAGGCCGAGTCGGGCATGAACGACGCCCCGGTGGTGCTGCTCGTGGTGCTGCTGTCCCGGGAGGGCGCGGGCCACGCCTGGTGGTACGAGGTCGGGCTGGTCACGTACGAGCTGGTGGTCGGCGCCGCGGTCGGTGCCGCCGCCGGTCTCGCCGGCCGCTGGGGGCTGCGCCGGGCGGCGCTGCCGTCGTCGGGGCTGTATCCGATCGCGGTGGTCGGCCTCACCGTGCTGGCGTACGCCGCGGGGGCGGTGCTGCACGCTTCCGGCTTCCTCGCCGTGTACGTCGCCGGGGTGCTCCTCGGCAATGCCCGCCTGCCCCACCGGCAGGCCATTCTCGGCTTCGCCGACGGGCTCGCGTGGCTGGCCCAGATCGGCCTGTTCGTGCTGCTCGGGCTGCTGGCGTCCCCGGCGCGGCTGGACGCCGCGGTGCTGCCGGCGGTCGTCACCGGTCTCGCGCTGGTGCTTGTCGCGCGGCCGCTGTCGGTGGCGGTGTCGGCGCTGCCGTTCCGGGTCGGGCTGCGCGAGCAGGCGTTCCTGTCCTGGGCGGGGCTGCGCGGCGCGGTGCCGATCGTCCTGGCCACCATTCCGCTCTCCGAGCGCGTGCCCGGCGCGGACCGGCTCTTCGACGCCGTCTTCGTCCTGGTGGTGATCTTCACGCTGCTGCAGACCACGACGCTGGCGCCGGTGGCCCGTCGTCTCGGCGTGACCGCGCCGGCGGAGCCGGCGGAGGTGCACGTCGAGACGGCGCCCCTGGAGCGGATGCGGGCCGACCTGCTCCAGCTGGAGGTGCCCGAGGGCTCGCGGCTGGCCGGGGTGCACGTCGACGAGCTGCGGTTGCCGCAGGGCGCCTCGGTCACCCTGGTGCTGCGCGACGGGGCGGGCTTCGTGCCGGGGCCGGACACCCGGTTGAAGACCGGGGACAGCCTGTTGATCGTGGCCACGGCGGCGGCGCGGGACGAGGCGGAGCGGCGGCTGCGGGCGGTGAGCCGGCGCGGTCGGCTGGCCCGGTGGTTTGGCGAGTACGGCGATGGTAAGGCTGGTTGATCTGCTAGCGTTCCTTTTGCCCCCGTTAGGTGGGGCTTGGGGCTGAATAGCGGTCCGTCGGTGCGCCACGTTGTCGGAAGCCTGTACGTTCCGTATTCTTGCCAACCTCTGGAGTGCGCGGCCGTCGTCGCCGCGCGCCCCTTTTCGTACCTGGGGGTCGCCCGGATCGGCGCCCCCTGTCCAGGTTCCGCGGACCGCCGCGGTTCCGCGGCCCGAGGGAGCGACGATGGCGAAGCCAGCCGACACCAGGACCGCCGGCCGCAAGGCGGTGGCGAAGCCCACCCGCAGTGCCGCGGAGACCGAGAAGATCAGGGCGGCGCTGGCGGCCCGGCGGGACGAGCTCCGTGCCGAGTACGATCAGACGCTGAGCGAGATCACCGAGCTTCAGCGCGATCGGCTGACCGACTCGGCCGGGGACGACCAGGCCGACACCGGCACCAAGACGTTCGAGCGGGAGCAGGAGATCTCTCTCGCCAACAGCATCCTGGAACGGATCACGCAGGTCGAACGGGCGCTGGAGCGGCTCGACGAGGGCAGCTACGGCTGGTGCGAGCGGTGCGGCAACCCGATCCCGGTGGAGCGGCTCGCCGCCTTCCCGTCGGCGACGCTCTGCGTGACCTGCAAGCAGCTGGAGGAGCGGCGCTGAGGTCCGCTCCCCGGCGGCCAACCTGACGGTGAGCGATCACCGCCGAGTGTCGATGGGGAGCAGATGAGCGCAGCACCGTCCGCCGGATCCGGCAGTGCCGTCCCGGGTGGCCGCCGGGCCCGGCCCAAGGCCGTCGCGATCCTCGCCGGCACCGCGCTGACAGCCCTGCTGATCGACCTGCTCACCAAGCACCTGGCCCTCGCCCACCTCACCGACCGCGAGCCGGTGCGGCTGCTGGGCGGCCTCATCTACCTCAACCTCATCCGCAACAGCGGCGCCGCCTGGAGCATCGGCTCCGACCACACCTGGGTCTTCCCGCTGATCACCTTCGCGGTGATCGGCTGGATCGCCTGGATGGCGCTGCGGCTGCGCTCGGTCCCCTGGGCGGTCTCGCTCGGGCTCGTGCTCGGCGGGGCGCTCGGCAACCTCATGGACCGGATCTTCCGGGCCCCCGGCCACTTCGTCGGCCACGTGGTCGACATGATCAGCGTGTTCGGCCCGTTCGGCGAGTACTTCCCGGTGTTCAACCTGGCCGACAGCTCGCTGGTCTGCGGCGTCGTGCTCGCCGTGCTGCTGGAGCTCACCGGCCGCCAACGCGACGGCGGCCGGGTCGGCCGCGACGGCCGCCCGACCGAGGAGACCACCACCGTGACCGAGCAGCGGGAGCGCGCATGACCTCGGCGTTCGCCACCGGAGGCGACCACCGCTCACTGCCGGTGCCGGACGGGCTCGACGGCATGCGGCTCGACCAGGCGGTGTCCCGGCTCTTCGGCCTCTCCCGCACCGCCGCGGCGGCCCTCGTGGACGCCGGCGACGCCCTCGTCGACGGCGCCGTCCGCCCCAACTCGCACAAGGTCAAGGCCGGCTCGTGGCTGGAGGTGACGCTGCCCGCCCCGGCCGCGCCGCCGACCGTGGTGCCGCAGGCGGTGCCCGGCCTGCGGGTGGTCTACGCCGACGACGACATTGTGGTGGTGGACAAGCCGGTCGGCGTCGCGGCCCACCCCAGTCCCGGGTGGGCCGGCCCCACCGTGATCGGTGCGCTGGCCGCCATCGGCCACCGCATCTCCACCAGCGGCGCCGCCGAGCGGCAGGGCGTGGTCCACCGCCTCGACGTGGGCACCACCGGGATCATGGTGGTGGCCAAGAGCGAGCAGGCGTACACCGCGCTGAAGCGGGCGTTCAAGTACCGCGAGGTCGAGAAGCGCTACCACGCCGTCGTGCAGGGGCACCTCGACCCGCTGCGCGGCACCGTCGACGCCCCGATCGACCGGCATCCCACCCACGACTACCGGTGGGCGGTCGTCTCCGGCGGCAAGCCGAGCATCACCCACTACGACACCCTGGAGGCCTTCCCCGCCGCCAGCCTGGTCGACGTCCGGCTGGAGACCGGCCGGACCCACCAGATCCGTGTCCACTTCTCGACCCTGCGCCACCCCTGCGTGGGCGACCTCACCTACGGCGCCGACCCCACGCTCGCCGCCCGGCTCGGGCTGGACCGCCAGTGGCTGCACGCCCGTGAGCTGAGCTTCCTGCACCCCCGTACGGGGGAGGAGGTGCGCTTCGTCAGCGACTACCCTGACGACCTGGCGCGCGCGCTCACGATCCTCCGCGACTGAGCGCCGGCCGTCCCACACCGACCGACGAGGGGAGCCCGCCCGTGCGCGCCGGCGACCTGCTGCGCCAGCTCGACCAGCGGCTGCTGCCGCTCCTGGCCGGAGCGTGGGCGCGGCTCGGCGAGACGTCGGCGCGGTCGCGGGTGCTCGGCGGCGCGGCGCTGCTGTCGGTGACGGCGGTGCTGCTGACCGCCGTCTGGGCCGCCGACGACCGGCCGACGGGGGATCCGACCGTCGGCGAGGTGACCCGGGTCGGAGTGGTCGACGGCGACTCCGTGCCGGGCTACCTGCGGGCGGCGGCCGCCGACCTCGCCGCGCTGCCGGAGGCCACCGCGGCGCCCGTGGACGGCACCTACGCCCTCGTCTCGCTGGACAGCTACGTCGCACCCCCGGGGCTGGCGGCCGTGCTCGGCGACGTGTCGGTCTCGGAGGTGTTCGGGCGGGTGCCGCTGCCCGGCCGGCAGACGGAGATCGTGCGGATCCCGGCCCTGCGCGTCCCCGACGACGTGGTCGCCGGAATGGCCGACCTGGCGGAACGCAAGGAGCGGGAGGCCGCCGACTACCGGGCGCGGGCGGCCGCGACCACCGACGACGCCGAGCTGCGCCAGGTGTACGCCAGCGGCGCCGAGGTGGCCGACGCGGAGGCGGCGGCCTACCGGGCCGGGTGCGCCTGCGTCTACGCGGCGGTGGTACGCGCCCGACCGCAGGCGCTGCGCGCGGTGGCCGCCCGGGGCAGCGTCCGGGCCGTCGACCCGGCGCCCGAGGTGCGCCGGCTGGACCGGACGGTCTTCACCCCGCCGCTTCCCGAGCAGCGCGACGTGGTCCGGCCGCCGGCCGACACGGCGCTGCCGGAACCGACCTCGCAGCGGCCGAGTCCCGCGCCGACCGCCCCCGCGTCACCGACCCCGTCGTCGACGAGACCGGCGGCGACCGCACCGACTGTGACCGAGACCTCACCGCCGCCGCCGGTGTCGACGTCGGCGGCCCCACCGCCGACCGTCACGACCTCGCCCGATTCGACCGGGGAAAGTCTCGTCGAACCGACCGGTTCCTGACCGTCTCGAGGTTCGTGCGCGGGGCGGTGTGGTCCGAATGGGTTTTCCTTCGTAGCCTGTCAGGCGAGTAACCAAGCGCTGGGGAGGGCAAGCCGTGGAGGGCAGCGAGACCGGCTGGGGCCGGCCGGCCGAACCAGCGCCACGGTGGCGGGCGCTGCTCGACCGTGCCCGCCTCGCCGGCCGGGGCGCCGAACAGCCCGAGCCCGACCGGCGGATCGAGGATCCGCTGCCGCCGCCCCGACCGCTCGCACCGCCGGAGGCGTTCGCCTCCGAGCCGCTGCCCCGGCGCGCCGCGCCGAACGGCTACGCGGGGCGGGCGCCGGCCGCCAGCCACCCCGGCGAGCCGTCGTACGGCCCGGACCCGGGTTACCGGGCGGAGGCGACCTACCGGGTGGACCCGTCCCACCGGGCCGACCCGGCGTACCGGCCCGAGCCCGGCTACCCGGCCGAGCCCGCGTACCGGGTGCCCGAGCAGCGGCGGCCCGAGCCGCCCGAGTCGCGCTACTCGCTGCTGGACAACGGTTACCGGCCCGAACCACCACCGGCGGAGTCCCGCTACGCGCTGCTGGAGAACGGCTACCGGCCGGAGGCGGCCTACGCCGCCCCGCCGCCGGCCCCGCCCGCCCCGATCCCGCCACCCACGGCCCCGCCGGCCGTGCCCGCCGCGCCCCCGCCGCCCGCCCGGCCCGCGCTCGCGCCGGCGTCGTACGCCGACCGGGGCCACCCGGCGCGCGCCGAGTGGCGCCCCCCGACGCCCGACCCGGAGGTGGAGCGGGCGAAGGCGGTGCTGCGCCGAGAGTTCGGCGGCCCGCGGGTGCTCGCGTTCGCGAACCCGAAGGGCGGGGTGCACAAGACCACCGCGACCGTGCTCGCCGCCGCGACCGTGGGCAGCGTGCGCGGCCGTGGCGTGCTCGCCTGGGACGACAACGAGCTGCGCGGCACCCTGGGTCTGCGCGCGGGCAGCGCCCGGCACGCCCGGACCATCCGGCACCTCGTCAGCGAGCTGGCCCAGATCGAGATCCTCGAGGGCGACACCCTGCTCGACCGCCTCGACGACTACCTGCGGCACGCCTCCGACGGCTCGTACGACGTCCTCGCCGGCGAGGAGAGCCCCCGCTTCGCGCAGCGGCTGGACCAGTTCACCGTGCGGCGCGTGCTGGAGCTGCTGCGGCGCACCCACGACGTGGTCTGTGTGGACACCGGCAACAACGTGGAGAGCCCCAACTGGCGCACGGTGATGCAGGCCGCCGACCAGTTGGTGGTGACCACCGTGCCCCGGGAGGACGCGGCGTTCAGCGCGGACTGGATGCTCGACCTGCTGCACGAGGTGGGCATGGGCGAGCTGGCCGACAACGCGGTCACGCTCATCTCCTGCCCGACGCCGGGCCGCTCCACCCTGCAGAGCGACCTGGAGCGGCACTTCGCGAGCCGCACGCGGGCCGTCGCCGTGGTGCCGTACGACCCGGCGCTGGAGACCGGGTCCTCGATCGAGTACCAGCAGCTCCAGCCGGAGACCCGGCAGGCCTGGCTGCGCGCCGCCGCCGTCATGCTGGAGCCGTTCGCCCGGTGAGGGGGCGTGCCGCCACCGGCGCCCCCACCCGTCCGTCCGCCTGAGAGGATCATCGGGTGAGCCCGGACACCCCCGACCTCGACCGACCCGCCCAGCCCGGCGAGCCCGACCACCCCGCCGCGTCCCCCTCCGGGGCGAACCCCCGCCCCGACCGGGACCCCGGCGCGCCCCCGCGCCCCGGCCCGGACGCCGGTTCGGGCCACGGGGAGAGGGGCCGGGACGAGGCGGCGGGCCCGCACGCGATGCCGCCCGCCCCGGGCGGCGGGCCCTCCGGGCCGGTCGGCGCCGCGGGGCAACCGGCCGTCGTGCCGGGTGATCCGGGGGCGACCGCGACGGCGGGCGCGCGGCGGCGGGCCTGGGCCGGGGCCGTCGGCGCGGGGCTGGTCGTGGCCGTGCTCGGGGCGCCGCTCGGCCTGCTCTGGGCGGCGCTCGCCCCGGGCACGCCGGTGATCAAGGCCGCCGAGGGCGCTGTCTACGCCGACCCGCAGCCGGAGCAGCCCATCGCGGCGGACGGCTGGTTCAGCCTGCTCGGGCTCGGGTTCGGCGTGCTGGTCGCGCTCGCGCTGTGGTTCGTGCTGCGTCACCGGCGCGGCCCGGTCGGGCTGGTCAGCGCCGTCCTCGGCGCCTTCGCGGCGTCGGTGGTGGCCTGGCAGGTGGGGCGGCGGATCGGGCTGGGCACGTTCGAGCGGCTGCTGGCCACCGCCCCGCAGGGGCAGCCGTTCAGCAAGCCTGCCGACCTGCGGGCCGGCGGGATCGACTGGCTCCTCGGCGTGGTGCCGGTGCCGCACGGCAACCTGCTGCTGCCCGCGTTCGGCGCCGCCGTGACGTACACCCTGCTGGCCGGCTGGTCCCGCTGGCCGTCGCTGCGGCCGGAGCGCGAGCCCGAGGCGGCCGTGCTCAGTTGGGCGTCGGCGGCGACGCCAGCTCCGCCAGCGGCACCGGAACCGCCGGCACCTGGCGCAGCAGAGCCGCCTCGCGGCTGAGCAGCCGCAGCTCGGCGCGGAGCCGGCCGGCCGTGTCGTCGATGGCGAGCAGCCGCTGCCGGTCGTCGACGGTGAGCGCCGCCGTCGCGGCGACCAGGTGGGAGAGGACCGTCGGGTCCTCCGGGAGCTGCTCGGAGATCTCCTGCGGACCCGGCCGGATCAGCCCGAGGTACTGCCGGAACACCGAGATCACCCGCGCGGCGAGCACCTCGGCCGCCTCGTCCGTGCCGTCGGCCTCGGCGAGCCACTCGACCTCGGCCGTCAGGTACGGCTCGGACTCGCGGTCCACCGCACCGACCCGGAAACGGCGGCGCCCCACGGTGACGATGTCGAAACCCCCGTCGGGCAGCTCGGTGACCTGCCGCAGCTCCGCCGTGCAACCCACCTCGTGCAGGGTCACGTCCCCGCCGCCGGGGATCGGCCGGCCGTCGGGCGCGGTCGGGGTGACCTCCCAGCCGGAGCGGATCGCCACCACGCCGAACTCGCGGGGGACGCCCTCGGGGAGTGCGACCAGGTGCCGGACCAGGGCCCGGTAGCGCTCCTCGAAGATGTGCAGCGGCAGCACCAGACCGGGGAAGAGCACCGTTCCGAGGGGAAAAACCGGCAACCGCGCAGTCACGCCGTCGAGCCTAGCCCCACCCGTGGCCGGGGGCGTGGCCCGGCTCACCGTCCCGTCGTACGGGCGGCGCGGGCCGGCGCGCGGGCCGGCCGCCTAGACTCGCAAGGGTGTTGAACCGGATCGACCTGCGCGGCGGCGTCCGCGATCCGCGCCGCCTCCTGCCCCGTGCCCAGCTCGACGTCTCCGTGGCCGTCGAGCGGATCCGCCCCGTCGTGGAGGCGGTACGGGAGCATGGCTACGCGGCGATCCGGGAGGCGAGCGAGCGGTTCGACGGGGTCTGCCCCGAGGTGCTGCGGGTGCCCACCGAGACGATCGCCGCCGCGGAGGGCGTCCTCGACCCGGAGGTACGCGCCGCCCTGCTGGAGTCGATCAGCCGGGCCCGGCGCGTGCACGCCGACCAGCGCCGCACCGACCACACCACCCAGGTGGTGCCCGGCGGCACGGTGACCGAGCGGTGGGTCCCGGTCGACCGGGTCGGCCTCTACGTCCCCGGCGGCCTCGCGATGTACCCGTCGACCGTGGTGATGAACGTCGTGCCCGCCCAGGAGGCCGGTGTCCGCTCCCTCGTGGTGGTCAGCCCACCGCAGAAGGACAACGGGGGGCTGCCCGACCCGCGGGTGCTCGCCGCCTGCGCGCTGCTGGGCGTCGACGAGGTCTACGCCGTCGGCGGCGCCCAGGCGGTGGCGATGCTCGCCCACGGCGCGGCCGTGGACGCCGAGGGCAGCTCGTACTGCGCCCCGGTCGACCTGGTCACCGGCCCGGGCAACATCTGGGTCACCGCCGCGAAGCGGCTGCTGCGCGGCGTCGTCGGCATCGACGCCGAGGCCGGGCCGACCGAGATCGCCATCCTGGCCGACGACACGGCCGACCCGGCGCACGTGGCGGCCGACCTGATCAGCCAGGCCGAGCACGACCCCCTCGCGGCCAGCGTGCTGGTGACCCCGTCGGAGGAGCTGGTCGAGGCGGTCGAACGGGAACTGGCCCGGCAGGTGCCGGCGACCAAGCACGCCGAGCGGGTCACCACCGCGCTGACCGGCGAGCAGAGCGGCGTGGTGCTCGTCGACGACCTCGACGCGGGGCTGCGGGTGGTCGACGCGTACGCGGCCGAGCACCTGGAGATCCAGACCCGGGACGCCCGCGAGTGGGCGCTGCGGGTCCGCAACGCCGGGGCGGTCTTCGTGGGCGCCTGGTCGCCGGTGTCGCTCGGCGACTACTGCGCCGGCTCCAACCACGTCCTCCCCACCGGGGGCTGCGCCCGCCACTCCTCCGGCCTGTCGGTGCAGTCGTTCCTGCGCGGCATCCACCTCGTCGAGTACACGCGGGAGGCGCTGCGCGAGGTGGCGCCGCACGTGGTCACGCTGTCGACGGTGGAGGACCTGCCGGCGCACGGCCAGGCCGTCCGGGCGCGCTTCCCCGGAGCGCTGTCGTGACCACGATCGACGACCTGCCGATCCGCGACGACCTGCGCGGGCGGACGCCCTACGGCGCGCCGCAGCTGGACGTGCCGGTGCGGCTGAACACCAACGAGAACTCCTACCCGGTGCCGGAGCCGGTGGCCGACGCGATCGCCAAGGCGCTCTCCGCCGAGCTGCGGGACCTCAACCGCTACCCCGACCGGGACGCGGTGGCCCTCCGCGCCGACCTCGCCGGCTACCTCGGGCACGGCCTCACCGTCGACCAGGTCTGGGCGGCCAACGGCTCCAACGAGATCCAGCAGCAGCTGCTCCAGGCGTTCGCCGGGCCGGGGCGCACGGCGCTCGGCTTCGTGCCGGCGTACTCGATGCACCCGCTGCTGGCGCTCGGCACCGGCACCCGGTGGGTGCCCGCCCAGCGGGGCGTCGACTTCGGGCTGACCGCCGCGGAGGCGGTGGCGCAGGTCCGCGAGCACGCCCCGGACGTGGTCTTCCTCTGCTCGCCGAACAACCCCACGGGCACCGCGTTGGACCCGGCGGTGGTCACGGCGGTGCTCGACGCCGCCCCCGGGATGGTCGTCGTCGACGAGGCGTACGCGGAGTTCGCCCGCCCCGGCACGGTGAGCGCCCTCGCGGTGCTCCCCGGCCACCCCCGGCTCGTGGTGACGCGCACGATGAGCAAGGCCTTCGGGTTCGCCGGCGGGCGGCTCGGCTACCTCGCCGCCGACCCGGCGGTCGTGCGGGCGGTGCAGCTGGTCCGGCTGCCGTACCACCTGTCGGCGCTCACCCAGGCCGCCGCCCGCGCGGCCCTGGCCCACCGTGACGTCCTGCTCGGCACGGTCGCGGCCATCAAGGAGCAGCGCGACCGGATCGTCGCCGCGCTGCGCGCCCGCGGGCTGCGGGTCGCGGACAGCGACGCCAACTTCGTACTCTTCTCCGTCGGCGGTGACCAGACCGTCGCCTGGCGCGCGTTGCTGGAGCAGGGCGTGCTGGTCCGGGACGTCGGCCTGCCGGGGTGGCTGCGGGTCACCGCCGGCACTCCCGCCGAGACCGACGCGTTCCTCGCCGCGGTGGAGAAGCTGATGGGCGCCCCAGCCCCCGGGATCGAGAGGCAGCGATGAGCCGCACCGCACGGGTCGAGCGGATCACCAAGGAGACCAAGGTCCTCGTCGAGATCGAGCTCGACGGCACGGGCAAGGCCGACATCGAGACGGGGGTCGGCTTCTACGACCACATGCTGCACCAGATCGCCCGGCACGGTGGCTTCGACCTGACCGTGCACACCGTGGGCGACCTGGAGATCGACGCGCACCACACCATGGAGGACACGGCGCTCGCCCTGGGCGCGGCGTTCGACCAGGCGCTGGGCGGCAAGGCCGGCATCCGGCGCTACGGCTCGGCCACCGTCCCGATGGACGAGGTGCTGGTCCGGGCCGCGGTCGACCTCTCCGGCCGGCCGTACGTGGTGCACGACGAGCCGCCACTGGCCCCGTACATCGGGCCCGTCTACCCGACCAGCATGACCCGGCACATCTGGGAGTCGTTCGGCCAGTCGGCCCGGATGACCCTGCACGTGGACGTGCTGCGGGCGGCCCGCCCCGGCGGCAACCCGGACGCCCACCACGTGGTGGAGGCGCAGTTCAAGGCGGTCGCCCGGGCGCTGCGGGAGGCCACCGCGATCGACCCCCGTGCCGCCGGTGCGGTGCCCAGCACGAAGGGGCTGCTGTGAGGAGCACGGGGAACGCGACGCGGCCGGTCACGCCGGGAGGGCTCCGATGAGCGCCGTCCTGCCGATCCTGCTGCTGGTGCTCGCCGGCGTGCTGGTGGGCGGCGTCTGGTCGCTGTACCGCCAGGGGGCGCCGCGGGGCGCCGTGCTGCTGACCGCCGTCCTCGCGGTGCTCGCCACCGCCGGCGGCGTGCTCTGGCTGCTGCCGGGGGAGGGGTCATGAGCGGGCCGACCGCCGGGCCGGACGTGGTGGTGCTCGACTACGGGTCGGGCAACCTGCGGTCCGCCGAGCGCGCGCTGGCCGCGGCCGGCGCGACGGTACGCGTGACCGACGACCTGTCCGCCGCGGCCGCCGCCGAGGGGCTGGTGGTGCCCGGCGTCGGCGCGTTCGCCGCGTGCATGGCCGGGATCGAGGCGCTGGGCGCCGGCCCGGTGATCGCCGACCGGGTGGCGGCCGGCCGGCCGGTGCTCGGCATCTGCGTCGGCATGCAGGTGCTCTTCGAGCACGGCGAGGAACACGGCGTGGTCACCAAGGGCCTCGGGCTGCTGCCCGGCGGCGTCACGAAGCTCCCGGCGCCGCGCCTGCCGCACATGGGCTGGAACACCGTCCGGGCCCCCGGGTCGTCGGCGCTCTTCGCCGGCCTGGCCGCCGCGAGCCGGTTCTACTTCGTCCACTCCTACGCCGTGACGGCTCCGGAGGCACTCTCCGCCGCCGGTGCCACGGTCACCACCGCCCACCACGGCACCGACTTCGTGGCGGCGGTCGAGCGCGGCCCCCTCTCCGCCGCCCAGTTCCACCCGGAGAAGTCGGCCGACACCGGCGCCGCGCTGCTGCGCAACTGGCTGGCCACGCTGTGACCCCGATGGCCGCGACGCCCGTCGCCGCGACCGGTCGGGGTGCGGCGTGAGCAAGGAGCGCGCGCGGCGCCGCGCGGCGCGCGAGGCCGAGCTGGCCCGGGAGCGGGCCGTGCGCCGCCGCCGGGTGGCCCGCCGGGACCGCCGGCGCATGCTGGTCCGGCGGTTCACCCCGCGCTGGCGTCGCCGCAACGCCGGGCGGCTCGCCCGGCACAGCCGCACCGAACGGGCCGCCATCGTCCTGCTCACCCTGGCGGCGCTGATCCTGATCTGGTCGCTGGTGCCCGATCTGGCGCTGCGCATCGCGCTGGTCGTGCTCCTGCTGCTCGTACTGCCGGCGATCGTGGTGATCGCCCTGGACCGTCGTACCTGACCGAGGAGAAGACGTTGAGCCTCACCCTGTTGCCCGCCGTGGACGTCGCCGACGGTCAGGCCGTCCGGCTCGTCCAGGGCGCCGCCGGAAGCGAGACGAGCTACGGCGACCCGCTGGAGGCGGCGCTGGCCTGGCAGCGCGACGGTGCCGAGTGGATCCACCTGGTCGACCTCGACGCCGCGTTCGGCCGCGGCACCAACGCGCACCTGCTCGCCGAGGTGGTACGCCAGCTCGACGTGAAGGTCGAACTCTCCGGCGGCATCCGGGACGACGAGTCCCTGCTCGCCGCGCTCGGCACCGGGGCGGCCCGGGTCAACATCGGCACGGCCGCCCTGGAGGACCCGGTCTGGTGCGACCGGGTCGTCGGCGAGTACGGCGACCGCGTGGCGATCGGGCTGGACGTGCGCGGGCGTACGCTCTCCGCCCGGGGCTGGACCCGCGACGGCGGCGACCTCTACGAGGTGCTGGAGCGGCTCGACAAGGCGGGCGCCGCGCGGTACGTGGTCACCGACATCACCAAGGACGGCACCATGCGCGGGCCGAACCTGGAGCTGCTGCGCGAGGTCTGCTCCCGCACGGACGCGCCGGTGATCGCCTCCGGTGGCGTCTCCACCCTGGACGACCTGTGCGCGCTGGCCACGCTCGAACCGGTCGGCGTGGAGGGCGTGATCGCCGGCAAGGCGCTCTACGCGGGTGCCTTCACCGTGGCGCAGGCGCTCGAGACGCTGGCCTCGGCGTGACCGTCACCCGCCTCGGCTCCGGTGGCCCGTGGGAGGCCACGTACGGCTACTCGCGGGTGGTCCGGGCCGGTGACCGCGCCTGGACCGCCGGCTGCACCTCCACGGTGGACGGGGTGGTGACCCACGTGGGAGACGCCGCCGCGCAGACCGCGCAGGCGTTGCGGATCGCGCTGGACGCGCTCGCCGAGGTGGGCGCGACGGCGACCGACGTGGTCCGCAGCCGGATGTACGTCGTGGACCGCGGCCACGCCGACGAGGTGGGCCGGGCGCACAACGCCGTCTTCGGCGCTGTCCGCCCGGCGGCGACCCTCGTGGTGGTGGCCGGTCTGCTGGACCCGGAACACCTGGTCGAGGTGGAGCTGGAGGCGTACCTCGGCGAGCGCTGAGCCCGCCGAGGGGCCGTCACGACCATCACGGCGCGGTCGGCTCCGGCACGGCTGCCCGGACGGTGCCGCCCGACCCGCCGTACGGTCCTCGACCGACCCGTTCGTCGCTGGGAGACTGATCCGGTGGGTGCGGCGGTCATCGGGCGTGACACGGTCGTGGGCCAGGCCCGGCGGTCCCTCGACGAGGGCCGGCCGGTGCTCCTTGAGGGGCCGGCCGGTATCGGCAAGACGGCGGTGCACCGGTGCCTGCTGGACGCCGCCGCCCGCAACGGCTGGCTGCTGCTGCGCTGCGCGCCGACCGAGGTCGAGCGGGCGCTGCCGTTCGCCGCGCTGGCCGACGTCCTCGCGCCGCTCGCGGAGCGGGTGACGGAGCTGCCCTCGCCGCAGCGCGCGGCGCTCGCCGGGGTGCTGCTCTCCGGCGAGCCGAGCGAGCCGGTCGACGAGCGGGCCGTCGGCGCGGCCACCCGGGCGCTGATCGAGGCGGCGGTCGCCGACCCCGACCAGCCGCGGGTGCTGGTCGCCGTCGACGACGCGCCGTGGCTGGACCCGCCGAGCGAACGGGCGCTGCGGTTCGCGCTGCGCCGCCTGGTCCCGCGCGTCGCCGTGCTGGTGACCGCCCGGGCCGACCGGCCGCAGGCGGCGCCCGCGCCACTCGGCCTCGACCAGGGGGCTACCGGCGCGCTGCTCGACCGGGTGGCCCTCGACCCGCTCGGGGTGGGGGCGCTGCACCACGTGCTGCGGGCCGCGACCGGCGCGGTACTGCCCCGGCCGCTGCTGGTGCGCATCGCCGAGGAGTCCGGCGGGAATCCGCTGCTCGCCATCGAGCTGGCCCGGGCCGTGCTGCGGTTGCCGCAGCAGCCCGCACCGGGCGCGGACCTGCCGGCCGCGCCGTCGCTGCGGCACCTGATCGCCGACCGGCTGGCCGCCCTGCCGCCACCGACCCGGCACGCGATCCGGCTCGCCGCGCTCTCCGGCGTGCCGACCCTGACCGGTCTCGCCCGCGCCGGGGTTCCCGCGGCCGATCTCGACGCCGCGGAGGAGGCCGGGCTGGTGGCCGTCGTGGGCGACGAGGTGAGCTTCGCCCATCCGGTCTACGCCGCGGCCGTCCGCGCCGACGTGCCGCCCGGGGTGCGCCGCCGGCTGCACCGGCTGCTCGCCGACACCGCGCGGGACCGGGACGAACGGGCCCGCCAGTTGGCCGGATGCGTCAGCGCGCCCGACCCGGCCGCGGCGGGCGAGATCGCGGCCGCCGCCGCACGCCAGCACGCCCGGGGCGCGCCGGAGACCGCCGCCGGGCTGTACGACGTCGCGGCGCGGGTCGCCCCGCCGGAGGTGAGCGCGGAGCACGACCTCTGGCGGCTGGCCGCCGTGCGGTGCCGCTACGACAGCGGCGACTACGCGGCCGCCCGCGCCGCCGCCGAGCAGGCGGCCGAGGAGCTGACCGGCCCGGCGCGGGGTGAGGCGCTGCTGCTGCGGGCCGTCGTCGGGTGGAGCGCCGACGAGTCACCCGAGACGATCATGGCGGTCGCCGAACGCGCGTTGGCCGCCGCCCCGCCGGGCTCGGCGCTGGCCGGGCGCGTATACGCCCACCTCGGCGTGTTCGAGGACGCGCCGGACCCGGCCCGCCGGAACGCGGAACACGCCGCCGCACTGCTGGCGGGCAGCCCCGAGGACCGCCCGGTGTACGCCGCGGCGCTGCTGCTGCTGTTCTTCAACGAGGTGCGGGCGGGCCTGCCGGCCCGCACGGAGCTGCTGGAGCGGGCGCTCGCGGCGGAGGGCGACGAGCCGTCCTGGCTGGCCGGGACGGTGCCGGCGATCTGGTGGCGGTCGCTCGACGAGCACGACCGGTCCCGCGAGCGACTGCACCGGCTGCTGGACCGGGCGGTCGCCCGCGGTGACGAGCCGTCCCAACACGAGCTGCTGTGCCACCTCGGCGAGACGGAGCTGCTCGCGGGGCGCTGGGCGGACGCCGCGGCGCACGTCGCCGCCGCTCGTGAGCTGGGCGAGCAGTACGGGGCCGACTCGGCCGGTGTGGAGTGGCTGGAGGGGCTGCTGCTGGCGTACCGGGGGCGGCTGGACGAGGCGACCCGGATCGCCGAGGAGGGCCTGCGCCGCGCCGCCGAGCTGGACGACCGGTGGCGACGGCGGATCCACGCCCAGCTCGCCGGCTACGCCGCGCTGACCGGCGGGCGGCTGCCCGAGGCGGCCCGCCACTACGGCGTGCTGGCGTCCACGGTGGACGAGGTGGGGTTGGTCGAGCCGCTCGCCCAGCGTTTCGAACCGGACTGGCTGGAGGCGTGCGTCGGCGCCGGTGACCTCGCCACCGCCGAGGCGGTGCTCGACCGGCTGGCGGTGCGGCACCAGCGGCTGCCCCGGCCGTGGACCACCCTGGGGCTGGCCCGCAGCCGGGTGCTGCTCGCCGGCGCGCTCGGCCGGGACCCGTCCGACGCCCTCGCCGAGCTGGACGCCGCGCGCGCGGCGGTGCCCGTCGACGTGCTACCGCTCGACCGGGCCCGCTGCCTGCTGGTGGCGGGCGTCGCGTACCGGCGGATGCGCCGCAGGCGCGAGGCGCGGGACGCCCTGACCGCCGCGGCCGCCGAGTTCGACGTGCTCGGCGCGGCGGCGCTGGCCGCCCGGGCCCGGGCCGAGGCGGAGCGCACCGGCGGCCGCACCGCGCCGCGCCAGCTGACCGGCACCGAGCTGGAGGTGGCCCGCCTGGCGGCGGCCGGCCGGACCAATCGCGTCATCGCCGACACGCTCTTCATCAGTCCCAAGACGGTCGAGGCCAACCTGGCGCGGATCTACCGCAAGCTCGGGGTGACCAGCCGGGCCGAGCTGGGGGCCGCGATGGCCCGTGGCGCGGGCGTCCAGGGGTAACGGGGGCCGGCCGGGCGTGGCGGGGTGACCGGCGGCGGGCGGTCGTGGGGTGACCGGCGGCGGGCCGGTCGTCGTGGGGTGACCGGTGGCCGGTGGGGCGTGGCGGGGTGACCGGCGGCGGGCCGGGCGGGCGCGTCGAAGGATAGGGAAACACCCGATTACCCTGCCGGCGCGCGGACCTAGCGTCGACGCATGTCCAGTCGACTCTTCGTCCTCGAGCGCTACGACCGGGTTCCGGGAGAGTCCGCCGACGGGACCGTCGGGGCGCTGACCACCGGCGCGACGCGGCTGCGGGGTGCCGTGCGGATTTCGGCGGACGACGTGGTGCTCGCGCTGGTCGAGGGGCCCGACGCCGAGACGGTGGCCGCGGTGGCCGCCGCCGCCGGTTGGCGGGTGGACCGGCTGGGCACGGCCGAGTGGATCGTGGCGCCGGAGGGCCCGGCGACGCCGGGTGATCCCCCGTGATCCGTTTCGGCTGGTCCGACCCCTGTCCCGACCGAACCGCCACGGAGGTCCCGATGAGACAGCTCCACCCACGGCCGGCCGCCCTGCTGCTGGCCGGCCTGCTCCCGCTGCTGGCCGGGTCGGTCGCCGGGTGCGGGTCCGGAAAGGACGATCCACCGCCGGCCGCGGTCGGGGAGCCGCTGCCCGACCTGCCGGCCACCAGCGCCGCGCCCTCGCCCACCACGCAGGCCCCGGCCGCCCTGGACGCGTGCGCGCTGGTCACCAAGGAGGAGGCCGAGGAGCTCGCCGGCACCACGCTGGACGACGCCGTGCCGGTGCGCGAGACGTGCACCTACACGGGTCCGGTCACCGGGCCGACGGCGCAGGTGGAGGTCTTCGTCGGTGACGGCGCGAAGAAGTACCTCGACATCGAGCGGGACCTCGGCCACGAGCTGCGACCGCTCGCCGGGGTCGGCGACGAGACGTACGTGAGCCTCGAGGCGGCCTTCGTCAGCCGGTCGGGGCAGTGGGTGGCGGTGCGTCTGGTCCGGCTGAACGACCCGGCGGAGAACCGGAAGCCGCTGGAGCAGATCGCCCGTACGGTGGCCGGCCGGATCTGAGCGGAGCGGGTGCGTCATGAGCGATGACCTGTCGCGTCCCGACGCGGCCCGGCGTGCCGTGGGCCGGTCGGTCCGCGTACGGGCGCTGGCGTCCCTGACCGCGCTGGCCGTGCTGCTCGCCGGCACGGCGGCGTGCCAGGGCGGGCGCGGGCCCGACGGCGGGCCGGTCGACCCGTACGGTCCCGCGGCCGTCGCGTACGGGCTGGCCCCGCAGCCCCACCCCGACGTGACGTTCCAGCCGGACGTGGTGCTGGTCGGCGGCGGTGGAGGCGCGGTGCGCGGGGTCACCGGCGACGGCCTCACCTGGCGGATCGACCCGGACGCGCAGCGCGCCGGCGACCTCGCACCGGGCAGGGTCATGTTCCTGACCTCCCGGGCCGTCGGGCGGGTGGTGGACGTGCGCCGCGACGGCGGCGACCTCGCGGTCACCATCGCGCCGGTCGAGCTGACGGAGGTGATCCGGGACGGGACCTTCCGCACCGCCGCGCCGGTGCCACTGGACCGGCCGATCGCCTACTCGGCCGGCACTCCGCCCTGGATGGTGTCGGACCTGCCGCCCGAGCCGGCCGCGAGCGGCGGCACCGGTGGCGGGGCGGTGGGCGGCGCCCCGGTCGGCCGCTCGCGGCTCGTGCGGGTCGGCGCGCCGGCCCCGGGGCCCCGCCCGCCCGCGCCACCGGCGCGGTTGAGCGGCAAGGAGACGGCGCGCAGCGGCGACGCGCACCTGTCGACGGAGTGCTGTGGCAACGGCGTCACCGCGCGGTTCGACTACAACGACCGGGAGATCGCGATGAACGGCTCGGTGAGCCTCGTGATGAACCGGCCGACCGGCACGTTCGACCTCGCCATCAAGGGCGCCACCGTGACCCGGGCGGAGTTCGGCATCACCGGCGGCGCGGGCCTGCGCCTGTCGGTGGTGGCGGCGACCCGGGTCGGTAACACCCGCAACCTGTCCAAGTCGCTCGTGCTGCCGGTGGACTTCAGCTTCCCGATCGCGACCATCCTCGGGGTGCCCTTCGAGGTTCGGGTCAGCCAGTCGCTGGAGATCAAGACGGCGTTCAGCGCCAGGGACGGCCGTCTGGAGGCGCACGGCGAGTACGACCTGAAGGGGACCATCGGCTACGGCTACCACCGTCCCTACTGGGGTCCGATCGCGCCGAGCGGGTTCGCCGTGCGGAAGAGCCTGACCAACTCGATCACCGGTGTCTCGATCGGCGTGAGCGGCCTGGTCGTCACCTACGACGTCAAGTTCAGCGTCGGGATCGGGGTGGTGGGGTTCCACGCCGGGTTGTACACCGCGCTGCGCGTCTCCGTCGGGGCGAGCCTCGGCTCGGGTGCGGGAGCGCCGCTGGTCGCCTGCCGGGGCGCCGGGCTCGGGGTGATCCTGCGGTACGGCCTGGACTACTCGATCCCGAAGGTCGTGGCCGACGTGATCAATTTCTTCCTCACCACGTTCGGGACCAGGCCGATCACGCACCGGGGTGAACTCGGTGACGAGCACGTGGTGCTGAAACGCAGCGAGACCGTGCCGCCGGACGCGCCGCTCTGCGTCGGCTGACCTGCGGCGCCGGAGAAAGGTAGCGCGCAATTGAATTGTGCGCTACCTTTCTCGGGTGATCGATGACCTGGCGTTGCGTCGGCAGGTGTGCTTCGCGCTCTACGCGGCGTCACGTGCCATGACCGACGTCTACCGGCCCCTCCTCGACGCCGTCGGGCTGACCTATCCGCAGTACCTGGTGCTGCTGGTCCTCTGGGAGCGCGACGGTGACCCCGTCACCGTCTCCGATCTCGGCGCCGAGCTGCGGCTGGACTCCGGCACCCTCTCCCCGCTGCTGAAGCGGCTCGACGAGGCGGGCCTGGTGCTGCGGCGCCGCTCCGCCCGGGACGAGCGGCGGGTCGAGGTGGCGCTGACCGACGCCGGCCGCGCACTGCGGCAGCGGGTGGAGGACGTGCCGCTCCGGCTCGCCCGGGCCACCGGGCTCACCGGGGCGGAACTCGTCGCCCTCCGCGACACCCTCACCCGGGTCACCGAGACCATCCACCGACAGAAGGAGCAGTGACCCCTCATGCAGGTGCTCTACACCGCGTCCGCCCGGTCCACCGGTGACGGCCGCGACGGCCGCGTCCAGACCTCCGACGGCACCCTCGACCTCGACCTCGCGATCCCGAAGGAGATGGGCGGCGCGGGCGGTGGCGCCAACCCCGAGCAGCTCTTCGCCGCCGGCTACGCGGCCTGCTTCCACTCCGCGCTGCGCGCCGTCGCCCGCCGCAGCAAGGCGGACGTCACCGGCTCCGTCGTCGAGGGGGAGGTGGGCATCGGCCCGAACGGCGCCGGTGGTTACGCCCTGACCGTCACCCTCGTCGTCGACCTGCCCGCCGTGGAGCGGGCCGCGGCCGAGCAGCTGGTGGCCGAGGCGCACCAGGTGTGCCCGTACTCCAACGCCACGCGCGGCAACATCGACGTGGCGCTGAGCGTGCGGGCGGCGGCGTGACGGGGGCGGTGAACCGGGAAATCCACCTGGCGTCCCGCCCCCGGGGCTGGCCGGCGGCCGAGAACTTCCGGCTGGTCGAGACGGAGCTGCCGAAGCCGGGGCCGGGGCAGCTCCTGGTCCGCAACCGGTACATGTCGGTCGACCCCTACATGCGCGGCCGGATGAACGACGTGAAGTCCTACGTGCCGCCGTTCGCGCTCGACGCCCCGCTCGACGGCGGCGCGGTCGGTGAGGTGGTGGCCAGCGAGGCCGGGGGCTTCGCGGTCGGTGACACGGTGCTGCACGGGCTCGGCTGGCGGGAGTACGCCCTGGTCGACGCCGCCTCCGCGCGGGCCGTCGACCCCGGCCTGGCACCGGTGACCGCGTACCTGAGCGTGCTCGGGATGACCGGGCTCACCGCGTACGCCGGGCTGCTGGAGGTGGCCGGGATGCGGCCGGGGGAGACGGTCTTCGTCTCCGCCGCCGCCGGCGCGGTCGGCAGCCTGGTGGGGCAGATCGCGAAGCTGCGCGGCGCGGCCCGGGTGGTCGGCAGCGCCGGCTCGCCGGCGAAGGTGGAGCGGCTGACGGCGCTCGGCTTCGACGCGGCGTTCGACTACCACGACGGCCCGGTCCGGGAGTCGCTGAGGGCGGCCGCGCCGGACGGGATCGACGTCTACTTCGACAACGTGGGCGGCGACCACCTGGAGGCCGCGATCTCGGCGCTGCGACCGCACGGCCGGGTGGCGATCTGCGGCATGATCGCCCAGTACAACGACGAGGTGCCACCGGCCGCGCCGCGCAACCTGGCGCTGGTGATCGGCAAGCGGCTCACCCTCCGTGGCTTCCTGGTCGGTGACCACGGGGGCCTGCGCGAGGAGTTCGTGCGGGAGATGGCGGGCTGGCTGCGCGACGGCCGCGTCTCGTACGACGAGACGGTGGTCGACGGGCTCGAGAACGCCCCGGCCGCCCTCCTCGGCCTGCTCCGCGGCGAGAACCTCGGCAAGATGCTCGTCCGCCTCTGACCCCACCCCGGCGGTGGCGGGGGTGGGGCCGGATAGGCTCGGAGGATGACGGTGGCGGTACGGGTGATTCCCTGCCTGGACGTGGACGCCGGGCGGGTGGTCAAGGGCGTCAACTTCCTCGACCTGCGTGATGCCGGCGACCCGGTGGAGCTGGCCGCGGCGTACGACCGGGCGGGCGCGGACGAGCTCACCTTCCTCGACGTCACCGCCTCGAGCAGCGACCGCGGCACCATGCTCGACGTCGTGCGGCGCACCGCCGAGTCGGTCTTCATCCCCCTCACCGTCGGCGGCGGCGTCCGCAGCGTCGGCGACGTGGACACCCTGCTGCGCGCCGGAGCCGACAAGGTCGGGGTGAACACGGCCGCGATCGCCCGGCCGGAGCTGATCGCCGAGATCGCCGACCGGTTCGGCCGGCAGGTGCTGGTGCTCTCGCTCGACGTGCGCCGCGCGCCCGCCGGGGTGACTCCCAGTGGCTTCGAGGTGACCACCCACGGCGGGCGGCGGGGCACCGGGCTCGACGCGGTGCGGTGGGCGCGGCGCGCCGCCGAGCTGGGCGCCGGCGAACTGCTGGTCAACTCGATGGACGCCGACGGCACGAAGGCCGGTTTCGACCTGGAGCTGATCCGGGCCGTCCGCGAGGTGGTGGACGTGCCCGTGGTGGCCAGTGGCGGCGCGGGGAGGGTCGCGCACTTCCCGCCGGCGATCGACGCGGGCGCGGACGCGGTGCTCGCCGCCAGCGTCTTCCACTTCGGCGAGCTGACCGTGGCCGACGTCAAGGACGCGCTGCGCCGGGAGGGGCACCCGGTCCGCTGACGCCCGCCCGCGCGGTGGCCGCCGGCCGGCGGCCCGGCGGTGGCCTCCGTCACGGCGCCGCGCGGGGACGGGACTGGGCCACGACGGGGCTGACGCCCGCCGGGCCGGGTGGGTCAGTCGCGGCCGGGGTGCCCCTCGGGTGAGCGACGGGGCGTGGGGATCGAGCGCACCAGGTACTCCTGTACGGCTGCCGCGTGGTCGGCCTCGTCCAACGTCCAGTCGGCGCTCCCGGGTGTGTGCCGCCGGCTCAGCACCCCCTGCACCGTGTCCACCGTGGTCGCCAATCCCGCGCTGGGTCGGCTGCGCCAGAGCCGCTCGCCCTCGGCGGTGATCCGGAACCAGCCGTCGCTGACGCTGACCAGCCCGGCCCCGACCAGTCGGCGGACCGCCGCCTCGACCTCGTCGCGCTGCGGGATGGCGCGGTTGAGGTGGTCGGCCGTGGAGAGCACGTCAGCCAGGCGTACGCCCTCGGGGCGTCGGCTGGACGGGGCGCGCCGGTGCCGGCCGGCGCCGCTCGCGATGACCAACGACACGAAGATCCAGGCGTCGCTCCAGCGCCATCCGTTCTCCCCCATGCAGAGATGATGCCGTCGCCGATCGCGGAAGGGAACACCCGGCCGCCGCGGCTCCCGTCGGCATCGTCACGTCGTGGCGGCGGCCGGACGCTCGGTGACCCGGACGGCCCCTGGTGGCGACTCAGGCCGCCGGTTGCGGGGCCGCCCGCCCGGTGGCGGCGTCCTCCGGCGGCGCCACGGCGAACATCGGGACGAAGACCTGGGCCAACGGGCCGATGGCGAGGGCGTACGCCACGGTGCCGATACCGACCGTGCCGCCGAGCAGCCAGCCCAGCGCGAGCACGGTGACCTCGATGGCCGTCCGGACGAGCCGGATGGAGCGCTGCGGCCGGCGGGCGACGAAGCCGGTCATCAGCCCGTCGCGCGGGCCGGGGCCGAAGCTGGCGCCGAGGTAGAGGCCGGTGGCCGCGCCGTTGGCGACGATGCCGGTGACGAGCAGGCCGATTCGGGCCCAGAGCGGTCCACCGGTCGGCAGCAGGGCCAGTGTGGCGTCCACGACGAGCCCGATGACCACCACGTTGCTGACCGTGCCGAGGCCGGGCCGCTGCCGCAGCGGGATCCAGAGCAGGAGAACGACGGCGCCGACGGCGATCGTCACGGTGCCGAAGGAGAGCCCGGTGAGCTCGGAGAGCCCCTGGTGGAACACGTCCCAGGGATTGAGGCCGAGCTCGGAGCGGATCATCAGCGCCATGCTGATGCCGTAGAGCGCCAACCCCACGTAGAGCTGGGTCAGCCGGCGGACCGGACGGTGCCGGAAATTGCCAATCGCTGCCATGCATGCCACCCTAGGGTCCAATTGGCCAATAAATAGAGCCAATCTCCGGGGAGTGGCCATGACGAGTCAGGTACGTGGGGCGCAATTGGCCCGACTGCTCGGGCAGTGGCACGCGCTTCCGGGCCGGCGGCGCAGCCCGGACTACGCGGCGCTCGCCGGCGCGGTCCGCGGGCTGCTCGCCGACGGCCGGCTGCCGCTGGGCGTGCGGCTGCCGGCGGAGCGGGAACTGGCCGAGGCGTTGAAGATCAGCCGGACGACGGTCACGGCGGCGTACCGGGAGCTGCGCGAGACCGGACACCTGGCGAGCCGGCGGGGCGCGGGCAGCTGGACGCGGCTGCCCGGCACCCACCGGGTCGCCAGCTCCGGGCTGTGGACCCCGCTGGACGACGTCAACATGATCGATCTGGGGGTCGCCGCGCTGGCCGCGCCGCCGGAGCTGGTGCCGGCCGCCCGGGCAGCGGCCGAGGACCTGCCCCGCTACCTGGGCGGCGCCGGCTACCACCCGACCGGGATCGTCGAGCTGCGCGAGGCGGTGGCCCAGGGGTACACCGAACGGGGCCTGCCCACCTCGCCGGACCAGATCATGGTCACCAGCGGTACCCAGCACGCGCTGGACCTGGTGCTCCGGCTCGGCCTGGCACCGGGGGCCAGCGTCCTGGTCGAGTCGCCGACCTATCCGAACGCGCTCGCCGCGCTCGCCGCCCGCCGGGCCCGCATCACCACCCACGGGCTGGCGACCGACGGCGCGGGTTGGGACGGGGACCTGCTGCTCGGGAGCATCCGGCAGGGGCGGCCGAAGCTGGCGTACCTGATTCCCGAGTTCCAGAACCCCACCGGTCACCTGATGCCGGCCGAGCTGCGCGAGCGGATGGTGGCCTCGGCCCACGCCGCGGGCACGGACCTGGTGATCGACGAGTCCTTCGTGGACCTGCCGCTGGACGGCACACCGCTGCCGCCGCCGGTCGCGGCCTTCGACCGGCACTCCCGGGTGGTCTCCATCGGCGGGATGAGCAAGCCCTACTGGGGCGGCCTGCGGATCGGCTGGATCCGCGCGTCCGCGCCCCAGGTGCAGCGCCTGGCCGCGGCGCGCGTGGGGGTCGACATGGCGAGCCCGGTGCTCGACCAACTGGTCGCGGTGCACCTGTTGGCCGACGGACCGGCCATCGCCGCGGCCCGCCGGGTGCAGCTCACCGCCCAGCGCGACGCCCTGCTCGACGCGCTCGCCGAGCGGCTGCCGGACTGGCGGGTGACCGTGCCGCGCGGCGGGGTGACCCTCTGGGTGGAGCTGGACGGGCCGATCTCCAGCGCGCTCGCCCGGGCCACGGAGGAGGTCGGCGTGCGACTGGCGCCGGGCCCCCGGTTCGGGCTGGACGGCACGCTCGAGCGGTTCCTGCGCCTGCCCTTCACCCTGCCGGTGGCGGACCTGGTGGAGGCGGTCGGCCGGATCGCGGCGGTGCGGTACGACCTGGACCGGGCCGCCCGCCCGCAGTGGCGGGAGCCGGCGGTCATCGCCTGACCCGGTCGCGGGCCGGGAGAGCGGCGGACCCACGGCGGTGCACCGGCTCGCCGAGCGCAGTGCCCACGAGGTCCGCCGCCGGCCCCGCCTGGGAGCGGTACGGGGCCGGGCAGCGGCGTCTCAGAGCTCGGCGAGCGTGCCCTCGTACATCTTGTCGATCTCGGCGGCGAAGTTGGTCTCCACCCCGCGCCGCTTGATCTTCAGCGACGGGGTGATCTCGCCGTGCTCGATGGTGAGGTCACGCGGCAGGATGGTGACCTTCTTGATGGTCTCCCACCGGTTGAGCTTGCTGTTGAGCTCGGCGACGTACTCCTCGACCATGGCCTGCGCCTGCGGCGACGACACGATCTCCGGGTAGCTCCGGCCGGCCAGCTCGGTGCCGGCGGCCCAGCCGTTGATCGCGTCCGGGTCGAGGGTCACGAGCATCGTGCAGTAGTTGCGGGCCTGACCGATCACCACGGCCTGCGAGGTGTAGGGGCAGATGGCCTTGAACATGCCCTCGATGTGCGACGGGGCGATGTACTTGCCGCCGGACGTCTTGACCAGGTCCTTCTTCCGGTCGGTGATCTTCAGGTAGCCCTGGTCGTCCAGGGTGCCGATGTCGCCGGTGCGGAAGAAGCCGTCCTCGGTGAACGCCGCCGCGGTCTCCTCCGGCAGGTTGTGGTAGCCGCGCATCACCGGGCGTCCGCGCACCAGGATCTCGCCGTCGGCGTCGATGCGGCACTCCAGGTCGCCCATGGCCTTGCCCACGGTGCCGATCCGCAGCCCGTCGGGCGGGTTGACGAAGTTGCCGGCGCTGGTCTCGGTCAGCCCGTAGCCCTCCGAGATCGGCAGGTTGGCGGCGGCGAAGAACGTCGCGATCTCCGGGCTGAGCGGCGCGGCGCCCGAGACCAGCACCCGGATCCGTCCGCCGAGGCGGGCCTGGAGCTTGCTGAACACCAGCTTCTCGGCCACCCGGTAGCGCAGCTTCAGCCCGGCCGGGAGCGGCTTGCCGGCCTGTTCGAGGGCGACCTTCTCCTTGCCGACCCCGACGGCCCAGGCGAAGATCTTCGCCTTCGCGCCGCCGCCGGCCTGCGCGTTGGTCACCGCCTTGTTGTAGACCTTCTCGAAGATGCGCGGCGCGCCGCACATCAGCGTCGGGCGGATCACGCCGAGCAGGTCGACGAGCTTGTCCACCCGGCCGTCGACGTACGTGGGCAGGCCGACGTGGGTGGCGCCGCAGAGCAGGGTCTTGCCGAACGAGTGCGACAGCGGCAGCCAGAGGTACTGCAGGTCGTCCTCGCGCAGCAGCCCCAGGTTGGCCTGCGCGACGCCCTCCCAACACCAGCCGCCGTGCAGCAGCTCGACGCCCTTCGGCCGGCCGGTGGTGCCCGACGTGTAGATCAGCGTGGCGAGGTGGTCCGGGCCGATCCCGGCGACGATCATGTCGATCAGGTCGGGCTCGGCGGCGAGCGCCCGCGCGCCGCGCTCCTCCAGCTCGGCGAGGGTGAGCTGGGGGACGGCGGCGGCCGGGTCGGGCGCACCGTCGAAGAGCACCACATGGGTCAGCGCGGGAAGGGTGGCACCGGCGGTCTTGGCGGCCTGGGTCGGGTTCTCCGCGAAGAGCACCCGCGAGCCCGAGTCGGCGATGATGTACGTCGCGTCGTCCGGCTCGGTGGTCGGGTAGACGGTCGTCGTCGCACCGCCGGCGCACATGATGCCCAGGTCCGCGAGCACCCACTCGATCCGGGTGTTCGCCAGGATGGCCACCGGGTCCTCCAGGCCCACGCCGAGGCCGTGCAGCCCGGCGGCGATCGCCCTGGCCCGCTGCCCCATCTGGGCCCAGGTCAGCCAGACGGGGCCGGAGTCGTCGGCGGCGGGGTGGGCGAAAGCCTGGCGGTCGGGGGTGGCCGCCACGCGCTTGAGGAACATGTCCGGGATGGAACGGTACGGTACATCGAGAGACATCGCTGTGCCGCCTTCGGGGGTGTGGCGTGACGGTCGTCACGTCGGTGGTTACCGAAGGGTATTGCCTGCCGCCGCGCCTCGGCTAGCCCCGGTGATCGTCCGAGAGTCCGGGTCTCACCTGCCGGAACGGTCGCTCAGGCGTACCGCGCGGCGACCAGTGACCAGTCATAGGTGGCCCGGATCCAGTTGCGCCGGGCGGTGAGTACGGCCTCGGCCTCGGGCCCGGCCACCGCCAGCACCTGCGCCTCCGCCTCCAGGTACGCCGACATCGTGTCGTTGAACCGCTCCGCCGCGGCCCGCAGCGCGCCGGCCTCGTCCTGGCCGGACTCGCGGGCGATCACCGTGACCAGATTGTGTCCGTCCGGCGCGGAGCGCTCCTTGGCGTAGGAGAAGACGTCGTTGCACCAGCAGACCAGATCCGCGGCGAGCGTGTCCACCGTGACCAGGGCCGGATGGGTCCGCACCGCGGCTCCGGGCAGCCCGTCCAGGGCGAGGTCGGTCAGCGCGAAGCTCGGGTGCACGCCACCGGTGTGCCGGCGCATCTGGACGTACTCGGCGACACCGGGCGCCCGCCCGTGCTCCCGGTTGCTCGCCTCCCACAGCAGCGCGAGGAGGTAGTCCCGCACCCGGCTGACGAAGCGCAGCAGCAGGGCGGGCCGACCGTGCGCGCGGACCCGGTGGCAGAGGTCGTGCAGCGCGGCGCCGAGCGGCCCCGCGACCTCCGGTGCGGCGCCGTCACCGTGACCGTCCAGGACGTCGAGCAGGCCCGCGACGACCGGCGCCAACCGGGTGGGCGCGCCGCCGAGGCCGTCCTCGTCGCAGGCGTCGTCCATCACGAAGAGCCAGGAGATCAGGTCGGTCAGCAGGCGCAACCGGTCGACCGGGCCGTCCGGCACCGCGCGCCCGGCCAGCCCGGCGGCGTCGGCCCGGCGCAGCCGGGTCAGCCGGTGACCGGAACCGATCAGGCCGAAGCTCTGCGCCCAGGCTGTGCTCTCCCCCGCGAGCAGATCGGTGCTGTCGTGGCGCCGTGCGGGGAAGGGGGGTTCCCGCAGCGCCGAGACCGCGAAGGTCCGCATGGTGCCCCCAGTCGCGCCGTTCCCGTGCGGGACGACCGGGAAAGCCTACGGGAGAAGGGATCGGTGCCGTTCGCTGGGTGCACATTGCGGAACTGTCGGTGAGTGACCGTTTATGTACACGCAGTTATAACCCCAGGTTGGCGACGCGGAGCCGCTGCACCGTCGCCGCGGGCCCGTCCAACTGCACCCGCGCCACCCGCTGCCGGCCGGTGAGGAACAGCACCAGCTCGCCGGGCGACGCGACCAGCCGCACCGGATCGCCGCCCCGGCCGACGGAGACCTCGCCGTGGCCCGGCGCCTGCACGTAGACGTCGGCGGGAAAGCGGCGCAGCGCCAGCCGGGCCAGCGTGCCGGCCCGCCGCCAGAGCGCCGACCGCAGCCCGGCCGGCAGCTCCCGGGGCGACCAGCCCGGGCCACCCCGGCGCACGTCCTCGTGGTGGATGAAGAACTCCATCACGTTGGCCACCTCGTCGGTGAGCGGGTTGCTCACGGGGCTCCACGGCGGCGGGCGGCGCACCTGGGCCACCAGGTCGGCGAAGGGCTGCGCGGCGATCCGCAGGCGGACCCGCTCGGCGTACCCGCGCAACGGCGCGAGCAGGATGCCGCCGGCGGCGTCCGGGCGGCGCTCGCGCACCACCAGGTGGGCGGCGAGGTCACGGGTCGACCAGCCCTCGGCCACGGTGGGCGCGTCCGGGCCGACGGTCAGCAGGAGATCGGCCAGCGCCTCGCGCTCGGCTCGGGCGTACCGGGGCATGGCCACGATGGTAGGCCCGTGAACGTCCGCCGGAGTGCCGGCGGCGTGCCGGGTCGGGGTGTCGGAGACCCTTCCGGCCGGGCCGGTTCGCCCGCGCGGGTCACGTGACCGCCGACATATCCGGGCGGACGGCGGGGGCGCCCCGCGACCGGTAAGGATAGGGGAGATAATTGCAACTTACGGCGGGGGAGAGCGTGGCGAGCGGAACAAGTCGGGACGTGCTCGGTCGGGGGTTGGCGGTCCTCGGGCGGGCGATCCGCGAGCAGCCGCGCATCTTCACGGTCGCCGTGGCCGGGAGCGTGCTGTTCGGGTCCATGGTGATCGCCAGCGCGTACGTGGTGGGCACGGTGGTCGGCGACGTGGTCGTCCCGGCCATCGAACGCGGCTCGGTCGCGGCGGGCACGCTCGCCCTGGCCGCGGCGGCGCTGTTCGGGATCAGCGTGCTGCGGGTGGTCGGCATCTTCGGCCGCCGGCTCGGCGCGGGCTACATGCAGTACCGGCTCCAGGCGGCGTACCGCCGCCGGGTCACCCGGCGCTACCTGGAGCTGCCGCTGGCCTGGCACCACCGCAACGCCACCGGCACCCTGCTGTCCAACGCGAACTCCGACGTGGAGGCCGCCTGGTACCCGATCGCGCCGCTGCCGTTCGCGGTGGGCACCCTGGTCATGCTGGTCGGCGCGGTCGGGTCGCTCTTCGCCACCGACTGGGCGCTGGCCCTGGTCGGGCTCGCGGTCTTCCCGGCCCTGTTCGCGCTGAACGTGGTCTACTCCCGCCGGATGGCGCCGCGGCAGGCCCGCGCCCAGCGGCTGCGGGCCGAGGTCAGCGGCATCGCCCACGAGAGCTTCGACGGCGCGCTGGTGGTCAAGACCATGGGCCGCGAGGCGCAGGAGACCGCCCGGTTCGCCGGGCGGGCCGGTGAGTTGCGGGACGCGCTGATCTCCGTCGGTCGCCTGCGCGGCGTCTTCGACCCGATGCTGGAGACCCTGCCCAGCCTCGGCACCCTCGCCGTGCTGGTGGTCGGCGCGCTCCGGCTCCGGCAGGGTGCGATCGGCGTCGCCGAGCTGGTCAGCGTGGCCTTCCTCTTCACCGTGCTGGCCTTCCCGGTGCGCGCGATCGGCTGGGTGCTCGCCGAGCTGCCGCGCAGCGTCGCCGGCTGGGACCGGGTCCGTCGGGTGCTCGACGCCACCGGCGAGATGCCCTACGGCGACCGCGAGCTCGACCCGGCCGACCCGGCGCCGGCCACGCTCGCCTTCTCCGACGTCTCGTTCGCGTACGAGCCGGCCGAGGCGCACCTGCCGGGCACCGAGGTGCTCGGTGAGGTCACCTTCACGGTGCCCGCCGGGAAGACGGTCGCGCTGGTCGGCCCGACCGGTTCCGGCAAGTCGACCATCGCGTCCCTCGCCGTCCGGCTGGTCGACCCGCGCTCGGGCACCGTCACGCTGGACGGGGTGGACGTCCGCGACCTCACCGCCGGGTCCCTGTCCCGCACCGCGGCGCTGGTCGCCCAGGTGCCGTTCATCTTCGACGACACGGTGCGGGCCAACATCACCCTGGACCGGCCGGGCATCGGTGACGACGACGTCTGGGCGGCGTTGCGGCTCGCCGAGGCGGACGGCTTCGTCGCGGCGCTGTCCGACGGGCTCGACACGATGGTCGGCGAGCGGGGCACCTCGCTCTCCGGCGGCCAGCGGCAGCGGCTGACCCTGGCCCGGGCCCTCGCCGGGCGGCCACGGCTGCTGGTGCTCGACGACGCCACCAGCGCCGTCGACCCCCGGGTGGAGGCGGCCATCCTGGCCGGGCTGCGTGCCGCCGACCGACCCGGCACGCCCCCGGCGTCGATCCTGGTGGTGGCCTACCGCCGCGCCACCATCGCGCTGGCCGACGAGGTGATCTACGTCGAGCGCGGGCGGGTGGTGGCCCGGGGCACCCACACCGAGCTGCTCGCCACCGTGCCCGGCTACGCCGACCTGGTCACCGCGTACGAGCAGGCCGAGGTGGAGCGCGCCCAGGAGCAGCCGTACGACGAGGGCACCGACCCGCTGCTGTCGGGCCTGGAGATCGAGGTGGACCGGTGAGCGCGAGTGGTGCGACGACGCGGCCGGAGGCCGAGCAGACCGAGAGCACCTGGCGGACGCTGCGGCGCGGCCTGGCGCTCTCCCCGGAGCTGCGCACCGGGCTGATCGGCACGCTGGCCCTGGCCCTGGTCTACATGGTGGGCCGGGTGGCCGTGCCGGTGGCGGTGCAGCAGGGCATCGACAACGGCATTGTGGGCGGGCTGGACCTGGACGTGGTCTGGACGGTGGTGGCCGCCGCCGCGGCCATCCTCGTGGTGACCACCCTCTGCGGCTACCTCATGATGCGCCGGCTGTTCACGGTGAGCGAGACGGCCCTCGCGGGCGTACGGACCCGGGCCTTCCGCCACGTGCACGACCTGTCGATGCTGCACCAGCAGTCCGAGCGCCGTGGCTCGCTGGTCTCCCGGGTGACCAGCGACGTGGACCAGATCACCCAGTTCCTCCAGTGGGGCGGCGTGATCCTGCTGGTCAACCTGGGTCAGCTCGTGGTCACCACGATCGTGATGCTGGCGTACTCCTGGCAGCTGACCCTCATGGTGTTCGTGGCCTTCCTGCCCGCGGTCTTCGTGATCCGGTTGCTCCAGCGCCGCCTCGGCGCGGCGTACGGCAGGGTGCGCCAGCGCACCGGCGCGCTGCTCGGCGCGGTGGCGGAGAGCGTGGTCGGCGCCCCGGTGATCCGGGCCTACGGCATCGCGGGCCGTACGGCCCGCCGGCTGGACGAGGCGATCGACGGGCAGCGTCAGGCGCAGCAGCGGGCGATCCGGATCAGCATCATGGGCAGCTCGGTCGGCGAGTTGGCGGCCGGGCTGGCGCTGGCCGGCGTGGTGGTGCTGGGCGTGACCCTCGGTGTCGACGGCACCCTGTCGATCGGGCAGCTGACCGCGTTCCTCTTCCTGGTCACCCTCTTCATCCAGCCGGTGCAGATCGCCACCGAGGTGCTGAACGAGGCGCAGAACGCCATCGCCGGGTGGCGGCGGGTGTTGGACGTGCTGGACGTGGCGCCGGACGTGGCCGACCCCGGCGAGCAGGGGCGGGAGCTGCCGCCCGGCCCGCTCGACATCCGTTTCGCCGGGGTGGGCTTCGCCTACCCGGGCGGCCCGCCGGTGCTGCACGACATCGAGGTGGAGATCCCGGCGAAGAGCCGGGTGGCGGTGGTCGGTGAGACCGGCAGCGGCAAGACGACCTTCGCGAAGCTGCTCACCCGCCTGATGGACCCGACCTCCGGCGCGGTGCTGCTCTCCGGTGTGCCGCTGGACGAGGTCCGGTTCGCCTCGCTGCGCTCGCGGGTGGTCATGGTGCCGCAGGACGGCTTCCTCTTCGACGCCACCGTGGGGGAGAACGTCCGGTTCGGCCGCCCGGAGCTGACCGACGAGCAGCTGCTCGCGGCGTTCACGGAGCTGGGGCTCGCCGACTGGCTGGAGGGGCTGCCCGCCGGGCTGGACACCCCGGTGGGGGAGCGCGGCGAGGCGCTGAGCGTCGGGGAGCGGCAGCTGGTGGCGCTGGCCCGCGCGTACGTGGCCGACCCGGACCTGCTGGTGCTCGACGAGGCGACCAGCGCCGTCGACCCGGCCACCGAGGTGCGCCTGCAACGCACCCTGGACGCGGTCACCGGGGGCCGGACCACGCTCGCCATCGCGCACCGGCTCTCCACCGCCCAGGCCGCCGACGAGGTGATCGTGGTGGACCGGGGGCGGATCGTGCAGCGCGGCCCGCACGACGAGCTGGTGCGCGACCCCGAGTCCACGTACGGCCTGCTCTACGCCTCCTGGCTGGAGCAGACCCGCTGACCGCTCCCTGAGGGGTCAGCGGGAGTAGTACTCCACGACGAGCTGCTCGTCGCAGATCACCGGCACCTCGTGCCGGGCCGGCTCGCGCAGCAGGGTCGCCCGCAGCCCGGTGAGGTCCACCGACAGGTACGGCCGGCCCGGGCCCTCGCCCCGGTTCGCGCCGGCGGCGGCGAGCTGGAACGGCAGCCGCTCCCGGCTACGCTCGCGGACCCCGACCACCTGGCCCGGGCGCAGCCGGTAGGACGGGCGGTCGACCTTCCGGCCGTCGACGGTGATGTGGCCGTGGCCGACCAGCTGCCGGGCCTGGTAGATGCTGCGTGCCAGGCCGGCGCGGTGCACCACGGCGTCGAGGCGGCGCTCCAGGAGCGTGACGAGGCGCTCGCCGGTCTTGCCGGTGCCCCGGGCCGCCTCGTCGAACGTGCGGCGCAGCTGGGTCTCGCTGACGTTGTACTGGTGGCGCAGGCGCTGCTTCTCCAGCAGGCGCACCTGGTAGTCCGAGGTCTTGCGGCGCTGCCGCCCGTGCACGCCGGGCGGGAAGGGACGGCGTTCGACGTACCGGACGCACTTGGCGGTGAGGGGAACGCCGAGGGCGCGGGAGAGTCGGGCCTTGGGCCGCGGGTGGTTCACGTGGACGTCTCCGATCGGGTGCTCTAGGGTGCTACTTAGGTAAGCCTAACCTACTAAGGAGGTCGTGCCATGCGGCCCAGCCCCGCGGAGACCGTCCGTACCCTCGTCGCGGGCCGGCTTCCCGGCCTCGTCCACCTGGCGCACCGACCCGGCCCGCACCACGTCCGCCACGTCACCGACCCGGACGGGCGGGTGCTGCTGCTCGTGCCGGTGGTCAGCGACCTGGCCGCGGCGCTGCTGCCCGCGCAGGACGAGGAGGACGTGGCGATCGTCCTGGACGTGCTCGATTTGCCGCCCCGGGCCGGCGCGCCCACGCTCGGTCGGGCCTGGGTGTCCGGGTGGGCGGCGGAGCTGCGCGGCGACGAGGCCCGACGGGCGGCGCTGGACTTCGCGGCCGTGGACCCGACCGGCGACCTGCTCGACCTGGGCCGCCGGTTCCGGCTCTTCCGTTTCGAGGTGGCCGAGGCCCGCTGGGAGCGCGGCACGTCGACCCGCCGGATCGACCCGGAGGTGTACGCCGAGGCCGAGCCCGATCCGCTGCACCACGTCGAGGCGGAGCTGCTGGCCGACCTGGCCGACCATCACGGCCCCGAGGTGGCGCGGTACCTGCGCCGGCGACTCGGCCTCGGCGAGGACGGCGACGCGCCCCGGGTGGTCCGGATCGACCGGTACGGCCTGGTCGTCGCGCTCGGGCGACCGGGCGCGGGGCGGCAGGTCCGGCTGTCCTTCCCGGCGCCGGTGGCCGACCACGCCGAGTTGGTCCGCCTGCTGCACCCGATGATCTGCCCCCGCGCCGCCGCCGGATAGCCGCCCCGGGCGGCGACGCGTCAGCGGCGGGGGAGGCCGCGCTCGACCAGCTCCGTGGGGACCAGCAGGCTGCGCGGCGCGGAGGTGTCGCCCTCGATCCGGCGGAACAGCAGCTCGGCGGCGGTACGGGCGAGCGCGCGGGTGTCGTACGCGACCACGGTGAACGGGTACGGCAGCAGCCGGGCCAGATCGAAGTCGTCGAATCCGAGCAGCGCGGCGTCGCTGCCGCGGCGGTGCAGCTCCTCCACCGCCCCCAGCGAGATCCGGTTGTTGAGGCTGAAGAAGGCGGTCGGCGGGTCGGGCTGGTCCAGCAACTCACCGACGACCCGGGCGGCGGAGGCGGGATCCCGGATGCCGTAGCGGATCAGGCGGTCGTCGGCCACCCCGGCCGCGGTGAGCGCGTCCCGTGCGCCGGCCAGTCGCTCGCGCATGGTGTAGACGGTGGTCGCGTCGAGGAGGATCGCGACCCGCTCGTGCCCGGACTCGACGAGCCGACGGACGCCGGCGCGGGCGCCCCCGCGGTTGTCCAGCAGGACGGTGTCGGCCGGCAGGCCACCGGCCGGCCGGTCCAGGAACACCGCCGGGGTGCCGAGCTCCACCTCGCCGCGCAGGAACGAGTGGTCGTCGCCGGCCGGGACGACGAGCAGCCCGTCCACCCGCCGGGCGCACAGGTCGCGCAGCAGCTGCTGCTCGCGGGCCGGGTTCTCCTCGGAGCTGGCGATGAGCAGCATCGTGTCGTGCTCCGAGGCGACCTCCGCCACGGCGCCGGCGATGGTCGCGTAGAACGGGTTGGCTATCTCCTCGATGAGCAGACCGATGGTGGCCGTGGCCTGGCCGGAACGCAACGAGCTGGCCAGGTGGTTACGGCGGAAGCCCAGCTCGGCGACGGCGGCGAGGACTCGCCGCGCCACCTCCGGCTGCACGTACGGGGCGTTGTTGACGACCCGCGAGACCGTCTTGACGCTCACCCCGGCCAGGGCGGCGACGTCCACCATGGTGGGTCGCCTCGTGCGGCCGGGAACGATGCTCACCTGCGGAATCCTACCGCTCGCCGGTGACCGGAAGATCACGCCGGAAACGGAGCCTTGACACGGATGATCGGAGATCGCGAGGATCTGACAACGTTGTCAGCCCGGGAGGCACGATGTCCCAGTCCTCGTCCATGTCGCGGCGAACCTTCCTGTCCACGAGCGCGACCCTGCTCGCCTCGTTCGGCGTGACCGCGGCCCTGCCGGGCACCGCGCACGCCGCGGCCGCCGCGCCCCCGCCCGCGCCGGACGGCACCGACCTGGCCCGGTACCGGCCGGTGACCGTCTCCTCCACGGACTACGCGCCGACGCCCGGATCGTTCGCCGTGGACGGGCTGCCCCAGGTCGGGGTGCGCGGCAGCGGCTGGCGGGCGGCCGCCGGGGACCCACAGTGGATCTCCGTCGACCTCCAGGGCCCGTGCCGGATCGAGGCGGTGACCCTGGTCTTCGAGGCCACGCTCGCCGACGGGCCGTTCGACGGCAACTACACCGACACCGACGGCGACGAGATCCTCTCCAGCGCCGCGCTCGCGTACCGGCTCGAGGTCTCCTCCGACGGGCAGGCCTGGCGGACGGTCCACGAGACCAGCGACGGCCGGGGTGGCGTCCAGGCGATCCGGCTACCGGAGCCGGTGACCGCCCGCTGGATCCGGATGACGGCCACCGAGCGGTCGAACAGCAACCCCCTGGGCCTCAACGGCTTCCAGGTCTACGGCACGGCGCTCGGCCAGAGGCCGCGCGCGCACGGCTGGACCAGTTGGGAGGGGGGCAACACGCGGCCCGCCCCCGCACTCGCCGTGGCCGCCGACGGCACGGTGCCGCTGGAGTCCGGCTGGTCGCTGACCATGGACGACTTCGCGGGCACCGGCGACGGCGCGGCCCTGTCGCGCGCCGGGGTGGACGTACGGGACTGGCTGCCCGCCACCGTCCCCGGCACGGTGCTGGGCACGCTCGTCGAGCGGGGCCACCTGCCGGACCCGGTCTCCGGCTTCAACAACATGCGGATCCCCGAGGCGCTCTCCCGGCACTCCTGGTGGTACCGGCGGGCGCTGCGCCTGCCGCGCGGCCTGGACACCTCGCCGGGCCGGCACATCTGGCTCGAGTTCGACGGCATCAACCACGAGGCCGCCGTCTGGGTCAACGGGTCACGGGTCGGCGGCGTCAAGCACCCGTTCGCCCGGGCGGCCCTCGACATCACCCGCGCCCTCGCGGGCCACGACGAACATGTCGTCGCCGTCCAGGTCACCCCGATGCCGCACCCCGGTACCCCGGGCGACAAGGGCCCGGACGGGCGCACCTTCCTCCAGTCCGCCCACCACTACCTGGACGCGCCCACCTACCTCGCCGTGTCCGGCTGGGACTGGATGCCCGCCGTGCGCGACCGGGTCACCGGGATCTGGGACCACGTCCGGCTGCGCAGCACCGGCGCGGCCGTCCTCGGTGACCCGTACGTCCGCACCACCCTGCCGGACCTGCCGGACGTCGGCACCGCCGAGGTCACCATCGCCGTGCCGGTGCGCAACGTGGCCGCCATCCCCACCACCGTGACCGTGCGCGCGGCGTTCGACAAGGTCGAGGTCGCCTCGACGGTGACCGTTCCGGCGGGCGGGGAGACGACCGTCGAGTTCACGCCCGAGCGCTTCCCCGCGCTGCGGGTACGCAACCCCCGCCTCTGGTGGCCCAACGGCTACGGTGACCCCCACCTGTACGACCTGACCCTCACCGCCACCGCCGGCCGCCAGGTCAGCGACCGGCGCGCCGTCCGCTTCGGCATCCGCGAGTTCGGGTACGACTGGCACCAGCCCGTCCAGATCTCCCCGCCCGGCACGCCCCCGCTCGACTTCGTCGACGGCGCCGCGACCCAGACCGTCACCTTCGACCGACGGCGCGCCCGGCACGTCCGCATCCAGGCCGGCCAGCGCGCGACCGGCTGGGGTGTCTCGATGTGGTCCCTGTCGGTCTCCGACGGCGACGGCCCGAACCTCGCCCGGGGGCGCACCGCCACCGCCTCCGGCTCGGAGAACGACACCAACGTCCCCGCCAAGGCCGTCGACGGCGACCCGGCGACCCGATGGGCCTCGGAGTACGCCGACGGGCAGTGGATCCAGGTCGACCTGGGCGCGGCGGTCGACTTCGACCGGGTGACCATCGTGTGGGAGCAGGCGTACGCGCTGGACTACCGCGTCCAGGTCTCCGACGACGGCGACGCCTGGACGGACGTCAGGTCGGTCAGCAACGAGACGCCGCTGGGCAGCCGGGCCACCCAGGTCGAGACGTTCCCCGAGCGCACCGCCCGGCACGTGCGGATCCAGGCCGGCGCCCGGGCCACCTCGTGGGGCGTGTCGATGTGGACGCTCGCCGTGGGGCGCCAGGCCGAGCCGGACGTCGACCTCGCTCTGCACGCCACCGCGACCGCGTCGTCCTCCGACGGCGACTCGAACGGCCCCGAGCGGGCCGTCGACGGCAACCCCCGCACCCGCTGGGCCTCGAAGTACGCCGACGGCCAGTGGATCCAGGTCGACCTCGGCAGGGCCGTCGCCTTCGACCAGGTCACCATCGTCTGGGAGCAGGCGTACGCCCGGGACTTCGTCATCCAGGTCTCCGACGACGGCCAGCGGTGGACCGACGTGAAGTCGGTCAGCAACAAGATCACCGAGCTGAAGATCAGTGTGAACGGCGTGCCGGTCTTCGCCCGCGGCGGCAACTGGGGCTGGGACGAGTTGCTGCGCCGGGTGCTGCCCGACCGGATCGCCGACACGGTCGAGATGCACCGCGACATGAACTTCACGATGATCCGCAACTGGCTCGGCAGCAGCAACCGCGACGAGCTCTACCGCGCCTGCGACGAGCAGGGCATCCTCGTGTGGAACGACTTCTGGCAGGCCGGTCAGTTCCTGCCCGACCCGCCCGGCTACGTCGACATCGCCGCCGACACGATCCGGCGCTACCGCCACCACCCGAGCATCGTGGTGTGGTGCGGCGCCAACGAGGGGGACCCGCCGCCGCTCGTCGACGCCGGCCTCAAGCACGCCGTGGCCACCGAGCACCCGGAGATCCTCTACATCCCCAACTCCGCGAGCGGGATCGTGAGCGGACGCGGGCCCTACCACTGGGTCGACCCCGCGACGTACGTCGACAAGACCATCTACGAGGCCGACTCCTTCGGCTTCCACACCGAGATCGGCATGCCGGTGGTGTCGGTCGTCGAGAGCATGCGCAACCTCGTCGGCGACGCGCCGGAGTGGCCGCCGGGGGTGGTCTGGAACCACCACGACTGGTCGACCGTCGGCAACCAGCGGGTCGGCACGTACCAGGAGGCGATCGACGCGCGGCTCGGCGAGTCCGCGTCCCTCGACGAGTTCGCGACCCGGGCGCAGTTCGTCAACTACGAGAGTCACCGCGCGATGTTCGAGGCGTGGAACGCCAACCTGTGGCAGGACGCCACGGGGCTGCTGCTGTGGATGTCGCACCCGGCGTGGCACAGCACGGTCTGGCAGACGTACGACTACGACCTCGACGTGAACGGCGCCTACTTCGGTGCCCGCAAGGGCTGCGAGCCGCTGCACGTCCAGGCCGACCCCGGCACGTGGCGCGTCCGGGCCGTCAACCACACCACGACGGCGCTCACCGGCGTCGCCGTCACCGCCCGGCGTTACGACCTGCGCGGGCGGCTGCTCGGCACGCCCCAGAGCCAGCGGCTGGACGTCGCGCCGTCGTCCACCACGCCGGCGTTCACGGTGGCCGCGGCCGACGGCGCGGGGCTGCACCTCGTCCGCCTGGAACTGCGCGACCGCCGAGGCCGGCTGCTCTCCCGGAACACCTACTGGCGGTACGGGCAGGCGCAGGAGATGCGGGCGCTCAACGACCTGGCGCGCACGCGACTGTCGACGACGACCGGCGCCGTCCGTACGGCCGACGGGCGTGCCACGGTCACCACGACGGTCCGCAACGGAGGCGACACGGTAGCCGCCCTGGTTCGGCTGGGCGTCCGCGACGCCGACGGCGAGCGGGTCCTGCCGGCCCGGTACGACGACAACTACTTCTGGCTCCTGCCGGGGGAGTCGCGGCGGGTGGAGATCTCGTGGCCGGCGCGCCGGGACGTGCGGGGCCGGGTGCGGGTGACGGCGCGGGCGTACAACTCGCTGGGCGACTAGCGCGCCCGGGGGTGCGTCGGCGCCGCCCCGGCGACGACCGGCGCACCCCGCCCCGGCCATCGACGTCGATCCGGCCGGCCACACCGGGTCAGCGGGAGGCGGCACCCTCCGGCGCGGCCGGCAGGTCGCCGGTGAGGTAGCGCTGGATCGTGGGACCGACCATGGCGACCAGGGTCTCCGGGGCGGCGGAGGCCACCGGCTCCAGGCGGATCACGTACCGCATCATCGCGAGCCCGACCAACTGGGTGGCCACCAGCGACCCGCGCAGCGGCAGCTCGGCCGGGTCGACGTCGAGGTGCTCCAGCACCCGGCGCAGCACCTGGGTCACCACGAACTCCCGGAGCAGTCGGGCGGTCCACTCGTTGCTCACCGCCGAGCGCAGCAGCGCCACGCCCGCCGTGCTGGCGGGGGAGTCCCAGACCCCGAGGAAGGTGCGGACCAGCCGCTCACCGATGCCGTCCCGGTCGCCGGCGACCACCCCCGGCAGCAGCTCCCGGGGGTCCACCGGCGCCTGCATCGCGGCCAGGAAGAGCTGGTCCTTGCTCCCGAAGTAGTGGTGCACCAGCGCGGGGTCGACCCCGGCGCCGGCGGCGATGGTCCGGATGGAGGCCGCGTCGAACCCTCGTTCGGCGAACGCCGCCCGTGCCGCCTCGAGGATCGCCTCCCGCGTGCCCGGGTTGCCGGGTCGCCGGCCGGTCCGTCGTGCCATCGCCGCCCTTCGCTCCGTGTCCGTCGTGCCGCCGTCCCGCGCCGCTCCGCCGCCGTGCCGGCGGCCCGCGCCGCTCCGCCGCCGTGCCGGCGGCCCGCGCCGCTCCGCCGCCGTGCCGGCGGCCGCGTGACGCCCGTGTCAGCCGCCGGCTGTCGCCGCGTCAGCCGCTGCGCCGCCGCAGCGTCGCCGCCGCGAGCACCAGCGCGAGCACCGCCGCGCCGGCCACCACCGTCACGTCCCGCCACATCGTCGCGGTCGGCTCGGCGTGCGCGCCGACCTCCTGCAACGCCTCGACGGCGTACGACAGCGGCAGCGCGTCGCTGATCGCCTGGAGCCAGCCGGCCATCTCGTCGCGGGGCACGAAGAGCCCGCAGAGCAGCAGCTGGGGGGCGACCACGACCGGCATGAACTGTACGGCCTGGAACTCGGTGCGGGCGAAGGCGCTGCAGAACAGCCCGAGCGCGACCGCGAGCACCGCGTTCAGCGCGGCGATCATGATCACGAGCCCGGAGCTGCCGGCGGTGTCCAGGTCGAAGACCCAGTACGCGACGGCGGAGGCGACGGCCGCCTGCACCGCCCCGGCGAGCCCGAACGCGATGCCGTAACCGAAGAGCAGGTCGGCCTTGCCCAGCGGCGTGGTGAGCAGGCGCTCCAGCGTGCCCGTGGTGCGCTCGCGCAGCATCGCGATGCTGGTCACGAGGAACATGACGATGAACGGGAAGAAGCCGAGCATCACGAGCGCCACGCGGTCGAAGGTGGCGGACCCGCCGCCGGGACCGGACCGGTCGGCGTACATGTAGTAGACGAGGGTGAGCAGGAGGGTCGGCACCACGAGCAGCAGTGCCACCGTGCGCCGGTCGTGGCGCAGCTGGCGCAGGATGCGGCCGGTGGTGACCGCCAGGATCCGCGGGTTCACGACGCCTCCCCTCCGGTGGTGCCCGCCGCGCCGGTCGCCGCCGTGGCGCGGGCCTCGCTCGCCCGGATCAGCCGCAGGAACGCCTCGTCGAGATCGGCGACCCCGGCCGCGTCCCGGACCGCGTCGGGCGTGTCGTCGGCGATCAACCGCCCCTCGCGGATGAGCAGCAGCCGGTCGCAGCGGGCCGCCTCGTCCATCACGTGACTCGACACGAGCAGGGTCACGCCCGTCGCCGCCAGCTCGTGGAAGCGGGCCCAGAGGTCGGCCCGCAGCACCGGGTCCTGCCCGACGGTCGGCTCGTCGAGGACGATCAGCTCCGGCTCGCCGACCAGCGCGCAGGCGAGCGAGGCCCGGCTGCGCTGCCCGCCGGAGAGGGTGGCGACCAGTTGCCCCGCCGCCTCGCGCAGCCCGACGTCGGCCACCGCCCGGTCGGCGTCGGCCCGGCTGCGCCCGTGCAGGGCGGCGAAGTAGCGGGCGTTCTCCCGCACGGTGAGGTCGGCGTAGACGCTCGGCGCCTGGGTCAGGTAGCCGACCCGCCGGCGCAGCTCCGCCGCGCCCGCCAGGCGGCCCAACACGGTGACCGTGCCACCGCTGACCACCTGCACCCCGACCACCGCCCGCATGAGGGTGGTCTTGCCACTGCCGCTCGGGCCCAACAGCCCGGCGACCACGCCGCGCGGCACCACGCAGCTGATGCCGTGCAGCACGCGCCGCCGCCCCCGGTCGACGACCAGGTCGCGGAGCACGATCGCCTCGTCCATTCGCCCCTCCCAAAACTCAACACCCGATGAACTCAACGGTAGGTGAGTTATCCGTCCGCGCGCAACGGTTGACTTCGTGTGTGCTCGAACTGGAAGCCTGGATCCCGTGGACATCAGCACGCGAGAGCACACCCTGACCGTCGGTGAGGCGGCCGAGCGGGTCGGCCTCACCACCTACACGCTGCGCTGGTACGAGCAGGAAGGGCTCGTCTCGCCCGTCGGTCGCGACTCGGCCGGGCGACGGCGGTACACCGCCGGGGATGTCAACTGGCTCTTCCTGCTCACCCGCCTGCGCCGCACCGGGATGCCGGTGCGGGACATGCGCCGCTACGCCGAACTCGCCCGCCAGGGCGACCGGAGCCTGGGCGCCCGGCGGGCGCTCTTCGAGGCGCACCGCGCACGGGTGCTGGCCCGGATGGCGGAACTCGAGGAGGACCTGAAGGTGCTCGACCACAAGATCGACGCGTACCGCCGCGCGGAGGAGGAGACCCGATGATCCGCCGTCGAGTCGGCACGGACGGGCCCGAGGTCTCCGCGATCGGCCTCGGCTGCATGGGCATGAGCTTCGCCTACGGCGGCCGCGACGACGCCGAGTCGACCCGTACCCTGCACCGCGCCCTGGACCTGGGCGTCAACCACCTGGACACCGCCGACGTCTATGGTGCCGGCGCCAACGAACGCCTCCTCGGCCCGGTCGTGCGGGCCCGCCGCGACGAGGTCTTCCTCGCCACCAAGTTCGGCAACCGCAACCGCGGCGAGGGCTTCGGCGGCACCGGCACCCCCGGGGCGTACGTGGACAGCAGCGCGGCCTGGGCCCGTCAGGCGTGCGACGCCTCGCTGGAGCGGCTGGGTGTCGACACCATCGACCTCTACTACCTGCACCGCCGCAACCCGGAGACGCCCGTCGAGGAGACCGTCGGCGCGATGGCCGACCTCGTGACGGCCGGGAAGGTGCGCCTTCTCGGGCTCTCCGAGGTCAGCCCGGCGACGCTGCGCGCCGCGCACGCGGTGCACCCCATCGCCGCAGTCCAGATGGAGTACTCGCTGTTCAGCCGCGAGGTGGAGGGCGAGATGCTGGCCACCTGCCGGGAGCTGGGGGTGGCGCTGGTGGCGTACTCGCCGGTGGGCCGGGGGCTGCTGACCGGGGCGATCACGAGCCGGGACCAGCTCCCGGCCGGCGACTGGCGGGCCGGCGTGCCCCGGTTCGCCGAGGGCAACCTGGAGGCCAACCTGAAGCTCGTGGACGAGGTGCGGGCGGTCGCCGAGGAGGTCGGCGCCACCCCGGCCCAGACGGCGCTGGCCTGGCTGCTCGCCCAGGGCGACGACGTGCTGCCGATCCCGGGCACCAAACGGGTGCGCTGGCTGGAGGAGAACGTCGCGTCGCTCGACGTCCACCTCGACGCGGCGCAGGTGGCCCGGCTGGGCACCGCGCTGCCGCCGGGCGCGGCGGCCGGCGAGAGGTATCCCCAGGCGGCGATGCGGTTCGTCGGCCGGTAGCGCATCCGGCCGGGCCGCCCGGGGGAGTGCGTCGAGGCGGTGCGCGACGGCCGCTACGTGGCCCGCCCGCCCCCGCGCCCGGACGGTTCGTGCCACCCGCCTCGGGAGCCGTCGCCGGTCTCCGCGCCGGGTGCGGGAGAATGGGTGACTGTGCCCGTACCTGACGCGCCGGTGACCGGCGCCTCCACCCGAGCGAGCGAGCCGTCGGTGCCCGGTCCGGCCCGCCCGTCCCGCCTCGACCCGGCCATCGCGGCCCGGCTGCGACGCACCGCCGACGGCCTGGTGGCCGCCGTGGTCCGCCAACACGACACCGGTGAGGTGCTGATGGTGGCCTGGATGGACGACGAGGCGCTGCACCGCACCCTCACCACCGGCCGGGCGACCTACTGGTCGCGCAGCCGGCAGGAGTACTGGGTCAAGGGCGCCACCTCCGGGCACCACCAGTACGTCCGCTCCGTCGCCCTGGACTGCGACGGCGACGCGCTGCTGGTGAGCGTCGACCAGGTGGGCGCCGCCTGCCACACCGGCCACCGCACCTGCTTCTTCGAGGAGCTGCCGGTCACCGGCGTGGACGCGCCGTGAGCGCGGGCGGCGCGGCGTGCGGCGACGGGCGGGGGCGAGCATGACCGACGGTGTGGTGAGCCCCGACCAGGCGACCTTCACGGAGCTGGCCGGCCGCTGGCGGGTGGTGCCCGTGACCCGGCGGCTGCTCGCCGACGCGGAGACCCCGGTCGGCGTCTACCGCAAGCTGGCCGGCGGCCCCGGCACGTTCCTGCTGGAGTCCGCCGAGCAGGGCGTCGGTTCGGCCGGCATGGCCTGGTCGCGCTACTCGTTCATCGGCGTACGCAGCGGCGCCACGCTGGTCGAGCGGGACGGCGTGGCCGCCTGGCTGGGGCGGCCTCCCGCCGGGCTGCCCACCGGCGGCGACCCGGTGCGGGTGCTGCGGGAGACCGTCGCGGCCCTCGCCGGGCCGGCCTGGGATCCGGCCAGCGGCATGCCGCCGCTGACCGGGGGCATGGTCGGCTACCTCGGCTACGACCTCGTCCGCCGCTTCGAGCGGCTGCCCGAGCTGACCGAGGACGACCTCGGCGTGCCCGAGCTGGGCATGATGCTCGCCACCGACCTCGTGGTGCTCGACCACTACGACGGCTCGGCGATCCTCGTCGCCAACGCCGTCCTGCCCCCGTTGGAGGAGCCCGACCGGGAGGCGTCCGTCGCGGCGGCGTACCACCAGGCGGTCGGGCGGCTCGACGCCATGACCACCGCGCTGTCCCGGCCGATCCCGCCGATGATCTCGACGGTCGACCGGCCGCCGGCCGGTGAGGTGGTCAGCCGGACGCCGGCCGGCGGCTACCCGAAGGCGGTGGAGGTGGCCAAGGAGGCGATCCGGGCCGGGGAGTGCTTCCAGATCGTGCTCTCCCAGCGCTTCGAGCGCCCCACGCACGCCGACCCGCTCGACGTCTACCGGGTGCTGCGCACCACCAACCCGAGCCCGTACATGTACCTGCTGCGCTTCGACGACTTCGACATCGTCGGCTCGTCGCCGGAGGCGCACCTCAAGGTGAGCACCGAGGCCGGCGGCCGCCGACGGGCGCTGCTGCACCCCATCGCCGGCACCCGCCCGCGCGGGGAAAGCCCCGCCGCCGACGCCCGCCTCGCCGCGGAGCTGCTCGCCGACCCGAAGGAGCGCGCGGAGCACGTCATGCTCGTCGACCTGGGCCGCAACGACCTGGGCCGGGTCTGCGAGCCGGGCACCGTCGAGGTGCCGGAGTTCGCCACCATCGAGCGCTACAGCCACGTCATGCACATCGTCTCCACCGTGGTCGGCACGCTGCGGGAGGACCGGACGGCGTTCGACGCGCTGGCCGCGACCTTCCCGGCCGGCACGCTCTCCGGCGCGCCGAAGGTGCGCGCCATGGAGATCATCGAGGAGCTGGAGCCGGTCCGCCGGGGCGTCTACGGCGGCACGGTCGGTTACTTCGGCTTCGGCGGCGACCTGGACATGGCCATCGCGATCCGGACCGCGCTGATCCGGGCCGGTCGGGCGTACGTGCAGGCCGGTGCCGGTGTGGTGGCCGACTCCGACCCGGCCGCGGAGGACCAGGAGACCCGGAACAAGGCCGCGGCGGTGCTCGCCGCGATCGCCGCCGCCGAGACGCTGAGGGCGGCTCGGTGAGCGCGAGGAGTGCAGCGCAGCGGAGCCCCGCAGTCGCGAACGGAGGGTGGGCTCGGTGAGCGCGAGGAGTGCGGCGCAGCGGAGCCCCGCGGTCGCGAACGGAGGGTGGGCTCGGTGAGCGCGAGGAGTGCGGCGCAGCGGAGCCCCGCGGTCGCGAACGGAGGGTGGGCTCGGTGAGCGCGAGGAGTGC
>NZ_JAXCFO010000005.1:0-148493 GCF_056150165.1 Micromonospora xinjiangensis | reverse complement strand
GTCGCGAACGGAGGGTGGGCTCGGTGAGCGCGAGGAGTGCGGCGCAGCGGAGCCCCGCGGTCGCGAACGGAGGGTGGGCTCGGTGAGCGCGAGGAGTGCAGCGCAGCGGAGCCCCGGAGTCGCGAACGGAGGGTGGGCTCGGTGAGCGCGAGGAGTGCAGCGCAGCGGAGCCCCGGAGTCGCGAACGGAGGATGGGCTCGGTGAGCGGGGCCGGGGAGGGCGGCGCGCGGGCGGGCGCCGGCCGGCGCCAGTTGACGTACGCCGTGCTGCTGAGCCTGGCCGGCGCGGGCCTGGCGCTGTGGGCCGCGACCCGGGCCTGGTCGGTGGAGTTGACCGTGCGCCCGTCGCCGCTGCCGCCGGAGCGGGCGACCCGCAGCGGCGCCGCCCTGCTGCCGTGGCTGCCGGCCCTGGCCGTCGTCGGGCTGGCCGGAGGGGGAGCGGTGCTCGCCACCCGGGGCCGGGTGCGCCAGTTCGTCGGTGGCCTGCTCGCCCTGCTGGGGCTGCTGGTGGCGGCTGGCGGCGGCTACGGCCTGGTGGCCGACTTCGGCGGCGTGGTGAGCCGGCAGTGGCCGGCGCTCTGCCTGGTCGGTGGCCTGCTGGCCGCGGCGGGTGGGCTGTTGACGGCGCTGCGGGGGCGGGCCTGGCCGGCGATGGGGGCGCGGTACGAGCGACCGACCCGCGGCGCGGCGCCGGCCCCGGAAACCGGGGCCGGCCCGGTCACCGGGCGACGCACCACCGAGGCCTGGGACGCGCTGGACCGGGGCGAGGACCCGACGGTCAACTGACGGGCTGCTGCTCCCGCCGCTGGCGGGTGGCGGCCCGGGTCGCGGCCAGTTCGGCCACGAGGCGGTCCAGCTCGGCGCGCCGGTCGGCGCGGGCCCGGTCGGCGCAGACCGCCTCCCACGCGTTGCCCCGCGCCGTGCGCATCCGGGCCTCGCCGACGACGGCGCGCTCCAGCGTGTGCACCACGCCGACGGCGAGGGACGCGACGGTCCGCGAGATGGTGGTGAGGCCGATGTGCGGGTTCGAGCCGGCAGTGCTCATGGTCACCCCGTACGAGGAGGTTGGCGACGGTGGGCGGGCGCGTCATCGAGTCTGCCCGACGTCGATGCTCGCCGGCCCACGTTTCGCCGTGGTGTCCGTCGCATCAACTGTCCGTCGGGGCCCGGACCTGGGCAGGGTCACCGGTCCTTGAGCTTGCTCACAGCATCGACGACGATCGTTGCGTGGTCGGGTTGGCGGGGTGGCATGCTCGATGAGTCGACGCCGATGTGATCCGGTCGACCCCGGCCGGGCTCCGGCCGAGGGTGGAGGTGGCGCTGCGTGACATCCCCTTCACGGCAGGTCGGCCATTATGCCGCAGGCCGTTTCGTGAGCAGCGCCATACCCCCGCCATCTGGCGCGAGGTGGCGCCACCTAGCATCGGCCCATGACGCCCGGAGAGGGGAGTCCGTTGGTGACTGCTGAGCATGCGCACGCGGAGGGGGACGAGGCCGGTCCGGCAGCGTCCGCAAGCGTGCTCGACGAGATCCTGGCCGGGGTGCGCGAGGACGTGGCCCGCCGACAGGAGCAGGTTCCGCTGGAGCGCATCCGGGAGATGGCCGCCGCCGCGCCGCCGCCCCTGGACGCGTACGCCGCCCTGCGTCGTCCGGGCGTCGCGGTGATCGCCGAGGTCAAGCGCTCCTCGCCGTCGAAGGGGCAGCTCGCGGAGATCGCCGACCCGGCCGACCTGGCCGGTGACTACGCCGCCGGTGGCGCGCGGGCGATCAGCGTGCTGACCGAGGGCCGCTGGTTCGGCGGTTCCCTGGACGACCTCAAGGCGGTCCGCGCCGCGGTGCGCGTCCCGGTGCTGCGCAAGGACTTCGTGGTCTCCAGCTACCAGGTGCACGAGGCGCGGGCGTACGGCGCCGACCTGGTGCTGTTGATCGTCGCCGCGCTGGAGCAGAACGCGCTCGTCGGCTTGCTGGAGCGGATCGAGTCGCTCGGCATGACCGCGCTCGTCGAGGTGCACGACGAGGAGGAGGCCGATCGCGCCCTGGAGGCCGGCGCCCAGGTCATCGGGGTCAACGCCCGCAACCTGCGTACCCTGGAGGTCGACCGCTCGGTGTTCGAGCGGATCGCGCCCGGCCTGCCCAGCAGCGTCGTGAAGATCGCCGAGTCCGGCGTGCGCGGCCCGCACGATCTCATCCGGTACGCCTCCGCCGGTGCCGACGCCGTCCTGGTCGGCGAGGGCCTGGTCACCCAGAAGAGCCCTCGGGAGGCGGTGGCAGAGCTGGTCAACGCCGGGAACCACCCGGCGACGCCCCGTCCGGTGCGCTGATCCCGCACCGGCAGCACCCGTAGCGAGAGGATCCCGATGAGCGCCGACGCCCTGGCCGCCCCGGCCGGTCCGTTGCCCGACGCCGCCGGCCACTACGGCCGTTTCGGTGGCCGGTTCGTCCCGGAGGCGCTGGTCGCCGCCCTCGACGAGCTGGACGGGGCGTGGCGCACCGCGATGGGCGACGAGGCGTTCCGGGCGGAGTTCGCAGCCCTGCTGCGCGACTACGCGGGCACCCCCTCCCTGCTCTACGAAGCCCGGCGGTTCTCCGCCAAGGCCGGGGCGCGGGTCCTGCTGAAGCGGGAGGACCTGAACCACACCGGCGCGCACAAGGTGCGCAACGTGCTCGGCCAGGCGCTGCTGACCCGGCGGATGGGCAAGCGCCGGGTGATCGCGGAGACCGGCGCCGGGCAGCACGGCGTGGCCACGGCGACGGCCGCCGCGCTGTTCGACCTCGACTGCGTCGTGTACATGGGCGAGGTGGACACCGAGCGGCAGGCGCTGAACGTGGCCCGGATGCGGATGCTCGGCGCCACCGTCGTGCCGGTCACCACCGGGTCCCGCACCCTGAAGGACGCCATGAACGAGGCGATGCGGGACTGGGTCGCCAACGTCGACGACACGCACTACCTGATCGGCACGGCCGCCGGCCCACACCCGTTCCCGGCCATGGTGCGTGACTTCGTCCGGGGCATCGGTGACGAGGCCCGCCAGCAGTGCCTCGACCTGACCGGCGCGCTGCCCGACGCGGTGGCCGCCTGTGTCGGCGGCGGCTCCAACGCCCTCGGCATCTTCCACGCCTTCGTCGGCGACCCCGCCGTCCGGCTGTACGGCTTCGAGGCGGGCGGCGACGGCGTCGCCAGCGGCCGGCACGCGGCCAGCATCACGGGCGGCTCCACCGGGGTGCTGCACGGCACCCGCACGTACGTGCTCCAGGACGCCGACGGCCAGACGGTGGAGTCGCACTCGATCTCCGCCGGCCTGGACTACCCCGGCGTCGGGCCGGAGCACTCGTGGCTGCACGACACCGGTCGGGCCACGTACCTGCCGGTCACCGACGACGAGGCGATGGCCGCGTTCGAGCTGCTCTGCCGCACCGAGGGCATCATCCCGGCGATCGAGAGCTCGCACGCCCTCGCCGGTGCCCTCGCGATCGCGCCGAAGCTCGCGGCGGAGCTGGGCCGGGAGCCCACCGTCGTCGTCAACCTCTCCGGTCGGGGCGACAAGGACGTCCACACCGCCGGCAACTACTTCGGCATCCTCGACAGGGAGCAGTGATGAGCCGGATCGGGGTCGCCTTCGACAAGGCGCGGGCGGACGGCCGGGCGTTGCTGGTGGGCTGCATGCCCGCCGGTTTCCCCACCGTCGAGGGCAGCATCGCGGCGATGAGGGCGATGGTCGAGGCCGGGGTCGACGTGATCGAGGTGGAGATCCCGTACTCCGACCCGGTGATGGACGGCCCGGTCATCCAGAAGGCCAGTGACATCGCGCTGGCCGGCGGCGTACGCGTCGCCGACACGCTGCGCATCATCGAGGCGGTCGCGGCGACCGGCGCGCCGGTCGTCACCATGACGTACTGGAACCCCATCGAGCAGTACGGGGTCGACGCGTTCGCCCGGGACCTGGACGCGGCGGGGGGCACCGGGCTGATCACTCCGGACCTCATCCCGGAGGAGGCCGACGAGTGGTTGGCCGCCTCCGACGCGTACGGGCTGGACCGCACCTTCCTGGTCGCTCCGTCCTCCACCGACGCGCGGCTGCGGATGACCGTCGAGCACTGCCGGGGCTTCGTCTACGCCACCGCGATCATGGGGGTCACCGGCGCCCGCGCGCAGACGTCCGAGGCGGCACCCGTCCTCGTCTCGCGGGTGCGGGAGGCCACCGACCTGCCGGTCGGGGTGGGCCTGGGCGTGGGCACCGGTGCGCAGGCGGCCACCGTCGGCGGCTACGCCGACGGCGTGATCGTGGGCAGTGCCCTGATCCGCTGCCTGCTCGACGCACCGGACCTCGACGCGGGGCTCACCGCGCTGCGGACGCTGAGCGCCGAACTGTCCGAAGGCGCCCACAACCCCGCCCGCTGACCACCGGCGGCCGGGACCCGACGACGCGCGCGGCTGGTCAGACGCCGCCGGCTGACCCACCGTCCGGCGCCGCGGAGGAGTCGGCCGGGAGCCGGCCGGGCCGCTGGTTCGGGGCGCGGCCGAGCGACGCACCGTCGCCGGGCGGCCGGTCCAGAGGGTCGGCCGCCGAATCGGCTGCCGGGTCGGATGCGGCGGTCCCGCAGGTGCGCAGCACGCCGGAGCGGCCGGCCAGCGCGTCGGCGAGCGCGGCGCGCGTGGTCGGGGTGAGCGCGTCGGGCAGTGCGCCCGGGTCGTGCCAGGAGAGCCGGCAACCCTCGACCGGGTCACCCGCGGGCCGGCGGCTCCGGACGCGGGCCCGGAACACGTGCACCAGGACGTCGGGCAGCGGCCCGGCCCGACCCGGCGGTGGCGTGGGACCGGTCGCCGGACCGCCCAGGTGGTAGAGGCCGACCAGGTCGACCACCTCAATCTCCCAGCCGGTCTCCACGCGGATGTCGCGGACGGCGGCGGGCAGCGGGCTCTCGGCGCGGCGCAACCGGCCACCGGGCAGCGCGTACCGGCGTTCGCCGCGGCCCTGACGGCAGAGCAGCACCTGACCGGCGTCGTCGGTGACGACCGCGGCCACCCCCCAGGTCAGCCAGCTCATGGACAAAGAGCCTACGGCGGTGCAAACCAGAAGTCACCGCAACCGCCGCGCCGCGGGACCGGGGTGCCGTCAGGGGGGTCTGCGGCGGTACCGTGTTCACCCGTGACCCTCGCCTCGCTGTCCCCCCAGGCGGCCCTGCCCAGTCCGACCACCGCGGTCTGGCAGCTCGGGCCGTTGCCGGTCCGGGCTTACGCGCTCTGCATCATCGTCGGCATCGTGGTGGCCTGCCTGGTGACCGAGTACCGGTTGCGCCAGCGTGGCGTCGCGCCCGGGGCGGTGCTCGACATCGCCGTGTGGGCGGTGCCGACCGGCATCATCGGCGCCCGCGTCTATCACGTGATCACCTCACCGGAGAAGTACTTCGGCACCGGTGGCGACCCCATGAAGGCGTTCGCCATCTGGGAGGGCGGCCTGGGCATCTGGGGCGCGGTGGCGGGCGGCGCGCTCGGCGCGTGGCTCGCCGCACGGCAGCTGGGCATCCCGTTCGCGGTGATCGCCGACGCGCTGGCCCCCGGCCTGCCGCTCGCCCAGGCGATCGGCCGGGTCGGCAACTGGTTCAACAACGAGCTGTTCGGTGGCCGCACCACCCTGCCGTGGGGCCTGGAGGTCCACCGGATGGACCCGGACAATCCGGGGCACGCGCTGCGCGACGACACCGGCCAGCCGATCCTCGAACCGGGTCTCTACCACCCGACCTTCGCCTACGAGGCCCTGTGGAACATCGGGGTCGCGGCGCTGGTCTTCGTGCTCGACCGCAGGCTCCGCCTCGGCCGGGGCCGGGCGTTCGCTCTCTACGTGATGGGCTACACCGCCGGCCGGTTCTGGATCGAGATGATGCGCACCGACGAGGCGAACACGATCCTCGGCGTCCGGCTCAACGTCTGGACCGCCGGCCTGGTCTTCCTCGGTGCCCTCATCTACTTCCTCCGGGTACGCGGCCCGCGGGAGTACCTGATCCCTCTGAACGCCACGGCGCCGACCCCGGCCACGCCGGCCGAGTCCGACGTCTCCCAGGTCGACCTCTCCGCCCGCGAGGCCGGGGCGCGCCCCGCCGCGCCGGAGGGCTACCGGGTGGTCGACGAGGAGCAGTTCCGGACGTACCGGGAGACGGGCGAGGTGCCCGCCGACCCGGCGTCGGCCGACGAGCCGTCGAGCGGCGACGACGATGCCGCCCGCCCGAGCGGGCGGGACGACGCCGACGCGGACGGCACCGCCGGCGACGAGCCGGCCCGCGGTGACGACCGGGCCAGCGCCACCGGCACCGGTGCCGCCGAGCGCGAGAGCTGACGGAGGAGCAACACCATGCGTAGCGCGGTGGTGGTCGGCGCGGGGATCGGCGGCCTCTCGGTCGCCGGCGCGCTGGCCCGCTCCGGCTGGCAGGTCACCCTGTTGGAACGGGCCGAGCGGGTACGCCCCGAGCCGACCGCGGTCGTGCTCTGGCCGAACGGGGTGCGCGCGCTGCTCGCGCTCGGCCTCGGCGCCGGGCTCGACGCGATCGCCACGCCGCTGCCCGACGGGGGGATACGCCGTCCCGACGGGCACTGGCTGGTGCAGCCGCGGCCCCTGCCAGCCGACCGGATGCCCGTGGTGGTGCACCGGGAGGACCTGCACGACGCCCTGATCGCCGGCCTCGGCGACCGGGTCGAGCTGCGCACCGGGGTGACCGTGCGGAGCGTCCGCGCCGAGCCGGGGGAGCGGCCGGCGGTGGGCGACGGCCGGCAGACCATCGAGGCGGACCTGGTGGTCGCCGCGGACGGCGCCGACAGCCAGGTCCGCGCCCTGCTCGCGCCCGAGGCCACGGTGGTCAGCTCCGGCTCCGCCGCGTGGCGGGCGGTGATCCCTTGGTACCGGGCGCCCCAACTCCCCGCCGACCAGCCGCTCGGCGGGGAGGTGCTCGGGGCCGGCTACCGGTTCGTCTCCGCCTCGCTGGGTGAGCGCGGGTCGTCGGGCGGCTCCAGTCGCGGCGGCATCTACTGGGTGGCCACCGCGGCCGGTGCGCCGCGACCCGAGCCGCCCGAGACGCAGCTCGCGCTGCTGCGCCGCTGGTACGCCGGCTGGCCCGGGCCCATCGCGGCCCTGCTCGACGCCACCGACCCGGTCGACCTGGTGCAGCAGGAGATCCGCGAGCTGCGGCCGCTGCCGCGCGCGTACGGCTTCCCCACCGGCCCGGGCGGGGTGGTGCTGCTCGGCGACGCGGCGCACGCCATGCCGCCGCACCTCGGGCAGGGCGCCTGCCTCGCCTTCGAGGACGCGGCCACCCTCGCCGCGCTGCTGCGGGAGTCGACGTTGCCGGACGCCGTAGCCGCGTACGACCGGGTGCGCCGCCCCCGCGCGGCGAGCGTGGTGCGGCAGACCCGCCGCATGTCGGCGGTGCTCCAGGCCCGGGGCCGGTTGGCGCTGCGCGCCCGCGACGCGGCGCTCGGCACGCTCACCCCGCGGCTGCTCAACACCGCCGCGGCCTCCGCCGCCCAGTGGCGCCCCCCGACCTGACCCCACCCCCACCCGCCCCCACCGGCCTTCGACCGACGGGGCCGGGCTGGAGGTGTGGGGTGGGTTAGGGGAGGACGGCCGTGGGTTCGGCTATGCAGGCGGTGCCGATGCGGCGGAAGCCGACCCGCAGGTAGACCCGGGCGATCTCCTCGCTGCCCGCCGAGAGGAACACCACGTCGGTGCCGGCGGCCAGCAGCTCCCGGGCCAGGGTCGCGGTGACCGCCGCGCCGAGCCCGCGGCGGCGGGCGGCGGGCAGGGCGCCCACCCCGGCGATCTCGGCGACGTCGTCGACGCGCATCGCCATCCCGCTGGCCAGTGGCCCCTCCGCGGCGGTGCCGGCCAGCACGGAGAGCCGTCGGCCGTCGGCGATGCGGACCCGCTCCTCGTCGAGGGCGGCTTCCTCCAGCGCGGTGGCGGCCGCGTCCCGCTGCGCCGGGCCGGCCTCGCCCACGGCGGTGCCGGGTACGCCGAACGCCACCATGGCGACGGCGCGGCGGGCCGCCACGGCCTCGGCCAGGTCGGGGGCGTCCGCGTCGAGCAGCCGCACCGGCACGTCGGTGAGCGTCGCCGGGTCGGGCAGCGACTCCGAGTCGAGCACCATGAGGGGCGCCTCCAGCACGGACAGCCCGGCCGAACGTGCCACCGGCAGGAACCCCGGCGTGGTCTCGTGCACCCACTCGAAGGCCTCGGGCAGACCGAGCTCCCGCTGCCGTCCCCGCACCGCGTTGACGTCGGCCAGCGAGGGCGGCTCGGCCGCGCCGAGGCGGGGCCGGGCGTAGAACGGATAGCCGGCGCCCTCCCGGACGAAGAGCACGAGACCCCCGTGCTCCTCCACGCGGGCCGCGTCCCGGGGCACCGCGTCGTAGAAGCGCTCGAGCCGGGCGAACAGGTCCTTGTGTGCAGGATCCACCGCGCGAGACTACACGTCCCAGAGTCTGGAAGGTGTGATCAATCCGGACTGGCGACGGGGACCGGCCCCTAACGTAGACTCAGTAGTCCCAACAAGGGCCGACGTCGTCCCGACCATGTTCCGACCTGAGTGACGACAGGAGGCCCGGTGGCCTTTCCGCACCCGTACCCGCCGCAGCCGGCCCCGATCCTCGGCCCCGGAGCGCCCGCGGCCGGGCTCTACGACCCCGCGTTCGAGCACGACGCCTGCGGCGTGGCCTTCGTGGCCGACCTGCACGGACGGCGTTCGCACACGGTCGTCGCGAACGGCCTCGACGCGCTGTGCCGGCTGGACCATCGGGGCGCCCGTGGCGCGGAGCCGAACACCGGAGACGGCGCGGGCATCATGATCCAGGTGCCGGACGCCTTCCTGCGCGCGGTGGTGGACTTCCCGCTCCCGCCCGCCGGCGAGTACGCCACCGGGCTGGTCTTCCTCCCCGACGACGACGCGGCCGAGGCCCTCGCGCGCCGGGTCGTCGAGAAGTACGCCCTCGTCGAGGGGGCCGACGTGCTCGGCTGGCGGGACGTGCCGGTGGACCCGAGCGGGCTCGGCGAGACGGCCCTCGCCGCGATGCCACGGATCCGGCAGCTCTTCCTGGCCGCCCGCCGCCTGACCGGCTCCCCGGCCGGCCCGGCCGGCTCGCCGCTGCGCGGCCTCGACCTGGACCGGGTGGCCTTCTGCCTGCGCAAGCAGGCCGAGCGGGAGAGCGCCGAGCGGGGCGCGCCCGCGTACTTCCCGTCGTTGTCGTCGCGGACGATGGTCTGGAAGGGCATGCTCACGCCCGACCAGCTCCCGGCGTTCTACCCGGAGCTGACCGACGAGCGGGTGGCGAGCGCCATCGCGCTGGTGCACTCCCGGTTCTCCACCAACACGTTCCCGTCCTGGCCGCTGGCGCACCCGTACCGCTTCATCGCGCACAACGGCGAGATCAACACGATCCGCGGCAACCGCAACTGGATGCAGGCCCGGGAGGCGCTGCTGCGCAGCCCGGAGCTGCCCGGCAACATCCGGCGGATCTTCCCGGTCTGCACCCCCGGCGCGTCCGACTCGGCGAACTTCGACGAGGTCCTCGAGCTGCTGCACCTGGCCGGGCGGAGCCTGCCGCACGCGGTGCTCATGATGATCCCCGAGGCGTGGGAGAACGACCCGGGCATGCGCCCGGACAAGCGGGACTTCTACCGCTTCCACGCCAGCCTCATGGAGCCCTGGGACGGGCCGGCCTCGGTGGCCTTCACCGACGGCGAGATCGTCGGTGCCGTACTCGACCGCAACGGCCTGCGCCCCGGGCGCTGGTGGCGTACGGAGGACGGGCTCGTGGTGCTCGGCAGCGAGGCGGGCGTGCTCGACCTCGAGCCGGCGCGGGTGGTGGCCAAGGGGCGGCTCCAGCCCGGGAAGATGTTCCTCGTCGACACGGCGGCCGGCCGGATCGTGCACGACGACGAGATCAAGGCCGAGCTGGCCGCCGCCCGGCCGTACGGGGAGTGGCTGCACGCCGGCCTGATCGAGCTGACCGACCTGCCCGCGCGCGAGCACATCGTCTACACCCACGATTCGGTGCGCCGCCGGCAGCAGACCTTCGGCTACACCGAGGAGGAGTTGAAGATCCTGCTGGCGCCGATGGCGCGCACCGGCGCCGAGCCGATCGGCTCGATGGGCACCGACACCCCGGTCGCGCCGCTCTCCACCCGGCCGCGGCTGCTCTACGACTACTTCCACCAGCTCTTCGCGCAGGTCACCAACCCGCCGCTGGACGCCATCCGGGAGGAGCTGGTGACCAGCCTCAGCTCCACCATCGGCCCGGAGGGGAACCTGCTCGACCCCGGCCCGGCGAGCTGCCGGCAGATCGTGCTGCCCTACCCGGTGATCGACAACGACGAGCTGGCCAAGATCCTCTCGATCGACGAGGACGGCGACCTGCCGGGATTCAAGGCGGTCCGGGTCTCCGGGCTCTACCGGATCCGCGAGGGCGCGGCCGGCATCAAGGCCCGGCTCACCGAGATCTGCCGGCACGTCTCCGAGGCCATCGAGGACGGCGTACGGATCCTGGTCCTCTCCGACCGGGATTCCAACGCCGACCTGGCCCCGATCCCGTCGCTGCTGCTCACCGCGGCGGTGCACCAGCACCTGGTGCGGGAGCAGACCCGCACCCAGGTGGCGCTCATCGTGGAGTCGGGCGACTGCCGCGAGGTGCACCACGCGGCGGTGCTCATCGGCTACGGCGCGGCGGCGGTCAACCCGTACCTGGCGTTCGAGTCGGTGGAGGACATGATCGGCACGGGTGCGCTGGCCGGGGTCGAGCCGGCCGCCGCCGTGCGCAACTACGTGAAGGCGCTCGGCAAGGGCGTCCTCAAAATCATGTCCAAGATGGGCATCTCGACCGTGTCGTCGTACTGCGGGGCGCAGGTCTTCGAGGCGGTCGGGCTGGAGGCCCGACTGGTCGAACGCTACTTCCGGGGCACCCCGAGCAAGATCGGCGGCGTGGGCCTGGCCGGCATCCACGCCGAGGTCGCCGCGCGGCACGCCCTCGCCTGGCCGCCGGCCGGCGCCCCGGGCACCGACCGGCTGGAGGTCGGCGGCGAGTACCAGTGGCGCCGCGAGGGAGAGCTGCACCTGTTCAACCCCGAGACGGTGTTCCTCCTCCAGCACGCCACCCGCAGCCGCCAGTACGACATCTTCAAGCGCTACACCGCGAAGGTGGACGCGCTGGCGGCCCGGGCCGGCTCGCTGCGCGGCCTGTTCACCCTGCGTACGGGCGTGCGCCCGCCGGTGCCGCTGGACGAGGTCGAGCCGGCCACCGAGATCGTCAAGCGCTTCGCGACCGGCGCCATGTCGTACGGGTCGATCTCGGCGGAGGCGCACGAGACCCTCGCCATCGCGATGAACCGGCTCGGCGGCAAGTCCAACACCGGCGAGGGCGGCGAGGACGTCGACCGGCTGCACGACCCGGCCCGTCGCTCGGCCGTGAAGCAGATCGCCAGCGGCCGGTTCGGCGTGACCACGGAGTACCTGGTCAACGCCGACGACCTCCAGATCAAGATGGCGCAGGGTGCGAAGCCCGGCGAGGGTGGGCAGCTGCCGGGCAACAAGGTCTGGCCGTGGATCGCCCGTACCCGCCACGCCACGCCCGGCGTCGGCCTGATCTCGCCCCCGCCGCACCACGACATCTACTCGATCGAGGACCTCGCCCAGCTGGTGCACGACCTCAAGTGCGTCAACCCGGCCGCCCGGGTGCACGTCAAGCTGGTCAGCGAGGTCGGCGTCGGCACCGTGGCGGCCGGCGTGGCGAAGCTCAAGGCGGACGTCATCCTGATCTCCGGCCACGACGGCGGCACGGGCGCGTCCCCACTGAACTCGCTCAAGCACGCCGGCACCCCGTGGGAGCTGGGGCTCGCCGAGGCGCAGCAGACGTTGCTGCTGAACAAGCTGCGGGACCGGGTCACCGTGCAGGTCGACGGCCAGCTGAAGACGGGCCGGGACGTGCTGGTGGCGGCGCTGCTCGGCGCCGAGGAGTTCGGCTTCGCCACCGCGCCGCTGATCGTGGCCGGCTGCGTGATGATGCGGGTCTGTCACCTGGACACCTGCCCGGTGGGCATCGCCACCCAGAACCCGGTGCTGCGGGAGCGGTTCACCGGCACGCCCGAGTTCGTGGAGAACTTCTTCCTCTTCCTCGCCGAGGAGGTCCGCGGCTACCTCGCCGAGCTGGGCTTCCGCAGCATCGAGGAGGCGATCGGGCACGCGGAGCTGCTCGACGTCGCCCCCGCCGTCGCGCACTGGAAGGCGCAGGGGCTCGACCTGACGCCCGTGCTGCACCTGCCGGAGCTGCCGGCGGACGCGGCCCGGCGCGGCGTACGGGCCCAGGACCACGGCCTGGACCGGGCGCTGGACAACGAGCTCATCGCGCTCGCCGAGCCGGCGCTGCGCGACGGCACCCCGGTGCGGGTGGAGATCGCCATCCGCAACGACCACCGCAGCGTCGGCGCGATGCTGGGCGGCGAGGTGGTCCGCCGGCACGGCGGCGCCGGGCTGCCCGACGGCACCGTCGAGATCGCGCTGCGCGGCACCGCCGGGCAGTCCTTCGGCGCGTTCCTGCCACCCGGGGTGACGCTGCGGCTGCACGGCGACGCCAACGACTACGTCGGCAAGGGCCTGTCCGGCGGGCGGGTCGTCGTCCGGCCGGACGCGGCCGCGCCGTTCGTGGACGCGGACGCCGCGCCCGGCCAGCGCGCCGAGGACCAGATCATCGCGGGCAACACGATCCTCTACGGCGCCACGGCGGGGGAGCTGTTCCTGCGCGGCCGGGTGGGGGAGCGGTTCGCGGTGCGCAACTCCGGCGCGGTGGCGGTCGTGGAGGGCGTGGGCGACCACGGCTGCGAGTACATGACCGGGGGCACGGTGGTCGTCCTCGGGCCGACCGGGCGCAACTTCGCGGCCGGCATGTCCGGCGGCACCGCCTTCGTCCACCGGCTCGACCGGGCCCGGGTCAACACCGAGCTGGTCGATCTCGCGCCGCTGCGCGAGGAGGAGCAGGCCGTGCTGCACGAGCTGGTGCAGCGGCACTTCGCCGAGACCGACTCGGCGGTCGCCGCGGAGCTGCTCAAGCGCTGGCCGGAGGCGGTGGCGGAGTTCACCGCCGTGGTGCCCCGCGACTACCGCCGGGTGCTGGAGATCATGCGGGCCGCCGAAGCCGCCGGCCGTGACGTCGACGATGCCGTGATGAGCGCACTGGCGGCGCCGGTGCCCTCCGGCTCGTCCATGCCGGTGCCGCCCGCCCCGCGGGCGGCCACCCAGGAGGTGGCTCGTGCCTGACCCGAACGGTTTCCTGCGCTATCCGCGGCGGACGCCGGCCCGCCGGCCGGTGCCGGTGCGGATCTCCGACTGGCGGGAGGTCTACCCGCCGGCCGGTGAGGAGCTGATCCGCGAGCAGGCCACCCGGTGCATGGACTGCGGCATCCCGTTCTGCCACGACGGCTGCCCGCTCGGCAACCGCATCCCGGACTGGAACGACCTGGTCCGCACCGGCAACTGGGACGCCGCGGTGGCGTCGCTGCACGCCACCAACAACTTCCCCGAGTTCACCGGCCGGCTCTGCCCCGCGCCCTGCGAGGCCGCGTGCGTGCTCGGTATCGGTGGCGGCGACCCCGTCACGATCAAACAGGTCGAGGTGGAGATCGCCGACGCGGCGGTGGCCCGGGGCGGGCTGCGCCCCCGCCCGGCGCCGGCGCCCACCGGCCGTTCGGTCGCCGTGGTCGGCTCCGGGCCCGCCGGCCTGGCCGCCGCGCAGCAGCTCGCCCGCGCGGGGCACGCGGTGACGGTCTACGAGCGCGACGACGCGCCCGGTGGCCTGCTGCGCTACGGCATCCCGGACTTCAAGCTGGAGAAGCAGCACATCGACCGGCGGTTGGCGCAGCTCGCCGCCGAGGGGGTGGAGTTCCGCACCGGTGTGCACGTCGGGGTCGACATCACCGCCGAGGAGCTGCGGGGGCGCCACGACGCGGTGCTGCTCGCCTGCGGCGCCCTCGCCGGGCGGGACACCCCGGAGACGCCGGGCCGCGGGCTGCGCGGCGTGCACCAGGCGATGGACCACCTGGTGGCGGCCAACCGGGTGGTCGCGGCGGCCGGCGGGGGCCGGCCGGCCCCCGCGGTGCTGCCCGACGGTACGCCGATCGACGCGGCCGGCCGGCACGTCGTGATCATCGGTGGCGGGGACACCGCGGCGGACTGCCTCGGCGTGGCCCACCGGCAGGGCGCGGCCGGCGTGCACCAGCTCGACCTCTATCCGCAGCCGCCGCTGGGCCGCGACGAGGCCCGTGACCCCTGGCCGACCTGGCCGTGGATCCTGCGCAGCTACCCGGCGCACGAGGAGGGCGGCGAGCGGGTCTTCGCGGTCGCGGTGCGGGAGTTCGTCGACGACGGCACCGGTCAGGTGCGGGCCGTGCGGATCGCCGAGGTGACGGTGGAGAAGCGGGACGGCCGGCGCATCGTCACCGCGCTGCCCGGCACCGAGCGGGAGCTGCCGGCCGACCTGGTGCTGCTGGCGATCGGCTTCGAGGGCACCGAGGAGCAGCCCCTGCTGGCGCAGTTCGGGGTGTCCCGCAACGCGCGGGGCGCGCTGGACGCCCGGTCCGACTGGCAGACGGACGCGGACGGCGTCTTCGTGGCGGGCGACATGCACCGGGGCGCCTCGCTGATCGTCTGGGCCATCGCCGAGGGGCGTGCGGCCGCCGCCGCGATCCACGCGTACCTGGGCGGTGAGGTGGCGCTGCCCGCGCCGGTGGACCCGGCGGCCCAGCCGCTCGCCGCCCGCTGACCGGCTCATCGGCACCAGCCACCACAGCGACCTCGACAGCGCCCCGGCCCGGCACGGGCCGGGGCGCGGTGCCGTGAAGCGGCTCACGGAATATGGGCAAATCGGGCCTACACCTTCACACTTGGCGACGGCCTGATCCGCCGTCGTGATCCGGCCCTGTCATGAGGCACATCGGGTCGGGGGAGGTCGCCGTGGCGTTTGGTGCCACGTTCGCCGCGCTGCGTCACCGCAACTACCGCATCTGGGCGATCGCCGGGTTCGTGTCGGTGATCGGCACCTGGATGCAGGTGCTCGGCGTCAACTGGTACGTCCTCTCGCGGACCGGATCGGCGACCTCGATGGGCCTCGCCGTGCTCCTGCAGGCCCTCCCCACGTTGCTGCTCAGCGTCTGGGGTGGCGCGCTGGCCGACCGGCTGCGCGCCCGGCCGCTGCTGATCGCCGCTCAGGTCGCCCACGCCGGCCTGGCGGCCGGCCTCGCGCTGGTCGCCCTCACCGGCGCCGGCGGCCTGCCGGCGATCTACGCGATCTCGCTCGCCGCCGGGGCGGTCTCGGCGATCGAGGGGCCGGTGATGGGGCGCTGGGCCTCCACCCTGGTGGACCGGGAGAGCCTGGGCAACGCCCTCGCGCTCGGTTCGCTCACCAACTCCGCCGGCCGCATCCTCGGCATGAGCGCCGGCGCCGTCGTGGTGGCCGCCGTCGGCCCGGCGCTGCTCTTCGTCGTCAACGCCGTCAGCTTCGTGGCGGTGGTGGCGGCCCTCTTCCTGGTCCGCGAGCGCGACCGGTACGCGGGCGGGCCGGCCGCCGAGCCGACGGCCGAACCGGCGCGCGCCGACGGCGGCATCCTGGCCGGCTTCCGCTACCTGCTCGGCCAGCCCGTCGTGCTCGTCGCGCTGGCCCTGTCGTTCGTACTCGGCAGCCTCGGGCGCAACTACCAGGTGACCATGGCCGCGATGACGGACGGGCCGCTCGCAGCCGGCGCCGGCGGGTACGGTTTCCTCTCCACCGTCTTCGCCGTGGGCACCGTGGTCGGCGCGCTCGTCGCCGCCCGCACCCGCAACCTGGGCTACGGCGTCCTGATCGGCGCGGGGCTGCTCGCCAGCGCGTTGCAGATCGTCGCCGGCCTGGCTCCGGGCACGCTCAGCTTCGCCGCCGTGATCCTGCCGATCGCGGCCGCGGCCGTGGTCATCGACACCACCGTCGGCGCCCGCGCCCAGCTCGACACCGACTACCTGATGCGGGGCCGGGTGCTGGCCGCGCTCGCGGTCACCGGATCGGTCTCCGCCGCCGTCGGCGCGCCGCTGCTCGGCTGGCTCTCCGAGCACGCCGGCCCCCGGCAGACCCTGGTGCTGGCCGGTGCCGTCGCCGCCGTGGCCACCGTCGCCGCCGCCGCGACCCTGGACGGGCTCCGGGGCCGGGTGCTGCGTACCCGGGTGTCGGGCGCGCTGGCCGGTCCCGCCGTACGCCGGCCGGTGCGCCGGGTGGTCTGCACGGCGGCCCGGGTCGTCCGCCCCGCGTCGAGCCTGGCGCGCGCGGTCCGGCCCGCCCGGACCGTCATCCCGGTGCCCCGCCCGGCCGCGGCCGCCGCTCCGGCTCCCCGCCCGGCCCCGGGGGCGGCGTCCGCCCGCCGGCCGGTGTCGCACCGCCCCGCTCCGGGACGGCCCGCGCCCGTGCTGCCGACGCACGCCCCGCACCGGTCGCCGGCCGCCGCCGCGGCTCCGTCGGTCGTGGTGCCCGCGGCCGCCGCTCCGTCGGTCGTGGTGCCCGCGGTCGCGGGCACCACCGCGGCGGCCCGAGGTGAGCGCTAGGCCGGACTCGTGGCGCCGTCGCCGCCAGTTCCATTGATCTCAATGTTTCGATAGCATTACCGCCTAGTAACAACTGTTCCACCCCTGGCCACGCGCGCGGTCACGGATCCCACCACCCCTGCCCTGTGGAGGTCCGTCATGTCCCACCGCCCGCTGGCCCGCGCCCTCGCCGCGCTGGTCGCCCTGCTCGCCACCACCCTCGGCGCGGTGCTCGCCGTGCCCGGCGCGGCGCAGGCCGCCGTCGTCAACTACGTCGCGCTCGGCGACTCGTACTCCTCCGGCGTCGGCGCCGGCCCCTACGACTGGTCCACCTGCCTGCGCAGCCAGAAGTCGTACGCCCCGCTCTGGGCCGCCGCCCACGGGGTGAACAGCTTCGCGTTCCCGGCGTGCGGCGGCGCGGTCACCGCAGACGTCATCAACAGCCAGGTCAACGCGCTCAGCACCAGCACGACCCTGGTCACCGTCACCATCGGCGGCAACGACGCCGGCTTCGCGGACGTCATCACGAGCTGCCGGTTCGGCAGCACCTCCACCTGCACCAACGCCGTCAACGAGGCGCGGGCGTTCGCCACGAGCACGCTGCCCGGCCGGCTCGACGCGACGTACGCGGCCATCCGCGACCGCGCGCCGAACGCCCGGCTGATCGTGCTCGGCTACCCGCGGCTGTTCGAACTCAGCCCCTGCGGATGGCTCGCCATGAGCGTCTACAAGCGAACCATCCTCAACGAGGCCGCCGACCTGCTCGCCACCGTCATCGCCGGCCGGGCCGCGGCGGCGGGCGCCACGTTCGCCGACACCCGGCCGTACTTCGCCGGGCACGGTGTCTGCGCCGGCGATCCGTGGATCCACGACATCAGCGGTGTCATCGAGGCGTACCACCCGGACGCCGACGGCTACCGCCACGGCTACCTGCCCGCACTGAACGCGGTCACCGGCTGACGCGCACGACCGGCCCGGCGGTCCCCGGTGGACCGCCGGCCGTCGTACACGCCGGCGACGCGCGCGCGTGATGCTGTGAGCGCGCCACCACGGTCCGTTAGGGTGTGCCGGACGGCCGGGTGGGGAGGCGGATGGTGGGCAGGCTCGCGTCGGCGTACCGCCAGGCGGTCGTGGCGCACCGGGCCGCCCGCGCGCACCTCGCCCTCGCCCGCCACTCCCTCGGCGACGCGACCGTCGCCCCGCCCGACACCGGTGACCTGGTCGCGCGGCTCGCCGAGGCGGGCGCCGCGCTCGACGGGCCCGCACCGGGCGCCACCCCGCTCGCCGACGCCGCCGCCCCGACCCGCCTCGGCACGGCGTCCACACCGGAGGGTGTCTTCCCGGTGCTGGTCCCGCTCGGCGCGGGCCACCACCTGACGGTCGACACCGACGCCCGCGACCACCGGGTCGCCGGGCTGCTGCGGGCGCTGGTGGTGCGCCTGCTCACCGCCGCCCCGGCCGGCGAGGTGCACGTCGCCGGCATCGACACCGCCGCGCTCGGGGCCACCTTCGGGCCGCTGCGCCCGCTGGTCGACGCCGGCGTCCTCGACGAGCCCGCGATCACCGACGACGACGCGGCCGCCGTGCTCGACGCCGCCGAACGCCACGCCCGGGCCGCCTGCGAGGCCCCTGGCGGCCGGTTGCTCCTGGTGGTCGCCGCCACCGCGGCGCCGCGGGAGCTGGCCCGCCTGGCCGCGCTCACCCGCACCGGCCCCGAGGCCGCCATCTGCGTCCTGCTGGCCGGTCAGTCGCCGCTCGACGCCGCGGCGCCGTCGGCCGCCGGCACCGCCGTGCGGGTCACGGCCCGGCACGCGTACGTGGGCGACCCGCCGGGTACGCCGTTCAGCGCCGACGGCACGGGGCTCGCCGCCCCGGTCCGGCTCGACGGCGGCCCGCCGGCCGCGTCGGTGCGCGCGCTCGCCGCGCACCTCGGCGCCGCCGCCCGGCTCGGGGACGCGCGGCGCTTCGCCGAGCTGCTGCCGCGGCGGCGGTGGATTGAGTCGGCCGTCGACGGCCTGCGTACCGTCGTCGGCCGGGCCGGACGAGCCCCGGCGACCGTCGCGTTCGACGACGACACGCCGCACTGGCTGGTGAGCGGGCGGGCCGGCGCCGGCACGACGGCCTTCCTGCTCGGCACGCTCCACGGCCTGGCGGCCCGCTACTCGCCGGCCGAGTTGCAGCTGCACCTGCTCGGCTTCGCGGAGGGCAACGGCTTCGCCGAGTTCGCGCCGACCGGGCGGGACCCGTCCTGGTTGCCGCACGCCCGCACGGTCGGCGTCGAGGCCGACCGCGAGTACGGCGTGGCGGTGCTGCGCGACCTGCGCCGGGAGGTGCGCCGGCGGGCCACCACGCTGAAGCGCCACGGCGTCGCACGGGTCGCCGATCTGCCCCGCGACGTCCCGCTGCCCCGCGTCGTGGCGGTGGTCGACGACCTCCACCTGCTGCTCGCCGACGCCGACGCCACGGCCCTGGAGTCGAGGGAGCTGCTGGCGGAGCTGGCCCGCAAGGGCGGCCCCTGCGGGGTGCACCTGCTGCTGGCCGGCCGTGCTCCGGTGGGCGTCGACGAGCCCGACGCCGAGGCGCTGCTCGGACGGCTCCGGTTGCGGGTCGCGCTGCCCGGCGGGGGAGCGCTCGGTCGGCGCGACGGCCTCGCCGCGGCGCTGCCGGCCGGCGCGGCGATCGTCAACACGGCGGGCGGGGCGGCCGGGGCCGACACGGTCGTCCGGTTCCCCGACGTGCCCGCCGTCGCGGAGGAGACCCGCCGGTTGCGCCACGAGCTGTGGGAGACCCGGCCGGCCCGCGCGCGCCCACCGGTGGTCTTCCGGGGGTACGAGACGCACCGGCTGGAGGACGACCCCACCTACGCCGGGCTGCGCCCGGGCGGCCGGCGACCGCTGGCCCTGGTCGGCCGCAGCGTCGACGCGCACGGCAGCACCGCGCTGTTCATCATGGACCCCACCCCGGGCCGGCACCTGGCGGTGGTGGGCGCCTCGCCGTCCGGCGCCGACGTGCTACGCGCCGCGACGCTGAGCCTGGCCCGTCAGCACGTCCCGGGGGAGTGCCGGTTCCTGCTCGTCCCGCTGGTGGCCGCCGCCGACGCGGTGGTGGACGAGACCACCGCCGTGCTGGCCGCCGCCGGCCACGCCGTGGTGCAGCTCGACGCCGCCGACCTGCGCGACCGGCTGGCCGCCCTGGCGGCGCGGGTGCGACCGGGTCCCGGCCCACCCGGTGGACCGGCCGGATCGGACGGCTCGCCGGCGCCCGGTCCGGACGGGCCGAGCGGCGCGCTCTTCGCCGAGGCGCCGGCCGGTCGCACCTTCCTCGTCGGGTTCGGGATGGACGCCGCCCCGGCGCTGCTCGGCGCGCCCGACCCGGGGACGTCCCATCGCGGCCGGGAGGACCTGCGTGCCCTGCTGCGCGCCGGTCCCGGCCACCGGGTGCACCTGCTCGGCTGGTGGCGCGACCCCCGCCGGCTCGCCGACGACCTCGGCGGCGACGAGGTCGCCTGTCTCGTCGCGCTGGACGTGCCCGGCGCCGAGCTGGGGCCGCGTCTGGGGCTGGGCGACCTCGCCTACACGCCCCGCCCGGACCGGGCGTTGCTGGTGGACCGGCACGACCAGCGCGTCCGGCTCATCGTCCCGTTCGCGCGGGGTGCCGACGGCGGGGAGAGCTGACCGGTGGTGACCTTCGAGGAGTACGCGGAGCTGGCCCGCCGGCTCGGCGAGCGGCGCTCCGGTGCGCGGGGCGCGACCGCCGACGCCGAGCGCCACCGTGACCTGCGCGCGGCCGTCGACGCGCTGGAGCACCGGTTGACCGCCCAGGGGCAGCGCCTGGACCAGCTCGGCGGGGTGATCGGGGAGCCGCCGGCCACCGGGCCGTCCGCGGCCCCGGCGACCGCCGCCGCGCGGGCCGCGCCGGCGCCGGGCGGCGAGCCCGCGCGTGCGCCGGCCGGGGAGCCGCCCTCCGCGCCCGGAGCCGACACGCCCCCCGCGCCCGCCGGGGCGGTGTCTCCCGCGTCCACGGCCGAGGGGCGCTCCGTCTCCACCGCCGAGGCGCCTCCCGTGCCCGCATCACCGGGGCTGTCGACGGCGGGCGCGGCCGGCGGCCCGCCGGCCGCCGACGCCCCGGGCTCCGGGGCGGGGACGACCGGCGGCGCAGCCGCCGTGCCGGGGCGGCCGGGCACCGGGGCGTACGCCCGGAGGGAGCCGGTGCCGGCGGCGACCGTGCCCGGGGTGCCGGGCCCGCGCGTGACGGAGGCCGACCCGGCGGTGGAGCTGGAGCTGGCCCGGCGGTACGCCGACGAGGCGGACCGGCACGGCCACCACGCCGACCTGCTGGCCCGGCAGCCGGCGCTGTTGCCGGGCTGGCCCCCGCCGGCCCGGGCGGCGGCCGTCTACCTGGCCGCGGCGGGCGTCGGGGCGCTGCTCATGGTCGTGCTGGTGGTCGCCTCCGGCGCCGGGGTGGTCGGGGCCGGCGCCCTCTACGGCGGGTTGTGCGCCGGGCTTCCGGCGGCGTCGGCGCTCGCCGGATGGCTGGTCCTCGGCCGGTGGGGCCGGCCACCGGTGGCCGTCGAGGCCCCGCCGCGCTATCCGCTGCTGGGCCTCGTGCTCTGCTTCGTGCTGGTGCCGCTGGCCTACTGCGGCTGTCTGGTCCTCGTCCGCGTGCTGCGCTGACCGCGGTCCGGCCGGACGCCTCGCGGCCGCCGTGGCCGGGAGCCACGGGACGCGGACGCGGGGTGGAGAGCCGCGCTCTCCACCCGCGTCCGTTCCGTGCGACCCGGTCGGGTCAGCGGGCGGCGGGCGCCAGCTCGCCGGCCATCTCCGGGCCGACCGGGGTGGTGGTGCGGCGCCGGCCCGTCGGCCGGCGTCCCGACGGGACGATCATGGCGGCGACCGCGGCGGCCACGGAGATCCCGGTCAGCAGCATGAAGCCCATCGTGAAGCCCGCCTCGCGGGGCAGGCCGCTGGCCTGCGGGTGGGCGGTGATCACGCTGCTGGCCACGGCGGCGCCGATCGCCCCGCCGATGGTGCGGATGTTGGCGTTCATGCCGGTCGCCACGCCGGTCTGGCTGGCCGGCACGTTGGCCACGATGAGGTTGGCCATCGAGGCGAAGGCGAGACCGATGCCGATGCCGACCAGGCCGCCGGCCACGCCGATCTCCCAGCGGGTGTCATGGGCCACGGTCAGCATGGCCGCGGCGAGCACGTTGAACACCGAGCCGGTGGCCAGCTGTGCCTTGGCGCTGAACCGGGCCTCGAGACGGCCGGCGACCACGCCGGCGACGAACATGCCCACCAGCATCGGCAGCATCAGCAGACCGGCCTGGCTGATGCTCGCGCCGAAGCCGTAGCCGGCGCTGGGCGGGGTCTGCACGAACTGCGGTACGAACGCGTAGATCGCGAACATCGACCCGCCGTAGAGCAGCGCGACCAGGTTGGTGGTCCAGACGCCGGGCAGGCGCATCATCCGCAGGTCGATCAGCGGGTTCGCGGAGCGGGCCTCGGCCACCAGCCAGCCGATCAGCAGCACGACGGCGACGGCGAGCAGGCCGAGCACCCGGCCGGAGGTCCAGCCCCAGGTCGCGCCCTTGCTGACGGGCAGCAGCAGCGCTACGAGCCAGCCGGAGAGCAGCAGGGTGGCGGCCCAGTTGATCCTGCCGGGCGTACGCACCGGCGACTCGGGCACGAACCGGTACGCCGCGAGCGCGGTGAGCGCGACGACGACCATCGGGATCCAGAACAGCCAGCGGTAGCCGAGGGCGGCGACGATCGGGCCGGCCAGGACGACGCCGAGGCCGCCGCCGGCGGCGATGATCGCGGAGATCGTGGCGACGGCGGAGCTCACCCGCGCGGCGGGGAACTCGTCGCGGATGATCCCGAACGACAGCGGGAAGACCGCGCCACCGATGCCCTGGACGACCCGGGCGATGATCAGCACGCCGATGCTCGGGGCGATGGCCGCGAGCAGGCAGCCCAGCGCGAGGGCGGCGAGGGAGACGACCAGCATCCGCCCCTTGCCGACCATGTCGCCCACCCGCCCGAGGATCGGCGTGAAGATCGACGCGGAGAGCAGGTAGGCGGTCAGCACCCAGGTCACGGTGTTCTGGGACGTGTGCAGGTCGTGCTGGATGGTGGGCAGCACCGGCGTGATCAGCGACTGGAGCATCGCGAAGAAGCCGGCGCCGCCCGCGAGGACGAGGAAGGTCAACCGGCGCGAGCCGCGTCGGGTGGTCTCGGTCACGAAGGAACTCCGAACGGGTACGAAGGGAAGGTTGGGGTGTCGGCGGTCAGCCGCCCGGCCGCACCTCGGCCGGCTCGCCTGCGGCGGCGGGGCGCGGGGGTGGTGCCGGGGCGATCTCGCGTCGGTGTCGGGGGGAGCGGCCGGTGTCGAGCCGGATGTCGGGCATGACGGGGCTCCTCGGTACGGGTCGTCTGGGGCGCCGGTCGCGTTCGGATGGGACCGGCCGCACGATCCGGAGTAAGCTATCCGGAGGCACGGCTCCGGTCAGTTCCGGAGGGGTGCCTCCACTAAGCTAGCGGAGGGATGCCTCCGGTTGCAACCGAGGAGAGGTGACGTCCGCCATGGCCAGCGCCAGTGAGCTGGGGGAATACCTTGCGCGGCGTCCCAAGCGGGCCGACGCCCGGCGCAACTACGACGCACTGGTCGCCTCGGCCCGGGAGGCCTTCGCGGAGTGCGGCGTGGGCGCGTCGCTGGAGGAGATCGCCCGGCGGGCCGGCGTGGGGATCGGCACCCTCTACCGCAACTTCCCGAGCCGCCGGGAGCTGTTCGAGGCGGTCTACGTCGAGGAGGTGTCGGCGCTCAGCCGCTCCGCCGCCGACCTGGCGCACCTGGCCCCGTGGGAGGCGCTCGTCGCCTGGCTGCACCGGTTCGTCTCGTACGCCGCCACGAAGCGGGCGCTCGCCGAGGAGCTGGCGCACGACTCCGAGGTCTTCCGCAGGTGCCGGGCCGAGATCTACGCCGCCGGCGAGCCCATGTTGCGCCGCGCCCGGGAGGCCCACGTGGTCCGCCCGGACGCCACCTTCGACGACCTCCTGCGGCTGATCAGCGGGATCGTGGCGTTCCAGTTCCCCGAGGAGGGGCAGCGCGACCGGGTGTTGACCATCGCCCTCGACGGCCTGCGCTACCCACCGGCGCTGACCTGACGCGTCGTCCCGCTCCGGCGCGGGTCCACCGTCCCGCCCGGTGCCGGGCGGGACGCCGGACGGTCGAGACGCCCCCGCGTCGGCGAACCGACTCCCGCCGCACTGGCCCTCAGCCCGTCCGCTCTGCTACGCCTGATCGAGGCCCATCGGTGCGGCGGGGGTGACGGGATGTGGCGACGGTCGAGAGTGGACCCGGTGCGCCGGCTGCGGGATCGGCTGGACGCCTTCGACGCCAGCATGGACGTGCGTACGGTGCTCGGGGCGGACGCGGTGCGCGACGCGGAGGCGGTCGTCGACCTGATCGCCCAGTCCCCGCCGGACCGGCCGCTGACCGAGCAGGTGGCCGAGGGCCTGCGCCTCCTCGCCCTGCTGCACTGGCTCCGCTACCGGCTGCTGCCACCCGGCTCCGACGCCGACGACCTCACCCAGGCCGTCGGGCTGACCGAGTTCCTGCTGCGCGTGGCGCCGGATCGAGTGCCGCCGACCCTGCTGGCGCTGCTGCACGCGCACCGGACGCCGCCCAACGCCGCCACGGTCCCGGGTCCCCGCCCGGCCGGCGACCCGGCGGCCGACGGCGGCCCCACCGCCGCCACGGTCCCCGGTCCCCGCCCGGCCGACGGCGAGCCCGATGCCGCCGCGCTCTACCTGGAGGCCGTGGCCCTGATGGGCGACGCCGAACGCTCCGGCGACCACTCCGTCGCCGACCGTGCGGCGGCCCTGCTGGAACGGGCGCTCGCCGGCACCCCGACCGGTGCGCCGGAACGGCCGCGCTACCTGTGGGCGCTCGGCCGCGTGCACCGGGACCGGTTCCGGCACCTGGGCCGGCGCCCGGCCCTGCCCTCGGCCATCGACGCGCTGCGCGAGAGCGTGGAGTCGACCCCGTCGGCCGACCCGGAGCGGCCGGTACGCCTGTTCGACCTCGGCTGCGTCCTCGGCGACCGGTACGGGCTGACCGGCGACGCGGCCACCCTGGACGAGGCGATCCTGCTGCTCGACGAGGCCGCCCGCACCGCCCCCGCCGGCTCGCCGCTGCCGCCGCTGGCCCGCGGCGAGCTGGGCGCGCGGCTGCGGGACCGCTGGCGCCGCCGGGGCGACCCGGCCGACCTCGACCGCGCGGTGGACGTCCTCGCGCTCGCCGCCACCTCCGGCGCCGACCCGCGACTCCTGCTGGTGTACGCCATGGTGACCGCCGAGAGGTACGCGCGGCGCCCGGACCCGGGCGACCTGGCGGCGGCGATCGAGGCGAACCGCGCCGCGTCCGCCGTCGCCGCGCAGCTCCCCGCCGACCTGGCCGGCTTCCCCCGGGTGGGCCTCGCGGGCCTGCTGGGGGAGCGGTACGAGCGCAGCGGCGACCCGGCCGACCTGGACGCGGCGATCGACGCGTACCGCGCCGCCGTCGACGCCGGTGCCGGGCCCGACCCGGGCGAGCTGTGGCAGGGCCTCGGTCGGCTCCTCGAATCGCGCTACGAGCGGTACCGCCGGCCCGCCGACCTCACCGAGGCGTTGCGGCTGCTCCGGGAGGCGGTCGCCGCCGCCACCGACCCGGTGCGGCGGGCCGTGTGCCTCGTCGACCTCGGCTACGTCCTCGGCCGCTGGCACGTGGACCTGGACGGCGCCCGCACGCTGCGCGAGGCCCGCGAGGCGTACGCCGAGGCGGAGGCTCTGCTCCCGGCCGATCATCCGCGTCGGCCCGTCCTGCTGGCCAACCTCGGGCAGACGCTGCGCGAGCTGGCCGTCGACGCGGGCGAGGCCGACCTGCTGGAGTCGGCCGTGGCGCCGCTGCGCGCCGCCGTCGCCGCGAGCGACGCCGACCCGCGGCGGCTGCCGTCGGCCCTGTCCAACCTGGGGCTCGCGCTACAGGGGCTCTTCGCCCGTACCCAGGATCTGGCAACGCTCACCGAGGCGCTCGCCGTGCTGCGGCGGGCCGTCGAGGTGACCCCGGCGGACCACCCCGACCGGCTCGCCGTGCTCACCAACTACGGTGCCGCCCTGAACCGTCGCGTCGAGCTGGCGGTCGACGGGGCGCTGCCCGACGGCCGGCACCGCCACGGCCGGGCGTCGCGCGACGTGGAGTGGGACGCGCACATCGCGATCGCGTTGCTCCGCGAGGCGGCCGACCTGGCCAGCTGGGACGTCGAGCCCACCGAGCGGGCGCGGGTCGGGGGCACCCTCGCCCTCGCGCACCTGCTGCGGCACCGCCTCACCGACGACACGGCGGATCTCGACGAGGCGGTCCGTCTCCTGCGCCGGGCCCGCGACCTCCTGCCCGCCTCCACGGCGGACGGCGTCCGGTTGCTCACCAACCTCGGCAACGCCCTGCTGCTCCGGTTCCGGGCCACCCCCACCGACGAGGACGCGGCGGAGCTGCTCCACGCCTACCGGGCGGCGGTCGCGGCCCTGCCCGCCGACCACCCGGACCGGACCATGTGCCTGCTGAACCTGGCCCACGCGGTCGAGACCGTCGCCGGTCCGACGGACGACGAGGACGCGACCGGTGCCGGCGGCCCGTCCCCGGACGCGGCTCCCGCACCCGCCGAGGAGGGCGACGACCCGGCGGCCGCCGGTGCGACCGGCCCGGCGGCGAACCGCGCGCCGGGGACCGCCGGGACGCCGCCCGCGGTGGACCTGGGTGAGGCGGTCGCGGCGCTGCGGGAGGCGGCGGCGGTCGAGGGGGCGCCCTCGCTGCTGCGCGCCAGGGCCGCGGCCCGCTACGCGAGGCTCGTCGACCGGGCCGGTGACCCGGCGGCGGCTCTGCCCGGCTACACCCTCGCGATCGAACTGCTCGACCTCGTGGCCTGGCACGGCATGGACCCCGACGACCAGACCCGCCTGCTGCGCGGGTTCCCGCGGCTGGTCGGCGACGCGGCGGCGGCGGCGATCGCGCTCGGGCGGCCGGAACATGCCGTGGAGCTGCTGGAGTACGGCCGTGGCGTGTTGTTGACCCGCGCCCACGACGCCGGGGCCGACCTGCGCTCGCTGCGGGCCCGCGCGCCCCGCCTGGCGGACCGGCTCGCGCGCCTCCAGGCCGCGCTCGACGGCGTCGACGGGTCACCGGCGGGCCCGCTCCCCACACCCTGGTCGCCCGGTGCGCCGGACGGGCCGGGGTGGCTCCCGCCCGATCCGGCGATGCCCGCCGAGACACCCGCCGGCCGCGCGGGGCCGGGCGGCGCGGTCGGCCCGGGTGGGTCGGAGCGGCGGCACGACCTGGCGACGCGTCGCCGCGAGGTGCTGGCCGAGATCCGTCGCCTGCCCGGCTTCGAGGCGTTCCTGCGCCCGCCGCCCTTCGCCGAGCTGGCGCGGGCGGCCGGCGACGATCGGGTGGTGCTGGTCAACGTGGCCCTGCGGCGCTGCGACGCGTTGGTCGTCACGGCGGGGCGTGCGACTGTCGTGCCGCTTCCGGGTCTGACCGCCGCCGAGCTGGTGCGGCGGGCCGCCACCTTCCTGACCGCGGCGGCCGAGACCACCGGCCGGCCGGAGGAACCGGGCGGCGACGGTGCCGCCGAGGGCGGGCGTTCCGGGGCCGCCGACGTCGAACGCCGCCGCGCGGCGGCCCGCCGCCGGATGGTCGAGACGCTGGACTGGCTGTGGCGGGTGGTCGCCGCACCGGTGCTCGACGCCCTCGACCTCGTCTCGACGCCGCCCGAGGAGGCGCCGGACTGGCCCCGGCTGTGGTGGTGCCCCACCGGTCTGCTCAGCCTGCTGCCGCTGCACGCCGCCGCGCCGATGGACCGCCGCGACGGCGTCCTGGACCGCGTCGTGTCCTCGTACACGGCCTCCCTGCGCGCGCTGCGGCACGCCCGGGCCGCGGTACCGGCCGGCGCCACGCCGGTCACCGCGGCGCTGGTGGTCGGGATGCCGCACACCCCGGGCCTGGCCGACCTGCCGGGGGCGACCCGCGAGGAGGAGATCGTGCGGCGGCACGTGCCCCACGTGCGGTCCCTGACCGGGCCGGCCGCCACACCGGAGGCGGTGCTCGCCGCGCTCACCGCACGGCCGGTCGCCCACCTGTGCTGTCACGGGCACCAGGACCTGGCCGCACCGACCCGCGGTCGGCTCGTGCTCTCGGGCGGCGCGCTGCACGTACGCGACCTGTGGCGACCCGCCGGCGCCTCCGCGGCGCTCGCCGTCCTGTCCGCCTGCGACACCGTACGCGGCGGCGCGACCCTGCCGGACGAGGCGCTCACCCTCGGCACCGCGTTCCAGCTCGCCGGCTTCCGGCACGTGATCGGCGCGCTCTGGTCCGTCTCGGACACCCTCGCCGTGCAGCTGTGCGCCGAGTTCTACGAAGGGCTGGCGCTGACCGGCGGCATCGACCCGGAACGTGCCGCCGTCGCTCTGCACCGCGCGGTCCGGCGGTGCCGCGACGCGCTACCCGGCCTGCCGGACCTGTGGGCCGGCTACGTCCACGTCGGACCGTGACCGGCTGTCGTCACCCGGGTGGCGTCGGGGCGGCCACCGTCGTCGCCGTCTGCATCGTCGCGGCGGGCGCGGCGGCCCGGCCCGGCGCGTACCAGGTGACGCCGACGGCGGCGACCAGCAGGGCCGTGCAGGCGAGCACCAGCCGCACGCCGCGACGCAGGGCGCGGGCGGCCGCCAGGGCCTCCTGGTGGTCGCCCAGCGGGGCGGGCGGCAGGGCGGCCACCGGTGTCACCGACAGGGGGCCGTGCGCGGCGCGCAGCAGCGCCAGCGCCCCGGCGACCCCGGCCGCGACGGCGGCCAGCAGCAGCACGCCGACCAGGGCGCCCCACCCGGGTGCGAGCGTCCCGACGTCCGAACGCCCCCGGACCAGGCTGAAGCCGGCCAGCGCGGCGAGCAGCCCGGCGAGCCCGTTGCGCCAGGCCAGCGCGGCGGCCCGCACCCGGGTCAGCTCGTCACGGAGCAGCCCGGCCAGCTCCCGGGCGCGCCGCAGGTCGGCGGCGGTGGCCGGTGGCCCGGGCGTCAGCCGGATCACGGCCCGACCTCCAGCCGCAGCGTCCAGTACGCGCCGCATCCCGTGAGCCCCGCCGGCCGGGCCGGGTGGTCGGCCTCGCAGGTGCACAGGAGGGTCCGGTAGCCGGGATCGCCCTGGACCGGGCCGGACTCCCGCCGGTAGACCTCGTCCACCACCGGGCAGGTGATGGGGTGCGCGCAGCGTGGGCAGTCCCCGCTGAGCAGCACCGCCGGCCCGAACTCCCGCGCCGTGAAGGTCTCCGCCGCCCGGACGGCGTAGTCGTCGTCGGTGACCTCGGCGTACGGCAGCGGGCCCGCACCCGCCGCCGGCTCGCGCTGCTGCACGCTGTGACCTCCCGCTGCCCGGCCGGTAGGAACCGTCCACGGTAGCCGCCCGCGGCCCGCCGGTCACCCGGCGCGCCCGACACCCGGGATCCGCCCGCGGCGGCGACAGCCGGACGTACGGCCCGGCCGGGGAGAAAGGGGGCGGACGGGCCGGATTGGCCGAGCGCCCCGTGGGCCGGCACGGCCCGTGCGACGCTGAGCCGGTGCCGGAGGTGCCGACCCGCGTCGGGTCGGTCGACCCCGGCGCCGCCGCGGGAGGGGGCAGCCAATGGCGGGAGTGCCGCAGGTCGACTTCGCGCTCGACACGTACGAGTGCATCGTGCTCTACCCCGGCCGGGCCGGCCGGGCGCTGTCACCCGAGACGATCCAGCGGCTGCAGGCCGAGCACACCGAGCACATGCAGGCGTTGCAGCGGCGCGGCATCGTGCTGGTCGCCGGTTCCGTCGACGGGCCGGCGCGCAACCCCGACCCGCCGATCGGGTTCGGGCTGTCCCGCACCGGCTCGGTCGACGACGTCCGCAGCGTCATGGAGGCCGACCCCGCGGTGCAGGCCGGGCTCTACCGGGTGGACGTCATGACGTTCCTCTGCCCGGCCGGTTCGCTGGAGTTCCCGCTGGCCAAGACGGAGAGCTGAGCCGGGCGCACCCATCGGCGGCTGTCGTTCGGGCGACGGCGCGGGCGGGCCGCCCGGTGCTACGGTTCGCGCGAACCGGTCCGGCCGTGGCGCCCGCCGCCCCGGCATCCGGTCCGGGTCGCGGCGCGAGCGCTGCCGCTCGCCGCCGCCGGCCGGATGCCGCGCGAGGGCAGCGGGCTGGTCCCGGCGGGGACCCACCGGCCGTCGGCGCCGTGTTCACCGTCGCCGATGGCGGCGCGGCGCGGGCCCGGTCCCGCCGCGTCGGCCGGGCCGTGGCCGGCGGGAGGACCTCGGTGGCGGCACGGAAAGGGGGCGTACGATTCCCGGCGCGCGGTCGCCGTCGCCCGCCAGCCACAACGTCCCCTGACGCGGTTCCGCCCGCGCAGACACCTGGGCGCCCCGTGAGGGTGGAGAATTGTTCCGCAGCCCGCAAGGGGTCGGCCAGCAGCCCGACCCGGAGGAGAGACTAGCCTGATGGGCGTGACACGCCGCGCGAAGATCGTCTGTACTCTCGGCCCCGCCACCTCGTCCCCGGAGCGCATCCGAGGGCTCGTCGAGGCCGGGATGAACGTGGCGAGGCTCAACTTCAGTCACGGCAGCCACGCCGACCACGAGGCGGTCTACCGCCTGGTCCGGGAGGCCGCCGAGGCGGCCGGCCGACCGGTGGCGGTCCTCGCCGACCTCCAGGGCCCCAAGATCCGCCTCGGCAAGTTCGCCGACGGCCCGTACGAGTGGCGCACCGGCGACTCCGTGGTGATCACCGGTGACGAGATCCTCGGCACCAAGGAGCGCGTCTCCTGCACCTATCGGAAGCTGCCGCAGGAGGTCAAGCCCGGCGACCGGCTGCTGATCGACGACGGCCGGGTCGCCGTCGAGGTCACCGACGTGCAGGGCAACGACATCCGAGTCCTGGTCACCGAGGGCGGCCCGGTCTCCAACAACAAGGGCGTGTCGCTGCCGAACGTGGCGGTCAGCGTCCCGGCCCTGTCGGAGAAGGACGCCGAGGACCTGCGCTTCGCCCTGGGGCTCGGGGTCGACATGATCGCCCTGTCGTTCGTCCGCTCGGCCGACGACATCAAGCTCGTGCACGCGATCATGAACGAGGTCGGGGTGCACCGGCCCGTGCTCGCGAAGGTGGAGAAGCCGGAGGCGGTGGACCACCTGGAGGCCATCGTGCTGGCCTTCGACGGCGTGATGGTGGCCCGTGGCGACCTCGGCGTCGAGCTTCCGCTGGACCAGGTGCCGCTGGTGCAGAAGCGGGCCGTGCAGCTCTGCCGGGAGAACGCGAAGCCGGTCATCGTGGCGACGCAGATGCTCGACTCCATGATCGAGAATTCCCGCCCGACCCGCGCCGAGGCCTCCGACGTGGCCAACGCGGTGCTCGACGGCGCGGACGCCGTGATGCTCTCCGGCGAGACCAGCGTCGGCAAGTACCCGGTGCTCACCGTCAGCACCATGGCGAAGATCGTGACGACGACGGAGTCCGGCTCGATCGCCGTGCCCCGGCTCCAGCACGACCCGCGTACGCACGGTGGCGCGCTCACCATCGCCGCCTCGTCGATCGCCCGGGCCATCGGCGCCAAGGCGCTGGTCGCCTTCTCCCAGACCGGCGACACCGTGCGGCGGCTCAGCCGGCTGCACTGCGACCTGCCGCTGCTGGCCTTCACCCCCGTCCCCGAGGTGCGCAACCAGCTCGCCCTCGCGTGGGGCGTGGAGACGTTCCTCATGCCGTTCGTCGAGCACACCGACGACATGTTCCGCCAGGTCGACCAGGCGCTGCTCGGCCTCAACCGGGCCAACCCCGGCGACTACGTGGTGATCGTGGCGGGCAGCCCGCCCGGCACCCCCGGCTCGACGAACACGCTGCGGGTGCACCAGCTCGGCTCGCTGGTCGACGCGGCGTCGGCGCGGGCGCTGCAGTGACCGGTCCCCAGGTGGTGGTCGGGCAGGCCGCGGTCGACCAGCTGCTCGAGGTGCTCGACCTCGCGCAGACCGGTGCCATGACCTTCCGGGGCATGAGCCCGCCCGTCGGGCCGCAGCGGGTCTACGGCGGGCAGGTCGCCGGCCAGGCCCTCGTCGCCGCCGGCCGCACGGTGGACCCGGAGCGGTTCGTGCACTCCCTGCACGGCTACTTCGTGCGCCCCGGCGACCCGGCAGAGCCGATCGAGTACCAGGTGGAGAACATCCGGGACGGCCGCTCCTTCTCGGTACGCCGCTCCGTCGCGCTCCAGCACGAGAAGCCGATCTTCTTCATGTCGGCCTCCTTCCAGCGGGCGGAGGAAGGGCTGGACCACCAGGCGCCGGCCCCGCTCGACGTGCCCGGGCCGGACGAGGTGCCGACCATGACGGACCGGCTCGCCCGCTACCCGGAGCGGCTCGGCATCTGGTCCCAGATCCCGCGCCCGATCGACGTCCGCTACGTGGGCGAGCCCGGCTGGGTACGCCCCGGCGACCGGCCCGCCAACCCGCACCAGCGGGTCTGGATGCGCATCGACGGCAAGTTGCCGGACGACCCGCTGCTGCACGCCTGCGCCCTGACGTACGCCTCCGACCTGACCCTGCTCGACTCGGTGCTCTCCGTGCACGGCGAGGTGTGGGGGCCCGGTGGCGTGGTCGGCGCGAGCCTCGACCACGCGCTCTGGTTCCACCGGCCGTTCCGCGCCGACGAGTGGTTCCTCTACGACTGCTGGAGCCCGTCGGCGTCCGGCGCGCGCGGGCTGGCCACGGGGCGGATGTTCACCACCGACGGGCGGCAGATCGCCAGCGCCGTGCAGGAGGGTCTCCTGCGCCGCGTCGGCGGCTGACCCCCCGACGCTCCGTCGGTCGCACCGGCGCGGGTGAACGCCGTCCGCGCGTACCTTCACCTCGGGCTCGACACCGTCCGGTCGCCGTACCGGTGCCTGGTTCGTGGCGTCGCGGGCCCGGTGCGCGTGTCCGTGGTGTCGCGGCGCGGGCGCGTGGGCGGGTGTCGCCGCGCCGGTGGTGGTTGTCCCGGTCGCGGTCGGGTCGTGGCCGATCGGCCGAGGGTCGGCGGCCCGGGCGGCTGACCAGGCGGATAACCTTTGCGGCATGCGTCTCTCCGCCCGGGTCGACTACGCCCTCCGCGCGGCCGCCGAGCTCGCGGCGACGGCCAGCGGACCCGGCCGGGGCCGGCCGGTCACCGCCGACCAGATCGCCCGCGCCCAGGAGATACCGCCGAAGTTTCTGGAGAGCATCCTGCTGCAACTGCGCCGCGGTGGCATCGTGCACGCCCAGCGCGGCCCCGAGGGCGGCTACTGGCTGGCCCGCCCGGCCGGGGAGATCTCCCTGGCCGAGGTGATCCGGGTGATCGACGGCCCGCTCGCGCACGTGCGGGGGCAGCGCCCCGAGCAGCTCGGCTACCACGGCGCGGCCCGCGCGTTGCAGGAGGTCTGGATCGCGCTGCGGGCCAGCGAGCGGGAGATCCTGGAGCTGGTGACCGTGGCCGACGTGGCCAGCGGTGACCTTCCGCCGCGGATCACCGAGCTGGTCGCCGACCCGCGCGCCTGGACCTGATCCCCGGCTCGCCCCCGGGGGTGCGTTCCCTCCGCCCCGTCCCAGACAGCAATCAGACACTTGACCGGAGCCCGCGCGTACCGCATTGTCGACCAAGTCGATAGGAGTTGCCGAAAAGTCGGAGGGCGCACGTGCGGAAGCTTCTGGTTCTCGCCCTGGTCGGACTCGTCGCGCAGCTCGTCGACGGTTCGCTCGGCATGGCGTACGGGCTGACCTCGTCCACCCTGCTGCTGGTCGCCGGGGTGGCCCCGGCCGCCGCGTCCGCCTCGGTGCACCTCGCCGAGATCGGCACGACGCTCGCCGCCGGCGTGGCGCACTGGCGGTTCGGCAACGTCGACTGGCGGGTCGTGGCCCGCATCGCCGTGCCGGGCGCGCTGGGTGCCTTCGCCGGAGCCACCTTCCTCAGCGCCATCTCCACCGAGTCGGCCGCGCCCTGGATGGCCGGCATCCTGCTGGCGCTGGGCGCCTATCTGCTGGTCCGGTTCTCCCGGCCGCTGCGCGCCGCCCGCACCGCCGGCCGGTTGCGGGGTCGCTTCCTCGGCCCGCTCGGGCTGGTCGCCGGGTTCGTCGACGCGACCGGCGGCGGAGGCTGGGGCCCGGTGGCGACGCCCGCGCTGCTGGTCTCGGGGCGGCTCGAGCCGCGCAAGGTCATCGGCTCGGTGGACACGGCCGAGTTCGTGGTCGCCGCGGCGGCGAGCGTCGGCTTCCTGATCGGCCTCGGTGCCGAGGGCTTCCTCCTGCCGACGGTCGCCGCGCTGCTGGTGGGTGGCCTGATCGCGGCGCCGGTGGCCGCCTGGCTCGTACGGATCGTCCCGGCCCAGCTGCTCGGCGCCGCCATCGGGGGCGTGATCGTGCTGACCAACGCCCGTACGCTGCTGCGCGCCGGTGGCGCCGGCGACACCGCGTCGACCGCGACCTACGGGCTGCTCGCCGCCGGGTGGGTGGTCGCCCTGGTGCTCGCGGTGCGGGCGCTGCGGCGCACCCGCCGGACCCCCGTCCCGGTCACCGCCGGAGAGTCTGTCGCCCCGCCGGCCGTGCCCGGCGCCGCCCCGGCGGTCGTGCCCGGCGCCGCCCCGACGCGTGACGCGGCGCTGCCGGCCGACGCAGCCTCGACGGCCGGCTCCCGCTCGGTGGTCGCCGCGGTCGACGCCTGACCGGTACCCGCCCCGGGCCGGTCGTCCCCGAGATGCGGACATATCCGCCCTGCGGGTGCATTCACCGGTCCGTCCCGGAGGTGCGGACGCATCCGCCGTGGGTGCGTCGCCCGCCACCAATCACCCCACCCCCGTACAGGCTCAGGTCCGGCACGTGTGTCCACAGCAGCCAGCGGCGCCGTCGCTCGCGCCTTCTCGGCCGGCCGTCCCACGGCTCGGTGGCAGCCCGGGCCGCTGCCTCCGGACGCGCCGGTGGACCTGTCCATCCGATCGTCGCCGTCACCACTTGTGACGTGACTGGTTGTCACGGCGTTGTGTTGTGACCGACCGTCACGACCGCCGCGGCCGGCCCATGCCCGGTTTCCGCGCTTTGCTCTGCACGATCTGCACCAGCGAGCTGACCTGCTGCGACGCGGATCGGGGGTCGGAGCGACCGCCGGAATGCGGTGACCAAGCGTTACCGGTGCACATTCGGGTGCAGAGCAAAGGACCGGAAATGGCTGCCGTCCGGGCGAGCCATGGTCACGCCATGTGACTGCGCGGAGCTGCCCGTCGAAGGCGGGTCGCGTTCCGTCGCCCGTCGACGTCGAGGTTCCGTTGCCTGTCGGTGTCGAGCGAGGAGCCGCGGAAGGCACCGGGCCGCAGCCGCGGAATCCGCACAGCTCCGGCCCGGTGCGCCACACCGCGGCATCCCCGACCCGTCCCGACCGGGAATGCCGTACCACCACCGGCTTCAAAACTAGGGGCCGTCAGGGTCGCGGGGGTGACGCCCGCGTGAAGATCGTGTTTCAGGCATTCCTACGCAGACCGCCGGCCACCTGCTCGGCCACCAGCTCGAACGAACGCACCCGGTCCTCGATGTCGTACACCATCGTGGTGAGCATGAGCTCGTCGGCGCCGGTGCGTTCCCGCAGGTCGGTGAGCTGCCGGCGGACCGTCTCCGGCGAGCCGATCGCCTGCCCCTCCCAGCGCTGCGCGACGAACTCGCGCTCGACCTCCGTGTACGGGTAGGCGGCCGCCTCCTCCGGTGTGGCCAGCGGCGCGGGTCGGCCGGAGCGCAGCCTGAGGAAGGAGAGCGCCCCCGGGCCCGCGAGCCACTGGGCACGCTCGTCGGTGTCCGCACAGATCACGTTCACCGCCACCATGGCGTACGGCTTCTCCAGCCAGCGCGACGGCCGGAAGTGCTGCCGGTACAGGGTCAGCGCGGGCAGGGTGTTCTGCGCGCTGAAGTGGTGCGCGAAGGAGAACGGCAGCCCCAGCAGACCAGCCAACTGCGCGCTGAACCCGCTCGACCCGAGCAGCCAGATCGCCGGCTGCAACCCCCGGCCCGGCGTCGCGGTGATGGGCCCCGGCTCGTCGCCGCTGAAGTAGTTCATCAGGTCGGCCAGCTCACGGGGGAAGCCCTCGGCCGACAACCCCTCCATGGTCCGCCGCAGCGCGAGCGCGGTCACCTGGTCGGTGCCGGGCGCGCGGCCGATGCCCAGGTCGATCCGGCCCGGGTGCAGAGCCTCCAGCGTGCCGAACTGCTCGGCCACGACCAGCGGGGCGTGGTTGGGCAGCATGACGCCACCCGAGCCGAGCCGGATGGTCGAGGTCGCCGCCGCGAGGTGCGCGAGCAGTACCGCCGGGGCGGAGCTGGCGATCGCCGGCATGTTGTGGTGCTCGGCCACCCAGAACCGGTGGTAGCCCAGCTCCTCGGTGCGCCGAGCGAGCTCGGTGGTGTGGCCGAGGGCCTCACCGGCGGTAGCGCCGGTCGCCACCGGCGCGAGGTCAAGAACGGAGAGCGGTACGTCGATCACACGCCTGGCCAACACCCGGCCCGCCGGATTTGTTCCGCCCCGCGACTCACCCCACGCCACGAGCCTGCTCGAAGATCAGGCTCGTCTGGGTGTGCTGCACCGCCGGGTCGACCGCCAGGTGGTCCAGCACGAAGTCGCGCAGCGCGTCGGCCGACGCCGCCCGTACGTGCAGCACGTAGTCGTCCGCGCCCGCCACATGGAACACCGACACCACCCCCGGCAGCCGCACCGACCGGGCCCGGAACGCGTCCACCACCGGTCGCTCGTGCGCCGTCAGCCGCACCGACACCAGCGCCTGCAACGGCAATCCCAGCGCGGCCGGGTCGATCTCCGCGTGGAACCCGCGGATCGCCCCGCTGTCGCGCAACGCCCGGGTACGCGAGAGGCAGGTCGAGGGCGCCACCCCCACCCGCTCGGCGAGGGCGTTGTTCGGCAGCCGCCCGTCGGCGGCCAGCTCGGTGAGGATCGCGCGGTCGGTGTCGTCGAGGGCCGTGAACGGCCGCAGATCGTTCGGTGCGGAGGCCATGTGAACATCCTCCACCGAATCCGGACCGCCTTGGAAGACCTTTCACAGAATGATGTTCGGATCTGTTGCTTCGGATCGGCCTGATGTTCGACGCTACCGCCATGACGACGACCGTGGACACTCGCGCCGTGCACGCCGGGCGCGCCGACCTGACCGCCCTCGGCGTCCACGTACCGCCCATCGACCTCTCCACCACCAACCCGCTGCCGTCGGTCGCCGGTGGCGGCGACGCCTACGAGAACCTGGCCACCGGCGGACCGCTCACCCCCGGCGACAGCCCCGTCTACCAGCGGCTCTGGAACCCCACGGTGGCCCGGTTCGAGACCGCCCTCGCCGACCTCGAGGGCACCGCCGAATCGGTCGCCTTCGCCAGCGGCATGGCCGCGCTCACCGCCACCCTGCTCGCCGCCACCCGCGACGGTCGACGGCACGTCGTCGCGGTCCGCCCGCTCTACGGCGGCACCGACCACGTGCTCTCCACCGGCCTGCTCGGCACCACCGTCACCTGGGCCCGCCCCGACGAGATCGCCGCCGCCGTCCGGCCCGACACCGCGCTCGTCATCGTCGAGACGCCCGCCAACCCCACCCTCGACCTGGTCGACATCACCGCGCTCGCCCACGCCGCCGGCGAGGTGCCGCTGCTCGTCGACAACACCGTCGCCACCCCGGTGCTCCAGCAGCCCGCCCGGCACGGCGCCACCCTCGTGCTGCACAGCGCCACCAAGAGCATCGGCGGCCACGGTGACGTCCTCGCCGGCGTCGTGGCCTGCGACGGCGACTGGGCCGTCCGGCTCCGGCAGGTCCGCGCCGTGACCGGGGCGATCCTCCACCCGCTCGGCGCCTACCTGCTGCACCGCGGCCTCCAGACCCTGCCGGTCCGGGTGCGCGCGCAGCAGGCCGCCGCCGAGAAGCTGGCGGGGTGGCTCGCCGACCACCCCGCTGTCGCGCACGTGTACCACCCGTCCGTGCACGACCCGGCCGGTCTCGTCGGCCGGCAGATGAGCGGCACCGGCAGTCTGCTCGCCGTCGAGGTACGCGGCGGCGCGACGGCCGCCGCGGCCGTCGCCGGCGCCTGCCGCCTGATCACCCACGCCGTGTCCCTCGGCGGGGTGGACACCCTCATCCAGCACCCGGCCTCGCTCACCCACCGCCCCGTCGAGGGTGACGCGAAGCCGGCCGGCGGGCTGCTGCGGATCTCGGTCGGCCTCGAGGACCCCGAGGACCTGCGCACCGACCTGGAGCAGGCGCTCGCCGTGCTCGCCTGACCACCGACCTCCGCCGGCCCGGTCGCCCGTCCCCGGCGGGCCGCGATCCCGGCGCGCCGACCGCTCCACCGGCGCGGGCGGCGTCAGGACCTCGGGCCGACGTGCCGGTCGACCGCGGCGACCGCCGCGTGGCGGGCCCCGACAGCGCAGGCCGGTGGATCTGTCGGATTGTCGACCTGCGGCGAGCAGCGGAAGCACCGCCGCGCGGCGTCGACGACGGCGGGCCCGGGCCGGTCGACGCACCAGTGCCACACCGTGCCGTAGACCGGCGACAAGGACGTGGCGACCGAGCGGATGCCCTTGCCCTGAGCGCGGAGAGCACGGGCGCGGGCGCGAACGCGGGGTGGGTGCACGCCCGCATCATCGAACAGGCGTACGACGTTTGGTGCCCCCGGTGGGACTCGAACCCACACTGTCGGAGGTTTGAGCTCCGCCTCTCTGCCGGTTGGAGTACAGGGGCTTCCGCAATTCGGCGTGAACAGGTTACCCACTACGCTAAGGGCGGTGACACCCGGCTGGGCGTGTGTCGGGTTCTGACTGGTGGGGGTAGGGCTCGTGGCCGAGACGCAGACGGATGCCGAGCGCAGGCGCGTACTGATCGCGGAGGACGAGGCGCTCATCCGGCTGGACCTCGCCGAGATGCTGGTCGAAGAGGGCTACGAGGTGGTGGGCGAGGCCGGCGACGGCGAGACGGCCGTCCGCCTCGCCGAGGAGCTGAAGCCGGACCTGGTCATCCTCGACATCAAGATGCCGATCATGGACGGGCTGGCCGCCGCGGAGCGGATCGCCGGCGCCCGGATCGCCCCGGTGATCATCCTGACCGCGTTCAGCCAGCGCGACCTGGTCGAGCGCGCCCGGGCGGCGGGCGCCATGGCGTACCTCGTGAAGCCGTTCCAGAAGAGCGACCTGGTGCCGGCCGTGGAGATCGCGCTGTCCCGCTACTCCGAGATCGCCGCCCTCGAGGCCGAGGTGGCCGGTCTGACCGACCGCCTGGAGGTCCGCAAGACGGTCGAGCGCGCCAAGGGGGCGCTCATGACCACGTACGGGATGACCGAGCCGCAGGCGTTCAAGTGGATCCAGCGCACCGCGATGGACCACCGGATGACCATGAAGGAGGTCGCCGAGCGGATCCTCGTCGAGACCGCTGGCGGAGAGGCGCCGCGCCCGGCCTCCTGAGCGGGGCGACGGTGGGGGCCGCGCGGGGGAGCCACGGACGGCCCTCGATGGATAGCATCTGATCCGTGTCCGTCCGGCGCGCGGCCGTGCTGCTCGGCGTGGTGGCCGTCCTCCTCGCCGGCTGCGCGCGCGTCACGATGTTCGACCGCGATCCGCAGCCGGTGCGTCCGGCCTGGGCGGCGTTGACCCTTCCGGTGCCGCCGGGCGCGCCGGGTCGCGTCCTGCTGCGCGACGCGGTGGCCTGCGCCGAGCGGTGGTACGCCGTGGGCGGGGTGCGGGAGGCGGCGGGGGCGACGCGACCGGCGGTCTGGTCGAGTGCGGACGGCATCGTGTGGTCGGCGTCGCCGATGGCGCCGTCCAGTTTCTACGGGCGGCAGCACGTGCTCTACGCGGCCGCGTGCCGGGGTGACCAGCTGGCGGCCCTCGGCGCGGCGAACGGGGGTGTGCACGGCAACCCGCGCACCGGCACCTGGCTCGGAGCGGCCGACGGCGTGGTCCGGGAGGTGGCCGCGCCGTTCGAGCGGTTCGCCGGGCCGCGGGCGGTGAGCGCGTCGCGGATGGTCGCCGGGCCGGGCGGCTGGCTCGTCGTCGGGGCGCGGGTCGACGGGGCGGCGGTCTGGGCGTCCCCCGACGGCGAGGAGTTCACGCTGCGCGAGGGCCGGCCCGAGTTGGCCGGTGACGGGCGGGGCCGGACGGCGGCGTACGACGGGACGGCGTTCGGATCGGGTTGGCTCGTGGTGGGCGCCGTGCTGCCGGCCGGGACGACCGCGCTGGCGCCGTTGGCGTGGGTGTCGGCGGACGGCTCGACGTGGCGCCGGTCGGTCCTCCCGGCGCCGGACGGCCGGGGGCAGGCGCAGCGGGTGGTCTCGGTGGGTGCCGCCGTGGTGGCGGTCGGGCCGGCGGGTGACGGGTTCGCGGCCTGGCGTACGGAGCGGGGGGAGTCGGGGCCGGGGGAGCCGGCGGCCGGCGGGGCGGTGACCGGCTGGCGACGTGCCGGCGGGTTCGCGGCGGGCGGGTCGGGGGTGCCGTCGGTGGCGGGGCTGGCCGCGGCGGGTCGGGTCCTGGTGGCGGTGACCGGGGCGGGCGGGGGTCACGCACTGTGGTCCTCCGTCGATCTGGGGGATTCGTGGCGACAGATCGCGATGCCGGTAGAGGTACCGGACACGGGCGAAACGGCCGTCTCGGTGGCCGCGCGAGGAGATCGACTGCTGTTGACGGCCGACGACGGTCAGGGGTCCCGTGCCTGGTGGGCGCCGGTTTCGGAACACGCCTGGTAGCAGGCGGTGTCGATGTCGTCCCACACCTTGGAAAGGGTGGTGACGGGCGTGGGGAGCCGACGGTTCTTACAGCGATCGTTTCCGATCCGCCACGGCGTGTAACGGTTCGGTCAACCCGGTCGCTCGGGACTTACGCGCGGCTCTGCGGTGGGATAACGTCCGGCCCCAGACCGGAGACGACGGTCTGGTTCGTACGCTCCGCAAGGGCCAATGGCCAGCGGGTGGTTCGGACCATGGGACGGAGGAGGGTTCGGGCCTTGAGGCAGAAGCTCACGCGTGTGATCGGTGGAGTCGCCATGCTGGCGCTCGTCGCCGGCGGCGCCGCGTGCTCCAGCGGCGGTGACGACACGTCGTCCGGCGGCGACAAGTGCGGTAACAAGATCGGGTTCTTCGGCGCGCTGACCGGCAGCTCGGCGGCGCTCGGCATCAACGAGAACAACGGCGTCAAGCTGGCGGTCGACAAGTACAACAAGGAGAACGCCGACTGCAAGGTCGAGCTGGTCGAGCTGGACTCGCAGGGCAGCCCGGACCAGGCCCCGCAGTTGGCGCAGAAGGCCATCGACGACACGAAGCTCCTCGGCATCGTCGGCCCGGCCTACTCGGGTGAGTCGGAGGCGGCCGGCCCGCTGTTCAACGAGGCCGGTCTGGTCACCATCACCCCGTCGGCCACCCGTCCCAGCCTCGCCGAGCAGGGCTGGAAGACCTTCTTCCGCGCGGTCGGCAACGACCTCAGCCAGGGCCCGGCGGCCGGCACCTACATGAAGAACGTGATGAAGGCCGACCGCGTCTTCGTCATCGACGACCAATCCGCCTACGGCGCGGGCCTCGCCGACGAGGTCAAGAAGGTGCTCGGCCCGGCGGTCGTCGGCACCGACAAGGTCCAGGGCGAGGGCAAGCAGACCGAGTTCTCCGCGGTCGTCACCAAGGTCAAGGCCGCCAACGTGAAGGCGATCTTCTACGGCGGCTACTACCAGGAGGCCGGCCTGATCCGTAAGCAGCTCACCGCTGCCGGGGTCACCGCTCCGCTGGTCGCCGGTGACGGCGTCAACGACGGCGCGTACATCACCTCCGCCGGTGCGGCGGCCGCTGAGGGCACCATCCTCACCTGCCCGTGCCAGCCGGCCGCCGAGGCCCGTGGCACGTTCAAGGAGGAGTACAAGGCGCTCAACGGCACCGAGCCGGGCACCTACAGCGACACCGCCTACGACGCCGCGAACATCCTGCTCGCGGGCATCAAGGCCGGCAAGACCACCCGCCCGGCCCTGCTGGAGTTCGTGAAGGGCTACAGCGGCGAGGGTGTCGCGGCCACCTACAAGTTCGTCGAGGGTGGCGAGCTGGACCCGGCGCAGGTCAAGGTCTGGGCCTTCAAGGTGCAGGGCGGCCAGGTCGTCCCGGACCAGGAGATCCCGAAGGCCTGAGGCTGGTCGCTGCTACGGCGATTGAGTTTGTGATCGCGGGTGCGGCCGGGAGCTGGCTCCCGGCCGCACCCCCCTTTTCTCTCCAGACCTGACGGAGCGTCCCTCCCGTGAACTTCGACGGACTGTTCTCCAACTTCGGGGAACTCACGACGACCGGCCTGACGCAGGGGTCCATCTACGCCCTGGTCGCGCTCGGTTACACGCTGGTCTACGGCGTGCTCAGACTCATCAACTTCGCACACTCCGAGGTCTTCATCGCGGGCGCGTTCGCCGCGATCTGGACCTGGAACGGCTTCGGTCTCGACCAGAACTCGCAGGTCAGCGGCGTCGGGTCGATCCTCTTCTACCTGCTGGTGGCGATGATCGTCGCGGCGATCGCCTCCGCCGGCACGGCCACCGTCATCGAGCGGGTGGCGTACCGGCCGCTGCGGAGGCGCAACGCGCCGCCGCTGGCGTTCCTGATCACCGCGATCGGCGCCTCGATCGCCATCTCGGAGGCGTTCGGCATCTACACCCGGCGTCTGCCCGAGGGCGCCCCGATCCTGGTCAGCACGAAGCCGCTGTTCCACATCTTCGGGGTGCCGATCGACGGCGTCCAGCTGCTCACCGTCGGCGCCGCGCTGGTCATGATGGTCGCGTTGGACCAGTTCATCAACCGCAGCCGGGTCGGGCGCGGCATCCGGGCGGTCGCCCAGGACGCCAACACCGCCGCGCTGATGGGTGTGAACAAGGACCGGATCATCCTGATGGTCTTCATCGCCGGCGGCACGATGGCCGGCGTCGCCGGCCTGCTCTACGACGTGCGGATCCAGACGCTGACGTACAGCGTCGGCTTCCTGCTCGGCCTGAAGGCCTTCACCGCCGCGGTGCTCGGCGGCATCGGCAACCTGCGCGGGGCGCTGGTCGGCGGCCTGCTGCTGGGTGTGATCGAGAACTACGCGTCGGGCCTGTTCGGCACGCAGTGGAAGGACTTCGCCGCCTTCGCGGTGCTGGTGGTGCTGCTGATGTTCCGGCCCACCGGTCTGCTGGGCGAGTCGCTGGGGAGGGCGCGGGCATGACGACGACCGTTAACGGGCCGAGCCCGGAGCAGCGGGAAGCGTTCACGACGCGACTGCGGCACGGACGCGAGGCGATCTCCGAGCGGTGGCACCACGCGCCGCGCTGGGTGCGCTGGGTGCTGCTGGTGGCCGTGATCGCGTTCTTCTACGCGCTGCCGAACAGGGAGTTCTACCAGTACCTGGGGCCGATCCCGACCCCGGGCGCGAACTTCACGCAGGTCCTCTTCACCGTCTCCATCTACGTGCTGCTCGCCGTCGGGTTGAACATCGTGGTCGGCTTCGCCGGCCTGCTCGACCTCGGCTACTTCGGCTTCTTCGCCGTCGGCGCGTACACGGTGGCGGTGCTGACCTCGCCGAGCAGCGACATCAAGACGCTGTGGCCGTGGCTGCTGGTGGTGCCGATCGCGATCGCGCTGACCATGGTCTCCGGTGTCATGCTCGGCACGCCGACGCTGCGGCTGCGCGGTGACTACCTCGCGCTGGTGACGCTCGGCTTCGCCGAGATGATCCGGATCGCGGCGGTCTCCTCGGAGTTCCTGAAGGGCCAGCGGGGCTTCAACCAGATCCCGCACCCGCCGGGGCAGTACGCCGACGGCCGGCCGGTCTTCGGTGTGCTCGACGCCCGCCCGTACTACTGGCTGGTCCTCACGCTGATCATCGTGGTGGTGATCGGTGTGCGGAACCTGACCCACAGCCGGGTGGGCCGGGCCTGGATCTCGATCCGTGAGGACGAGGACGCGGCCCAGCTGATGGGCGTGCCGACGTTCAAGTTCAAGCTCTGGGCGTTCGCGGCGGGCGCGGCGATCGCGGGTCTGGCCGGTGCGCTCTTCGCCGGCAAGCAGAACTTCGTGAACTCGCAGAACTTCGAGCTGCTCAACTCGATCATCATCCTGGCCGCCGTGATCTTCGGCGGGTCCGGGAACATCGTCGGTGCGATCGTCGGCGGTGGCCTGGTCGCGTACATGATCGAGCGGTTCCGCGGCATCGAGCTGTTCGGCGTCGAGCTGTACGAATACCGGTTCCTCTTCTTCGGTCTGGTCCTCGTGGTGATGATGATCTTCCGGCCGCAGGGCCTGATCCCGAACCGGCGACGGGCGGCGGAGTTCAAGGACCGTCGCAAGGAGGTGACCGTCGGTGAGTGACACCGAGCAGAAGCCGGCCGTTCCGGCGCAGGCGACCGCCCCCGCGGTGGAGGCGGTACCCGAGCGGGAGCCGCTGCTGGAGGTGGACAACGTCACGCTGCGCTTCGGCGGCGTGGTCGCGCTCAACCAGGTGGACTTCACCCTGTACAAGGGGGAGATCCTCGGTCTGATCGGCCCCAACGGCGCCGGCAAGACCACCTGCTTCAACGCGATGACCGGCATCTACCAGCCCACCGAGGGCCAGATCCGGTTCCGGGGCGAGAAGATCAGTGGCAAGAAGCGCCACCAGATCACCCGCATGGGCATGGCCCGGACGTTCCAGAACATCCGGCTCTTCCCGGAGATGACGGCGCAGGAGAACGTGCTGGTCGGCGCGGACGCGCACCACAAGACCAGCGTGATCTCCGCGCTGCTGCGCCTGCCCCGGCACTGGAAGGAGGAGCGCGAGGGCCGCGAGAAGGCCGAGCGCCTGCTGGAGTTCGTCGGCATCCGGCACCGGATGCACGAGTTCGCCCGCAACCTCTCCTACGGCGAGCAGCGCCGGTTGGAGATCGCCCGCGCGCTGGCCACCGACCCGGTGCTGCTCTGCCTGGACGAGCCGGCCGCCGGCTTCAACCCGGCGGAGAAGGAGGAACTGCTCCAGCTCATCCGGCAGATCCGGGACACCGGCGTGACCGTGCTGCTCATCGAGCACGACATGCGCCTGGTCATGGGGGTCACCGACCGGATCGTGGTGCTGGAGTTCGGAAAGAAGATCGCCGAGGGGCTCCCCGCCGAGGTGCGGGACGACCCGAAGGTGATCGCGGCGTACCTGGGGGTGCCGGACGATGCTGCTTGAGATCGACGATGTGAGCCTGCTGTACGGGCGGATCCAGGCGCTGCACGGCATCAGCCTGACCGTGGACGAGGGCGAGATCGTGGCCCTGATCGGTGCCAACGGCGCCGGCAAGTCGACCACGATGCGCGCGATCTCCGGTATCCGGCCGGTCGCCAGCGGCCGCATCCGGTTCAACGGTGAGGACATCACGAAGCTCCGCGCCGACCTGCGGGTCCGCCGGGGCCTGTGCCAGGCCCCCGAGGGCCGCGGCATCTTCCCGGGCATGACCGTGCTGGAGAACCTGGACATGGGGGCCTACACCCGGCGGGACCGGGCGGGCATCGCGCAGGACCTCGACCGGGTGCTGAACCTGTTCCCCCGCCTGGCGGAACGGCGTAAGCAGCAAGGGGGTACCCTTTCCGGCGGTGAGCAGCAGATGCTCGCCGTCGGGCGGGCGCTGATGAGCCGGCCGAAGCTGCTGCTGCTCGATGAGCCATCGATGGGGCTGGCTCCGATGTTGATCCAGCAGATCTTCACCATCATCACGGAGATCAACGAGCAGGGCACCACCATCCTGCTGGTGGAGCAGAACGCGCAGCAGGCACTCGCCCGGGCGCACCGGGCGTACGTGCTGGAGACCGGCCGGATCGTCAAGAGCGGCACCGGCCAGGAACTCCTGCACGACCCGTCGGTCAAGGACGCCTACCTCGGCGTCGCCTGACCGGCCGCCACCCCTCATCGCAAGGAGTGCACGACATGTTCAACATCACTGGTCGGCGCCGGGCAGTGCTCGGCGCGACCGGGGCCGCCGCGCTGCTGCTCTCGCTCGCCGCCTGCGGGGAGAAGGAGAACACCGACCAGCCGGGTGCCGGCCCCGCCGTCAGCGCCTCCGCCGACTCCGCCCTCTCGGCCAAGGTGCCCGACGCGATCAAGGCCGACGGCGTGATCAAGGTCGGCACCGACTCGACGTACGCCCCGGCGGAGTTCCTGGACGCCGACGGCAAGACGGTGGTCGGGTTCGACATCGAGCTGTTCAACGCCGTGGCGCAGAAGCTCGGCCTCAAGGCCGAGTACGAGTCGGCGCCGTTCGACTCGATCCTGCCCGGCGTCGACTCCGGCAAGTACGAGATCGGCGTCTCCTCGTTCACCATCAACGCCGAGCGGCTGCAGAGCGTCAACATGGTGAGCTACTTCTCCGCGGGCACCCAGTGGGCCACCAAGGCCGGCAACCCGGCCAAGATCGACCCGAACGAGGCCTGCGGCAAGAAGATCGCCGTGCAGACCGGCACCGTGCAGCTCGACGACATCACCGCCCGGTCGAAGAAGTGCACCGACGCCGGCAAGCCGGCCATCACCATCGACCAGTACCAGGCGCAGAGCGACGCGACCGCCGCCGTGGTCAGCGGCAAGGACGACGCCATGCTCGCCGACTCGCCCGTCGGCGCGTACGCGGTGAAGCAGAGCAACGGCCAGCTGGAGCTGCTCGGTGACATCTACGAGTCGGCGCCGTACGGCTACGCGGTGAAGAAGGACCAGCAGGCCTTCGCCGAGGTGCTCAAGGAGGCCGTCCAGGCGGTCATCGCCGACGGCAGCTACAAGACGGCGCTGCAGAAGTGGGGCGTCGACGGCGGCGCCATCACCACGGCCGAACTGAACCCCGCCAGCTGACGATGTCCGTCGACGAAACATCCGAACGGGCACGGCCTGAAGCCATCAAGGCCGTGCCCGTACGGCACCCCGGGCGCTGGGTCGCGGTGGCCGTGATCGCCGTGCTGACGGCGATGTTCGTGCACATGCTGGTCACGAACAAGGCGTTCAACTGGGCGTTCATGGTCGACGAGATGTTCCGGCCGCCCATCATCGCGGGCCTGCGCGGCACGATCCTGCTGCTCGTGACGTCCATGGTGATCGGCATCGGGTTCGGCATCGTCCTCGCGATCATGCGGTTGTCGACGAACCCGATCCTGCGCGGCGTCTCCTGGGTCTACACCTGGTTCTTCCGGGCGGTGCCCCGGCTGGTGCTGGCGATCCTCTTCGGCAACCTGGGCATCCTCTGGGCCCGGATCGAGATCGGCCTGCCCTTCGACCGGCAGATCGGCGCCCTGTTCGGGCTCGAGAACTTCGAGGCCCGGCTGTTCGGGTTCTCGGCGGTGGAGATCCTCACCGGCTTCGTCGCCGGCATGCTCGCCCTGGGTCTCTCCGAGGCGGCGTACATGGCGGAGATCGTCCGTGCCGGCATCCAGTCGGTGGACGAGGGGCAGACCGAGGCGGCGCAGGCGCTCGGGCTCAGCCGCGCGCAGATCCTGCGCCGGATCGTGCTTCCCCAGGCCATGCGGGTGATCGTCCCGCCGACCGGCAACGAGACCATCGCGATGCTCAAGGACACCTCGCTGGTCTCCTTCGTGCCGGTCTCCACGGAGCTGTTCTTCCAGCTCCGGGCGGTGGGCAGCCGGACCTTCCAGGTCTTCCCGATGCTGGTGGCGGCCACCCTGTGGTACCTGGTGCTCACCAGCGTGCTGCTGGTCGGGCAGTTCTACCTGGAGCGGTACTTCGGCCGGGGCTTCGGCCGGACCGCCGACGGCCGCAGCCGGCTGCAGGGCTTCGGTGTGTGGGGCCGCAACACCGGAGGGGCGGGAGGCGCATGAGCGAGCTGACCGTGCCGGTCGAGGCCGGCACGTCCACGGCGGATCCGGGCCTGATGGTCCGGGCCGAGCAGGTGCACAAGTCGTTCGGGCCCCTCGAGGTGCTCAAGGGCATCGACCTGCAGGTCCGCGCCGGGGAGGTGTGCTGCCTGCTCGGGCCCTCGGGCTCGGGCAAGTCCACCTTCCTGCGCTGCATCAACCACCTCGAGAAGATCAACGCCGGCCGGATCTGGGTGGACGGCGAGCTGATCGGCTACCGGGAGCGCGGCGGGAAGCTGCACGAGCTGCGGGACAAGGAGGTGGCCGCGCAGCGCCGGGCGATCGGCATGGTGTTCCAGCGGTTCAACCTCTTCCCGCACATGACCGTGCTGCAGAACGTCGTCGAGGCGCCGGTGCTGCTCCGGCAGGCGAAGAAGGGCGAGGCCCGGGACCGGGCGGCCCAGCTGCTGGAGCGGGTCGGGCTGGGCGACAAGCTCGGCGCGTACCCCGGCCAGCTCTCCGGTGGCCAGCAGCAGCGGGTGGCGATCGCCCGGGCGCTGGCCATGCAGCCGAAGCTGATGCTCTTCGACGAGCCCACCAGCGCGCTGGACCCGGAGCTGGTCGGCGAGGTGCTCGACGTCATGAAGGACCTGGCCCGCGACGGTATGACCATGATCGTGGTGACCCACGAGATCGGCTTCGCCCGCGAGGTCGGCGACTCGCTGGTGTTCATGGACGGCGGCGTGGTCGTCGAGCAGGGCAACCCGCGCGAGGTGATCGCGAACCCGCGGCACGACCGGACGAAGGCCTTCCTGGCCAAGGTCCTCTGACGGCCCGCCCCACCCCTTCTGCGCCTGATCAAGAGGTTCGCGTCGGAACTCCGGCCCGGGCCGACGCGTACCTCTTGGTCACGGAAGCCCGGTGGGCCCGGGGCCGGTGGCGGGCGGGTCCGGGTGCGTGGGGATGTCGGGCGTACGGGCTAGAGTCGCCACGTGACAGCTACGACGCCGCGCCTGCTCCTCGTCGACGGACACTCCCTGGCATACCGGGCCTTCTTCGCCCTGCCGGTGGAAAACTTCTCCACCACGACCGGGCAGCCGACCAACGCGGTCTACGGCTTCACCTCCATGCTGATCAACGTGCTGCGCGACGAGCAGCCGACGCACATCGTCGTGGCGTTCGACGTCTCCCGCCGCTCCTTCCGCACCGAGAAGTACGCGGAGTACAAGGCCGGCCGCAGCGAGACGCCCACCGACTTCAAGGGCCAGGTCAGCCTGGTCAAGGAGGTCCTCGCGGCGCTGCGCATCCCGGTCGTGGAGAAGGAGGGCTACGAGGCTGACGACGTCATCGCGACGCTCGCCTGCCAGGCCCGTGACCAGGGCATGTCGGTGCTGATCACCACCGGCGACCGGGACGCCTTCCAGCTCGTCGACGAGCACATCACGGTGCTCTACCCGCGCAAGGGCGTCTCCGACCTGGCCCGGATGGACCCGGCGGCGGTCGAGGCGAAGTACGGCGTGCCCCCGCAGCGCTACCGCGACCTGGCCGCGCTGGTGGGTGAGACCAGCGACAACCTGCCCGGCATCCCCGGTGTCGGCCCGAAGACCGCCGCCAAGTGGATCACCACCTACGGCGGCGTCGAGGGCGTCGTGGCCCGGGCCGACGAGATCAAGGGCAAGGCCGGTGACAGCCTGCGCGAGCGGCTCGCCGACGTGATCCGCAACTACGACATCAACTGCCTGGTCTCCGACCTGGAACTGCCCCTGCGCCCGGAGGACACCCGCTGGCCCGGCTGGGATCGGGAGGCGGTGCACCAGGTCTTCGACACCCTGGAGTTCCGCATCCTGCGCGACCGGCTCTACCAGTACCTGGAGTCGGTCGAGCCGGAGGCCGAGGCCGGCTTCGACCTGGCCGGCGAGATGCTGACCTCGCCCGGCGCCGTCACCGCCTGGCTCGGCACGCACGCCCCGGCCGGCACCCCCGTCGGCGTGGCGGTCAAGCTCGACACCGGCCCCAACCGCCGGCACACCGCCACCGTGCTGGGCATGGCCGTGGCCACCGCCGGTGGCGCCGCCGGCTGGTTCGACCCGTCCCGCCTCGACGCCGCGGACGAGGCGGCCCTGGCCACCTGGCTCGCCGACGCGACGCGCCCCAAGGTGCTGCACGACAGCAAGCCGGCCGTGCTCGCCTTCGCCGCGCACGGCTGGTCGCTGGAGGGCATCGTCCGCGACACCCAGATCGCCGCCTACCTGGCCCGCCCCGACCAGCGCTCCTACGACCTGACCGACCTCGCGCTGCGCTACCTGCACCGCGAGCTGCGGGTCGACGCGCCGGAGACCGGCCAGCTCACCCTGGAGGGGCTCGGCAACGACGGCGAGGCCGAGCAGAACCTGATGCTCCAGGCCCGCGCCACGCTGGACCTGGCCGACGCCATCGACGCCGAGCTGTCCCGTGACGGCGAGCAGTCCGCCCGGCTGATGGCCGGGGTGGAGTTGCCGCTGATGCGGGTGCTCGCCGGCATGGAGCGCACCGGCATCGCCGCCGACACGCACTACCTGTCCGAGCTGGAGGCCCACTTCGCCGCCGAGGTGAAGGCCGCCGCGCAGGGCGCCTACGAGGCGGTCGGGCGGGAGTTCAACCTCGGCTCGCCCAAGCAGCTGCAGGAGATCCTCTTCGGTGAGCTGGGTCTGCCCAAGACCAAGCGGATCAAGACCGGCTACACCACCGACGCCGACGCGCTGCAGTGGCTCTACGCGCAGAACCCGCACCCGGTGCTGGCGCACCTGCTGCGCCACCGCGACGTGGCGAAGCTGAAGTCCACCGTCGACGGCCTGCTCAAGTCGGTCTCCGACGACGGGCGGATCCACACCACCTTCAACCAGACGGTGGCCGCCACCGGGCGGCTCTCCTCGACCGAGCCCAACCTGCAGAACATCCCCATCCGCACCGAGGAGGGCCGGCGGATCCGCCGGGCGTTCGTGGTGGGGGAGGGCTACGAGTGCCTGCTCACCGCCGACTACAGCCAGATCGAGATGCGGATCATGGCGCACCTGTCCTCCGACGACGCGCTGATCGACGCGTTCAACTCCGGCGCCGACTTCCACGCCGCCACGGCGTCGTCGGTGTTCGGGGTGCCGCTCGACGAGGTCACGCCCGACCAGCGGCGCAAGATCAAGGCGATGAACTACGGCCTGGCGTACGGGCTGAGCGCGTTCGGCCTCTCCCAACAGCTCGGGATCAGCACCGAGGAGGCGCGCGGCCTGATGGAGGACTACTTCTCCGGGTTCGGCGGCGTCCGCGACTACCTCCAGGAGGTGGTGGCCCGCGCCCGCCACGACGGCTACACCTCGACGATCCTGGGTCGCCGCCGTTACCTGCCGGACCTGGGCAGCGACAACCGGCAGCGGCGGGAGATCGCCGAGCGGATGGCCCTCAACGCCCCGATCCAGGGCTCCGCGGCCGACATCATCAAGGTCGCCATGCTGCGGGTCGACGCCGCGCTGCGCGAGGCCGGGCTCACCTCCCGGATGCTGCTGCAGGTGCACGACGAGCTGGTCTTCGAGGTGGCCCCGGGCGAGCGGCCGGCGCTGGAGGAGCTGGTGCGCCGGGAGATGGGCGCGGCCCACCCCCTGGCCGTGCCGCTGGAGGTCTCCGTCGGCGAGGGCCGAGACTGGAACAGCGCCGACCACTGATCGACGCGCGCGGGTAGAGGTCGCCGCCCGGGCGTCAGCTCGTCCGACGGGTCGGGCGACGCTCCGCGGGCTGCCGTCCGGCTCCCCGTCGTGACGTCGGCGGCGCGCCCCGGCGCTCCAGTGCCCGCCGGGACGGTCCGCCGGGCGGCGGCAGCGGTGCCTTGAGCGGGTCGTGTCCCCAGTTCATGAGGGAGAAGCGCCACTTGGTGTCGCGGACGTCGCCCGAGGGGCGTTGGGCCATGTGCCGGCGGACGTAGCCCACGACCTTGCGCATGTGCCGGAAGTCGGCCTCGGAGAGTTCGCTGCGCTTGCGCCGCAGCAGGTCGAGGATCCTGCGGCCCGACTCGTGCCCCACCGACTCGCCGGCCTTGGGCCCCTTCTTCCGCCAGCCCACGTGCTTGGACTCGTCGGTCTCCAGCCACTTCGACAGCTCGCCGGGCTTCATGTTCACCGCCTCGGTGAACTCCCGGTAGGTGTCCCGGTCGTCGTCAGCGGGGCTCACGGCGCAGCACCTCCGGTCGGTGGGCGACGTCCCGGCCCGAGTCGTCGTTGCGGATCCGGTACTGCGGCTCGTCCGTCGAGGCGTTCACGGCGTGCCCGCGTACGTGCGTCCGCTCGGTCAGCTTCTCCTGCACGACCCCGTACGCCCGGCCGCGGTGACTGGCCCAGGAGACGTGGTCGCCCCTGCGGAACTCCTTCTCGGCCATACGGTCCGCGTACCCGGCACCGGCGTGCGGAAACGACGCCGGTCAGGGGCCCGGCGACAGGCGGTGGCCGGGATCAGGCGGGCTTCTCGGCCACGAAGATCGCCGTGCCCGGGAAGAGCCGGCCGCGCAGGGGGCTCCACTGCCCCCAGATCCCGTCGTGCCCCTCCGGCCACTCCGGCTCCACCAGGTCGACCAGGCGGAACCCGGCGCCCACCAGTTCCCGGACCCGGTCGCCGAGGGTGCGGTGCTGCTCGACGTAGGTGGCCACGCCCGCGTCGTCCTGCTCGACGTACGGCCGGCGGTCGAAGTACGAGTGCACCGCCCGCAGGCCGCCCTCACCGGGATCGTCGAGGAAGATCCACCGCATCGGGTGGGTGACCGAGAAGACCCAGCGGGCGCCCGGGCGCAGCACCCGGAACACCTCCCGCATCAACGCGGTCGAGTCGGCCACGAACGGGATCGCCCCGAACGCGGTGCACGCGGTGTCGAACGCCGCGTCGGCGAAGGGCAGGGCGAGCGCGTCGGCCTGCACCAGCGGCACGCGTACGCCCGTGCGGTCGGCCGCGCGCGCGGCGTGGCGCAACATGCCGGCGGAGAGGTCCATGGCGACCGGGTGGGCGCCCTGGGTGGCCAGCCACCGGGAGGCCGCCGCGGCGCCGCAACCGACCTCCAGGATCCGGCGCCCGGCCAGGTCACCGAGGAGGTGTACGTCCGCCTCGCGGACCCCCTCCGGGCACCAGACGAAGTCCACGTCACCGAGGAAGGACCCGTGCTCGGCCTGGTAGTCGTCGGCGTCGGCGTCCCACCATCGGCGGCTGGCCACCCGGGCCTCGGCGTCGCCGACCCGGCGTCGGGTCACGCGGCTGTCGTCGTCCACCCGCTCACGCTAGGGCCTCGGCCGCCGTCCCGCCCGGGTGGGGCCGCCCGTCGCGGTCGTGGTGCCCCTGTGGCCGCTGTGACCCACGAGACAGCGGGGTGGATTTCCGGGCGATTTCTCGGCTTTTGCAGGTCACGGCGCGATGAGCAGGCGGGAGGGCTTGCACGCTGTGGTAATGCGCAAGGTAGGCTAGACGATGCGCTCGCGGATCGTGCACCTCGGCAGGGAGCAGGTGCGCGGTCACGAAGCCCACTGACGGCGCCACATCATTACATCTGGCAATCGTTCGGTGTGCCAAGCGACGGGTCCGCTGGCGCGACCGGGTCACCGCGACACCAGCCTGCTGTGACATCCCATCCGACCGGAGCAACCGCCCACATGACGAGCAGCATCGAGGCTCCCTCGAGCGCCACCAAGGTCACCGTCGACGACCTCGGCTCCGAGGAGGCTTTCCTCGCCGCGATCGACGAGACCATCAAGTACTTCAACGACGGCGACATTGTCGAAGGCACCGTCGTCAAGGTCGATCGGGACGAGGTCCTGCTCGACATCGGCTACAAGACCGAGGGCGTCATCCCCTCTCGGGAGCTGTCGATCAAGCACGACGTGGACCCGGCCGAGGTCGTGTCGGTCGGTGACCACATCGAGGCCCTTGTGCTCCAGAAGGAGGACAAGGAGGGTCGCCTGATCCTCTCGAAGAAGCGGGCGCAGTACGAGCGGGCCTGGGGCACGATCGAGAAGATCAAGGACGAGGACGGTGTCGTCCGCGGCTCGGTCATCGAGGTGGTCAAGGGTGGCCTCATCCTCGACATCGGCCTGCGTGGCTTCCTCCCCGCCTCCCTGGTCGAGATGCGGCGCGTGCGTGACCTGCAGCCGTACGTCGGCCGCGAGCTCGAGGCCAAGATCATCGAGCTGGACAAGAACCGCAACAACGTGGTCCTGTCCCGCCGGGCGTGGCTCGAGCAGACGCAGTCCGAGGTGCGCACCGAGTTCCTCAACAAGCTCCAGAAGGGCCAGGTCCGCAAGGGCGTCGTGTCCTCGATCGTCAACTTCGGCGCGTTCGTCGACCTCGGCGGCGTGGACGGTCTGGTTCACGTCTCCGAGCTCTCCTGGAAGCACATCGACCACCCGTCCGAGGTCGTCGAGGTGGGCCAGGAGGTCGAGGTCGAGGTCCTGGACGTCGACCTGGACCGCGAGCGGGTCTCGCTGTCGCTGAAGGCGACCCAGGAGGACCCGTGGCGTCAGTTCGCCCGCACCCACGCGATCCAGCAGATCGTGCCGGGTAAGGTCACCAAGCTGGTGCCGTTCGGTGCGTTCGTCCGGGTCGACGACGGCATCGAGGGCCTGGTCCACATCTCCGAGCTGGCCGAGCGCCACGTGGAGATCCCGGAGCAGGTCGTCCAGGTCGGCTCCGAGGTCATGGTCAAGGTCATCGACATCGACCTCGAGCGCCGCCGGATCTCGCTGTCGCTCAAGCAGGCCAACGAGGGCTTCGTCGAGGGCGAGGAGCACTTCGACCCGACCCTCTACGGCATGGCCGCGACCTACGACGCCGAGGGCAACTACATCTACCCGGAGGGCTTCGACCCGGAGACGGGCGAGTGGCTCGAGGGGTACGAGAAGCAGCGCGAGGCCTGGGAGCAGCAGTACGCCGAGGCGCGGCAGCGCTGGGAGGCGCACCAGAAGCAGGTGCAGAACTCCCGTGCCGCCGAGGCCGAGGCCGCTGCCAACCCGGCTCCGGCCGTCACCGGCGCCGCCACCACCAGCGCGGCCCCGGCCCGGCAGGAGGAGCCGTCCGGCACCCTCGCCACCGACGAGGCGCTCGCCGCCCTGCGGGAGAAGCTCGCCGGCGGCAAGTGACCCGTACGACGGCTCCGACCCGGCGTGTCTGACGCGCCGTGACCCGGAACCGTCGGCGACGACGACGGGCCCCGTCCCCGCGATCCGCGTGATCGCCGGGGGCGGGGCCTTCGCCGTTGCGGGCGCGCTCTCCGCTGTCGCCCTCTCGCGATCGCCCTGCGCCCCCCGACGGGGGCGGACGGTGGCCGTCGCCCGGGGTGCGTTTGGTCTGCCGGGCGTGATCCGGTTGACTAGGGCCGTGCTGATGGTGGGTTTGACCGGGGGGATCGGGTCGGGCAAGAGCGCCGTGGCGGCGCGGCTCGCCGAGCGGGGCGCCGTGCTGATCGACTCGGACCGGATCGCCCGGGAGGTCGTCGCTCCCGGCACCCCCGGCCTCGCCGAGATCGTCGAGGCGTTCTCGCCGAGGGTGCTGGCCGACGACGGCAGCCTCGACCGCGCCGCACTGGGCGCGATCGTCTTCGCCGACCAGTCCGCCCGCCGCCGGCTGGAGGCGATCACCCACCCCCGGGTACGCGCCCGCACCGCCGAACTCGCCGCCGCGGCGGCGCCCGACGCGATCGTCGTCAACGACGTGCCGCTCCTGGTCGAGGTGGGGCTCGCGCCCACGTACCACCTGGTGGTCGTGGTGGAGACGGCCGTGCCGATCCGGTTGGAGCGGCTCTCCCGCGACCGGGGGATGGATCGGGCGGAGGCCGAGCGGCGGATCGCCGCGCAGGCCGACGACGCCCGCCGGCGCGCGGCGGCCGACGTGCTGCTGCGCAACGACGGCAGCCGGGCGGAGCTGGACTCGGCGGTCGACGCCCTCTGGCGTGACCGGCTGCTGCCCTACGAGCGCAACGTGCGCGAGCGGCGGGTGGCCGGGCCGCCGCGCGTCGAGCTGACCGAGCCCGACCCGACCTGGCCGCAGCAGTACGCCCGCCTGGCCGCCCGGATCCGGCACGCGCTCGCCCCGGCCGATCCGCGGGTCGACCACATCGGCTCCACGGCGGTGCCCGGCCTGGCCGCGACGGACGTCATCGACATCCAGCTCACCGTGGCGTCGCTGGCCGACGCGGACGCGCTCGCGCCGAGGCTGGCCGCCGCCGGGTTCCCGCGGGTGCCGGGCGAGTGGTGGGACAACCCGCGCCCGGCCGGCAGCGGTCACTGGGAGAAACGGCTGCACGCCAGCGCCGACCCCGGCCGGCCGGTGCACCTGCACGTCCGGGTGGCCGACTCACCGGGGTGGCGGTACGCGCTGCTGATGCGCGACCACCTGCGCGCCGATCCCGGGCAGCGGGCCGCGTACCTGCTGCTCAAGCGGGAACTGGAGGCGTCGGCGCCGCACGGCGTCGCGGACACCACGGCGCGGGACCCGTGGTTCGACGAGGAGTGCCTGCGGGCCGAGGAGTGGGCCGCGCAGACCGGCTGGCGGCCCTGAGGCCGGCCGGCACCGCCCGGCGGCGTGCCGCCACCCGCCCGCTCCACGAGGTGCCGCCACCCGCCCTCGGCGACGTGCCGGTCCACCGCCGCCGGCCAGAGGTGTTGTCGTCCCGCCGCCGCCCCGGGGGAGGCGACCTCCGTGTCTCAGCGCGCGGCCCGGGTCGTCCCGGCGGGGCGTTTCGGCGCGGGCAGCGCCGGCACCGAGCCGGGACGCAGGTCGAGTTGCGCCCACGCGCCGGGCCGGGTGAGCAGCTCCAGCCGACGCAGCAGCCCGTCCCGGTCGATCCAGTAGCGCAGCAGGTGCCGTCCGGTACGCACCTCGACGACGTCCACCGCCTCGTCCGCGAGGCTGTCCTCCCGTAGCCGCACGGCGGTGCCGCCCGGCGCCCTCCGCCCGGCGTCGAGCGCCCCGTCGACCAGCACGGCGAGTTCGTCCGGTTCGGCCGCGCCGGTTCGCCAACCGGCGTCGGCCGGGGGTGGCAGCGGGGGTTGCTCCGGCTTCTCCGGGTCACCGTCGGCCGGCACCTGGGCCTGGGACGCGCCGGCCGCGTCCCGCCGCAGCAGGGTCCGCCGGTGCGGTACGCCGAGGTCCGCCACCGCCAGGTAGGCGGTGCGGCCGGTCCAGGTGAGCCAGCCCGTGCCCCGTAGGTTGGTCTCCCGGCCGATCGGTGCGGTGAGGCTCACCGTGGCGCCCTGCCGGGCGCGCAGCCGCTGGGGGAGGCGCGCCAGCCGGGTCTGCTCCTCGGCGGTGAGGGCCCGGGGCAGGCCGGGGCGGCCGCCCAGGGCGTCGACCGGGCGGAGGGTCGGCCGGTCCGTCCGGTTCAGGTTCACGGTCACCGCCCCGGGGCCGGCCAGCCGCGCGGTCAGCCGGTGCAGCCGTGCGTCCCGGTCGATCCAGTAGCGCGGCTGGCCGTCGGGCTCACCGGCGGGCTCCTGGCCGGGCAGGGGCGCCTGGACGACGTCGACCGGCCCGGCCGCGGTGGTCTCCTCGGCGACCCGGCGGGCGCTGGCGGCGGCCGCGTCCGGGCGGTCCGCGGCGAGGTCGAAGAGCAGCTTCAGGACGGGCGCGAGAGGGCTGTCGGCGGGCAGTTCGTGAAGCCGCCAGCGGTCTTGCGGCGGGACCAGCGGAGGCGGGGCCGCCGTGGGGACGGCCGCCGGGTCCGGGCGAATCACCAGCACCGTGGGAGTGGCCTGGAGCAGCCCCCGCTCGGCGCCCGCGCCGGGACCACCGACGTCCAGGTAGAGCAGCGGGCGGGACCAGTCGACCCAGCCGACCAACTCCGTGCGGCCGCCGTCGGCGCCGAACGTCACGTGCACCCCGGTGCGCAGGTCACGGTAGTTGGTGACCCGCATCGCGGCCAGCCGTTCGGCCTCCGCGGCGGAGAGCGCGCGCGGTGGGTCCGGCGGCTCGGGGGCCCAGCTGAGCAGCCCGAGCACCAGTCCCACGGCGGAGAGGGCGGCGAGCAGGCCGAGCAGCAGCATCAGGCGGCGCCGGCGGCGGGCGGTGACCTTGGGCAGCAGCCCGGTGTCGTCGGGCCCCGTGGCGCCGGTGCCGGGCGGAGCGACCGCGACGCTCGGCAGGGCACGGCTCGGGCCGGTGCGTGCGGTCGGAGGCGTGGCCGCGGGATCCGGGCCGGAGGCACGGGATCGTGAGGTGTCCACGGTTGTTGAACGGCCGGGACGCGGGGGAGTGACGAGTGGGGCGCTCGCGGCGGCCGGTGCGCCTCAGGCGCGACCACGTCGGGTGCGCACGCCGGGCAACCGGGTGCTGCGGACCACCGTGCCGGGGGCGACCTCGCGCCGGTGTGTCGGCCCGGCCGCCGGCCCGGTCGGCCGCCGCGAGCGGCCTACGTGAAGAGCCTAGCGGGGTGGCATGTGCCACACAATGGGAATATCGAAGCTGATCACGTACCTTCCGTGGCGGCGGATTCTGTCGGACCGGCGGCGTACCGTTGAGGTCATGGCGCTCGACATTCCCCGGCTGGACGGCCGCTTCCAGGTCGTCAGCGAGTTCCAGCCCGCCGGCGACCAGCCGGCGGCCATCGACGACCTGGAGCGGCGGGTCCGGCGCGGCGACCGCAACACCGTCCTGCTCGGCGCCACCGGCACCGGCAAGAGCGCCACCACGGCCTGGCTCATCGAGCGGCTGCAGCGGCCGACGCTGGTGCTGGCGCCCAACAAGACGCTCTGCGCGCAGCTGGCCAAGGAGTTCAGCGAGCTGCTGCCGCACAACGCCGTCGAATACTTCGTCTCCTACTACGACTACTACCAGCCCGAGGCCTACATCCCGCAGACCGACACCTACATCGAGAAGGACTCCTCGATCAACGAGGAGGTCGAGCGGCTGCGGCACTCGGCGACCATGTCGCTGCTGACCCGCCGCGACGTGGTCGTGGTGGCCACGGTGTCGGCGATCTACGGCCTGGGCACCCCGGAGGAGTACCTCGACCGGGCGGTCCGGGTGGCCGTGGGGCAGGAGGTCGACCGTGACCAGCTGCTGCGCCGCCTGGTCGACATCCAATACACCCGCAACGACATGGCCTTCAACCGGGGCACCTTCCGGGTCCGGGGCGACACGCTGGAGATCATCCCGGCGTACGAGGAGCTGGCCGTCCGGATCGAGCTGTTCGGCGACGAGGTGGAGAAGCTCTACTACCTCAACCCGCTCACCGGTGACGTGGTGCGCGAGGTCGACCACCTGCTGATCTTCCCGGCCACGCACTACGCGGCCGGCCCGGAGCGGATGGAGCGGGCGATCCGCGACATCGAGACCGAGCTGGGCGAGCGGTTGGCCGAGCTGGAGCGGCAGGGCAAGCTGCTGGAGGCCCAGCGACTGCGGATGCGCACGACCTACGACATCGAGATGATGCGCCAGGTGGGCTTCTGCTCCGGCATCGAGAACTACTCGATGCACATCGACGGCCGGCTGCCCGGCAGCCCGCCGCACTGCCTGCTCGACTACTTCCCCGACGACTTCCTCACCGTCATCGACGAGTCGCACGTGACGATCCCGCAGATCGGCGGCATGTACGAGGGCGACGCCTCCCGCAAGCGGATGCTCATCGACCACGGGTTCCGCCTGCCCAGCGCGGCCGACAACCGGCCGCTGCGGTTCGACGAGTTCCTGGAGCGGGTCGGCCAGATGGTCTTCCTCTCCGCCACCCCCGGTCCCTGGGAGCTGGAGCAGGCGCAGGGCGAGTTCGTCGAGCAGGTGATCCGACCGACCGGCCTCATCGACCCCGAGGTCATCGTCAAGCCCACCAAGGGCCAGATCGACGACCTCATGCACGAGATCAAGCTGCGCACCGAGCGCGACGAGCGGGTGCTGGTCACCACTCTCACCAAGAAGATGGCCGAGGACCTCTCCGACTACCTGCTCGAGAACGGCATCCGGGTGCGTTACCTGCACTCGGAGGTCGACACGTTGCGCCGTGTCGAGCTGCTGCGGGAGCTGCGCAAGGGCGACTACGACGTGTTGGTCGGCATCAACCTGCTCCGCGAGGGTCTCGACCTGCCCGAGGTGTCGCTGGTGGCGATCCTCGACGCCGACAAGGAGGGCTTCCTGCGCAGCGGCCGGTCGCTGATCCAGACGATCGGCCGGGCGGCCCGTAACGTCTCCGGCCAGGTGCACATGTACGCCGACAAGATCACGCCGTCGATGGCGGACGCGATCGAGGAGACCAACCGGCGCCGGGCCAAGCAGATCGCGCACAACGAGGCGCACGGCATCAGCCCCGAGCCGCTGCGCAAGAAGATCCACGACATCCTCGACGACATCTACCGCGAGGCGGAGGACACCGAGCAGAGCACCCGTGTGGGTGGCGCCGTGCGACAGCTGTCGCGGGGCAAGGCGCCGGTCAAGGAGACCCGCAGCCGTGGCCGGGCGGCCACCGCCACCCCCTCGCGGGAGGGCATGGCCCGGGCCGACCTGGCGCAGCTCATCCAGGAGCTCAACGACCAGATGCTCGCCGCCGCGCGGGAGCTGCAGTTCGAGTTGGCCGCCCGCATCCGTGACGAGATCGCCGATCTCAAGAAGGAACTGCGGGGCATGGACGTCGCTGGCGTGAAGTGAGCCCGGGCCCTCGACGATGACCGACGCGCCGGTCGCCGAGGTGGTCCCGGGGCTGCCGCGGGAGCGGCTGCGCCCGTACGTCGACCGGTACGTCGGCTACCGCGAGCGGGCCGACGTGCCGCTGGTACGCCGCGAGGTGGCCGGGGCCTTCGTGGTGCTCATCCTCGGTTGGGGCGCGCCGCTCGACGTGGTCGACCCGCGCAGCGTCGAGCGCAGCGCCCACCGGGTCGACTCCTTCGTGGCCGGCACGTTCGACCGCTGGTGCCGCACGCGCACCGTCGGGGTGGGCGAGGGCGTCGAGCTGCTGCTCGCCCCGCTGGCCGCCCGCCGGATCCTCGGCCTGCCCATGGGCGAGCTGGCCAACCGCGCCGTGGACGTGGCGACACTGCCGGGCGACTGGCTCGACCGGCTGCGCCGGCGGCTCGCCGAGGCACCGGGCTGGCCCGACCGGTTCGCGCTCCTCGACGCGGCGATCGCCGCCCGGCTGGTCGACTCCCCACCGGTGGATCCCCGGATCGCGTGGGCGTGGCGGCGGCTGGCCGCGAGCGGCGGGCGGCTCGGGGTCGGGTCGCTCGCCGACGAGCTGGGCTGGAGCCGGCGGCACCTGGCCACCCGGTTCCGGCACGAGATCGGCCTGACCCCGAAGACCACCGCCCGGCTGCTGCGGTTCCAGCGGGCGTACGCCGCGCTGAACGGGCCGTCGCCGGCCGCCGCGCTGGCGGGGGCGTCCACGGGGCCGCCGGGAGGGCCGTGCGCCGGGCCCGCGGTGGCGCTGCCGGGCGTACCGTCCGCCGCGTCGCGCGGCCGGGTGCCGGCCGGTGGCTGGGCCGAGGTGGCGGTGCGCTGCGGCTACTACGACCAGTCCCACCTGATCCGGGACTTCCGCGAGTTCGCGGGTGACACCCCCGCCGCGCTGCTGGCGACCCACCGCTGAGGTGCCGGGAAGACGCCGGGGTCGCCGGCCGGGGGAGGCGCTGGCCGGCGGACCGCGGAGGAGCGGCCCCCGGGGTCCCGGCCCGCCGCCGAGCCCACGGCTGGGCAGCGGGTGGCCCGGTCCGTGCCGTGGCCGCGGGAGAGCGGGTCGTCGCGCCGAGCAGGCAGGGCGGGCACCAGGTCACATTCGTCCAATCGTCCGAGCCGCCGTCGCCGGCAGAATCGGCGCATGCGAACCGTGTATCCCGTCTTCCGCTACTCCGACCCCCGCGCCGCCATCGACTGGCTCCGCGCCGCGTTCGGCTTCGAGGTGCACGCCGTCCACGAGGGCCCGGACGGCGACGTCGCGCACGCCGAGCTCACCCTCGACACCGGAATGATCATGATCGGCGCGCGGGCAGAGCCCCGGCCGCGCCCCGCCGAGGACGACTGGGCCGTGTACGTCGCGATCGACGACGTGGACGCGCACTGCGCCCGCGCCCGCGCCGCCGGTGCCGAGATCATCCGGGAGCCCTTCGACACCGACTACGGTTCCCGCGACTACGCGGCCCGCGACCTCGACGGCAACGTGTGGAGCTTCGGGACCTACCGGCCCTGACACGAGGGCGTACCCGGCGACCGGGTCCACCTTCGCCGTGCACGGGCCGCCACCAGAAGCCGGAGCAGGAACCGAACGGCCCCTGCCCGACGCCCGAATGATTGCGTTGCGCAAGCGAGGTATTGCAGTGTGTGACGGTCCTGCGTACTCTCCCTCGGTGGGGAGGGCCGGGAATGCCGTTGCCAACGAGTCCTGTCATTCGCCGTGTGCGGCTCGGTGCCGAGCTGCGCCAACTGCGCCGCCGTGAGGCGTTGACCCTGGAGCAGGTCTGCGACCGGCTGGGGTGGGCGTCCACGTCGAAGCTGTCCCGCATCGAGCTGGGCCAGAGTCGTCCCGACCTGGCCGACGTGCTCGACCTGCTGGACGTCTACCAGGTGCCGGCGCCGCTGCGGGACCAGCTCATCGTCATCGCGCGGGACGCCGCCACGAGCCGGGGCTGGTGGAAGACGCTGGGCGAGATGGGGGAGCGGCAGCGCACGTACGCCGAGCTGGAGGCGGGCGCGGCGCAGATCGTCGAGTACCAGCCGGCCGTGGTGCCGGGGCTGTTGCAGGCGCCGCCGTACACCCGCCTGCGCGTCACCGCGGCCGCCGCGCTCGACCCGGAGCTGGACGTGGAGGCCGAGGTGCGCGCCCGGGGCGTGCGGCAGCAGGTGCTCCGGCGCGCGGACCCACCCCGGTACGAGGCCCTGCTGGCCGAGGCCGTCTGCGACCCGGACGGGACACCGGTCGAGGTCTGGCGGGAGCAGCTGCGCCACCTCGTCGCGCTGGCCGCCCTGCCGAACGTGACGATCCGGCTGCTGCCGCGGGGGGCGGCGGCGCGCGCCGGCCTGCATCCGCTCACGCCGTTCTCCTGCTACGCGTTTCCGGACCCGGCCGACCCGCGCACGGTGATGCTGGAGACGCTCACCACGGACGTGCGGCTGGCCACCGTCGCCGACGTCGACCGCTACGAGCGCGTCACGCGGACGCTGCTCGACGTGGCACTGCCGGCGGACGAGACGGTGACCGTGCTGGCCCGCGCCGTCGGCGACTGACCGCCCCGGGCGGCACCGGTCGAGTCGAGGCGCCGGCGGACGACGCGGCTCGCGCGACCACCGGGCCCGGCGCCCCCGAGCCCGTCGGGACCGGTGACCCGCGCGTGCGTCCGACGATAGGACAGGGGTACGACAGCGTCGTGCCGTCAGGCCGGCACGTCGGTGAAGTGCTCGACCACGGGCGGGTTGGCGAAGTGCGGGCCGATGAGCGCGCGCCACCGGTCGAACCGCTCGGTGGCGCGGAAGTTCTCGTTGTGCGCCTCGACGGAGTCCCACTCGACCAGCAGCACGAACCGGGACGGGGATTCGATCCCCCGGGTCATCCGCACCGACCGGCACCCGGGCGTGCCGGCGAGCACCGGGTGCCCCTGGGCGTACGCGGCCGCGAACGCGTCCTCGTGGCCGGGCAGTACGTCGATGAGCGCAACCTCAAGCACCATGCGGCTAGCCTCCCACGCGCCTCGCGCCGGCCGGAGCGGGGTCTGTCCACCGGGCCGCGTCGGCCCTAGGGTGGCCGACGGGAGGAACACGAATGATCGACTGGCTCACCGGGACGGCCTTCACCCTGGCCGGCACCGGCACCACCTGGGCGGAGCTGCTGGGCTTCGTCACCGGCGTGGTGAACGTCTGGCTGGTGGCCCGGCAGCGCATCGCCAACTGGCCGGTGGGCATCGCCAACGTGCTGCTGCTCATGCTCCTGTTCTGGACCGCCGGCCTGTACGCCGACGCCGGGCTCCAGATCGTCTACGTCGGACTGGGCCTGTACGGCTGGTGGCACTGGCTCTTCGGCGGCGCCCAGCGCAACCAGCTCCCGGTGAGCCGGACGGGGCGGGCCGAGTGGCTGGGGTTGGCCGTCGCCGGGCTGGTGTTCACGGGCGGGCTCTGGGCCCTGCTGGCCCGGGCGACGGACTCCACCGTGCCGTTGCCCGACGCGCTGACCACGGCGCTGTCCCTGCTCGCGACGTACGGCCAGACGCGCAAGCGGGTGGAGAGCTGGTGGCTGTGGATCACCGCCGATCTGATCTACATCCCGCTCTACGCGTACAAGGGGCTCTACCTGACCTCCGCCCTGTACGTGGTCTTCCTGGCGCTGTGCGTGCTCGGCCTGCGGGCCTGGCGGGCGGACCTGGGCCGGGCGGGTTGGCCGCCGGCCCGCCCGACGGAGGGCGTGACCCCGGCCGGCCTGGGCCGGTGACCGGCGCGGGGAGGGCGCGCCGGCCGGTGCCGGAGTTCGGGCACGGCATGGTGGTGGGCAAGTTCTATCCGCCGCACGCCGGGCACCACGCCCTGATCGCCGCCGCGGCCGCCCGCTGCGCGGAGGTCACCGTCGTGGTGGCGCCCTCGCGGCGGGAGTCGATACCGCTCGGGCTCCGGCTCGACTGGCTGCGCGAGGTGCACGCCGACACGCCCTGGGTCCGGTTCGTGGGCCGGTACGACGACCACCCGGTGAACTACGCCGATCCGGCGGTGTGGGACGCCCACTGCGCGGTGTTCCGGGAGGCCGTCGGCGGCCGGCGGGTGGACGCCGTGTTCTCCTCGGAGTCGTACGGCGGGGAGCTGGCCCGGCGGTTCGACGCCGTACCCGTGGCGGTGGACCCGGACCGGCGGGCCGTGCCCGTCTCCGGCACCGCCGTGCGCGCGGACCCGGTGGCGCACTGGCACCGGCTGGCCCCGCCGGTGCGGGCGTGGTTCGTCAAGCGCGTCGTCGTCGTGGGCGCCGAGTCGACGGGCACCACCACCATGGCCGCCGCGCTCGCCGCCCACTACGGCACCGCCTGGGTGCCCGAGTACGGCCGGGAGCTGACCGCCCGCAAGCTCGCCCGGCTTCGGGAGCGGCGCCCGGAGGCGACGGTGTTCGACGTCACCTGGGACCGCGACGACTTCCTGGAGGTCGTCCGCGAGCAGCGGGCCGCCGAGGACGCGGCGGCCCGCTCCTGCGGCCCCCTGCTGGTCTGCGACACGGACGCCCGGGCGACCGCCGTGTGGGAGGAGCGGTACCTGGGCTCGTCGTCGTCGGCGGTGCGGGCGGCGGCCCGGCGTCCGGCGCTGTACCTGCTGACCGACCATCGGGACGTGCCGTTCAAGGACGACGGGCTGCGCGACGGCGCACACCTGCGGGCGTGGATGACCGACCGGTTCCGGGCCGAGCTGGCCGGTTGCGGAGTGCCGGTGGTCGAGCTGAGCGGCCCGCACTCGGAGCGGTTGGTCCGGGCGGTGGCCGCCTGCGACGCGCTGCTGGCCGCCGGCTGGACCCTCGCGGAGCCCCTGCTCCCACCCGTTCATGACCCAGCCTCCTAGGACGCTCTAGGCGATGTGAGGCCGTGGTGGCCGGCACCACCACCGCCCGAGGTGCGCTCGGCGGACGGGGTGCGCCACAATGGTGATCGAGGAGGGGAGTATTCCCCCGCGGCGGAGTCGTCAGCACGGTCGTCACCCGAGGGTGCCGACCCGGCCCCGCCGGTCGCCGCTGCCAGTGGTGACGGAAGAGACCTCCGACAGTCACCACAGCGAGCGTTGCCGGCACACCGCGCCCGGACGGGGCGTACGGTGTGCCGGACGCACGCGTGTCTGCCGGAGGAATGAGCATTGAACGTGTCCGGGCTGGTGTGGGCGGGGACGCTCGTCGCACTGACTGCGATCCTGCTGGTCGACCTGCTCGTCATCGGCCGGCGCCCCCACGAGCCGAGCGTGCGCGAGTCGAGCCTGTGGGTCGGCTTCTACGTGGGCCTGGCCCTGCTCTTCGGGGCGGGGGTGTGGCTGACCGCCGGCGCGAGCCCGGCCGGCCAGTTCTACACGGGCTGGCTGACCGAGTACAGCCTCTCCGTGGACAACCTCTTCGTCTTCGTGATCATCATGTCGCGGTTCGGGGTGCCCCGGCCGTACCAGCAGAAGGTGCTGCTCATCGGCATCGTGCTGGCGCTCGTCATGCGCGGTGGCTTCATCGCGGCGGGCGCGGCGCTGATCTCCCAGTTCTCCTGGGTCTTCTACATCTTCGGCGCCTTCCTCATCTACACGGCGATCAACCTGGCCCGACAGGGTGAGCCGGACGAGGACGAGTTCTCCGAGAACGTGCTGATCCGGTGGAGCCGCAAGGCGCTGCCCGTCTCCAAGACGTACGACGGGGCCCGGTTCGTCACCCACGAGAACGGCCGGCGGCTCTTCACCCCGCTGCTGATCGTGATGATCGCGATCGGCACCACCGACCTGATCTTCGCGCTGGACTCGATCCCGGCGATCTTCGGGATCACGCAGGAGGCGTACCTGGTCTTCACCGCCAACGTCTTCGCGCTGATGGGCCTGCGGCAGCTGTACTTCCTGCTCGGCGGTCTGCTGGACCGGCTGATCTACCTCAGCTACGGCCTCGCGGTGGTGCTGGGCTTCATCGGCGTCAAGCTGGTCCTCGAGGCCCTGGCCGACAACAACCTGCCGTTCATCAACGGCGGGGAGCACGTCGGCTGGGCGCCGCACATCCCGATCTGGCTCTCCCTGCTGGTGATCCTCGGGACGCTGCTGGTGGCCACCGCGGCCAGCCTCGTCAAGTCGGCTCGGGACCGGCGGCGGGCGCTGGCCGAGGCGCGCGGCTGACCGGCCGGTCGAGCGACGAACGCAGCGAGGGGCGCCCTCCCGGACCGGGAGGGCGCCCCTCGTCGCGTAGGGCGAGTCGAGCGGTCAGGAGCGCGGACCGCGGTGCCGCGCGGCCGTCAGGAGCGGGGCCGGCCGCGGCCGCCGGAAGCGGCGGCCGGACGCCCTCAGACGCGGTGGGCGCCGACGAGCGTGGCGGCGCGGTCGGCGGGCAGCGCCTCCTCCAGGACCCGGCGCTGCCGGTAGCAGGCGTGCAGCATCCGCCGGTCACCGCTGTCGCGGGGCTCCGCGGTGACGATCCCGATGTGGTGGATCTTGCGGCCGGGCCGGGCGAAGAAGTACAGGTCGCCGGGGCGTTCGTCGCCGAGGGGGAGTGGTGTGGTGGCCGCGGCCTGGTCGTCGGCGTCCCGGGGCAGCTGCACCCCGAACCGGCGCCACGCCAGGTGCACGAGGCCGGAGCAGTCGATTCCGTAGGCCGACACCCCGCCCCAGATGTAGACCACGTGCAGCAGGCGGTGCGCCACCGCCAGCACCTCCGCCGCCGACGGCGGGGTCACCGGCACCGGCGCCAGGTGGGCGTCGGGCAGCCAGAGCGGGTCCGCGTGCCCCGCGGCGTGCACCGGACGCCAGCCCTCGCGGGCCGGCCCGGCCGGGGCGAGGCGGGTGCCGAGGATGATCCCGGGTAGCGCCACCGGCCCCCCGGGCGCGGTGTGCAGTGCGCTGACCGTGGCGTCGACCACCAGCGAGGCGTCGACGGTCGTCGGTGTGGCCGCCTCGGCCGGGGCGAGCTGGTCGACGGGGAGCCAGCCGGGATAGCCGCGCGGGTCGAGCTTGGCGGCGGGCTGCTCCACGGCGATCACGTGCGCCCAGCCGTCGGATCGCAGGTCGGTGACGAGGACGCGCTCGCCGAGCAGCAGCTGGCTCAGCACGCAGTCGCCGACCTGCTGGTCGCTGTCCATGCCCGAGATCCAGGCGGGAATGTCGGTGCGCGCGGCGATGGCCGGGCGGTCGATGGGGCGTACCGCGTCGGGGGACGTCCAGAGCGTCGCGACCGCGACCCGGACGACGGCCTCGCGGCCCTCTTGCAGCTCCACGTCCACCCCCAGCTCGCGAACACCGTCTCCGCGACCCTATGAAAGAAACCGCCGACGCTCAATCCGCCGGGTGAATCTTTGCTTCACCCAACGGAGGTGATGCCGAGGCCGGGCGCGTCCGGCAACACGACCGTCGCGCCGTCGTAACGGAGGCCGCCGCGCACCGGTGAGCGGGCCAGCCACCAGGCGGCGTCCAGGTCGGGCACGGCGGTGGTGCCGTACGCGGCGACGAGGCTCGCCGCCGCCCCGATGCCCACCTCGCTCTCCATCATGGAGCCGACGACCGTGCCGAGGCCATGGGCGGCGGCCAGTTCGAGCAGCGTGCGGGCCGGGTGCAGCCCCCCGCACTTGGCCAGCTTCACGTTGACCAGGTCGGCCGCGCGCCGGCGGATCACCTCCACCAGGTCGCGGACCCCGAACACCGCCTCGTCGGCGAGGATCGGCACGTCGACCCGGTCACTGACCCAGGCCAGGCCGTCCAGGTCCCAGCGGGCCACGGGCTGCTCGACGAGTTCCACGTCCAGGCCGGCGTCCTCGATGCCGCGGATCACCCGGACCGCCTCCCGGGCCGTCCAGCCCTGGTTGGCGTCGAGCCGGATCCGCACGTCCGGGCCGACCGCCTCGCGTACCGCCCGGACCCGGTCGAGGTCACCGGCCGCGTCGGTGCCGACCTTCAGCTTGAGCACATCGAAGCCCTCGGCGCGGCGCTTGCCGGCGGTCTCCGCCAGGTCCGCCGCCTCGCCCGCGGCGAGCGTGACGTCGGTGGGCACGGTGAGCGCGGTGCCGCCGAGCAGCCGCACCAGGGGCACGCCGAGCCGCCGGGCGGCGAGATCGTGCAGCGCCACGTCGACGGCCATCTTCGCGGCCTCGTTGCCGACCACGGCCCGCTGGATCTCGGTGCAGCGGGCGACGAGCTGGTCCGGGTCCCGGCCGGTGACCAGGGGCGCGAGCAGCTGCCGGACGCACGCCTCGGAGCCGTCGATGGAGGCCCCGGTCACCTGCCACACCTGCGGCGCCTCGCCGAAACCGGAGCGGCCGTCGGTGTCGACCACCTCCACGACCAGGGTGTCCACGGTGGTCGTCCGGCGCAGCGCGGTGACGAACGGGGTGTGCAGGGGTGCGGTGAGCCGGTGGGTGCGTACCGCGGCGATCGTCATGTGCGGCACCCTATACGCAGATCACCTGGGCGGGAGGGGCCGCGTGAGCGAGCGAACCATCGGGCACGGTGCGGGTGAGCCACCCGCCGTCGCCGCGGCGGGAGGCGTCGGCGTGCACGTGCCGAGCTGGAAACTGGTGGGTGCGCCCAACGCGCGAGACCTGGGCGGCCTCGTCGGCGCGGACGGCCGGCGGGTGCGTACCGGGCGCCTGATCCGCACACCGGCCCTGGGGCGGTTGACCGACGAGGACCTCCCGGTGCTCGGCCGGCTGGCGCCGGCCTGCGTGGTCGACCTGCGGGACCACTCCGAGGTCGCGGTCGCACCCGCGGACCGGCTGGTCGGGGAGCCGCGGCTGGTGCACCTGCCGGTGCACGATCCGGAGCATCCGGTGTTCACGTACGTCTCCGCGGTGCTGCTCGGCCACGACCTGTCGGCGTACGCGGAGCTGGCCCGGCAGGGGACGCCGGCGGCGATGGCCGCGATCTACCGCTGGTTCGTCACGGGCGAGTCGGCGCGGGCGGGCTTCGCCGAGGCGGTGCGGTTGGCGGCCCGGGCGGAGAACCTGCCGCTGGTGTACCACTGCTCGGCGGGCAAGGACCGCACCGGCTGGCTCACGGTGATCCTGCTGACCGCGCTGGGCGTGGCCGAGGCGGAGATCCGGGCCGAGTACCTGCGCAACAACGAGCTGACCGAGAGCCTGCGGGCGGTCCTCGTCGAGGCGATGCGGCGCCGGCAGCCGGAGCTGGACGTCGAGGCGGTGCTGCCGGTGCTGGAGGTGCGCCCGGAGTATCTCGACGCCGGCTACGAGGAGGTGCGCCGGGTGCACGGCTCGTTCGACGCGTACCTGCGGGACGGGCTCGGGGTGACCGACGAGGTCGTCACGGCCCTGCGGGCGCAGCTGCTGGAGTGACCGGCAGGGGCGGCGGGGCCGGGCTGCGGGCGGCCAGTCCGGCGACGATGAGCGCCTGCCCCGCGGCGTACGTGCCCATGACCAGCACGGGCGCGCCGGGCGGGTCGAAGACGCCGGCCACGCCGGTGGCGATGAGCAGGTCGGAGACGAGGAAGAGCGCCCCGCCGAGACCCACCCGCGGGCCGTGGGCGGCGGCGGTGGTGGCCATGGTGGCCAGCGCGACGGCGTAGCCGGCGACCGGCACCGCGAGCCCCGCGTCGGCCAGGCCCGGCCACATCCAGGCGAGCGCGGCGACGGTCAGCACCGCGTAACCGAGGGGCACCGCGAGCAGCGGCGGACGGCGCAGCGCGGTGGCGCCGCCGCCGCGGGTGAACGCCGCTATGTAGCAGAGGTGCGCGCCGAGGAAGAGCGCCATGCCGGTGAGGAACCAGCCGGTGCCGGCGCCGAGCAGGGCCACGTCGCCGCCGGTGGAGAGGGCCAGGGCGGCCAGGACGAGCCGTCGCGGAGGGTGGCCGCGTTCGCCGGCGGCCCGCCAGAGGTAGCCGGCGAGCAGGGGCATCAGCAGCGGCTTGGTGACCATCTCGCCGACGCCCGTGCCGGTCGCGTTGGCGGCCAGGTTCGCCGCGGCCACCACGACGAAGGCGGTCAGGAGGAGGCGGCTGCGGGGCATCGGCGGCTCCGGGGTGCGGGGGTACGGGCAGCGTAGCGTCGCCGGTGCCGTCCCGGGAGTCTCGTCGGGCGGGACCGCGTCCACCCCGGCGTGCGGTCGACCTACAGGTCGTGGCGGGCCGCCCAGACGAGGGCGGAGATGTCGGCGACCAGCTCGCAGGCGTCCTCGTCGTCGCGGGCACCGTCGTCGCTGGTGCAGACGACCACCACGTACGGCGGCGCGTCGTCGGGAAAGACGACGCCCGCGCCGTGCCGGACGCCGCGAACCCAGCCGTTCTTGTGCGCGATCCGGGTGTTCGGCGGCAGGCCGGCGGCGAGGTCCTCGCGGTGCTCCTGGGCGGCGAGCACGTCCAGCATGGCCGCGCAGGCGGCCGGGGAGGTGATCGGGCCGGGGCGGGTGGCGCCGGCCGCGAGGGCGCCGAGCAGGGCGGCCAGGTCGGCGGCGGTGACCAGGTTGGTGACACCGGCGTCGCGGGCGGCGAAGTCCTCGATGCCCCGGCCGGTGACACTGTGCCGGGCGCCGGCGAGCCGCCAGACCTCGGCCACCGCGGGCAGGCCGACGTGACCGAGGACGATGTTCGTGGCGAGGTTGCTCGACCGGACGATCATCCGGTGGGCGAGCCAGCGCAGCGGCGCGGTCTCGCCGAGGCGCTCCCAGACCGCCTCGTCGTTGTCGTAGTGCCGGGCGCAGGAGAACCGGGGGGCGCCGGGCAGCGCCGAGTCGAACTCGTTCGCCACCGGCACCGGGGTGTCCAGGTCGAGGGTGCCCGCCTCGGCGGCCCGGTGCAGGGCGGCGAGCACGGCGACCTTCATGGTGCTCGCCGCGTAGTGGGTGGCGTCCGGCTTCCGGGTCCAGGTGGGTGCGGTGTCGAGCCGTCCCGCGTACGCCGAGACGGTGCCGGGCACCCGGTCCAGCCGAGCGTCGAGGTCAACCCAGGTCATGCCGGTGACCGTAGCGGATCATGGGAGGTGGCGGGGCTGCGGCCCGGCCGGCCGCGGGTCTAGCGTGCGGGAATGACGACCGCCGCGTACGACGCCATCGCCGACTGGTACGAACGGTTCGCCTCCGACACCTCGACCGGCTACATGGACCGGGTCCGTGGCCGGCTCGCCGATCTGCTCGGCACCGGCGGCGGTCGCCGGTGCCTCGACCTCTGCTGCGGCACCGGGGTGCACGCCGTCGAGCTGCGCCGGCTCGGCTGGGAGCCGGTGGGTGTGGACCTGTCGGCCGGGCAGCTGCGGCACGCCCGCCGGCGGCTGCCCGTGGCGCGGGCCGACGCGGCCCGGTTGCCGGTCGCCGACGCGAGCGTGCCCGCCGTGATCTGCGTGCTCGGGCACACCGACGTGCCCGACTACCGTGCGGTGATCGCGGAGGCCGCCCGGGTCCTGGCGCCCGGTGGCCGCTTCGTCCACGTCGGTGTGCACCCGTGCTTCGTCGGCGCGTTCGCCGACCGGTCCGATCCGGCGCGCGCGGTGATCGACGCCGGGTACGCCGACCGGGAGCGCACGTTCCGCGCCTGGAACCCGAGCGGTGTGCGGGCCCGGGTGGGCGCGTGGCACGTCCCCCTGGCCGACCTGCTGAACGCGGTGGCCGACGCCGGCCTGCTCCTGACCGCGGTGCGGGAGTCCGGCGCCACGCCGATCCCCGACGTCCTGGCGCTGGCGGCCACCAACCCTGACCTGGGCAGGCGGGAGCCCGGCCCGCCGGGGGCGGGCCGGGCTCCGGGTGGCTGAGCGGGTCAGCCGGCGTGCTTGCGGCGGGCCGCCATCCGGCCCCGCTGGGTCTGGTCCAGCACCACCTTGCGGATACGGACCGCGGCGGGGGTCACCTCGACGCACTCGTCCTCGCGGCAGAACTCCAGCGCCTGCTCCAGCGACAGCTTCCGCGGCGGGATCAGCTTCTCGGTCTCGTCGGCGGTCGACGAGCGCATGTTGGTGAGCTTCTTCTCCTTGGTGATGTTGACGTCCATGTCGTCGGAGCGGGAGTTCTCCCCGACGATCATGCCCTCGTACACCTCGGTGCCCGGCTCGACGAAGAGCTGGCCGCGCTCCTGGAGGTTGGTCATGGCGAACGCGGTGACCGCGCCGGACCGGTCGGCCACGAGCGAACCGTTGTTGCGGGTACGCAGCTCGCCGAACCACGGCTCGTAGGACTCGAAGACGTGGTGCAGGATGCCCGTGCCCCGGGTCTCGGTCAGGAACTCCGTGCGGAAGCCGATCAGGCCCCGGGCCGGGACCAGCCACTCCATGCGGATCCAGCCGGTGCCGTGGTTGACGAGCTGCTCCATGCGGCCCTTGCGGGTCGCCAGCAGCTGGGTGATCGCGCCCAGGTACTCCTCCGGGGCGTCGATGGTGAGCCGCTCCACCGGCTCGCAGGTCTTGCCGTCGATCTCCTTGGTGACGACCTGCGGCTTGCCGACGGTCAGCTCGAACTGCTCCCGGCGCATCTGCTCGACCAGGATCGCCAGGGCCAGCTCACCGCGGCCCTGCACCTCCCAGGCGTCGGGGCGCTCGGTGGGCAGCACCCGCAGCGACACGTTGCCGACGAGCTCCTTGTCGAGCCGGTCCTTCACCATCCGGGCGGTGACCTTGGCGCCCTTGACCCGCCCGACCAGCGGGGAGGTGTTGGTGCCGATGGTCATCGAGATGGCGGGCTCGTCGACGGTGATCAGCGGCAGCGGGACGGGGTTCTCCGCGTCCGCGAGGGTCTCACCGATCATGATCTCCGGGATGCCGGCGACCGCGATGATGTCGCCCGGGCCGGCGGACTCGGCGGGCTTGCGCTCCAGACCCTCGGTCATGAGCAGCTCGGAGATGCGGACCCGCTGGGTGCTGCCGTCCGTGCGGCACCAGGCCACGGTCTGGCCCTTGCTGATGGTGCCCTGGCGGACCCGGCACAGCGCCAGCCGGCCCAGGAACGGCGACGCGTCCAGGTTGGTGACGTGCGCCTGCAGGGGCGCGTCCTCCTCGTACGCCGGTGCCGGGATGGTGTCCAGCAGGGTGCGGAAGAGGGGCTCGAGGTTGTGGCTGTCGTCCGGCACGGCCCCGTCGGCGGGCTGGGTCAGCGAGGCGATGCCGTCGCGGGCGCAGGCGTAGACGATCGGGAAGTCGATCTGCTCCTCGTCGGCGTCCAGGTCGAGGAAGAGCTCGTAGGTGTCGTCCACGACCTCCTTGATCCGGGCGTCCGGACGGTCCACCTTGTTGATCACGAGGATGATCGGGAGCCGGGCCCGCAGCGCCTTGCGGAGCACGAAACGGGTCTGCGGCAGCGGACCCTCGCTCGCGTCGACGAGCAGGACGACCCCGTCGACCATGGTGAGGCCGCGCTCGACCTCGCCGCCGAAGTCGGCGTGGCCGGGGGTGTCGATGATGTTGATGGTCACCGGGTCCGAGCCGTCGGCGGGCAGGTAGCGCACGCCGGTGTTCTTGGCCAGGATCGTGATGCCCTTCTCCCGCTCCAGGTCCATGGAGTCCATGACCCGTTCGGCCACCTCGGCCCGGGGTCCGAACGCGCCGGCCTGCCGCAACATGGCGTCGACCAGGGTCGTCTTGCCGTGGTCGACGTGGGCGATGATGGCGACGTTGCGAAGGTCGGTGCGTAGCTGCATACCCTCCATACTCTCCTGTCCGCGGTTGCCGGTGCCCCCTCGGGGTCATCCCCCGCAAGGCCCGGATCTGTGGTGAAACTCCTGTCCCAGCCGCTCACGCGGCTGGCATGCTGACCCTCGTGTTCATGGGGGCCGAGTGCACGACCTGCTGACCTTCATGCAGGGTCTGCCGCCCCTGCTGATCTACCTGGTCGCCGCGCTGATCGTCGCGGGGGAAACCGCCGTGATCTTCGGACTGCTGGTGCCGGGTGAGGCGACCCTGCTGCTGGTCGGCTTCCTAGCGTACGCGGGGACCCTGCGGCTCGCCCCGGCGCTGCTCGTGATGATCGCCGCGGCGGTGATCGGAGACACACTCGCCTTCCGCTCCGGCCGCCGGTACGGGCCCCGGCTGCGCGCCAGCGGCTTCGGCACCCGGGTCGGGCCGGAGCGCTGGCAACGGGCCGACGGGCTGCTCAACCGGCTCGGTGGCCGGGGTGTCCTCGCGGCCCGGTGGATCGCCTTCGCCCGCACCCTGGTGCCCCGGCTCGCCGGCGCCGCCGGGATGCCGTACCGGCGGTTCGCGCCGTGGAACCTGGCCGGCGTGGTCAGCTGGGTGGGCGGCTCGGTGCTGGTCGGCTTCCTGGCCGGTGAGTCGTACGAGACGGTTTCCCGGTTGCTCGGTCGGGCCACCGGCGCGGTGCTGGTGCTGCTGGTCGCCCTGGTGGCGGTCGTGCTGGCCGGGCGCTGGCTGGGGCGCAACCCCGACCCGGTGCGGGCGTTGCTGTCCCGGGCCACCGCGCTGCCGCCGGTGCGCTGGCTCTCCGGCCGGTACGGGGTGCTCTTCTTCCTGCTCGCCATGCGGATCGGGCCCGGCTGGACCCTGCTGCTCAACCTGACGGCCGGCCTGGTGCTGCTCTTCGCCGCGGGGCTCGCCTTCGCCGGCCTGCTGGAGCTGGTCGTCCGCCACAGCGGGCTGGCCGCCGTCGACGACGCCATCGCCGGCTGGTTCGCCGCCCGGCGTACCCCGGACGCCGTGGACGTGGTGCTCGCCACCGTGTCGGCGCTGCGCGGCCCGGTGCTGATCACGGTGGTCGCGCTGGTGGCCGGGGTGCTGGCCTGGCGCAGCCGCCCCTGGCGGGCGGACCTGCTCGGACTCGTCGGCACGGTGGGGGCCTTCGTCCCGCTGGTGGTGCTGGCCGTGGCCGCCCAGCTGACCCGCGCCCTGGGCGCCGGCCCGGACGAGGTGGTCTTCCCCACCCAGAACGCGGTGGTGACGGCCAGCCTGTGCACCCTCGCGTGGCTGCTGTCCCGGGGCACCCGCTGGCCGGTGGCCGTGGCCGCCTGGACGGGCGCCGCGGCCGGCGTGGTATCCCTCGCCGGCGCCCGCCTCTACCTGGGGCTGAGCACGGCCAGCGGAACATTGGCCGCGGTCCTGCTCGGGGTGCTCTGGACGCTGGTGTTCATGGTGGCCTGGGCGACCCGTAACCGGGCCGTCGGCGCGCCGGGACCGCCCGCGACCCCGGCGCCCGGGCAGCCCGAGGGGCAACGGCACCCGGTCGAGCCTTGTTAGGGTGCGGCGACGTCAACGGGGGGAAGGGAACCGGGATGCGCCGAGGAACGGGGCTGATGGGTGCGGCGGTTCTCGCCGGGCTGCTGCTGGTCGCGTCAGCGGGCTGCGGCGAGCAGGGCGCGCGGCCGTCGGAGCTGACCGCACCGGTGGGCGTGCCCGTGGAGGTCTCCGCCGAGGCCACCGCGGAGCCGGTGGAGGTCGCCGCGCCGTCGCCCTCCGCGGCGGAGGGGATGGGCGTCGCACCGAGCGCCTCGCGCAGCGCGTCCCCCTCGTCGAAGCCGCGCCCGAAACCGACCCGGACGGCGGCCGGGCCGCGGCCGGTGCCGAAGCCACCGACCGAGACCCGGGTGCCGCCCCCGCCGCCGAAGCCCGCGCCGAGCACCTGCAAGCCCAGCTACCGGGGCGACCAGGCGACCCGGTCGCAGGTCAAGGCGGCCCTGTCGGACGCGGCGGCGCGGACGTACTGGCCGACGTCGGCCCCGGACATCAAGATCCCGCTGAACCTGGTGAAGGCCACCGCCTGGCAGGAGAGCGGCTGGCAGTCCAACATCATCGCCTGCGACGGCGGGGTGGGGCTCATGCAGGTGATGCCGGCGACCGCGGAGTGGATGAACCAGCGGTTCGGGCAGAGCTACGACATCGACGACTACCGGGACAACGCCTACCTGGGCGGCACCTACCTGGCCTGGTTGACGAAGTACATCGGCGACATGTACTTCGACGCCGACTACCGGCTCGACGCCGACCTGTGCACGAGTGAGTTGAACTCCTGCCTGCTCAACGCGGTCATCGCCGCGTACAACTACGGGCACGGCGCGGTGGCGCAGGAGGGGGAGCCGTTGGCGATCCCCAACCCGCAGTACGTGCGTAACGTGCGGGCGCTCATGACCGAGTGCGAGTGCCTCGACTTCTGACCGGCTGAGGTCAGCCCGGCGACCCGGCCCGGGCCGGGTCGGGCGCCGTCGCCGTGGCGGCCGGTGCCCCGGCGGGGCGCCGGGCGAGCGCGCCGGGCCACCAGAAGTGGCGGTCGAGCGGCAGCACGATCGCGGGCACCAGCAGCGTGCGGACCAGCAGCGTGTCCAGTAGGACACCGAAACCGACGATGGCGCCCCGGCGTTCCGCCGGCTGAATGCCGGCCGTCCCCGCGGTCGTCCGTACTCCGGTCACGCTACGTGTCCATTGTTGACGGTTGGCCGTGTGCGGATCCGGGTCGACGGCATCCGGTCCGGCTGTCTACTGTGCCCGGACCATACCGTCGAATGTGAACGTGAAACCCTCTGACCTGGGCGTTTGCGCGGAGACCGAGCTATGGTTGGCCGTACGCCCGGCGCCGTGCGCTCGACAGGCCGGGCTCGCGCGTCGAACCCACCTCGCTAACGCGCGGTAACGCCGCGCCCGGCCCCCGTCCAACCGGAAAGGGGGACCCCATGACCCGGGCTCCGGCGAACCTGATGGCCGTACGCAGCCTGTTGCTCACTCATCTCAACGTCGACAAGAACCGGGTCCGCGACGCGGATCTGGAGCCCGCGGAGGTCGGCATCGTCGGCGATCCGAACCACCGCGGCGGATACCACTGCGGCTCCGATCGGGTGGTGAACAACGACTACTCGGTCGTCGAGTCGCCGCGCGACCGCGCCGGACTGACCCTGGACGCGGCCGCCCTCGACGTCGGCCAGTTCCGGGTCAGCTCCGGCGGGCGCAGCCATGACCTGCGCAGCTTCTCCACCTGGTGCGTCGGGCAGTGCGCGGCGAACGCCGCGGACACCCGGGACATTCGGGAGATCATCTACAGCCCGGACGGCCGGACGGTCCGCCGGTGGGACCGGCTCGGCCGGCGCAGCAGCGGCGACAACTCGCACCTCTGGCACACGCACTTCAGCTTCTTCCGTGACGCGATCAAGGCGGGCCGGGACCAGACTCCGCTGTTCCGCCGGTACCTCACCAGCATCGGACTGATCACCCCGCCGTCACCACCCGAGGAGGACGAGATGGAACTCACCGACCGGCTCATCAGCAACACCGGCTACGCCAGGCGCACCGTCGACGACGTGCTCGCCGACATGTCGAACCTGCGTAACTGGTTGGTCAGCCAACCGGGTTCGACCGGTGTGGTCAACCCCCCGTCGGCCGGCTCGCCGGCGATGCTGCTGCTGGCCATGGCCCAGGCGTTCCCGGCGCTGGTCGCGCAGGTCAAGGAGCTGTCCGGGAGGGACCTCACCGACGAGCCGGCGATCGTCCAGGGCGTGCTGGCCGGCCTCACCCCGGAGAAGATCGCCGCAGCCATCCCGCCCACGGTGGCCCAGCAGGTCGTCGACGAGCTGACCCGCCGGCTCGCCGCCTGAGTCGTGGGTGGGTCGCCCCGGCCCGGGGGCGACCCACCCATCCACAACGTCTATTCCGCAATAGCTCTTGCGGAACGGTTGTTGCGGATGTCAGCCTGGGGGCATGAACCGTGACGTACGCCAGGTCACCGACTCACGCGTCCTGGCCGCCCTCTCCCACCCCCTGCGCCGACGCCTGATGGACGTCCTCAAGGTGCACGGCCCGTCCTCCGTGGGGCTGCTCGCCGAGCGCACCGGCCAGGCCCCGGCGAACGTCAGCCACCACCTCAAGGTGCTCGCCGCCGCCGACCTGGTGGTCGAGGCGCCGGAGCTGGCCCGCGACCGCCGTGAACGGTGGTGGACCCTCGTCAACCCCGCGGTGCGCTGGTCCCAGAGGGACTTCGACGACGATCCCGCCGCGCGCGCGGTGGCCGACGCCGCCGCGTCGCTCAACCTGGACCGGCACGTCGCCCTGGCCCGCGCCTGGCACGGCGCCGACGAGTCGGCGCAGGCGGCCTGGGGTGACGGGCCCTTCTCCACCGACCGCTGGCTGCACCTCACCCCCGAGGAGCTGGCCGAGCTGGGTCAGGAGATCAACGACTTGCTGGCCCGCTGGGCCGAGCGGCGAGGCACCGACGACGGGCGGGAACGAGCGCCGGTCTTCGTGTTCGCCTACGGCGTTCCGGCGAAGCCGTGACCGCGCTCGCCCCGGCCGCCGCCCCCGCCCGGCGCGGCGGTCTGTTCCGGCACCGCGACTTCCGGCTGCTCTGGGCCGGTCAGTCGGTCAGCAGCATCGGCAGCAACGTCACGGCGGTGGCGCTGCCCCTGGTGGCGGTGGCCGTGCTCGACGCCAGCACCCTCGAGGTCGCCGTGCTCACCGCCGCGGCCTGGCTGCCGTGGCTGCTGTTCGGCCTGCCGGCGGGCGCGTGGGTCGACCGCCTACCCCGCCGCCCCGTCATGATCACATGCGACCTGGTGTCGGCGCTGCTCTTCCTCAGCGTGCCGGTCGCCGCCGTGGCCGGGGCGCTCACCGTCGGGCACCTGCTCGTCGTGGCGCTCGGCGCCGGGCTGGCCCGCGTCCTCTTCGAGACCGCCGATCACGTCTACCTGCCCGTCCTGCTGAACCCCACCGAGGTGCCCGAGGGCAACGCCAAGCTCCACGCCACCCAGACGGCGAGCTACGTCGTGGGGCCCGGTCTCGCCGGCCTCATCGCACAGGCCGTCGGCGCGGTCGCGGCACTGCTGCTGGACGCGCTGACGTTCCTGGTCTCCGCCGCCTGCCTGGCCCGCATCCGGACGGTGGAGCCCCGGCCGACGCGCGAGGGCCGGGCGCGGTCCCTGCGCCGCGAGATCGCCGACGGCGTACGGTTCGTCGCCCACGACCCGTACCTGCGGGTCATGACGGTCTTCGGCGCCGCGAGCAACATCGGGCTGGTCGGCTACCAGGCGGTGTTGGTGGTCTTCCTCGTCCGCGAGGTGGGTCTCGCGCCGGGGGCGGTCGGCGTGCTGGTCGCGGCCATGAGCCTCGGTGGCGTCGCCGGCGCGGTGGCGGCCACCGCCGCCGGTCGCCGGCTCGGCACCGCCCGGGCCATGCTGCTGGGGGCGGCACTCAGCGGCCCGCCGGCGCTGCTGATCCCGCTGGCCGGCCCCGAGGCGGCCCTGCTCTGGCCCGCCGCCGGCGGCGCGCTGATCAGTCTCGGGGTGGCCGTGAACAACGTGCTCAAGGGCAGCTTCCGGCAGACGTACACCCCGCACCACCTGCTGGGCCGGGTGACGGTGAGCATGCAGCTGCTCAACTACGGCACGATCCCACTGGCCGCGCTGGTGTCCGGCGCGCTCGGCACCGCCTTCGGGGTCCGGACGGCGATGCTGGTGATGACCGGCTGGCTCGCGGTGACGCCGCTGATCCTGCTGGTCGGGCCACTGCGGCGCCGACGGGACCTGCCCGCCGCGCCGCCGGTCACCGCCGGCTGAGCCGCACCGGACCGGCGCCGACCGACGACGCCGGCCCGGTGGGGCACACCGTGGCGGCGGCCGGAACGCCGGCCGCCGCCACCGGCGGAGTCACATCGGACGGACGTTGTCCGCCTGCGGACCCTTTTGGCCCTGGGTCACCTCGAACTCGACCTTCTGCCCCTCGCTCAGCTCCCGGTAGCCACTGCTCTGAATGGCCGAGTAGTGGACGAACACGTCCGGGCCTCCGCCGTCCTGCTCGATGAAGCCGAAGCCCTTTTCCGAGTTGAACCACTTAACCGTGCCGGTTGCCATGCGTCTCTCCCTGTTCAATGCGGGTGACCCTCGACCGCGGCCGATGATCGCCCAGTACCCTCTCGACAGTAACCGGCCAAACCCTTATCTGCCGGGCGAAGTGCCGCAGGCGACCGGGTGAACTCTGCGGCCAACCGGGAAATCCCTCCCCACCGCACCCGGCCTGCGGCATGCTTGCGCCGGTGAGGGATGCCGCGGCAGCCGCCCTGTCGGACCTGGAGCGTGAGATCGGCGCCCCCGGTCGCGGGCCCGACCGCCTGCGGTTGGCGCGCACCCCGTTCGTTCCCGAGGTGCGGCTGCACGTCGCCGAGGACCCGATCCTCTGGTGGGCCCGGATGGAGGCGAACGCCGGGCACCGCCTCCCCCCGCCCTACTGGGCCTCCGCGTGGGCCGGCGGTCAGGCCCTCGCCCGGCACCTGCTCGACAACCCCGCCCTCGCCGCCGGGCGCCGGGTGCTGGACCTGGCCGCCGGCTCCGGGCTGGTAGCGATCGCCGCCGCCCTCGCCGGGGCGGCACACGTCACGGCGAACGACATCGACCCGTACGCGGTGGCCGCCGTGACGGTCAACGCCCGCGCCAACCAGGTGCGGGTCGCGGCCACCGGAAACGACCTGCTCGACTCGGACCCGTCCGGCACCGACCTGCTGGTCGCCGGCGACGTCCTCTACGACCGGGCGCTCGCGGACCGGGTGCTGCCGTTCCTCACCCGCGCGGCCGCCGACGGCGTCGAGGTGCTGGTGGGCGATCCGGACCGGGGCCTGCTCCCGCCGGACCGGCTGTCCGTGGTCGCCAGCTATCCGGTGCCGACCACCGAGCCCACAGTCGACTCACCGGTGCGCCGGGTGCAGGTGCTCCGTCCGGCCTGACGCCCCTTGTGGATCAGGGGCGACCCCGAGGCGGTCTCAGGGGCACCGTGGGGGATCCGACCGGATGTGCCGGGTGGCGGGCGGGCCATAGCGTACGGGGCATGGCGGATTGGGTGGCCCAGGTCGGCGAGCTTCCCCTCACGTTGCTCGTGGGGGTGCTCGGAGTGGTCATGCTCTTCGACGCCGTACCGCTGCTCGGGGTGCTCGTCCCGGGCGACGTGGCCATCCTCGCCGCGGTGGGGGTGGGCCGGCCCGAGACCGGGCTGGCCACCTTCGCCGCCGTGGTGGGCGGCTGCCTGGCCGGCTGGTCGCTCAGCTTCCTGGCCGGCCGCCGGTACGGCGAGCGGCTGCGGCGCAGCCGGGTGGGCGGCTGGATCGGCGAGTCGCGGTGGGCGGCGGCCGAGGGCATCCTGCGCCGCGGCGGCGGCCGGATGGTGCTGGTCGCGCCGTTCCTGCCGGTGTTCAACGCGCTGCTGCCGCTGGCCGCGGGCGGGCTGCGGATGTCCTACCGGCGGTTCCTCGGCTGCGCGGCCCTGGGCGCCGCCGGCTGGGCCGGGCTCTACCTGGTGCTCGGCACCGCCTCCCGGTCCCTGGCCGGCCTGCTGCCCGGCGAGTCCAGCCCGATGCTGGTCACGATGGCGGTCGGGCTGGTGCTCGCCGGGGTGGTGCTGCTCGGCACCCGGCGACGGCTGCGCGCGATCACCGACGCGGAGCCGACCGCCTGACGCGGGTCACCAGCCGCGCGCCCGCCACTGCGGCAGCGCCGGCCGCTCCGCACCGAGGGTGCTGTCCTTGCCGTGGCCCGGGTAGAACCACGTCTCGTCCGGCAGCCGGGCGAAGAGCTTGCCCTCGACGTCACCGAGCAGCGCGGAGAACCGCTCCGGGTCCCGGTCCGTGTTGCCGACGCCGCCCGGGAAGAGGCTGTCCCCGGTGAAGAGGTGCGGCGCCCCGGCCGGGTCGCGGTAGAGCAGCGCGATCGAACCGGGAGTGTGCCCGCGCAGGTGGATGACCTCCAGCGCGCAGTCGCCGACGCGTACGGTGTCGCCGTCGGTGAGCGTCTCGGCCTCGATCGGCAGGCCCGCCGCGTCCTCGGCGTGCACCAGCGCGCGGGCGCCGGTCTTGGCCACCACCTCCTCCAGCGCCACCCAGTGGTCCATGTGCTGGTGCGTGGTGACCACGGCGGCGAGCCCCCGGTCACCGACCAGCTCCAGCAGGCGGGGCGCCTCGTTCGCCGCGTCGATCAGCACCTGCTCGCCCGTCGACCGGCAGGTCAGCAGGTAGGCGTTGTTGTCCATCGGGCCCACGGACAGCTTGCTGATCGTGAGCCGGTCGAGCTCGCGTACGGCCGGCGCACCGCCGGGCGTCACGTCTCCGCGGTAGGTCATGTGGTGTCTACATCCATTCCGGTGGGTTCGGGAGAGGACCGTCGGGGGTGACGGTGAGCGAGTCGCCGGGACCCCGGCCGATGAGCCAGGCGGCGAGGTCGGGCGCGGGGCCGGCGACGACCGGGGCGCCGTCGGGCTCGCCGATCACCAGTTGGTGGCGCGTGCCGTCGAAGCGCAGCACCATCGAGGGCACCCCGGTGCGGCCACCCAGGTCGGTGGCGACCTCGTGCAGCAGCCGGTGCGCGAACGTCTCGGGCCAGTCGGCCGGCCGGTGCCCGGCGGCCAGGTCGACGTGATGGACCTCCAGCTCCCGCAGCCGGCACCAGACCAGCTCCGCGGCGACCTTCGGCCCGCCCGGCGTCTCCACCGTCGCCGTCCAGGCGGCGGCGGGCATCGAGGCCACCGCCTCGGCGAACCGGTCGGCCGAGCCGCGCAGGTCGTCCAGGTGCGCGTCCGGCGTCCGGGCCGCGCCGGCCTCGATGTCCGCGGCCCGGCCGGCCGCCGACGCGTACATGGCCCGGGGCTCGCCGGTGCGGGCGGCGACGAACAGGTTGACGAAGCCGTCGGCGTTGCGGGCCAGGTGCGTCAGGACGTGGCCGCGGGTCCAGCCCGGCAGCAGCGACGCCGCCGCCAGACCCGACTCGTCGAAGGTGGCCGCGGTGCGCAGCAGCCGCGACGTCGCCTTGTCCACCTCGCCGGTCAGCAGCAGCGGGTCCGTGGTCACGTTCCGACCCTAGCGGTCGCGCGACCCGTCGTCGCCGGGGAAATCGCTTTCGGTACGTCGGCGCGCCCCCTACCGTCGGCGGCGACGCGGCACCGGGACGTCGGGAGGAGGTGAGGGCTCTCATGCCGGACGTGGCACGTGTGTTCCGCCATCACCTCCGAGACCGATGAGGATGCCATGAGAATCGATCTGACCGCCCTCGGCTGGGACGCCGGCTGGGCGGCCCACGTACGGCGACGCACCGACCACCGCCCGGGCCGGGTGTCCCGGGTCGACCGGGGCGTCTGCACCGTGCTCTGCGCGGAGGGCCCGGTGCGCGCCAGCGTGGGCGGCGCGGTGCTCGCCGCCGCCGCCCGCGACCTGACCCACCTTCCCTGCGCCGGCGACTGGGTGCTGGTCGGCACCTGGCCGGACGGGCGCCGCACCGTCGAGGCGGTACTGCCCCGGCGCACCGCCCTGGTGCGCCGGACCGCCGGCAAGGACGCCAGCGGGCAGGTGCTCGCCGCCAACCTCGACGTCGCCGCGGTGGTCGAGCCGGTCCATCCGGAACCGGACACCGGCCGCGTGGAGCGGCTGGTGTCCCTCGCCCACGAGTCCGGCGCCCGGCCGCTGGTCGTGCTCACCAAGGCCGACCTGACCACCCAGGCGGACGCGGTCGCCCGCCAGCTCTCCGCGGTCGCGCCCGGGGTGCCGGTGCTGCCGGTCAGCGCCGAGCGCGGCGTCGGCCTCGACCCGCTGCGGCAGCACGTCGCTCCCGGGCGCACGCTGGCCCTGCTCGGCCCGTCCGGCGCGGGCAAGTCGAGCCTGGTCAACGCCCTGGCCGGCGCCGTCGTGATGCCCACGCAGGCCATCCGGCGGGTGGACGGCAAGGGCCGGCACACCACCACCTGGCGGGCGCTGGTGCCGGTGCCCGGCGGGGGCGTGGTCATCGACACCCCCGGCGTACGGGCCGTCGGCCTGCTGGACGGCTCCGCCGGGCTGGACCGGGCGTTCGCCGACATCGCCGAACTCGCCACCGGGTGCCGGTACGCCGACTGCGGGCACGACGGCGAGCCGGCCTGCGCGGTGCGCGAGGCCCTGGAGAGCGGCGAGCTGACCGCCCGGCGCTGGGAGAGCTGGCGCCGGTTGCAGCGCGAGGTGGCGTTCGAGACCCGTCGGCGCGAGGCACGGCTGGCCGCCGAGCGGCGCGGCGGGTGGCGGGGGGCGCGCCGCCGGGCGAACCGGCCGGCCCGACCGCCGGCGCCGGGGAGCTTCTGACCCGGAGCCCGCCCGGCCCGACGCTCGCGGGCCCCGGTGACCCGGCGCGGGTCACCGGGGCCGGTCGTTCCCGGTCGTCGCGGCGTACCGCCGTGAGCTGGGGGAATGTGCCGGCACGGAGAATTGTCGTACCTCGGGGCTAGAGTTGCCGAGGCGTTCTTCTGCGCCCACACAACCGCTCGGAATCGCCCTCGAGCGGACAGATCCGCCTCATCTTCTTCACCCGGGAGTACACGGACCGTGGCCGACCGACTGATCATCCGTGGCGCGCGCGAGCACAACCTGCGTGACGTCAGTCTCGACCTGCCCCGGGACGCCCTGATCGTGTTCACCGGGCTGTCCGGGTCGGGCAAGTCGAGCCTGGCGTTCGACACGATCTTCGCCGAGGGGCAGCGTCGCTACGTCGAGTCGCTCTCGTCGTACGCCCGGCAGTTCCTCGGGCAGATGGACAAGCCCGACGTCGACTTCATCGAGGGGCTGAGCCCCGCCGTGTCGATCGACCAGAAGTCGACCTCGCGCAACCCGCGCTCGACCGTCGGCACCATCACCGAGGTCTACGACTACCTCCGGCTGCTCTTCGCCCGCGTCGGCGAGCCGCACTGCCCGGTCTGCGGGGAGCGGATCTCCCGGCAGAGCCCGCAGCAGATCGTCGACCGTGTGCTGGCCATGCCCGAGGGCACCCGGTTCATGGTCCTCGCTCCGGTCGTGCGGGGCCGCAAGGGCGAGTACGTCGACCTCTTCGCGGAGCTGCAGGCCAAGGGCTACGCGCGGGCCCGGGTCGACGGCGTGGTGCACCCGCTCACCGAGCCGCCGAAGCTCAAGAAGCAGGAGAAGCACACCATCGAGGTGGTGATCGACCGGCTCTCGGTCAAGGCGAGCGCCAAGCAGCGCCTCACCGACTCGGTGGAGGCGGCGCTCGGCCTCTCCGGCGGCATCGTGCTGCTCGACTTCGTGGACCTCGCCGAGGACGACCCCGACCGGGAGCGGCGCTTCTCCGAGCACCTGGCCTGCCCCAACGACCACCCCCTGGCCATCGAGGACCTGGAACCCCGGGTCTTCTCCTTCAACGCGCCCTACGGGGCCTGCCCCGAGTGCACCGGGCTGGGCACCAAGAAGGAGGTCGACCCGGAGCTGGTCGTCCCCGACCCGGAGCGCAGCCTGCGCGAGGGGGCCATCCAGCCCTGGGCGACCGGGCACACCCTCGAATACTTCCTCCGCCTGCTGGAGGCGCTCGGCGAGGCCGAGCACTTCGACCTGGACACCCCGTGGCGGGCGCTGCCCTCGCGGGCGCAGAAGACGATCCTGCACGGCTCCGACGACCAGGTGCACGTCCGCTACCGCAACAAGTACGGCCGGGAGCGGTCCTACTACACCGGCTTCGAGGGCGTGGTGCAGTGGATCGAGCGCCGGCACACCGACACGGAGTCGGAGTGGTCGCGCGAGAAGTACGAGGGCTACATGCGGGACGTGCCCTGCGCGGCCTGCGGCGGCGCCCGGCTCAAGCCCGAAGTGCTCGCGGTCACCATCGCCGGCAAGAGCATCGCCGAGGTCTGCAACCTCTCGGTGGGGGAGTGCGCCGAGCTGCTCGCCGGCATCGAGTTGACCGACCGGCAGAAGATGATCGCCGAGCGGGTCCTCAAGGAGATCAACGCCCGGCTGCGGTTCCTGCTCGACGTCGGCCTCGACTACCTCTCACTGGACCGCCCGGCGGGCACCCTCTCCGGTGGCGAGGCCCAGCGCATCCGGCTCGCCACCCAGATCGGGTCCGGCCTGGTCGGCGTCCTCTACGTGCTCGACGAGCCGTCGATCGGGCTGCACCAGCGCGACAACCACCGCCTGATCGAGACCCTGGTCCGCCTGCGCGGGCTGGGCAACACGCTGATCGTGGTCGAGCACGACGAGGACACGATCCGCACCGCGGACTGGATCGTCGACATCGGCCCGGGCGCCGGTGAGCACGGCGGCCGGATCGTGCACAGCGGCTCGGTGCCGGCGCTGCTGGAGAATCCGGAGTCGATCACCGGTGCCTACCTCTCCGGGCGCAGGTCGATCCCGACCCCTCGGCAACGCCGCCCGCAGACGCCGGGGCGGGAGCTCGTGGTGCACGGCGCCCGTGAGCACAACCTGCGCAACCTCACCGTGAGCTTCCCGCTGGGGCAGCTCATCGCGGTCACGGGGGTCAGCGGCTCGGGCAAGTCGACACTGGTCAACGACATCCTCTACGCCGTACTCGCCAACCAGATCAACGGCGCCCGGCTGGTGCCGGGCCGGCACACCCGGGTCGCCGGTCTGGAGCACGTCGACAAGGTGGTCGGCGTCGACCAGTCACCCATCGGTCGTACGCCCCGGTCGAATCCGGCAACCTACACCGGTGTCTGGGACCACGTCCGCAAGCTCTTCGCCGAGACGACCGAGGCGAAGGTGCGCGGCTACGGGCCCGGCCGGTTCTCGTTCAACGTCAAGGGCGGGCGCTGCGAGGCGTGCTCCGGCGACGGCACCATCAAGATCGAGATGAACTTCCTGCCCGACGTGTACGTCCCGTGCGAGGTCTGCAAGGGTGCCCGCTACAACCGGGAGACCCTGGAGGTGCACTACAAGGGCAAGACCGTCGCCGAGGTGCTCGACATGCCGATCGAGGAGGCGGCCGAGTTCTTCTCCGCCATCCCGGCGATCCACCGGCACCTCAAGACCCTGGTGGACGTCGGCCTCGGCTACGTCCGCCTGGGCCAGCCGGCGCCGACCCTCTCCGGCGGCGAGGCGCAGCGTGTCAAGCTCGCGTCCGAGCTGCAGAAGCGCTCCACGGGCCGGACGGTCTACGTGCTCGACGAGCCCACCACCGGTCTGCACTTCGAGGACATCCGCAAGCTGCTGATGGTGCTGGAAGGCCTGGTCGACAAGGGCAACACCGTGATCACGATCGAGCACAACCTCGACGTGATCAAGACGGCGGACTGGCTGATCGACATGGGCCCGGAGGGCGGCCACCGGGGTGGCACGGTGCTCGCCACCGGCACGCCCGAGGAGGTCGCCGAGGTGGCCGAGAGCCACACCGGCCAGTTCCTGCGCCAGGTGCTCAAGCTCGACGGCGAGGCGAAGGGCGCTGCCGCGGCCACCTCGCGGGCGGCCAAGGCCAACGGGGCGAAGTCCCGCGGTGCCCGGAAGGTGCCGGCCGGGGCGCGCTGACCGGGTGTCGGTGCGCCCGTCGTGCCACCCGGGGCGTCGGCGTGCGCGCGTCGGTCCGGCCGCGGTGGTTCCGGCTCGGCGACCGCGCCAAGCGGCGGTCCGTGGCGCCGGGCGCTGGTGTCGACCGGCCGGCGGCCGACCCGGCTCGTGTGGTCGGGCGTCGGCGTCTGCCGCCCGACGTCCGGCGGCCGGGCCGGTTGATCGTCGGCGGGGATGTTCCGGCACGCCGGTGGTGAACCGTCGGGCACAGTGGGGCGTGTGACAAAGGTGTGGCCCTCGGGGGTCGAGACGGGCCGCAGCAGCCGAGAGAAGGGCGAGGCATGAGTGACGATCAGGTGCTGACCGGTCCCGCTGGGCAGACGCGGCGGGTCCTGCTCGCCGGCGCCGGCGCGGTGGGGGCGTCCGCCGTCCTGGCCGCCTGTGGCGCGGACGACGCGGGTGACGGTGCCACCGGTCAGCCCACCAGTGCCGGGCCGGCGGTCCCCAGCACCGGTGACGCGGGCGGCGGCGACCGGCAGGGCGCCCAGTCCCTGGCCACCACCTCCGACATCCCGCTCGGCGGCGGCAAGGTCCTCGCCGCCGAGGGCGTCGTGGTCACCCAACCGACAGCCGGCCAGTTCAAGGGCTTCGACCCGATCTGCACCCACCAGGGCTGCCCGGTGTCGAACGTCGACGGCGGGACGATCAACTGCACCTGCCACGGCAGCAAGTTCTCGATCGAGGACGGCTCGGTGAAGGCCGGCCCGGCCACCAAGCCGCTGCCCGCCAAGCCGGTCAAGGTCGTCGGCGACCAGATCTCGTTCGCCTGACCCTCCGCGCCAGGGGCACCGCCCCTTAATCAACTCCAGCCGCCGATGTCGGGGTGTCGCCGTCACTGCGACACCCCGACGTGCGTGTAACCGCCCGAGGAGTGCAGGGGCGGTTCGACATCCCCGCTCGGCGCCACCCCCACCGAAGCCCGCGCCGCGATCGTCGGTCGCGGGTGAGCCCCCGAGGTCTTGGTACGAGGGAGCCCCCGAGGGGCAGTCTCCTACCAAGGTCCTCTCTGCGGTCGGGCCGGGGGCGGGCTGCGTCGGCTCGGGGAAACGTCGGTGGTGCGGACTAGGCTTGCAGCCGTGGCTGACCCCTCGACCTACCGTCCCGCGCCCGGCACCATCCCGGAGTCACCGGGGGTCTACCGCTTCCGTGACGGCACCGGCCGAGTGATCTACGTCGGCAAGGCGAAGAACCTGCGCAGCCGCCTCAATTCCTATTTCGGTGACCTCTGGAACCTGCACGAGCGCACCCGTCAGATGGTCACCACCGCCGAGTCGGTCGACTGGATCACGGTGGGCACCGAGGTCGAGGCGCTCCAGCAGGAGTTCACCTGGATCAAGCAGTACGACCCGAAGTTCAACGTCCGCTACCGGGACGACAAGTCGTACCCCTATCTCGCGGTCACCCTCGACGAGGAGTACCCGCGGCTGCAGGTGATGCGCGGCGCGAAGCGCAAGGGTGTGCGCTACTTCGGGCCCTACTCGCACGCGTGGGCGATCCGCGAGACGCTCGACCTGCTGCTGCGGGTCTTTCCCGCCCGCACCTGCTCGGCCGGCGTCTTCAAGCGCGCCGGTCAGGTGGGCCGCCCTTGCCTGCTCGGCTACATCGGCAAGTGCTCGGCGCCCTGCGTGGGCAACGTCTCCGTGGAACGGCACCGGGAGATCGTCGACGAGTTCTGCGACTTCATGGCCGGCCGCACCGACACGATGGTGCGCAAGCTCGAACGCGAGATGACCGAGGCCAGCGAGCAGTTGGAGTTCGAGCGCGCCGCCCGGCTTCGCGACGACATCGCCGCCTTGCGCCGCGCGATGGAGAAGCAGACCGTGGTGCTCGGCGACGGCACCGACGCCGACGTGGTGGCGTTCGCCGACGACCCGCTCGAGGCGGCGGTGCAGGTCTTCCACGTGCGCGACGGGCGGGTCCGCGGCCAGCGCGGCTGGGTGGTGGAGAAGACCGAGGAGCTGACCACCGGCGACCTGGTGCACCACTTCTGCACGCAGGTCTACGGCGGTGAGCACGGCGAGGCCGACGTGCCCCGCGAGCTGCTCGTCCCCGAGCTGCCGGCCGACGCCGACGCCCTGGCCGACTGGCTCTCCAGCCACCGCGGCAGCCGGGTCACGCTGCGGGTGCCGCAGCGCGGCGACAAGCGCACCCTGATGGAGACGGTGGAGCGCAACGCCAAGGACGCGCTGGCCCGGCACAAGTTGCGCCGCGCCGGTGACCTGACCACCCGCGGCAAGGCGCTCGACGAGATCAGCGAGGCGCTCGGCATGCGTACGTCCCCGCTGCGCATCGAGTGCTTCGACATCTCCCAGATCCAGGGCACCGACGTGGTGGCCAGCATGGTCGTCTTCGAGGACGGGCTGCCGCGCAAGAGTGAGTACCGCCGGTTCATCATCCGCGGCGCCACCGACGACCTCTCCGCGATGTCCGAGGTGCTGCGCCGCCGCTTCGCCCGCTACCTCGACGCGCGTGCCGAGACCGGTGAGGCGGGCGTGGAGGCGGCGGACGACCCGGAGGCCCCGGCCGGCCAGGTCTCCGACGACGAGCCCCGGGTGGGCACGCTTGTCGACCCGACGACCGGACGGCCGCGGAAGTTCGCGTACCCGCCGCAGCTCGTGGTGGTCGACGGCGGCCCGCCGCAGGTCGCGGCGGCCGCCCAGGCGCTCGCCGAGCTGGGCATCGACGACGTGGCGCTCTGCGGGCTGGCCAAGCGGCTGGAGGAGGTCTGGCTGCCCGACGACGAGTTCCCGGTCATCCTGCCGCGCAGCTCCGAGGGGCTCTACCTGCTGCAACGGGTCCGCGACGAGGCGCACCGGTTCGCCATCACCTTCCACCGGCAGCGCCGCTCGAAGCGGATGACGCAGTCGGCGCTGGACTCGGTGCCCGGGTTGGGCGAGGTGCGGCGCAAGGCACTGCTGCGGCACTTCGGCTCACTGAAGCGACTCTCCGCGGCGACCGTCGAGGAGATCACCGAGGTGCCGGGCGTGGGCCGCCGCACCGCCGAGGCGATCCTCGCCGCACTGGGCGGCGAGCCCGCGAAGGCACCGTCGGGCGACTGACCGTCCGGCCCCGGCGGTGCCGCCCGGTGACTGACCGCGCCGCTCCGATCGCGCCGCGCCGCTCCACACCGATCTGAGCGCGGCGCTCCGACCGGGCGGCTCCACGCCGAGCTGAGCGCGCCGCGCCGACCGGGCCGCTCCGACCGTGTCGCTCCGGCGGTGCCGCCGGAGCGGGCAGCGGCCCCTCAGGCGTCGGCCAGCACGGCCAGGATCTGCTCCCCGTACCTCGCCAGCTTGTTCTCGCCGACCCCGTTGACCCGGGACAGGTCGGCCAGCGACGTGGGCACGTCCGCGGCGATCTGCCGCAGGGTCGCGTCGTGGAAGATGACGTACGCCGGAACGCCCTGCTCCTTGGCGGCGGCCGCGCGCCAGGCGCGGAGCCGCTCGAAGACCGGGGCGGCGGCCGGCGGCAGCTCGGCGGCGGCCGTGGCGCGGGACCGGCCGGAGCGGGTGGGCGCCGCGCGCTCGGGCTCGCGGCGCATCATCACCGACCGCCGCCGGCCCAGCACCTCGGCGCTGGCAGCGGTGAGCGCCAGGGTGCCGTAGTCACCCTCGACGGCGAGCAGACCCTCGGCGAGCAGCTGGCGGACCACCCCGCGCCACTCGGCCTCGCGCAGCTCGCCACCGATGCCGAAGACGGTCAGCGAGTCGTGGCCGAACTGGGTCACCTTCTCGGTCTGCCGCCCGAGCAGGATGTCGATGCAGTGCCCGGCGCCGAAGCGCTGGTTGCGCTCCCGGTCGAGCCGGAAGACGGTGGAGAGCAGCTTCTGCGCGGCGACGGTGCCGTCCCACGACTCGGGCGGGTCGAGGCAGGTGTCACAGTTGCCGCAGTCGCCGGTCTCCGGCTCGCCGAAGTACTCGAGGAGCTGGGCGCGGCGGCAGCGGACCGTCTCGCACAGCGCCAGCATCGCGTCGAGGTGCCGGGCCAGGCCGCGACGGTGCGCCACGTCCCCCTCGGACGTCTCGATCAGCTTCCGCTGCTGGACGACGTCCTGCAGTCCGTACGCCAGCCACGCGGTCGACGGCAGGCCGTCCCGCCCGGCGCGGCCGGTCTCCTGGTAGTAGCCCTCGACCGACTTCGGGAGGTCGAGGTGCGCGACGAAGCGGACGTCGGGCTTGTCGATGCCCATCCCGAAGGCGATCGTGGCGACCATGACCAGCCCGTCCTCCCGGAGGAACCGTTGCTGGTGGGCGGCGCGGGTGACCGCGTCGAGGCCGGCGTGGTAGGGCAGCGCCGCGATGCCGTTGGCGGTGAGGAACTCGGCGGTCTTGTCCACCGACGCCCGGGAGAGGCAGTAGACGATGCCGGCGTCCCCCGGGTGCTCGTCGCGCAGCAGGCTCAGCAGCTGCTTGCGGGGCTCCCGCTTCGGCACGATCCGGTACTGGATGTTGGGGCGGTCGAAGCTCGCCACGAAGTGCCGGGCGCCGGTCAGGTCGAGCCGGCGGGCGATCTCGTCGCGGGTCGCGCTCGTCGCGGTGGCGGTGAGCGCGATGCGCGGCACCTCCGGCCACCGCTCGTGCAGCATCGACAGGGCCAGGTAGTCGGGCCGGAAGTCGTGCCCCCACTGGGACACGCAGTGCGCCTCGTCGATCGCGAACAGCGCGATCTTGCCGCGGTCGAGCAGCTGGACGGTGGCCCGGGAGCCGAGCGCCTCCGGCGCCAGGTAGAGCAGGTCCAGTTCGCCGGCGAGGAACGCCGCCTCGACCCGGCGACGGGCGTCGAGGTCGAGTGTCGAGTTGAGGAAGCCGGCCCGGACGCCGAGCGCGGTCAGCGCGTCGACCTGGTCCTGCATGAGCGCGATCAACGGGGACACGACCACGCCGACACCGGGGCGCACCAGCGCGGGGATCTGGTAGCAGAGCGACTTGCCGCCCCCGGTGGGCATCAGCACCAGCGCGTCGCCGCCGGCCACCACGTGGTCGATCACGTCCTGCTGGAAGCCGCGGAAGGTGTCGTAGCCGAAGACCCGGCGCAGCACCTGCCGGGCTTCCGAGGTGTGCAGGTCGGTGGGGGAGACCATCAGCGAAGTCTACGAGCCGACCCCGACGGAACCCGGGACCGACGGGAGGCGGTGGGGAGGGCGCAGGGGCCGGTGGTGCGGGTGGGGCGTGGCGCCGGGCGGCGGGTGGTGCGGGATAGAGTCGCTGATTGACCGTTCGCGGCCCGGGGGGCGGCCGCGGCGCCAGCGGCTTGGGGGTTATTCGGTGAGCGAGGCGCGTACGGCCGAGGGGCGGCACGGCACCCCGGCGGAGACAGGCGTGGGCCAGGCGGCGTCGGCGGAGTCGGACACCACCCTCGTGGTGGTGACCGGGCTCTCCGGTGGTGGGCGCAGCACGGTGGCCCGGGCGCTGGAGAACGTCGGCTACTACGTGGTCGACAACCTGCCGCAGGCGCTCATGCTCGACATGGCCGAGCTGGCCGTCAAGGCGGGCGGAGCGGCCCGCCGGACGGCCATGGTGCTGGACGTCCGCTCGCGCGCTTTCTCCACGGATCTGGCCGGGGCGATCCGTGAACTCCGGGAGCGGGGCTTCTCGCCCCGGGTGGTCTTCGTCGACGCCGACGACGAGGTGCTGATCCGACGCTTCGAGAGCGTCCGGCGTTCGCACCCGTTGCAGGGCGACGGGCGGCTCGCGGACGGGATCGCCGTCGAGCGCGGGCTGCTCGAGGAGGCCCGCGACCAGGCCGACGTGATCATCGACACGAGCCACCTCAACGTCAACCAACTGCGCCGGCGCATCGAGGAGCTCTTCGGCGGCGAGGACGCCCGCCGGCTGCGGGTCACCGTGCTCTCCTTCGGCTTCAAGTACGGCCTGCCGCCGGACGCCGACTTCGTGCTGGACGCCCGTTTCCTGCCCAACCCGTACTGGGTGCCGGAGCTGCGGGAGCACACCGGCCGGGAGGAGGCGGTCAGCGCGTACGTGCTGGGCCAGGAGGGCGCCGACGCGTTCGTCGCCTCGTACGCCGACCTGGTCAACGCCACCACCACGGGCTTCGAGCGGGAGGGCAAGCGCTACCTGACGGTGGCGGTCGGCTGCACGGGCGGCAAGCACCGCAGCGTGGCGATCGCCGAGGAGCTGGCGGCGCGGCTGCGGCAGTCCGGGCTCGCCGCCAACGCACAGCACCGCGACCTGGGGCGGGAATGACGACGAGGGTGGTGGCCTTCGGCGGCGGACACGGCCTCTCCGCCTCGCTGCGGGCGCTGCGCCGGTGTGCGCCGGAGCTGGACCTGGACATCACGGCCGTGGTGACGGTGGGCGACGACGGCGGCTCCAGCGGCCGGCTGCGCGCCGAGCGGGGCGGCCTGCCCCCGGGCGACCTGCGCCAGGCGCTCGTCGCGCTGGCCGGCGACCACCCCTCCACCCGGCGCAGCGCCGGCCTCTTCCAGCACCGCTTCGCCGAGGTGTCGGGGCTGGACCAGGGCGACGGGCTGGCCGGGCACGCGGTCGGCAACCTGGTGCTGTGCGGGCTCATGGAGCTGCTCGGTGACCCGGTGGCGGCGTTGGAGCACGCCGGCGCGATGCTCGGCACGGTGGGCCGCGTGCTGCCGATGTCCTGCCAGCCGGTGGGGATCGAGGCGCGGGTCCGCGGCGCCGACCCGGCCCGCCCCGACGAGGTGCGGACGGTCACCGGCCAGCACCAGGTCGCGGTCACCACCGGGCGGGTGGAGTCGCTGCGGCTGACCCCGGGCGAGCCGGAGGCCTGCCCGGAGGCGGTCGAGGCGATCCACGCCGCGGACTGGCTGATCTTCGGTCCGGGCAGCTGGTACACGAGCGTGCTGCCGCACCTGCTGGTGCCCCGGCTGGCCGACGCGATCGTGGCCAGCCCGGCCCGCCGCCTGGTCACCCTCAACCTCGCGGCGGAGAAGGAGACCCTCGGCCTCTCCGTCGCCGACCATCTGGCCGCGCTGCGCTGGTACCTGCCGGAGCTGAAGGTGGATCACGTCCTGGCCGACGCCAAGGCGGTGGGTGACCCCGAACCGGTCGAACGTGCGGCAGAATCGCTGGGTGCCCGGCTGGTCCTCGCCCCCGTCGCCGTCACCGACGGCACTCCTCGCCATGATCCAGCCGCCCTGGGCGCCGCGCTGGTGCCTGTCCTGGGCGCCGATCGTTAGACACGTACGTAATCTCCGGCGACACGCCGGAACGGGTCCGTGAGGGGACGCACAATGGCGATGACGGCCGCGGTCAAGGACGAGCTGAGTCGGGTCGACGTGCCCAAGCCCTGCTGCCGGCGGGCGGAGATGGCGGCGCTGCTGCGCTTCGCCGGCGGGCTGCACATCGTCTCCGGTCGCGTGGTGGTCGAGGCGGAGCTGGACACCGGCGCGGTGGCCCGCCGGCTGCGGCGGGAGATCGCCGAGGTCTACGGCTATCCCAGCGAGATCCACGTGCTCGCCTCCGGCGGGCTGCGCAAGGGCAGCCACTTCATCGTGCGGGTGGTCAAGGACGGCGAGGCGCTGGCCCGACAGACCGGCCTGCTCGACGTCCGGGGCCGCCCGGTGCGCGGCCTGCCCCCGCACGTGGTCGCCGCGAACGTGTGCTGCGCCGTCGCCGCCTGGCGGGGCGCCTTCATGGCGCACGGTTCGCTGACCGAGCCGGGCCGCTCCAGCGCGCTGGAGATCACCTGCCCCGGCCCCGAGTCGGCGCTGGCGCTCGTCGGCGCGGCCCGGCGCATCGGCATCACCGCCAAGAACCGCGAGGTGCGCGGGGTGGACCGGGTGGTGGTCAAGGACGGCGACGCGATCGCCGCGCTGCTGACCCGGATCGGCGCGCACTCCAGCGTGCTCGCGTGGGAGGAGCGCCGGGTGCGCCGGGAGGTGCGGGCGACCGCGAACCGGCTGGCCAACTTCGACGACGCCAACCTGCGCCGCTCGGCGCGGGCCGCGGTGGCCGCCGCCGCGCGGGTGACCCGGGCGCTGGAGATCCTCGCCGACGACGCCCCGAACCACCTCACCTCGGCCGGCCGGCTGCGGTTGGAGCACCGTCAGGCCTCGCTGGAGGAGCTGGGTGCGCTCGCCGACCCCCCGCTGACCAAGGACGCCATCGCCGGCCGGATTCGCCGGTTGCTGGCGCTGGCCGACAAGCGCGCCCGTGACCTGGGCATCCCGGATACGGAAGCGGCCGTCACGCCCGACATGCTCGTGGTCTGATAGGACGGTGGCGGTCAGCGGAGGCGAGCGGGCCGGCAGGCACGCCCTGCCTTCCGCCGGGGTGCGCGAGAGGTCGGAGACGCGAGTCGATCACCACCCCGCGCGGCGCGCTGCCACGCGCTCGGATAAGGTCGCAGCGTACGGCAAGGGGGCCGGCACAGGCACTCCGCGCCGCGCGAACCGCCTCGGGCGGTCAGGTCCTCCCGGACCGCGGCGGGGTGGCCGAGATGAACTGTCAACGGCCGGCTCCAACGGTCGGCGCACATCACTCCGCCGGCGACACGGTCTGCGACCGGCGGACCAGAACGCGAGGAGATGGGACCTGTGACCATCCGGGTTGGCATCAACGGCTTCGGTCGGATCGGCCGCAACTTCTTCCGGGCAGTGCTGGCGTCCGGCGCTGACATCGAGGTCGTGGCGGTGAACGACCTGACCGACAACGCGACGCTCGCCCACCTTGTCAAGTACGACAGCATCCTTGGCCGCCTCCCGCAGGAGGTCAAGGCCACCGCCGACGAGATCACCGTGGGCGGCAAGACCATCAAGGCGTACGCCGAGAAGGACCCGGCGAAGCTGCCGTGGGGCGAGGTCGGCGCCGACGTGGTCATCGAGTCGACCGGCTTCTTCACCGACGCCACGAAGGCGAAGGCGCACGTCGAGGGCGGGGCCAAGAAGGTCATCATCTCCGCTCCGGCGAAGAACGAGGACGTCACGGTCGTCATGGGCGTCAACCACGACCAGTACGACCCGGCCAAGCACACGATCATCTCGAACGCGTCCTGCACCACCAACTGCCTCGCCCCGATGGCCAAGGTGCTGCACGACACGTTCGGCATCGAGCGGGGTCTGATGACCACGATCCACGCCTACACGCAGGACCAGAACCTGCAGGACGCCCCGCACAAGGACCTGCGCCGGGCCCGCGCCGCCGCCCTGAACATCGTGCCGACCTCGACCGGCGCCGCGAAGGCGATCGGCCTGGTGCTGCCGGACCTGAAGGGCAAGCTGGACGGCTACGCGCTGCGCGTGCCGATCCCGACCGGCTCGGTCACCGACCTGACCGTCACGGTGGGTCGGGAGACCAGCGTGGACGAGGTCAACGCCGCGCTGAAGGCCGCCTCGGAGGGCCCGCTGAAGGGCATCCTCACCTACAACGAGGACCCGATCGTGTCGTCGGACATCGTCACCGACCCGGCGTCCTGCATCTTCGACGCGCCGCTGACCAAGGTCATCGGCAACCAGGTGAAGGCCGTCGGCTGGTACGACAACGAGTGGGGCTACTCGAACCGGCTCGTGGACCTCGTCAAGCTGGTGGGTTCGTCGCTGTGAGCATCCGGACCCTCGACGACCTGCTCGCCGAGGGGGTGTCGGGTCGGCGCGTGCTGGTGCGCGCCGACCTGAACGTCCCGCTCGACAAGCAGACCGGCGCCATCACCGACGACGGCCGCATCCGCGCCGTCCTGCCGACCCTGAGCGCGCTCACCGGCGCCGGCGCGAAGGTGACCGTCTGCTCGCACCTGGGTCGGCCGAAGGGCTCGCCGGATCCGCAGTTCAGCCTCCGGCCGGTCGCCGACCGGCTCGGCGAGCTGCTGGGCGTCCGGGTGCGCTTCGCCACCGACACCGTCGGCGACTCGGCCCGTTCCACGGTGGACGCGCTGGCCGACGGTGAGGTGGCGCTGCTGGAGAACCTGCGCTTCAACGCCGGCGAGACCAGCAAGGACGAGGCCGAGCGCGGTGCGTTCGCCGACCAGCTCGCCGGGTTCGGCGAGGCGTACGTCGACGACGCGTTCGGCGCGGTGCACCGCAAGCACGCGAGCGTCTTCGACGTGGCCACCCGGCTGCCGCACTTCGCCGGCCGGCTGGTGCTGCGCGAGGTCGAGGTGCTCAGCAAGCTGACCGGTGACCCGGAGCGGCCGTACGTGGTGGTGCTGGGCGGTTCGAAGGTCTCCGACAAGCTCGCGGTGATCGAAGCCCTGCTGCCGACCGTCGACCGGCTGCTCATCGGCGGCGGGATGTGCTTCACGTTCCTCAAGGCCCAGGGCTACGAGGTGGGCACGTCGCTCCTCGAGGAGGAGATGGTCGAGACCTGCCGCAACCTGATGGAGCGCGCGCCGGGCAAGATCATGCTCCCGGTCGACGTGGTGGCCGCGGACGCGTTCGCCCCGGACGCCGCGCACGACACCGTCCGCGCGGACGGCATCCCGAGCCACCGGCTGGGCCTGGACATCGGCCCGGAGACGGTGGCGGGCTTCGCGGCCGCCCTGTCGCAGGCGAAGACCGTCTTCTGGAACGGTCCGATGGGCGTGTTCGAGATGGCGCCGTTCGCGGCCGGCACCCGTGGTGTGGCCGAGGCGATCACCAAGGCCGACGCGTTCAGCGTGGTCGGCGGCGGTGACTCGGCGGCGGCGGTGCGGGCGCTCGGCCTGGACGAGTCCGCGTTCGGTCACATCTCCACCGGTGGTGGGGCGTCCCTGGAGTACCTGGAGGGCAAAACCCTCCCCGGCATCGCTGCTCTGGAGAACTGATGGCGGGCGCCACCCGCCGGCCGCTGATGGCCGGCAACTGGAAGATGAACCTCAACCACCTCGAGGCCAACCTGCTGGTGCAGAAGCTGGCGGCGAGCCTCACCGAGAAGCAGCTCACCGACGTCGAGACGGTGGTCCTGCCGCCCTTCACCGACCTGCGCACCGTGCAGACCGCCGTGGAGGGCGACAAGCTGTTGATCGGCTACGGGGCACAGGACCTGTCGCCGCACGCCTCCGGCGCCTACACGGGTGACATCGCGGGGCCGATGCTGGCCAAGCTCGGCTGCACCTACGTGGTGGTCGGGCACTCCGAGCGGCGCGCCTACCACCACGAGGACGACTCGCTGGTCAACGCCAAGGTCAAGGCGGCGCTGACGCACGGGCTGACGCCGATCCTCTGCGTGGGGGAGGGGCTGGACGTCCGGGAGGAGGGCCGGCACGTGGCCCACTGCGCGGACCAGCTCCAGGGCGCCCTGCGGGGGGTCTCCGCCGAGCAGGTGACCAAGGTGGTCGTGGCGTACGAGCCGGTCTGGGCGATCGGCACCGGCAAGACCGCGACGCCGGAGGACGCCCAGGAGGTGTGCGGGGCGGTCCGCGAGCGGCTGGTCGAGCTGTACGACCAGGGCATCGCGGACCAGGTCAGGATCCTCTACGGCGGCTCGGTCAAGGCGTCGAACGTCGCCGCGATCATGGCCCAGTCGGACGTGGACGGGGCCCTGGTGGGCGGGGCGAGCCTGGACGCCGAGGAATTCGCGCAGATCTGCCGGTTCCCGGAGCACATCGCTCGCTGATCGCTCGCTATCCTTGACTCCGCCCGTCCGCCGGTCGGTGCCACCGTGCCCGACCTGTCCGGGCGAGGATCGCTACGAGAGGACTGACCCCAGCCATGCTGCCGACCTGGTTCGCATACACGTTGATCGTGTTGCTGATCATCACGAGCATCCTGCTCACCATGCTGATCCTGCTGCACCGAGGTAAGGGCGGTGGGCTGTCCAGCATGTTCGGCGGGGGCGTCAGCTCCAGCCTCGCCGGTTCCTCGGTCGCGGAGAAGAACCTCGACCGTTACACGGTGCTGGTCGGCATCGTCTGGTTCGCCTGCATCGTGGGTCTGGGCCTCTGGCTCCGGCTCCAGATGAACACCTGAGCGGCCCTTCCGAGTCGTACAATCTGCGCGCGGTCCGTCACCCGACGGGCCGCGCGCAGATCTTTTTCCACGCCACCGCGTCGCCCGCCGTCCCCCCGCGGCGGTTCCCCTCCGACGACAGGAGCGAGCAGCCGTGCCCCATGGCAACGTGATCCGGGGCTCCCGGATCGGATCCGCCCCCGAGCGCCCGCCCGAGCAGTACGAGCCGGCCCCCCGCCAGGCGGTCACCTACTGGTGCCGCAACGGCCACCGCATCGAGATCCTGATCTCGGCCGACGCCACCGCGCCGCCGCAGTGGGACTGCCGGCGCTGCGGTCACCCGGCCGGCCGGGACGCGCGGAACCCGCCGGGGCGGGCCCGGCCGGAGCCCTACAAGAGCCACCTGGCCTACGTGAAGGAGCGACGCACCGACGAGGAGGGCGCCGCGATCCTCGCCGAGGCGCTGGCCGAGCTGCGCCGCCGTCGCGGCCGCTGAGCGCGCCGCCGGCCCGCCGAACGGCACGGGTGGCCGTCGCGCGGGACGGCCACCCGGGTGCGCCAGACCGGCACCGCCGGTCTGGCGTCAGCGGAGGCTGCGCAGCCGGGCCGGCACGTCGGCGGCCGCGGCCCGGTCGAGCAGCCAGAGCGTACGGCCCACGCCGTGCACGCCCGCGGCGGGCAGCTGCACGGGCCCGGCGCCGGCCAGGGCCATGCCCACGGCCCGGGCCTTGTCCGCGCCGCTCGCCACCAGCCAGACCTCCTCGGCCGTGTTGATGGTCGGCAGGGTCAGCGTGGTGCGGACGGGCGGCGGCTTCGGGCTGCCCCGCACCGCGCTGACCGGTCGGCTCTCGTAGTGCACGGGGTGCTCCGGGAAGACCGAGGCGACGTGCCCGTCCTCCCCGACGCCGAGCATGAGCACGTCGAAGTGCGGCAGCGCGGCGGTGCCGGGCCGGGCGGCGGCGGCCAGTTCGGCCGCGTACCGGGCGGCGCCCTCCTCCGGGTCGGCCCCGGCGGGGCCGTCGGAGGCCGGCATCGGGTGCACCCGGGCCGGGTCCAACGGCACCACGTCGAGCAGCGCCGCGCGGGCCTGCGTCTCGTTGCGCTCCGGGTCCCCGGCGGGCAGGAACCGTTCGTCGCCCCACCAGACGTCCACCCGTGACCAGTCGACCGCGTCCCGCGCCGGCAGGGCCGCGACGGCCCGGTAGACGGCCGCGGCGATACGGCCGCCCGTCAACACCACCGACGCCTGGCCGCGCTCGGCCTGGGCGTCGAGCAGCTTCACCACCAGGCGTGCCGCCACCGCCTGCGCCAGCAGCTCGGCGTCCGCGTGGACGGCGACACTCGCCTCACTCATCCTGTGCCTTTTCGTCTTCTCGCCGACCGCCGCGCGGACGGTACGGGTCTTGCGGGTGCGTGGTCGTCGCCGTCAGCTCTGGCTGGTGCTGGCGTGCGCGGTGACGCCCGCCTCGGCCCGCTGCGCGGTGGCCGGGTCCTTCCACACGTGGACCCGGGTGCCGGGGCGCTGCTCCAGACCGGTCACCCCGGCGATGGCACCCAGTGCCTCCGCGTAGACCTGGTCGGCGTCGAGCCGCCGCAGCTCCTCGGCCAGCTCGTCGCCGAGCGGACGGCGGACCAGCGGCAGGTGCCGGTCCTCCTGGCCGGTGCGCCGGAACGTGGCCACGCTGTCGTCCCGGGTGAGGGTCAGCTCGTCGCCGTTGGCGCAGCGCAGCTGCACCTCCCGCATCCGGGGGAACTCGTCGGTGTGCTCCCAGCGCGGGCTGATGCCGAGCCGGCTGGCCAGCCAGCCGCACATCAGCGCGGCGGTCGGGTCCTGCCGGGGTGCCACCAGGGTGGCCTCGGTGACCCTGGCCTCGGTGGTGTCGAACGCTCCGGCGACGAGCGTCCGCCAGGGGGTGATCCGCGTCCAGGCCAGGTCGGTGTCGCCCGGTGCGTAGTCGTGGGCACGCTGGCGCAGCGCCGCCACCGGGTCGGCGGCCTGGGCCGTGTCGGTGATGCGGCGGTCGGCCACCACGCCGAGGAAGTCCGTGGCGATCTCCGCGGGCGGCTCACCGTGCCACCAGGTGACCACCGGCACGTCCGGCACCAGCAGCGGCATCACCACGGACTCCGCGTGCAGCGCCAGCCGGCCGTACATCCGCATGACCACGGCCTCGCAGGGGCCCAGCCGGCCACCCACGACGATCTCCGCGTCCAGGCGGTTGCGTTCCCGCTCGATGTCGGAGCGGACCACGACCAGCAGCCGGCACGGGTGGGCGGCGGCGGCGATGGTCGCCGCCGCCTCCGCCTCGCGTACCCGCTTCTCGTCCACCACGACGATGAGGGTGAGCGCCATTCCGCTGGCCACGCCGCCCGCGCTGCGCCGCTCGGCGGCGAGGGCCTTGACCACCTCGTTGCCGGTGGTGTCCCACAGGCCGATCATGCTCTTCTCCAAGCCCGGCCCTCGCGGGCCAGCATCTCGTCCGCAGCGCGGGGACCCCACTCGCCGGCCCGGTACGGCTCCGGTCGGGTGCCGGCCCAGGCCCGCTCCAGCGGGTCGATCACCTGCCAGCTCTGCTCGACCTCGGCGGCGTCCGGGAACAGCGTCCGGTCGCCGATGAGCACGTCCAGCACGAGCCGCTCGTACGCCTCGGGGCTGGACTCGGTGAACGCCTCGCCGTACTGGAAGTCCATCGCGATGTCGCGGACCTCCATGGCGGTGCCGGGCACCTTGGAGCCGAACTTGAGCACCACGCCCTCGTCGGGCTGGACCCGGATGACCAGCTGGTTGTTGCCGAGCGACTCCACGTCGGTGCGGTCGAACGGCAGGTGCGGCGCCTTCTTGAACATGATGGCGACCTCGGTGACCCGCCGGGGCAGGCGCTTGCCGGCCCGGATGTAGAACGGCACCTCGGCCCACCGGCGGTTCTGGATGCCCAGCCGGACCGCCACGTACGTCTCCGTGGTGGAGTCCTGCGGGACGCCCGCCTCCTCCAGGTAGCCGAGGGCCCGCTCGCCGCCGACCCAGCCGGGGAGGTACTGGCCGCGCACGGTGCCGGCGTTCACGTCCTTCGGCAGGGTGATGGCCTTGAGCACCTTCAGCTTCTCCGTGCGGATCTCGTCCGGGTCGAAGCTGGTCGGCTCCTCCATGGCCACCAGCGCCAGGAGTTGGAGGAGGTGGTTCTGGAGCACGTCGCGGGCCGCGCCGGCCGAGTCGTAGAAGCCGGCGCGGGTGCCGATGCCGACGTCCTCGGCCATGGTGATCTGCACCGAGTCGACGTACTTGGAGTTCCACAGCGGCTCGAACAGGTTGTTGGCGAACCGCAGGGCGAGGATGTTCTGGACGGTCTCCTTGCCCAGGTAGTGGTCGATCCGGAAGACGTCCTTGCGGGTGAAGACGTCGTCGACGAGGTCGTTGAGCGCCTTCGCCGACGGCAGGTCGTGCCCGAACGGCTTCTCCACCACCACCCGGCGCCAACCGCCGGACTTCGCGTTGTCCGCCATTCCGGTGCGGGCGAGCTGCTTGAGCACCACGGGAAAGGCGGCCGGCGGGATCGAGAAGTAGAACGCCGCGTTGCCCGGGATGCCGTGCGTCTGGCGCAGCTCGTCGAGGGTGGTGGCCAACTGGTCGAAGGCCTCGTCGTCGTCGAACGAGCCGCCGACGAACTTGATGTTGCCGGCCAGCCGGGCCCAGACCTCGTCCCGCCAGGGTGTGCGGGCGTGCTTGCGGGCCGCCTCGCAGGCGAGGGTCTCGAAGTCGCCGTCACCCCAGTCGCGGCGGGCGAACCCGAGCACCACGAAGCCCGGTGGCAGCAGCCCCCGGTTGGCGAGGTCGTAGACCGCGGGCAGCAGCTTCTTCCGGGCCAGGTCGCCGGTGACCCCGAAGATCACCAACGCGCACGGCTCGGGAATCCGCGGCAGCCGCCGGTCCTGCGGGTCGCGCAGCGGGTTCACACCGCTTCTTCGCTCCGCGTTGTCCACGTCTTCCATCCTCACGCGCCCAGCTCACCGGCCGCATCGAGAAGCTGGGCCAGGCCGGCGGCCCGGTCGGTCAGGTGCAGCCGCAGCACCGGGCGGTCCCGGCCGGCGAGCGCCTGCCGGTCGCCGGCGGCCTGGGCCGCCTGGAGCTCGCCGAAGGTGTACGACTTCCCGGGCACCGGCAGGTCCTCGCTGACCGCGCCGGTCAGCTGAAGGTAGCTGCCGACCTGGGGGCCGCCCTTGTGGTACTGGCCGGTGGAGTGCAGGAAGCGCGGACCCCAGCCGAAGGTGACCGGGCGGCCGCTGCGGGCCAGCAGTGGCCGCAGCCGGGCCGCGTCGGCGTCGGCGAACCGGTCGAGGTACGCCATCACCGCGAGGTATCCGTCGTCACCCAGCCCGTCGACCAGCCAGCGCAGCACGCCGGCCAGGTCGCCGGGGGCGCCGGTGGGGGCGTACACCTCGATGGCGCCCTCGGTGAACGACGGCGTCTCCGCCGGCAGCCCCGAGGCGAGGATCTTGTTGGTGTTCTCCTTGGACTCGGTGACGTTCGGCTGGTTGAACGGGTCGATGCCGAGCACCACGCCGGCCACCGCGGTGGCGTACTCCCAGGCCAGGAACTGCGCGCCGAGCGGGCCGTTGACCGCCACGTCCACGTCGCCCCCGCCGCCGGGCACCTCGCCCGGGGCCAGCGCGCCGCCGTAGCTCACGGTCAGCACGTCGCCGCCGGTGGCGCCGGGGCTCTGCGGCGACTCCACCACGACCGGCAGGATGCCGACCCCGGCCTTGCCGGTCGACTCGGCGATCAGCTGCTCGGCCCAGTCGCCGAGCCCGTCGATGCCGGTGCCGTCGGAGACCAGGGCGACCTTGTCCCGGCCGCCGGTGGCGGCCGCACCGAGCGCGGCGCCCAGCGCCAGCGCCGGATTGTCCCGGTCGCCGGCCAGCGAGGCGGCCAGTGCGTCGGCCTGGTCGAGCAGCTCCGCCACCTCCACGCCGGCCAGCGCCGACGGGACCAGCCCGAACGCCGTGAGCGCCGAGTAGCGGCCACCGACGTTCGGGTCCGCCAGCACGGTGAACGCCCCCATCCCGGCGGCGATCTCCTCCAGCGGCGAGCCCGGGTCGGTGACGATGACGAAGTGCCGGCCGGCCTCCGCCTCGGTCATCCCGGCGTCCAGGAACGCCTGCCAGTACGCCCGCCGGTGGCTGTCGGTCTCCACGGTCGAGCCCGACTTGCTGGCCACCACGACCACGGTGCGCTCCAGCCGGTCACCCAGCGCCGCCCGGACCTGGCCCGGGTCGGTGGTGTCGAGCACGGTCAGTGGCCGGCCGAGGGTGCGGGTGATCACCTCGGGGGCCAGCGACGAGCCGCCCATGCCGGCGAGCACGACGTGGTCGAGGTCGCCCAGCTCCGCCTTCAGCTCCGCGAGCTGGGGCAGCAGCTCGCGGCTGCGCTGGTGGGTGTCCACCCAGCCGAGGCGGATCTTCGCCTCGGCCTCGGCGTCCGGGCCCCAGAGGCTCGGGTCCTTCGCGGCCAGCTTGCCCGGCACGCCGGCGGAGACCAGCGCGTCGCGCGTCGAGGCCGGGGCGGACTTGTCGACGGCCTCCGCCCCGTGCACGGTCAGGCCCGCGGCCGACTCGGCCGGGGTCGCCATCAGGTCGCTCACGCGTTGCCTCCCGCCTGGGCCGCCGCCTGCGCGTTGCCCTGCGCCGCCCGGCCCGGGGTGCCCGCGCCCCGCGCCGCCGACTCCAGCGACTTGCGTACGCCGTCGAGCAGCTCCAGCCAGCTCGCCTCGAACTTCTCGACGCCCTCCTGCTCCAGCACCGCGATCACGTCGGTCATGTCCACGCCGGCCGCCTCCAGGTCGGTGAAGACCTTGCGGGCCGCGTCGTACGAGCCGGTGATGGTGTCGCCGCGGGTCTCCCCGTGGTCGCCGTAGGCGTGGATGACCGACTCCGGCATGGTGTTGACCGTGCCGGGGGCGATCAGCTCCTCGACGTAGATGACGTCCCGGTAGTCCGGGTTCTTCGTCGAGGTGGAGGCCCACAGCGGCCGCTGCGGGTGCGCCCCGGCGTCGGCCAGGGCCTGCCAGCGGGCCGAGGAGAAGACCTCGCCGTAGCGCTCGTACGCCAGCTGGGCGTTGGCGATGGCCGCCTTGCCGCGCAGCGCCTTCGCCTCGGCCGAGCCGATCTTCTCCAGCCGCTTGTCGACCTCCGTGTCCACCCGGGAGACGAAGAACGAGGCCACGGAGCCGATCTTCGACAGGTCGTGGCCGTTCGCCTTCGCCTGCTCCAGGCCGGCGAGGAAGGCCTCCATCACCTGCGAGTAGCGGTCCAGACCGAAGATCAGCGTGACGTTGACGCTGATCCCCTCGGCCAGCGTCGCGGTGATCGCCGGCAGGCCGGCCTCGGTGGCCGGGATCTTGATGAAGAGGTTCGGCCGGTCGATCAGCCACCAGAGGGCCTTCGCCTCGGCGACCGTCTTCTCGGTCTCGTGCGCCAGCCGCGGGTCGACCTCGATCGACACCCGGCCGTCGACGCCGCCGCTCTTGTCGTACGACGGCCGCATCACGTCGCACGCCCACCGCACGTCGTACGTGGTGAGCATGCGGACGGCCTCCTCGACCTCCACACCGCGTACGGCGAGGTCGCGCAGCTGCCAGTTGTACTCGTCGGCGTCACTCAACGCCGTCGCGAAGATGGTCGGGTTCGTGGTCACCCCGGCCACGTGCTTCTCGCGGCGCAGCTGGTCCAGCCCGCCGGAGCTCAGCCGCGTCCGGGAAAGATCGTCGAGCCAGATCGCCACTCCCGCGGCGCTGAGCTCGCTCAGCCTGTCCGTCATGCCGTCCACGCTCCCCTCAGTTGCCGGTCGTGAAACCGGTGATGTCGCCCACCCGGGTCAGCGCCGCGCGAGCGGCGGCCACGATCCGGTCGGGGGTGAACCCGAACTGCTCGAAGAGCACCGAGTGCGGTGCGCTGGCACCGTAGTGCTCCAGGCTCACGCTCTCGCCGCAGTCGCCGACGATCCCGCGCCAGGACATCGCGATGCCCGCCTCCACGCTCACCCGTGCCTTTACCCCGCGCGGCAGGACCGACTCCCGGTAGGCCTCGTCCTGCTCGGCGAACCACTCCTGGCAGGGCATCGAGACGACCCGGGTCGGAATGCCGTCCGCCTCCAGCCGCTCCCGGGCGGTGAGGCAGAGCTGCACCTCGGAGCCGGTGCCCACGATGATCACCTGCGGCTTGCCGCTGGACGCCTCGGCGAGCACGTACCCCCCGCGCGCCACGCCCTCGGCGCTGCCCAGCGTGCTGCGGTCCAGCGTCGGCAGGGCCTGGCGGCTCAGCGCCAGCGCGGTCGGGCGGTCGGTGTGCTCCAGCGCCATCCGCCACGCCCAGGCCGTCTCGTTGGCGTCGGCCGGCCGGACGACGTCCAGGCCGGGGATGGCGCGCAGCGCGCTCAGGTGCTCCACCGGCTGGTGGGTGGGGCCGTCCTCGCCCAGGCCGATCGAGTCGTGCGTCCAGACGTAGACCACCGGCAGCTTCATCAGCGCGGCGAGCCGCACCGAGGGGCGCATGTAGTCGCTGAACACCAGGAACGTGCCGCCGTACGGGCGGGTGCCGCCGTGCAGGGTGATGCCGTTGAGGATCGCGCCCATGGCGTGCTCGCGGATGCCGAAGTGCAGCGTGCGGCCGTACTCGTGGCCGGGGAAGTCCTTCGTGGCGTGGCTGGCCGGGATGAACGACGGCTCGCCCTTCATCGTGGTGTTGTTGCTCTCGGCCAGGTCGGCCGAGCCGCCCCACAGCTCGGGCAGCACAGGCGCGAGGGCCTCCAGCACCTTGCCGGAGGCGGCGCGGGTGGCGATGCCCTTCGGGTCGGCGGGGAACTCCGGCAGCGCGTCCGTCCAGCCGGCCGGCAGGGCCCGGTTGGCCAGCCGGTCGTAGAGCGCCTTGCGCTCCGGGTTGGCCTGCGCCCAGCCGTCGAAGACCGCGGTCCACTCCCGCTGCGCCTGCTCGCCGCGGCCCAGCACCTCACGGGCGTGCGCGAGCACCTCCTCGTCGACGGCGAAGCTCTGCGCCGGGTCGAAGCCGAGGATCTGCTTGGTGGCGGCCACCTCGTCGGCGCCGAGCGCCGAGCCGTGGATCTTGCCGGTGTTCTGCTTGTTGGGGGCGGGCCAGCCGATGATGGTGCGCAGCGCGATGAAGGAGGGGCGGCCCGTCTCCGCCCGGGCGGCCAGCAGCGCCTGGTAGAGCGCCTCGACGTCCTCGTGGTAGTCGCCCTGGTCGGCGTCGCCGCGGCGCCAGTCGACGGTCTGCACGTGCCAGCCGTACGCCTCGTAGCGGGCCGACACGTCCTCGCTCTTCGCGATGCGGGTGTCGTCCTCGATCGAGATCTCGTTGTCGTCGTAGATCACGACGAGGTTGCCCAGCTGCTGGTGGCCGGCGAGGGCGCTGGCCTCGTGGCTGATGCCCTCCTCGATGTCGCCGTCGGAGGCGATGCACCAGATGTGGTGGTCGAACGCGGAGGCGCCCGGCTCGGACTCGGGGTCGAACAGGCCGCGCTCGCGGCGGGCCGCCATCGCCATGCCGACCGCGTTGCCCAGGCCCTGGCCGAGCGGGCCGGTGGTGGTCTCCACGCCGGGGGTGTGCCCGTGCTCCGGGTGGCCGGGCGTGAGCGAACCCCACTGGCGCAGGGACTTCAGGTCGTCGAGGCTGAGCGGGTAGCCGGAGAGGAAGAGCTGGATGTAGAGGGTCAGGCTCGAGTGCCCGGCGGAGAGCACGAACCGGTCCCGGCCGGGCCAGTTCGGGTTGGCCGGGTTGTGCCGCATCACCCGGTTGAACAGGAGGTACGCCGCGGGCGCGAGGCTCATCGCGGTGCCCGGGTGACCGTTGCCGGATTTCTCCACGGCGTCCATGGCCAGCACGCGTACGGTGTCGACGGCGCGGCGGTCGAGGTCGGACCAGTTCAGTGCGGTCTCGGATCGGTTGGCAGCCACGTTGGTTGTGCTCCTCGGCAGATGGGCGGAACCCTCACTGGTGACCCTATCGAGCCGTCCTAAACGTCCGCCCGGGGATCACTGCATGCTCCTTCGTACTCCGACCGGAGGATCCGGTGTAGAGCCGGAGCGTGTGACGGCCCGCACCGTTGCCGGGTCGGCCGGGCAGGCAAAACGACAGCGCGTAGTGTGTGGGGCGGTGTGTGGCCCTCGCGGGTCCGGCCGACCCGAATCTCCTGTGCCGACGCCGGAAGGTGGCAATCCGTGAGCATGATCACCGAGCGCCCCGTCAGCAGCCCCGCCGGACAGCAGTCCGCGCGGACGGTGGCGGAGGACTCGGTCGCGCCGCGCCGGGACGTCCGGGCGGTCGTCCGGGCGTACGTGGCGCTGACCAAGCCGCGGATCGTGGAGCTGCTGCTGGTCACCACGGTGCCGGCCATGATGCTCGCCGCCGACGGGCTGCCGTCGCTCTGGCTGATCGCCGTGGTGCTGGTCGGTGGCTCGCTCGCCGCCGGTGCGGCCAGCGTCCTCAACTGCTACATCGACCGGGACATCGACCAGCTGATGCGGCGCACGAAGCGCCGCCCGCTGCCCGCGCACACCGTCTCGCCGCGCAGCGCGCTGATCTTCGGGTTGGTGCTGGCAGTGGTCTCGGTGACGCTGATGGCGGCGTTCACCAACCTGCTGGCCGCCGGGCTCACGCTGGCCGCGATCGCGTACTACGACCTCGTCTACACGCTCTGGCTCAAGCGCACCACGGCGGCGAACACGTTCTGGGGCGGGGCCTGCGGGGCCGCTCCGGTGCTGATCGGCTGGGCCGCGGTGACCGGTTCGCTCGCCCCGGCCGCCTGGGGCCTGTTCGCGGTGGTCTTCTTCTGGCAGATGCCGCACTTCTACCCGCTCGCCATGAAGTACAAGGACGACTACGCGCGGGCCGGCATCCCGATGCTGCCGGTGGTGGCGTCCACCCGCCGGGTCAACGCCGAGATCCTGATCTTCACCTGGTTGACCGTGCTGACCTCGCTGGCGGTCTGGCCGCTGGGCATGAGCTTCGTCTACGGGGTGCCGACGCTCGTGGTGGGTGGCGTCCTCGTGGTCGAGGCGCACAAGCTCGCCCGCCGGGCGGCGCGCGGCCAGGCGGTGAAGCCGATGCGGCTGTTCCACTGGTCGACCACCTACCTGACGATCGTGTTCGCCGCGGTCGCCCTCGACGCGCTGATCTGACGGCCCCGCCCGGGTGGCCGGAGCGGATCGAGCGTCGCGGCCGGGGGAGCCGGCGCATGTCCGGTACCGCCCAGCTATGGCCTCCAAATCATCATCATTGATGAGTTGTCCGGTTTAACGTCACATCCTGATACCTGTCAGCATGAGTCGGACCGGCTCAACCTCACCCGCCGAAGGGCGGGTTTAGCCGGGGGAGTTCGTCCCCAAAGTCCTTATAAAACAGGACAAATTACCTGTGGAGATCTTTAAACGTGCAGGTAACAGGCATCACAAAAGGTTCACGGTTCTCGCACTCGAGGGTGGAAGTCTGCATAGGCTTCGCGTCATGGCAGATGGTTCCGATACGACGCTGACGGCTGAACACACGGACCAGGCCCCCAACGGCCTGGTGGCGGGGATCAAGTCGTTCGCCGCCGGACACGGTGGTGCGAAGGCCGTCATCGAGTACGTCGGCAAGCGTGGCGCGCGCATCGTCCTCGTGGGTGAGGACGGGGCCTGGGGAGACCAGTTCGCGACCGACACGGTCGAGGCCCGGCAGGCCTGCGCCAAGGCGGGGGTCACCGTCGAGAACGCCTGGGAGCGGGAGCTGATGGACCAGATGCGGCCGAGCAACGACCTGTGGCGGTCGATGGCGCGGCGCACGATGGCCCGTTGAGCGGACCGAAGAGATAAGTTGACCAACCACCACCAGTCGACCCGGGGGGAACCCCGGGTCGCTCTCGTCACCTGCCGGGAACTCGCCGACCTCGACCCGGACGACCGGCTCGTACTCGGCCCGCTGGCCGCCCGCGGCGTCACCGCCGAGGCCGTGGTCTGGGACGATCCGGCCGCCGACTGGGCGGCGTACGACCTCGCGGTGCTCCGCTCACCGTGGGACTACATGTCGCGCCGCGACGAGTTCGTGGCCTGGGCGGAGCGCGTACCGAGGCTGGCGAACCCGGCCGACGTCGTCCGCTGGAACACGGACAAGCGCTACCTCGACGACCTGTCGGCCGCCGGCGTCCGGACGGTCCCCACGTCGTGGGTGACGCCGGGCGAGTCGTGGCAGCCGCCCGCCGACTCCGGCGAGTACGTCATCAAGCCCGCCGTCAGCGCGGGCAGCCAGGACACCGGCCGCTACGACCTGGCCGACCCGGAGCACCGTGACCTCGCGGTCGCGCACGTGCGGCGGCTGTCGGACGCCGGCCGGGTCACCATGGTCCAGCCGTACCTGACGGCGGTCGACACGGTGGGCGAGACCGCCCTGCTCTTCCTGGGCGGCCCGCGGGGCCTCGCGTTCAGCCACGCCATCCGCAAGGGGCCGATGCTGACCGGCCCGGACTTCGGCGTCGACGGGCTCTACCGGCCCGAGGAGATCACCGCCCGGGTGGCGACCGAGGAGCAGCTCGCGGTGGCCGGGAAGACCCTCGCGGCGGTGCCGGGCGGCGCGGACCGGCTGCTGTACGCCCGGGTGGACCTGATCCCGGGCGCGGACGGCCGACCGGTCCTCGTCGAGCTGGAACTCACCGAGCCCTCGCTCTTCCTCGGCCATGCCCCCGGCGCCCCGGACCGCCTCGCCGAAGCGATCCAGACCCACCTCCCCTAACCCACCCCCACCCCACCCGCACGCTCCCCGCCGTCTCCGGGCGATCATGCGGTTGTGGTCGTGGACGAAAGGCGCAAAACGCCCGTTCCCTGGCACCACAACTGCAAGATCGCGCGCGGGGTGGGTGGGGCGCGCCGATCCGGGTGGGCGCGCGGCCCCGGGGTTACGCGGGGACGGGTTCCGGGGTGGGGGTGGCGGGGGTGGTCCGGGGTGACGGCGCCGGGCGACGCTCCCGGGTGGACCACTGCACGTGCAGGGTGGCCACCAGCACCAGGCAGGACCCGAACATGTGCGCGCCGACGAGCACGGCCGGCAGGTGGGTGAAGTACTGCACGAAGCCGATCAGACCCTGACCCAGCTCGACCGCGACCAGCACGACCGCGGCACGGGCGGCCCGGGTCGCGCCCACCGCGCGGAACGCCAGGATCATCGCCACCGAGAGCCCGAGCAGCAGGAACACCGAGTCCGCGTGCACCTGGGAGATCGACTCCGGGTCCAGGCCGTTGCGGGCCGCGCCCTTGTCGCCGGCGTGCGGGCCGCTGCCGGTGACCCAGGTGCCGATCACCAGCACCGCGACGCTGACCACCGTGGTGAGGCGGGCGAGCGTCCGCAGCGGCGCGGGCACGGCGGCCGCCACCGGCCCGTCCGGCTCCACGGTCCGGCGCCAGAGGGCGTACGCGGCGGCGATCACCGCCATCGAGGCGAGGAAGTGCAGGCCCACCACCCACGGGTTGAGGTCGGTCAGCACGGTGATCCCGCCGATCACGGCCTGGGCCGGGATGCCGAAGAAGACCGCGACGGCGAGCGGGAGCAGCCCGCGCCGGCGGGGCCGGTGGGCGAGGACCGCGAGCAACGTCGCGAACGCGATGATGCCGACGGCGAAGGTGAGCAGCCGGTTGCCGAACTCGATGACCCCGTGCACGCCCATCTCGGAGGTCGCGACGTACGACGCGTCGGTGCACCGGGGCCAGGTGGGGCAGCCGAGCCCCGAGGCGGTGAGACGGACCGCCCCGCCGGTGACCACGATCCCGATGTTCGCGATGATCGAGGCGAGCGCGAGCCGGCGCAGCAGCGCCGCGGAGACCGGGAACCGGTCGAGCAGCCGGTGCAGCGCGGCGGGGACCGGGAACCGGACGGATCGCTTCACGAAGCGAATCCTACGCACCGTAGTGGATCCACGAACGGGTGATCCCTGTCCCTGGTGTCGGGGATCACCGGCACCCGGGTTTGCGGGCCTTCCGCCATTTACGTAACGTTGGCGTTGTGAAAAAGGCGGCGGGGGTCTCCGGGCACCGGCCGGCGACCGCACCGGTCGCCGGTCAGCCCACGTCCGCCGTCGTGGGGGCCGATCTCTCCACCCGTGACCGGGTGACCCAGCTGTTGCTGGAGCGCGGGGCCACCACGGCCGCCCAGCTCGGCTCGGCCCTGGGGCTCAGCCCGGCGGCGATCCGCCGGCACCTCGACGCGATGCTGGCGGACGGTGACGTGGTCGCCCGCGAGCAGACGGTCCGCGGTCACCGGGGCCGGGGCCGCCCGGCGAAGGTGTTCGTGCTGACCGAGTCCGCCCGCGTCCGCTGCGGCACCCACCACTACGACAACATGGCCACCGCCGCCCTGCGCTGGATCTCCCGCAACGGCGGGTCCGAGGCGGTGGAGGCGTTCGCCGCCGAGCAGGTCTCCGCCCTGGAGGCCCGCTGCCGGGCGGCGATGGAGGACGCCGGCGACGACCCGCTCGCGCGCGCGGAGGCACTCGCCGGTGCGCTGACCGCCGAGGGCTACGCTGCCAACGCGTCCACGATCGCCTCCGGCGGCCAGCTCTGCCAGCACCACTGCCCGGTGGCGCACGTGGCCGCCGAGTTTCCCCAGCTGTGCGAGGCCGAGACCGAGGTGATCTCTCGCCTGGTCGGCACCCACGTGCAGCGTCTGGCCACCATCGCGCACGGCGACGGGGTGTGCACCACGCACATCCCGGCCCAGCCGGGGCGTGCCCAGTCCGGAAAGACCGTCACCACTGTGAGGACAGATAGATGACCGAGCAGATCGTCCAGCCCATGACCCAGGAGGAGCAGCTCGCCGCCCTGGGCCGCTACGAGTACGGCTGGGCCGACCCGGACGTCGCCGGGGCCTCCGCCCAGCGCGGCCTCAACGAGGCGGTGGTGCGGGACATCTCGGCGAAGAAGAACGAGCCGGCCTGGATGCTCGACCTGCGCCTGAAGGGCCTGCGGCTGTTCGAGCGCAAGCCGATGCCGGCCTGGGGCGCCGACCTCACCGGGATCGACTTCGACAACATCAAGTACTTCGTCCGCTCGACGGAGAAGCAGGCCGCCAGCTGGGAGGACCTGCCCGAGGACATCAAGAACACCTACGACAAGCTGGGCATCCCCGAGGCGGAGAAGCAGCGGCTGATCGCGGGTGTCGCGGCGCAGTACGAGTCCGAGGTCGTCTACCACAAGATCCGCGAGGACCTCGAGGAGCAGGGCGTCGTCTTCCTCGACACCGACACGGCCCTCAAGGAGCACGAGGACCTGTTCAAGGAGTACTTCGGCACGGTCATCCCGGTGGGTGACAACAAGTTCGCCGCGCTGAACACCTCCGTCTGGTCCGGTGGCTCGTTCATCTACGTGCCGAAGGGCGTGCACGTGGAGATCCCGCTGCAGGCCTACTTCCGGATCAACACGGAGAACATGGGCCAGTTCGAGCGGACGCTGATCATCGTCGACGAGGGCGCGTACGTGCACTACGTCGAGGGCTGCACCGCGCCCATCTACTCCTCGGACTCGCTGCACAGCGCGGTCGTGGAGATCATCGTCAAGAAGAACGCCCGGTGCCGCTACACGACCATCCAGAACTGGTCGAACAACGTCTACAACCTGGTCACGAAGCGCGCGGTGTGCCACGAGGGCGCGACCATGGAGTGGATCGACGGCAACATCGGCTCCAAGGTCACCATGAAGTACCCGGCGGTCTACATGACCGGCGAGCACGCCAAGGGTGAGGTGCTCTCGGTGGCGATGGCCGGTGAGGGCCAGCACCAGGACGCGGGCGCCAAGATGGTGCACGCCGCCCCGCACACCTCCTCGACCATCGTGTCGAAGTCGATCGCCCGGGGTGGCGGCCGCACCTCGTACCGGGGTCTGGTCCAGGTGATGGAGGGCTCGCACCACAGCAAGAGCACCGTGAAGTGCGACGCGCTGCTGGTCGACACCATCTCCCGCTCCGACACCTACCCCTACGTCGACATCCGTGAGGACGACGTGGCGATGGGGCACGAGGCGACCGTCTCCAAGGTCAGCGAGGACCAGCTCTTCTACCTCATGAGCCGGGGTCTCAGCGAGGACGAGGCGATGGCGATGATCGTGCGCGGCTTCATCGAGCCGATCGCCAAGGAGCTCCCGATGGAGTACGCCCTGGAGCTCAACCGCCTGATCGAGCTCCAGATGGAGGGCGCGGTCGGGGGTCCCCCGCCCCGGCCGGGGGCAGCCCCCCCCCCGCGCGGGGCCGCGCGCACGCCGCCCCGCCTGGGCGGCCGCCCCCGCCCCCACCCCCGCGTTCTCGCGCTCTTGGGGGGGGGCGGGGGGGCGGCCCCCCGCCCGGGCCGGGGTTCCCCCCGACCCGCTCGCGGGGCCGCGCGAACGCCGACCCGTCTGGCCGGCCGCGCGAGCACCGACCGACCCTCCAGTCAATGACACCGCCGTCGCAGAACAGACCAAGGAAGAGATGACTACCCAGGCTTCCGCGCCGCCCACGACCAAGTCGCAGGCGCTCCGCTCGTACGACGTCGCCGACTTCCCCGCCCTGACGGGCATGGAGGAGGAGTGGCGTTTCACCCCGCTCAAGCGCCTGCGCGGCCTGACCGGCGGTGCGCAGGCCGCCACCGGCGCCATCCGGCACGAGCACGGTGACCTGCCCGAGGGCGTCACGATCGGCCGGATCGCGAAGGACGACGAGCGGGTGGGCAGCGTGCTCACGCCGTTCGACCGGATCAGCGCGCTCGCGTACGGCGGCGCCGGGGACGCGCTGCTGGTCCAGGTCGCGCGGGAGGCGGTGGTCGCCGACCCGGTGACCCTGCGCGTGGTCGGTGACGGCGCCGACGGCGTGGCGTTCGGCCACACCTTCGTGGAGGTGGGCCGGTTCGCCGAGGTGACCCTGGTGCTGGAGCACGTCGGTTCGGTCACGCTCGCCGACAACGTCGAGGTGGCGGTGGCCGACGGCGCGAAGCTGACCCTGGTCACCGTGACCGACTGGGCCGACGACGCGGTCCAGGCGCAGCACCTCAAGGTGAAGCTGGGCCGCGACGCCAAGGTGATCCACGTGCAGGTGAGCCTCGGCGGCGACCTGGTCCGGCAGTTCACCAGCGTGGAGTACACCGACCGGGGTGGCGAGGCCGAGCTGTACGGCGTCTACTTCGCCGACTCGGGCCAGCACCTGGAGCACCGGCAGCTGGTCGACCACTCGGTGCCGGACTGCCGCAGCTACGTCGGCTACCGCGGCGCGCTGCAGGGCGCGAGCGCGCACACCGTCTGGGTGGGCGACGTGCTGATCCAGGCGGAGGCGACCGGCACCGACACGTACGAGATCAACCGGAACCTGCTGCTCACCGACGGCGCGCGGGCCGACTCCGTACCCAATCTGGAGATCGAGACCGGCGAGATCGCCGGCGCCGGCCACGCGAGCGCGACCGGTCGTTTCGACGACGAGCAGCTGTTCTACCTCATGGCCCGGGGTATCCCGGAGGCCGAGGCCCGCCGGCTCGTGGTGCGGGGCTTCTTCGCCGAGCTGATCAACAAGATCCCGGTGGAGGAGCTGCGCGACCGCCTCGGCTCGGCGATCGAGGAGCGGCTCGCCAAGGCGGGCGCCTGATGATCAAGATCTGCTCCACCGAGGACATCCCGAAGGGCACCGCGATCAGCGCGGATGTCGACGGCACCCAGATCGCCGTGGTGCACGCCGAGGACGACGGCTTCTACGCCGTGTACGACGAGTGCTCGCACGCCGCCGTCGCCCTCTCCGAGGGTGAGGTCGACGGCTGCACGCTGGAGTGCTGGTTGCACGGCTCCCGTTTCGACCTGCGCACCGGCGAGCCCACCGGCCTGCCCGCCACCGAACCCGTCCCCGTCTACCCCGTCGAAGTCCGCGACGGCGACATCTACGTCAGCCTCACGCCGAGCAATGGAGTGACCCGATAATGAGCACCCTGGAGATCCGCGACCTGAAGGTGTCGGTCAAGCTGCCCGAGGGTGAGCTCAAGCCGATCCTGGCCGGTGTCGACCTGACCGTCCGCTCCGGTGAGACGCACGCCATCATGGGCCCCAACGGCTCCGGCAAGTCCACCCTGGCCTACTCGATCGCCGGCCACCCCAAGTACGAGATCACCGGCGGCACGGTGACCCTCGACGGCGAGGACGTGCTGGCCATGTCCGTCGACGAGCGCGCCCGCGCCGGCCTCTTCCTCGCCATGCAGTACCCGGTCGAGGTGCCCGGCGTCTCGGTGGCCAACTTCCTGCGCACCGCAAAGACCGCCATCGACGGCGAGGCGCCGAAGCTGCGCACCTGGGGCACCGAGCTGCGCGGGGCGATGGAGCGGCTCCAGATGGATCCGGCGTTCGCCCAGCGCAACGTCAACGAGGGCTTCTCCGGCGGTGAGAAGAAGCGGCACGAGATCGTGCAGCTGGAGCTGCTCAAGCCGAAGATGGCGATCCTCGACGAAACCGACTCCGGTCTCGACGTGGACGCGCTGCGCGTGGTCAGCGAGGGCGTCAACCGGGTCCGCGACACCGGCGACACCGGCCTGCTGCTGATCACCCACTACACCCGGATCCTGCGCTACATCAAGCCGGACTTCGTGCACGTCTTCGTCGCCGGCCGGATCGTCGAGCAGGGTGGCCCGGAGCTCGCCGAGAAGCTCGAGGAAGAGGGCTACGAGCGGTACGTGGCCGGGGCCGGTTCGGCGCGGGCCTGATTCCCCGACGATGCGTGAGGACGCTGAGATGACCACCATCGCGATCCCGCCCGGGATGCCGCAGTACGACGACGTGCCGCGATACGACGTGGCGAAGGTGCGCGCCGACTTCCCGATCCTGGACCGGGAGATCAACGGGCACCGGCTGGTCTATCTCGACAGCGCCAACACCTCGCACAAGCCGCGGCAGGTGCTCGACGTGCTCGACGAGCACTACGCGCGGCACAACGCGAACGTGTCCCGCTCCGTGCACACGTTGGGCACCGAGGCCACCGAGGCGTACGAGGGCGCCCGGGCGAAGATCGCCGCGTTCATCAACGCGCCGAGCCCGGACGAGGTGGTGTTCACCAAGAACTCCACCGAGGCGATCAACATCGTGGCGTACGCCTTCTCCAACGCCTCGCTGCGTCCGGACGCCGACCCGCGGTTCCGCCTCGGCCCCGGCGACGAGGTGGTGATCTCCGAGATGGAGCACCACTCCAACATCGTCCCGTGGCAGCTGCTCTGCGAGCGCACCGGCGCGACCCTGCGCTGGTTCCCGGTCACCGACTCCGGCCGGCTCGACGAGTCGGGCCTGGAGGACCTGGTCACCGAGCGGACGAAGATCGTCTCGCTGGTGCACATGTCGAACATCCTCGGCACGGTGAACGCGACCGCGCGGATCACCGAGCGGGTGCGCGAGGTGGGGGCGCTGCTGCTGCTGGACTGCTCGCAGTCCGTGCCGCACCTGCCGATGGACGTGGTGGACTACGACGCGGACTTCATCGTCTTCACCGGGCACAAGATGTGCGGCCCGACCGGCATCGGCGTGCTCTGGGGCCGGGCCGAGCTGCTCGCGGCCATGCCGCCGGTGTTCGGCGGTGGTTCGATGATCGAGACGGTGACGATGGCCGGCTCCACGTACGCCCCGCCGCCGGCCCGGTTCGAGGCGGGCACCCCGCCGATCGCGGAGGCGGTGGCGCTCGGCGCGGCCGTGGACTACCTCTCGGGCATCGGGATGAAGGCCATCCAGTGGCACGAGAAGGAGCTGACGGCGTACGCGCTGGACGCCCTGGCCACGGTGCCCGGCCTGCGGATCTTCGGTCCGACCGTGCCGGTGGGGCGGGGCGGCACCATCTCGTTCGCCCTCGGCGACGTGCACCCGCACGACGTGGGTCAGGTGCTCGACTCGCTCGGTGTGCAGGTGCGGGTGGGCCACCACTGCGCCCGCCCGGTCTGCACCCGGTTCGGGGTGCCCGCGACGACGCGGGCCTCGTTCTACCTCTACACCACCACCGAGGAGATCGACGCTCTGGTGGCGGGCCTGGAGCAGGTGCGAAAGGTGTTCGGCTGATGCAGCTCGACCAGCTCTACCAGGAGATCATCCTGGACCACTACAAGCACCCGCACGGGCGCGGGCTGCGCGACGCCGGTGATCCGGCGGCGCGCACCGCGGAGGCGCACCACGTGAACCCGACCTGCGGGGACGAGGTCACCGTGCGGGTGGCGACGGACGGCACGGTGCTCACCGACATCTCGTACGACGGCATGGGCTGCTCGATCAGCCAGGCGTCGGCGAGCGTGCTGCACGAGCTGCTCAACGGCCGTCGGGCCGGGGAAGCTTTCGTGGTGCACGAGGCGTTCGTCGAGTTGATGTCCGGGCGTGGCCAGGTCACGCCGGACGAGGACGTGCTCGGTGACGGGGTGGCGTTCGCGGGTGTGGCCCGCTACCCCGCCCGGGTGAAGTGCGCGCTGCTGCCGTGGATGGCGTTCAAGGACGCCGCAGCACGCGCCGGGGTGGGCGTGAGCCCGGAGGTGAAGGCATGAGCGAGCGTCAGCGAGCGAATCATCAGCACAGTGCGCGGGTGCCTCATGCCGGCGCCGAGCGGAGCGAGGTGAAGGCATGAGCGAGGAAACCACCGCCGCGACGCCGGCGACCGGCGGCGGCAAGGCCGCTGTCGCCGACATCGAAGAGGCGATGAAGGACGTCGTCGACCCGGAGCTGGGCATCAACGTGGTCGACCTCGGCCTGGTGTACGGCATGCACGTCGACGACGAGAACGTGGTCACCCTGGACATGACGCTCACCTCGGCGGCGTGCCCGCTGACCGACGTCATCGAGGACCAGGCCCGCCAGGCGCTGACGACGGGGCCGGGCGGTGGCCTGGTCAACGACGTGCGGATCAACTGGGTCTGGCTGCCGCCGTGGGGGCCCGACAAGATCACCGACGAGGGGCGCGACCAGCTCCGCTCCCTCGGCTTCAACGTCTGACCGTCCGGCGCGTCGGACGCGGTCCGACCGGCCCCGCACCGGTGGCGGTCAGGAAGTCATGCCGGGCGCGGCACCCGACCGGGTGCCGCGCCCGACGTGTCTGCGACGGTGCACTGCCGCTCCGGCCCCTTCGGGCGGGCGAAATGCGGTCGCGGTCGCGAGCACGGATGCGCCAGGATGACGGCGTGATCGAGACGTACGCTTCGCAGCCCGCCCCTGTCGCCGCGGCCACCGCCGCGCGCCGACAGCGGTCGCGCCCCGGCCGCGTCTCGACCGGCCACCGACCGTCGTGACCGCGGCGTTCCTGGCCGGCCTGGTCGCCGGCTACGGCGTCGCCATCCCGGTCGGCGCGATCGCCGTGCTGATCCTCGGGTTGAGCGCCCGTACCTCGTTCCGGGTCGGTGCCGCCGCCGCGCTCGGAGTGGCCACCGCCGACGGCCTGTACGCGGCCGTGGCGGCGCTCGGCGGCGCCGCGCTGGCCGCGTTCATCGCGCCCGCCGCCGGCCCGTTGCGGGTCGTCGCCGCGGTGGTCCTCTTCGCGCTCGCCGCCCACACGGCCTGGCGGGCGCTGCGCCCGCGACCGGCGACGGGCACGCCGGCGGGCGGTCGCGGGCTGGAGAGCCCGGGGCGGGCGTTCACCGGGGTCCTCGCGTTGACGCTGCTGAACCCGGCCACGGTGGTCTATTTCGCCGCCCTGGTGCTGGGCCGGCGCGACGCCGCCGACCCGGATCTCTGGGTGGCGGCGTCCTTCGTGCTCGGTGCGTTCGTGGCCTCGGCGAGCTGGCAGTTGCTCGTCGCCGGTGGCGGCACCCTGGTCGGCCGGGCGCTTTCCGGTCCGCGCGGCCGGCTGGTGACCGCGCTCGCCTCCAGCGTGATCATCGCCGCCCTGGCGGTGATCACCCTCCTGCCCACCACCCCCCGATGAACCGCCCGCCACCCGCCCCTCCCTTCCCTCCCCGATGATCAAGAGGTTCGGGTCAGGATCCCGCGTCCTGCTGCCCAGAGCTCTCGATCAACGAGAGGGTGGGTGTGGGTGGGTCGGGGTGGGGCGGTGCGGTGGCGTACGGTCGGGACCATGTCGAGCCGACCCGCTGCCGGGGGCGGCCGGTGGGTCGAGGTGGACCCGGGCCGGGTGGCCCGCTGGGTGGAGGGCTTCGCCGACCGGCACGGCCCGCCCACCGTCACCACGGTGCCGTACGGGCTGCTGCTGACCGCCCCGGACGGCGCGACCGCCGAGCTGCACAGCCCGCCCGGCGCACCCGCCCCCGGCGACCTGCCCGGCTTCCTGGCCGCCGCGACCACGCCCCGCCGGCTCGGGCTGCTGCTCGCCCGCAAGGGCGCGGCGGCGGTCGGGATCGCCGAGGGTGGCGACCTCGTCGTGTCGAAGGTGGACACCAGCTACGTGCAGGGGCGTACCGCCGCGGGGGGCTGGTCCCAGCAGCGCTTCGCCCGGCGGCGCGACAACCAGACGAAGGCGGCGCTGGGAGGCGCCAGCGACCTGGCCGTACGGCTGCTGCTGCCGGAGGTGGCGACACTGGCCGCGCTCGTCGTCGGCGGCGACCGGCGGGCGGTCGACACCGTGCTCGCCGACCGGCGGCTGGCCCCGCTGGCCGCGCTGCGCGCCAATCGGCTGTTGGACGTGCCCGAACCCCGGCACGCGGTGCTGGTCGGCGCGATCGCCGGCGCCCGCGCTGTGCACATCCTCGTCCGCGACCCGGACCGCGACCCCCGCCGTGACCGCGAGGCGCCCTGACCGTGAGGCGCGCCCTGACCGCGAGGCGCGCCCTGACCGCGAGACGCCCTGACCGGGGCGCCCCGCCTGGCCCGGGGCGCGGTGCCCGACCGGCGCGCTCCGCGCTTACCGGGCGCGCCGCCCGTGCCCGCCCGGGGACAGGGTCGGGCCCCCGGCGGCGGCCGGGGGCCCGGGTGGGGGAGGGCGGGGTCAGCCGTTGCCGAAGGTGTCGCAGGACTTCGGGTCGCCGGTCGAGTAGCCCCGGCTGAACCACTCCTTGCGCTGCGCCGACGACCCGTGGGTGAACTCCTCCGGGTTCACCGGCCGGTCGGCGCGCGCGGAGATGGCGTCGTCGCCGATCTTCTCGGCGGTGTCGATCGCCTGCTGGATGTCCTGCTCGCTGATGCTCGTGAAGATCTTCTGGCCGCTGGCGTCGGCGGTGCCGGTGGCGTTCTTCGCCCAGGCACCCGCGTAGCAGTCGGCCTGCAGCTCCAGCTTCACCGAGAGCGCGTTGGCGTTGTCCGGGTCGCGCTGCTGCTGGCGGCGCATCTGCGCCTCGGTGCCGAGCAGGTCCTGCACGTGGTGGCCGTACTCGTGCGCCAGCACGTACGGCTGGGCGAACTCGCCCTCGGCACCCAGCTGGTCGGCGAGGACGCGGTAGAAGGTGAGGTCGATGTACACGAGGTCGTCGGCGGGGCAGTAGAACGGGCCGACGCCGGAGTCGGCGGAGCCGCACGCCGTGTTGACGGCCTGGCTGAAGAACACCGTCTTCGACGGCTGGTACTGCTCGCCGAACTTCTCCGGCAGCGCGGTGCGCCAGTACGCCTGGATCGAGTTGACGTACAGGGTGTTGCGGCAGTCGAGCTGCCGCACCGCGTCGTCGGCCGCGCACTTCTGCTCGAGCGAGGTGTTGTCGCCGGTCGCGCCGCCGCCGTCGTCGAAGGCCGCGTTGAGCCCGAAGCCGCCGCCCACCAGGGCGACCAGCACGGCGATGATGACGCCGACGATTCCGCCCCGCCCGCCGCCGATGGGGATGGGTATCCCGGCGACACCGCCCCCGCCGGATCCACGTCGGTCGTCCACCTGGCTGGTGTCGATCTGCGCGTTCTCGTTCAGCTCCATGTTGTCCCCGATCGCCGATTCGTCCGTGAGGGGTGGTTGCGGTACCGGACCGGGCCCGGACGTCTGTTTCGGTACCCGATGATCTTGGGCGGTAATCCGGAGGGGCGATCGGCGGTCGGCCGGTACACTTGTCGCGTGCTGCGCTGCGAAGGCTGAACCGCCCCGCGCCGACGGGCCCGTCGCCCGCCGGCGCTTTCGCGTGCCCTGAGTCAGCCTTCCGGACCCGAGAGCGAGCCTTCCGACATGATCACTGCCACCGGCCTGGAACTGCGCGCCGGCGCACGGATCCTGCTGTCCGACACCACCCTGCGCGTCCAGCCGGGTGACCGCATCGGCCTGGTCGGCCGCAACGGCGCCGGCAAGACCACCACCCTCAAGGTGCTCGCGGGGGAGGGGCAGCCGTACGCCGGGCAGATCGAGCGGCGCAGCAACATCGGCTACCTGCCGCAGGACCCGCGCACCGGCGACCTCGACGTCACCGGGCGCGACCGGGTGCTGTCCGCGCGCGGTCTCGACGTGCTGATGGCGCAGATGAAGGAGATCGAGGCCAAGCTCGCCGACGGCCCCGACGACCGGCTGGTGCGCCGCTACGGCGCGCTGGAGGACCAGTTCGCCTCCCTCGGCGGGTACGCGGCCGAGGCGGAGGCCGCCCGGATCTGCGCCAACCTGGGTCTGCCCGACCGGGCTCTCGCCCAGACGATCGGCACCCTCTCCGGCGGTCAGCGCCGCCGCATCGAGCTGGCCCGGATCCTGTTCCGGGACGCCGGGGAGAACGGCGGCGGCATCCTGCTGCTCGACGAGCCGACGAACCACCTCGACGCCGACTCGATCACCTGGCTGCGGGGCTTCCTCGCCAACCACAAGGGCGGCCTCATCGTGATCTCCCACGACGCCTCCCTGCTCGAGGCGGTCGTCAACAAGGTCTGGTTCCTCGACGCCACCCGTTCCGTGGTGGACGTCTACAACCTGGGCTGGAAGGCGTACCTGGAGGCGCGGGAGACCGACGAGCGGCGCCGGCGCCGGGAGCGGGCCAACGCCGAGAAGAAGGCCGGCGCCCTGATGGCCCAGGCCGACAAGATGCGGGCCAAGGCCACCAAGACCGTCGCCGCGCAGAACATGGCCCGCCGCGCCGAGCGGCTGCTGGCCGGGCTCGACGAGGTACGCGTCGCCGACAAGGTCGCCAAGGTCCGTTTCCCCACGCCCGCGCCGTGCGGCAAGACGCCGCTCACCGCGACCGGCCTCTCCAAGTCGTACGGCTCGCTGGAGATCTTCACCGATGTCAGCGTGGCGGTCGACCGGGGGTCGCGGGTGGCCATCCTCGGGCTCAACGGCGCCGGCAAGACCACCCTGCTGCGCATCCTCGGCGGCCTGCTGGAGCCGGACACGGGCCAGGTCAACCCGGGCCACGGCCTGCGGCTGGGTTACTACGCCCAGGAGCACGAGACCCTGGACGTGGACCGCACCATTCTGGAGCACATGCGCAGCGCCGCCCCGGAGCAGAGCGACACCGACCTACGCAAGATCCTGGGCGCCTTCCTCTTCTCGGGTGAGGACGTGGACAAGCCGGCCGGGGTGCTCTCCGGCGGCGAGAAGACCCGGCTGGCGCTGGCCACCCTGGTGTGCTCCGGCGCCAACGTGCTGCTGCTGGACGAGCCGACCAACAACCTCGACCCGGTCAGCCGCGAGCAGGTGCTCGACGCCATCGCCCGCTACCCCGGTGCGATCGTGCTGGTCACCCACGACCCGGGCGCGGTCACCGCGCTCAAGCCCGACCGGGCCATCCTGCTGCCCGACGGCGACGAGGACGCCTGGAGCGACGACCTGCTCGAACTGGTCGAGCTGGCCTGACCCGACCCGTGCGGGGGTGGCTCAACGGGCCAGGGTCAGCAGCCGGGAGGGGATGCCGGAGGTGGCCAGGATGACCACGCCGATCGTCACGAAGATCACCGGGACCAGCCACCGCCCGGCCCGTTCCACGAGCCGGACCACCGTGGGGTGCCCGCCCAGCCAGGCTCCGGCGGCGCACCAGAGCGCGACGAGCACCGCGAACACCACCAGGTAGACCGCGCCGTCGGCGGGGCCGAGGGCGCGGAACACCGGGACGTAAACGGCCACGTTGTCGGCGCCGTTCGCGATGGTCACGCCCGCCACCCCCAGCGCGCCGGTCACGACGGCCGCCGGCCGGTCGTCGTCCCGGTCGAGCAGGGCGCGGACGCCGAGTGCGATCGGCAGCAGGCCCAGCAGCCCGGTCCAGGGCTCCGGCACGACGAGCAGCCCCGCGGCGACCACCGCGCTCGCCACGACCAGTGCGCCGATGCCCAGGTACTGCCCGGCGACGATCCGCCAGTGGCGCGGCCGGCCGGTGGTGCGGGCGGCCACGAAGAACACGGTGAGCACCACGATGTCGTCGACGTTCGTGCCCGCGAACACCCCGGCGGCGGCACCGGAACTGCCGAGCAGATCGATCATCCGGGCAGACTAGGCCCGCCGCGGGGGAGATGCGAGTTGTCGATGGTCAATGCGTTCTCCGCCGCCGGTGCGCCGCCGGCGTGGGGCGACACCCGCTACTTCACCGAACTCGAATCGATCTCCAGCCCGGTCATTCACCCGTACGGACGGTGCCCGGCCCCGGCCGGGTCGACGGCCCGGAACCCCTCGCCGACATCACCCTATCGGGAAGCTGACATTGCATAGCGTGTCGGTTGGCGAATAGTTGATATCTGGCGCATGATCGTTCGAGGCGGTCTAATAGGTGGGACCGTATCCGAACCGCACAGTCTGGGACGTGAGGACACAGCATGGCAGCCACCGGCACAGCCACCAGCACTGAGAAGGGTCGCCGGATCGTCGGGGCCGAGCGTCAGACGCTCGCCAAGGACCTGGTAAAGCGGTACACCTCTGGTGAGAGCATCCGCGCGCTCGCGGCCTCGACCGGGCGTTCCTACGGGTTCATCCACCGAGTGCTCACCGAGTCCGGCGTCCAGCTGCGCCAGCGCGGCGGGGCCCGGCGACGCAAGAAGGCGTGACCAGGCCCGTAACGTCGTCCATCAGCGCCGCGCCAGGGGCCGCCGGGTGACGGCCGAGGCGACCGGAGTAAGGCTGGAATACGACGGGCCGGTCGCGACGGTGACGTTGTGCCGGCCCGACGTGCTCAACGCACAGACCCCGGTCATGTGGCGCGCGATGAGCGACTTCTCCCGGGACCTTCCGGGTGACGTGCGGGTGGTGGTCGTCCGCGGAGAGGGGCGCGCGTTCTCCGCGGGCCTCGACCTGTCGGTGGCCGGTGCCTCCGGGCCGGGATCGTTCGCCGAGCTGGCGACGCTGCCCGAGCAGGAGTGCGCGGATCGGATCGCGGAGCTGCAGGCCGCCTTCACCTGGCTGCACCGCCCGGACATCATCTCCGTCGCCGCCGTGCAGGGGCATGCCATCGGTGCCGGCTTCCAGCTGGCGCTCGCCTGTGACCTGCGTGTGCTCGCCCAGGACGCGAAGCTCTCGATGGCCGAGGTCACCCTCGGTCTGGTGCCCGACCTGGCCGGCACGAAGCGGTTGGTCGAGCTGGTGGGCTACTCGCGCGCGCTGGAGATCTGCGCCACCGGCCGCCGGATGGACGCCGCCGAGGCGGACCGGATCGGGCTGGCCACCCTCGTCGTACCGCCGACCGAGCTGGACGGGGCCGTGCGCGACCTGGTCGCCGGGCTGCTGGCGAACAACCGGGACGCGGTCGTCGAGATCAAGGCACTGATCGCCGGCGCCGCCGGCCGCTCGCACGCCGAGCAGCAGCGGGCCGAGCGCGAGGCGCAGACCCGCCGGCTGCGTGACCTCGCCGGGCGAGGAGAATAACGGTAAGGACCGTTCGGGAAGATCCGGGTTACGACCGAGGTTGTCACAGTCGTCGGGAGAATTGACCTGACGGTGTGGTCAGCCCGACGACCCCGGAGGTGAGCGTGTCCAGTCCGATGGGCGGCGGCGGCATGGGTGGCTGGAGCATGCTCCGGTCGATGCGCCACGAGGACGAGATCTCCACCCACCGACTGAAGCGTGGCGTGGCTCGGCGCATCGTGTCGTTCGCCCGGCCCTACCGGCGCGACATCGTCGTCTTCCTGCTGACCGTCGTACTGGCCGCGATCATCGGCGTGGCCACCCCGGTGCTCGCCGGCGACGTGATCAACGCGATCAACCGGGGCGGCGCCGAGGCGGGCTCGCTGGTGGTCCGGCTGGCCCTGGTCATCGCCGGCCTCGCGATCGCCGACGCGCTGCTGTCCCTCGCCCAGCGGTGGTACTCCGCCCGGATCGGCGAGGGCATCATCCTCGACCTGCGCACCCGGGTCTACGACCACGTGCAGCGCATGCCGTTGCAGTTCTTCACCCGCACCCAGACCGGCGCCCTGGTCAGCCGGCTCAACAACGACGTGCTCGGCGCCCAGCGCGCCTTCACCTCGACGCTCTCCGGCGTGGTCAGCAACGTCATCCAGCTCGTGCTCACCGCCGCCGTCATGTTCACGCTCTCCTGGCAGATCACGGCGCTCTCGCTCGTGCTCCTGCCGATCTTCATCATCCCCGCCCGTCGGGTGGGCCGGCGGCTGGCCGAGATCACCCGTGAGGCATACAACCTCGACGCGAAGATGAACGCCACGATGACCGAGCGGTTCGGTGTGGCGGGGGCGCTGCTGGTCAAGCTCTTCGGCCAGCCGGAGACCGAGGCGCGCCGGTTCGCCGGGCGCGCCGAGCGGGTCCGCGACATCGGCATCCAGTCAGCCATGTACTCGCGGACGTTCTTCGTGGCGATGCTGTTGGTGGCCTCGCTGGCCCAGGCGCTGACCTACGGCCTCGGCGGCTGGCTCGCGGTCTCCGGCAACGTCAGCGCCGGCACCGTCGTGACGCTCGCACTGCTGCTCACCCGCCTGTACGGCCCGCTGACCGCCCTCTCCAACGTCCGGGTCGACGTGATGAGCGCGCTGGTCTCGTTCGACCGGGTCTTCGAGGTGCTCGACCTGCGGCCCGCCATCGAGGAGAAGCCGACCGCGGTTGCGGTGCCCGCGGGCAACGGCCGGGTCGAGTTCCGTGACGTGCGGTTCCGCTACCCGAGCGCCGCCGAGATCTCGCTCGCCTCGCTCGAGGAGGTCGCCGCACTCGACCGTACCGTCACCGAGCCGGTGCTGCGCGGCGTCTCGTTCAGCGTGGAGCCGGGGCAGATGGTCGCCCTGGTCGGCCCGTCCGGCGCGGGCAAGTCGACGCTCTCCATGCTGATCCCGCGGGTCTACGACGTCACCGACGGCCAGGTGCTGGTCGGCGGCGTCGACGTCCGGGACGCGACGCTCGCCTCGTTGCGCGACGAGATCGGCGTGGTCACCCAGGACTCGCACCTGTTCCACGAGACGATTCGGGAGAACCTGCGCTACGCCAAGCCCGACGCCACCGACGACGAGCTCTGGGCGGCCCTGGCCGGTGCCCAGATCGCCGACCTGGTGCGCTCGCTGCCCGACGGGCTGGACACCACGGTCGGCGAGCGCGGCTACCGCTTCTCCGGCGGGGAGAAGCAGCGCATCGCCATCGCCCGACTGCTGCTCAAGGCGCCGTCGATCGTCATCCTCGACGAGGCGACCGCACACCTCGACTCGGAGAGCGAGGCCGCCGTCCAGCGCGCGTTGTCGGTGGCGCTGGCCGGGCGTACCGCGCTGGTGATCGCCCACCGGCTCTCCACGGTCCGGGACGCCGACCAGATCCTGGTGCTCGACGGCGGCCGGATCGTCGAGCGGGGCCGGCACGAGGAGCTGGTCGCGGTCGGGGGGCTCTACGCCGAGCTCTACCGCACGCAGTTCGCGGTCGCCGACTCGCCCACTCCGTACGTCGACGCGACCGGTCCCGAGCCCGTGGTCATGCCGATGGGCACCTACCTCGCCGACGAGGCGCTCCCGCCGGCCGCGGCGAACTGACGACGGCTCCCGCGAAACCCGGCGGCCCGGGGCCCTGCCCGTCGTCGCCGGTCAGAGCGCGGTCGACGCCTGGCGCAGCTCGGCGAAGGCGGCGCCCAGGCTCTCCGGGGTGAAGTGGGCGTTCAGGCCGCTCGGGTTGGGCAGCACCCAGAGCCGGGCGTCGGCCAGCCGCTCCGGCTGGGCGCCGAAGGTGGCCTTCGGTCGGGCGAACCCGATCCGGTAGGCGGTCACCCCGACGACGGCCACCCAACGGGGCTGGTACCGGGCGACCTTGTCCCGCAGGATCCGCGCCCCGTCGACCAGTTCGGCGGCGGTCAGCTCGTCGGCGCGGGCACTCGCCCGGGCCACCATGTTGGTGATCCCGAGCCCGTACCCGGGCAGCTCGTCCTGCTCACTCGGGTGCAGCAGCCGAGGGGTGAAGCCGCCGCGGTACAGCGCCGGCCAGAACCGGTTGCCCGGCCGCGCGAAGTGCCAGCCGGTGGCCGCCGACCAGAGGCCCGGGTTGATGCCCACGAAGAGCACGTCGAGCCCGGGCGCGATGACGTCGGGGAGGAGGCGGTCGGCGGCGGCCGCGAGCTCCTCCCTGGTGGGCCGGGGATAGCGGCCGGACGGCCCCGCCGCCGAGGCGGGTCGACGGTCGGACGAGGGCAGCGAGCCCGGTCGGCGGTCGCCGGGCGCGCCGGCGCCCGGACGCGACCGGCCGGGCCCGCGCCCACCGGGCGGATCCGTGTTCACAGGCCGCGCAGCGCGCCGCCGTCGACGGGAATGGTGATCCCGGTGAGGTAGCTGGCGGCGGGGGAGAGGACGAACGCGGCGACGCGACCGAACTCGGCGGGGTCGCCGATCCGGCGCAACGGAATGCCGGCCTCGATCTCGACGAGGGCCAGGCCGGGGTCGCCGGCGGCGGCCAGCAGCTCCCGGTTGCGGTCGGTGAGGATCCGGCCGGGGAGCAGGCCCACGACCCGTACGCCGCGGGGCCCGCACTCGTCGGCGATGTCCTTGGCGGCGCCGACCAGGCCGGGGCGCAGGCCGTTGGAGATGCCCAGCCCGGGCACGGGGCTGCGGGCCGACGTGGAGAGGACCAGCCCGATCGCGCCGCCGTCGGTGAGGTTGGCGGTGACCTCCCGGACCATCCGGATGGTGCCGAGGAAGATCGTCTCGAACGACGTGCGCCACTGCTCGTCGGTGACCGTCGCGGCGCTGCCCGGAGGCGGGCCGCCGACCGAGACGAGCGCGCCGTCGAGCCGGCCGAAGTGCTCCGTGGCCGCGGCGACCAGGCGCGCCGGTGTGCTCGGGTCGCCCAGGTCTGCCGTCACCCCGACCGCCCGCTCCGGGCCGCCGAGCCGCTGGGCGGCGGCCGCGACCGCGTCGCCGTCCCGGGCCGAGAGCACCACGCGGGCCCCGTCGGCGACCAGGCACTCCGCGGTCGCGTAGCCGAGGCCGCGGGAGGCGCCGGTCAACACGTACACCCGTTCGCTGAGTCCGAGATCCATGCTGCCGATCCTGCCGTACGGCGGTCAGCGACGGCGACCCGCGGTGTCGGGGGCGTCGCGGCGGGCCGGACGCAGCAGTCGTACCCGACCGGCGAGCTGCACGGCGAGGGCACCGCCGGCGCGGCCCAGCGCGGGCAGCCGCCGGGGTCGCGGCGGGCGGCTGCCGTCGTAGCGGGCACGGGCCTCCCGGAGGGCCAGCTCCTCGGCGCCCAGTGGCGGCAGGGCGCCCTGGTCGCGCAGCGCGCGGGCCAGGTCCCAGCCGTCGCGCAGCGACCCTCCGGTCGGCCGGTCGGCCGCCCAGCCGGCGAACGTCGCCGGCCAGGCGTCGCCGAGCGAGGCGGCGAGCAGCGGCCAGTGCCGGGCCACGTCCCCGGCGCGTTTGCGCAGCAGCGCGGCGCGTGCCGCGGCCAGCGGCCCCGGTGCGAATCCGGGCGGGACCGGAGCGCCGGCGACCAGCGCGGCGACCAGCTCCGCCTGCCGTGCGGCCAGGTCTTCCGACCGCTCCGCCCCGCCGGCCCGCCGGGTGGCCGGGTCGACCGACCGCTCCGCCCCGCCGGCCCGCCGGGTGGCCGGGTCCGCCGGCCGGGGCCGTCCCGTGGCGCTCACGTCACCACCGGGAAGCCCGCCGCGGTCGCGAGGGCGTCGAGCTCGGCGCGGAGCACGGCGGCCGGTGGGTAGGCGCCGTCGCGTTCGAGCAGCAGCGCCGGTGGCCGCCGCCGGGCGCAGAGTTCGCCGACCAGCTCCAGCACGGCGGACGGCACCGGGTCGGTGTGCGTGTCGTGGTAGTAGCCGCCGTGCTCTGCGCCGCCGGCCACGTGCGCGTACGCGACGCGCTCCAGCGGAAGCCGGTCGAGCAGGTCGAGCGGGTCGCCGCCGCGGTTGCGCGCGTTGGCGTACACGTTGGCGACGTCGAGGAGCAGCAACGCCCCGGTGCGTTCCAGGATCTCGGTGAGGAAGGACGCCTCGTCGAGTTCGTCGTCGGGCCAGTCGAAGAGCGCGGCGATCGGCTCCAACGCGATCGGCACGGGCAGCTGCTCCTGGACCCGGGCCACGTTGGCGCAGACCACGTCGACCGCCGCGCGGCTGCGCGGCAGCGGCAGCAGGTGCCCGGCCTCCAGCCCGCCGGCCCGGACGAAGGCGATGTGCTCGCTGACCAGCGGCGCGCCCGCCAGCTCGGCCACCGCGGCGAGGTGGGCGACCCGGGCGGGTTCGACCGGTTCCGCGCCACCGAGGGAGAGCCGCACCCCGTGCGGTACGACGGTCACGCCCCGCGTCCGCAGGTCCGCGAGCCCCGGCGGCAGCGGACCGGACGCGTCGAGCGACTCCGCCACCACCTCGACGAAGCGCAGCCCGGGCAGCTCGGCGACGAAACCGGCGATCTCGGGACGCCAACCGATGCCGACACCGGTCGGGCCGGTCATCCGCCGCACCCGCCTCCGCCGCACCCGCCCCCACAGGAGCTGCCGCCGCCGCAGGAGCTGCCGCCCCCGTCGCCCGAGCCACCGCCGCCGGTGTAGCCACCGCCGCCCGTCATCGCCTGCCGCTGGATCTCGGCCTGCTCGGCGAAGCCCGGGTCGAGCGCCCAGAGCGACGCGGTGCCGAAGAGCGCGACGCCCATGGCCGCGCCGGCCGCGCCGTACGTGGCGTAGGCCGGGGCGGACGACGGGGCGAGGTGGACGTGCTGGCGGCGCAGGTCGCGAAGGGCCCGCCGGCCGGCCGGGGTCACCCGCGGCACGCGGCCCAGGAACAGCAGGATCACGAAGAGCGGCACCAGGCTGAGCATCAGGTAGCCGGTGGGTCGACCGTTGGTGAGGCCGATGAACGCCCGCACCCCACCGACGATGAGCAGCACGATCAGGGCGTACGCGGGGCGCTGCGCGGAGGCGCGCTGTGCCGGCGACACCAGCAGGCCACGCTCTTCGAGACCCGCGCGCAGCTCGTCGAGCGCGCGGCTCACCCGCTGGTCCTGCCGCAGCTCACGGACGCGGGCCCGCCGACCGGCGGCCTGGTGGACCGCCCGCTCCAGCGGGGTGACCCCGGCCGGCATCGGCCCGGTCACCGTCAGCCGACGGTCGGTGCCGACGCCGATCGCCTCGCTGCCGCGCAGGCCACCGACCGCGGCGTGCACCGCGAGCGCGTCGCCTCCGTTGAGGTACGCCGCCTGTTGCGGACCGATCGGCCGGGTGTCGGCGTCACGGGAGCCGGCGAAGAGCCGGATCCGGTGCACCACCGCGAGGACCACCACGATGGCGGCCGCGGCGAGGTAGAACCGGAGGAACGTCGGGCCGGGGATGCCCCAGGTGTCGCCCGTGGCGGCGAGATCGGTCATCGGTCGCTCCTTCACCGGGAGGGTCGGCGGCACCATTGTGGAGCAGGCCCGCCATCTCCACGGCCCCGGCGTCCGCCGTGCACGTCGACACGGGGCGTGCCCGGGTGTCGACGCGGTTCAGCGGCGGCGTACCGCCTCCTCGACGAGGTCGAGCACCGGCCCGAGGTCGCCGGCGGGGCGCCCCATCGCGAGGTGCAGCACCAGGCCGTCGTAGGCGAGTTCGAGGAACTGGGCGAGCACGTCGATCGGGACGTCCTCGCGCAGGACGCCGGCGTCCCGCTGCCGGGCCAACCGCTCCCGGGTGGCTTCGGCGATCGCCGCGGACCGCTCGGCCCAGCGGCGGGCGAAGGCGGGATCGGTCCGCAGCCGCCGGGACACCTCCAGCTGGGTGCCCAGCCACCCTGTGGTGTCGGGCGACATCGCCCGGGCCAGCAGGTCCCGCATCACCTGGACCAGACCGTTGCGGGCCACCGTCTCGACCATCGCCACCGCGTCGTCCTCGGCGACGGCGAGGAAGAGCGAGTCCTTGTCGCGGAAGTGGTGGAAGATGGCTCCGCGGGAGAGCCCGGTGGCCTCCTCGAGCCGGCGCACGGTGGCGCCCTCGTAGCCGTGCCGGGCGAAACACGCCCGAGAGGCGGCGAGGATCTCCTGCCGCCGCGCGTCGAGCTGGTCCTGGCTTACTCTGGGCACGCCTCGATGGTCCCAGCTGACCTCGGGTGATGCAAACCGTACGTACGGCTTGGGATTGCGATCGTGCGGTGTCGGTGCGCCGGTCTACCATCGCCCCGTGACGCCACCCCCCGCCACCGCGCCTCCCGCGCCGCTGACCGTCGCCACCGTGCAGGCGGAGCCGGTCCCCGGAGACGTCGCCGCCAACGCGGCCACCGCAGCCCGCCTCGTCGCCCGGGCCGCCGGCATGGGCGCCCGGATCGCCGTGCTGCCCGAGCTCTTCCTGCCCGCCTACCACCCGCCGGCCCTCGCGGCCGACCCCGCCGCCACCGACGTGGCGGCCTCCGCGGACCGGGACGTCACCGACCCGCGCCTGGCCCCGCTGTGCGCCGCGGCCACCGCCGGCGGCGTGACCGTCGTGATCGGCGCGGCGGTCCGCCACCCCGACGGGCGGCGGACCATCTCGTCCCTGGTCGTCGACCGCGGCGGCGCGGTGCGGGTGGGCTACGACAAGCAGCAGCTCTGGGGCAGCGAGCGGGCGCTGTTCAGCCCCGGCACGCGGGGCGCCACCCTGCTCGTCGACGGCTGGCGGTTCGGGCTGGGCATCTGCTACGACGGCTGCTTCCCCGAGCACGGCCGGGCCGCCGCGGCCGACGGCGCGCACGGCTACCTCTGCCCGAGCGGCTACCTGGCCGGGTCCGAGCACCGGCGCGACCTCTACTACGCGGCCCGGGCGCTCGACAACACCATGTACGTCGTGTTCGCCAACTCCTCCGGCGGTGCGGACCCGTGGCGGTTCAACGGGGGCGCCGCCGTCTACGACCCGGAGGGGCGGCCGCTGGCCCGCGGCGCCGACACGGGTGAGGAGGTGCTGACCGCGACGCTGGAGCCGGCCCAACTGGCGGCCACCCGGGCGGCGCACTCGATGCTCCTCGACCGGCTTCCCGACCAGGGGTCCACCCGGCTGTCGCTGGTGGGTTGAGGAGTTCACACAACGGATCTGTCGGCGGACCGCCCCGGTCCCGTAGGGTGCCCGAGTGCCACTGCTCCTCCTGGACCTGGACAACACCCTGCTCGACCGGGCCGGGCCGTTCCGCACCTGGGGGCAGCGCTTCCTCGACCGCGTCGGCGCGCCCCCCACCGACATCGACTGGCTGCTGTCCGTCGATGCCGACGGGCTGACCGACCGCTGGGACGTGGCCGACGCGATCCGGGACCGCTACGGGTTGCGCATCCCCTCGATCGACCTGGTCGAGGAGCTGCACGACGGCCTGGTGGCGCACACCCGGCTCGACCCGTTGATCGCGTGCGCGCTGCGGATCGCCGACGAGGCCGGCTGGGTGCCCGTGGTGGTCGCGAACGGCACCGTGCGCCAGGAGGAAGCCAAGATTCGTAAGACCGGGCTGGACCGGTACGTGGCCGACTGGGTCCTCTCCGAGGAGGCTGGGGTCAGCAAGCCGAACCCGCGCATCTTCGCGCTGGCGGCCCAGCGGGTCCGGATGCCGCTGCGCGGCGCCTGGGTGGTCGGCGACAGCCCGGAGGCGGACATCGGGGGCGCGACGGCCGTCGGCCTGCCCAGTGTCTGGCTGCACCGAGGGCGTACGTGGACCGACGACCGTTTCCGGCCGACGCGTACGGCGGACGGATTGATCGCCGCCGTCGCCACCGTGCTGGCGCGCTAGAGGTTCGCCGCCCGCACGCCAGCGGCCGCCACGTTGCCGTCGTAAATCGGTTGACCGTGCCCCGGCGGCCGGCGAGCATGGGTCCCGCATCGTGCACCCGGGCGTGCGCCCGGTCGAGGAGAGGGGGTCGGTCATGGCCGTCTTCGCAGGTCGTTCCCACCTGCCTCCATCAGCCTCGAACAAGGGACAAGCACCGCAGTGCGCGATTACGACTCTCCGGCGCAGGAGCGCCGGACCCGCGGCAGGCGCCGCTTCGACGACGACGAACCACAGTTCCTGAAGGGCGCGCGGCGGCCCGAGCCGCTCGCGGAACCCGACGACGAACCCGACCCGGAGACCGGCGAACGCTGGTCGTCCTGGGACGATGCCGTGCACGGCCCGGAGCCACACCCCGCCTGGCTGGTCACCGAGCTGGCCGCGAAGGACGTCGACCTCGGCGTGCTCAAGACGGGCAAGGAGGCCGACGTCCACCTGGTCCGCCGGGCGGTGCCCGGGACCGACCGCTCCTGCCTGCTGGCGGCCAAGCGCTACCGGGACGCGGAGCACCGGCTGTTCCACCGCGACGCCGGCTACCTGGAGGGGCGGCGGGTACGCCGCTCCCGGGAAAACCGGGCGATGGCCGGCCGCACCGCGTTCGGCCGGCAGATGATCGCCGGGCAGTGGGCGGCCGCCGAGTTCGCCGCGCTGACCCGACTCTGGGAGATCGGGGCCACCCACGGCACGATCGCCGTGCCCTACCCCGTGCAGCTGCGCGGCACCGAGCTGATGCTGGAGTTCCTGGGCGACGCGGAGGAGGGGCGGGCGGCGCCCCGGCTGGCCCAGCTGCGGCCGGACGCGGCGGGCCTGCGTGACCTCTGGAGCCAGCTGGTCGACGCGCTGGTCGTGCTGGCGCGTGCCGGGTACGCGCACGGGGACCTGTCGCCGTACAACCTGCTGGTGCACGGCGACCGGCTCGTCATGATCGACCTGCCCCAGGTGGTCGACGTGGTGGGCAACCCGCAGGGGCCCGAGTTCCTGGCCCGGGACGTACGGGTGGTCAGCACCTGGTTCGCGGCGCGAGGGCTGCCGGCCGACCTGGTCGACCCGGCCGCGCTGACGGGGGAGTTGCTGCGCGAGGCGGGAATCCGCTGAGCCAGGCGGACCGGGCGGCGGTACACCCGCCCGGTCCGCCCGCCCGGGTCACTGCAGGTAGCGTTCGACCTCGGGCTTGGGGCGTACGCCCTGGGCGTCGGGGTCGCCGTGGGTGGACCGGGCGGCCCGGCGGCGGCGCAGCAGGTCCCAGCACTGGTCGAGGGACTCCTCCAGCTCGCGCAGGCGGTTCTGGGCCTCCTCGTCGGTGCCCTGCTCGTGGGCCTGCGCGGCCGCGCGCAGCCGGTGTTCCTCGTCGACCAGCTCGGAGATCCGGTTCAGGATGGTCTTGTCGTCCATGACCATGAGCCTGTCACAGGGTGCCCCAACCCGTGCTGGTTCCCCTCCCCCCGCCTGACGGCCTCCCCGCCTGCCGGCGCCTACCCCCTGGCGGTGCGGTGATCAAGAGGGTGGCGTCATGAACCGGCCCGCGCATGACGCGAACTCTTGATCATCGCAATGGGGGCGAGGGCGGGGGCGGGGCGGCGGGGGCGGCGGACGCCGTCCGCGGGATCTGCGAGATGCGTCACTGGCGTCGAGGCGATTACCAGGGACGCGTTTCTCGACCATGAAAATTTCTCTGCGCGCGACTGGTGAAGGTTGACGCCGCAATGGCATGCTCGCCTGAGTCATGACTCCACATAGTCGGACCACGACGGACAGTACCCAAAAGGGGGTTCCGCGCAGGTGCAATCGGAAGATTCCGGGAAGTTCCGCACTCGACGAGCGCGCACGGTGCCGCTACACAGGATGGTGCCGAGCCTGCTCCGTGACCCGGCCCGCGCGCTGATCGGCGTCGGCAACCGCACCGGCGGGGAACTCGTCCGGCTCAACCTGGGCTCGTTCCGGCCGTACCTGGTCACCCACCCGCGCCACGTGCAGCACGTCCTGCGCGAGCGGTCGGACAACTACGAGCGCGCCGGCGACGGCCTGTTCTGGCGACCCGTGAAGCGGCTGTTCGGCGAGGGCATCCTCGGCGAGGGGCAGATCTGGTCGGCCAGCCGGAAGATGCTCCAGCCGATGTTCACGGCCAAGCGGGTCGAGGCACTGGTCGACGGCATGGCCGAGGCGATCCGCGAGGCGGTCGACGAGCTCGACGAGCCGTCGCGGGACGGCCGGACCGTCGACATCGGAGCCGAACAGGCCCGCATCGTCTGCCGCGCCATCATGAAGGTGCTCTTCGGCGACAAGATCTCCGTGCCGGACGCGATGCGGGTGGTCGACGCGCAGGACGTCATCGCCACCGCGGTGATCCCACGGATCGTCGTGCCGTTCGCGCCGCTCTCCGTGCCGATGCCCGGCGACCGGCCGTTCCGCCGCGCCAAGCGGATCGTGGACGACGTCCTGCTGCCGATCGTGCGCGCCTCCAAGGCGAACGCCGAGGAGGGCGACGACGTCATCTCCACGCTCTGGCGGGCGCGCACCGAGGACGGCCGTCAGCTCAGCGAACAGCAGGTACGCAACGACACGGTGGCGATGTTCGCGGCCACCACCGAGACCACGATCAACGTGCTCACCTGGCTGTGGCCGCACCTGGACGAGCGCCCCGACGTCGCCGAGCGGCTGTACGACGAGATCGCGCGGGTGGTGGGCGACGGGCCCGTCCGGCGGGAACACCTCGACCACCTGCCGTACACCCGGATGGTGCTGGACGAGCTGCTGCGCCTCTACCCGATCGGCTGGATCATCCCGCGGCGCGCGGTGGCGGACGACGTGATCGACGGTGTGCGGGTGGAAGCCGGCGCCACCATGGTCGCCAGCCCTCTGATCACCCAGCGGATGACGGCGTTCTGGGACCGCCCGGACGAGTTCGACCCGGACCGGTTCCTCCCGGAGCGGGTCCGTGCCCGGCACCGCTACGCCCACTTCCCCTTCGGCGGCGGGCCGCACCAGTGCCTCGGCATGTACCTGTTCTATCTGGAGGCGCAGCTCATCCTCGCCACGATGCTGAGCCGCTACCGGTTCCGGCTGCGCCGCTCCGGTGTGCCGGGCCTGCGCCTGGCCGCCGCGTTGCGGCCGCGTACCCGGGTGGAGCTGACGCTCACCAGCATGGCGGACGCGGCCTGACATGACGACACACCGAGCAGACGACGAGATCACGCTCGCCGCCGAGCAGGGCCGCATCTGCGCGCTCGCCGCGAAGGGGCAGCGCGACCTCCAGCGGCAGGCGGCCGCCCACCCGGAGCTCTTCTCCGCCCGTCCGTTCGACCCGGCCCTCTACAGCAGCATCGCCATGGCGATGGCCTTCAGCTCCCCCTGGTGCACGCCCGAGGAGCTGCGGTTCGCCAACCGGGCGGTGCTCTGGGGGTTCGCGCTCGACTGGCAGGTCGACTACCTCGCGAAGTCGCGTGAGGACGTCGACCAGGTGGTGGCCGACACGCTCGCCGTGGTCGACGGCGCGGCGCCGGCCGCGGAGGACCCGCTGGGACGGTTCCTCGCCGAGCTGCGCGACGAGCTGGCCCGCGCGCCGGGCTACGCCGACGCGCGGGGCGTCTGGCGGGACGCCGTCCAGCGCACAGTGACCGCGATGGCGCGGGAGTGGGACTGGCGGGAGTCCACGGCGGCCGGAGCGCCGCCGACCTACGAGAAGTACCTCGACAACGCCGACAACCTCGCCTGCACCGTGGTCAACGTCGCGCACTGGATCCGTACCGGCGACGCCGCCGTCCACCGTCGACTGCCGGACCTCGTCGACGCCAGCGACCGGGTGCAGCGCGTGCTGCGACTGGTCAACGACCTCGCCACCCACGACCGGGACCGGGAGTGGGGCGACCTCAACGCCATCACCCTCGTGGGGGACCCGGCGGAGGTCACGCGGCGCGCGGCCGAGCTGACCGACGGCGCCCGCAAGGCCCTCGCCGACCTGGCCGGCCACTGCCCGCGCGAGGCCACGTACCTGACCCGGCAGCTCGGCTACACCAGCGGTTTCTACGGTTCGACGGACTTCTGGGGCAGCCGATGAGCGGGAGCCGGTTCGAGGAGCGTTCCCCGCGCTCCGGTGGGGTGGGTGCCGTCCTGGTCGACCGGGCACCGGCGACCAGCCCGGCCGCCGCGCTGGTCGACGCGATGCTGGCGGAGCCGGCCGGGCGCTCGTCCCCGTCGGTCTACGAGACGGGACGGCTGGTCAGCCTGGCGCCGTGGCTCGCCGGGCACGGCGAGCGGATCGCCTGGTTGGTGCGGCGGCAGCGCCCGGACGGCGCGTGGGGCGGTCCCGGCGGCTACGCCCTGGTGCCCACGCTCAGCGCCACGGAGGCGCTGCTGACCGCGCTGCGTCGCGGCGACGACTGCCCCGTCGGACGGGACGCCGTCGCACACGCCGTATACGACGGACTCCGCGCGCTGCGCGACACCCTCACCGGTCCCGCCGCGCCGCGGCCGCCGGACCTGCCCGCGACGGACCTGATCGTGCCCGCCCTCACGGACCTGGTCGCCGAGCACCTCGACGCGCCGCCGGCGCACGCGGATCTCGCGCGCTGGCGGGGCGCCGGCCGGCTGCCCCTGCCCGACGGCATGGACCACCGGCGGCTGGACGGCGTACGCCTGCTGCTCGCCGCCGGCCGCCCCCTGCCGGAGAAGCTCGCGCACGCCCTGGAGGTGGTCGGGCCGGCCGCGCGACGGGCGGCCGGCTTCGGCCCGGTCGGACCGGGCACCGTGGGCGCCTCCCCGGCGGCGACGGCGGCCTGGCTCGGTTCCGAGCCCGACCCCGCCGAGCCGGGACGGCGCTACCTGGAGGCCCTGGTCCGGCAGTACGGGGGACCGGTGCCCTGCGCCAGCCCGATCACCGTCTTCGAGCGCTCCTGGGTGCTCGGCGCGCTCTCCCGGGCCGGCGTGCCGGTGCGGGTGCCCACCGTCCTGGCAGACGAACTGCGCGGTGCCCTCGGGCCGGCCGGCACACCCACCGGGCCCGGCCTGCCGGCCGACGCGGACACGACGTCGGTCACGCTCTACGCGCTGGCCCGACTCGGCCATCCGGTGGACCCGGAGGTGCTTCGGCCGTACGACACCGGCGCGCACTTCTGCACCTGGCCGGGGGAGGACGGCGCCTCCGTCACCACCAACGCCCACGTGCTCGACGCGCTCGGGCACCTGCTGCCGCACGGCGGGCCGGCCGCGCCCTGGCTCGGGTCGGCGGTGGGTCGGGTGACCGACTGGCTGGTGGCGCAGCAGGAGCCGGACGGCCGCTGGACGGACCGGTGGCACGCCTCGCCCTACTACGCGACCTGCTGCGCGGTGCTGGCCCTGGGCGAGTACGGCGGCTCCGATGCGGCCCGGCGCGCCGTCGACCGGGCGGCGACCTGGGTGCTGGCCGGCCAGCGGCCGGACGGCTCGTGGGGCCGCTGGGGCGGCAGCGCGGAGGAGACCGCGTACGCCGTGCAGACGCTGCTCGCCTCGGGACACCGGGGCAGCCCGTCAGTGGGCGCCGCCGTCGCGCGGGGAGCGGCCTGGTTGTCCAGGGTGGACAACACCGACGACGGGCCGGAGCTGTGGCACGACAAGGATTTGTACCGCCCGACCGTGGTGGTGCAGGCCGCGGTGGTTGCCGCGCGCTTCCTCGCCGACGACGGTGGGGCGGACGGCTGAGGGGCGCGTGACCTTAACCGGCAGAGCCATGATCAGGACCGCTTGAGTGAACTACCCGACACTGCTAGCGTGCGCCGGAGTCGATACGTGCACCGATACCCATGCTCGGGCACACATGACCAGATATCCGGCCAGGACGGTGTGATGGGTTCCCGCAGTACGAATCTCCGTACCAAAGTCGTTGCCCTGCTCGTGTCGCTGGTGGCGCTCTGGGCCTTCGCGGCATGGGTCACCGTCCGGGACGGGTTCAACCTGCTCGGCGTCCAGACCCTGAACGCCCGGGTCTTCGAGCCGAGCGACCCGCTGCTCGTGCAGCTGCAGAAGGAACGCCGGCTGTCGTTGGCCTACCTGGGCGGCCCGGACGCGGGGCAGCTGGAGGAACTCGCCGCGGAGCGGCGGCGCACCGACGGCTACGCCACCGCGTTCCGGGAGTCGGTGCGGGACTGGCGCACCGAGCTGCCGGCGAGCGAGCAGCTCGAGCGCCGGATCGACGAGCTTCTCACGGATCTGGACCGGCTGGGTGAGACCCGGGCCGGGGTCGACGCCCGCACCATCGACCGCGCCACGACCATGGCGGCGTACGTCGGAGTCATCGACTCGATCTTCCGCGTGTTCGACGCGCTCGGCGGTCTGGACGATCCGCAGATCGCCAAGGAGACCGCGGCCCTGATCAACCTCAACCGCGCCCGGGAGCTGCTGTCGCAGGAGGACGCCCTGCTCAGCGGGGCGCTCGCGGCCGGCCGGATCACCGTGGCCGAGCAGGCGCAGTTCGCGCAGCTCGTGGGCGCGCAGCGGTACACCACCGGGCAGACGGCGATCGACCTGGCGCGCGGCGACCGGGAACGTTACGAGCGGGTGGTCGCCGGGGACGTGTTCCAGCGGTTCCAGGCCCTGGAGAACGAGATCGTCCAGGCCCGCAACGTCCCCGGGCGCCCGCCGGTGCAGGCGGCCGAGTGGAACGACGCCGTCACGCCGGCCATGCAGAGCGTGCGCGACGTCATCATCGCCGGTGGCGAGGACGTGGTTTCCCGGGCGATGCCGGTCGCCATCGGCGTGATCGTGCGGCTGGTGCTCGCCGCCGGTCTCGGCCTGATCGCCGTCGTCGCCTCGATCATCGTCTCGATCACCACGGCCCGTGCCCTGCTGCGCCAGCTGGAGCGGCTGCGTGAGGCGGCCTTCCGCCTGGCCAACGAGCGTCTGCCCAACGTGGTGGAGCGACTCGGCCACGGCGAGGAGGTCGACGTGGCCAAGGAGGCGCCCCCGCTCGAGTTCGGCGACGACGAGATCGGCCAGGTGGGCAAGGCGTTCAACGTGGTCCAGGAGACCGCGATCCGTACGGCCGTCGAGCAGGCCGAGCTGCGCCGCAGCGTACGCGAGGTGTTCCTCAGCCTGGCGCGGCGGACGCAGGCGCTGGTGCACCGCCAGCTCACGCTGCTGGACGCGATGGAGCGGCGCGAGCAGGACGCCGAGGAGCTGGAGGACCTGTTCCGGGTCGACCACCTCGCCACCCGGATGCGGCGCAACGCGGAGAACCTGATCGTGCTCTCCGGTTCCACGCCGGGCCGGGCCTGGCGGCGCAACGTGCCGATGGTGGACGTGATCCGGGGCGCGGTCGCCGAGGTCGAGGACTACACCCGGGTCAACGTGCTGCCCATCGGTCGGGTGTCGCTCGCCGGCCGGGCCGTCGGCGACGTCATCCACCTGCTCGCGGAGCTCATCGAGAACGGCTTGTCGTTCTCCCCGCCCAACACCACGGTCGAGGTGCGCGGCCAGATGGTGGCCAACGGGTTCGCCATCGAGATCGAGGACCGGGGTCTCGGGATGAGCCCCGAGGACCTGGCCGCGGCGAACCACCGGATCACCGACCAGTCCGAGCTGAACCTCGCCACCGCCTCCCGGTTGGGGCTCTACGTGGTGAGCCGGCTGACCGAGCGGCACGGCGTGAAGGTGCAGCTGAAGGAGTCAGCGTACGGCGGCACCACCGCCGTGGTGCTGATCCCGGTCGACCTGGTCACCGACGCCGGCGACGACCCGGAGGTCTCCGGCGGCCTTCCGGCCGCCGCCCGGCCCGCCGCCGCACCCACCGAGACGGTGACCGCCGCCCCGGCCGTGGCGGCCCCGGCCGCCGCGCCGGTCGCCCTGGCCGAGCCGCCGGTACGCGAGGAGCCGGCGCCGCCCGCGCCGGACACCGACGAGAGTGGTGACGGAGGGACGTTGCCTACCCGGAACCGGAACGGTGGCCCGACCGAGCAGGGGTTGCCCACCCGCACGCGGCGGGGACCGGAGCCGCCGCAGGCGGCGCTGGAGGGCCCGACAGTGCCGACCGGCCTGCCGATGGCGGTGCCCCGCGCCGCGGCGGAGACGCCCGCGCCCACGCGGCCGGAGGGCGGCCCGCTCCCGTCACGGGCCGAGCCGTCGCAGACCGACTCGGGCCTGCCCGTGCGGGTACGCCAGGCGAACATCGTTCCCGAACTGCGTGACGATCCGGCCGCGGCCATCGCCGATGAGGAAGAGGAGATGGTGCGGCCACCGGAGCAGGTGCGCCGGATGATGAGCTCGTACCAGACCGGGACCCGCCGCGGACGGACGGAGGCCGCCCGCCTGCTGGGTGGCGACGACGCGGGCGAGCCCGGGGCGGGCACGGACGCTGACGAGCAGCGAGCGACCTGACCTGTGCCGGCGGTGCGGTGCCTCCGCCCGCGACGGAACGGTGAGGTCCAGACCAGAACGGCTACATGAGCCGTGGGAGAAGAGGACGACGAGTGGCCCAGAAGACGGCATCGGGTGCCGACCTGACGTGGTTGCTGGATGATCTGGTCGGCCGGGTGAAGCAGGCCGAGCATGCGGTCGCGCTGTCGACGGACGGCCTGTTGATGGCCTCCTCGCAGGGGCTCAGCCGGGACGACGGTGAGCACCTGGCCGCGATGGCGGCCGGAATTCAGAGCCTGGCCCGAGGTGCGGGCAAGCGCTTCGGTGGCGGCCAGGTGCAGCAGACGATCATTGAAATGCAGTCCTCGTTCCTCTTCGTCACAGCCGCCGGCCGCAACGCCTGCCTCGCGGTACTGGCCAGTGAGGACGCCGACGTCGGGCTGATCGCGTACGAGATGGCGATGCTCGTCACGCGGGTCGGCAAGCACGTGGCCTCGCCCACGCGGACGGCCGAGCAGCCGAGCGGCGAGAAGTAGCCGCGATGACAGTGCACGGGGAGCCCGCGGAGCACCAGTGGGTGGACGACCATGCCGGGCCGGTGGTGCGTCCGTACGCGGTCACACGTGGCCGCGCCCGCCCGGTCACCGGCACATTCGACCTGATCTCTCTGGTCACGGCGACCCGCGCCGACGTCAGCGCGGAAATCGGCCTGGGGCCGGAGCACGTGGCGATCGTGGGGCTGTGCCAGCGCATGCAGTCCGTCGCCGAGATCGCCGCCCACCTGGACCTTCCGGTGGGCACCATCCGGGTCCTGCTGGGTGATCTGGTGGCCCGCAACCTGGTCCAGGTCCGCGAGCCGCGCACCTCGGCCGGGCTTCCCGACAACAGTGTTTTCGAGGCGGTTATCAATGGACTACGGGCCCTCTGAGCGGCCGGCGGGAGCGACCCCACTGCCCACCGCGATCAAGATCCTGATCGCGGGCGGCTTCGGCGTGGGCAAGACCACCATGGTCGGCGCGGTCAGCGAGACCCGCCCGTTGCGTACGGAGGAGGTCCTGACCGAGTCCGGCGTCGGGATCGACGACCTGTCCGGGGTGGAGAGCAAGTCGACGACCACGGTCGCGATGGACTTCGGTCGCATCACCATCAGCGACGACCTCGTGCTCTACCTCTTCGGCACGCCGGGGCAGGACCGGTTCTGGTTCGTCTGGGACGAACTGGCGCTCGGCGCGATCGGAGCGGTGGTGCTCGCCGACACGCGCCGCCTGGCCGACTGCTTCCCCTCCATCGACTACTTCGAGGGGCGGGGGACGCCGTTCGTGGTCGCGGTGAACTGCTTCGAGGGGGCCAAGCAGTACCGGCTGGACGAGGTGCAGGCCGCGCTGAACCTGGACCCGGGTGTGCCGGTGCTGCTCTGCGACGCCCGCAGGCGGGAGTCGAGCAAGGAGGTGCTCATCACCCTGCTGGAGCACGCCATGAAGACCCGGGACGCACGCCGCGCGAACGGCTGATCGGTGCGCCGGGCCGAGCCGGGCCCGGCGCGCCGACGACGAACAGGGCCCCTCCCCGCCGAGCGGGAGGGGCCCTGGTGCGTGGTGCGTCAGGCGGCGATCATGCGGCGCAGCACGAACTGCAGGATGCCGCCGTGCCGGTAGTAGTCCGCCTCACCCGGCGTGTCGATGCGGACGACGGCGTCGAACTCGATGCCGCTGTCCGTGGTCACCTTGACCGTACGCGGCGTCGTGCCGTCGTTCAGCGCGGTCACCCCGGTGATGGAGAACGTCTCCGTGCCGGTCAGGCCGAGCGACTCGGCGGTCTCACCGGCCGGGAACTGCAGCGGCAGCACGCCCATGCCGATGAGGTTCGAGCGGTGGATCCGCTCGTACGACTCGGCGATGACGGCCTTCACGCCCAGCAGCATGGTGCCCTTCGCGGCCCAGTCGCGCGACGAGCCCGAGCCGTACTCCTTGCCGGCGAGCACCACCAGCGGGACGCCCGCGGCCTGGTAGGCCACGGAGGCGTCGTAGATGCTGGTCTGCTCACCGGTCAGGTGGTTGACGGTGAAGCCGCCCTCGACGCCGGGCACCAACTGGTTGCGCAGCCGGATGTTGGCGAAGGTGCCGCGGATCATCACCTCGTGGTTGCCGCGGCGGGAGCCGTACGAGTTGAACTCGTGCCGGGCCACGCCGTGCTCCGCGAGGTACTTGCCGGCGGGGGAGTCGGGCTTGATCGAGCCGGCCGGGGAGATGTGGTCGGTGGTCACCGAGTCGCCGAGCTTGGCCAGCACGCGCGCGCCGGTGATGTCGCCGACGGCCTTCGGCTCCCGCTCCATGCCCTCGAAGTACGGGGGCTTGCGCACGTAGGTGGAGTCACCGGCCCAGGCGAACGTGTCACCGGTCGGGGTGGGCAGGGACTGCCAGCGCTCGTCGCCCGCGAAGACGTCGGCGTACGCGGAGCTGAACCCGGTGGCGCCGATCGCCGAGGCGATGACGTCCTGGATCTCGGCGCTGCTCGGCCAGATGTCGCGCAGGAAGACCGGCTGGCCGGCGCTGTCCTCGCCGATGGGCTCGTTGGCGAGGTCGATGTCCATCGTGCCGGCCAGCGCGTACGCCACCACCAGCGGCGGGGACGCCAGGTAGTTCATCTTGACGTCCGGGTTGATCCGGCCCTCGAAGTTCCGGTTGCCGGAGAGCACCGAGACGACCGCGAGGTCGGCCTCGTTGACCGCGGCGGAGATCTCCTCCGGCAGCGGGCCCGAGTTGCCGATGCAGGTGGTGCAGCCGTAGCCGACCAGGTGGAAGCCGAGCTTCTCCAGGTACGGGGTGAGGCCGGCGCGCTCGTAGTAGTCCATGACGACCTTGGAGCCGGGCGCCAGGGTGGTCTTGACCCACGGCTTGCGGGACAGGCCGCGCTCCACCGCGTTGCGCGCCAGCAGGGCCGCGCCGATCATGACCTGCGGGTTCGAGGTGTTGGTGCAGGAGGTGATCGCCGCGATCACCACGGCGCCGTGGTCCAGCTCGAACTCGGTGCCGTCCGCGCCGGTGACCCGGATCGGGTTGCTCGCCCGCCCGCCGGAGCCGACCGCCGCGGTCTCCAGGTCGCGCGGGGCGTCGGCCGGGTCGGTCACGCCGTTGGCCGGGGAGTCGCTCGCCGGGAACGACTCGGCGCTGGCCTCGTCGGCGTGGCCCTCGACCCCGAACGGCTTCTCCTGTTGTGGCACGCCCGGCTTGCGGCCGCGGTCGCCACCGGTCTCGTCGGCGGCCACGTAGTCGGTCAACGCCGAGCGGAACAGCGTCTTGGCGCTGCCCAGCGGCACCCGGTCCTGCGGCCGCTTCGGGCCGGCGAGGGACGGTTCGATGGTGCTGAGGTCCAGCTCGAGCCGCTCGGAGTAGTCCGGCTCGGCGGCCGGGTCGTGCCAGAGGCCCTGCTCCTTGGCGTACGCCTCGACGAGCGCGACCTGCTGCTCGCTGCGGCCGGTCAGCTGGAGGTAGCGGATGGTCTCCCCGTCGATCGGGAAGATGGCGACGGTGGAGCCGTACTCCGGCGACATGTTGCCGATGGTGGCGCGGTTGGCCAGCGGCACGGCGCTCACACCCGGGCCGTAGAACTCGACGAACTTGCCCACGACGCCGTGCTTGCGCAGCATCTCGGTGATGGTGAGCACCAGGTCGGTGGCGGTGGTGCCGGCCGGCATCTCGCCGGAGAGCTTGAAGCCGACGACCCGCGGGATCAGCATGCTGACGGGCTGGCCGAGCATCGCGGCCTCGGCCTCGATGCCGCCGACGCCCCAGCCCAGCACGCCGAGGCCGTTGACCATCGTGGTGTGCGAGTCGGTGCCCACGACGGTGTCCGGGTACGCCTGGCCGTTGCGCTCCATGATCGTGCGGGCCAGGTACTCGATGTTGACCTGGTGCACGATGCCCGTGCCGGGCGGGACGACCTTGAACTCGTTGAACGCGGTCTGGCCCCAGCGCAGGAACTGGTAGCGCTCCTTGTTGCGCTCGTACTCCAGCTCGACGTTGCGGGCGAAGGCGTCCTCGCGACCGAACAGGTCGGCGATGACCGAGTGGTCGATGACCAACTCGGCGGGGGCGAGCGGGTTGACCTTGCTGGGGTCCCCGCCGAGGTCGCGGACGGCCTCGCGCATGGTGGCCAGGTCGACCACGCAGGGCACGCCGGTGAAGTCCTGCATGAGCACCCGCGCCGGGGTGAACTGGATCTCCACGCTCGGGTCGGCGGTGGGCTCCCACGCGCCGAGCTGGCGGATGTGGTCGGCGGTGATGTTCGCGCCGTCCTCGGTCCGCAGCAGGTTCTCCAGCAGGATCTTCAAGCTGTACGGCAGCCGGGCGTGGCCGTCCACCTTGTCGATCTTGAAAATCTCGTAGCTCGCGTCACCGACGCGTAGCTGGGTCTTCGCACCGAAGGTGTCGAGGCTCGCCACGTCGTACTCCTTCACACAGCGACCGTGAGTAGTCCTGAGCAGTCTGTCGCACCGGCAGGGGTGTCGCCGAGGTAAGGCAACACTTACCCGCATCCCGCGCTCAACCAAACCGTACGTCCGTCTTGCTATGAACGCAACCTCGTGCCACGCTGCGGTACGAGGAGGTGTTCCATGATCCACCATGTCCAACTCGCCTGTCCGCGCGGCTCCGAGGACGCGTCCCGCGCGTTCTACGTCGGTCTCCTCGGGATGACCGAGAAGCCCAAGCCGCCGGCGCTCGCCGCCCGGGGCGGATGCTGGTTCAGCGGGCACGGCGCGGAGTTGCACCTCGGGGTCGAGGACGACTTCCGGCCCGCCCGCAAGGCCCACCCCGCCCTGCTCCGCCCCGACCTGGGCGCCCTGGCCGTCCGGCTCGCCGCGGCCGGCGCCCCGGTGGTCTGGGGCGACGACGAACTGCCCGGGATGCGGCGGTTCCACACGGAGGACGTCCACGGCAACCGGCTGGAGTTCCTCGCCCCGGCGGAGTGACCCGCGCCGCGTCGTCGCACCTCGCCGCCCCCGTCCGGCCACGGGTAGCGTTCCAGGGCCGGACCGGGGAGGGTGGGCGTGCTCGACGTACAACACTGGCTCGTGGCTCTGCCGCCGCTGGCGGTCTACCTGACCGTCGCCGGCATCATCGGGGTGGAGAGCATGGGGGTACCGCTGCCCGGCGAAATCACCCTGCTCAGCGCGGCGCTGCTGGCCGCCACCGGGGTCGTCCGGCCCGAGTGGGTGGCGGCGGCCGCCGCGCTCGGCGCCATCGCCGGCGACTCGCTGGGCTACACGGTGGGCCGCCGGGGCGGCCGTCCGCTGCTCGCCCGCCTCGGTCGACGCTTCCCGCGACACCTCGGCCCGACCCAGCTCGCTCGCGCCGAGGCGACGTTCGCCCGCCACGGCGTGTGGGCCGTCTTCTTCGGCCGGTTCGTCGCGCTGCTGCGGATCCTCGCCGGGCCGCTGTCCGGCGCGCTGCACGTGCCGTACCGCCGGTTCCTGGTCGCCAACGCGGCCGGCGGCCTGGTCTGGGCGTTCGCCACCACGTACCTGCTCTTCCACCTCGGCCGGGTCGCCGAGCACTGGCTCAAGGACCTCTCCTGGGCGGGGCTCGCCCTGGCGCTCGCCGCCGGTGCGGGCAGCACCTGGTGGCTGCGCCGGCGCGCACACCCGGCCACGCCCGAGAACGACGACACCGTCTCGGCCGGGCCCCGATGAGACGAGCAAGGGCCGCCCCTGGTCGGGGTGGCCCTCCGCGTGCGGGCCGTCGCGGCCGCCGCGCCGGGTCGAGCTGAACGGCGACGTTCGCCTCGTGGAGACGCGGACAGGGCCGGCCCCCGTTGGTGGGGGCCGGCCCTTTCGGTTGGTGTGTGTTGCTCGGGTCAGCTGGCCGAGTAGCCGCGGGTGGCGATCCAGTCGGCCAGGTGGTCCACGCTCACCCAGTAGGAGGCGGTGGCCGGGTCGGCCGAGTCAGCGATCTTCACCTCGTGGCCGCCGTCGCGGTAGCCGACGACGCTGATGTAGTGCCCGCCTTCGAAGGAGTGGGTGTTGCCGTCGGTGTCGGTGGTGGTGCCGGCGATGTTGGCGACCACGGCGCGGCCGTCGTCGACGGTGCGGACGACGTCGTCACGC